>NZ_PXYK01000027.1 GCF_003012745.1 Kumtagia ephedrae | reverse complement strand
CGCCACCTCTCCCCCACTTCGTGGGGGCGAGGAACCCAGGCTGGAGAAGCGCTGGCATCGCGGCAGCGGTTCCTCGCCCCCACGAAGTGGGGGAGAGGTGGCGAGCCCGAAGGGCGAGACGGAGAGGGGGCTTTATCGGTCAAAATTTATCTGACAAATTTTACAGCTTCTCGGGATCATGCTCCAACATCCCGCGAACGGCATCCACGCTGTCGGCATGCCACAGGGCGCCAAGAGCGGCGGACGCGTCCGGACCGGTCGCCCGGTCGGCATCCAATTCGACGACGACGGCGCGCAGGCGCCGGTAAACCTCGCCCGCCGCCCGGCCCAGCGCCAGGCCGGGCTCGCCGCGGCGGCGCAGGTCGACCGCCTGCGCGGCGACCATCGCCTCGATCGCGATCAGCCACCGCATCGGCTCGAACTGCTCGCCGAACTTCGAGACGGCGAGCACGCTGTTGGTGGCGATGTCCTCGACCATGTCCGACACGACCACGCCGTCGATGCTGGCGGGAATCGTCTTCAGCCGGATCTCCGCGTGCAGGGCGGCGAGCGACTTCTGCATTGGGACGAAGCCGGCGGATGCGCCGCCGACCGGCGAAAGATAGTTGGGCAGGCCGGAGAGTCGGGCCGTCATCAGCTTGATCGAGCGCTGCACCGATGCGGTGGCGAGCTGCGCCACGGCGATCGCCAGCGTGTCGAAGGCGAGTGCCAGCGACGGCGTCAGGAAGTTGGCCGAGGGCCGCACCAGGCCGGCGGCGCCGAGCACCAGGGGATTGTCTGCGGCGCCGTTGAGCTCGACGCGGACCTCCCGCGCCGCCGCCTCTCGCGCGGCCATGACGGCGCCCATCACCTGCGGCAGGGCGCGGAACGAGATCGCGTCCTGGACCTTGGCCGGCACGCGCGTGAAGAAGTCGCCGCCGGCCAGCGCCCGGCGGAACAACGCCGCCGCCTCGACCTGACGCCCGGCCGGCCGCGCCGCCACGACTTCGGCGTCGAACAGGTGCGGATTGGCGCCAAAACCCTGGCAGGCGAGCGCCGCGGCGGCAACGTGCATGGCCAGCAGGTCGTCCAATTCGGCCAGTGCCAGCGCGGCCATGGCGCAGGCGACGGAGGAAGCGCTGCCGATGGAGAGCCCGTCCTTCGGCGCCAGCCGGGCAAGCGTCAGCCCGGCGGCCGCGAGCGCCTCCGCCGCCGGCATGGTCCGGCTGCGCCAGTGCACCGCGCCGGCGCCGATCGCGGCGGCGGCTAGGCTCATGGTCTGGACGAGGTCGCTGGCGCCGGTGGAGCCGCGCGACGGGATCACCGGTATCATGTCGGCCGCCAGCATCGCGACCAGCGTGTCGAAGACCGGCAGCGAGATGCCTGCTCCGCCCTGCGCCAGGCCGGCGATGCGGCAGAACAGGACGGCGCGGCTTGCCTCTATGGAGAGCGGCGCGCCGACGCCGGCCACGCGCGCCATGACGAGATCGGCCTGCAGCGCTGACGCCTCGTCGGGCGCGATGCGGTGGCCGATATTGCCGCCGAGGCCGGTGTTGAGGCCGTAGACCGGGACGTCGCGACGCAGATGGTCGTCGAGGATGTCGCGCGCCTGCTGCATGCGCTCGCGCAGCTCCGGCGTCACGGCGATGCGCATCCTTCCCCGCGACGCCGCGACGACGTCGGCTATGTCCAGCTCGCGCTCGCCGATCGTCAGCGTGGTCATGCCGGCACCTTGGTCAGGCGTAGCGCAGGCGGTGGCCGACGCGGAGCGCCTCGGCCTTCTCCAGGAAGGCATGGCCGAGCGCGATGTCGGAGAGCGACAGGCCGCGATGCCAGAACAGGTTGGTCTCGTCCTCGCTCTCGCGGCCGGGCTTCAGCCCGGCGACGATCTGGCCGAGCTCGGCGTGCAGCGTCCGCTCGGAGAGCTTGCCGGCCTCGACATGAGCGCGCAGCGAGCCGAATTTGCCGCCCTTGCACTGGCCCCAGTCGTCCACCACCATCTTGGCCATGATGTCGGTGAGCGATAGCTCGACCGCGCTCATGGTGCCGTAGGGCACGACCAGCGCACCGCGCTTGATCCATTCGGTCTTCAGCATCGGCTCCGGCCGGCTCAGACGCGACGCCTCGACGACGATGTCGGCGCCCTCCACGCAGCTCCGCCAGTCCTCGGTCGCCACGACCGGCTTGCCGAGGTCGCGCGACAGGCGCTCGGCAAAACCGTTGCGGCTTTCCGGCCGGCGCGAATGCACGCGGATCTCCTCGAAGTCGAAGAGATGGTCGAGCAGGCGGACGTTCCAGTAGGCGGTGCCGCGCGACCCAACATGGCCGAGCACCTTCGAACCCTTGCGGGCGAGGTGCTTCGCGCCGATCGCCGTCACCGCGCCGGTACGCATGTCGGTGATGCCGCTGGCGTCGAGGATGGCCGTCGGCTTGCCGGTGCGCGGATCGAACAGGTTGAGCACGCCGAACTCGGAAGGCATGCCGTGCTTGTAGTTGTCGACGAAGTCGCCGACCACCTTCACGCCGGCCGCGTCGATCCCGCCGCCGATCCAGCCGCGCAGCACGTTGAAATGGCCCTCCACGCCGGCCCGCGGCTCCAGATGCATGCGCGGCTCGATCACCGTCTCTCCCCTCCCCTGCATGCCGAGGCTGGCCTCGATCGCCTCGAGGATCTCGGCGTCCGACAGCATCGCCGCCTCGATGTCGAAGCGGTTGAGATAGGTGATGTAGACGGGCTGCATCCGGCTGCTCCTGAGCGTGGGATCGACGGCTCGGTTTCGTATAGGCGCATATGAGGCATCGGTCGAATTCTCGAGCGCGCCGCCGTGTCCGTTGCGGCATCTGCCGATCGATGTCGAGCCGGAAAGCGCGTGAAAGCCCGCATTCAACCGTCGCCGCGACGCGCCTCGGCGACGGCCACGGCCAGCGTGATGGCGACGGCCATCGTTGCCGCAAGCGAACGGAACCCGGCGTGGTCGGCCTCGGCGATCTCGAACCACTGGCTCGCCGACTGGGCGAGCGGCGAGAACGCGCTGTCGGTTATGGCGATGACGTCGACCCCGAGCTCGGCCAGCGCGGTGGCATGGGCCAGGGTGGCCGGGGCATAGGGCGAGAAGCTGACGACGATCGCGGCATCCTTGTCCGTTGCGAAATTCAGGATCTCGGGATCCAGCCCCGCCGACGAATCGACCAGCAGATAGCGGATCCTGAGCTTGCCGAAGGCGTAGGCCAGATAGGTCGCGACAGGATAGGCCCGGCGGCGGGCGACGATGTAGATCGTCTCAGCCTTTGCCAGGCGCGCCACGGCTCTGTCGAGCTCCTCCTCCCCGAGCTTGTGCAGCATGGTTTCGAGCGACCGGATCGAGGCGCCGACGAAACCTTCGGCAATGCGGCGATTCCGGCTCCCCGCTCCGCTGCTTCGAAGCGCGTTCAGACGCTCGTCATAAGACGAGGTTCGTTCCCGCAACCGTTCGCGGAAGACAGTTTGAAGGCTGGTGAAGCCGTCATAGCCCAGGTGATGCGCGAAGCGGATCAAGGTGGATGGCTGAACGCCGGAGGCCGCCGCGATGCTGGCGGCCGTGCCGAAGGCGATCTCATCCGGATTGTCCAGGGAATATGCGGCGACCTGGGCGATCCGCTTCGGCAGTTTCTGCCGCTGGCGGAGGATGAGCTCGCGAAGCGACTCGTAGTCCCGGGGCACCGTCAAGCCTTCGCTCATTCGTCCTCCGAACCAGATGCGGCCGCGCACAATGAACTAGTTATTCCATCCTGAAAAGTTGTGGAGTATCAGATGCGCCGCGAGCGCCCCTGGCCATCGCCCCGTGCATTGCAAGAGGCAGGGCCGGCGGCAACCGCGGTCGCCCCGTCCGGCGCTCCAGCCCAAGCGGCCGCCCTGGTCCATGGCCGCAGGAGATCACTCCCCCACGACGCCCGCGACGTTCTGGTCGTAGTCGACGAGCGCTCCCGTCATGACGCCCGACTGCGGACTGATCATATAGGTGATCAGCGCGGCGAGCTGGTGCGGCTTGACGAGTTGGCCCATGGGCTGGTCGGCTTCGGCCAGTTCGAGCCAGTTGTCAGGCGCGTCGTGGAATTTCCTCTGGACCGCGTCCTCGCCTTCCGTGTCCATCCATCCAGGGAGCACGGCGTTGCAGCGGATGCGGTTCTTCCGGTAGCTCGCGGCGACGTTCTTGGTCAGGACGGCAAGCGCGCCCTTGCTGCTCGAGTAGGGCGTCAGGAACGACTGGCCGGCATGCGCCGACATCGACAGCACGTTGACGATGGAGCCCGGCGCCCTGGCTTGCAGCAGGCCCTTCACCACGCCCTGCATCAGGAAGAAGGGCCCTCGCACATTGGTGTTGAATAGGAAGTCGAACAGTTCCGGCGTGGTTTCGGTCAGCGAGCCCCGGGCAGAAGAGGCAGCCGCGTTGACCAGACCGTTGATCGTGCCGAAACGCTCGGTCGCTTCCGCGACCGCCCGTGCGCAATTGGCAGGCTCGGAGACATCGGCGCCGATGAAAAGCGCCTCGGCGCCGAGCCGCTCCAGTTCGGCGACCGCGGCCGCGCCCTTTTCCCCGGAACGCCCGACCAGCGCCAGCGCTTTGCAGCCTTCGGCGACGAGCTGCTTCGCGACGGCAAAGCCGATGCCTTGCGCGCCGCCGGTGACGATCGCCCGGGTACCCTCGTTTCTTGCATTCGGATCCGACATTTTCATCCTCCGGGCTCAACCCCCTATCCGCACTGCCTGTTGCCACGATCCGCTACCAGGCGCCCGGTCGACGGTCTGCAACAAAAATGCCGAAAACTCCAATTCGGCAAAATGGTCTTCAGGACGGTGCGGCAACGCAAGAGGCTATTCGCACTTGGCCGCACAAAATGCCTGCCGGCCGTCGTCAGACGCTTTCCGGAACGAATATGTCGAACGGCAGGAATGTCTGGCTCGGCACCGCGGAAGCGCCCGCTGCCACGGCACCGGCCATCAGGTCCACGAGCGTGCGGCATAGCGTGGGAAGGGGCGTATTGATGACCATGGTCACCAGCCCCTCCGCAAGCGCGGCGCGACGGTCGGCCGTGATCTCGTTGCAGATCACCACCGGCATCCGAGCCGGTTTCACTTGCCGCATCGCCGAGATCGCGCCCTCGGCGCCGCCGCCGGCGACATAGCAGCCCACGAGATCCTCGTGCCCGGCCAGCAGGCCGACGAGCGACTCGTGCGTGCTTTCATGCGATTCGTGGTTGACCAGCGTCTCCAGCACCGTGAAGTCCATCGCCCGCTCGCGAAAGAAGGCGCGGAAGCCGATCTCGCGCAGTTCGTGCCCGTGAAACCGGTGGCTGCCGACGAACAGCGCCACCTTGCCCGTCCGAGGCGCGCATTTGGCGATCATCCAGGCGGCCGTTCGTCCCACCTTGAGGTTGTCGATGCCGATATAGCCGGCGCGCACCCCCGCGCCGAAATCGGACAGAAGCGAGAATACCGGCACGCCACGCGCCTTGAGATCGACGACCGCCGCCGTCAGCGTCGGATGGTCGGGGCTGACCAGGGCGACCGCCTCGCATTTGCCGGCCAGCCGCGACAGCCGCTCCACCATTTCTTCCGGTTCGAGGGATTCGGCGAACTCGATCACGGCGGCACCGCGAAAGCGCTGCGCCTGCGCCATCGCCCGCTCCAGCTCATCGGCGAAAGTCCGATAGAAGCCGTCCTTCGACCGTAGCAGCAGGAAGCCCAGGCGGAATTCCGGCAATTCCTTGCGCAGCCGCTGCTCGATCAGCCCGGCCGCATGGTAGCCGATGTCGGCGGCCGCGTCGCAGACGCGCCGGGCGGTCTCCTCGCGCACCGGCAGGCGCCCGTTCAGGACGCGGTCCACGGTCGCGACGCTGACGCCGGAAGCGCGCGCAAGGTCCGATATGGTCGGTCGCTTGGCCAAGGTTACCTCTTATCGTGATGATAGATAATGATCGAAAACCTTGCAATATGATTGAGAGGAATGACCGATTTTGATATCCCACATGCGAGGCAGCGCGGCCGGCATGGCGGTTCCGCTGCAGGGAGGTCATCATGAGCATAGTCACCAACGGTGTCAGCGCTCGCATCCGCGTCGACCTCGGGACCTGTCCGGCCAAGGTCGAGGCAGGCGAAGTTCTGATCCGGATCGGGTGATGGCGGTGGATGGAGGGATGGTCATCGTAGGAGCCGGCGAGTGCGGCGCGCGCGCCGCGTTTGCGCTGCGCGAAGCCGGTTATGGCGGTCGCGTCACGCTCATCGGCGAGGAACGGCATCCTCCCTATGAACGACCGCCGCTCTCCAAGGATGCGATCACCGGCCCGCAGGCTCCCGGCGCGAAAACGATAGCGGAACCGGGCCGCTATGCGGACGCGGCGATAGCATTGATGCTGTCGTCGCCGGTCGTGTCGATCGACCGGGCAGCGCGCCGAATCTCCCTGGCCGACGGCGGCACCCTCCCCTACGACAGGCTGCTCCTGGCGACCGGCTGCTCGCCGCGCCGCCTCGCGCTGGCCCGCGAAGGCCCGCGCATCGCCTATCTGCGCACGCTGGACGATGCGGGCAGGATCGCCGAGCGGCTCGGTCCGGGAAAGCGTCTCGCCGTTATCGGCGGCGGTTTCATCGGCCTTGAACTCGCCGCTTCGGCGCGCCAGCGCAGGACGGACGTCACGGTCGTCGAAGCGCAGCCGCGCATCCTGATGCGCGGCGTTCCGGCCGACATCGCCGAACGCATTCACCGGCTGCACGCCGACAACGGCGTTCGCATCCTCTGCGGCGTCGGCATCGCCGCCATCGAGGACGCCGGAGACCGGGTCGCCGTGAGGCTGGCGGACGGCCGCACCGTCGAGGCGGAACTGCTGCTGGTCGGCATCGGCGCCGTGCCCAACGTGGCGCTCGCCGAGGCCGCCGGCCTCGCGCTCGACAACGGCATCGCCGTCGATGCCACGCTCGCCACCTCCGACCCCTTCATCTTCGCGGCGGGCGACTGCTGCTCCTTCCCGCTGGCTAGCCATGACGGCCGGCGGACCCGGCTGGAATCCTGGCGCAACGCCCAGGAACAGGGCGCCCTCGCCGCCCGGAACATGCTGGGCGCAGGCGAGGCCCACGCCGCCGTTCCGTGGTTCTGGTCCGATCAGTACGACCATACGATGCAGATCGCCGGCGTACCCGATCACGCCGCGACGACCGTGCGGCGCGATCTCGCTGACGGGGCCTTCATTCTCTTCCAGCTAGCCGAGGACGGCCGGCTCATGGCCGCCGGAGGTGTCGGTCCCGGCAACGTCGTCGCGAAGGACGTCCGCCTCGCCGAGATGCTGATCGCCAGGGGCGCCAAGCCGGACCCGGCCAGCCTTGCCGACCCGGGTTTCAGGCTGAAGTCGCTACTGGGATAAGGTCGGCGCCGCGGTGCCCCGTAAGGCGCCGCGCCAGCCTTTCACGCGACGCCGCGGCGATCACGGCCGGTCCGTGGCGATTTCCACGCGACGGCCGCTCTCGAGCGACGCCAGGGCGGCTTCCGCGACCCGCGTGGCTGCAAGTCCGTCGCTGGCGTCGGCGCCGGCCGGCTCCTGTCCCCGCACGGACGCCAGCCATGCCTGGAGCTGCAGCCGGTAGGCGTCGCCGAAGCGCCCCCGCCAATCGCTGGGGAAGGAGCGGGCCTCCGTGCCGGCCCGGCGATGCAAATTGGGAGCGGGCCGCCCGAGATCGACGGTGCCGTTCTCGCAGACGAGTTCGGTGCGGATGTCGTAACCGTAGGCGGCGTTCATGAACAGCTCGACGTCGGCCAGCACACCATCCTCCATCTCGACCAGAAGCACGAGCGGATCGCGCAGGCCGCCGTCGCCCTTCCGCGCCGAGTTCAGGGCCGTCACGGCAATGATCTCGCTGCCGGTCAGCCAGCGGAGGATGTCGAATTCGTGCACGGCGGCGTTGGTGATGGACATTTCCGGCGTGAAGAAGCCGGGAGCGGTCGCGTTGCGATGAGCGCAGTGCAGCAGAAGCGCCTTCCCCAGCTCGCCCCGCTTCAGGACGCTGCGCATCTCGACATAGGCCGGATCGAAGCGGCGCATGAACCCGACCTGGATCAGGCGCCTGCCGAGCGCCCGCTCCGCCTCGAGCACTTCGCGGCATCCCGCGGAGGTTGGCGCCAGCGGTTTCTCGCACAGGACGTGCTTGCCTGCCCCGAGGCAGGCAAGCACGAAGCCGACATGCGTGTGATCGGGCGAGGCGATCAGGACGGCTTCGACCGCCGGATCCGCGATCAGTTCCAGGCCGTCGGTGAAGGGACGGCAGCCGGCGATCTCGCCGGAGATCGCCCGCGCACGGCTTTCGTCCGGATCCGAGATGGCGACGAGCTCCGCGCCGCCAACATGACGCGCCACCGTGCGGGCGTGGTCGGCCCCCATGACACCCGCACCGATCACCCCGATCCCTATCGTCATTCTTCCTCCCATGTAGCCGTCGCGGTGCCTTCCGGCCCTGTCACGCGTTCCAATCCGCTTACATCCGTTGCCACCGAAGTCCCGTCCCAATTTCACCGCAGGCAAGTATGAGGACGTCAGCCGAAGAGCCGGACCCGAAGGATGTCGCCGTCGTTGGCGCGGATGGCCTCGGCAAGGTCGTCCACCGTCCGGCGGTAGTGCTGATCGAGCAATGCCGATGCCTTCCCGGCGTCGCGGTCGAGGGTCGCCTGCGCCAGCGCGCTGTGCTCGGCCTGTACGTCGCGGCCCGCCGGCAGCGCCGCCGCGAGCAGGACGGGAATGCGGTAGCGCTCGGTCGCGGCATAGAGGCGCTCGAAGAATTCCATCATCCAGGGCGAGTTGCAGGCCGCCAGCAGGGCGCGGTGGAAGGCATGGTGCCGCGCCTCCAGTGTCCAGATGTTGGCCTCGCCGCCGGTGCGAGCCGCCTGCAGGTTCAAGGCATAGAGGGCGGAAACGATGCCGGACGCCCAGGCATCGTCGCCATGGCCGATCGAGGCCTTGAGCGCCTCCGTTTCGATGACGATGCGAAGCGCCATCGCGTCGTGCAACTCGTCCAGCGACAGCGGCGCGACGCGAAACCCGCGCAGCGATTCGGCCATCACCAGCCGCTCGGCCTGCAAGCGGTTCAGCGCCTCACGCAGCGGTGAAAAACCCATGCCGTAGCGCTGGCTGAGATCGGCGAGGCGCAGCGGCCGCCCCGGTGCGAGCTCACCGCGGATGATGTCGTGGCGCAGGGCGTCGTAGGCTTTTTCGGCAAGTGTCATCGGCTTCCCTTTGCCTAAAGGCTTAGCCCAGATGAGAAGTCGTCGGCAATTCCAAATTCTTTCGAAAATCCGGTTGCAATCGAAAATATCCTGAACCATGTTTGGGTCCGGACCCCAACGAGGAGACGGACGCGTGGCACAGCGCGAAAACCACCGCGAGGATATCGCCGGCCGGGCCAATGTCGAGGACACGCCCGAACTGCTCGCCTATTACGACGAACTCGACCGCCACAAGGCAGGCGCGCTCTGGACCGTCGCCAACAAGATCGAGCCATGGCAGCCGAAATCCGCGTCGGTCCCGGTGGTCTGGCGCTACCGCGACCTGCGCACGCATGTGCTGCGCTCCGTCGAACTGGTGACGCCGGAAAAGGCCGGGCGGCGCGTCGTCTACCTGAACAATCCGGGGCGCACCGACGTCGCGGCCGCCGTGGGCTGGATCTATGCCGGTCTCCAGGTGATGAACCCCGGTGAGGTCGCATCCGCACACCGCCATTCGGCATCGGCGATCCGCTTCATCATGGAGGGCTCCGGCGCCTACACGGTGGTGGACGGACACAAGATGACGCTCGGCGCCAACGATTTCGTACTGACGCCGAACGGCACCTGGCACGAACACGGAGTGGAGGCGACGGGCACGCCCTGCATCTGGCAGGACGGCCTCGACATCCCCTTCGTCAACGCCATGGAAGCCAATTTCTACGAGGTCCATCCGGATCTGAGTCAGGCGGTCGGCTACCCGGTCGACGACATGACCAGGACCTGGGGCAATCCGGGCCTGAAGCCGATGGGAGAGGCCTGGAGCAAGGGCTACAGCCCGATGTTCAAATACGAATGGGCTCCGACCTACGAGTCGCTGCTGAACTATGCCGGCTGCACCGACGGCTCGCCCTTTGACGGCGTGCTGATGGAGTATGTGAACCCAGTGACCAACGGCCCGGTGATGCTGACGCTCGGCGCCTCCATGCAGATGCTGCGTCCCGGCGAGCACACCAGGGCGCACCGCCACACCGGCAGCGGCCTCTATCACGTGGCCAAGGGCAGCGGCCATTCCATCATCGACGGAAAACGCTACGACTGGCGGGAGCACGATATCTTCTGCGTGCCATCCTGGGCCTGGCACGAGCATGTCAACGGCTCGGACGGCGACGACGCCTGCCTGTTCTGCCTGTCCGACCTGCCGGTGATGCGCTCGCTCGGGCTCTACCGCGAGCAGGCATTCGGCGACAATGGCGGCCGGCAGCCGCTTCTCTGAAGGAACGATCATGAAACTCGTGACCTATCGCGCCTCGGTCGAGGCGGCGGCAAAGCTCGGCGTCCTCGTCGAAGACCTTGTGGTGGATGTGCAGGCGCTTGCTGCCGCGCAAGGCGTCGCGCTTCCCGCTTCGATGCTGGGGCTGATCGATGCCGGCCGGTCCGGGCTCGATGCGCTGCGTGGCTGCCTCGACCGGGCCGCCGGCCGCTTCCCCGCCGGCACGGCGACGGCGCTGGCGAATGTAAGGCTGCTGGCTCCAATTCCCCGTCCACGCAAGAACATCTTCGGCATCGGCCTCAACTATGTCGAGCACGTCGCCGAAAGCGCCAAATCGCTGGACACCTCCCGGGAGCTGCCGCAGCAGCCGGTCGTGTTCTCGAAGCCGCCGACGACGGTGATCGGACCGGGCGACGGCATCGAGCACAACAAGAAGATGACGCAGCAGCTCGACTGGGAGGTCGAACTCGCCGTCATCATCGGCACGACCGCGCGGCGCGTCCGCCGGGAGGACGCGCTCGGCCATGTCTTCGGCTATTCGGTGATGATCGACGTCTCGGCGCGCGACAACCGGCGCGCCGGGCAGTGGATCTTCTCCAAGGGCCAGGACACCTACGCGCCGTTCGGTCCCTGCATCGTGACGGTCGACGAAATCCCCGACCCGCAGGGGCTCGACCTGTGGCTGACGGTGAACGGGGTCGAGAAGCAGCGCTCGAACACGCGCCACATGCTGTTCAAGGTCGACCACCTGATCGCCGACATCTCCTCGGGGATCACGCTGGAGCCCGGCGACATCATCGCCAGCGGCACGCCGGAAGGCGTCGGCGCCGGGCGGAGCCCGCAGGAATGGATGTGGCCTGGCGACGTCGTGGTGGCCTGCGTCGCGGGCATCGGCTTGCTGCGGCACCCGGTGATCGACGCGACGCCGGAGTAGGCCGATGACCGCGTCCTTCGAGGCAGCGCATCCCGACGAGTGCGGCCCCGACGTCGACATCCGCGCCAAGCCGGCTGCCAGCGACATCTGATGCGCTTCGATCTCGAGGAAGTCGGCACGCAAAATGCCTACAAGCTGCTTGTCGCCACGGTCATGCCGCGTCCGATCGCCTGGGTGGTGACGCAGGATCGCCAGGGCGGCGTCAACGCCGCCCCCTACAGCTTCTTCAACGTCATGGGATCGGCGCCGCCGACCGTCGCCGTCGGCATCATGGCCGACCCGGACAGGGGCTTCAAGGACACCGCCCGCAACATCCTCGATACCGGCGAGTTCGTGGTCAACCTGGTGCCGGAACGGCTGGTCCGGGCCATGAACCTGACCGCCATCGACGCGCCGCGCGGGATCGACGAACTCGCCTTGGCGGAGATCGCGACCGTCCCGTCGTCGCGCATACGTCCGCCGCGCATCGCCGAAAGCCCGGTCGGTTTCGAATGCGTTTCGCTGTCCTCGGTGGTCACCGGTCCGGCCCAGGTCGTCGTCATCGGCCGCGTCCTGACCGTGCATGTGAGCGACGAATACGTTCTCGACAGCGAGCGCGCCCATATCGACACGCCGAAGCTCGACCTCGTCGCCCGCTCCTACGGCAGCGACTACGTGCGCAGCCACGACACCTTCGGCCTGGCGAGGCCGGTATGGCGCGACTGGCCGAACAAGGGCTGAGCGGGCTTGGCCCATCGTGGCAGCACTGTTTGCTGGCAACACGGATCGTCACCGCCAAGGAAATCCGCGACGGCCGTGCCATGCTTCGCCTGTCGCAGCAGAAAGGGATCGGCCCGGACGATGGGGCGACCGGCTGTCGGACGGCTCGACGCGAGGCGCGCCTGCATGTGCCATCGGCACGATTACACGCCAAACGGAAACGTATCGGGCACCTTGCCGGGTTGCCCCTTACTGCCGGCCATGGGCGTGATCGGAGAAGTCTTGTCGAACCAGACGAAGGAGTCGAACTGCCGCGACACCGCCGCGTCGATGTAATGACTGAGGCGCTCCGTCTCCGGACGGTAGATAACGCCGATGAACCGTTCCGGACGAGGCGCCCGAAGCGCGTCGGAAACCGCATCGTTGCGCGTAAAATCCAGCAGGAAGGAACGCTTGCCGCTGTCATGGCATAGGCGCTCGACGCTGTCCGGCACGGAGGGCCTTACCTCCTTGATCTCCATCTCGCCGTCCCAATCGGAGGCGCAGGCGACTTTGCCCGAGTGGGTACCGAAGCCGATCAGCGCCGCCTTGTTGCCGTATCGCTCGCGGCAAAGCTGGCCGACGGTCAACTCGCCGCGCACCGAGCCCATGTCGGTATGGCGTGCATCGCCGATATGCGAATTGTGTGCCCATACCACCGCTTTGGAATCCGGGCCTGCCGCGTCGAGAAGGCGCTCCAGCGTCTCGAACATATGCCTGTCACGCAGGTTCCAGGTCTCGGCGCCGCCATAATACATGACGCGGTAGTATTTCTCGGCAGAGGCGATCAGCCTCGCGCTCTGCTGGGCATCCAGGAGATCACCGTTGTCCTCGGACAGCGAACGCTCAAGCAGGTCGCGACACTGCCTGACCACGGCGACCTCGCAGGCCCTGTAGCCGGAGCGCAACACCACGCGGCCGTAGGTGGCGGGCTCGTTCTGCCAGGGTGTCAGGCAGCCATAGCGTTCCCGCGCGACAGCCGCGGCACTCGGATCCATCTTATCCAGATAGGCCAGCACGGCAGCAATCGATCCGCTCATGTTGTAAAGGTCGAGGCCGTAGAAACCGGCCTGCCGGCTCGCATCCTTGACCCCGTCGTTGTGCCCGCGCAGCCAGGCGATGAAGGCCGTGACGTCGGTGTTGCGCCACATCCACTGGGGAAAGCGCTGGAACGGCAGCGATACCCCGGCCGGTTGCGGTAGGCTTCGAACGTGCCGATTTAAATAAGCCGCGTCTGGCCAGTCCGCCTCGACCGCGACGGTCGTGAAACCATGCCTCTTAATCAAACGCTGCGTGATCGCGGCGCGGGCTCGGTAGAACTCCGACGTCCCGTGGCTCGCTTCGCCAAGGAGGATGACGCGCCTGTCGCCGAAGCGATCGAATTTCGCACCGAAGGCCGGATCGTCGATGGGCGGAAGGTCTTCCGCAGCTCCGGCGATCAGTTCCGGAAGCGATTTCCGGGTCTGGCGCGGTGAAAGTCTGTCATCTTCATCGATCCACCCTTCCGCGCCTACAAGAGGCACAAACAGCACGCCGCCAAGATCCTCTTCCTCGAACTTGTTGGCAGCGACGCGCGTGATGCGCAACAGGCGCTGTTCTCCGCACCGATCTCCTACCGGAATCACCAGGCGTCCGCCGATATCCAGTTGCTCCTGCAGGGATAGCGGCACGGAAGGGCCGCCGGCTGCCACGACGATCGCGTCGAACGGCGCCTCCTCGGGCCAGCCCTTGGTCCCGTCGTCGACCTTTACCGTTACATGTCCATAGCCGGCACCGTGCAGCCGCTCCTCGGCCTGGCTTGCCAGTTCGCGATGCCGCTCGACGGTGAAGACCTCGGAGGCAAGCTCGGCCAGTATCGCCGCCGCATAGCCGGAGCCGGTGCCGATCTCCAGAACGCGGTCGGATGGTTCGATCTCGGCCGCTTCCGCCATTCTCGCGACGATGAAGGGCTGCGAGATCGTTTGTCCGCTGCCGATGGGCAGCGGGCTGTCCTCGTAGGCAAACTCCTCGAACCCTTCGTCGACGAAAGCTTCACGCGCGACCTGACGCAGAGCAGCCAGCACCCGTTCGTCGCGCACGCCTCGCCGCGAGATTTGCGCTTCGACCATGCGATGTCTGGCGTGTTCGTAGTCCAGCACGATCAATCGTCCGCGCGGCGCTTGTGATGCTCGCTTTCCTGACGTTCGCCACGGATGATCTGGCGGTCGTCCTTGTCCGTCAGTTCGACCCCCTCATCGCGAAGCCGGGTGCCTCCACGATGCGCTTCCCGCTCCCGTTTCGAGCGCTTCAGTTCTTCCTCGGCATTGAAATCGTCGCCGGCGTTGCTGGTGTTCTCGCGCTTTTCGATGATACGGAGCTGCTGCTCGTGGGTTTTCTTGCCGGCCATGTCGGCCTCCTGCTATTTGTTGGTACGACCCGTCTGATTGGGATCGACGCCGCCCTGCCGCGTGACGTCGTTCTCGACGTCGCCTTCGAACGTGTTGTCGCCATCGAGGCTTTCGTCGTCGTCCAGGATTTCGCCGCCCTTGATCGTACCCCTGGAGGTACCGATTCCCGGATTTTCCCGCAGATCCTTGTCGGTTGGCCTGTGAGTCTTTGGATGTTGATTGCTCATCGAACCTCTTCCTCGTTCGCATGGGACAGGACGGCGCCCTTTTGGGAAATGCAGCTTCGCCGCCGCAACCAACGCCTCCTTGCGCGTACGAACTCGTGAAGAAGGCGGAGGTTCCGGACTATCCGAGCCGCGGCTTGTCCTTCGCGTCATTCCTATTTGAATTCAGAGCGTTGCACCGCGACGGGGAACAGATCGCTCGCGCTCGAATTAGTCTGGCAGCGCCGGAATGAGTATGCCATGACCGATCCCACGCCAGATCCCAATGATCCGCAGCCAACGCCGGATGACCCGAATCCGGAACCGGTCCTTCTTCCCGCTCGACCTGAGACTCGGATGCTCGTCGTGGCGGCAGCAACGCTGCTGGGCTGGATGGGCGCCATCGGCTTGGCGGCCGGCCAAACACCGGATGACAATCATCATGCCGCGCCGACCGATCCCTGTCAGGTCGAGCCAGAGGACAGGAGCGAAGGCACCGGACGGAACGGTGCGGACGACGGCCAGGATGAGGCTGGCGATGGCCATCGCCCGTCGCTGGAAAATTGCGACGGCGTGCTGACGCCGCCGCCCACCAGTGACCGCGAGATTGAGCAACCGCCTCCAGACACGGGAACCACCCCCGTGATTCCTCCCGGTACCGTGCCGGAACAGCCCCCGGATTAGCCTTCCCGATCGTGTCTGTCGCAAACGAAGGAGGCGCCGCTTCTTTCGCAGCATGCCGGCACCGAAGCTGACGGTGCCGGTTCAGGGACGTCGCGGCGACAGTGGTCAGGCGGCCTTCAGTTCCGCGGCCGGCTTGAGGATCGGGTCGGATATGGCGCGGTCGTCGTCGAGCTTGCGGGCCGCGACGAGGCCGGCCTTTTGAAGCTCGCCATGATAGGCCCGCACTGCTTCCTCGGGCTTGATGGCGCCGTCGGCGACCTGGCGCATCAGCGCGACCAACGCGAGAGGCGCCTCCGCCAGGTTGATCTTGCGGCCGAACAGAGCGACCCGGCCGCCGTACTTCTCGGTCTGCGCAACGAGTTCGAAGGTATCGCGCGTGGTGCCGGCGCCGCCGCCGAGAATGCCGACGACCAGTGACGGGTCGAAACTGGCCAGTTCCTCGAGCGCCTTGGGTCCGTTGTAGGCGATTTTGAGGAATTGCGGCCGGTCGGCTTTCGAGACGCCGGCCAGAGAGCGCAGAATGCAGTCGTTCATGTATTCGCCGATTTGCTCGCGTGTCAGACCGCAGTCGACGTTCGGCACGAAAACCTCGTAGAAATACTTGAAACCGGACGCGGCAGCGTCTCGCCGAAAGTCGGCGAAGGCGCTCAGCGACACCATGTCGGCGTCGAGGTCGTTGTTGAACGTCACCGAATAAAGGCCGAGGTCGGTGCCCGTCACCGGTTGTCCCGGCTGAGGCTTCTCGGTACCCCACATCACTTGCGGCAAATGGGCGGTCCGGAATGGCCTTGAAGCGTGATGCGCGTAGCGGCCGTGGCGGACAGAGCCCCAGCAGTCGGTGGCCTCGTTGGCGCGTATCGCAGGCTTAACGGCGCTTTTGGCGAAAGCGCCGCGCTCATGCAGAACGTCGAGATTGGCGACCGACACCAGCATGATGTCGACGATGTCCTGGCGTACGACTTCCTCGATCGCATCCAGGAACTCTGCGCGGGTACGCTGCCGGCCCTGGGTGCCGTCCGCGTTTCGCAAGAATCCGGTTCCCGTCACGCCCGAACCCATGTCGCTGTCCTTGGCGTCGGCGATGATGAAATCGGACGGCTTGTAGCGGCCGCTCCGGATGTTCTCGAGTTTCTGATCCAGCCGCAGCATGAAGCCTCCTCTTGCGTGATCGCGCCAAGCGTATTGCCGTATCCATCGGCCCGCCCTCTCAATCCGCCACATATAATCAAAAAACTCCAAAATCCAGAGCAAAGTTTGCGTGCCGACGAAGAGGCAGCGCGCGCGTAGCCTTAGACGGATGCAATATCCCGGCTGCGCAAGGAGCCATTAATCCCATATCCACTACCGGGTACAGGGCCCAAGCTCGCAATTTCGCGGATGGCGCGTCACGATATGCAAACCAAATGTCAGTATTGAGCAATTTGCACACCTTTGACGTTTTTTGGTTGACAACGTGCCGAGAGAGCGAAGAATGAGGAAAACTGCGAACCCGCGTGGGAGGAGCGCGTGTCGACCATTTCGGATCGATCGCCGATTGCTGTTGCCTATCGTGACCTGGCCGGACGACTGCCGGCCATTGCTGCGGGTGCGCCGCTGACGTTCTGCGGCATGAGCGCCTGCGTCGACGCGACCATCAACATGGGCGAGATGACGGCTCTTATCGAGGCGACCGAGCCGCCCGGCGCAGTCGCCTTCGCGAACATGCTGAAAGGCAGGGCTGCCCGCGGCATCGGCGGCGAGGTGCGTGTCGAGTGGCCGGAGGGCCCGGCATGGCTGGCCGAGCGGCTCAGGCCCCGCTATTCGCTCGGCGGCACCGGCCCGCATGCAAGCTGGGTGCTTTCCACGCTGCGGGCGCCTGCGGTGCTCAATCTTGGCGATCGCAGCGAGCACATGCTGTCGCACTTGCCGGAACGTGTGCTGCTCGCGCAAGGCGATGCGCTTCTGCCCGCGGCGCAGGTGAAACGGCGCGGCGTTCGGCGCCCGAACATCTTTATCTTCGAATACACGGCTGGCGTGCCCGTGGGCGACGTGATGCCCACCCGCTCGACACGGATCATCGTGCGCTTCGACGATCCCGGCCTTGAGCACGACGACGACTTCGAGGCCGCGTCCGTGCGTGCGGGCGCTGACGCGGGTTCCGGGCTGGTCGCGGGGTTCGGCGCCATCTCCCTCGCCGAACTTCCCGGCGAGCTCGACCGCGTCTTCGGGCTGACGCGCAGATGGCATGCGGCCGGCATGCCCCATATCCACCTCGAGATGAGCGGCATCGACACGCCGCGACAGCGCGACCTGATGCTGGAAGCAGCCGCGGAGGGGCGCCTCAGCTCGATCGGGATGAGCCAGTCGGAACTCGTCGACATCTATCCGGAGAGCGCGGATACGGCGTTGTTGCCTCGCAAGATGGCCGAGCTCGGCGACCGCCTGCATCTGCGCCGCATCTGCGTCCACGCCGACCATTGGGCGGCGAGTGTCACGCTGGACGACCCCGAAATCGAGCGCGACGCGCTGATGGCCGGCTGCCTGTTGTCGAGTTGCCGGGCGTCGGAAGGTCGTCCCGTCGTGCCGAGCGGACCGCCGGCGAAGGCCGAATTCGGCACGCCGCCTTTCGCAGCCGATGCGCGGGTCGGCAAATGGCGCGTGGTCGCCGTGCCGAGCCCCTATCTGGCGCGACCCGTCACGACGCTCGGACTTGGAGACACGTTCACGGCCGGGTGCCTGCTGGTGCTGGGAGCCACCACGGCAGCCGGACGCGAACGGAAGGAGGCTTGAGGCGGCCGGCGTCGCGGTCCGGCCGAAAGTTCACTGCGGAACGCCGGCGCACCGGCACTTGAGAGGAGGAAGGAAATGAAATCAGTCGTACTGGGAGGGCTCGCCGCCATGCTGCTATGCGGCAGCGCGCTGGCGCAGACCACGACGCTGACGGTCGCCACCGTCAACAACAACGACATGGTCGTCATGCAGCGCCTGTCGAAGCAGTTCGAAGAGCAGAACCCGGACATCAAGCTGAACTGGGTGGTGCTCGAGGAAAACACGCTGCGCCAGCGTCTGACGACGGACATTTCGACCAATGGCGGCCAATACGACATCATGACCATCGGCATGTTCGAGGCGCCGATGTGGGGTGAGCGCGGCTGGCTGGTGCCGTTCGAGAACGTGCCGGCCGAATACGAGTTGGACGACGTTCTCCAGTCGGTGCGTGACGGCCTGTCCTTCGATGGCAAGCTCTTCGCGCTGCCGTTCTACGCCGAGAGCCAGATGACCTTCTATCGCAAGGATCTGCTTGAGGCGAAGGGCGTCACCATGCCCGAGCGGCCGACCTGGAAGGACATCGGCGATGTCGGCGCGAAGATTCACGATCCGTCCAACGGCGTTTACGGCGTCTGCCTGCGCGGCAAGCCCGGCTGGGGCGAGAACGTCGGCCAGATCACGCCGGCCGCCAACAGCTACGGCGCCCGCTGGTTCGACGAACAGTGGAAGGCACAGCTCGACACGCCGCAGTGGAAAGAGGCGCTGGCGATGTATGTCGACCTTCTCAACAAGTACGGCCCTCCGGGTGCATCTTCCAACGGCTACAACGAGAATCTCGCCCTGTTCGCCAGCGGCAAGTGCGGCATCTGGGTCGACGCGACGGTGTCGGCCGGCTTCCTCGCCGATCCCGACCAGAGCACGGTGATCGACAAGGTCGGCTACGCCTATCCGCCGTACGGCAAGTTCGACAAGGGCAACCACTATCTGTGGGCCTGGTCGCTGGCGGTGCCGGTCTCGTCGAAGTCGCCCGAGGCGGCCAACAAGTTCATCTACTGGGCGACCTCGAAGGACTATATCGACCTGGTCGCCGAGGAGACCGGCTGGGCGACGGTGCCCCCGGGCACGCGCCGGTCGACCTATGCCAACGCCGAGTACATCGAGGCGGCGCCCTTCGCGAAGATCACGATGGATACGATCCAGTCGGCCGACGTGAACGGCCCGACGCAGGAGCCCGTGCCGTATCGCGGCATCGGCTTCGTCGGCATTCCCGAGTTCCAGTCGATCGGCACCGCCGTCGGCCAGGAATTCGGCGCCGTCATCGCCGGGCAGAAGTCGGTCGACGATGCGCTCAAGGCTTCGCAGGCCATCGCGCAGCGCGCCGTGGACGAAGCGGGCTATCCCAAGAAGTAATCCTCCCAAGCCCGCGCCGGGCCGCCAGTCATGGCGGCCCGGTTCTCCATCGTTCCCCGGCCTGACGGCCGTGCCCTCGCAGGTGCTTAACCGACGACATGCAACGCAACGCTTCCACTGACAGTATCGGCCCGATGATCTCGACGCGCCCGCTGCTGGCGCCTTCGGTGATCCTGCTGCTGATCTGGATGATCGTGCCGCTGGCGCTCACCCTGTGGTTCTCGATGCAGCGCTACAGCCTGCTCGACGCCTCGGCGGGCGGCTTCGTCGGTTTCCGCAACTACGTCTTCCTGTTCACCGATCCGAACCTCTTCAACGCGCTGGCCAACACGATCTTCCTGGTCGCCGGCGTCCTCGTCGCGTCGGTCGTCATCGGCCTTGCCTGCGCGGTGGCGCTCGACCAGCAGTTCCCCGGGCGCGGCATCGCGCGGCTCCTCTGCATCGCACCGTTCTTCGTCATGCCGACGGTCAGCGCGCTGATCTGGAAGAACCTGCTGATGCACCCCGTGAACGGGCTGTTCGCCTATATTTCGCGCACGCTGGGCCTGCCCGTCGTCGACTGGTTCGCGCAATGGCCGCTGTTTTCGGTCGGCGTCATCGTCGCCTGGCAATGGATCCCGTTCGCGACGCTGATCCTGCTCACCTCGCTGCAATCCCTCGACCGGGACCAGGTGGAAGCCGCGCGCATGGACGGGGCCAAGGGCCTCCGGCTCTTCCGCTTCATCACCCTGCCTCACCTCGCCCGCTCGATCACCATCGTCGTGATGATCGAGACGATCTTCCTGCTGTCGGTCTTCGCCGAGATATTCGTGACGACTGCGGGCGGACCCGGGAACGCCTCCACGACGCTGCCCTTCCTGATCTACAAGGTGGCGCTGCTCGACTACAATGTCGGCTGGGCCTCCGCTGGCGGCGTGATCGCCATCATCCTCGCCAACATCGTCGCGTATTTCCTTGTGCGCACGATCTCCCACAATCTGGATCGCTGACGATGGAGCGGCCTCTGACCCAGCGCATCTTCGCCGCCGTCGCCGGATGGGGTCTGGCGATCATAATGTTCTTTCCCATCCTGTGGATGGCGATGACGGCCTTCAAGCGGGAGCCCGAAGCGATCGCCAGTCCGCCGCTGATCTTTTTCGAGCCGACGCTGCGCAACTTCGAGCAGGTTCTGGACCGCGCCGACTATCTTCACTTCTTCTTCAACAGCGTCATCGTCTCGGTCGGGTCGACGCTGCTTGGGCTGGCGGTCGGCCTCCCGGCCGCCTACGCGCTCGCATTCCACCCCGGCAAGCGCGCCAAGGATCTGCTCGTCTGGATGCTGTCGACCAAGATGATGCCGGCGGTCGGCGTGCTCGTGCCGATCTACCTGATGTTCAAGTCTGCGGGGCTGCTCGACAGCCGCATCGGCCTTGTCGTGCTCTACATGCTGGTCAACCTGCCGATCATCATCTGGATGCTGTTCACCTTCTTCCGCGAAGTGCCGCGCGAGATCCTCGAAGCGGCGCGCCTCGACGGGGCTCGTCCGTTGCGGCAGTTCATCCACCTGCTCATTCCGCTGACCGCGCCGGGCATCGCCTCGACAGCGCTGCTGTCCATCATTCTGGCCTGGAACGAGGCGTTCTGGAGCATCAACCTGACCGTATCGAACGCCACGCCGCTCACTGCATTCATCGCTTCGTTCTCGAGCCCGCAGGGCTTGTTCTGGGCCAAGCTGTCGGCCGCGTCGCTGCTTGCGATCGGCCCGATCCTCGTCTTCGGCTGGATCACGCAGCGGCAGCTGGTACGAGGCCTTACCTTCGGCGCAGTCAAGTAGGGATATCGATGGCGACCGTCACGCTCAACAACATCCGCAAGAACTACGGCAGCCTGGAGGTCGTCAAGGGCGTCGACCTGGAGATACGCGACCGCGAGTTCATCGTGCTCGTCGGTCCCTCGGGCTGCGGCAAGACGACGTTGCTGCGGATGATCGCGGGGCTGGAGACGATCACCTCCGGCGACCTCGCCATCGACGGCAAGCGCGTCAACGACGTTCAGCCGGACGAACGTGGGCTGGCGATGGTGTTCCAGTCCTACGCGCTCTACCCGCATATGAGCGTCGCGGACAACATGGGCTTCGCGCTGCGCATGGCGGGTGTTCCCAAGGCCGAACGGCAGAGCAAGGTCAGGGACGCGGCGCGCATTCTGCAGCTCGAGCCCTATCTCGACCGGCGGCCGGGCCAGCTCTCCGGCGGCCAGCGCCAGCGCGTCGCCATCGGCCGCGCCATCGTGCGCAATCCAAAGGTGTTCCTGTTCGACGAGCCGCTGTCCAATCTCGACGCGGCCCTGCGCATGCAGATGCGTATCGAGCTTGCCCGCCTTCATCACGAGCTCGATGCGACGATGATCTACGTCACGCACGACCAGGTGGAGGCGATGACGCTGGCCGACCGGATCGTCGTCGTCAATGGCGGCCGCATCGAGCAGGTGGGCGCGCCGATGGAAATCTACGCCAATCCCGTGTCCACCTTCGTCGCAGGCTTTATCGGCGCGCCGAAGATGAACCTCCTGGCAGGCAAGCTTCAATGCACTTCGGACGCGGCCCAGGCCATTCTCGAGGACGGTTCGGCGGTCACTCTGCCGACCCGGCCCGGGCTGGCGAACGGCGACGCGATCACCATCGGCATCCGCCCGGAGGCGCTGCGGGTGACGGCCGACGGTTCGTTGGCCGGGCGCGTCACCGTGGTCGAACATCTCGGCGGCGAGACGCTGACCCACATCGAGCTCGCAAGCGGGCAACTGGCGACCGTCAAGACGGATGAGCGGGCACCCGCGAAAGTGGGCCAGACCGTCAGACTTGGCGTCGATCCACGACGTCTTCACCTATTCGGACCCGACGGGCGGGCGGTCTCGCGCCGCTCCGAAGCACTGCAGCCAGGATGAGCAAGCATCATGTATAAGCAAAAGTTCGATCTGTCGGGCCGTTGGGCCTTCATCACCGGAGGCGGCAGGGGCATCGGGCTCTGCACGGCGGAAGCCCTGCTCGAGCATGGTGCCGGCGTCGTCATTTCCGACCGTGACCCGGCGGTGCTTGAATCCGGGCGCGCCGCGCTGGCCGCAAAAGGCTTCGACGTCGAGACGGTCTTGCTCGACGTTACCGATTCCGCCGCCGTCGGCCGCGCGGCGGCCGAAGCCAACGCCAGGCATGGCATCGACATCCTTGTCGCCAATGCCGGGATCGCATGGCCCGACACGCCCGGAGAATCGATGTCGGACGAGGTCTGGCACAAGGTGGTCGATGTCGACCTCAACGGCTGCTACTGGTCCTGCCGCGAGTTCGGGCGCGCCATGCTGGAGCGCGGGCGCGGCTCGATCGTCACGGTCGGCTCGATGTCCGGCCTGATCTCCAACAAGCCGCAGCGGCAGGTTCACTACAATGCCGCCAAGGCAGGCGTGCACCACATGACCAGGTCGCTGGCCGGCGAATGGGCCGAGCGCGGCGTGCGCGTGAACTCGGTCGCGCCGACCTATGTCGACACCGCCATGTCGCGCGGCGGCTTTACCGACGACACGCTGATGCCGCACTGGATGGAAGGCACGCCGATGAGGCGCGTCGCCACCGCCGAGGAGATTGCCTCCACCATCCTGTTCCTGTCGACCGACGCCTCCAGCGCAATGACCGGTTCGATCGTGGTCGTAGATTGCGGATATACCATCTGGTAATTACGGGAGCGCGTCACGCCGGGGCCGGACGCCCTGCCTACATTCGGCGGTACATGTCCGGGGTGCTGACGGAAAGGACGATCCGGCCACATGGATACTCAGGCGACGAAACGCGTCGAAATCATTCCCGCAAAACGCCGGGCCATGATTCTCGAATATGTTCGGCGCAACGGGACTGCTTCCATTCAGGAACTCACCGAAAACATAGGCGGGTCGCCGTCGACGATCCGTCGCGACCTCGAACAACTCACCGAGGGCGGATATCTGGAGCGTACGCATGGCGGCGCGCTTCTCGTTCCTCCCCTGCGCGCCACATTCGAGCGTGAAACCTCGCTCAACGCGCATTTCCAGCATCGCCAGAAAAGCGCCATCGGCGACCTTGCCGCGCAGAGGCTGCGGGGCGGCGAGAGCGTGATCTTCGATTCCAGCTCCACCGTGGTGGAAGCGGTCAAGGCCGCCGCGTTGCGCCAGATCAACCTGACGGTGGTGACGAACAGCATCGAGATCGCGCGGATCGGCGCCAATGTTCCGCAATGGCGGGTTATCGTCGCGGGCGGCACGGTGCGCCCCGCGTCGCACCTGCTGGTCGGCGAGCCGGGCGAATCCTTCTTCGAGAACATTCATGCCGATGTCTGCTTCATCGGCACCTATGCCGTCACCGGCTCCCGGCTCACCGACGCGACGATGGAAGTGGCGGCGATCAAGCGGGTGATGATCCGCTCGGCGCGGCGCACGATCCTGCTTGCCGACAGCTCGAAGTTCCAGGCGCCCGCCTTTGCCACGTTTGGAGATCTATCGCAGATCGCGGAGGTCATCAGCGACGAAGGCATCGACCCGGCCGTCGCGGCAAGCATCGCCAGTTTTGGGCCGAACCTGACCGTTGTTCCGGTCCCGGCCCAGGAGGAATAGCCTCTCTTGGCTAGGCCGCGTTAGCTCGGTCCACTCCTACACCGCAGCCGCCAGGGCGCATCGCTGGATGCGGCGCGGCGACAATCTCGCCGTAGGCGCGGCAGTGGCCGCCAGCGCTTCGTTTGGGATGTCGACGGGCACCGATCCCCTCATTCTCAACCGCGCGCCGGTCCATCGCGGCGAGGACCGATAGCGTCCGGCTGGCCGCAGGAGAGGGATAACTTTCAGGAAGATAACCCTGACCGATGCCGACAACGACAGCCGCGCCTGAGCCGGCCTGTCCGACGATCGTCGAATAATCATCGATTTTCGAAAATCGCGATTGGCAGCCTTACCGAAATCGTGAAACTTAACTCACGAGTAAAGAAATCCGAAAACGTTGGATCGTCAATGGGAGATTTGCGATGCTGCAAGAGCGCATCGAAGGGCGGTGGCTCGACTGCTTCCGGCGCGTGTTCGCGCTGAACGCGATCGGCAGGGGGACGCGGGTCGCGATCCTGTCGGAGACGCAGTCGCGTCCGGTGCTGGTCCATCTGTCAGAACTCGCCCTGCACGATCTCGGCGCCGAATTCTGCATGATCCAGATGCCGACGCCACGCCAGACCGCGCCGGTGCCGGTGAAGTCGACCGGCACGTCCTGGGCGATCCAGGGCAACCGCGCCGTCATCGAGGCGCTGAAGCTCTGCGAGGTGATCGTCGACTGCACGGTCGAGGGGCTGATCCATGCCCCCGAATGGCCGGAGATCGAGGCGGCGGGCCGCACCCGCCTGCTGGTCGTCACCAACGAGCACCCGGAGATCCTGGAACGCACCGAGCCGACGGCGGAGCTCGGCCCTAAGGTGGCGCTCGGCGTCCGCATGCTGCGCGACGCCAGCGAGATGCGCGTCACCTCGCCGGCCGGAACGGACCTCGTCATCGACCTCACCGACGCTCCCTGCGGCGGCACGCCGGGCTTCGGCACGACACCGGGCGCTGTCGCGCACTGGCCGGGCGGCCTGTGCCTCGCCTTTCCGGGGAAGAACTGCGTCAACGGCCGGATCGTCATGGATATCGGCGACATGAACCTGACGTTCAAGACGACGCTGACCAGCCGCATCGACTTCACGATCGAGGACGATTTCGTCACCGCGATCAAGGGCGACGGCGTCGATGCCATCCATTTCCGCGAATACATGGAAGCCTGGGACGACCGCAACGCCTACGGCATGAGCCATGTCGGCTGGGGCATGCATCCGCGCGCCCGCTGGGTGTCGGCGGCGATGTACGACAAGCGCGACATGCAGGCGGTGGAGTTCCGGGCGCTCGCCGGCTCCTTCCTGTGGTCGACCGGCGCCAACCAGTATGCCGGCCGCTACACGCTCGGCCATTTCGACCTGCCGATGCGCAACTGCACCATCACCCTGGACGGGACCGTCGTCGTCAGGGACGGCGTCCTGCAAGGCGAACTGGCGCTCTGACGCCTGCGGAGAAAAGCATGAGCGATATTGCCGACTATTACGATCTCTCCCGCATCCGACCCGAGGTGCAGGCCAAGCTGCGGCTGGTCAACGAGCTGGGCCGGGAGAAATTCGCGGGCCGGGCCAAGGGGATCGATGACGACGCCTCCTTCCCGGTCGAGAACTACCGGGATCTGGCGGCGGAAGGCTTCCTCGGCCTGTGCATTCCGGAAGAGTTCGGCGGCTGGGGCTTTTCGATGTTCGAATACGCCATGGTCGGCGCCGAGATCGGCAAATATTGCGGCGCCACCGCGCTCACCTTCAACATGCACAACTCGTCGATGGCGTGGTCGCGCTTCATGTTCGACATGCCCAACCTGACGCCGCAGGAGAAGGCGGCTTTCGCGCCGCTGCGCGAGCGCCAGTTCCGCCGCGCCATCGCGGAGAAGGCCATCTATTCGCAGCCGATTTCGGAAGGCGGCCAGAACTGGACCTCGAAGCCGAACCAGACGCAGTGCCGCAAGGTCGACGGCGGCTGGCGGATCAACGGCTTCAAGAAGTTCGCGTCGCTGGCCGGCTATTGCGACTACTACACCATCGTCTGCACCGAGGTCTTCGAGGGGCAGGAGCCCCGCCACGAGGACACGATGCTGTTCGTCGTCCACAAGGATGCGCCGGGCTTGAGCGTCAGGGGCGAGTGGGACCCGCTCGGCATGCGCGGCACCAACAGCCGCGACCTGATTCTCAAGGACGTCTTCGTCACCGAGCGTGACCTCTTGATGCCGCGCGGCATCTTCAACAAGACGCTGCCGAACTGGCCGCACATGATGATCACGCTGTCGCCGACCTATATAGGCGTGGCGCAGGGCGCCTTCGACTTCATGGTGGACTATCTCAAGGGAAAAATCCCCGGCCAGCCGCCGATCGACCGGCGCATGTACGCCACCAAGCGTGTCGCCGTCGGCAAGATGTATGCGCGCCTCGCCAACATGCGCGCGCTGTGGTGGCAGGCCTTCGGCGAGGCGAAGGGGTTCCCGAGCAAGGGCGAGGTGCTGCGCATGTATGCGGCGCAGTACAACGTCATGGAGGGCGCGGCCGAGATGACGTCGATGGCGATCCGCACCTGCGGCGGGCAGTCGATGCTGAAGTCGCTGCCGCTGGAGCGCATGTATCGCGACAGCCGCTGCGGCGCGCTGATGCTGCCCTTCACCTCAGAGATCATGGAAGACTACCTCTCGGTGCTGGCGCTCTACGACATGGACGAGATCGACTCTGCTCCGGGCGATGAAGGCGGCGCCCGCATGTCGCTGTGGCGCGGCGAGCACGGCGCCGCGCGGTCGGCCCGGTAACGCCCATGGCGCGCGAGACGGTCGAGGTCGTCGGTGTCTCTGCCGCCTCGCCGGAGGCGGTGTGGGCCGTCGTCTCCGACTTCTGCGGCAGCTGGCACCCGGCGATCGCCACCATCCGCGCCGAGCGCGATGGCGGCGGCGCGCTTGTCCGCGCCTTCACCGTCCATGGCGAGGACACGCTCTACCGCGAGCGGCTGACCTGGTTCAGCGACAGCGACCGCACGCTCGCCTACACCCATGTCGAGGGAATCGCCGGCGCCGAGGCCTATGACGGCCGCATCGCCGTCAGCGCCGGCGAGCGCGGCGGCAGCGTCGTGCGGTGGAGCGCGGCGGTTGAGGCGGCCGAGCCGCGGCTGGCGGAGATCTGTGCCGGCACTAAAGCGATCTTCGAGGCGGGGCTTCAGGCGCTCGCCGAGGCAGCCGGAAAGGCCGGCGCCGAGCCGGCAAGGCCCCTGCCCGCCCCGGTCGCCATGCCGGAAACTCGCACAAGGCACGGCACGCCCCCTCACCAGCCCTCCGGGTCACCTCTCCCCCACGTCGTGGGGGCGAGGGGTGGTGCCAGGCCTGCGGCCGGCGCTGCTGTCCCACGCGGCGCGGGGGCAGGCTCATATGAGTCTACCCCCACCCCTAACCCCTCCCCACAAGGGGGAGGGGCACCGGCTGGCCTCTCTGCCAGATGCCAATCGTCGACGGTTTCGCATGGCATAGCGGCCGCAAAGTCCCCCTCCCCCTTGTGGGGAGGGGTCAGGGGTGGGGGTACGAAGCAGCGAAATTCATCGCCGTTTGCCTTATGCGATTGCCCTGCCCGCGGCGTGGAGGACATCGTCCTTGCTGGCGACCCGGACCTCGCACTGAGTGTAGCTCCGGGTCCCGACCATGGGCCGCTCTGCCTGTTCCTGCACGGCATAGGCGGATCGCGCCACAACTGGCTGCCGCAGTTGCAGGCCGCCGGCAGCCTCATGCGCGCCGCCTCTCTCGACCTGCGCGGTTATGGCGGCAGCGGGCTCGGCCGGCATCAATCGACGGTCGACGATTACTGCGCCGACATCCTTCGCGTACGGGAAGAACTCGGCGCGGATCGGCTGGTGCTGGTCGGCCTGTCCTATGGATCGTGGATCGCGACGTCGTTCGCCATGCGTCACCCGGAACTGCTGGCCGGGCTGGTTCTGTCCGGCGGCTGCACCGGCATGTCGGAGGCCGGGCCGGAGGAGCGCGAGGCGTTCCGCGTCAGCCGGCAGGTGCCGCTCGACCAGGGCCGGACGCCGGCCGACTTCGCGCCGGCGGTAGTGAGCGTGCTTGCCGGCCCGAACGCTTCGGACGACGTCAGGGCGAAGCTTTTCGAATCGATGGCGGCGATCCCTTCGGCGACCTATCGCGATGCGCTGGCCTGCTTCACCGATCCGCGCGAAAGATTCGATTTCTCGCGCCTGACCATGCCGGTGCTGATGATGACCGGCGAGCACGACCGGCTGGCCCCGCCGGCCGAGATCCGCGGCGTCGCCGAGCGCATCCTGGCCGAGGCGCGACGGCCGGACGTGCGCTACGAGACGATCGCCGATGCCGGGCATGTCTGCAACGTCGAGCAGCCGGAAGTCTACAGCCGTATCCTGCTCGATTTCCTCGGGAGGCTGCCGCGATGACCGCGCTGCCGAAACGCCAGCAGAACAGGATCGAGCGCGAGCGGCGCATTCTCCGGGCTGCGCTCAAGGTCTTTTCCGAAACCGGCTATTCCGGCGCGACCATGGACGCGGTCGCCGTCGAGGCGGGGCTCTCCAAGCCCACGCTCTACCAGTACTTCCAGTCCAAGGAAGCGCTGTTCTCGGCCATGATGCTGGGCGAGCGCGACCGCATGCTGGACGTGTTCGAGCATCCTTCGCCCGGCGGCATGGTCGAGGATCTCCTGGGCTTCGCCTGGGACTACGCCGACACGGTGATGCGGCCGGACATGCTGTCGCTCGCCCGGCTCATCGTCGGCGAGGTGCAGCGCTTTCCCGAGATCGGCCGCGCCTACCAGGAGGTCGGCCCCGACCGCCTGCTGCGCGGCATCATGGATTATCTGGACGGCCAGCGGCGCGCCGGGCGGCTGGCCTTCGAGGATGCCGAGCTTGCCGCCCAGGACCTGTGGGGCCTCATCCTCTCGGCGCCGCGCACGCAGGCGCTCTACATGCCCGACCGCCAGCCCTCGCGGGCCGAGATCGCCCGCTACGTCAACAACGGCCTGCGGGTCTTCCTGAAGGCCTATTCGACCGATCCCGAGGGCGACCTCGCCGAGCTCGAGCCGCTCATCCGCGCCCATTCCGTCAAGCAGGTGGACCATGACAGTTGAGGACTACCTGGCCGACCCGGCCAGCCGCTTCGCCACCGTGGCGATGACCGACACCAATGGCCTCCTGCGCGGGCAGATGGTCTCGGCCGGCAGCCTCAGGGGCATCATGAAGAACGGCATGGGCATGTCCCCGGCGCAACTGGCGCTGGACCCGACCGACGCGATGCTGACGATCCCCGGCGTCAACGACGACAGGGGCGATTTCCACGACGATCCGCTGCAGGTCGATCCCGCCTCGGCGCGCCGCCTGCCGTGGTCGAAGCCGGGGCACGACCTGCTGGTGCTGTCGAACTACACCGGCGCGTCGGCGAAAATCTGCCCCCGCGCCATCCTGAAAGCCGTTCTCGCCCGTGCCGCCGAGGCGGGGCTGGTGCCCAAATACGGGATGGAGCTGGAATACACCCTGTTCGACGAGACGCCGGAGAGCGCCAGGGCGAAAGGCTACCGCAACCTCAGGACCGCGACGGCGCATGCCAGCCACGACCTCATCCTCTACCAGGTCGTCCAGACCGAATGGTACGAGGCGGTGGCCGCGATGTGCGAGCCGCTGAGGATCGACCTCGCCAAGATGCACGAGGAGATCGGCGCCGGCTTCATGGAGGCCTGCATCGGCGCCGGCGAAGGCACCGAGCCTGCCGACCAGCTCGTCCTGCTGAAGAACTTCATCCGCGCGCTGGCGCTGCGGCAGGGCCGGTCCGTCACCTTCATGCCGCGCTGGAGCGAGAAGGCCGACAGCCAGTCGATCCATCTTCACGTCAGCCTGAAGGACAAGGCCGGCAAGCCGCTGTTCTGGGACGAGAAGGAGAAGAACGGGGTCAGCCGGACGTTCCGCCACTTCCTCGGCGGCCTGCAGGCCTATGTCGGCGACCTGACGCTGGTGTTTCAGCCGACGGTGAACAGTTTTCGCCGCTTCGCGCCCGGCACCTTCGCGCCGCCCGGCCTGACCTGGGGCTTCGAGAACCGCACCACCTGCTTCCGCCTGGTCGGCCACGACGCGGGGTCGCTGCGTGTCGAGAACCGCCTGCCCGGCGCCGATTGCAACCCGTATCTCTCCGCCGCCGCCACCATCGCGGCGGGCGTCGCCGGCGTCATCGGCGAGATCGAGCCCGATCCGGAGACCATCGGCTCGGGCTATGCGCAGGAGCCGGGCCGCGACTTCGCCCGCTCCATGCCGGAAGCGATCGAGCGACTGCGCGGCTCCGCCTTCGCCAGGGACTGGCTGGGCGAGTGCTTCGTCGAGGCCTTCACCTCCACCCGCCAGTGCCAGCACGACGAGTTCCGCCGCAAAGTTCCCGACGTGGAGCTGGAGCGGTTCTTCGATCTCGGGTGAACGCCATGGATGCCGACCTGCGCACCCGCTTCGTCGAAGGCATGAGCCGTGTGGCCGCCGCCGTCACGGTGGTCACGACCGACGGCGACGCCGGCCGATACGGGGTCACGGTCTCATCGATGACGTCGGTCTCGGCCGATACGAGCAAGCCCTCGCTGCTGATCAGCGTCCACCATCTGAGCCCGGCCTGCGAGGCGATCCGGCAGAACCGGCGGTTCTGCGCCAACGTGCTCTCCGGCAACCAGAGTTTCGTCTCCGACCTGTTCTCCGGCCGGCTCAAGCACCTCAACGAGGACCGCTTCGGCGCGATCGCCTGGCACGGCGGCGCGACCGGTGCGCCGATCATCGACAATGCGGTCGTCTCGCTCGATTGCGAGCTGAAGACCGCCCTGCTCTGGGGCACGCATTTCATCTTCATCGGCGAGGTCGAGCAGATCGACCTTTCCGCGCAACGCTCGCCGCTCGTCTACGCCAACCGGGGCTACCGGCGCGCCATCCCGATCGCGCCCGATGACCATCAGCCGCAACGGCCGGAAAACCAGCTGCATATCGGCTTCTTCATCACCCTCGGCCCCCAGCTCGTGCCGACCCTGGTCGCCGATTTCACCAGGGAAAGGCCCGACGTCGACATCCGCCTGCTGGAAGCGGATCACGACGATCTGGTCGAGCAGATGCGCGCCGGCCGGATCGAGGCCGCGATCACCTTCGGTCCGGTGGAAGAGGCCGACCTCGACGTGGAACTCATAAGCCCGCCCGCCCCTCATGTGCTGGTGGGCACGATGCATCCGCTGGCCGCGCGGTCGAGCCTCAGGCTGGCCGATCTCGCCGAGCTGCCGATGATCATGCTGGACTATCCTTCGGTCCGGACGGCAACCGCCGCCTTGTTCAAGCGCAACCGGCTCCAGCCGCTCGTCCGCCTGCAGTCGCCGTCCTTCGCCATGGTGCGGGGACTGGTCGCGCAAGACCTGGGATATTCGATCGTCCCGCAGCCGCCGCAATCGAGAACCGGGCCCGACGGCAAGGAAATTCTGGCCATACCGCTGGAGGAGGATTTTCCGGAGGGCGCGGTGGTGGCGATCGCCCAGCCGGCGGATCGCCGCAGCCAGCTGGCCGGCGACTTTCTCGCAAAGTGCAGGGCGGCCTTCGGGCATGTCCGCCAAGACAAGAAAATCCCGGTTCGACCGGGGCCAGCCGGCTGAACGGGCAACAGCCGGCGCAGGAACCAACCGCGCGGCCGGATGGATCGACAACGGGGAATACAGCTCAGAGGGGACTATGGACATGAGTAGCGTGGGGACCAATCAACTTCGCAGGAATTCGCTCGGACTGATCGCCGTCACCTTCATGGTGATCTCGGCGGCGGCGCCGCTGACCGGCGTCGCCGGCGCGATGCCGCTGGCGTTCATGCTGGGCAACGGCACCGGCATTCCGGCGACCTTCATCTTCGTGACGCTGGTCATGCTCGCCTTCGCGGCCGGCTACGTGGCCATGTCGCGGCACGTCACCAATGCCGGTGCCTTCTACGCCTATGCCGCGCGCGGCCTCGGCGGCCGCACCGCGGGTGCAGTGGCGATCGTGGCGCTGGTCGCCTACAACGCCATGCAGTTCGGGCTGATCGGCCTTTTGGGCGGCATCGCGGCCGGCGTCTTCGGCGAATTCGGCCTGGTTCTTCCCTGGTGGGGATGGAGCCTCGTCGCAATCCTTCTCGTCGGCTTCCTCGGCTATCGGCAGGTGGACCTGTCGGCCAAGGTGCTGGTGGTCATCGTCGCGCTCGAATACCTCGTCGTGCTGATCGTCGATTTCGCCATCATCGGCGCCGGCGGGGCCGCCGGACTGTCGCTGAACCTCTTCGACGCCAATGCGATCTTCTCGGGCTCGCTGACCGCCGCCGTGCTGTTCTGCCTCGGCTCGTTCATCGGCTTCGAGGCGACCACGATCTACGCCGAGGAGGCGCGCGAGCCGGAAAAGACCATCCCGCGCGCAACCTATCTGTCCGTGCTGATGATCGGCATCTTTTTCGTCTTCACCACATGGCTGATGATCGTCGGCATCGGCGCCGACCAGCTCGTGCCGACCATCCAGGGCTACGGCGACCCCTCGGCGCTGTTCTTCGATCTGGCGGGCCGCTATGTCGGCGGTCCTGTGCCCGCGATCGCCGGCGTCCTGCTGGTGTCCAGCCTGTTCGCCGCGCTTTCGGCCTTCCACAACTACATCGCCCGCTACAGCTACGTGGCGGGACGCGAGGGACTGCTGCCGGCCGCGTTCGGGCGCACCCATGACGACCATCAGAGCCCTCACATCGGCTCGGTCGTCCAGACGATCGGCGCGCTGCTCGTGCTGGCGGTCTTCGCGGGCCTCGGGCTCGATCCGATGCTCAACATGTTCACCTGGATCAGCCAGGTGGGAACGCTCGGCGTCCTCGGCATGATGACAGTGACCTCGCTCGCGGTGATCGTCTTCTTCCGCGGCAAGGCGACGGATGCTTCGGCCCTGGCGACCCTCATCCTGCCGGCGGTCTCGGGCCTGATCATGGCGGCGCTGTTCGTCTACATCTTCCTGCATTTCGGCGACCTGACCGGCACGACGGGCGGTGCCCTCGGCATCGTCCTGCCGTCGCTGATCCCCCTAGCCGCGGTCGTGGGCTATCTGCTGGCGGTCCGGCTGGAGAAGGCCGATCCGGCCCGCTTCGCCCGGATGGGCCAGAACCGGTGACGGCCCTGCATTGCCGATTTCACCTTCAACGGGACGGAGGACCATCATGAGCACCAGCGCGCCGAGCGAGCGGACAGCTTTCTATTTCGACGAAAAATGCCTGTGGTTCAGCGCCGGACCGGCGGCGCTGGTGCTGCCGGTCGGCGGCTGGGTGCAGCCTATGGCGAGCGGCGGCCACGCGGATTCGCCCGAGCCGAAGCGGCGCCTCAAATCGCTGATGGACGTGTCCGGCCTGACCGATCGGCTCGACTGGCGCAAGGCGCCCGCCGCCACGCGCGAGGACCTGCTGCGCATCCATCCGGCATCCTACATCGACGCCTTCAAGGCGATGAGCGACGCCGGCGGCGGGGCGCTTCATCCCACCGCGCCGTTTTCGGGCGGCGCCTTTGAGATCGCGCAGCAGTCGGCCGGCCTCGCCATCCAGGCCGTCGTCGACGTGGCTGATGGAAGCTGCCGCACCGCCTATGCCGTGACCCGGCCGTCCGGCCACCACTGCTCGCCGGACACGTCCATGGGCTTCTGCATGTTCGCCAATGTCGCGCTGGCGGTCGAAGCGGCCAGGGCAAGGCACGGCTTGAAGAGGATCGCGGTGCTCGACTGGGACGTGCATCACGGCAACGGCACGGAGGCCTGCTTCTACGGGCGCGGCGACGTGCTGACCATTTCCATCCACCAGGAACATTGTTTTCCGCCCGGTGCGTCCGGCGGCGCTTCCGACGCCGGAGCGGGGGACGGCGCGGGCGCCAACATCAACATCCCGCTTTGGCCCGGCAGCGGGCACGACATGTACCTCGCCGCGATGGAAGGCATAGCCTTGCCGGCGATCCGCGAATTCCGTCCCGACCTGATCGTCGTGGTGAGCGGCTTCGATGCCAACGGCGTCGACCCGCTGGCCCGCATGCTGGCGACCAGCGAGACCTTCCGCACGATGACGCGGCTGGTCAGGCAGGCCGCCACGGAGCTGTGCGGCGGCCGGCTGGTCATCGTCCAGGAAGGCGGCTATGCGGAGACCGCCGTGCCCTTCTGCGGCGTGGCTGTCCTGGAAGAGCTTGCCGGCGTGAGCACCGGGGTCGTGGACCCCTATCTCGGCCTGGTCTCGCTCCAGCAGCCCTCGGCGGCGTTCAACGCGGCCCAGCTGGCCGTGCTGAAGCAGCATCCGCGCTATAGCGCGGTCCCCGGCGAAGCAGCCCCGGCAAGCTAGCGGTCCCTCCGAGTGGCAGTCGGACCGCCAAGGTCCGGCCCGCGGTCTGTCAGTCCAAAGCGCGTCGCATCGAATCGAATTCGCACGGCACGCTTTGGTTCTCACGCATCATCCCCAAATCGATCCGCCTTGTTGCGGATATAACTTGAATGCTATAATCATATTTTAGCGCGCGGCTTTCGCACGGGATCCCTCGGGCGACACCGGGATCATCCCAGCATGGAAGCGACCTTCAGTCCGAGGATGCACAGCTCGACACACGGGTTCTCCGTGGTCGGCGCATTGAAATGGCGCATGTGGAAAGGCGTCGTCGCCGACGTCTGGGAAGTGGATTGCGCCGTCGATGCGCGCGGCGACTATGTCTCTCCGGACCCTCGCCTGTTCGTGGCGCTTGAGCTCGGCGCCGGCGGCTCCTTCGTCCTCGACCAGCCGGAGATGCGCAGGGTCGACCGGCACGACGCGCCGCTGTCGATGAGCTTCGTGCCGGCCGGAACGCCAATCCTCGGCAGGGCCGAGGGGCTGAAGCGCATGAAGCACCTCGACCTGCACTTCTCGGAGACATCGCTTCTGCAGCGCTTCGGACGCGCGCTGGACCGCGACCGGCTGCGCGAGCCCCGGCTGAGCTTTCAGGACCCGCGCATGGCAAACCTCGCGGCCGCCATCGCCGCCGAATGCGACAACGCCGATCCCTTCCACGATCTCTACGGAGAGGGGCTGGTCAACGCGCTGCTGGCGCTGCTTTTCAAGGTCGAGCGCGAGGCGGGACGGCCCAGGGCCGCGCTTTCGCGGCAGCAGTTGCGCTGCGTCACCGAATTCATCGAGGAGCATTGCTTCGAGCCCATCCGGCTGTCGGATCTTGCAGCACTTGCCGGCGTTTCCGAGAGTTACTTCAGCCACGCCTTCAAGGCCGCGACGGGCGTGCCGCCGCACCGCTGGCACATGCAGACGCGCATAAGGCGCGTCCAGGATCTCCTTTCGCCTGGCTCGGTCCTGACAGAGGTCGCGGCGATGGCGGGATTTGCCGACCAGGCGCATCTGACCCGCGTCTTCAAGGCGGTGGTCGGCGTGGCGCCGTCCACCTGGATGAAGGCGACTTTCGCGCGAAAGCAGTGACATTTCTGCATCATCGACGCGACGAGAACGTCGAAAACGCCAAAAACGAGCAAGAAGGACAGGAACGTCCAAGCCCCACGATATAAGTAGAGTTATGGAGTCCACTTATTCCGGCGCGGTGCCCGCGACGGGGTTTGGGGCTTGCAAGGGGCAATTGATGCGTAGATTTCGTAGTTTCCTGGCATGCGGCGTGTCCGCCGTCGCTTGGCTTTCGCCGGCCATGGCGCAAGACAACGGGGCGACCGTGCTGCAGGAGATCACCGTGCAGGGCGAAGGGACCGGTCAGGAAGCCGGCGTCGGCCCGGTGAACGGCGTCGTCGCCAAAAAGACGCTGACAGGCTCGAAGGTCGCGACCGACATCAAGGAGATCCCGCAGTCGGTTTCGGTCATCGGCCGCGAGGAGATCGACGAGCAGGGCGCGCAGAAGGCCGACGAGGCATTGCGCTACACGGCCGGCGTGTTCGCGCAGCCCTTCGGCGCCGACAGCGACACCAACTGGATCTACATCCGCGGCTTCGACGCCACCGCGACCGGAACCTACATGGACGGGCTGCAGCTCTTCAGCTACGGCTTCGGCGGCTTCTACGTCGATACGTTCGGGCTGGAGCGGATCGAGGTCCTGAAGGGCCCGGCATCGGTGCTTTACGGCGGCTCCAATCCCGGCGGCCTCGTCAACTATGTCAGCAAGCGCCCGACCTTCGAGCGCAAGCGCTACGTCGAGACGGGCGTCAACGACGCCGGCAACGTCTACATGGGCTTCGACGTCGGCGACGTGACGAGCGACGAGGTCGTCAGCTGGCGCGTCAACGGCCGCGTCGCTGGCGGCGATACCTACAGCGACGACCAGGACGGCTGGCGCGGCTTCATCTCGCCGAGCATCACCTGGCAGCCCGACGAGGGCACGAGGCTTACCATCCTCGCCAACTACACCCATATCGACGAGAACCACGGCGGCGGCAGCTTCCTGCCCTACGACGGAACCGTTCGGGACTACGTCGCCGGAGGCGTGAACTACGGCCGCATCCGCCCCGACTTCAATCCGACTGACACGGACATCGACGAATACAAGCGCGACCAGGGCGGGATCGGCTACGAGTTCGAGCACGCTTTCGACAATGGCTGGACGGTCCGTTCGAACGCCCGCTTCGGCGCGGCCGACATCAACGAGGTCAGCGTCTATCCGTTCGGCTGGGTTGCCGGGACGCCGAACCTGACGCTCATCGACTTCGGCCACGACTCCCAGGTGCGGACATTCCTCGCCGACAACCAGATCGAGGGCAGGTTCGAAACCGGGCCGGTCGAGCACACGCTGCTCGCCGGCGTCGACTACAAATATTACAATCTCGACCATGTGCAGGCGTCGACCTTCGGCCTCACCGCGATCGATCCCTTCACCGGGGAAGTGACGGGCACGCGCGGGGACCGCGCGGTGTACCTCAACCAGGAGATGACGCAGAAGCAGGTCGGCGTCTACGTCCAGGACCAGCTGCGCTTCGCCGACGGCTGGCTGGTGACGCTCAACGGCCGCTATGACTGGGTGGCCACCGACGCGGACAATCGTCCCAACGCCTATGGCACGCCGGCGGATTTCTCCAAGGACGACGGCGCGGCGTCGGGGCGCGCCGGCCTCGCCTATGAGTTCGACAACGGGCTGACGCCCTATGTCAGCGTCGCGACCTTCTTCAATCCGATCTTCGAGACCGACGTGCTCACCGGCCGTCCGTTCGATCCCGAGGAGGGCGTCCAGTACGAGGCGGGCATCAAGTACACGCCCACCTTCATCGACGGCTTGTTCACCCTGTCGGTGTTCGACCTGACCCGCCAGAACGTGCTGACGGCCGAGGCGCCGTCGGCCGAAAATCCGTTCCCGAGCAGCGTCCAGACGGGCGAGGTGCGCTCGCGCGGCTTCGAATTCGAGAGCAAGGTCAACATCACCGAGGACTGGAGGCTCACGGCCGCGGTCACCGCCTACGAGCTCAAGGTAACCAAGGACGCCAACCCGGCTTTGGTCGGCAAGCAGCCCTTCCTCGTGCCGGAGGTGATGGCGTCCATCTGGACCGACTACACCTTCCGGGGCGACGCCTGGTATGACGGCGTCAGCATCGGCGGCGGCGTGCGGTATGTCGGCTCGTCCTATGCCGACAGGGAGAACACGCTGAAAGTTCCGGACGTGACGCTGCTCGACCTGAAGGTCGGCTATAGCCGAGACAATTGGGGCGTCGACCTGAACGTCAGCAACGTCTTCGACAAGGAGTATGTTTCGGGCTGCCAGGGCGTCAACGTCTGCAGCTATGGCGAAGGGCGGTCGGTGAAGTTGAAGGCACACGCCAGCTGGTAGGCGGCGGCACCGCCGAATGCATGGTTGGCGGGAACGGCGCGAGCCGTTCCCGCCGCTTTTTGACAGGAACAGGATGATCCCGGCCAGTTCGAACGAGCCCCTCTACCGGATCGATGGCGTCAGCTTCGCCGTGGGCGGTCGCGCCATCCTGCAGCCGCTCGACCTGACGCTGGAGCGCTCCCGCATCTATGCCCTGGTCGGGCCGAACGGCTCGGGCAAGAGCTCGCTGATCAAGCTGCTTGCGCGCCAGCAGGCGCGGAGCGGCGGCGTCATCCGCCTGCTCGGCAGGGACATCGCCGGCTTCGGCGAGCGCGAGTTCGCCCGCACCGTCGCCTACATGCCGCAGTTCACGCCGCCGGCCGAGGCGATGACGGTGCGCGAGCTGGTGGCGCTCGGGCGTTTCCCCTGGCACGGCACGCTCGGGCGGTTCGGCGATGAGGATCATGCAAAGGTCGAAGAAGCGCTGCGCCAGACCGACCTGCAAAACTTCGCCGAACGGCTGGTCGACAGCCTGTCCGGCGGCGAGCGCCAGCGCGCCTGGCTCGCCATGATGCTGGCGCAGGACACGCGCTGCCTGCTGCTGGATGAGCCGACGTCGGCGCTCGACATCGCGCATCAGGCGGAAATCCTTGCGCTGGTCCGCGAGCTGGCCGGCAAGCGCGGCATCACCGTCATGGTCGTGCTGCACGACGTCAACATGGCCGCGCGCTACTGCGACGAGATCATCGCACTGACCGGCGGCCGGGTCTTTGCCAGGGGCGCGCCGGCGGAGATCGTCCGGCCCGACGTGCTGGCCGCGGTCTACGGTGTCGCCATGGGCACCAGCCCGCATCCGCGGACCGGCGAGCCGCTGGCCTATCTGATCTGAGCCGCATGACCACACCCATCACCAGACGTTGCCTGCTGGCTTCCGCGCTTCTGTCCGCGGCATTGCCCGGCCGGCTGCGCGCGGCGCCCCAGAGCGTGGCTGTGATCGACTGGGGCATGCTGGAGACGACGCTCGCCCTCGGCGTTCAGCCGGCGGCCGGGACCGAACTCGTCCAGTTCCGGCAGCTCGTGGTCGAGCCGGAGCTGCCCGAAACGATCGCCGACCTCGGCCTGCGCGGCACGCCCAATTACGAGCTGCTGGGCCTCGTCGCGCCGGACCTAATCGTCATCTCGAATTTTTACGAATACCAGCGCGCCGCGCTGGAGCGCGTCGCGCCGGTCCTGTCCCTGCCGGTCTACGAAGCCGGAAAGCCGCCCTATCCGCTTGCCGAGCAGGCGGCGGTCGCGCTCGGCGATGCGCTCGGAAGGGTTCAGCAAGCGGCCGCACTCGTCGACGACACTGCCAACTTCGTGGCGCAGTGCCGGGAGATTCTGCGCCCGCTCGCCGCGCGGCCGGTCTTCGTCGTCAATCTCGGCGATTCCCGGCATTTTCGCGCCTTCGGTGCCGATTCTATGGCCGGCGACATGCTCGCCCGCCTCGGCCTCGCCAATGCCTGGACCGATCCGACCAGCTACAGCGCCGCCGCGCCGGTGGGCATCGAAGCGCTGGCGCGCCAACCCGACGCGGCGATCGTCGTGATGGCGCCGCTGCCGCCGGAGGTGGCGCGCACGCTCGTCGACAACGCACTGTGGAACGCGCTGCCGGCCGTGCGGCAGGGCCGCGTCGCCGTCATCGACCCGGTCAACCATTTCGGCGGCCTGCCGTCCGCCCGGCGTCTTGCGCGCCTGCTCACCGATGCCGCGTCGCAATGGGGCCGCGATGGCTGAGCGCCGCACCGTCCTGACGATGCTTTGGGGCCTGCTGGCCGCCGCGGCGCTGGCGCTGTTTGCCCGGCAGGTCGCGGCCGCGTGGCCAGATCCGGCAGTCGCCGGCATGGATGGCGACCTGCAGCGGGTTATCCTCTGGTACACGGTGCTGCCGCGCGCCGCGGTGGCGATCCTGGCGGGCGCCGCGCTCGGCCTCGCCGGCCTGCTGCTGCAGCGCGTGCTGCGCAACCCGCTGGCAGAACCCTCCACGCTCGGCATCTCCGCCGGCGCCCAGCTCGCCATGGCGGTGGCCACCCTCTACGCGCCCGCCGCGATGGCCTGGTCGCAGGGCGCGGTCGCCTTCGCCGGCGGCGTGCTCGCGGTGGCGATCGTCATGGCGCTCACCTGGCGACGCGGCCTCGAGCCGGTGTCGGTGGTGCTTGCCGGCATGATGGTGGCGCTGACCTGCAACGCCGGCAGCGCCGCCCTGATCCTCGCCAATGGCGACTACCTGTTCTCGCTGTTCATCTGGGGCGGCGGCTCGCTGGTGCAGCAGAGCTGGAGCCCGGCCGTGGCGATCGCCCCGCCGCTCTGCTTCGGCGTGGTGGCGGCGCTGCTCATGCTGCGGCCGCTGTCGATCCTCGGCCTCGACGACGCCTCGGCGAAGAATCTCGGACTGGCGCTGAATGCCACGCGCCTGCTGGTCGTCGCGCTTGCCGTGTGGATCGCGACCACCGTCGCGGCGGAGGTCGGCGTCATCGGCTTCGTCGGCCTGGCGGCGCCGGCGCTGGCCATGCTGTCGGGCGCGCGCAGCCTGCGCCAGCGGCTCGTCGCGGCGCCGCTCATCGGCGCCATCCTGCTGTGGCTGACCGACGGGCTGGTGCAGCTCGCCGCCGGCCAGGGCGGCGAACGGGTGCCGACGGGCGCGGCGACCGCACTGCTCGGTGGGCCGCTGCTCCTGTGGCTGCTGCCCCGGCTGAAAATGTTCGAGTGGCCGTCGCTCAGCCGTGCGGCCGCCACGGCCCGCCGCAGCGACACGCCCGGCCGTGTGCTGCTGCCCGTCGCCATCGGCACGCTGACGGCAGCGGCCGTGGCGCTGCTCGTCGGCCAGAGGCCGGAGGGCTGGTTCGTCGCGACCGGCCCGCTGCTCTCCGAACTCTGGGAATGGCGCGTGCCCAGGCTCGCGCTTGCAGCGGCGGCGGGCGGCATGCTCGGCGCGGCCGGCGTGGTCATCCAGCGCATGACCGGCAATCCGCTGGCGAGCCCGGAGGTCTTGGGCGTCGGCAGCGGCGCCGGCGCCGGCCTCACCGCCGTGATCCTGCTGGACTTCACGGCGGGGCTGGGCTGGCAGCTCGCCGGCTCGGTCGCCGGAGCGTTCCTGGCGCTGCTCGCCATACTGGCGACGGCGGCTCGCAGCCATTTCGGCCCGGAACGGCTGCTTTTGGCGGGCGTCGCCATGAGCGCCCTGTTCAGCGCCGTCTTCACGGCGGTGATCTCGCTCGGCAACGCCCAGTCCTACATCCTGCTGCGCTGGCTGAGCGGCTCGACCAGCGGCGCGACCATGCCGCAGGTGTGGATGGCGGTCGTCCTGCTCGCCGCGACCTGCCTGCCGCTGCTCGCCGTGTCGCGCTGGCTCGACATCCTGCCGCTCGGCACCGGCACGGCGCGGAGCCTCGGCCTGCCCTTGCGCTGCGCCCGGCTCGTCCTCGTCTCGCTGACCGCCCTTATCACCGCAGGCGCGTCGATGTTCGTCGGCCCGCTGAGCTTCATCGGCCTGATCGCGCCGCATCTGGCGCGGCTGTGCGGCCTTGCCGGCGCGCGTCATCATCTCGTCGGCTCGATCCTGTTCGGTGCGGCGGTGATGATGGTGTCGGACTGGCTGGCGCGCATGGTGGCCTTCCCCTATCAGATGCCCGTCGGCCTGTTCGCATCGCTCATCAGCGGACCCTACCTGGTCTACCTGCTCGGCAAAGGAGTCTCGCGTCATGGCTGACATGCCCCGCTTCCTGAAGGCGTCGGCGGAGATCGCGCTGGCCGCGCCCGAGGAGGTCATGAAGCGCCTGTGCGCGCATTTCGCCGAGTACGGCCGCGCTGAAGTCCAAGGCCGGTGCGCGCGCATCGACACCGGCTTCGGCGTGGCGGAACTCGAAGCCTGCGAACGCTGCCTGAAAATTTTTGCCGAAGGCCGGGACGACACCGCGCTCGCCTATGTCAAGCTGGCGGTGGCCGAGAACCTGCTCCACCTCGCCGCCGCGGACAGGCCGCGCATCGCCTGGCAGGGCGACGGCGCCGCCGGCAGCCCCCTGCCCTATTTCCGCGAAATGCGGGTGGCACGCGCCGTCGACATCGGCCCGCACATGCGCCGGCTCACCCTGTTGGGACGCGATCTCGGCCGCTTCGCCGCGGGCGGCCTGCATGTGCGCCTGCTCATCCCGCGCGACCGCGACGCCGCGCCGGCCTGGCCGGTGACGGGCGAGGATGGCCGCCCCTCATGGCCGAGCGAAGCGCGGCCGGACGTGCGCATCTACACGATCCGCCGCATCGACGTGGACAGCGGCGAGATCGACATCGACTTCGTCCTGCATGACGGCGTCGACATGCCCGGAGCCCGCTTCGCCGCCACTGCGCAGGCAGGCGACCGCGTCGGCATGACCGGCCCGGGCGGCGGCTCGATCGGCAAGGCCGACTGGTATCTGCTGGCCGGCGACGAGACGGCGCTGCCGGCCATCGCCCGCATCCTCGAAGAGATGCCGGCCGGCAAGCATGCGGTCGTGCGCATCGAGGTCGGCGACGCGAGCGACGAGCTGCCGTTGCGTTCCGCCGCGACCCTCGACGTCCAGTGGCTGCACCGCGGCGGGTCGCAACCGGGGACGACGGGCCTGCTGGCAGACGGCGTGCGCGACACCGCCTGGCCGGACGAAACCGTTTCCGCCTTCGCCTGGGCGGGTTGCGAGCACAAGAGTTTCCGCGCCATACGCAGCCATCTCAGGCGCGAGCGAAACCTTCCCCGCGACCGACATCTTGTCGTCGCCTACTGGCGCCGCGGCGCCAGCGGCGACGAAGCCCGCAAAGAGGATTGACGGCGGACGCCGCATATCCGACAGAGCCGCCGCTATGATCCGCCGCTTCTTCGAATATTACCGCCCGTGGAAGGGACTGTTCCTTCTCGATTTCTGCTGCGCCGTGCTGTCCGGCCTGCTGGAGCTGGGCTTTCCGATCGCCGTGAAGCTGTTCGTCGACGAACTGCTGCCGACGCAGCAGTGGATGATGATCGTGCTGGCCGCCATCGGGCTGCTGTTCATCTACATCGTCAATACCGGCCTGATGGCGGTGGTCGTCTACTGGGGCCACATGCTCGGCATCAACATCGAGACCGAGATGCGGCGGCGCAGCTTCGACCATCTGCAGAAGCTGTCCTTCCGCTTCTACGACGACCACAAGACCGGCCACCTGGTCGCCCGCGTCACCAAGGATCTCGAGGAGATCGGCGAGGTCGCCCATCACGGCCCGGAGGATCTGTTCATCGCCGTGATGACCTTCCTCGGCGCGCTGGCGCTGATGTTCTGGATCGACGCCGAGCTCGCCCTGATCACCGCCGCCGTCATCCCGCTGGTCGCCTGGGTCACCAGCCGCTACGGCGCCCGCATGACCCGCAACTGGCAGGCCATCTACCGGCGCGTCGGCGACTTCAACGTGCGACTCGAGGAGAATATCGGCGGCATGCGCGTCGTCCAGGCCTTCGGCAACGAGGAGCACGAGCGCGGCCTGTTCGCCAGGGACAACGCCAACTACCGGCAGACCAAGCTCGCCGCCTATCGCATCATGGCCGCCAGCACCTCGCTGAGCTACCTGAGCATGCGGCTGATCCAGCTGATCGTGATGATCGCCGGCAGCTATTTCGTGCTGACCGGCGAGCTCACCAATGGCGGCTTCGTCAGCTTCCTGCTGCTGGTGAACGTGTTCTTCCGCCCGATCGAGAAGATCAATTCGGTGATCGAGACCTATCCGAAGGGCATCGCCGGCTTCCAGCGCTACCTCGACCTGCTCGACACCGAGCCCGACATCGCCGACCGGCCGGGCGCCAAAGCCGTCGGCACGCTGGCCGGCGACATAAGCTACGAGGGTGTCTCCTTCGGCTATGACGACGGCCGCCCCGTCCTCAAGGACATCGACCTGACGATCAACGCCGGCGAGACCGTCGCCTTCGTCGGGCCGTCGGGCGCGGGCAAGACCACCATCTGCTCGCTGCTGCCGCGCTTCTACGAATGCCAGGCGGGTGCCATCCGCGTCGACGGCATCGACATCCGCGACATGACGCTGGCATCGCTGCGGGCCAATATCGGCATCGTCCAGCAGGATGTCTTCCTGTTCGGCGGCAGCATCCGCGAGAACATCGCCTATGGCCGGCTGGATGCCCATGAGAGCGACATCGTCGAAGCCGCCCGCCGCGCCCGCCTCGACGGTCTCATCACCTCCCTGCCGGACGGCCTCGACACCATCATCGGCGAGCGCGGCGTAAAGCTGTCCGGCGGGCAGAAGCAGCGGCTGGCGATCGCCCGTATGTTTTTGAAGAACCCACCGATCCTGATCCTCGACGAGGCCACCTCGGCGCTCGACATACAGACGGAGCGCGAGATCCAGGCATCGCTGACGGAGCTTTCGCAGGGCCGCACGACGCTCGTCATCGCGCATCGCCTGGCGACGATCCGCCATGCCGACCGCATCGTCGTGGTGGCGGAAACCGGGATCGTCGAAACCGGCTCCCACGCCGAACTCGTCGGCCGCGGCGGACTGTACAGCCGGCTGGACGCGGCCCAGCAGGGCGCCTTCATGAGGACGGGCGGGGACTGATTTTCGCGCGCACGGCGTCCGCGCGCCACAGAATCACCCTGCGGCGCGCTGGCTGCCGTATCAGGCCGGGAACAGGAATGCGGCGGCGGGATCGAAGAACACCCGGCGGCCGCCCGAGGCGCCGCCCCGATGCGCGTCCGCCATGTCCGACGTCGGCCTGATGTCGATCTCCTGCCCGGAGGCGGTGCGCGCCACCACCCGGCGCCGCTCGCCGAAGAAGGCGGTGTCGACGAACTCCACCGCCAGCCCGGCGCAGGCATGGTCCGGCGTGAGGCGGAAGGCCTCCGGCCGCACCATCAGCCTCGCCTTCTGGCCCCGGCCGAAATCGTGATTGGCTCTCACGCCGGACACGACCGAACCGTCGGCGAGCCGGATCGTCGCCGCGCCATCGGCCGTCTCGAGGCATTCCGCCGGCAGGAAATTCGAGTTGCCGATGAAGCCCGCGACGAAATCGGTTGCCGGGCGCAGGTAGAGATCCTCGCCGCTGCCGATCTGCTCGATGCGCCCATCCCTGAACAGGGCGATGCGGTCGGAAAGGTGCAGGGCCTCTTCCTGGTCGTGCGTGACATAGAGGATGGTCACGCCGGTTTCGCGATGGATCCGGCGGATTTCCGCCTGGATTTCCTCGCGAAGCTTCTTGTCCAGGGCGGAAAGCGGCTCGTCCATCAAAAGAATCGGTGGGTCGTAGGCGAGCGCCCGCGCCAGCGCCACCCGCTGCTGCTGGCCGCCCGACAGCGCGCCCGGGCGCCGGTCGGCGAACCCTTCGAGCCGCACCAGCGCCAGCATGTCGCCGACCTTCCGCTTCACCTCGGCGTCCGGCCGGCGGCGGACACGCAGCGGGAACGCGACGTTCTCGGCGACGGTTAGATGCGGAAACAGCGTGTAGCGCTGGAACACCATGCCGATGTTGCGCTTGTGCGGCGGTACCGACAGGAGCGAGGCGCCCTCCAGCAGGACGTCGCCCGAGGTCGGGTCCTGGAAGCCGGCGATGGCGTAGAGCGTGGTCGACTTGCCGGAGCCCGACGGGCCGAGGAAGGTGAGGAACTCGCCTTTCGGGATATCGACGGTGACGTCGTGCACCGCCACGACGCTGCCGAACGTCTTGCGGATGGCGCGTATGGCGAGGAACGGCTGGGTCATTTCGAGAACCTCCGGCGGATCAGCGCCGCTGCGATCATGAGCAACAGGGTCAGCAGGACGAGCAGGCTGGACGCGGCGGCGATCACCGGGCTGAGATCCTGGCGCAGGCTGCCCCAGATCTTGACCGGCAGGGTCTGCAGCGTCGGGCTGGCCATGAAGATGGCGACCACCACCTCGTCCCAGGAGGCGAGAAAGGCGAAGATCGCCGCCGAGAAGATGCCGATCCTGATCGACGGCAGGGTGATCCGCAGCTTCGCCTCGAGCGGGCTGGCGCCGCAGACGATCGCGGCGTCCTCGATGGTCTTGTCGAAACCTTCCAGCGCCGTGGCGATCGGGATGATGGCGAAGGGCAGCGCCAGCACCGTGTGGGCGATGACGAAGCCGACCGTCGTGCCGCCCAGTCCGAGCCGCAGGAAGAAGGCATAGATGGCGACCGCGAAGACGACGACCGGCAGCACCATCGGCGTCAGCAGCAGCCCGCGCAGCACGTTGCGCCCGCGAAACTCGCCGCGCACCAGCGCGAAGGAGGCGAACAGCCCGATGACGACCGCCAGCGCGGCGGCAATCGCCGCGATGCGCATGCTGGTCAGCGCCGCGCCGAGCCAGGCCGGATCTGCCAGCAACTCGCCGTACCATTTCAGCGTCCAGCCTGGTGGCGGGAAGGCGAGCCAGCGCGACGACCCGAAGGACAGGAGCACGATGAACACTACCGGCAGCAGCAGGAAGGCGGTGACCAGCCCGGTGATGCCGAGAAGCATCACGCGCAGCCAGCCCATGCGGTCGTAGTCGAGCAGCACCTCAGGCCCCTCCCCCCACACGCCTGGCGCCGACGAGCCGCAGCTGCAGCGCGTAGAGCGCCATGGTCACGGCAAGCAGGACGAAGGCGGCGGCGCTGCCGAGGCCCCAGTTGAGCAGCGACTGGATCATCTGGGCGATCATCTCGGCCAGCATCATGTTCGACGTGCCGCCGAGCAGCGCCGGCGTGACGAAATAGCCGAGCGACATGACGAAGACCATGAGGCCGCCGGCGGCGACACCGGGAAGCGACAGCGGCAGCAGGATGCGGCGGAAGGCGGCGAAGGGGCTCGCGCCGCACAGCGCCGCGGCGCGCAACGTCATCGGGTCGATGGCTCGCAAGGTGCCGACAAGCGGCAGGATCATGAACGGCAGCATGATGTAGACCATGCCGATGGTGACGCCGGTCAGGTTGTTGATGAGCGGCAGCGGCTCGTCGATGATGCCGAGGCTGATCAGCGTCCGATTGATGACGCCGGTGCGCTGCAACAGGACCATCCAGGCATAGGTGCGCGTGAGCAGGTTGGTCCACATCGACAGGATGATGACGCCGAAGACGATCGAGCCGAGAGCGGGCGGCATGATCGCCAGCATCCAGGCGACGGGAAACGCCACGACGATTGTGACGGCAGTGACCACCGACGCGACCAGGAAGGTGTTGAGGAATATCCGGGCATAGGTGCCGTCGCCGAACAGGGTCGCGTAGTTCTGCAAGCCTGGCTCCGGCTCGGTGACGCTGCGCAGCAGCAGCGCCACGACGGGCACAACGAAAAACAGGGTGACCAGGACCAGGGCGGGGAGCGCGCCGCCCAGTCCGGCGGGAAAACGAAAAGGCGCTTTGCCCGGCATGGCCGCGGTCCCGGCTTGCCCCGCGGGAGCCTTCGACTCCCGCAGGGTCAGGTTGACATCCGCCACGCTATTGCGCCTGCCAGGCGTACCAGCGCGTCGCGATCGCATCGCGGTTCTCGGCCCAGTAGTTCATGTCGAGATTGATCTGCCCGTCGACAAAGGCGTCCGGCAGCGACTTGACCACCTCTTCCGGCATCTCGGCCTTGGCCGCGGTGTTGATCGGCGCGTAGCCGCTCGCCTCGGCGAAGCTCGCCTGCGCCGAGGGGCTGGTGGCGGCGGCGAGGAACTTCATCGCCAGATCCTTGTTCTTGGCGCCCTTGGGGACGACCAGCACGTCGGCCGCCGTCATGTTCTGGTTCCACGACACGCCGACATCGGCGCCCTCTTCCTGCAGCGCGAACACGCGGCCGTTCCAGAGCTGCCCGAACGTCGCCTCGCCCGAGGCGATGAGCTGCTGCGACTGCGCCCCGCCGCTCCACCAGACGATCTCCGGCTTGATGGTGTCCAGCTTCTTGAAGGCGCGGTCGAGGTCGAGCGGATAGAGCTTGTCGGCCGGCACGCCGTCGGCCAGCAGCGCGATCTCGATGACGCCTGGGGCCGACCATTTGTAGAAGGTCCGCTTGCCCGGGTATTTCGTCAGGTCGAACATGTCGGCCCATCCGACCGGCTCGCCGGACACGGCGCCCTTGTTCCAAGCGAGCACGAACGAATAGTAGAAGCTGCCGACTGCATGATCGGTGGTGAAGCGCGGATCGAGATCGGCCTTGGGCACCACGTTGAAATCGATCGGCTCGAGCAGGCCGTCCTTCGCCGCCTTGATGGCGAAATCCATCTCGACGTCGATCACGTCCCAGCTCACGCTGCCGCTGTCGACCATGGCCTTCAGCTTGCCGTAGTCGGTCGGGCCGTCCTGCAAGACCTTGATCCCGGTTTCGGCAGTGAACGGCTCCGCCCATGATTTGGCCTGCGCTTCCTGGGTGGTGCCGCCCCAGCTCGTGAACACCATTTCCTCGGCCTGTGCGGCGGTGGCGGCCAGAAGCCCGGCCATGATGCCGGCCAGTACAAGTTTCATGTCATTCTCCTCTGTGGTTTGTTCTGATTTGCTCTTGCTTCACTGTTGGCGCTCCCCATCCGAGCGCCTGCCTTCACCGCATCACGAACGGGTCGGGGATCGGCTCGTCCGAGGTCCGGATCCAGACGGATTTCGAGCGCGTGTAGTCGCGGATGGCGTCCAGGCCACCTTCCCGGCCGAGGCCGGACAGGCCGTAGCCGCCGAAGGGCACCAGCGGCGAGACGGCCCTGTAGGTGTTGATCCAGACGACGCCGGCGTGAATGCCGCGCGCCATCCGGTGCGCCTTGCCGAGATTGGTGGTGAATACGCCCGACGCGAGGCCGAACGGCGTGTCGTTGGCGAGCGTCAGCGCCTCGGCCTCGGTATCGAACGGCAGCACGCTCAGCACCGGGCCGAACAGCTCCTCGCGCACGCAAGGCAGGTCGGGGCTGCCGGCGTCGATGATCGTCGGGGCGTAGTAGAAGCCGCTCGCGCCGCCGTCGGGCCTTTTTCCGCCGGTGACGAGCTTGCCGCCTTTCGCCAGGCTTTCGGCCACGATCGCCTCGATCCTTTCGCGCTGGCGTACCGTAGCCAGCGGCCCCATTTCGGTGGCCGGATCCTGCGGGTCGCCGATGGTGATGGTTTCCGCCTTCCGCTTCAGGCTATCCAGAAACGCCTCCTTAACGGAGCGCTCGACCAGCAGCCGCGAGCCGGCGACGCAGCTCTGGCCGCTCGCGGCGAATATGCCGGCAACGACGGCGTTGGCGGCGCTGTCCAGGTCAGCGTCGGCGAACACGACGACCGGGCTCTTCCCACCGAGTTCGAGCGTCGTGTAGGCGAGGTTTTCGGCAGTGTTGCGAACGATCTCGCGCGCCGTCGACGGGCCGCCGGTGAAGGCGACGCGCGCGACCAGCGGATGGCCGGTGAGCCGCCGACCGCAATCCTGGCCGAAACCCGTCAGGATGTTCACGCTTCCCGCCGGAAAGCCCGCGTCGTGGACCAGCTCGGCGAACGCCAGCAACGGCGCCGGCCCGTCCTCCGAGGCCTTGAGCACGACGGTGCAGCCGGCAGCGAGCGCCGGGCCGAGCTTGACGGCGGACAGGAAGAGCTGCGAGTTCCACGGCACCACCGCGGCGACGACGCCGATCGGCTCCGGCCGTACCGTCACCTCCATGTCCGCCTTGTCGATGGGAACGTAGGCGCCCTCGTGCTTGTCGGCCAGCCCGCCGTAATAGCGGTAGTAGTCGCCGACATAGGCGATCTGCGCCCGGGTCTCGCGGATGATCTTGCCGGTGTCGCGGGTCTCGAGTTCGGCCAGGCGATCGGCATTGGCGACGACCAGATCGCCCAGGCGCACCAGGAGCTTGCCGCGGGCCGTCGCCGTCATCGACGCCCACGGCCCGGTGCGCAGCGCCCGGTGCGCGGCTTCGACGGCGCGGTCGACGTCGGCCGCCGTTGCCGCCGGCATCGTCGCCCAGGCCGCACCCGTCGACGGATCGACGCTGTCGAAGGTCGCCGCGGCCTCGGCGAACCGGCCGTCTATGTAGTTGCGGAATACGGCTGCGGTCATCATCATCTCGCTTACTGGAAAGCCGGCATCACCCTGTCGACGAAGAGCTGAAGCGACTTCTTCTTGCGCTCGTGCGAGAGGCCGCTGTCGATCCAGATGGAATACTGGTGGTAGCCGAGCGCCTCATACGCCTTCAGGCGGGCGATCACCGCGTCGGCCTCGCCGATCACCAGGTTCCGCCTAATCGTCTCCGGCGCATATTGCGGCATGGCCGCGATCTCGTCTTCGGTCAGCGCTTCGAGGAAACCCTGGCGCACCGGCTTCTTGTTCTGGAACCACGCCCCGAACTGGCAGTAGAAATTCGACAGGTCGCCGGTCAGCCGTTCGGTCTCGGCGGCATCCTCCGCGACGAAGGTATGCATCAACAGCATGATCTGCGGCCGCTCCACCTCGGGGTGCGCGGCGCAGGCGTCGTTGAAGCGCTCCATCAGGCTGGCCACCTCCGCGTCGCCCGACGCGAGCGGCGTCACCTGCACGTTGCACCCGCCGGCCACGGCGAAATCGTGCGAATTGGGATCGCGGGCGGCCACCCAGATCGGCGGATACGGAGTCTGCACCGGCTTGGGCGACGACGTCGTGGCGGGGAACGACCAGAACTCCCCGGACATCTCGAAATCGCCGTCCCACAGGCCCCGGATCGCCGGGATGATCTCGCGCATGCGCTGGCCGGCACCCCACGCGTCGAGACCCGGCGAAAGCCGCTGATATTCGTAGCTGTAGGCGCCGCGCGCGATGCCGATGTCGAGCCGGCCGCCGGTGGCGACGTCGGCCATCGCCGCCTCGCCGGCAAGCTTGATGGGATGCCAGAAGGGGGCGACGATGGTGCCGGTCCCCAGGCGTATCCGCCTGGTCTTCGCGCCGAGATAGGCGATGTTGATGAACGGGTTGGGCGAGATGGTGAACTCCATTCCGTGATGCTCGCCGATCCAGGCCGCCTCGAAGCCCGCTTCCTCCGCCATCAGCACGAGCTCCTCCAGCTCCGCCAGCAGCTCGGCATGCGGCTTCGCCGGATCGGAACGTTCCATGTGCACGAAAAGCGAGAACTTCATTCTTCTACCTGACACCGGGGGAAGGGACGGCGGCGGGCCTCCGCCTGGCCAGCGGCTGCACCTCGCCTTCGATCTCGCTGCCGACATAGACGCCGAATGCGTCCTCGGTGCGCTCCCGGACATAGCGGGCGAGCATGATGCGCACCGCCGGGTCGGCTATCTTCAGGTCGGCGATGCGCTCTATGTCCACGAGACGGGCCTGACGGTCGCCGGGCAAGGGCGCATCAAACGTACCACGGTAGTAGACGTGGGTGCGCGACGGCCTCGCGGTGTCGTCCCAGACCGCGAAGAGAAAGCCGAGTTGAGCGTCGACGGCCCTGGCTGCCAGGCGTCCCTTGAGGCTTGCGGCATCGCCCGGCGCGCCCAGGCCGATGCCGGCAGGCAGCTCGCAGGCGCCGTCTGCCGCCTCGAAGAACAGCACGCGGCCTTCATGTTCGAGGATGGCGCCGACCTCCATGTTCGGCGGCGCGGTCGCCAGCGCTTCCTGGCTGAGACCGAAATTGACGTAGGCGCCGCGGCAATAGCCGAGCGGCTGCGATGCATTGTGGGAAAAATCGCGGACCCGGCCGATGAGGATCGAATGATCGCCGGCGTCCACCAATTGCTCCATGTCGCAATCGAAGGCGGCGACGGAGCCGCCGATCATCGGAGAACCTGTCGAGCCCGGACGCCATGAGACCGCCGCGAACTTGTCCGCCGCCTTCGACGCAAAGACGCCGGACGCGGCCTTCTGGCTCTCGCCGAGCACGTTGACGGCAAAGCTCCGCGAGGCGGCGAACACCGGATGGCCGTGCGCCTTCTTGGCGATGCAGACCAGGACGAGCGGCGGATCGAGCGACACCGAGGTGAACGAGTTGGCGGTGAACCCCCGGGGTTCGCCGTCGGCGCCGACCGTCGTCACGATGGTGACGCCGGTCAGGAACGAGCCGAGCGCCCGCCTGAATTCCATGGCATCGACGCCCGCGTCGGCTTGCGACCCGTTCGACCATCCCGCATCGGCTTGGAGAAAATCGGCGATATGCCGCGTCACCTTCTCGGGCGAAGCGAGGGCCATCATGTGCCTTTCGCCGTCCAGCACGACACAGCGGCCAAGCGGTGCCAGCCGCGCCATCGCCGCCGACATCGCCGGCGACGAGTTCGCGTCGTCCGATCCCGTCATGAACAGGGCGGGCATCGCCAGGTCCGGCAGGCGCTCGACATGATCCGCGTCGGCATGGGCGAAAAGCCGATAGGTACGCGTGTAGCCCTCGGGATCGACGCGCGCCAGCGCGTCGCGGGCTTTCGCCGCGGCATCGGCCAGCCCGGCAGGCACGGGATCGCCGAACCAGCGCGCGATGGTGGCATCGACGCCGGAGCCGTGATGGTGACCGTTCAGGCCGGCGGCACGCTCGCGCACCGCCCGGGCGAGCGACGGCGGGCGCCGGAACACGGCGTTGAGCGACACGATGCGCCTGACGCGTTGCGGTGCGCGCAGTGCCACTTCCTGGGCGACCAGCGCGCCCATCGAATGGCCGACGATCGACACCCTGTCCAGGCCGAGATGATCGAGCAGCTCGATCACCTGGCCGGCGTAGTCGGCGAGAACCGGATTTTCCGGCGGCAACCGGGATTCGCCATGGCCGAGCATGTCGATGGCGACGACGTCGTAGCGGCCTTTCAGCAGCTCGATCTGCGGCTGCCAGATCGCCGCATTCATGCCGACGCCGTGGATCAGCAGCAGCGGCTCGCCCGCGCCGGCGCGGATATAGCCGGTCCCGGCGGAGGCGCCGCCGCGCAGGCGGGCGGGCATGGCGAGCCGCTCAGCCATGAAGGTCGCCGACCTCCTTGAGATCCTGGTAGCGGTCGCCGATGCGGTGGTGCGGACGGCCGCCGATCGACGCGCCCAGCGCCACGACGAGCTCGTCGGGTGCCGGCGCATCGCCAATCTGGAAATGCACGGTCAGATAATGCGAGCGGCGGCCCTCGTCGTTCTTGTCCATCAGCGGGATCATGATCGGGGTGTTCGGCCCGCCGCGCAGGTTGGTGAAGGCGAGATAGGTCTTGGCGCCGACCGCGCGGCGATAATGATTGCCGAAATGCAGCGTGTGGATCAGCGCCGACGCATGCTCGATCTCGCCCGCCGTGCCGCAGATGGCCGCCTTGCCATAGCCTTCGATCGCGTCGCCCGAACCGGCGACGGCGAGAATCTCGCGCGTCAGCATCTCGCCGAGCACCGGCGCGCAGGCGCGGATTTCCGGCGACAGATCCTCGGTGAAGCCACGCCCCGCCCACGGATTAGCCAGCACCGCGGCGACGCCGATCAGCCGCAGCGGCCGGGGCGCTGCCTTGCCACCCTCGACCAGCGTGTTCTCGACATAGGTGACGGTCTTTCGGATGGCAGGCGTCATGAGAGGGTACCTCGACAGGCCGGGCATGGCTCAGCCTTGCATTGTCTTATGGTATACCATATTACTGTCGACCACATACCCTGTCAATGGATCGCCGAATCTGTTTTCTTGGGCTTCGCAGAAAAGGCTTCCCGCCCGATGGACGAAACGCTCCGGATCGAACGCTCGACCAAGACCTTGCGGACGCTGGCGCTCGAGCGGATGCGCGAGGCCATCATGGATTTCCGCTTCCAGCCCGGAGAACGGCTGGTCGAGCGGCCGCTATGCGACCAGCTCGGGGTGAGCCGGTCGGTGGTCCGCGAGGTTCTGCGGCAGCTGGAGACCGAGGGACTCGTCGAGATGATCCCCGGGCACGGCCCCGCGGTCGCCAAGCCGGACCTGAACCGCACCGACGAGATCTATGAATTGCGGGCGCTGCTGGAGGGGATCGCGGCGCGCGCCTGCGCCCAATCGGCGACGGATCGGCAGATCGCCGGCCTCGATGCCGCCTTCGACGGATTGCTCGAAGCATGGGCGTCGAGCGATCCGGTCAAGGTGATGCGCGCGACGACGAAATTCTACGAGGAGCTTTTCGGGGCCGCCGGCAAGCACATCGCCTGGGAGATCGTGCAGGGACTGAACGTGCGCATCAACCAGTTGCGGTCCATGACCATCGCCTCGACGGACCGCCGCAGCCCGGCGATCGCGGAGATGACGGCCATCATGGATGCGATCAGGTCGCGCGATCCCGAGCGGGCGGAAGCAGCCGCCCGGCGGCACGTCGAGCAGGCCTGGCATATCGCGCAGAACCTGCTGCGGTCGCGGTGATGGAAGCCGGCGGCGCTCGGCCGGGTCGCCGGTCGTGCGGATAGCCGGGCAGTCCGCCGGCTTCCGGCGATCTGCCCGGCCCCTGCCCTCCGCGTCCCGCCCTGCCGGCGGCGGAACGCGGCTGTCCCGGGCGGTCTAGGCGACCGAGAAGTCGGCGTTGGTCAGCGCCAGGCCGACGGTGAGCGTGGCGAAGTGGACGCCGGCGGAACCGCCGGCGCCGTCGGCGTCGTAGAACAGCTTTCCGGTATCGCGCTCATAGATGATGCGGTCGGAAGCATCCTGCGCCAGCCCAGTCGTGTTGGCGCGGAAGGCCGCCGCCGACAGCGTGCCGGTGTCGAGCGCCGTGAAGATCGCGTCCGACAGGAGCATGCGATCGGCCGGCACGCTGAAGTCGACGATCCTGTCGACATTTCCCGCCCCGAGCTTCGAAGCGAACACGAACGTGTCGGCGCCGCTGCCGCCGCTCAACGTGTCGTTGCCGCCCTTGCCCTCCAGCCGGTTGGCGCCGGCATTGCCGATGATCTGCTGGCCGAACTCGTTGCCGGTCAGGTCGATCGCCGCCGTTCCGGCCGAGCCGTTGGTCTGCATGATCTCGACCTGGACGGCGGCGCCGAGCTTGTAGTCGACGGCGGCGATCACCTTGTCGCCGCTCCCCTGGCCGGCCTTCTCGACGATGGCGTCGCCGGAATTGAATACCCGGTAGCTGTCGTTGCCGCCGAGGCCCGTCATCACGTCGGCCTTGCCGCTGCCGCCGTCATGCAGGACGTTGGCGCCGGCGTTGCCGGTGATCTTCTGCCGCAGTTCATTGCCGGTGAGGTCGATGGCAGCCGTGCTCGTGGTGTTGGTCGTCGTCAGGATTTCGATATCGTCGGTGGACTGAAGGGCGAAGTCCACCGCGGCCGCCACCCGGTCGGCCGTCCCTTCCCCGGCGCGCTCGATGATGTTGTCTTCCCTGAAGTCCACAATATAGAGATCGTTGCCCAGGCCGCCGGTCAGGCCGTCCGCGCCGGCGCCGCCGTCGAGCAGATCGTCGCCGCCGCGTCCTTCCAGCAAGTCGTTTCCGTCCCCTCCCGACAGCTTGTTCGCACCGTTGCTGCCGACCAACCCGTCGTCGAAGCGGGAACCAGTCAGGTTTTCGATGCTTATGAGTTCGTCGCCAGCCGCATCGCCCGACACGACGAAAGTATCGTCGTCGGAGATGTTCACGATGATGGCCGAGGCGGCATTGGCATAGCTCGCCGTGTCGATGCCCGCGCCGCCGTTGATCTTGTCACCGCCGGCGCCGCCGACAAGGATGTCGCTGCCGGCGCCGCCGTCGAGTGCGTCGGCGCCGCCATCGCCGAACAACTCGTCGTCACCGCCTTCGCCCGACAGGACATCGGCGCCGTTGAGGCCGCCGAGGAAATTGTTGGCGTTGTCGCCGGCGAGCGTGTCGTTGAAATTCGAACCGACGACCTCCTCGATGCCTTCCAGCGTGTCGCCCTGCGCATCGCCGTCGAAGCCGAGCTTCGAGCCGAGAACGACCAGAACGCCGGCGCCGGAGGTGTGGTAGGAGACACGGTCGACGCCGGCGCCGCCATCGAGCGTATCCGCCCCGGCCCCGCCGACCAGGAAATCCCTGCCGTCGCCGCCGAACAACTGGTCACTGCCGGCGTCGCCGAACATCGTGTCATCGCCGGCATTGCCGGACAGGAAGTCGTCGCCGGCGAGGCCGCCGAAAAAGTTGTTGGCGGCGTCGCCGACCAGGAGGTCGGCGAAGTTCGAGCCGACGACTTCCTCGATACCGCTAAACGTGTCGCCCTGCGCGTCGCCCTGGAAGCCCAGTCCGCCGTCGAGGAAAACCTGCACGCCGGCGCCCGAGGCGACATAGTTCGCCCGGTCGATGCCGGTGCCGCCGACCAACTGGTCCGCGCCGGCGCCGCCATTGAGCAGATCGTTGCCGGCTCCGCCGAACAGCTTGTCGCCGCCGAGGCCGCCGTCCAGCGAGTCGGCGCCGTCCAGCCCGCGCAACGTGTCGCCGCCATCGAGGCCGAAGAGCACGTTGCCCCCATTGTCGCCATCCAGCGTGTCGCCGAAGCGCGATCCGATCAGGTTTTCGATGCCGGAGAACGTGTCTCCGGCCGCATCGCTGCCCGTGCCCGAGTTCGCGGCAAGGGAAACCGTGACGGCGCTGCCGGCGTTGGCATAGGACGCGGCGTCGACGCCGGCGCCGCCTATCAGCACATCCGCGCCGGCACCGCCGACGAGAACGTCGCTGCCTTCGCCGCCGTCCAGCCCGTCATTGCCGGCGTCGCCGAACAGCGTGTCGTCGCCGCCCTGGCCGAGCAACTGGTCGGCGCCGTTCAGCCCGCCGAGGAAGTTGCGATCGTTGCTGCCCTCGAGCACATCGTCGAAATTCGAGCCGACGAGGTCCTCGAACCTGATGATCGTGTCGCCCGCCGCATCACCGAACAAGGCGACGTTGCCCGCGAGGCTGACGAACACGCCGGCGGACGAACCGGCATAGCGGAGCTGGTCGATGCCGGCGCCGCCGTCCAGCAGGTCGGCATCGGCGCCACCCTCGATCTTGTCGTTGCCTGCGCCACCCTCGATCTTGTCGACGCCTGCGCCGCCCGCCAGGAAATTGGCCGCTCCATTGCCGAGGAGCTGGTCTCCATGGGTCGAGCCGAGCAGGTTCTCGATGCCGAACAGCCTGTCGCCACCGGCATCACCGAGAAAGCCGAACCCGTCGGTCAGGTTGACTGTGACGCCCTGGTTGCTGTCCGAATAGTCGGCCGTGTCGATGCCGTCGCCGCCGGTCATGACATCGCCGCCGGAACCGCCGACGAACGTATCGTTGCCCTCATTGCCGTCGAGCGTGTCGTTGCCGAGGCCGCCGATCAGCAGGTCGTCGCCGCCGGCGCCGCTCATCGTGTCGTCGCCATCGCGGCCGTCGAGCACGTTGGCTCCGGCATTGCCCAGGATGGCGTCGCGGAGGGTGGATCCGGTGACGTTCTCGATGCTGATCAGTTCGGCGCGGCCCTGTGTTCCGCCGTTGACGACGGCAAGTCCGGTTTGCAGATTGATCGTCCAGCCGAAACCCAATGCGTCGAAGAAGGCGGTGTCGACGCCCGAGCCGCCATCCAGGACATCATTGCCGAAATCCCCGTCGAGTACGTCGTTGCCGCCGAGGCCGCGAATGACGTCGTCGGAGTTGAACTCGGTCGCCTTCAGGAAATTGTCCTCGTCGTTGCCGATAATTTCAGCCATTGTCGTCTTCCTTCCAAAATTTTGCTTCGCCGCAGGAGCGGCCAGGTTTGCTGCCGGCGAGCGGCAGGGTTCGCCGGCCGATATGGCCGGCGGCGCGAAATTCCAGCTGGATGGTGAGTGGCGTCAGGTCGTTTGCGGCAAGCAGCCGGATGCATCGACCGTCGGTCGTGATCCTGGCGGCTGAAACCGCGGCGCCTTTGCCTTGTTGTTATGGTGGAGCGCTTCGATCAGCCTCCGAGCACGTGCGCCAGCATGAACATCGTGACGATCGCCTGGACGGTGATCGAGGCCGTGCGTGGCCAGTTGTAGCGGATGAGCTCAGCGATAAGGGGTTCGTTCTTGCCCAACCTCTCCAGCTTTCCGTGCCGTGGGATTTCCAAACCGACGGTCACCAGGAGGCCGACGACTCCCGCCGCTATGTTGACGATGGTCATCCACGGCGGCACGGCCGGGCCGCAGAAGGCGAGCGCGATCGGCAGCAGGAAACTGGCGAAACCCGGCAGGATCACCGGCAGCGGAATGCGCCGCGAATAGAACCCGTGGTAACCGACATAGTCGCGCTCGCCGACCTTGGCGAACAGCGGATAGATGACGATCTGCACCAGCCAGATCTGCCCGAGCACCCAGAAGGACAGCGCGGCCCACAGCAACAGATAGAGGTGCGTCTCTGGCATGATCGTGTTCCTTGGATGCGCCGCGCGGGTCAAAGGTCCAGCCGATAGGCCGCGACCAGGACATCGCCCTCGGACGGGTCGAAGTCGAAGACGCCGGAGGCAAACAGATCGTATTCGGGGCAGCGCACGAAGCCGGCGCGCTTGTACATGCCGCGCGCGATCGCCATGAAGGCGCCGGCATGGATGCCCAGCACCGACGCCCCGTCGCGGCGAGCCGTTTCGATGCAATGCTGAACCAGGGCGGCGCCCAGCCCCCTGCCGCGTGCCGATGGATGAACGGCGAGCGTGCGGAATGTCGACCAGTCCGCCGGCAGGCCGTATCCGGCTTCATGCGTTCGATCGACATAGGTGACAGTGCCGGCCAGGCGGCCTTCCGCCTCGACGACCAGGACGTCGTGGTTCCAGCGGGCAACGGCATCGCGGGAGTGTTGGATGTAGAGGTCGAGCACCTTGTCGCGGACGATGCCGCGGAACGTCTCGATGGCCGCCGCGACGAGATCGGCGATCTCGGCGATCTCGTCCCTGGCGGCGCGCCGGATGATCGGGTTGGGTCTTTCCAGCATGTCAGTTACTCACCTGCACTTTGGCCGGATCCGGCTGCCTGCCGCGGCGCAGTTCGAGCAGCCGGTAGGCGTTGATCGGCAACAGCACGATTTCCATCGTCAGCAGCGGCAGGCTGCCGATCGCCACCGCATAGGCGATGAAGAACAGGCAGCTCAGCACCGCTGCGATCCGCAGCGGCAGCATGTCCCGCATCCAGTAGGTGAGCACGGCGAAGCCGCTGCCCAGAAAGCCGATAGCTTCCGTCCAGAAGTCCATGCGATTCTCCCCACGATTGAGGCCACGACGCCGCGGCGGCGGCTTTGCCCGCCTTCGTCGCCTGGCCGCTGCCCTGGCCAAGACACCTGGTCCCAGGCAAACCTCCGGCACAGCCCTGCGCGGATGGTGCAGGCCTGTCAGCGTGACGATGGTTTGGAGGGCACCGCAGGCGCGCTCGACTGATCTATGATTTCAAGAACTGCGCCTGCTATCTTCTCTGTAGTCTGACCCGGGTCACCATGACCCCAAGGAGGTTCAAGACACCCGAAGTTGTTTCTCTTCAGACCGAAGCTTCTACTTCATATCTGCCTTTTGCATTAGTCGGCATAGACTGGATTCACCGTGCAATATTCTGCATAATGCAGGATATGCGTATCGATGAGATCACTGTCTTCGTCCGCGTCCTGGAGGCTGGCAGCTTCGCCGCCGCGGCCCGTCTGCTCGGCATGCCCACGACGACCGTCAGCGCCAAGGTCGCGGCGCTCGAAAAGCGCCTCGGCACGACGCTCATCCATCGGACGACGCGGCAGTTGCGGGCGACGTCGGCCGGAGAGCTTTATCTCGACCGCTGCCGCGCCGCGCTGCAGGAGATCGAGACCGCCGAGGCGGAACTCGCCTCCGACAACGACGAACCGACGGGCACGCTGCGGATAACCGGCCCCACGGTGTTCGGCCGCAGCCTGCTGCCCGAGCTGATCATGGCCTACCGGCAGAAATTCCCGGCCGTGAAGGTCGAGGTGCTGGTGATGGACCGGATCGCCGACCTGGTCGCCGAAGGCATCGACCTCGCCATCCGTGTCGGCCCGCTGAAGGATTCGAGCCTTATCGTGCGGAAAATCATGGACGGGTACGGCGGCTACTACGCCAGCCAGGCCTATCTCGACCGCCACGGCACGCCGCAAACGCTCGAAGATCTGGCCGATCATCAGATCGTCGGCTTCAGCCGCGACGGGAAAATGCTGTATCGCGGCGAGATCGTCGACGTAACGCTCGACGCGCCGATCACCTCCAACGACTTCTATGTGAGCCGCAGCTTCATCGACCTCGATCTCGGCATCGGCTACCTGCCGGCGCCGATGGAAAAAGCCTGGCGCGGCCAGCAGGCGCTGGTGCGCGTCCTCCCGGAATACTCGACCCCGCCGAGATCGCTGTATTTCGTCTATCCGCGCCAGCGCTTCGTGCCGGCACGGGTACGGACCTTCATCAATTTCGCGGCCGAGCGGGCCGAACTGCTGATATCGTCGCGTTGACATGATCCTGCCTCCGGCGGCGCTTAGCCCGCCGCGTGTCGAACTTTGCCGTTCAGCCGCGCGCCAGTGCGGCGGCCCGCTCAAGGCCGATCTTGCGCACCAGCGGGTCCGCATGGCGATGCACCAGGAGCCATTCCGCCTCCTGCCGCCGGTAGACCTGGGTAACCCGCAGCGACCATTCCTGGTCCGGAAGGCCACCGACCTCCCCATGCTGGCGTTCGACCATCACCAGGACGATCATGTCCCGGGTCACATGGGACTGGCTGACCTCGAGCGTTCCGTCGCCATTGCGGAAGTAGGCGGCAAGTTCGGCCAAATGCCGCGGGCTGCCGTCGAAACCGTGGCTGGCCGGACCACCGAACGGCTGCATCAGGGTGAAATCGTCCGACAGCCGGATGAGCGCCGCCCATCTTGTCATGTCGCCGGCCATGAAAGCCGCCGCCTGCTGTTCGGTGCGGCGGATGACGTCGGCAAGCACATCGTCCGCATCCGGCGACGCCTGCGCGGCGCGGGCGGACAGCGGAGCGGCAAGGGCGAGGGTCATGGCCATGCGCCGCGAGATTTTTTTCGCCGCGCGTCGCTTCGGGTTGCTGATGCGCCTGAACATGAGCATCGGGATATCCATTCGCTCCGTTGGGTCATGTGCCGGCCGGTGCCGGGCATGGCCTGTCTTCTCACTTCCGCTCTCATGAATCCAATGATATGATTTCAGCAATATGCTGCATGAAATCGATCTGTCGCGAATCGACCTCAACCTGCTGGTTCTGTTCGAAGCCGTGTTCGAGGAGCGCCATGTCGGGCGGGCGGCGCAGCGCCTCAACCTCTCGCCGTCGGCGGTGAGCCATGGCCTCGGCCGCTTGCGCTCGCTGCTGGGAGACCCGCTGTTTCTGAAGACGCCCAGGGGCGTCGTTCCGACGCAGCGCGCGGAAGAACTCGATCAGCCGATCGCCGATATCCTGTCCCGCGTCCGGGGTGTCGTCGCCACCGCCCGGCCGTTCGATCCGGCGACATCGACGCGGCGCTTCACCATCGGAGCTCCGGACGGCGTGTCCGCCGTGTTCCTGCCGCCCTTGCTCGAAAAGCTGGCGCATGCGGCACCCGGCATAGCCATCGGCATCCGCCAGTTGCTGCCCCGTCAGGGGGAAACCTCCCCCGCAGTCGCCTGGCAGGATGCCCTTGCCGAGCTGGAAGCGCGCATGATGGATGTCGCCGTCCTGCCCTATGACGATCCTCCCGTCCGGTTCTGGCGGAGCCTTCTCTACCAGGAGGATTTCATCGTCGCCGCGCGCGCCGGCCACCCGTTCGCGGCCGCCCCCAGCGTGTCGAACTACTGCCGGCTGCGGCACCTGGTAGTGTCGCAAACCGGAGACTCCCACGGCTTCGTCGACAATGTCCTTGCCGGGCAAGGGCTTTCGCGGCGAGTTGCGCTGACGGTTCCGAATTTCATGTTCGCGCTCGCGGTGCTTGCCGACAGCGATCTGATCTCAGCGTTGCCGCGACGCTTCGTCGAGCTGCATGCGAGCCGCTTCGGCGTGATCGGCATCGAGCCTCCCCTGCCGCTCGGCAAGTTCGCCCTGACGATCGTGGCGCCGCAGCCGGCGATGCGCGACGCCGGCATGGCGTGGCTGGTCACCCTCCTCGAAGGACTGGGCGGAGGAGCCCAAAACCCGGCCGACCGCCGAGTTCGATAGGCTGCCGGCGCGGCGGCCGCGCCGGCGATCATCAGCGCTACGGCAAGACCGCTCGCCTCACACCACCCGCACCTCGAGGTCGCCGATGCCGTCGACATGGCCCTTGAGCACGTCGCCGCGCTTGACGGCGCCGACGCCGGCCGGCGTCCCCGACAGGATGACGTCGCCGGGCTTCAGAGTGAACAGGCCGGAGAGGTAGCTGATCATCTCCGGCACCTTCCAGATCATCTGGTTGAGGTCGCCGGTCTGCCGGCGCTCGCCGTTGACGTCGAGCCAGATGGCGCCGCTGGACGGATTGCCGATTGCGCTGGCCGGAACAAGCGCAGAGCAGGGCGCCGACGCCTCGAAGGCCTTGCCGACCTCCCAGGGCCGGCCCATGTCCTTGGCCTTGCCTTGCAGGTCGCGCCGCGTCATGTCGAGGCCGACGCCGTAGCCGAACACGCAGTCCAGCGCCCTGTCGAGCGGGATGTCCCTGCCGCCGCCCTTCAGCGCCACCACCATCTCGATCTCGTAGTGGACGTCGTTCGAGGCGGGCGGATAGGGGAACTCCCCGCTTATATTCAGATTGTCGGGATTCTTCTGGAAGAAGAACGGCGGCTCCTTGTCGGGGTCGTGCCCCATCTCGACGGCATGCGCGGCATAGTTGCGGCCGACGCAATAGACCCTGCGCACCGGGAACAGGTCGTCGGAGTTGGCCACCGGTATCGTCGGGATGACGGGCGGCTCGATGACGTAGGTCGCGGCCTTGGTATGAACGGTCACTGTCTAGCTCCTGCGTAATATTCGACCTTGGCTTCGGCCCTCTCGATCAGTTCGGCGATCAGCAGGGCGAAGGCGAAGAGGATGATGGTGAGGGCCCAGAACTCGGCCATGCGGAAGTTGCGCGAGAACGTCTCGAACAGCGCCCCGTAGCCGATGATGGAGACGAGCAGCTGGCCGATCACGACGCCCTTGACGCCGCGGATGAGGCCGAGCCGGATGCCGGCGAGGATTTCCGGCAGCGCCGCCCACAGGATGATCTTGGCGTAGAGCGCGCGCCGCGTCGCGCCGTAGGAGCGCGCCATCTCGATCAGCGACGGCGAGATGTGGCGGACGCCGGCGCGGGTATCGAGCACGATGATCCAGATCGCGAACAGGAACACCGCCGCCACGATGGTCCGCTCGCCGAAGCCGAACAGGATCATCAGCACCGGCACCAGCGCCGACAGCGGCGCGCTGGAGAAGATGTTGACCCACATGCCGAGCAGGTCGTCGGCCACCCGGACGCGGCCCATCAACACCCCGAGCGGCACGCCGATCACGATCGCCAGCGTCATGCCGGTGACGAAGGCACGCAGCGTCGTCAGCGTCGCACCCTGCCAGGACGGCGTCTGCACGAGACCGACGACGGCCCGAAGCACGTCGCTGAAGGGCGGCAGCAGGAACACCAGGTCGAGCCGGCCGACGATCTCCCATGCCAGGCACCAGACCAGCAGCGAGGCCATCATCGGCACGCGGTAGCCGAACAGCGTCATGGCCGGTCACTCCACATATTGCCGCAATCCCTGCCATATCTCGTCGACCGTATCGAGGTAGTGCTTGTCGCGGTGGATGCGCTCGGGATCGCCGGAGCGGTCGATGTCCGGCTCGATGATCTGCGAGACCCGGCCGGGACGCGGCGACAAGAGCACGATGCGGTCGGAGATGTAGACCGCCTCCTCGATCGAATGCGTCACGAAGATGAAGGTCTTGTTCTGGGTGGCGCGCAGCCGGATCAGGTCCTCCTGGAACTTTCGCCGGTTCTGCTCGTCCACCGCCGAGAACGGCTCGTCGAGCAAAAGCACGTCGGCATCGACCGACAGCGCGCGCGCCAGGCCGACGCGCTGGCGCATGCCGCCCGACAGCTCGTGCGGATACTTGTCCTCGAAGCCGGCGAGCCCGACCTCCGACAGATAGTGGCGGGCGATCTCCTCGCGCTCCGTCCTGGCCCTGCCGCGCAGTTCGAGGCCGAAGGCGACGTTGCGCAGCGCCGTCGCCCACGGCATCAGCGCGAAATCCTGGAACACGAAGGCGCGTTCCGGGCCGGGCGCCCTGACCACCTTGCCGTCGATCGTGACCGTGCCGGCGTCGGCCTCTATCAGGCCGGCGATGATTTTCAGCAGCGTCGTCTTCCCGCAGCCGCTCGGGCCGAGCAGGCTGGTCAGCTTGCCCCTGGGAAAGTCGAGGTCGATGCCGCGCAGCGCCTCGACGTTTCCGTAATTTTTCGAGATGCCCCGCACCCCCACGATCGTGTCGACTGCTGCGGGTATCGTCGACGGTTCCTTTCGCAAGACGGCCGTGCGCATCTCAGGCTCCTCTCTTTTCCGGCCTGAAGACACGCACCTCGACCCACTGCAGCGCGACGAGCGTCAGGGTCGAGAGCGCGATGATCGAGGCGATGGTTGCGTACATCTCGGCATAGTCGGCGCGCGAGCGGTGGAAGGTGATGAGGTCGCCTATGCCCGTCGGCGTGATCAGCAGTTCCGCCAGCACGACGCCGACGAAACCCGCCGCCACGCCGAGGCGCAGTCCGGCGAAGATGACCGGGCTGGCGTCCGGCAGGATGATCTTTTCGACCACCTGCCATCGCGTGCCAAGGAACGAGCGGCACATCACCAGCAGGGATTCGTTGACGTTGCGCACCGCCTTGTAGGTGTTGAGCACGATCACCGGCAAGGCGAGGATCATCACCGCGAGCGTCTTTGCCGTCATGCCGATGCCGTAGACGAAGGTGACCATCGGGATGAACGCCGCGACCGGCGCCGCCTGCAGCACGATGAAGATCGGGATCACAAGCCACTCGCCGGGGCGCCACAGCCCGCAGATCGTGCCGAGGCCGACGCCGAGGAAGGCCGACAGCACCACCCCGAGCAGCAGCGGCTGCAGCGTCGATAGATAGGCCATCGGCAGGCTGCCGTCGGCGATCAGGCCGAAGAAGGCGGCAAGCGTGTCGAGGAAGGTCGGAAACGCAAAGCTCACCGGTATCCGGCCGGCGATTTCCCAGACCATCGCGAACAGCACGATCGAGATGATCCTGAGGAGTATCGGCCGGTCCCGCCACCCTCCGGCCTCGCTGCGGGCCGGAGCGGAGGCGAGGCCGGCCGACCCCTCCTCCCCTGTCCTGATGCCGATCGCCATCCCAGCGCCTACTTCGCGCCGAGCTTGCCGGCGGCGCGATCGATCGCCGCCACGTCCCAGAACTCCTCGACCTTGAGGGTCGCCGGATCGCCATCGATCTGCCCGGACAGGCTGAAGAAGGCGAAATCGTCCTTGGCCGCCTCGGCGCCGCCGCCGTTCAGCACCAGGCTGCCGGCGTCGGCGCTCTCCTTGTAATATTCGGAGATCTCGGTGTCGGCCTCCGCCCCCAGGTCCGGCAGCAGCTTGTACTTGTTGCGAAACTCGACGGCGACGGCCGGGTTCGCGGCGATCTCGCGCGCCGTCTTCATCAGCTCCTCGACCAGGATGTCGATGTCGGCCGCGTTGTTCTTCAGGTAGTCGGCCGTGGCGAACAGGCCCTCGTCGGTCGCCTTCAGGTCGTCGACCGGCAGCACGATGAAGCGGCCCGGCGCCTCGGCTTCGAGCGCGCGCCGGTTGGCCGCGTCGACGATCGAGGCCTTGATCGTGCCCTGGATGAGCGCGTTGCGGCGCACTTCCGAGCCCGGCACGTAGCTGACCTTGCCGAGCGTGATGCCGTGGTTCTTGGCCATCAGCAGCATGACCGCCTCGGTGCCGGAGCCGCGGGCCTGGACGGCGACCTCCTGCCCGTCGAGATCCTTCCACTCCTTGTAGTGCTCGCCGTTGACGACGGGAAAGAAGCGCAGCGTCGATATCTGCGCGAACAGGCGGATCGGCACGCCGGCCTTCTGGATGAGCGTGTAGGGCGCGCCGATGCCAACATCGGCCTGGCCCGAGACGATCGCCTGGGCGGCCAGATCCTCGTCGTTGAGGATGATCAGCTCGACGTTCACCCCGCGCTCCCTGGCGCGCTCGATGGCGGCAAGCGTCTGGATCGATTCGATGCCGGGCAGGTCGCCAAAGGCGATGCGCATGTCGCCGGCGCTGGCGGCTCCCACCGGCATGGCGCCGGCGAGCCCCAGGGCGAAGGCACCCGCTAACAGGACACGTCTGCAAAGGCTGGTCACGGCTGTTCCTCCCGTTGGTTTTTGTAACCAATTTTTCTAATGGTTAAACACCAAGCGCGGATTGGTCAAGAGATGCTTGTCACGAAAGCGGGAAGGGCTCACCATGGAGAGGCCAGGCGCTTGGAACATTGACGGAATCTGCCATTCGATCTAACACCGCGACGAGATCATCGGGATTGGTCAAACCAATGGAGACGATTGGAAACGGCGGCCACGCTGCCCTGGTGCAGCTGCAGGCCTATCTCGCGCAGATGGAGCCCGCCGGCGAGACGCGGCTGCCGCCGGAGCGCGAACTGTGCGAGACGCTGGGCGTGTCGCGCGGCGACCTGCGCAAGGCGCTTGCGGTGCTGGAGAAGGACGGCCGCATCTGGCGCCATGTCGGCAAGGGCACCTTCGTCGGCAGCGGCCCGGTCGAGGAGACGATCGGCATCTCCGACATCGCCCAGCGCACCAATCCGAGGGACGTGATGCGGGCGCGGCTGATCGTCGAATCCGAGATCGCGCGCGAGGCGGCCCTGCACGCCACGCTGGATGACATCGCGGCGATGCGCCAGTCGCTCGCCCAGACGCGCGAGGCCGCGACGTGGCGGCAATACGAGAACATCGACAACCTGCTGCACCGCCAGATCGCCCAGGCGAGCGGCAACACGGTGCTGCTCGGCCTGTTCGACGTGCTCAACGCCGTGCGCCGCACCGTGGTCTGGGGCCGCCTGCGGGCGGACGGCGCGCGTCCTCCGGCCGACCATCACAGCTTCGCCGATCATGAGAAGATCGTCGACGCAATCGCCGAGCGCGACCTCGCCGGCGCCGCGGCGGCCATGCGGCTGCATCTCCAGCAGGTGGAACGCCGCCTGATCCCGGTCCGCGAGGCGGCCGAGTAGGCTGGATCACGGCGAGGTCTCCGGCCTCGCGTAATCGGCGCTACAACATCGGCAGTCCGATCTTGCTGCGTCCGGCGGGTCCGGCGCGCTGTGATCCTACGATGCGGCTCAGATCGCCCGCGCCGTCCGGTCGAGAATGTCCAGATAACCCTCGGCGGTCCACGCGCTGCGGCCGATGAACAGCCCGTCGATCGCCGGCTGGCCGATCAGCTCGGCGCAGTTGTCCGGGTTGACGCTGCCGCCGTAGAGGATCGGCACGGCGACCCCGAGCGCGGCCCTGGCGACCGCCGCGATCTTCTCGTGGCGTGCGTTGGCGTAGTCCATGGTCGCCGGGATGCCGTTGACGCCGATGGCCCAGACGGGTTCGTAGGCGAGCAGGACGGGAGCCTGCTTCTGCTCGCCTTCCAGCGGCGCCAGCGCCGCCTCCACCTGCCGCTTCAGCACCTCGTCGGCGCGGCCCGCCTCGCGCTCGGCAAGCGTCTCGCCGATGCAGACGAGCGGGACGAGGCCGTGGCGGACGGCGGCCGCCGTCTTGCGCCCGACCGCCTCGTCGGTCTCGTTGAAGAACTCGCGCCGCTCGCTGTGCCCGATCTCCACCAGGTCGAGGCCGCAGTCCTTCAGCATCACCGGCGAAATCTCGCCCGTCCAGGCGCCGCCGTCCTCCCAGTGCATGTTCTGCGCGCCGACCTTGACGCTGGTGGCCGACAGCCGCTCCTTCACCTGCCTGACCGCCGTGAAGGGCGGGATGACGAAACGCTGGACGCGCGGGTGCCGGCGGTCATCGGCGGCGGCGAGCCGCTCGGCGAAGGTCATCGCCTCGGCCAGCGTCTTGTTCATCTTCCAGCTCGTGCCGACCCAGAACGTCTTCGTCATGCCCGCTCTTCCCTCCTGCGCGGCCACGCCGCGTCGTCTTTGCGTCTTGCCGGCCTCGACCGGCGCGAAATAGCTCAGCGGCCGTTGAAGCCGGTATCGATGTGCGGCTCCCAATAGGCGACCGATTCACGGATCATCTCGACGACGTTGCTGTCGGTCGGCTCGCGCTCGCGGAAGGAGAGCTCCATGCAGATCTCGTTGTCGGTGCCGCCGGCTTCCTTCACCGTCCGGATCAGCTTCTCCGGCTGGATGCGGCCGTCCTTGTTGTGCTGGGCGGTGAAGGGCCAGTGGCCACCCTTGTTCATCGACGACTGCTTGACATGGATGATGGGCGACTCCCGCGGGAAAGCCGCGGCCCAGGCATAAGGATCGGTATCGTCCGGATTGGACGAGGTGACGTCGCCGTGGTCGATGTCGACGATCATGCGGAAGGGAATGGCGAGGCCGGCCGCCGCCAGCCGCCGGTCGAAGGCGCGGCACTCGGCGATGGTGTGGCCGAACTCGCGGCCGACCGACATCGGCTCCCAGAAGAGATAGGAGAGGCCGGCCGCCCTGCCCTGCTCGGCGACATCGCGCCAGCAGTCGATCACCGTCTCGATCAGCGCCTCGCGGCGCCGCGGATCGTCGTAGTCCTTCTGCGTGAACACGGCGAATTGCGAGCCCATGCCGTCGGCGCCCAGTTCGCCGGCGATGTCAGCCAGGGTGCGGAACCACTCGACATAATATTTGCGCACGTCAGCGTCGGAATGGCCGAAATGGTTCAGGCGGCCATAGGTGCTGGTCATCACCGAGGTGATCCTGATCCCGGTCCGGTCGATCGCCTTGCGGAACTGGCGCAGCCGCTTGGTGATGACCGAGGCCGGCCAGGACGGGTTGATGAACTCCGGCGTCAGCTGGACGTAGCCGATGCGGATGCGCTCGGCCAGCGTATCGACGAGGTCGTCGACATCGGCGAACCGGTTGACCAGCGGATTGGTATTCAGCGACAGCCTCAGCGCCATGGTCTTCCTCTCCTGATGCGCGGCGCGCGCTGCCCCGGCGGGCTTGCGCGTCCGCGATCGTTCCCTTTCGTCACGCCGCCTTCCAGGAGGCGACGAGGATTGCATCCAGCGCCGCCGGCAGCTCGTCAAAACCGTCGATCAGCGCGTCCGGCTCCAGGCTGGTGAGCGGAACCTTGGAGTATCCGTAGCTCAGCGCAATCACCGGGACGCCCGCCGCCTTGGCGGTGGCGATGTCCACCTCGGAATCGCCGACGAAGACGACCGGCGCGCCACCGCCGGTTGCGCGTGCCGTCTCGGTGAGGTGGCGCGGGTCCGGCTTGCCGACGCCGAAAGTGTCCGGTCCGGCGACGACGGCGAAATAGCGGCCGAGGCCGAGATCGTCGACGATGGCGCGGGCGAAGCGCTCCATCTTGTTGGTGCAGACCGCCAGCCGCCAGCCTTCCGCCGCAAGCATGGCGAGCACGCGTTCGACGTCCGGATAGGGACGCGTCTCGCGGGACAGGCGCGTCGCATAGATCTCGGTGAAACGCTTCACGTCGGCGGCGCCCTGCTCGTCCCGCCAGACGACACCGCGCAGCGTCAGCGCGCTGCGCACCAGATTGGGTATGCCATGGCCGATCAGCTTGCGTGCCGCCGGGATGCCGATCGCCTCGAGGCCCTTTTCCGCCATCAGGCTGTCGAGCGCGCCGGCGAGGTCCGGCACGCTGTCGACCAGCGTCCCGTCGAGATCGAAGATGATCGTTCCCCTGGCACCCGTTGTCGTCCCGATGTCCATCGCGGCCATGTCCTCTGATGCGTGATCCCGAAGTCTTTCCGGAACTATGCGGAAAAGACGAAGAATTGGAGTCGGATGATCGGCTTCATCCACATTTCATCCAGCATCAGGGCATGAGCCTGAGCAATCGAAGGCGTTTCGAACAAGGATCATGCTGCAAAAACAGATAGATGGAACCGGATTCCGATTCATTTCGATAACATCCCGCTAGGCGTGGATGGCGCGGCCGTCGGAAGCCAGCACGGCCTCCTGCAGCGCCTCCGACAGGGTCGGATGCGGGAACACCGTCGCCAGCACCTGGTCGCGCGTGGCGCCGAGCGTCAGCGCCAGCGAGAACACCGGAACGAGTTCGCTGGCGCTCGGACCGATAATGTGGGCGCCGACCAGGCGCCCGCTGCCGCGCTCGCAAAGCACCTTCACCAGCCCGTCGGTCTCGCCGAGCGTCACCGCCTTGCCGTTGCCGCGGAAACCGAAACGCCCGACATCGACCGCGAGCCCGGCGGCCGCCGCCGCCTCTTCCGTCAGCCCGACCGACGCCACCTGCGGATGCGAGAACACGCAGGACGGCACCGGCCCCGCCGCCGCATGGGTGGGCCGTCCGGCGATCGCCTCGACGCAGCGTATGCCCTCGTGCTCGGCCTTGTGGGCGAGCATCGGCGCGCCGGCGACATCGCCGATGGCGTAGAGGCCGGGAACGTTGGTGCGCCCGGCGCCGTCGACCGCGATCGCGCCGTTTCTGACGTCGACGCCAAGCCGCTCCAGCCCGAGGCCGTCGATGTTGGCGACGACGCCGGCGGCCGACAGCAGCCGCTCCGCCGCGACCCGGCGGGTTTCGCCCTGCGCGTCGGCGATCACGGCAGTGACGCCGTCCGCCGCCGGGATCAGGCTGGAGACGCCGGCGCCGCAGATCACCTCGACGCCCTTCTTGCGTAACGCCTTCGCCATCAGCTCGGCGATCTCCGCGTCCTCCTGCGGCAGCAGGCGGGGCATACGCTCGACCAGCGTGACCATCGTGCCGAGCGTGGCATAGAGGCTGGCGAACTCGACGCCGATGGCGCCGCCGCCGACGATGACGAGCGAGGCCGGGACAACTGCCAAGGTCATGGCATGGTGATAGGACCACACGCGCTCGCCACCGGGCTCGATGCCCGGCAGGCGGCGCTCGCGCGCGCCGGTGGCGACGATCACATGCGCCGCGCGGTAGTCGCCGGGCGGCAGCGCGCCCTTCGGCGCATCGACGATAGAGGGTCGCACGCGCACCAGGCCTGGCTCCGAAATCTCGGCCTCGCCCCATATCGTGTCGACCTTGTTCTTGCGCAGCAGGAACTGGACGCCCGAATTGAGCTGGGCCGCCACCGCGCGCGAGCGATCCACCATCTTCGCCAAGCTGACCGAAGGCTCGGCCACGCCGATGCCGAAGGTCGAGGCGCGGCGCAGGCCGTCGAGCAGCTCGGCCGAATGCAGCAGCGACTTGGTCGGAATGCAGCCCCAGTTCAGGCAGACGCCGCCGAGATGGCTGCGCTCGACGATCGCCGTGCGCAGCCCGAGCTGGCCGGCCCGGATGGCGGCGACATAGCCGCCGGGACCGGCACCGACGATGATGACGTCATAGGCCGACATCGGGCCTTCCTTTCAGACGCTGAAGCCGGGGCGGGTACGACCGCGATCCGGAACCGACCGCCGCCACGCGCCGGAACGGCGCGCGGCAGGGCCGGGAGGAGAAGCGCCGGATCAGCCGGCGCTTCGGACGGTTTCGGTGACGAGGCGGCCGACCAGCGCGGCGGCCTCGAGTTGCGGCAGGTGGCCGACCTGCGGCAGCCGGTGCAGCGCCACATGCGCCGGCAAGCCTTCGGCCTGCGCCGCCGGAATGATCCGGTCCTCCGTGCCGACGATGACGCGGGTCGGCCCGCCGAAGCGCTTCAGCGCGTCGCGCACCGAGAACAGCTGCGTGCTGCCGGCAAAGACGCCGCTTGCCAGCCTCGCCTGGTTGTCGACCATGGCCGTGCCGTCGCGACCGGCAAGCGTCGCCCGCACCAGCACCCCCGGAAGGGTCGCCGGATCGTGGACCAGCAGCTCGAGCCACACCCTCAGCGCCGCCTCGGAGCTTGCCGACAGGAAGCCCGCGACATAGTCGCCGTTGATCTTCGGGCCGAGCCCGGCCGGCGAAAGCAGCGACAGCGAGCGCACGTCCAGGTCGCCGCCGCCGGCGATGCTTGCGGCGACCGCGGCACCCAGCGAGTGGCCGACCAGGTGCAGGCGCTCGACCTTGTCGGCGGCCAGGGCGCCATGGACCGCGGCGACCAGCGCCTCGAAATCGCTCGCCGTCACGCCGGCCGCGGAGCCGTGCCCGGGCAGGTCGAGGGCAAGCACCGGATTGGCGAGGCCGAGATGCGCCAGCAGCGGCCGCCAGGCCGACAGCTCGCCACCAAAACCGTGGATGAAGACGACGGGATCGCCGGTACCGGACTGCAGCGTGCGCAGCGGCAGTGTTCCGCCCGCAGCAGGGCGCGCCGGTCCGCCGCTGAAGGCGACCACGGAGGTCGGGCCGCCCTTGCCGCTGCGCTGATAGGCTTCGACGTCGCGCTTGACGACGGCGCCGCGCGGGCCGCTGCCCTGGATCGCCGCGAGATCGAGCCCGGCGGCGGCAGCGATGCGGCGGGCGAGCGGCGAGGAGCCGCCCGTCCCGGTCCTGAGCAAGGCCTCGGCCTGGTGGCCGGCCTCGACGGGCAGGACGGCGACGCTTTCCGCGGCCTTGCCGACGATCGCCTGGGCGTCCTCGCCGGAGAAGCCGGCGGCAGGCACGCTCGGCACGGTCTCGCCCTCCTCGCCGACCATGATCAGCGGTTCCAGCACGGTTGCCATCCCGCCGACCGCGCAGCGGATCTCCAGCACCGTGCCGGTCTCGAAGGCCTCCACCTCGAACACCGCCTTCTCCGACTCCACCTCGGCGACGATGTCGCCTTTCCCTACCGTATCGCCGACCTTGACGTTCAGCGCCGTGACCTTGCCTTCGGTCAGATCCTGCCCGACCTGCGGCATCAGAATGGGACGTGCCATGACGGTTCCTCCCTCAGGCGACGCGGCGCAGCGCGGTTTCGACCGACTGGGCGACGAAATCCACCGTCTTGCGGGTGGCGGCCGCGAACTCCGCCGCCGTGCTGGCGAAGGCGCCGAAGCGCGAAAACTCCTCCGGCTTCATGCCGTCGAATTCATAGGCCTGGCGGAAATACGGAATGCGCATCAGCTTCTCCAAGGTTTCGGCTGGAGCGTCCTCGTCGATCGCGCCCGCATCGAAGGGAGGAAGGCGGTCCTCGGCCTGCATGAGCTGGGCGATGTAGCCGGGCGGGCAGGTGTAGACGAAATCGCCGCCGGCGATCTTGGCGATGTGCCAGCTCGACGCCGTGCCGCCGGGGCCGCTGTCGGCGACCCGCATCGAGCATTGCAGCATCTTGCTGGGATGGCTGCGCTCGCGGCCGTAGCGGTAGGCCCGCTTCAGCACCGCCAGCTCGCCGTGAATGATGTCCTCGGGCGACAGCGCGATGCCGCGCGCCTCGGCCTGCGCCTTGAGGTCGCCGACATTGCCGAGCCGGGCCGACATGTGGGTGATGACCGAGCGCCACCGCGACAGGTCGACGCCGTTCGCCCGGGCGCGCTCCAGCCCACGCGACACTGCGTCCATGCAGGCGACATATTGCGGCACGGTGAAGGAGGTCGTGTTGTTGGTCGGGATGCCGCGCGCCGTCAGTTCCTCGATGACCTCGTAGCCTTCCCTGGAGCCGGGTATCTTCACCATCACGTTGGGCGCGATCGCGGCAAGCTCAAGGCCCTGCTCCAGCATGCGCGCCCCGTCGGAGACGAAGCGCGGATCGACCTGGCCCGAGACGTAGCCGTATTTTCCGCCGGAGACGTCGAACACCTTGCGGATCATCGCCGCGCCGCGGCGCACCACGTCGAGATAGATCGCCCAGTAGATGCCTTCGACGTCGCCGGCTTCGCTCTGCGCGGCGAGCCTGCGGATCTCGTCGGCCCAGAAGGCGGGATCGGCCTGGATCGCCTGCAGGCAGAGCGGCGGGTTGGTGGTGACGCCGCGAAACCCCATCTCGCCCGTTTCGGCCGCGTGGCCGGCGCCGAACAGGCGGGCGAGTTGCGCTTCCCACTCCGCCCGCTTGGCCGCCGGCGCGTCCTTCAGCACGGCCGCCTTCCAGCCGGCATAGATCAGCGGCGAGGAATCCCACCAGATCTCGCAGTCGGGGTTGGTCGCGGCGAGCTTTTCCAGCACATGAAGAGCCATCGTCGTGTCCCCCGTCACTCGGCGGCCAGCGCGAGCGGCTTGGCGTGCAGCGCCCGCCGGGCGGCGGCGACGATGTCGTCGACCTGCGGAACGCTTGCCTTCTCGAGCTCCAGATTGAACGGGATCGGTATGTTCAGCCCGGCGACGATCTCGATCGGCGCGTCGAGTTCGAAGAAGGCCTCCTCCTGGATGATCGAGGCGATGTCGGAGGCGACGCCGCCGCGCCGCACGGCCTCCTGCGCGATGACCACGCGGTTGGTCCTGGCAACCGAGGCGAGGATCGCCTGCTTGTCCAGCGGCACCAGCGTGCGCGGGTCGAGCACCTCCGCCTCGATGCCCTGCTCGGCCAGCTTGGCGGCGGCTTCGAGCGCGCGCGGCACCATGTTCGACCAGGCGATCAGGGTGACGTCGCTGCCCGGCCGCTTGATGTCGGCCTTGCCGAACTCGACGACGTGCTCGTCGTCGGGCACCAGGCCCTTGGTCATGTAGAGATGCTTGTGCTCCAGGAACATCACCGGATCGGACTGCCTGAGCGCGTATTTCAGCAAGCCCTTGGCATCCGCCGGCGTCGACGGCATGACCACCTTCAGGCCCGGAATGTGGTAGAACAGCGCCTCCAGGCTCTGCGAGTGCTGCGCCGCGACGCCGCCGCCGGTGCCGCCCTGGGTGCGCATGACGAAGGGCACGCGGCCGTCGCCGCCGGTCATCAGCCGGAATTTTGCCGCCTGGTTGACCAGCATGTCCATGCCGAGCATGGCGAAGTCGATATAGAGTATCTCGACGATCGGGCGGGCGCCGGCGATCGCCGCGCCGACGCCGACGCCGATCATCCCGGCCTCGGCGATCGGTGTGTCGCGCACGCGCTTGGCCCCGTATTTCGCCAGCAGGCCCTCGGTGACCTTGTAGGAGCCGCCGCGCTCGGCGATGCCCTCGCCCAGGATGAACACCGTGGCGTCGCGCTCCATCTCCTCGTCGATGGCCTCGCGCAGCGCATCGCGATACATGATTTCTCTGGCCATGATGGCTCTCTCTCCCCGGAAACTCAGTAGGCTTCGACGAATTCGCGGAACTCGGCGAGCGAGATCTCGCGGCTCGCCTTCGAGAACACGACGGCGTCCTCGAACTCCTGCCTGATCTCGCTCTCGATCGCGTCGATCTCCGCCTTGTCGACATCGGCCATCTCGACCAGCGCGTTGCGGGCGCGGTCGACGGGGTCGCGCTCCTTGTAATAGGCGAGCCGGTCGGCCGGCATGTACTTGCCGGGGTCGTTCACATGGTGGCCCATGTGGCGGTAGGTCTTGGCCTCGATCAGGATAGGCCCCTCGCCGCGGCGGCACTTCTCCACCGCCTGCTGCGTCAGGTTGTAGACGGCGAGCGGGTCGTTGCCGTCCACCTGGTGGCTCTCGACGCCGATGCTGAGGCCGCGCTTGTAGAGCTCGACCTCGCGGGTCGATTCCTCGATGCGGGTCGACACCGCGTACTGGTTGTTCTCGATGACCAGCACGAAGGCGAGGTTCCAGATGGCGGCGAGGTTCAGCGATTCCAGGAAGGTGCCGTTGTTGGAGGCGCCGTCGGTGGTGAAGGTGACGGTCACCGCATCGGAACCCTTGATTTGCGCGGCGAGCGCGGCGCCGACGCCGAGCGGCGTGCCGGCGCCGACGATGCCGTTGGCGCCGAGATTGCCGGCGCTGATGTCGGCGATGTGCATCGACCCGCCATAGCCGCGGCAATAGCCGCTCTCCTTCTGCAGCAGCTCGGCCACCATGCGGTTGACGTCCGCGCCCCAGGCGATGCAGTGGCCGTGGCCGCGATGGGTGGAGGCGATGAAGTCACCCTCGCTCAGCGCCGCGCAGACGCCGGTGGCGATGCCCTCCTGGCCGAGATAGGGGTGGAAATAGCCACGGATCAGGCCCTGGCGGTAGAGCTTGATGCCCTCGGTCTCGAAAACGCGGATCTTGTAGGCCGTCCTGAAAAGTTTTTCCAGAAGCGCCCGCGAAGGGGCGTTCGCCTTGCTGGCCTGCGCTGACATGGATGCTCACTCCCCGGATTTCCATGATTTTCCGATGGAAACCTGCCTAACATTCCACCCTCGCCTTGTCGAGAAAATTTTCTTCAAGATTGCGGACCATATCCCCGACCACCTTGCCGGCACACCAGAAGAAACCCGTTAACAGACTATAGACGTTACTTTTTATGGCCCCTCAAATCGGAAAATCGTCGCCGAGAAGCATGCATCCGAAGGGCAAGGCGCCGGACCGCTCATCTTGGAGCGCGGACAATTCGGAAAATTTCTTTCAGACACCGTCTCACATTCGTCGCATCCACCCGAAGGGGACGCCAACGCCATCCCGCCGGCGCCGCATCGCCCCCGGCTGGCCGCCGGCGCCGACGCGTCGACCGATTGCGGGTAAACTTTTCTTCTACAGATAGAGATGATAGTTAGCGGCCCATGCCGCCGTTTGCGGCGCCCTCTGACATGACGAAGCGCGCATGACGGACACGCCCTCGACCCCTGATCTCAGGCATAGCGACCTCCTCGAGCGCATCCAGGAGCGTTACGGCACGCTGCGCAAGTCCGAGCGCATCGTCGCCGACTTCCTGCGCAACAATTCCGACAAGCGCCTCGACAGCTCGATCACCGAGCTCGGCCGTACCCTCGGCGTCAGCGAGGCGACGATCAGCCGCGTCAGCCGCGCGCTCGGCTATGGCGGCTACCCCGACATGAAGCTGTCGCTGGCCGAGGGAACGCGCAACCGCAGCGCCTTCGTCAACCTGCCGCTGGAGATCGACGAGACCGACTCGCTTGTCAGCACCAGCGGCAAGCTCGCCTCGCTGCTGATGGCCGGCCTCGACGGCACGCAGCGCATGCTCGACGCGCACCGGCTGGAGCTCGCGGTCGAGGCCTTGCGGAAGGCGCGCAAGATCGTCTTCGTCGGCGTCGGCGGCGCCGCCGCGATCTGCGACGAGGCGGCGCATCTGTTCATGAAGGCCGGCCTCGATGCGACCAGCTATCGCGACGGCTATACGCAGACGATCGTCGCGGCGACGCTGCAGGCGGGCGACGTGATGGTCGGCGTCTCGCACACCGGAACCACCGAGACGGTCGCCGACGCGCTGGTTCTGGCCCGCGACAATGGCGCGACGACGATCGCCATCACCAGCAACGCCGCCTCGGACGTGGCCAGCGCCGGCACGGTCGCCCTGATCACCTGGAGCGCCGGCCATCAGCTCGTGCCGCTGCACGGCGACTTCCTGGAGGGCCGTCTCAGCCAGCTCTTCCTGATCGACCTGCTCTATGTCGCGACGCTGTTCCGCACGGGCGAACGAACCGCCCAAGGCCTGCGCACCACCGGCGCGGCCCTGGAAAGGCGCTATCGCCGGCGCGGCGGCAAGACCGGCTGAGACGGCGCCGGCGCCGCGGGGTCCGGAGCCGTGGCTATTTTGGCAATGGCGCTCCCCCTCTCCGTCTCGGGCTTCGCCCTCGACACCTCTCCCCACATTCGTGGGGCGAGGAACCGCTGCCGCGAAGGCGGCGCTCCTCCAGCCTGGGTTCCTCGCCCCCACGCAAGTGGGGGAGAGGTGTCGAGCCCGTAGGGCGAGACGGAGAGGGGGAACGCCGCATCTGCAATCGCCGCTTGAGCCCGAAGGGCACAAGCCCGACGGCCACCCTGACGAGCGACCTCAGGCGGCAGCCGGTTCCTCGACCAGCGCCCGGCACACGGCGATATCGATCCCGCCGGCGTCGAGATCCGGCACGACCCGGTCGGCGCGCGAAAAATCCTCCGCGCCCGTATAGGACGACACGGTGACGATGCAGCGCATGCCGGCCGCCTTGGCGGCGCTGAGGCCGTTGTTGCTGTCCTCGACCACCAGGCAGCGCGACGGCGTCAGGCCGAGCGTCGTCGCCGCCAGATCGTAGATGTCGGGCGCAGGTTTCTTGGCGGCGACGGCGTCGCCGGCAAAGACGGCAATCCTCTCCGACCGGTCCGGCCCCAGCATGACGTCGACCACCGCCTGCACGGCCTTCTCGTTGGAGGTCGAGCAGACCGCCAGCGTGATGCCGGCGGCAATCGCCTCGTCGACGATGCGCCGGATGCCCGGCCTGAGCGGCAGTTCGCCGGTGCGGATGAGGCGCATGAAGATGTCGGTCTTCAGCCGGTGGATCGCCGCGATCAGCGCATCCCTGTCCGGATGTCCAGCCGGCCATCCCGTCTCGTCGAAATGACGGCGCATGCGCTCCTTGCCGCCCGCCGTCGTCAGCAGCTCGCCATAGCGCGCGACGCTCCACTCGGTACCCAGGCCGAGCTCGGCGAAGGCCTGGTTGAAGGCGATGCGATGGCCGTCGCGTTCGGTGTCGACGAGCACGCCGTCGCAGTCGAAGATCAGCGCCTGCATCACGGCCGGGCCTCCAGGCCCGCCGCATGTGCCGCCCTGCCGGCCGAGCCGAAGGCCCTGATCATGTCGAGCACGTCCTTCTTCATCGCCTCGTACTGGCCGGCGATGAAGGGCAGCGGCTCCTCCAGTTTCGGCTTCTCGGTCCGCACGCCGACAAAGCCCTCGATGAAGCGATGCTTGTGCATGGTGGAGATGTTGACCTTGGCGCAGCCATTGGCGATGCAGCGGTCGAACTGCTCCTGGCTGAGGCCAGTGCCGCCATGCAGCGCGATCGGGATGGGAACCGCCGCGGTTATCCGCGCCAGAAGGTCGTAGGCGATCTTCGGCTGGCCCTTGTAGAAGCCGTGCGCCGTGCCGATCGCCGGCGCGAACACCGCGAGGTTCGGCATGTCCTTCACGAACGCCACGCATTCGTCGTAGTCGGCGAGGATCGCCGCATCCTCGGCCACGAACTTGTCGTCCTCGACGCCGCCGATGGCGCCGATCTCGGCCTCCAGCCCGACGCCCGCCGCCTCGGTCATGCGATAAATCTCCTGCGAGCGCGCCCGGTTCTCGGCGAACGGCAGCGCCGAGCCGTCGAACATGACGGAGGTCCAGCCGGCGTCGATGCAGCGGCGGATGACATCGGCGTCGCTGCAATGGTCGAGATGCAGCGCCACCGGCACGTCGACGTCGTCGGCCAGCATGCGCACCCAGCCGGCGATCGCCTTGTAGCCCCAGTGCTTGATCGTCTTGACCGAGACCTGGACGATGATCGGCGCATCGAGCGCGGCCGCGCCCTCGACGATCGAACGGGCGCTGTTGTAGTCGATCATGTTGAAGGCGGCGATGCCGTAGCGTGCCGCCTGCGCGCGCTTCAGCAGCGGCCCCATCGTCACGAGTGCCATGGTGTCCATCCCCGGTCAGGTGGTTGTCGTTGCGCCGCGGTTCCGGCGCGAAAGCCGTTGCAGCCCCGGTCCTCTCCTAGACAAACGAGTGTGTTTTGTAAATAATTTTCTTGTCTTGGATACGATGGAGGATCGGCGAAAGCAAAGTTGGATAAGGGGTATGTGTCGGACTCACTTCTATCCTTCTATAGGACATTGCCAGGAGCACGCCCGCTCACGCACATTTGGAAAATAATTTTATGATACTTGCCACCTGGCGGCATCCTGAGCCGCTGGAGCGTTTCGTCACCGGCGCGGCATGGATCCTATGGTCTCCGCGACGGACCTACGGTCCTGCTTCGCCCAGGATAATGAAGTGAAGGGCGTTTCCGCCAATCTCCAGCGTTGGCGATTGGCTGTGAACCCCATTGCCTTCGTCATCCTATGGCGGAGCAGGACCGAAGGTCCGTCGCGGAGACCATAGGATCCATGCCGTGGCGGCAGCGACACGCCCGGCGGAGCAGAACGATGTCCAGAGCGGGAGCGGCTGAAGCCGCCCCCACTCATGGAGCAGCCTATTTCGACCAGCTCTTCACCAGTTCGTCATAGTTGACGGTGATGGGCTTTTCCTTCTCGTTGTCGATCTTGAGCTGGGGTGCGAGGTTGCCGGCCTTGACGGCTTCGGCGTTCCAGTAGGCGAGGTCGTGCTCGTCGGCGAGTTTGGGGCCGGTGTCGCCGAGCACGCCGGCGCGCTCGAGGCGGCCGAGCACCTTCTCCTGCTCGGCGCACAGCGAATCCATCGCCTCCTGCGCGCTCTTGGCCCCCGACGAGGCGTCGCCGATCGCCTGCCACCACAATTGCGCCAGCTTCGGATAGTCCGGCACGTTGGTGCCGGTCGGCGACCATTGCAGCCGCGCCGGCGAGCGGTAGAACTCGATCAGCCCGCCGAGTTTCGGCGCCCGCTCGGTGAAGCTTGGGTGGTCGA
>NZ_PXYK01000026.1 GCF_003012745.1 Kumtagia ephedrae | reverse complement strand
GGCGGGCTCTGGGGAGCGGGCGCAACGGCCTGCGGCGCGGCGGGCTGCGGCGCCGCGACCTGCGGACGCGCAGGCGGCGGCGGGGCGGCCGGCGTCTGCGGGCGCGGCGTGAACACGGGTGCCTGCTGATGCGGTTCCGCACGCTCGCCCGGCATCGAGAACTTGCGCTTCTTGGTCTCGACGACGACCTGCTTGGTGCGGCCGTGCGAGAAATTCTGGCGCACGGTGCCCTGCGTGACGCCGGCCGGCTTCAGGCTCAGCGTCTTCTTGGTGTTGACGGTCAACGTGTTGTCGTCGCCGGATTTCGTATCGCTCATTCCATATCCTCTGCGGCTGTCTCGTCTTCGGCGATCGCCGCAAACATCGCTTCATCATCCGGGGATCCGCCCCGGTAGCGGTCGAGCGCCGCCACGCGCCGTGCAGCCGCTCTTCCCGCTTCCTGCGCGAGAACGGCAGCATGTATCACATTTGTGCCGCCCAATGCCAAACCCAATTCGGCTTCCGAGAAAAGTTTGTAGGCACGGATTTCCGGTCCGCCGAGATGGGCGGTCGCTCGCCTGGCCTGGGTTACCTTGCGGACACCGTCCGGAGAGGCATCCGTGGCATGCAGCACGAGCAGCGCTTCGCCGCTGCGCACCGCATTGTCGACTTTCGCGGCACCCAATGCAACCGCCCCCGCCTTGCGAGCGAGCCCGACAGCCCCGAGCGCCGATTGGGCAAGAATGCCGTCCACCATGTCCGCGAGGGCGGGAGGGACGCCGACCTGCCGTTTGAAGGCGCGCGCGAAAAGGTTCTTCGCGACCGCCTTCTCCACATGTAGGCGATCGGCGCTCACCCAGCAACCGCGGCCGGGCAGTTTTCTCTTGAGATCGGGTACGACCGTGCCGTCGGGAGCGACGACGAACCGGATCAGCTCATCCGGCTCGCGCCGTTCGCGCGAAACGATGCAGGTGCGATCGTTCATCTCGTCGAGAAGGGGTTGCCTGGCGATGGGTCACCTCACGCGTCCGCCGCCACGGCGTCTTCTTCGACGGCGGCCTCGTCCTCGGTGATCCAGCCGGCCTTGAGCCGGGCCGCCAGCACCATGTTCTCGGCGTCGGCGCGCGACACCTCATGCGCCGCGAGCACGCCTGGATAGGTCTTGGTCTCGCCGTCCTTACGTTCCTTCCAGCCGACCAGATCGTCGACGGCGTAGCCGGCGAAGTCCTCGATCGTCTTCACGCCGTCCTCGCCCAGCGTCACCATCATGGCAGTGGTCATGCCCGGGATCTCGCGCAGCTCGTCCTCCACGCCGAGTGTTTTGCGCTTCTCATCGTGCTCGGCCTCGATCTTCGCAAGATAGTCGCGGGCGCGAGCCTGGATCTCGCTGGCGGTGTCCTCGTCGAAGCCGTCGATCGAGGAAATCTCGTCGGCATCGACATAGGCGACCTCCTCGACGCTGGTGAAGCCTTCCGAGGCCAGCACCTGGCCGACCATCTCGTCGACGTTGAGCGCTTCCATGAACAGGTTCGAGCGCTCGACGAACTCCTTCTGGCGCCGCTCGCTCTCTTCCTGCTCGGTGAGGATGTCGATGTCCCAGCCGGTGAGCTGCGAGGCGAGCCGCACGTTCTGGCCGCGCCGGCCGATCGCCAGCGACAGCTGGTCGTCGGGCACCACCACCTCGATCCGCTCGGCATCCTCGTCGAGCACCACCTTGGCGACTTCCGCAGGCTGCAGCGCGTTGACGATGAAGGACGCGGCCGATGGCGACCACGGGATGATGTCGATCTTCTCGCCCTGCAGCTCGGCGACCACCGCCTGCACGCGCGAACCGCGCATGCCGACGCAGGCGCCGACCGGGTCGATCGAGGAATCACGGGAGATCACCGCGATCTTGGCGCGGCTGCCCGGGTCGCGGGCGACCGACTTGATCTCGATGATGCCGTCATAGATCTCCGGCACCTCCATGGTGAACAGCTTCGCCATGAACTGCGGATGGGTGCGCGACAGGAAGATTTGCGGGCCGCGCTGCTCGCGGCGCACGTCGTAGACATAGGCGCGGACGCGGTCGCCATATTTGTAGTTCTCGCGCGGGATCAGCTCGTCGCGGCGGATGATCGCCTCGCCGCGGCCGAGGTCGACGATGACGTTGCCGTATTCGACGCGCTTGACCGTGCCGTTGACGATCTCGCCGATGCGGTCCTTGTATTCGTCGTACTGTCGGTCGCGCTCGGCCTCGCGCACCTTCTGCACGATCACCTGCTTGGCCGACTGGGCGGCGATGCGGCCGAAATCCATCGGCGGCAGCTGCTCGGCGATGAAGTCGCCGATCTCGGCGTCGGGATTGCGCTCGCGCGCCGACGACAGCGCGATCTGCGTCGCATAATCCTCGACCGTCTCGACCACTTCCATCAGTCGCTGCAGCTTCATCTCGCCGGTGTTCGCGTTGATGTCGGCGCGGATGTTGGTCTCCTGGCCGTAACGCGAGCGCGCCGCCTTCTGGATCGCGTCGGCCATGGCGGCGATGACGATCGACTTGTCGATCGACTTCTCGCGCGCGACCGCGTCGGCGATCTGCAGCAGCTCGAGCCTGTTCGCACTGACTACCATTTTGTCGTCTCCCTGAACCGTGCCGGATCCGCCGGCCGTCCATTCACTCTTCTGTTTCGTTGTCCTGGTCGGCCTCGCTCTGGCGCCTGCGCGCCTCCTTGCGGGCCCTGTTGTCCTTGCTCAGCGCGTCGCGGACGAGATCGTCGGTCAGGATCAGCCGCGCCTCGGCGATCGTCTCGAACGGTATCCGCGCGGTCGGCTCGTCGCCATAGGCCGGCTGGTCGCGGGCGATAACGATGCCGTCCTCGTCCGCCTCCTCGATCCTGCCGCGGAAACGCTTGCGGTCGGCGACGAGGACCGACGTGTCGACCTTGACGAGATGGCCCTTCCAGGTCGCGAAATCCGACTTGCGCACCAGCGGCCGGTCGATGCCCGGCGACGACACTTCCAGATGATACGCCTTGTCGATCGGATCGTCGACATCGAGGGCTGGCGATACCGCCCGGCTCACCTCTTCGCAGTCCTCGACCGTCATGGTGCCGTCTTCGCGCTCCGCCATGATCTGCAGCGTCAGCCCGTTCTGCCCCGTCAGGCGGACCCGCACGAGCCGATACTGCATGGCGCGCAGCACCGGCGCGATGATCGTCGCGATCCGTGCCTCGGTCCCGCTCTCGCGGATGATGCGGTCGTCCTGTACGCCGTTTTCGGCCGTCATTTGTGCTCCACCGGGTCGGGTAACAAAAAAGAGCGGGACCGGGTGGACCCACTCTTCTCCATACCGACCAAGAATTTGTACCCCAAATAGCCTAGCGGTCGCGGCTTTTCAAGTGCCGTGAGGCGAATGAAGCCCTGCGCAGTGTTGCGAAGGAATGCAGTTCGGCCGGCTCGGCCGTCCCGATGTCGAGCAGTGAATATGCCGGGGTTTACAAAAGTATTTTCCATAACGGAAAAAGAAAACGCCTCATTTTCGTTGTAGTGTTGCTTGCTGGCATCGGCGCGAGAGAAGGATGTTTCTCGAATGGGTGAGCTTTACGACAGGATAGCTGCGTTCGACCGGGGCATTGCGGACCGCTGGAAGGCAAGAACGAAGGAAAAGGCCGACTACAAGCTGCGCGCCTGGGACATCGACGCGATCATCGCGCCGATGATGAGGGGCCGGAAGAAGATAACGGAAAAACAGGCCAACGCGATCGCCGAGTTCGTCAAAGGCACCAAGAGAGACCTGAAGGATGTGGAGCCCATCCGCGCCCGCCTCACCTATTACGTACGACTGGCCGAGGAGTTCGGAGGTATCGAACTGGAGCCTCTGGTCGGCGAGGCGGCGCTGGCGCCCGTCTTCGAGGCGCTTTCGGGACCGACGATCCTGAAGATTGCGTTCAAGAGCCCGAAGACGGGCGTCTCCTACATGCCGATCGACTACCTGTCGGTGCGCAAGCTGGTCGAGGCAGGCAAGGTCACCTGCGCCGAGGCCCGCGTCGGCGGCCTTTCGATGCTGACGCAGGCGCAAGGCGAATATCATTCGGGCCACAACATTCTCGTCGTCTATGCCGGCCTCTCGCAAACCGACCGGGCGATGACGATCGTCCATGAGGTGACGCATCTCATCCAGGATTTCCGCGACGCCAGAGGCATGGTAACGCATTTCGAAGCGGACGCCTTCATCGCCGGGGCCATGGTCGAGCACGTGCTGCTCGGCAGACAGGAGGCGGGGGGCGCCATCTACGACGCGGCGTTCAAGGCGGCGAAGTTCGTCGTCGACCGCAAGGTCGGGCCGGGCGACAAGGACTGGCTGGCCGCCTATGACGCCGTGGTCGCCGCGGTGAACGCGAGCGACACCTACAAGGCCAAGGCGAGGCTTCGGGTGGACAAGGGCAAGGGCGAGACGGAGTCGGAGCCCGCAGCCCTGGCGGACGCGATCGGGAAGCGGGTGAAGGACGCGCAGGATTTTGCCAACTGGGCCAAGGACGCGCTCGACGAAACGCTCATTGCCCCGCTGCGGCGGATCAAGGATGTCATCCCATAGTTTTCGCGGCGGTTTGAGTATTTTCTTCGATTCACCGGAGCTACTCTAACTTTCCTGGTTTTTTTCAACTCCGGACGCAAAACGGCAGTGGGTCAATTTGAACTCTGACCCACCGGTTTCGTCAAACTGATGCAGTAGAAACAAATCCCGGCGAGGACAGCGGCCAGCGCCCCGAGTGTAGCAAATGATCTGAAGTGCCCGTTATATGGGAGAGTAAGGAAAGAAAAGCTAGCTGCGACAAAAACTGCCGCTAAAGTCCACACTCCCGGCCTTGCAGTGAGGGCGATTGGAAAGGCGAAAGCTGCAACAACTGCCGCCAGATACAGCGGCCAAGACACTATGAAGCCAGCCGCGACATAAACGGCGCACAACGAGAACGTCTCCGACCAAAGAAGTTGCGGCGAAGGGCTCGACACGGCCAGCAAACTTCCAACCACGCCAAAAACGTATGACAACGTAATTCGAATGGCGAGCGAAACCCTCATGCCCTCACTATGGCACCGTAGGTGCCGGGGCCCAAGTTGGATTTCAACTGACCCACTAGCCACGCCCACACTTTTGCTAGAATTGCTTCAGCTGTCCCGGCTCTCACGCAATGCGCGCGCCGCATGGCTCCCCTGCGCGCCATTCGCTGGCGCCGCGGCCGGCATCCTCCTATCTATGTTGCATTGCACAATGCCAGAGGACAGGACAATGTCGACCCGTAGCCGTAGCACTTTCGGCGAGTTGATTGGCATCTTCGGCAGCGCCATCGCCGCCGCTTCCGCCGTAAACCATGGCCGCCAGCCCAACGCCCGCGACCTGCGGGCGCTCGGAATCGATCCCGAGCGGTTCCGCGAGATCAAGCACTTCTGACAAGCACATGATGGCAGCGCGCGGCCTTTGTAGCGGCCGCGGGGTAACGCGACTGTCGGCAGCAGCCAGAGCGCCGGTGGCCGCTTGCCCGATCAGCGCCGCCGGAAGGTGAGATAGGCCGGTCGCCGGCCTTCGCGGATCGCCTTGGCCTCGTAGCGCGTGCCCGGCCAGTTGTCGAAAGGCCGATGCCAGTCGGCTGCTTCCTCCGCGAGCCATTCGAACGCGGGGTGCGCCCGGCAGGCAAGCAGCGTCCAGTCGACATAGGTGTCGATGTCGGACGCGAAGCGAAAAATGCCGCCGCCTCGGAGCACGCGGGCAAATCGATCGAGATTCTGCAGACTGACGAAGCGCCGCTTCCAGTGTTTCTTCTTCGGCCAGGGATCGGGATAGAAGAGGTCGATCCGCTCCAGCCCTCCGGGCTGCAGCCAATCCAGCACCTGGATGGCGTCGTCGTCATGGACGCGCAGGTTGGCGGGCCGCGTCTCTTCGACCCGCATCATCAGCTTGGCCATGCCGTTGACGAACGGCTCGATACCGATGAAACCGACGCCGGGTTCGGCTTCGAGCGCGTGCAGCAGGTGCTCGCCGCCGCCGAAGCCGATCTCCAGCCGCACCGCAGATACCGCGGCGGGGAAAAGGTCGCGTAGATCGGCCGGGGCGGGACTGGAGAGATCAAGCCTGTGTCGCGCCAGCCCATCGGCGAGCGCGGTCGCCTGATGCGACCGCACCGGCCTGCCGCGCCGCCGCCCGAAAAAACCTTCCGTCGAGCGGCTGCGCGGTCCGGTTGCGGTCATGGGGACGTGTGCAAGGATCAGGCGACAGCCTGCTTGAGCGCCTTCACCAGGTCCGTCCTCTCCCACGAGAACGAGCCGTCACGGCCGGGCTTGCGGCCGAAATGGCCGTAGGCCGTGGTCTTGGCGTAGATCGGCTTGTTGAGGTCGAGATGCTTGCGGATGCCGCTGGGCGACAGGTCCATGACCTCGCGCAGCGCCGCCTCCAGCTTGCCTTCCTCGATCTTGCCGGTGCCGTGCAGGTCGACATAGACCGACAGCGGCTGGGCAACGCCGATGGCGTAGGAGAGCTGGATGGTGCAGCGGTCGGCCAGCCCTGCGGCCACCACGTTCTTGGCGAGGTAGCGGGCCGCATAGGCCGCCGAACGGTCGACCTTGGTGGTGTCCTTGCCGGAGAACGCGCCGCCGCCATGCGGGGCCGCGCCGCCATAGGTATCGACGATGATCTTGCGGCCGGTGAGGCCGGCATCGCCGTCGGGGCCGCCGATGACGAACTTGCCGGTCGGGTTGACGTACCACTTGCAGTCCTCGGCGATCTTCAGATCACCCAGCGCTTCGCGGATGTAGGGCTCGACCACCTTGCGCACCTTGGCCGAATCCCAGTTGGCGTCGAGATGCTGGGTGGACAGCACGATCTGGGTGACGTCGGCCGGCTTGCCGTCGACGTAGCGGACCGTCACCTGGCTCTTGGCGTCCGGGCCGAGCCTGCCGGCGTCGCTGGAATTGGCGCGGCGGGCCGTCGACAGGTTCTCGAGGATCTTGTGGCTGTAATAGATCGGTGCCGGCATCAGTTCCGGGGTCTCGCGGCAGGCATAGCCGAACATGATGCCCTGGTCGCCAGCGCCTTCGGCGTTGGAATCCTGGGCCTTGTCGACACCCTGCGCGATGTCGGCCGACTGGCCGTGCAGCAGCACGTCGATCTTGGCATGCTTCCAGTGGAAGCCGTCCTGCTCGTAGCCGATGTCGCGGATGGCGCGGCGGGCGGCCGCCTTGAACTTCGACGGATTGACCAGCGGATTCCCGGCGGCGTCCTTCGCCACCTTGCCGTCCTTGTCCTTCTTCAGCAGCGTCTCGGGGACGCGCACTTCGCCGGCGATCACCACCCGGTTCGTCGTCGCCAGCGTCTCGCAGGCCACGCGCACGTCCCAGGGGCTCATGCCGGCCTTCTTGGCTTCACGATAGACCAGATCGACGATTTCGTCGGAAATACGGTCGCAAACTTTGTCGGGATGTCCTTCGGAAACAGATTCCGATGTAAAGAGATAGTTCTGGCGCGCCACGGGTGTCCCCTCTTGAAAGCTGCATCGGGAGGATGCTTCAGCGGGCGACGGATAGCGAAGCAACCGGTGGCGCGTCAAGCCCGCGCGACAAACTACCTGCCTTGCCGGCGCCGCCCGGGCCGCTCCGCGAGCCTTCGATCACTCGCTTTCGCCGGCGGCCAGAGCCTTGACCAAGTCAATGATCTTGCGGCGGATCTTGGCGTCGCTGATCTTCACGAAGGCCCTGTTCAACTGGAGGCCTTCGGTGCTGGTGGCGAAATCCAGGGCGAGGGTGGCCGAAGCGTCTTCCGCCAGCCCGCGCACCGTCCCGTCCTGGCCTGGCGCGTCCTCGAACAGGAACGACACCGGCACGCCGAGGACCTCCGAGATCGCCTGCAGGCGGCTGGCGCCGACGCGGTTGGTGCCCTTTTCGTATTTCTGGATCTGCTGGAATGTTATTCCCAGCGTCTCGCCGAGCTTTTCCTGGCTCATTCCAAGCATGTTCCGGCGGAGCCGGATACGGCTTCCGACGTGAATATCCGTTGGATTCGGCTTTTTCTTGCTGTCTCTCCCGTTCATTTTTTCCCCTCGCTGGTTAGCGACTTAAGGTTTTTATACGGTGTCGAGTCTGCAGTTGGTCCGTCTGCCTGCGGATCAGTTCGGCAGCCAGCGGCGGCTGGCGGAGGTGCTTGCCGCAAGCAGGCCGAATAGGGCAACAATGGCGAGGCCGATGGTAGCGGCCGGAAGCGCCGGCCGAACGGCCTGCGCGGCTATGGAAAGGTCTATATCAAAGTATCCACGAGCATTGATCGCAAGGGCGTCGATCACTCGGCCGTATTGGTCGACGGCGCCGGAAATGCCTGTATTTGCTGCGCGCACGAGTGGCAGTCCCGTTTCGACGGTGCGGAGTTGCGCCTGCCTGAAATGCTGATAGGGCCCAGGCGTGTCTCCGAACCATGCGTCATTCGTGACGTTCACAATAATATTCGCTGACGTAACGTCAACTGCTACCAGTTGCGGAAAGATGATTTCATAGCAAATGAACGGCACGGCAGCCAACCCGCCGGGAATGTCGATGGCCTTTCGCAAGGTTCCGGGTGCGAAATTCATGGGGCCGGCGACGATTTGCTTGAGGCCGATGCGCTCAAAGAAGTCTGCAAAGGGAAGGTATTCGCCGAAGGGAACAAGATGCACCTTGTCCACGGCGTCGACGATCTCTCCGGAGGAATCGATCGCCAAGACGGAATTGTAGTCGATCGCCATCCGGCGCGTGCCGTCGCTTTCGGTGCGCACGGCTCCCGCAAGCAGCATCTGTCCGTCCGCCAGCGTGTCGCCGATGGCAGCCAGCGCGTCGGGTCTGTCGGTGAACAGGAACGGCACCGAGGTCTCCGGCCAGACGATCAGCGCGGGCCTGTCGCGCCCGGCGGCGGCAGGCTCGGCGCTCAGGCGCAGCAGATCGGAGAAAGCCTTGTCCTGCTCTTCCGGGTTCCATTTCACGGTCATGTCCACCGAGGGCTGGACGACCCGGACCGCAAGCTTTTGCTGGTCGGGCCGGTCGGCCGTGGACAGGCGGTAAATGCCGAAGCCGGCATGCAGCACGCACAATGCCAGGGCGAGCGCCAGCCCTATCCCGCGGTGGCGCGCGCCGGAGAGCAGGGCGGGCATGGCGAAGACGAAGACGGCGAGCGCGTCCATACCGACAAGGCCGACCACGGTGACGCTTTGCATCAGCACCGGCACCGGCATGGCGGCGTAGCCGATCGCGTTCCACGGAAAGCCGGTGAACAGGAACGTCCTCAGCCATTCGGCGAGCCCGAAGCCGAAGGCGAGCGCGGCGATGCGGCCGATGCCCTCGCTCCACAGCAGCCGCGCCAGCGCCGTCGCGAAGCCGTAGAAGAAGGCCAGCAGCAGCGGCACGCCGAGCACCGCGAAGGGCAGGGCCCAGGCGAAGCTTTCGGCCTCCACCAGCAGGGCGCTGCCGATCCACCACAGGCCGGCGAGGAAATAGCCGAAGCCGAACCACCAGCCGATTGCGAAGGCCGGGCGCAGGCGGCGCAGGAAGGTGGCCCCGACAGGCGGCGACGCGCCGTCCAGCAACCAGACCAGCACCGGGAAGGAAACGAAACCGGCGGCGAAAAAATCGTAGGGAGCCTGCGCCAGCACCGCGAACGCGCCGGCAAGGAACGCCGCCAGCGCACGGCGCCAGCCCCAGAGCAGAATAAAACGCCCCGACAGGCGCTCCATACGCAGTTCCCCGTCGCGAATCACCCCGACCCCGGTTTAGCAGCCCGACCGATATTAGCGAACGCCCAAACGCACCGCCGGCTTTCCTGGCCTGCGGGCATCGGGCTATCCGCGCTCGCTTACCCTGCCCTTCTCGACGCTCAGGAATTGCGCCTTGCCGTCAAGGGCCGAGAACAGGGCGGATTCGGTTCCGGTCATGAAGGTCTGGCAGCCTATGTCATCGAGGATCGAAAACAGCGCGGCGCGACGGCGCAGATCGAGATGCGCGGCGATCTCGTCGAGCAGCACCAGCGGCACCTGGCCCGCCATGTCCGCGGCGAGCCGCGCATGCGACAGCACGATGCCGACGAGCAGCGCCTTCTGCTCGCCGGTGGAGCAATATTCGGCGGCCATGGCGTTCTGCCGGTGCCGTACCAGCAGGTCGGAGCGATGCGGGCCTTCGAGCGTTCGGCCCGCCGCCTGGTCGCGCATACGCGCCGCCGCCAGGCTTTCGCGGTAGCTTTCCTCGACGTCGGTCGCGGAGCGCTTGGCGATCTCATCCTCGAGTGTTCCCGAAAGCCCGATATCGGCCTGCGGAAACGGTCCGGAGCCGGGCATGCGTCCGATCATCGCCTCGAGCAGGCCGAGCAGCTCCAGCCGCGCCGCCGCCATCGCCACGCCGGCTTCCGCCATCTGCGCCTCGATCGCCGTCAGCCAGCCCTGGTCGCGGCCGCCTTCGGCCAGCAGCCGGTTGCGGCCGCGCATGGCCTTCTCGAAGGCGAGCGCGCGCTGGCCGTGGCCCGGATCGACCGTCAGCACCATGCGGTCGAAGAAGCGCCGGCGGTCCGCCGCCGGCCCGGTGAACAGCGCGTCCATCGCCGGCGTCAGCCAGACCACCCGCACCCATTCGAGCAGGGTTTCGGCGGATTTCGCCGGCGCCCCGTTGATGCGGATGCGCCGCCCGCCGTCGGGCCCGGCCGCGCCGGCGGTTCCGGTGCCGATCTCGACGGTGTCGAAAGGGCCGTCGAGCGCCGCATGGACGGCGAAGCCGTCCTCGCTGCCCTCGCGCGTCATTTCCTCGTAGGTGGCGCGGCGCAGGCCCCGCCCGGGCGCCAGCATCGAGATCGCCTCGAGCAGATTGGTCTTGCCGGCGCCGTTGTCGCCCGAAAACACCACCGATCGCGGCTCGAACGGCAGGTCGAGCGTCTCGTAATTGCGGAAATCGGTCAGGCGCAGCCTGGTCAGGTGGACCGGCGCCGGATGGTCGGACATGGGAGGCGAGAGGTCGGTCCGGCTCACACCCGCATCGGCATCAGCACGTAGAGCGTATCGTCATCCGTCGTGTCGTGGATCAGCGTCGGCGAGCCGGCATCCGCCAGCATGAAGCGGGCGTTTTCGCCGGAAAGCTGCGCTGCGACATCGAGCAGATATTTGGCGTTGAAGCCGATCTCCATGGGGTCGGCCGAATAGTCCGCGGCCAGCTCCTCGGTGGCGCTGCCGGAATCCGGATTGTTGACGGTCAGCGTCACCAGGGCGTCGGCGATCGAGATCTTGACCGCCCGGCCGCGCTCCGAGGAGACGGTGGACACGCGGTCGACGGCGCGGGCGAAACTCTCCCGGTCGATCATCAGCCGCTTGTCGTTGCCGATCGGGATCACCCGCTGGTAGTCGGGGAAGGTGCCGTCGATCAGCTTGGAGGTGAGCACGACGCCGCCGATGGTGAAGCGGATCTTGGTATCCGACAATTCGGTCGTCACCACCACGTCCGGTGTGTCGACCAGCTTCTGCAGCTCGCTCACCGTCTTGCGCGGAATGATGATGCCGGGCATGCCCTCCGTGCCGGTCGGCGCATCCATCTCGGCGCGCGCCAGCCGGTGGCCGTCGGTCGCCACCGCGCGCAGCTTCAGCTTTCCGTCGACCTCCACGGCATGCAGGTAGATGCCGTTGAGGTAATAGCGGGTCTCCTCGGTGGAGATCGCGAACTGGGTCTTGTCGATCAGCCTCTTCAGCGCCGCCGAATCCATCCTGAAGAAGTGCGAGAACGATCCCGCCGTCAGTTGCGGGAAATCCGACTGCGGCAGGCATTGCAGGCGGAAGTTGGAGCGCCCGGCGACCACCGACATGGAATTCCCGTCATCGTCGGTGCGCAGCATCACCTCGGCACCGTCCGGCAGCTTGCGGACGATCTCGTAGAGCAGGTGGGCCGGCACCGTCGTGCCGCCGGCCTGCTCGACCTGCGCCGCCGTCGCCTCGGTGATCTCGAGGTCGAGGTCCGTGGCCTTCAGCTCGAGGCTGCTGCCTTCCGTGGCGAGCATGACGTTGGACAGGATCGGTATCGTGTTGCGGCGTTCGACCACGCGGTGGACGTGGTTGAGGGACTTGAGGAGATTTGAGCGTTCCAGAACTACGCGCATGACGAAACCGGCTCGATTTGCTTGACACTGACAGTCGGCGGAGGGTCGCCGCCGAACCGCCTGTTATGGCGGGACTCCGGAACAGACTGACAGCAAAAGACTCGCAATGGCAAGCCCGCGGAACGGCCTGGCGGCCGTTCCGCGGGCTTGTGTGGAAAACGGCCGCGGCCGCGGATGCGCTCAGGCTTGGTCGCTGATCAGCCGCCGCAGCAGTTCGAGCTCCTGGGCGAGCGAATTGTCGCTGCCCGAGAGGTCTTCGATCTTGCGCACCGCGTGCAGGACCGTGGTGTGGTCACGGCCGCCGAACCGCCGGCCGATCTCCGGCAGCGAGCGCGGCGTCATGACCTTGGCGAGGTACATGGCAACCTGACGCGGCTTGACGATGGTGCGCGTGCGCCGGTTGGACAGCAGCTCGGTCTTCGACACGTTGTAGTGCCGGGCGACGATGCGCTGGATGTCCTCGATGCGCGGCCGCTTCGGTTCGCCGGAGCGATACATGTGGCGCAGGATGTCGTCGATCCGGTCGATGGTGATCTGCGGCTCGAAGCTCTGCCGGAACAGCAGCTGGTTGAAGGCGCCTTCGAGCTCGCGACCGCTGCCGGTGACGGTGCGGGCGACATGCTCCAGGATTTCGTCGCCGATTTCCCCGGCACCGTCCTCGGTCCTGGCCGCGGCCCGGCGCAGCCTCAGCATGCCGAGACGCATGGCGAAATCGGGCGCCGCCATCTCAAGCGCCACCCCGCCGACGAGGCGGGAGCGCACGCGCGGCTCCAGCGATTCCAGCTCGGCGGGCGGCCGGTCCGCCGCCACCACGACCTGCTTGGCGCTGTCCAGCAGCATGTTGATCAGGTGGCAGAACTCGTTTTGGATCGACTTGCCCTGCAGGAACTGCATGTCGTCGATGATCAGGAGGTCGATGTCGCGCAGTTGCTCCTTCAGCGTCAGCGCATTGTTGTCACGGATGGCAGTGGCGAAGCGCCACATGAAATATTCCGCGGTCAGATAGACGACGCGCGACTTGCCGTTCTGGCGCACCGCCTCGGCGGCGATGGCCTGCAGCAGGTGCGTCTTGCCGAGCCCCACCGAGGCATGCAGGAACAGCGGATTGAAGCGCGAGGCCGATTCCGCGACCGCCTTTGCGGCGGCCAGCGCCACCCGGTTGGCCGAGCCTTCGACAAAAGATTCGAAAGTATAGCGCGGGTCGAGCGGCGAGCCGAGCACGCTCGACCTGGTTTCCGCGTCCGAAAGCGGGCGGCGCGGCTGGTCGCGCGCCGCGGCCGGCATGGCCGTGGTGCCGGCCGACAGTGCCGAGTGGATCTGCCGCGCGGCCTTGCGCGGGGCGTCGGCCTCCGGCGCGGGAAGCGCAGCCCGGGTGGCGGTGCGCGCGATGAACTCGACCTTCAGGACGCTCGCGTCCTCCTGCCTCCAGATGTCGGACACAAGATCGAGATAGTGCCCGTTGATCCAGGACCGGAGGAAGGCGGTGGGAACGGAAATGCGCACGAGCCCCTTCGAAGCTTCTGCAAGCTTCATGCGTCCGAACCAGCTCGAATAGACCTCGCTTCCCAGTCGCGCCTTGAGTTGGGTCTTGACCCGTTCGAAGACAGTATCGGCGCCGTCCGCTGCCAGCATGCCTTTGTCTTCGGCTCGATTCGTCGGGAGAAGGAAACCCGACTTGGCCTCTCCTCCAGCGCCGCCGTGCATGTTGTCCACCTCGACTTTCCTTCCTCGTATCGCCGCCGGGGCCCGCCGCGCCGGCACGAATGTCCGCATTTTGATCCGCGGCAGAACCCCGGACCGCTCTCGTGCTGAAACCCGACCGCAGCGCGGACCGGTCCGCACCGATCCTGCTTCTCGGGCAACAACCAGCACCCTCCGGCCAGAGGCCGAAGCGCACCCGTTCCCAAACGCGTTGGCTACCCCACTCGTCAGTCGCTCGAGAAGACGCATGCATCCTCAACACGGAATCGCTCCGCGTTGTGCATCCCGCCGCATTTGCTAGGATTGGTCGGCCGCAGGCCTGTCTTCTCAATAGGGAGACTTTACAAAACCGGGGGGGCGCCCCGCAAGGTCCGAGCCAACTGTTTTTTAAAGTTAGCCGACGACGAAAGTGCTGAATTCCGGCCGTTCCGAGACGAAAGTCGCGGCCAAGACCTTATGAATCATCACCTTCCGTCCGGCGGTCTTCGGAAGGAGCGTGTCGGCGAAATAGTTTTTAATTTTTTTCCTGATAGCCCAAACCTCTGAAAATCCCCGCAGGTGGTGGACAGCCTGTGGATAATATCATACTAACAGGCTGAAAACGCTTGGATTTTGGATTTTGACCAAATTGCGACGCCTGCCGCAACGGGATGCCGATTTTTGTGCGGTGCGGGGCAAACAGCAGCGGCCGCGCGGGCGCCGCGGCGTCGGCATCCGGGCACGTCGCGCCGCCCGTCGACGAGGGGTCGGCGGGTGATCCGGGATGTTAGATGACAAACGAAAACCCGGCCTTTAGCGGCCGGGTCGGCATGCTCGCGAAGCGTGTGTGGAGGTCAGGCGGAAAGGGTCTTAAGGCGCTGCGCCAGGCGCGAGACCTTCCGGGAAGCCGTGTTGCGATGCAGCACGCCTTTGGTGGCGGCGCGCATCAATTCGGGCTGCGCGACCTGAAAGGCGGCCTCCGCGGCGGCCTTGTCGCCGGCGGCCAGCGCCTCTTCGACCTTGCGCACGAAGGTACGCACACGCGACCGGCGGTTCTTGTTGATCGCGGTGCGACGGGCGATCTTGCGCGTAGCTTTCTTGGCCGAAGACGTATTGGCCATGGTGCCTCTCTCGTATCTCGTGATGGTTGTCCGGCAAGATCACCTAGACAACAAAATAACCGGGCGGCTCCAGGCCACCCCCTCATCTGGCGCGGCTTATAGAGGAGCTTTGCCGCCCCGTCAACGCCGATTCCGGCCCGCCTCCCGACTCATCGGTTCTGGAAATTCGCCGAGCGTTTTTCGGCGAAGGCGGCCATGCCTTCCTTCTGATCCTCGAAGGCGAACAGCGAGTGAAAGAGCCGGCGCTCGAAGCGCAGGCCTTCGCCGAGCGTCGTCTCGTAGGAGCGGTTGACGGCTTCCTTGGCCATCATCACCGCCGGCAGCGAGAAGCCGGCGATCTTGTCGGCCGCCTTCAGCGCCTCCTCGATCAGCTCGCCCGCCGGCACCAGGCGCGACACCAGCCCGCAACGCTCCGCCTCGGCCGCGTCCATCATCCGCCCGGTCAGGCACATGTCCATGGCCTTGGACTTGCCGACGAAGCGGGTCAGCCGCTGCGAGCCGCCCATGCCGGGGATGACGCCCAGCGTGATCTCCGGCTGGCCGAACTTCGCCGTGTCGGCGGCGATGATGAAGTCGCACATCATGGCGAGCTCGCAGCCGCCGCCGAGCGCGTAGCCGGCGACCGCGGCGATGATCGGCTTGCGCAGCCGGGTGAAATCCTCCCAGCCGCTGAAGAAGTCGGCCAGATACATGTCGACATAGGTCTGGGACTGCATCTCCTTGATGTCGGCGCCGGCGGCGAAGGCCTTGTCCGACCCGGTCAGCACAAGCGCGCCGATCCTCGGGTCCGCTTCGAAGGCGCGGGCGGCGGCGAGCAGTTCGGTCAGCACCTCGGTGTTGAGCGCGTTGAGCGCCTTCGGGCGGTTGAGGGTGATCAGGCCCACCTTGCCCCGCGTCTCGACCAGGATCGTTTCATACGCCATGCGATCTCTCCTCTCTGATGGACCGGGGGTTAGCCTACTTCTGGCAGGAGCGGCAATAGAAGGTCGAGCGGCCCGACTGCACGACGCGCTCTACATGCCCGCCGCAGCCCGGCCGCCGGCATGGCTCGCCCTCGCGGTCGTAGACGGAGAAGGAATGCTGGAAATAGCCGAGCGAGCCGTCCGTCTGGATATGGTCGCGCAGCGACGAGCCACCCGCCTCGATCGCCTCGGCGATGACCGCGCGGATCGCGTCGGCGAGCGTGTCGGTGCGCACCGCCGCCTTTTTGCCGCGCCCGGCGATGCTGCCGGCCTCGCGCAGCGGGGACAGGCCGGCGCGCCACAGTGCCTCGCAGACATAGATGTTGCCGAGCCCGGCGATGGTGCGCTGGTCGAGCAGTGCGGCCTTCAGCGGCGCGATCCGGCCGTGCAGCAATTCGCGCAGCAGCGCGCCGTCGAGCGCGTTGCCGGTCGGCTCCGGGCCGAGGCCGGCGAGCATCGGATGGCCGGCGGCCCCATCCTCGGCGAGCAGCATGAAGCCGAAGCGCCGCGGGTCGTTGTAGATCACGCGCGCCGCCCCGCCCTCTGGCGGCTCCAGATGGAAGACGACGTGGTCGTGCGCCGCCGCTTTCGACCGTTCGTGATGAAATATTCCGGGCACCGAAGCGTCGTCGCCGCTTTCGATGCGGAACGAGCCGGACATGCCGAGATGGCAGACCACCGCCGGCCCGCCCTCGACGTCGAGCAGCAGATATTTCGCCCGCCGGCCGAGCCCGGCGATCCGCTTTCCCGCCAGGCGCTCGGCGAAACGCTCGGGGAAGGGGAAGCGCAGGTCGCCGCGCCGCAGCTCCACGCTGGCGATGCGGGCGCCTTCCATCACCGGCTGCAGGCCGCGCCGGACCGTCTCGACCTCGGGCAGCTCAGGCATGGTCGGTTATGGTCTTCTCGAACGGGGTTCCATGCCGGCCCTTCTCCAGGCCGAGATGGGCGGCGACGGTCTCGCCGATGTCGGCATAGGTCTTGCGCAGTCCGACCGATCCGCCTTTGCCGCCCGGCAGCAGGCCGAAGATCGGCACACGCTCGCGCGTGTGGTCGGTACCGTGCCAGGTCGGATCGCAGCCATGATCGGCGGTGAGCAGCAGCAGGTCGCCGGCCCGCAGCCTGGCGAATGCCTCGGGCAGGCGGCGGTCGAAGGCTTCCAGCGCAGCGGCATAGCCGGGCACGTCGCGACGATGGCCGAAATCGGTGTCGAAATCGACGAAGTTGGCGAAGACCAGGTCGCCATCGCCCGCCTCGTCCATGGCCGCCAGCGTCTTGTCGAAGAGCGCCAGGTTGCCGGCTGCCTTGCGCATTTCGCTGAGGCCGCGATGGGCGAAGATGTCGCCGATCTTGCCCATGCCGATCACCTTGCTCCCCCGCCCCACGAGACGGTCGAGCACGGTCGGCTCCGGCGGCGGCACCGAATAGTCGCGGCGGTTGGGGGTGCGCTCGAAGGTGGCGGCGGTCTCACCCAAGAACGGCCTTGCGATCACCCGGCCGATGTTCAGCGGGTCGACCAGTTTCCGCACCGTCTGGCAGAAGCGGTAGAGCCGCTCCAGCCCGAAATGCGTCTCGTGCGCGGCGATCTGCAGCACGGAATCGGCCGACGTGTAGCAGATCGGCTTGCCGGTGCGGACGTGCTCCTCGCCGAAATCCTCGATGACCTGGGTGCCCGCCGCATGGCGGTTGGCGAGGATGCCGGGCACCCCGCCCTCGCGGATGATCGCTTCGGTCAACTCCGCCGGAAAGGCCGGCACGGTCTCGGGAAAATAGCCCCAGGCGAAGGGCACGGGCACGCCGGCGATCTCCCAGTGTCCGGTGATGGTGTCCTTGCCGATCGAGACTTCTTCCGCCGCGCCAAAAAAGGCGCCGTCGCGCTGCCGTGCCCCTTCGAACGGATTGCTGCCGCTGGCGATGCGGGCCGCCTCGCCGAGCCCGAGCGAGGCCATGACGGGCAGCGCCAGCGGTCCGCTGCGCAGGCCTTGCTGGTCCGCGCCGCCGGCGGCCGCGGCGCGCGCTATATGACCGAGCGTATCGGCGCCGTCGTCGCCGAAGCGTGCGCCGTCCGCCGCGCCGCCGACGCCGAAAGAATCGAGAACGAAGAGGAAGGCGCGTGCCATGGGCGTCCGGAACCGAGCGAGCCAAAAGGTTCCAACACATAGGACCGGCTCGTGGGAATGGCAATTCGCCGACACCTCCCGCTCAGGGCTGCAGGAGCAGTCGAGCGGCGCGAACAGGCTGGATTAACGTTTCGGCAATGTCCTTGAACCGATGCTGAACGCGGCGGCGGGCTCCCGTTCAGCCGCCCCGGCCGACAATGGGTTCCTCATTCGAGGGGAGTGTCCCATGCCTGTTCTGCGTCTTGCCGTCGTCCTTCTGATGGCCCTGGTCTTCGGCATCCTGATGTCGCGGCTTGTCGGGTTCGACATCGATCCGCTGGAGACGCGGTCGACCGCGCTAACCCTCTGCGATTCCGCAGGGCGAAGGCCGTGCCCGTGACACGGCCGCCCATGTGCATATCGGCAAGGGCGGGCTCGCTTCCGGAAAGCGCCGTTGATAGGGTGCGGCCGACGTCGACAAGGGGAGGGAGACCATGGCCGCCAGCGACTACTACGAAATCCTCGATCCGCGCTTCCGGCGGCTGTTCAACGGCAGCGCCCATGTGGAGAAGCTGTTCACCGGCTGCCGCTGGGCGGAAGGTCCGGCCTGGTTCGCCGCCGGGCGCTATCTCGTCTGGTCCGACATCCCCAACAACCGCATGCTGCGCTACGACGAGACCGACGGCCATGTCAGCGTGTTCCGCAGCCCCTGCGGCAATTCCAACGGCAACACCGTCGACCGCCAGGGCCGTCTGGTCACATGCGAGCATTCCGGCCGGCGCGTCAGCCGCACCGAGCATGACGGCTCGGTCGTCACCATCGCCGACCGCTGGCGCGGCAAGCGCCTGAACTCGCCCAACGACGTGGTGGTGAAGTCGGACGGCTCGATCTGGTTCACAGACCCGACCTACGGCATCGACACCGACTACGAGGGCGACAAGGCCGAGAGCGAGATCGGCGCCTGCCATGTCTACCGGGTCGACCCGGCGAGCGGCGAGGTCGAGGCGGTGATCACCGACATGGTGCGGCCGAACGGCATCGCCTTCTCTCCCGACGAGAGCAAGCTCTACGTCGTCGACACCGGCCGCAGCCATGGTGACGAGAACCCGGCGCATATGCGCGTCTTCGATGTCGATGACGCCGGGAAGGTCTCCGGCGGCGCCGTTTTCGCCGACTGCACCGCCGGGTTTTTCGACGGCTTCCGGCTCGACACCGAGGGGCGCATCTGGACGAGCGCGGCGGACGGCATCCACTGCTATCATCCCGACGGCACGCTGATCGGCAAGGTCAAGGTGCCGGAGGGCGTGGCCAACTGCGTGTTCGGCGGCGAGAAGCGCAACGTGCTTTACATCTGCGGCACCACCTCGCTCTACATGGTCCGCCTGATGGTCAACGGCGCCAAGACCTACTAGGCACCGGACCGGAGGTCGAAAGGCAGCGTCAGTAGCTGCGATGCCTTTCGCCCTGGGCGCCGCCGAAGGCGGTGCGCGATATGGGGCCCCGCTCGGCCGTCACCGGCACGCGGGCGCCCGGGGTCGGGCAGAAGCCGGCTTCGTAGGCGCGGATGGCGCAGGGCGGACCGTAGATGTCGGCGCCGCTGTCGGCCGTGCATGCGGCGATCGCCGGCATCGCCGAAAACGCCGTCAGGAAGAGAAACCGCCGCATCTGCCGACTCCGTTGTCGATTCGAGGCGACGGGTGTTTCAGCTTTCGCGTCGAAAGTCACGTCACGCCGTCGTGACGGCCGGCCGCGCGGGACAGGTAGGAGCCGGGACGGATCAGGCGCCGAGCGCCGCCTTCACCCTCTCCGGCAGGAACGGATAGTGCCGCAGCCGCACGCCGCCGGTGAGCCGCGCCACGGCGTTGGCGATTGCCGGCCCGGTCGGCGGAAGCCCGACCTCGCCGATGCCGGCCGGCTTGTTCTCGGGGGTCGGCGTCACCCTGACGTGGATCTGCGGCATCTCCGACATGCGCATCACCCGGTAGGTGTCGAAATTCGATTCCTGGACTTCTCCGTCGACGATGTTGATCTGCTCGTAGAGGGCGTGGCTGGCGCCGTGCACGATGGCGCCGGCGACCTGCGCCTCGATGTTGAGCGGCTGGACCGCCACCCCCGGATCGACGACGCACCAGACATTGTGCACCCGGATCTCGCCGCTCTCCCGGTCGAGCGACACCTCGGCGACCTGCGCGCAATGCGCGCCGAAGGCGTCGGTATAGGCGAGGCCGAGCGCCCGGCCGTCGCGCGGGCGCTCCCACTCCGCCATCGCCGCGACGGCCCCGACGACTTTTTGTGCGCGCGGCTGGTCGCCGAGCAGTTCCAGGCGGAAGGCCACGGGGTCGACACCCTTGGCGGCGGCGACCTCGTCGATGACGCATTCGACGCCGAAATTGTTCTGGCCATAGCCGACGGCGCGCCAGAAGCCGACGTCCCTGCCATTGTCCTGGCGGATGAACTCCACCAGATGCGTGGGGACGCGGTAGTTGAAGATCGTGCCGTCGGTGACGACCGTGTCAAGGCCGCCGTCGCCTGCGAACATCTCCGGCATGGTGCGGGCGAAGATCGAGTCCGCCGCCACGCGATGGCGCCAGCCGACGATGTTGCCGGCCGCGTTGAGGCCGACCTCGACGTGCTGCGCCGCGAGCGGCCGGTATTTGCCGTGCCGGACGTCGTCCTCGCGGCTCCAGATCACCTTGACCGGCCGGCCCTCGACCTCCCTGGCAAGCGACACGGCGTCGATGATGAAGTCGGCCTCGGCCCTGCGGCCGAAACCGCCGCCGAGCAGCGTGGTGTGCACCTTGACCTTGTCCGGCGTCGTCCCGGCGGCCTCGGCGGCAAAACCCTGCGTCGCGGTCGGTCCCTGGGTCGGTGCCCAGACCTCCACCGTGTCGCCCGCCACCAGCGCGGTGGCGTTCATCGGCTCCATGGTCGCGTGGTGGACGTGATCGGTGACGTAGTCGGCGGCGATGACATGCGCCGCGCCGGCGATCGCGGCGACGGCGTCTCCCTCGCTGTGCGCGGCGACGCCCGGCTGGGCAAGATCGCGGCCGGCGTCGCGGTAGGCTTCGGCGAGGCGGCGGCTGTCGTAGCGCCGGACCCGCGAGGAATTGCTCCAGGTGACTTCGAGCAGGTCCCTGGCCCGCCGGGCGGCGTCGTAGCTCTCGCCGATGATGCCGACGCCGTGAGATAGCGGAACGATTCTGGTGACGCCCTTGACGGCGCGTGCCGCGGCGTCGTCGATGGCCTCCGGCTGCTCGCCCGGAACAGGCGCCCGCAGTACCGTGCCGTAGAGCATGTCCGGCAGCTCGACATCGATGCCGAACCGTGCCGAGCCGTCGACCTTCGCCGGCACGTCGATGCGGCCGATATCCATGCGGCCGATGTAGCGGCACCGGTCGATGGGCTTCAGGTCGGCCTCTGTCGCCTCCGGCAGCGGATCGGGAAGCTCGCCGGTCGCGGCGATCTCGCCATAGCCCAGCGAGCGTCCCGACCGCGTATGCACCACCCTGTTCGGTTCGGTGGTGAGCTCGCCCGCCGGCACGTTCAGCCGGGAGGCGGCGATCGCCAGCATGATCTTGCGCGTCTGCGCGCCCACCAGGCGCAGCGGCTGGTAATAGCCGCGCATGGTCTCGCTGCCGCCGGTGAGTTGGATGCCGTAGAAGCCGGGATTGCCGTATTTCTCCGCGTCGGACGGCGCCTGGACGATGCGGACCTTGTCCCAGTCGGCGTCCATGTCCTCGGCGATGAGCAGGGGCAGCGACGTCATGACGCCCTGGCCCATCTCCGAGGCGGGGCAGATGATGGTGACAATGCCGTCGGCGCCGACAGTCACCCAGACATTGGGCTTGAAGCCGCCCGCCGCCGCCGCCGCGGTTTCGGCGCCGAGGGCAGGGGAGGGCAGGCCGCCGAATGCCACTGCGATGCCGGCGCCGCCGACCGTGAGCAGAAAGCTGCGCCGCGACAGGGCGGTGGTGCGAAGCTCGAATGGTTTCGTCATCGCTCAGGCCTCCTGCGCGGCGCGCTCGATGGCGCTGATGATCCGCCCGTAGGTTCCGCACCGGCAGATGTTGCCGTCCATGTGCTCGACGATCTCTTCGCGGGTCGGCTGCGGATTGCTTGCCAGAAGCGCGGCCGCCTGCATGATCTGGCCCGATTGGCAGTAGCCGCATTGCGGCACCTGCTCGGCGATCCAGGCCTGCTGCAGCGGATGGCTGGCATCCGCCGAGAGCCCTTCGATCGTCGTCACCTGGCTGCCGGCGACATCCTGCAGCAGCGTCTGGCAGGAGCGCACCGGCGCTCCGTCGACATGAACGGTGCAGGCGCCGCAAAGCGCGATGCCGCAGCCGAACTTGGTGCCGGTGAGCTTCAGATGCTCGCGGATCACCCACAGAAGCGGCGTGTCGGGCTCGGCGGCGACGTCGACCTTTCGGCCGTTGATCGTGAACGCGGTCATGAATGCGTCTCCTTGAAGCTGTTTGGCTTTAGGCTATCGGCTTTCGAGATAGGCGATGATCGCCGCGTGCCGGGCCGTATCGGGCATGGCGACGGTCATCGTGGTGTCCGGAACCATCCGGCGCGGCGCGAGAGGCGTCGGGAGCGCGGCCGCGGCGGTTGGCGGCATGCCTGCTTGGCTCCCGGGCATGGCGCGGGTATCGCCGTAGGCAGATGGTTCATCAGGCAAGGCATCGCTCGCGGAAAATCAACGCGGCCCACGATAGGGGCACGGTGCCGCACGACCAATTCTGCAACGTCTGGCTTTTCTTCGCGATCGTCCGGAATTTCGCCTTACCGGCGCCGAGACGTTCTCGCGCTGCCGGCGGTCCGACACGATCCTGGCTGAGCGTGCCTCTTGCTCCCGGGGAAGGCGAGCCCGCCAGGGCCGCGGTCCCGAAATCAGCTGTTCAGGTGATTCAGGTGGCGAGGGCCCGCGTCGCTGCCGTTCACGGAGACCGGCGCGGGCATCTTACGACCATGTCCGTATTGCCGCGGCGTACACCCCATCACCCTCTTGAAGGCGGTGCTGAAGGCGCTTTCGGATTCATAGCCGAGGGACAAGGCAATCGTGGAAACCGGTTCGCCGGAGTTTTCCAGCCTGTCCCCCGCCAGCAGCATTCGCCAGCGCGCCAGATACTCCATCACGGTTTCGCCGGTCATCTCCTTGAATTTCAGGGCGAAGATCGACCGCGACATGCCGGCTCGCCCGGCCAGCTCCCGCAACGTCCAGCGATGAGCCGGATTGGTGTGGATGGCGGTGATCGCCGCGCAGAGCTGCCTGTCGGCCAGGGCGGCGAACCATCCGGAGCCGCCGTTCAAGCCTTTTTCCAGATGCAATCTCAGGGCCTGGACGAGCATCATGTGGGCGAGGTGCTGCGCGATCAGGTAGCCGCCGGGCTGCTGTTCGTGCATCTCCTGCATCATCCGCTCCACGGACCAGCGAAGCGCCGCTTGTTCCGACTGTCTGCGGATGTGCACGATGGGCGGCAGCATCCGCAGCAGGATTCCCGCGTGATTGCCGCGGACGGCGAAACGGCTGCCGGCCAGGAACAATCCTCCGCCGTCATTCACCGTGACGACGCCGCCGGGCCGCCGGGGAGGAAAGACCGTCTTGGCGTCGACCGGGGCCAGTGCCATGTCGCTGGCGAGGCGGAACGGTCGCCCGCTCGGCAGAACGAAGCAATCTCCCGCTTCCAGGCGCACCGGCTCCGAAACGCCCTCCACCGACAGCCAGCAGCCGCCGGAGACGACGGCGTAGCATTTGATCGTGTCGTGCTGATCGGAAAACCGGATCGACCATTCTCCGCCCGCGTCGAAACCGGCCGACAGATGGCTGTGAGGCTTCAGCAGCGACAGCACGTCTGAGAGTGGGTCCAATGGGTCTCCCCGGACGACTGCGTAGGTGGCCGGACCTTATCGCATGATAGGGCCCGCACGATCGAGTAACATAATCTTTAGGAAGGCCTCGGCCGGCGTCGGAGCGACCGGGAAAGCGAACTCGTCCGCCGGCGATCCGTCGTCGGGAGGCGGCACCGCGATGCTCGCGGAATGCCGCCGCCAGCGTGCGCAACGCCTCGCGCGATCTGGTGTCGGTGAGCGTGGAGTGCAGCACGATTTCGGACGATGGCAGGTCCGGCAGCCCGAAGCGCTGGCCGACCTCCACCGTACCGGGAGGCGCCAGCCGGCATCGGCCTCCTTACCCGCCGCAGAAACGCCTGGACGGCAAGCGCTCAGGTGGTCTGGCCGCCATCCACGGTGAGCACGGTCCCCGTGATGTGGCGCGCGGCGGGACTTGCCAGGAAGGCCACGGCGGCAGCGATGTCCTCCGGCTGGCCATAGCGGCCAAGTGGGCTGAGAGAGCGCTGGAAGTCGGCGGAGGCGCCGTCGGCCGGGTTCATGTCGGTATCGGTCGATCCCGGCTGGACCAGGTTCACGGTGATGTCGCGCGACCCGAGTTCGCGCGCGAGGCCTCGCGTGAACGAGTGCAGCGCGGATTTGGTCATGTAGTACACCGTGCCCGTGTCGCCGACGATGCGTTCGGCGCCGGCCGAGCCGATGGTGACGATGCGCCCGCCTTGCCTGAGATACGGGATGGCGGCCTGCGACGCGAGCACGGGCGAGCGCACGTTGACGTTCAGGAGCGCATCGATGCGATCCACGCTGACGTCGGCGATCGCGTCGTAAAGCGCGATCGCGGCATTGTTGACGAGAATGTCGAGCCCGCCGAGCGCCTTGGCGGCCTGTTCGACCGAGCGCTTGACGGCCGCCGGATCGGCGCTGTCGGCCTGGATGGCAAGGGCCTTGCGGCCTTTCTCCTCGATCGCCCGGACGACCTCGGCGGCGCGATCGGCCGAGCGCTCGTAGGTTATGGCGACATCCGCGCCTTTGTCGGCAAGTGCCAATGCGATGGCGGCACCAATGCCGCGCGAGGCCCCCGTTACGAGGGCGCGTCTTCCATTCAGGTCGGTCATGATCAGCCTTTCTGTATCAATCGACACAGAAATAGCTAGGAACGTTGCCGCGCGGCGTCAATGGATTTATATATCGATTGATGCAGAAATCGGACGAGACACGGCAGACTGGAGAGGCCGCCTCCGCTCGCGGCCGCGGCAGGCCGCGCGGCTTCGACCGGGAGGCGGCCTTGGCGCGGGCGACCCGCCTGTTCTGGAGCAAGGGCTTCGAGGCGACGTCGATCGCCGACCTCACCCAGGCGATGGGCATCGGATCACCGAGCCTGTACGCGGCATTCGGCTCGAAGGAGGCGCTTTATGCCGAGGCGTTGCGGCACTACCGCGAGAACTACGATAGGTTTGCGTGGGCGAATTTCCGCTCCGCCGGCACCGCCCGCGAAGCGGTCAGGTCGCTTCTGATGGATTCGGCCGCGGCCCTGACCGGCTGTCTCGCCGACATCCCGCGCGGTTGCATGGTGACCCTCTCGGCGGTCGGCAGCGAGGGCCATGCGGAACTCGGCGACCTTGTGAGAACCGCCCGCGCGCAAACGCTCGACCGGCTGAAGGCGCGCCTGCAGCAGGCGATAACGGAAGGCGAGATTGCGGCCTCGACCGACGTCCACGCGCTCGCCCGCTTCGTACAGACCGTCCAGAACGGCATGTCGATCCTCGCCCGCGACGGCGCCAGCCGCGGCGAACTGGAAGCGGTGGCCGAACTGGCGATGCTGGGCTGGGACGCCCGCGCCGGAGGGACATGATCTCCCGTATCGGCCGGGGCGCAGCCGCCGTGGCCGTTGCCTGGCAATGGCGGCGCACTGCAGGCTCGGCCGGCAGGTCGACGTCGGCCATCTACTGCGGCGAACGGCGAATTTCGGCCTCCAGGGCGTCAAACGCTTCGTGCAGCAGATCCACGATCGGGCGCCGACCGCCCTCCCGGCTGAAGGCGTCGGTCGACAGGCGCATCGCCCCGATCGCGAGCATGGCAACGAGCCTGAGGCCGGTTTCCCGCTCAGGGGCCGGCCATCTTTCCCGCAAGGCCGAAAAAAGAGCCTTCTCCTGACGGACATAGCTGGCCTGCTTTCGAGCCTGAACGGCGTCGCTGGAACGCATCAGACGGTCGATGGCGATCATGTCGTCGGCGGGAACAAGGGCACAGACCTTCACGGCCGCATCCCGGATCGCGTCGAGAGGCTGCTTGTCGCGAGGCACGTCCCGCAACGCGTCGAGCAGCATGTCGCTCACGCCGCTCTGCAGGGATAGCAGGATCTCGTCCTTGGATTTGAAGTAGTAGAAGAACGTCCGCCGGGAAATGCCCGCCGCCGCCGCGACCTCGTCGAGCGTCGTTCCTTCATAGCCCTTCTCGATGAACAGGCGAATTCCGGCCTCCGTGATGCGTTGCAGCGTCTCGCGGCGCTTGCGCTCCCGCAATCCTTCGCGGGGAGCATCCGGCCGGCTGTTTGTCCTCATCCCATCAGTCTCTTGAAAAATTACACTGAGTGCGATAATAATTTTACACCAGGTGCGATTTTATGAAAAGGCAACATCATGGCAAGGTGGACGACATCCGACATTCCCTCGCAGCAGGGCCGCTCGGCGATCGTCACCGGTACCGGAGGGCTCGGGTTCGAGGATGCCTCGGCATTGGCGCGCGCCGGCGGCGAGGTCATCATCGCGGGCCGCAACCCCGGGAAGGGCGCAGCCGCCGTCGCGAAAATCCGGAATGACGCACCGGGTGCGAATGTGCGCTTCGAGAGGCTCGACCTGGCGAATCTCGAATCCATCGCGGATTTCGGCGAAAGGCTGCGGCGCGAAAGAGATGGTCTCGATCTTTTGATCAACAATGCCGGCGTGATGGTGCCGCCAACGCGGCAGCAGACCCCGGACGGTTTCGAGCTGCAGCTCGGCACCAACTATCTCGGCCATTTCGCACTTACGGGCCAGCTCCTGCCGCTCCTGCGCAACGGCAAGGCCGCGCGGGTGATCACGCTTTCGAGCATCGCTGCCCGGAACGGGGCGATCGACTTCGACGATCTGAATGCGGAGAAGACCTACAGGCCGATGCCGGTTTACAGCCAGTCGAAACTGGCCTGCCTCATGTTTTCCTTCGAGCTGCAACGCCGGAGCGAGGCCGGCGGGTGGGGCGTCGCCGGCATCGCCGCGCATCCCGGCCTTTCCCGCACCGATCTTCTCCACAACGCCCCGGGCCGCTGGAGTGCCGCCGGCATGGCGCGCACCTTGCTGTGGTTCCTGTTCCAGCCGGCAGCGCAGGGCGCTCTCCCCACGCTCTTTGCCGCGACGTCGCCAGACGCCAAAGGCGGTGCCTATTACGGCCCGGACCGGCTGAGCGAAGGGCGGGGATATCCGGCCGAAGCGAAGATACCGCCACAGGCGCTCGACACCGCGGCCGCCGCACGTCTGTGGGACATCTCGCAACACCTCACCAAGGTGGCCTTCTGACGAACTTGGCGGCGTTTGTTGACGGAAAATCGTTCTCAACGGGCTGGACCGGCGGCCTCTGGCAGGCCGAGAACGATGAAACGCGGAACTCCATCTACGCCCTAACCCTCCATGAATGACGACAATCTTCCAAATCAGCCGGTTTCGGCCGTGAAATAGCCCGCCTGCGCGATGTCCGTCAGAAGATCGGGCCCCGTGGGCCTCCAGCCGAGACGGGCTCGGGTCCAATCGCTGGAGGTGCGCTGGTTTATGGATGCAAAGCCGAAGAACCAGTCGAAGTGCTCGCGCGCCTCTTCTTCCGACAACGCCACGCAGGGAACGCCGAGCCCGTTCGCGATCGTTTCCGCGATCTTCCGAAACGCGACGCCCTGTTCGGCCACCGCGTGGTATGTCTCGGCGCTCGCGTCGCGTTCGACAGCAAGCCGATAGGCACGGGCGGCATCGTGCACATGCACCGCCGGCCAGGCGTTTTCGCCGTCTCCGATATAGGCCGATCGCCCGTTCCGCCGTGCGATGTCGATCAGCATCGGGACAAAGCCATGGTCGCCCTCGCCATGCACGGATGGAGGCAGGCGCATGACGCTCGTCGGGATGCCGCGATCAGAAAGAGCCTTGGCCGCCGCCTCGGACGCCCGGGGATAAGTGTCCGAAGGCGGGAAAGCTGGATCGGCTTCGACCGCGACAGGACCCGCCGCATCCAGGAAGGCGACACCGGCCGTGACGACGAGTGGTTTATTCGTGTTTTCGATAGCTGCGCCGAGTGTCCCGATCGCGATTCGATCGATCGCGCACGCTTCGGCAAAACGTGAGAAATCATGCACGAAGCCCGTATGAATGACCGCATCCGATATCTCGGCGCCCTGACGGAGCGTTTCAGGCACTTCGAGGTCACCGCGAAGGACTTCCGCGCCTATCTTTCCGAGCCCGTCCGCGCTGCGGTCGGAACGGGCAAGTCCCAGAACCTGGTGCCCATGCGCAAGCAGTTCCCTCACAACGGCTGCGCCGACAAATCCCGTTGCGCCGGTGACGAACACTTTCATGGCCAATCTCCTTCTTGTTCCGGGAGAGAATATCGACCAAACTCTATCCTGTTAAAATATGTGTGTTTATACCGGTATAATGACTGACAGGCTGAACATCATCGACGACGGGAAACGCCTAGGGGCGTTCCTGAAGGATCGTCGGCAGCGGCTTGACCCCGCCGCGCTTGGTTTCGGAGGCCGCCGCCGGACACCGGGTCTTCGGCGGGAGGAGGTCGCCCAACGGGCTCACATCAGCACGACATGGTACACGTGGCTCGAACAGGGGCGCGGTGGCGCACCGTCGCCGCGCGTGCTCGACAGCCTTGCCGAAGCGCTCATGATGACCGAAGCGGAGCGCGAGCATCTGTTCCTGGTCGGCATCGGTCGTCCACCGAAGTCCCACGCCTCTGCGCGCGAGGGCATCTCGTGGCGGCTGCAACGATTCCTCGACGCCATGCCGATGATCCCGGCGACCGTCGCGACCTCGACCTGGGACATCATAGGCTGGAATCGCGCAGCGCAACTCGCTCTCACGGACTACGAAGCGCTGCCTCCCGGCGAGCGGAACATCTTGCGGCGGATGTTTCTCGATCCAGCGACCCGCGCCGCCCAGCTCGACTGGGAGCCTGTGGCGCGGTTTCTGGTCGCAACCTTCCGCGCGGAAACCGCTCGCGTGGGCGAGGCCGAGCGGGCCGCGGAGCTCGTCGGCGAACTTTCAGGCAAGAGCGACGAATTCACCCGCATGTGGATAGAGAACGACGTGCAGGCCACCGGGGAAGGGGCGAAGACGATCCGCCACGCGGCGGTGGGGGAGATCACCTTCGAGTTCTCTTCCTTCGCGATCGATGGCCGGCCCGACCTCAAGCTGATGGTCTATAATCCGGCGGGCGAGGTCGACTTGAAAAAGATGCGTCAGCTGTGCAGTCCGGACGGAGCGGCATAGCCGCGACATATCTGGCTATGGTGGCCCACGGTGCCCTGGCGGAGAGAGGGGGATTCGAACCCCCGATAGAGTTTCCCCTATACACGCGTTCCAGGCGTGCGCCTTAAACCACTCGGCCACCTCTCCGCGCCGTGCCGGCTGAGCCGGTCGGACGCCGGGCTCATCTAGTCGATCTCGCGGCCGATGCCAAGCCGTGTTGTGCCGCCACGATGACGCGGCGGCGCGGCCGGCGAGCCGGCGGGTTCCCGGGCACCGCGGCGGCCGATCGTTCGGGCCGGGAGCCGAGGAGCATTCGCCGGCGCGGTCGGCCCTGCCGCCTCTTTGCGATGCCGGCAGCGTGAATCCGTCGCGCCGCATTGAAGCCATGGGAGATGAGGAATATCTCTGCGGTGCAAGCGATGCCCGGGCCAGCATGATACGGTTTTTGTTCCGCCTGTTTTCCATGTTCGCGCTGTCGGTGGCGGTGATCCTGGCAGTGCTCGACGCCACGCGCTCCATTGCCGCCTCGGCGCTCGTGCTGACGCCGCTTGCGGCCAGCTGGGCCGCCGCCGCACCGGCGAGCCTCGCCGCCGCCGAGGCGAGGGTGGCCGAAACCCTGCATCCGCTGGTCTGGGACGTGCTGGTCGTGCCGATCCTCAGCCTGCCGGGCTTCGTCGTCTTCGCCGTCCTCGCCCTGCTGCTTTACGCCGTCGGCCGCCGCCCGCGGCGACCAACGGCCGATTGGGCCGTCTGACCACATCCTGAAGGAAACGATCCGAATGTTCTTCCTGAGCGACATGCTGAACAAGAAGCTGACGCTGCCGAAACCCGGCGAAGCGCTGCCGGGGCGGATGAAGCCGATACCGACAGCGACCCGGCACTACGTCTCGAAACGTCCGCTCAAGGGTCCCTATCCCGACGGGCTGGAGACGGCGCTGTTCGGCCTCGGCTGCTTCTGGGGTGCGGAGCGCATGTTCTGGCAGATGGACGGCGTCTGGGTGACGGCGGTCGGCTATGCCGGCGGCATCACGCCCAACCCGACCTATCAGGAGACCTGCACCGGGCTGACCGGCCATACGGAGGTGGTGCTGGTCGTCTTCGATCCCAAGATCGTCTCCTATGCCGACCTGCTCAAGGCGTTCTGGGAGAACCACGATCCGACCCAGGGCATGCGCCAGGGCAACGACGTCGGCACCACCTACCGCTCGGCGATCTACAGCTTCGGCGAGGCGCAGCATGCCGCCGCGACCGCATCGCGCGATGCCTACCAGGCCGCGCTCGCCGCCGGCGGCGGCGGCAGGATCACCACCGAGATCGCGCCGGCCCCGGCGTTCTATTTCGCCGAGGAGGAGCACCAGCAATATCTGGCGAAGAACCCCTACGGCTACTGCAACCTGCGCGGTACCGGCGTGTCCTGCCCGATGCCGCGGACGACCGCCTGAACCGGCCCCGGCGGCCCTGACGCAACGTTTTCCAAACGGTCAAGATTCTTCGTGAATTTTGCCCGGCGCCATGCCAGAGTGGCCGCCAAGCGGACGGGGTTCCGTCTGCCGCACGCCGCGGGCGTCCGGGTTCGGGAGGGCCTCGGCGGCGTCAACCAAAGAAAAACCGACAGGGTGTGGACCACATGAAGCGTATTCTCATAGGCCTCCTGGCCGCAGCCGCCTATGCCGTCCCGGCATTCGCGCAGGACATCAAGCCGGCGATCATCTACGACCTCGGCGGCAAGTTCGACAAATCCTTCAACGAGTCGGCCTATAACGGCGCCGAGAAGTTCAAGACCGAGACCGGCATCGAGTACCGCGATTTCGAGATCCAGAACGACGCCCAGCGCGAGCAGGCTCTGCGCAAGTTCGCCGAGGACGGCAACAACCCGATCGTCATGGCCGGCTTCTCCTGGGCGGCGGCGCTGGAGAAGGTCGCGGCCGACTTCCCCGACACCAAGTTCGCCATCATCGACATGGTGGTCGACAAGCCGAACGTCCGCTCCGTCGTCTACAAGGAGCAGGAGGGCTCCTATGTGGTCGGCGTGCTCGCGGCGCTCGCCTCCCAGTCGAAGAAGGTCGGCTTCGTCGGCGGCATGGACATCCCGCTGATCCGCCGCTTCGGCTGCGGTTATGTCGGCGGCGCCAAGGCGGCCGGCGCGACCGACGTCATCCAGAACATGACCGGCGACACGCCGGCGGCCTGGAACGACCCGACCAAGGGCGGCGAGATCGCCAAGTCGCAGATGGACCAGGGCGCCGACGTGATCTACGCCGCGGCCGGCGGCACCGGCGTCGGCGTGCTGCAGGCGGCGGCGGATGCCGGCAAGCTCGGCATCGGCGTCGATTCCAACCAGAACGGCCTGCAGCCCGGAAAAATCCTCACCTCCATGGTCAAGCGCGTCGACGTCGCGGTCTACAACGCCTTCACCGACGCCAAGGACGGCAAGTTCACCGCCGGCCTCAACGATCTCGGCCTCAAGGAAGGCGGCGTCGACTATGCCATGGACGACAACAACAAGGACCTCGTGACCGCCGAGATGAAGGCGGCCGCCGAGAAGGCCAAGGCCGACATCATCGCCGGCACCATCAAGGTGCACGACTACATGTCGGACAACGCCTGTCCGTATTGATCGGCCATCGTTTCGACCGACAACAGCCGCCGGGTGAAAACCCGGCGGTTTGCTTTTGATCCGTCGAGGCTTCCACATGAATCTCGATTCCCGGCCCTTTGTGCGCCGGCTCGCCGCCGCCGATGTGCCGGCCGCCGCGGCGCTGAGGCACGCAGCTTTCTTCGCCGACGGCAAGCGCTCGCTGGGCGAGGACGTCGCCGGGCTCTTCGATCTGCTCGGCGGCGACGGCTACGAGGCGGCGTTCGTCGCGGATGTCGGCGGACGGCCGGTCGGCACGTGCCTTTTCGTGCGCGAGGAGATCGGCTCCCTCCACGACCTGAGGCCCTGGCTCGCGGGACTCGTGGTCGCGCGGCCCTTTTGGGGGCTTGGCCTCGGTCGGTCGCTGGTCGAGTCGGTCGAGTTCCATGCGGCGGAGGTCGGCTGCCGCACGCTGCATCTCTATACGGACCAGGCCGAGCCGTTCTATCGCGCCCTGGGATGGCGGGTGGCCGAGCGCATGAGCGTGGACGGCGAAGCGCTGGTCTTGATGGACAAGGTGGTCGGGCAGCCCACGCCGTGACGGGCCGCCCAAGTCCCTTGCGATCGGGGGAGCCGTTCCTCAGGAAGCGCCGATCGTCGTCAGCGCCTCCACCAGCCGGTCGACCTCGGCCTCGGTCGTGTAGAGGGCCGGCGACACGCGGATGCACTGGCCGGCGGCCACGCCGGCGCGGCGCACGGTCAGCACCTTGAATTCGTCGCGCAGCTTCGCCACCAGGGCGGTGTTGTCTTCCTTTGAGGTCTTGCCCCTGACGCGGAACGAGGTGATGCCGGCATGCATGCCCGCCTCGTCCGGTGTGAGGATATCGAAGGCGTCGATCGGCCGGATGCGCTCGACCCAGTAGTTGCGCAGATGCACGAGCCGCGCGTTCTTGGCCGCCGCGCCGATCCTCTCGTGCAGGTCGAGCGCCGCCGGCACGGTCAGCGCCGCGGCGAAATCGATCGTGCCGGTATGGATGCGCGAGCGGATGTCGTCGGCCGGCCAGTCCTGGTCGGCCAGATGGATGTCGATGTCGGCCAACCGGTCCTTGCGGATGTGGAAGAAGCCCATGCCGACCGGCGCGCCGATCCATTTGTGCAGGTTGAAGCCGACGAAATCGGCACCGAGATCGGCAACGTCGAACGGTATCTGCCCCCAGGAATGGGCCGCGTCGACGATCGTGGCGATGCCCTTTGCCCGCGCCATGTCGGCGATCTCGCGGATCGGCATCACCAGGCCGGTGCGGTGCGACAGATGGGTGAGCAGCAGCAGCTTGGCCTTCGGCGTCTGCTCGAGCACGGTCCGATACGTTTCGAGCACGGCCTCCCTGGTCGCCGGCTCCGGAATGGCAAAATTCTTCACCTCGACGCCGCGCCTGTCCCGGAGCGCGTTCATGGCATACTGCATGGAGTCGTAGTCGAGGTCCGCGTAGAGGACCGTGTCGCCGGGCTGCAGCTTGTTGTAGCCGGCGATCAGCGTCTGCAGGGCTTCCGTCGCGCCGCGCGTCAGCGCGACCTCTTCCGGCTGGGCGCCCACCGCGGCGGCGACCCGCAGGCGCACAGTCTCGAAATCGGCGCCGAAGGCGCTGCGGGCATAGAAGGAGTTTTCCCGGTTAACGCGCCGCGTGTTCTCCAGATAGGCCTCCAGCACCGGCCGCGCCATGATGCCCCAATAGCCGTTCTCCAGATTGGCGATCGACCGGTCGACCTCGTAGAGGTCCCGCACCGCGGTCCAGTAGGCGCCGTCGGTCGCCGGCGTCGCCGGGTCCGCCGCGGGCAGGGCGGCTGTCTCCGCGGACGCGCTCTGCATGGTTGCCGCGCCCGCCGCGGCGATCACGCTGCCGATGAGGAAGTCACGCCGTTGCATATGCCTCTCCTGTGATCGCTCGTCCGCGTTGACCGCGTGTCTACGGAGGCTCTGTGACAGGCCGTTGAAGGCGCCGGCAAAAGCGCCGGCCCGGCCATGCCCTTTACAACGAGCCGGCCCGGCGGTTCCATGGGCGGCGCGCGCCCGGCGGCCGGCCGCGCCATAGGAGGCGGACGCATGACGAAAGTGACCGGCATCGGCGGCTTCTTCTTCCGGTCGCGCGACCCGAAGGCGCTCGCCGCCTGGTACGAGACGCATCTCGGCGTTGACGACATCGCCAAAACCGTATGGACGCAGCAGGCCGGCCATACGATCTTTGCGCCCTTTGCCGAGGACACCGGCTATTTCGGCCGCGAGAAACAGTGGTTGATCAACTTCCGGGTCGACGACCTCGACACCATGATGGCCGATCTGAAGGCTGCCGGCATTGCTGTCGAAACACGGGCGGAATGGGACTCCGAGGTCGGCCGCTTCTGCCGCATCCACGATCCGGAGGGCAACCCGATCGAATTGTGGGAGCCGGTGGCGGGATGAGCGGGTGGTTGATGTCCACTCGGCCGCCGAGGGACTGGGAAGCCAAGCCACCGCCTACCAATGCGGCGGCTTGGTCACCGGCACGTCGGGCTGGACCTGCTCCTCCAGCGCCAGGAAACGCTCCGCCAGCCGGTCGAGCGTCTTCTGCATGCGATCGATGACCTTCCACTGTCCGGCGATCTGGCCGGACAGTTCCTCGATCGTCCGTTCCTGCTCGGCGGCGCGGATTTCCAGCGCCGTGAGGCGGTCGTCCCGTCCTGTCATGATGGTCTCTCCGCGGGGTTCAGTGGAGGCATGGCCGATGCAGGCCGGCCCTCCAGTTCCGTCCGAAATTGACAACCCCCCGCCGATTTGTCGAGAGTAGGCGGACGGTGGGCGATTGGCACGGGACGACGGGCGTGCTAGCGATTTGACCAAACGATAAAAAATCAAGAGGCGGGACAGGTGGATGGCTGAGCCGGCAATCCAGCTCATCGGCATAAACAAAAGCTTTGGCGCCGTTCGGGCCAACCGCGACATCAACCTCGAGGTCGAACGCGGCACCATCCACGGCATCATCGGCGAGAACGGCGCCGGCAAGTCGACGCTGATGTCGATCCTCTACGGCTTCTATCACGCCGACAGCGGCGAGATCCGGGTCGGCGGCCAGCCGACCGCCATCCGCACCCCCAACGACGCCATCGCCGCCGGCATCGGCATGGTTCACCAGCATTTCATGCTGGTCGAGAATTTCACCGTCATCGAGAACGTCATCCTCGGCGCCGAGGGCGAGCCGCTGCTCAACAAGTCGATCGCCAAGGCGCGCTCCGAATTGCAGCGGCTGGAGCGCGACTATGGCCTGGAGGTCGATCCCGACGCGGTGATCGAGGAGCTGCCGGTAGGCCTCCAGCAGCGCGTCGAGATCCTCAAGGCGCTGTTCCGCGGCTGCGACATCCTCATCCTCGACGAGCCGACCGGCGTTTTGACGCCGGCCGAGGCCGACCATCTCTTCCGCATCCTGAAAATGCTGAAGGACGAGGGCAAGACCATCGTGCTGATCACCCACAAGCTGCGCGAGATCATGGCGATCACCGACACGGTTTCCGTCATGCGCCAGGGGACGATGGTCGCAACCCGCAGGACCGCCGAGACGACGGTGGAGGAACTGGCCGAGCTGATGGTCGGCCGTCGCGTGCTGCTGCGGGTCGAGAAGGGCGAGGCCAAGCCGGCAGGCGTAAAACTGTCGGTGAAGAACCTGACGGTGAAGGATTCGCGCGGCGTGGTCATGGTCGACGGCGTCTCCCTCGACGTGCGCGCCGGCGAGATCGTCGGCATCGCCGGGGTGGCCGGCAACGGCCAGTCCGAGCTGATCGAGGCGATCGCCGGCACGCGCCGGGCTCAATCGGGCACCGTGCTGCTCGACGGCAGGCCGATCGACGTGACCGGCCATGCCGACCCCGGCGAATTGCGCGACCGCGGCCTGGCGCATGTGCCGGAGGACCGCCACCATGTCGGCCTGGTGCTCGCCTTCGAGGAGGCGGAGAACTCGATCCTCGGCTATCACGACAAGCCGCACTATCTGCGCGGGCCGTTCCTCGATATCGACGCGATCCACGCCGACGCACGCGAAAAAATCGCCAAATATGACATCCGTCCGGCCAATGATCGGCTTAAAACCGCCAATTTTTCCGGCGGAAACCAGCAAAAAATCGTGCTCGCGCGCGAAATCGAGCAGGATCCGGACGTGCTGATCGTCGGCCAGCCGACCCGCGGCGTCGACGTCGGCGCCATCGAATTCATCCACAAGCGGCTGATCGCCATGCGCGACCAGGGCAAGGCGGTGCTGCTGATCTCTGTCGAGCTCGACGAGATCCGCTCGCTGTCCGACCGCATCCTGGTGATGTTCGCCGGACGCGTCGTCGGCGAGCGCGGGCCGGACGCCAGCGAAGGCGAGCTCGGCCTGTTGATGGCCGGGGTGGAGAAGCGGGAGGCGGCTGAGTAATGAGCGCACCCTTCGCAAGACTGCCGCGCTGGGCCGACTACGGGCTTGTCCCGGTCATCAACCTGTTCGTCGCCTTCCTCGTCGCCGGCGTGGTCGTGCTCCTGGTCGGCGAGAATCCGCTGGAAGCGGCCGGCATCCTGGTCAAGGGCGCCTTCGGTTCCGGCCAGAACATCGCCTACACGCTTTATTACGCCACCAACTTCATCTTCACCGGCCTTGCCGTGGCGGTCGCCTTCCACTGCGGCCTGTTCAACATCGGCGGCGAGGGCCAGGCCTATATCGCCGGCCTTGGCGTCGCTCTGGTCTCGCTCGGCTTCGACAGCGTGCTCCCCTGGTGGCTGACCTTCCCGTTGGCGATCCTCACCGCGGCCGCCATGGGGGCTGCCTGGGCCTTCATTCCCGCCTACCTGCAGGCCAAGCGCGGCTCGCACATCGTCATCACCACCATCATGTTCAACTTCATCGCCGCCAGCGTGATGGTCTACCTGCTGGTCGGACCGCTGAAGCCGGCCAGCTCGATGGCGCCGCAGACGCGCGACTTCCTGGACGGTGCGCAGCTGCCGAAGCTCGGCTGGCTGCTCGAGGCCGTGGGGCTGTCGGTGCGCTCCGCGCCGCTCAACGTCTCGTTCCTGCTGGCGCTGCTGATGGCCTGGGTCGTCTGGGTGCTGATCTGGCGCACCAAGCTCGGCTACGAGATGCGCACCTTCGGCTTCTCGCCCAAGGCGGCGCGTTATGCCGGCATATCGGAGGCCCGCATCATCGTCGTCGCCATGCTGATCTCCGGCGCGCTCGCCGGCATGATGGCGCTCAACCCGATCATGGGCGACCAGCATCACATGACGCTGGATTTCGTCGCCGGCGCCGGCTTCGTCGGCATCGCCGTGGCGCTGATGGGCCGCTCTCATCCCGCCGGCATCGTGCCGGCGGCCATCCTGTTCGGCATGCTCTACCAGGGCGGTGCCGAGCTCGCTTTCGAGATGCCCAACATCAGCCGCGACATGATCGTCATCATCCAGGGCCTGGTCATCCTGTTCGCCGGCGCGCTCGAGCACATGTTCCGCCCGGCCATCCAGACCATCTTTGCCTCGATCAGCCCGCGCAGCATGGGCGTTCCGGCGCCGAAGGGGAAGGGTGCCTGAGATGGTCGACGCGCTCGTCCAGCTTCTCGACGCCACCATCCGCGTCTCGGTGCCGCTGCTGCTCGCCTGTCTTGCCGGCCTCTATTCGGAGCGCGCCGGCATTTTCGACATCGGACTGGAGGGCAAGATGCTCGCCGGCGCCTTCGCCGGCGCTTCCGCCGCCGCAGTGTCCGGCTCGGCCTGGGTGGGGCTGCTTGTGGCGATCCTCACGGCGGTCTTCCTGGCGCTGGTTCACGGCTTCGCCTCGATCACCCATCGCGGCAACCAGATCGTCTCCGGCGTCGCCATCAACTTTATCGCCGCCGGCTCCACCATCATCCTCGGCCAGGCCTGGTTCCAGCAGGGCGGGCGGACGCCGCCACTCTCCGGGCCGGCGCGCTTCGAGCCGATCATCCTGCCCGGCGCCGACGCGCTGCGCGACGTGCCGGTGCTCGGCATCATCTATTCCGAGCTCCTGTCCGGCCATTCTCTTCTGGTCTATGTTGCCTTCCTGATGGTTCCGGTCACCTGGTGGGTGCTGTTCCGGACCCGCTTCGGGCTGCGCCTGCGCGCCGTCGGCGAAAACCCCGCGGCGGTCGACACGGCCGGCATCTCGGTGACCTGGCTGCGCTATCGCGCCGTGATCCTCACCGGCGTGCTCACCGGTGCCGCCGGCGCCTATCTGGCGGTGGCGCAGAATGCCGGCTTCGTGAAGGACATGACGGCCGGCAAGGGCTACATCGCGCTGGCCGCGCTGATCTTCGCCAAGTGGAAGCCGGTGCCGGCCATGTATGCCTGCCTGCTGTTCGGCTTCCTCGACGCCGCGTCGATCCGTTTCCAGGGCGCCGAATGGCCGCTGGTCGGCAGGGTGCCGGTGCAGCTCATCAACGCGCTGCCCTTCATCCTCACCGTGATCCTGCTCGCCGGCTTCATCGGCAAGGCGATCCCGCCGCGCGCCGGCGGCGTGCCTTATGTGAAGGAGCGGTGATGCTGTTCTTTGCCCCCTCCACCACGCTTCGCGTGGTCCCCCTCCCCCGCTTCGCAGGGGAGGATCCGGCGGTGCCGCTTGATCCTCCCCCGTTTACGGGGGAGGGGGACCACGCGAAGCGTGGTGGAGGGGGCGCCTTGCGGACATTTTTGCCGGGCGCGCGCCATGTCTCATGACCTCTTCCTCGCCGCGCGCGAAGCGATGGCGAAGGCCTACGCGCCCTATTCGAAATTCCCCGTCGGCGCGGCGGTTCGCACGACCGACGGACGCGTCTTTGCCGGCGCCAATATCGAGGTCGCGTCCTATCCGGAAGGCTGGTGCGCCGAGACCACCGCGCTCGGCCACTACATCATGGGCGGCGGTGGCGAGATCGCCGAGATCGCCGTGGTTGCGGAGCGCATGGCCCGCGTCACGCCCTGCGGCGGCTGCCGCCAGCGCCTCGCCGAGTTCGCCGGGGCAGAGGCAAAACTCTATCTCTGCGACGATGCCGGCGTGGTCGAGACCGTCACGATCGGCCAGATGCTCCCCTATGGCTTCGAAGGAAAAATCCTGAAATGACGGACGCGGTCGCCACGCTGGTCGAGCGGCTCGCCGGCCGCATGCCGAAGGTCGCGCTGGTGCTCGGCTCCGGCCTCGGCGATCTCGTCGACGAGGTCGAGGATGCCCTGAAGATTCCCTATGGCGATCTGCCGGGTTTCCCCAAGGGCGGCGTCACCGGCCATGCCGGCATGCTGGTCTCCGGCCGCTTCGGCGGCGCCGAGGTGCTGCTGCTTGCTGGCCGCGCCCATTACTACGAGCATGGCGACGCCGCCGTCATGCGCCCGGCGCTGGAGACGCTCGCCGCCATCGGCATCGATACGCTCATCCTCACCAACGCCGCCGGCTCGCTCGATCCGCGCATTGCGCCCGGCTCGGTCATGCTGATCGAGGACCACATCAATTTCGCCGGCGCCAATCCGCTGATCGGCGAGCCGACCGACCGCCGCTTCGTCGGCCTGACCGAAGCCTATGACGCCGACCTGCGGGCGGCCCTGGTGCGCGCCGCCGCGGCGACCGGCACGCCGCTGGAGAAGGGCGTCTACATGTGGTTCTCCGGTCCGTCCTTCGAGACGCCCGCGGAGATCCGCATGGCCCGCGTCATGGGCGCCACCGCCGTCGGCATGTCGACCGTGCCCGAGGTGATTCTTGCGCGCTTCCTGGGCCTGCGGGTCGCCGCCTGCTCGGTCGTCACCAACCTCGCTGCCGGCATGACCGGTGCCGAACTGTCGCACGAGGAGACCAAGGAGATGGCGCCGCTCGGCGGCAGGCGGCTGGCTACGATCCTGCGGAAGATGTTCGAGGAGGGGCTGCCGTGATGGCCGCAGCGTCTCCCTCCCCCTCGAGGGGAGGGTGCCGAGCGAAGCGAGGCGGGTGGGGTACAAGCGGCCGTGCTCCGGCGCAAAGCAACGTTGGCGCGCTGCCGCACCGACCCCACCCGGCCGCTTCGCGGCCACCCTCCCCTCGAGGGGGAGGGAGACGCTGATGCTGCCGCAGGAAATCATCCGGCACAAACGCGACGGCAAGGCGCTGGCGCCGGCCGAGATCGCCGACTTCATCGCCGGTCTCACCTCCGGCGCGGTCTCGGAGGGCCAGGTGGCGGCCTTCGCCATGGCGGTGTTCTTCAACGGCATGCGCCGCGATGAGGCGGTAGCCCTCACGCTCGCCATGCGCGATTCCGGCGAGGTGCTCGACTGGTCGGACCTGCCCGGCCCGGTCGCCGACAAGCATTCCACCGGCGGCATCGGCGACAACGTCTCGCTGATGCTGGCACCGATCGTCGCCGCCTGCGGCGCCTATGTGCCGATGATCTCCGGGCGCGGCCTCGGCCATACCGGCGGCACGCTCGACAAGATGGACGCCATTCCCGGCTATGTCAGCCAGCCGGATATCGAACTTTTCCGCAAGACGGTGCGAAACACCGGCTGCGCCATCATCGGCCAGACGGCGGCGCTGGCGCCGGCCGACAAGCGCCTCTACGCCATCCGCGACGTCACGGCGACGGTGGAGTCGATCCCGCTGATCACCGCCTCCATCCTGTCGAAGAAGCTCGCCGCCGGGCTGTCCTCGCTGGTGCTCGACGTGAAGGTCGGCAACGGCGCCTTCATGGAAAGATCGCGCGACGCCACCGCGCTGGCGAAAAGCCTCGTCGAGGTGGCGAACGGCGCCGGCCTGAAGGCCTCGGCGCTGATCACCGGCATGAACGAGCCGCTGGCCTCGGCCGCCGGCAATGCCGTGGAAGTGGCGAACGCGGTGGATTTCCTCACCGGGCGCGTGCGCGATGCGCGCCTGGAGAAGGTCACGCTGGCGCTGGCGGCCGAGATGCTGGTGCTGGCCGGGCTGGCATCGTCGCAGGCCGACGGCCTCGCCCGCGCGCGTGCCGCGCTCGGCGACGGCAGCGCCGCCGAGCGCTTCGCCCGCATGGTGCATGCGCTGGGCGGCCCGGCCGATTTCGTGTCGAAGTCCGCGGACCACCTGCCGCGCGCGCCCGTGGAGAAGGTCGTCGCCGCCAGGCAGGCCGGCCATGTCGCGCATGTCGCGACGCGCGACATCGGCCTGGCGGTGGTGGCGCTGGGTGGCGGCCGCACCCGGCCGGAGGACGGCATCGACCACGCCGTCGGGGTTACGCGGCTGCTGCCGGTCGGGGCGCAGGTCGACGCGGGCGATCCGCTCGCGCTCGTGCATGCCCGCACCGAGGCGGCGGCCGAGGCGGCGGCGGCGGCCATCCTCGCTGCCTACGACGTCGGTCCGGGCAAGCCGGCGATGAAGGACCCGGTGGTCCGGCGGGTTCCGCCGACGGAGGGGTGATCGCTACTGCGCCAGCGTCAGCCTGCCCTGGTCGACCCGAAAAGTCTTCAGCCGGTTGAGGAAGGTCATGCCGATCAGCACCGTGTCCAGGGCGCGGTCCTCCAGCACGACCGCCTGGACGTTCTCCACCGAGATGCGGCCGATCTCGACGCGCTCCAGCATGGCGGCGGCGGCGCGCGCCTTGCCGTTGGCGGTGTTCACGGCGCCTGTCAGGTCGGACGGGCGCAGGGCGACGCCCAGCCTCCGTGCGGTGGTCAGGTTCATGGCGACCGCCGTTGCGCCGGTGTCGATCAGCGCCTCGACCTTGCGGCCATTGATCCGGAAATCCGCGAGATAGTGGCCGCGGGCGTCCGCGGCGATCTCGACCTTGCGCCCGCCGGGCGACGCAGCCGTCGCGACGGCTGCCGGCCTAGTTTCGATCCGCGCCACAGCGCTCTCCGCCATCGGCGCTTCGGCGTTCGATGGAAGCAGCGTCTGGATGGATTCGGAACCGCCCTGAAGGAACAGCGGCACGGAGGCCGAAGTCCCGACGCAGAGGGCGGCGAAGATGAGGGTCCTGCGCAGCATCGGAAGGTCCGGTTGACGCTGCCTGCTTACGCCGACAACCGAAGGACGTCCTTAATTGCCGCGCCTTCGCCCCGATGAACCTGTCGCTTGCGTGAACCGGGGGTTAATTTGCGCCGGGGCCTACTTGGTCCCGTAGAGCCGGTCGCCGGCGTCGCCGAGCCCCGGCACGATATAGCCCTTCTCGTTGAGCTGGCGGTCGATCGAGGCGGTGAACACCGGCACGTCGGGATGCGCCTTGGTGAAGCGCTCGACACCTTCCGGTGCGGCGAGCAGGCAGAGATAGCGCAGATTGGTGGCGCCGCGCGCCTTGAGCTTGTCGATCGCGGCGATCGCCGAATTGGCGGTGGCCAGCATCGGGTCGACGACGATGACGAGCCGGTCGCCGAGGTCGCTCGGCGCCTTGAAGAAATATTCGACCGCCTCCAGCGTCTCGTGGTCGCGGTAGAGGCCGATATGGGCGACGCGCGCCGCCGGCACGAGGTCGAGCAGCCCTTCCAGCAGGCCGTTGCCGGCGCGCAGCACCGAGGCGAACACCAGCTTCTTGCCCTCCAGGATCGGCGCCTCCATGGTCTCGATCGGCGTCTCGATGGTCATGGTGGTGAGTTCGAGATCGCGGGTGACCTCGTAGCCGAGTAGCAGCGATATCTCGCGCAGCAGCCGGCGAAAGCTCGCCGTGGACGTCTCCTTGTTGCGCATGATGGTGAGCTTGTGCTGCACCAGCGGGTGATCGACGACCGTGACGCCCATGACAAAAAACCTTCCGCGCTTGCCTGGGCGGAATACTAACGGGGCTCGCCGGCCGAAGAAATGCCGGAGAGCGCGATTTCCCCGGCCGGGTGCTTATCTTGCCCTGCCGTCCAGCCTCGCCAGCAGCGCCGACCTCGTCTTGCGGTCGACGAAAGCCGCCTCGATCGCGGTGCGGGTCACCGCCGAAAGCTGCTTTTCCGTCATGCGGAAATGTCGGGCGGCGAGGTCGTACTCGTTCCTCAGCGACGTCCAGAAATAGGGCGGGTCGTCGGAGTTGAGCGTCACCTTGCAGCCGGCGGCGAGCAGGGCGGGGAAGGGGTGCGCGGCGAAGCCCTCGAACACCTTCAGCGCGATGTTGGAGCCCGGGCAGCATTCGAGCACCACGCCCTCGGCTGCGATCCGCCGCACCAGGTCCGGGTTCTCGATGGCGCGCACGCCGTGGCCGATGCGGGCGGGCCTGATGTGGTCGAGCGCCGCAGCCACGCTTTCCCAGCCGCCGAACTCGCCGGCATGGACGGTGATGCCGAGCCCCGCCTCGCGGGCGATCTCGAAGGCGCGCACGAAATCCTCGAGGTCGCCGATCCGCTCGTCGCCGCCCATGCCGAAGCCGGTCACCAGCGGATGGCCGCACTTGGCGGCGAAGCGCGCCGCCGCCTCGATGGCATCCACGCCGAAATGCCGCACCCCGGTGACGATCATGCGGCCTTCGATGCCGGTCTTGTCGCGCGCCCGCGAAATCCCTTCTCCGAGCGCGTTGGTATATGCCTCCGGCGATAGGCCGGCGCGCCGCGCATGGTCGGGCGAGGTGAAGACTTCCGAATAGATGGCGCCGTCGCGCGCCAGGCTCGTCAGGTAGTGCTCGGTGAGGCGGGCGTAGTCCTCCTCGGTGCGGAACAGGTCCGCGGCGAAATCGTAGGCTTGCAGGAACGAGGTGAAATCATACCAGACGAAAGAGCCGTCGCGGATGTAGGGAGAGGCGTCCTTGCCGTATTTGCGCGCCTGCAGGATGACCAGGCCCGGGTCCGCGGCGCCCTCGACGTGGCAGTGGATTTCGGCAGTGAGCGGCATGCTCCGGTCCTTCGAACGAATCGCGGCGTCTTCACGCAGGCTGGACAATAGCGCCCCCAACGTGCATCGGGTATGGTTCCTAAACCGCAGAACGGTTCAAGTTTATGGCACAGCAGCGCACAACCGCCGCCGGGGGCATGGAAAGCTCCTACGGCTTCCGCGAGGTCGGCGAAGACGAGAAGCAGCCGCTGGTGGACGCCGTTTTCCACCGCGTCGCCAACCGCTACGACGTGATGAACGACCTGATGTCGGGCGGCCTGCACCGGCTGTGGAAGGACGCCATGGTCGCCTGGCTCAACCCGCCGCGCCGCCCCGGCTGGGCGGTGCTCGACGTCGCCGGCGGCACCGGCGACGTCGCCTTCCGCATCGTCGAGGCGTCCCACAACCAGGCGGCGGCGACCGTGCTCGACATCAACGGCTCGATGCTGGCGGTCGGCCGCGAACGGGCGAAGAAGCGCGGCCTCGAGGAGAGCGTCGACTTCGTCGAGGCGAATGCCGAGGAGTTGCCCTTTCCGGGCGAGAGTTTCGACGCCTACACCATCGCCTTCGGCATCCGCAACGTGCCGCATATCGACGCCGCCCTTGCCGAGGCCTATCGCGTTCTGAAGCCGGGCGGCCGGTTCCTCTGCCTCGAATTCTCCGAGGTCGACATGCCGCTGCTGGATCGCGTCTATGAGGCGTGGTCGTTCCGGGCGATCCCGCAGATCGGCAGGATGGTGACCGGCGAGGCCGAACCCTATGCCTATCTGATCGAATCGATCCGCAAATTCCCCAACCAGGCGAATTTCGCCGACATGATCCGGCGCGCCGGGTTCGACCGGGTCGCCTGGCGCGACTATTCCGGCGGCATCGCCGCCCTGCATTCCGGCTGGAAGCTTTGACGGTCCTCCCCGCATGAGTTCGATCGGAGCGGGTTTCCGGCTGGTCCGGGCAGGCTGGGTGATGACGCGCGAGGGCGTGTTCGCCGCGCTGCCGGGCGACGAGCTTTCGGGCACGCCGAGGCTCGCCTGGCGGCTGACGACCTTTTTCACCCGCCGCGGCGCCCGCAAGCGCGGCCGCACGGAGCGGCTGTCGGAGGCGGTATCGCGGCTCGGCCCCTCCTACGTGAAGCTCGGCCAGTTCCTGGCGACGCGGCCGGACGTCGTCGGCGACGACATCGCGCTCGATCTCGCCAAGCTGCAGGATCGCATGGCGACCTTTCCGGCCGACCAGGCGAGAGCGGCCATAGAAGGCTCGCTGGGGCGGAAGGTGGACGACCTGTTCGTCTCCTTCGGCGAGCCGGTGGCGGCGGCGTCGATCGCCCAGGTCCATCCCGCCGAGGTCATGCGCGGCGGCGAACCGGTCAAGGTGGCGGTGAAGGTCATACGGCCGGGGGTGCGGCGCGCCTTCTTCCGCGATCTCGAGAGCTATTTCCTCGCCGCGCGGCTGCAGGAACGCTACATCCCCTCAGCGCGCCGGCTGCGCCCGGTCGAAGTCACCGAGACGCTCGCCCAGACCACCAAGGTCGAAATGGATTTCCGGCTGGAGGCGGCCGCCTATTCCGAGCTTGGCGAGAACACCAAGGACGATCCCGGCTTTCGCGTGCCCGCCGTCGACTGGGAGCGCACCGGCCGCGACGTGCTGACCACGGAGTGGATCGACGGGATCAAGCTCAGCGACATCGACAGCCTGCGTGCCGCCGGGCACGACCTCCAGGCGATAGCGGCGAACCTCGTCCAGTCCTTCCTGCGCCACACGCTGCGCGACGGTTTCTTCCATGCCGACATGCACCCGGGCAACATGTTCGTCGATGCGTCCGGGACCATCGTCGCCGTCGATTTCGGTATCACCGGCCGTCTCGGCAAGAAGCAGCGGCGGTTCCTCGCGGAAATCCTCTACGGCTTCATCACACGCGACTACGGCCGCGTCGCCGAGGTGCATTTCGAGGCCGGCTATGTGCCGCGCAAGCACAACGTCTCGGCGTTCGCCCAGGCTATCCGGGCGATCGGCGAGCCGATCCACGGCCAGTCGGCCGAGACGATTTCCATGGCGAAGCTCCTGACCCTGCTCTTCGAGGTCACCGAGCTTTTCGACATGGAGACCCGGCCGGAACTGGTCCTCTTGCAGAAGACCATGGTGGTGGTCGAGGGCGTGGCGCGCAAGCTCGATCCTGCCTTCAACATGTGGAAGACGTCCGAGCCCGTCGTCGGCGACTGGATCCGCCAGAATCTCGGGCCGCGCGGCCTGCTCGACGACGCCCGCGAGGGCGCTTCCGCCCTGCTGTCGCTGGCCAGGCAGGCCCCCGACCTCGCCGAGCGGGCCGAACGCCTCACCCGCGAGATCGATGCGATGGCGGAGAACGGCCTGCGTTTCGATGCCGAGACCGCGCGCGCCATAGGCAAGGCCGAGGCGCGCTACAGCCGCTGGGGCCGCGTGGCGCTGTGGGTGATCGCGGCGGCGCTGGTGGTCATCGCCTGGGAGCTTGGTTGAGGCGGCTGAGGCCTCACGTTGACTGCAATGCCAGCAATGCATACATTGCAATCACCGGAGCGACGAAATGGCGGCCCTTACCATTCGAAACCTGACCGACAGCACGAAGCAGGGACTGCGCCTGCGCGCTGCCCAGCGCGGAGCATCCATGGAGGACGAGGTACGTTCGATCCTGCGCCTCGTCGTTGAGGCCGGTCTTTCTCTCGACGACCTCGCGGCGAAGAGGGAAGCCGGCTCTCACGCCAGTGCATGGCACGCTATCCAGACGCTGCGGGACAAATACGGGACGTTCGATCTGGAGCTTCCGGAGCGGACCGATCTGGCCGGATCGCGCGGCGTTTTCGCTGACGATTGAGCCATGGCATTCGCGCTCGACACCAATGTCGTGTCGGAAATGACGCGCCCCACGCCGGACAGCGGCGTTGTAGGCTGGTTGGAGAGAACGCCGAGATCCTCGCTTTTCCTGCCGTCGGTCGTGATCGCCGAACTGTACGCCGGCATCGAAATCATGCCGCAAGGCAAACGGCGCGACTCTCTGGCAAAATTCGTCTCGGATTTCGTGGCTCAGGCGCCATCGCACCATGTACTGGCTTTCGGGTTGCGTGAGGCCGTTCACTATGCCGAGATTGTTGCCTCCCGACGCAGGATCGGCCGCGAGATGAAGCTGCTCGACGCCCAGATCGCCGCAATCGCAGCGGCGAACGGCTTCGCCGTCGTTACGCGCAACGTTCGGGATTTCGAGAATTGCGGCGTGGACATCATCAATCCATGGGCGGTTTCATGACCCTTTCCGGCAAGCGCATCCTGCTGATCGTCGGCGGCGGCATCGCCGCCTACAAGACGCTCGAGCTGATCCGCCGCCTGCGCGAGCGCGGAGCCGCGGTGCGGGCGGTGATGACGGCGGCGGCACAGCAATTCGTCACGCCGCTTTCGGTCGGCACCCTGACGGCCGACCGCGTCTTCACCGACCTGTTCGACCGCGACGACGAGCACGACGTCGGCCATATCCGCCTGTCGCGCGAGGCCGACCTGATCATCGTCGCCCCAGCCAGCGCCGACCTGATGGCGAAGCTGGCGACCGGTCTTGCCAGCGACCTCGCCTCCGCCGTGCTGCTCGCCACCGACAAGAAGGTGCTGATGGCGCCGGCGATGAATCCGAGGATGTGGGATCATCCGGCGACGCGGCGCAACCGCGCCACGCTGGCGAAGGACGGCGTCGCCTTCGTCGGCCCCAATCGCGGCGAGATGGCCGAGAGCGGCGAAGCGGGCGAGGGCCGCATGGCCGAGCCGCTGGAGATCGTGGCTGCCATCGAGGCTGAACTGGCGTCGGCGCCAGCCCCGCTTTCCGGGAGAAAGATCATCGTCACCTCGGGTCCGACGCACGAGCCGATCGATCCGGTGCGCTACATCGCCAACCGCTCGTCCGGCAAGCAGGGGCACGCCATTGCCGAGGCGCTCGCCGGACTAGGCGCCGAGGTCCTGCTGGTGTCCGGCCCGGTCAACGTGCCGGATCCGGCTGGTGTGCGGACCATCCATGTGGAGACCGCGCGCGCGATGATGCAGGCGGTTGAGGCCGCCCTGCCGGCCGATGCGGCCGTGTTCGTCGCCGCCGTCGCCGACTGGCGCAGCGACGCGGCCGCCGGGGAGAAGATCAAGAAGGTCGCCGGCGAGGGTCCGCCGGTGCTGCGCATGGTGGAGAACCCGGATATCCTCGCCACCATCGGCCACCACGCGCGTCGGCCCTATCTGGTCGTCGGCTTCGCCGCCGAGACCCAGGATCTCGTCGCCAACGCCAAGGCCAAGCTGAAGCGCAAGGGCGCCGATTTCATCGTCGCCAACGACGTCAGCGCGGAAGGCGGTGCCATGGGCGGCGACCGTAACCGCGTGCGCATCGTCTCGAAATCCGGCGTCGACGACTGGCCGGAGATGAGCAAGCAGGAGGTGGCGCGGCGGCTGGCCGCGGTAATCGCTGGACGCCTGGCGACCGTCGAGGTCTGATCCCGATCCGGGCCGGTTCAGCGGTCTTCCCCGCAGCTTGGCCTCGACGTGCCACCATCCTGGCTGGCTTTCGGGATAGCTGTGCGACGTCGGCATGAGGTCCGGGTTCCCCGGTTCGTCGAATACGCCGATCAGCAGCGCGACCACCGGCTCGTCGTCGATTGCGCCGATCGTGCTGCCGCACCGGGCGCAGAAGGCGCGGCTGGAATAGGCGGAGGAGCGGAAGGTGGCCGGCGCGCCGCCGGGGCCCGTCCACGTTACCGCATCGCGCGGAAACTCCACCCAGGCGGCGGTCGGCGCCCCGGTGTGCCGCTGGCATATCCTGCACGAGCAGGTGTGCGGCTTGCCCGCGCGACCGTAGGCGCGAAAGCGCACCGATCCGCACAGGCAACCGCCGTCATAGTGGTCCTGTTTCATTTCGGACACGGCGGCCCCCGATTGCTGTCGTAGTGAGGGGTCTCGATCGAACAACCCGCCGCCATGCTTGAACCGCGATCCGAAAATGGTGGTCTTTGAGACAGGATCATGCCCGATAGAACTGGGCCGGGATGGATGGTCCGTCCCGTTCATTCCGCCCTAGGATGCCTAAGATGTGATCGGGCCCTCGCCTTTCTTCCCCGGCGCCGGATCGTCGTCCGTCTTTTGGTCGGCTGCATCCGGCACCGGCGAGTCCGCGCCGGTCTCGTCGCCCGGCAGGGGCGGTCGCGGCGCGCTGCCCTCGACGATGAGCTCGACGATGCCGCGGGCGATCTCACGTTCGCCCATGATCACGGTGTCGGCCCCGAGGCCCTTCAGGTGCTCGACCTCGGCGTCGGAATGAGCGCGGGCGATCACCACGATGCCGGCATTGGCGGCACGCGCCCTCAGGATGATCTGGCCGGCCTCGAAGGCGTTCGGGATGGCGAGCACCAGTCGCTTGGCGCCGGCCGGGTTGGCGGCGGCGAAGACCTCGGCATTGGCGGCGTTGCCTTCCACCACCTCGACGCCGTCGGCATGCAGCCGGGCGATGGTCTTGTCACCGTCCTCGACGACCAGGAAGGGCAGGCCAGCCTGGCGCAGCGACTGCCCGACCAGGCTGCCGACGCGGCCGTAGCCGATGAGGATCGTATGGTCGGTGAGCTGCGTCTGCGGCGGCGGACCGTCATCTTCCTTGGCCGAAGGGGTCGCAAGCTGGCCTGCCTCGGTGGCAGGTCCCGCCGCCTTTGCCTCTGTCGCGCCGGTTCGGGGCGGGAAGCGGCTTTCGATCCAGGGTTTCAGATAGTCGACGGCGGCGAACACCAGCGGATTGAGCAGGATAGACAGGATCGCGCCGGCGAGGATCAGATCCCGGCCCTGCTCGGGCAGCAGGTCGAGGCTGACGCCGAGCTCGGCGAGGATAAAGGAGAATTCGCCGATCTGCGCCAAGCTGGCCGAGATAATCAGCGCGGTGGCGATGGGATAGCGGAAGACGACGACGATCAGGAAGGCGGCGATCGACTTGCCGATGACGATGATGAACAGCGTGCCGAGGATCGGCCAGGTGTCGCGCAGCAGGCTGAGCGGATCGAACAGCATGCCGACCGAGACGAAGAACAGCACCGAGAAGGCGTCCCTGAGCGGCAGCGATTCCTCCGCCGCGCGGTGCGACAGCTCGGATTCGCTCATCACCATGCCGGCGAAGAAGGCGCCGAGCGCCAGCGACACCCCGAACAGCTTGGCCGCGCCGAAGGCGACGCCGAGCGCGATGGCCAGCACCGCAAGCCGGAACAGCTCGCGCGAGCCGGTATGGGCGACGTAGTGCAGGAGCCAGGGAATGACCCGGCGCCCGACCACCAGCATGACGATGACGAAGGCGGCCACCTTGGCGAGCGTTATGCCGAGCGTGCCCCAGACGCCGAGCCCGGAAAACAGCGGCGCCGCCGCCGGCAGGCTGTGGTCGGTTTCCGGCCCGTTGCCGCCGAGCAGGCCGGCGATGGCAGGCAGGATCACCAGCGCGAGCACCATGGCGAGGTCCTCGACGATCAGCCAGCCGACGGCGATGCGCCCGCGCTCGGTCTCGATCATGCGCCGGTCCTGCAGCGCCTTGAGCAGGACCACGGTGCTCGCCACCGAGAGTGCTAGGCCGAAGACCAGTCCGGCGCCCAGCGTCCACCCCATCATCCACGCCAGCCCGGCGCCGAGCGCCGTGGCGAAGCCGATCTGCACCACCGCGCCGGGCACGGCGATCGCGCGTACCGAGAGCAGGTCCTTCAGCGAGAAATGCAGGCCTACGCCGAACATCAGCAGGATCACGCCGATCTCGGCGAGTTCCAGCGCCAGCTCGCGATCGGCGACGAAACCCGGCGTGTGCGGCCCGACCAGAACGCCGGCGATGAGATAGCCCACCAACGGCGGAACCCTGAACCGGTTGGCGATGGCGCCGAAGACGAATGCAAGCCCCAGACCTGCGACGATGGTGGCGATCAGGGGCGTGTCATGTGGCATCGGCGAGGTGGGCCTTTCTGGGCGAGATCAATGGGGGAGAAGCGCCGAAAGCGCCACGTTTCCAATATGGTGTGCAGATCGGCTGGTGTGCAACCCTTGAGAGTCGCTTTTGCCGAATTTCGCATGAGGAATGCTAATTCTGTATGAGAAATCGCTTTTGCGCGACGGCGCCGAGCCGATGCGCGAATTGCGACCGCGGCCATGTGTCGACGAATGCGGTGTCTCGCCAAGCACGGCCTGGCGGCTACGTCCCGTATCGGAAACCGGGATTGTCAACGGGATCCGCGGAACGCGCGTTGCGCGACTCTGGCCTCCTCCCTCCTGGTCGGTTTAGACAAGTCGCTGCCCGTCAGAGGTCAAAGTGCAGCGAAATGCCCGGCCGATAGTAGCGCGGTCTGAATCCGTAGCTGCGGCCGTAGTACCGGCCGCGGTAGCAGTCGCCGTAGTAGTAGCAACGATCACGTGCGTATCGCCGGTAGGCGCGGCGCTCGGCCCGTCGATAGGCACGGCGTTCTGCACGACGCTGCTGCCGCTGCCAGTGACGATAGGTGTGGGACGCCTTGTGCACGTCCGTGCGCCCCTGTTCCGCCATCGGAATGAATGCCGTGGCGGCATTGGTCGGCGCAGGCACTGCTACTGCGAATGAGGCAGCCAAGGCTGTGGCCATCAACCCGGATAGAAGCGTTTTCATCATTGCCTCCTGGTAGGTGCGTCATTGGCTGAAACGAACCCTCCGGAACCCGGTTCCTGCGCGAACATTCACTGTATGTTGCGCCTCGTTTCAGAAAATGCGCATCCTGCCCGGCCAGCTTCGTCCTCACGCCGCCATCAGCATCTTTTCGATTTCCGGAACCGGATGGTTGGTCAGCGTCTTCGGATATTCCGCCACCACCATCGTCTCCACTTCCTTGTGCAGCTTCTTGCGTAATTCCCCCAGAACGAAGGGCGGCGCGATAAGGATCACTTCGTTGAAATCGCCGCGATGCGCCGCCTTGTAGAGCTTCTCCGCGATCTCGTCGGCGAAGCGTTCCTTGGCCATTCTGTGCCAGTCGGTATCCTCGGCGGCGCTGCGGTGGGGAGAGGGACCGTCGTTGAAGCGCCCTGGCTTGTCGGATCCCTGCTCGCGCGTCGGTGGATTTGCCTCGGCGACCTCACGGATGACTTCCAGGTTCGGATGCAGCCCGTCTCCCTTGTTTTCCAGGAACAAGGCCTTCTCGCCGTCGGCTACGACCACCCATGCACCATGCTTCAGTCTGGACGCGGCCATCTGCTTCTCCTTCGATAGGTCGAGGCGCCGAAATGCGCCCTGCGGAGCAACGCGACCCCATCGACCAAGGTTCCTCTCCGCAAAAACGTGCCAGAAAACCACGGTGGAGGAAAAATATTCTTCCTCTCTTCGCGGTCGCGAAAAAGCGATTGCCTGCTGCAAATGGCCGCGCGAGTGTGTTTCTTTAGAAACCCGATGCCCGGGACTACAAGTCTGAATTCCAGCCAGGAAACCTTCGCGCCCCATGTCGCAGCCGTTCGCCAAGCTCAACGCCTTTCCCGTCTTCCTGCGGGTCGAGGGGCGCAGCGTGATCGTCCTCGGTGGCGGCGACGAGGCGCTCGCCAAGGCCCGGCTCGTCGGCCAGTCGAATGCCCGGCTCGTCGTGGTGGCGGAGGATGTCCAGCCTGCCCTGAGGCAATGGGTCGTCGAAAACGGCGCCGAGCTCGTCGAAGCCGGCTATGATCCTGCGCGGCTCGAAGGCGCGGCACTGGTCTTTGCTGCCACGGGCGACGAGGCGCTGGACCGCCGGATATCGGATGATGCACGCCGCTTCGGCATCCCGGTCAACGCCGTGGATCGTCCCGATCTCTGCGATTTCTACACGCCGGCGATCGTCAACCGGGCACCGCTGGTGGTGGCGGTCGGCACCGAAGGCGCCGGGCCGGTGCTGGCCCAGATGGTGCGGGCACGCATCGATGCCATGCTGCCGCCGACCCTCGGCGTGCTGGCGACGCTTGCCGCGTCGTTCCGCGACGCGGCCGAAAAACTGTTCCCTAAGGGGCTGGCGCGCCGCTCCTTCTGGCATGCCTTCTTTTCCGGAGCGCCGGCCCAAGCGCTCGAAGCCGGCGGCGAGGACGAGGCACGCGCGGCCGCCGGCCGGCTCCTGGCCGCGCGCGGCGCTGATTGCGGCCACGTCGCGCTGGTCGGCGCCGGTCCGGGTGCCGAGGATCTGCTGACCTTGCGGGCGCATCGCCTGCTGATGGTGGCCGACGTCATCGTGCATGACGCGCTGGTGCCGGAGGCGGTGATCGCCATGGGTCGGCGCGACGCCGAGCGGCTGCCGGTCGGCAAGCGCAAGGGCTGTCACTCCAAGACGCAAGCCGAGATCAACGCGCTGCTGGTGCGGCTCGGCCGCGAAGGCAAGCGCGTGGTGCGGCTGAAGTCCGGCGATCCGCTGGTGTTCGGCCGCGCCGGCGAGGAAATGCAGGCGCTGCGCGATGCGGACATCTCGTTCGAGGTGGTGCCGGGCGTCACCTCGGCCTTCGCCGCCGCCGCCGATTTCCAGCTGCCGCTGACGCTGCGCGGCGTGACCTCCTCGATGGTGTTCACCACCGGCCACGATCTCAAGGGCAATTCGCTGCCGGACTGGGCGAAGCTGGCGATCTCCGGCGCCACCGTCGCCGTCTATATGGGCCGCTCCGTCGCTGCGGACGTGGCCGGAAGGCTGATGGATGCTGGCCTGTCGCCGGATACCGCCGTCGCCGTGGTCGAGAACGCCAGCCTGCGCGACCGCCGCCGGTTCCATGGAACGCTGGCCGACCTGCCGTCGCTGCAAAGCCGCGACGATCTCGGCGGCCCGGTGATGACCATTATCGGTGACGCGGTCGCCGGCGCCGATTTCTCGCGCTCCGAGCCGCTGGCGGCATACCGGCCTGTTCCGTCTAGTGCCGCGGTCGAGGAGGCGCAGTCATGAAGGTCTTGACCGCCAACCGCCTGACCGACGGCGAGGCCATCTGGTATGCCGGCGCCCGCGGCTGGGCCGAGACCATTGCCGAGGCCGATGTCGCTGGCGACAAGGCCGGGGAAGCCGAACTCGAGGCTGCCGGCAAGGCCGCCTTCGCCAACAATGAGGTTGTCGACGTCGAGTTGATCGACGTCGAGCTGGTCGATGGCTTGATCCGCCCGGTCCGCCTGCGCGAGCGCATCCGCGCCGCCGGCCCGACCAACCGCCTCGACCTCGGAAAACAGGCCAGAACGGCCGCATGACAGGGCCGAGGAGCCCACGGAAGCACGACCATGTACCGTTACGATGAGTTCGACCAGGATTTCGTGAAGGCGCGCGTCGCCGAGTTCACCGACCAGGTGGAGCGGCGTCTTGCCGGCGAGATCACCGAGGAGCAGTTTCGGCCGCTCCGGCTGATGAACGGCGTCTACCTGCAGCTCCACGCCTACATGCTGCGCATCGCCATTCCCTACGGCACGCTGAACACCGGCCAGTTGCGCATGCTGGCTCACATCGCCCGCAGGTACGACAAGGGCTACGGCCACTTCACCACGCGCCAGAACATCCAGTTCAACTGGCCGGCGCTGTCGGACATCCCGGCGATCCTCGCCGACCTCGCCTCGGTCGAGATGCATGCCATCCAGACATCAGGCAACTGCATCCGCAACGTGACGGCCGACCATTTCGCGGGTGCGGCCGCCGACGAGGTCGCCGATCCGCGCCCCTATGCCGAGATTCTCCGGCAGTGGTCGTCGGTGCATCCGGAATTTTCGTATTTGCCCAGGAAATTCAAGATCGCGGTGACCGGCGCCGAGCGCGACCGCGCCGCCATCCAGACGCATGACATCGGCCTGCATCTGAAGAAGAACGCCGAGGGCGAATTGGGCTTTGCCGTCTATGTCGGCGGCGGCCAGGGCCGCACCCCGATGGTCGCCAAGAAGATCCGGGATTTCCTCCCCGAAAAGCACCTGCTCTCCTACGCGACGGCGATCCTGCGCGTCTACAATCTCTACGGACGGCGCGACAACAAGTACAAGGCGCGCATCAAGATCCTGGTGCACGAAACCGGCACGGAAGAATTCGCCCGCCAGGTCGAGGCCGAGTGGGCGGCGCTGAAGGACCAGGAGCTGACGCTGCCCGAGGCGGACATAGCCGCGATCAACGCCTATTTCGCGCCGCCGGCACTCGCCGCGAGGCCGGAAGGAGACGAGGTCGTGAAGCTCGCCCGGCTCGATTCCAAGAGCTTCGCCGACTGGGTCGACCAGAACGTGATCACCCACCGCCGCCCCGACTATGCCGCCGTGACGATTTCGCTCAAGGGCATCGGCGAGGCGCCTGGCGATGCCAGCGACAGCCAGATGGAGGCGGTGGCCGACATCGCCGACCAATACGCTTTCGGCGAAATCCGCGTCAGCCACGAGCAGAACCTGATCCTGCCGCATGTGGCGCGCGCCGATTTGAAGGCCGTCTACGACGCGCTGGTCGAGATCGAACTGGCGACGCCGAATTCCGGCCTAATCACCGACATCATCGCCTGCCCCGGCCTCGACTACTGCGCGCTGGCCAACGCCCGCTCGATCTCGGTGGCGCAGGAAATCTCGCGGCGCTTCGCGTCGCTGGAGCGGCAGCGCGACATCGGCGAGCTGAAGCTGAAGATCTCCGGCTGCATCAACGCCTGCGGCCATCACCATGTCGGCCATATCGGCATCCTGGGCGTCGAGAAGAAGGGCGCCGAGCTCTACCAGGTGACGCTGGGCGGCTCGGCCGACGAGCACACCGCTGTCGGCGAGATCATCGGCCGCGGCTTCGGCCCGGACGAGATCACCGACGCCATCGAGACCGTGGTCGAGACCTATCTCGCCCACAGGCTCGACCGTTCGGAAAATTTCCTCGACGCCTACCGCCGCCTTGGCCCGGCGCCGTTCAAGGAGGCGCTCTATGGTGGCGAAGCCAAGGCAGCCTGAGGACGAGATCGCGGCCGCCGAGGCGGCCGATCTCGACGCCCGTTTCGGCGGGCTGTCGCCGCAGGAGATCATCGCCTGGTCGGCGCGCGACGGCTTTCCCGGCGCCATCGCGGCGGTGTCGTCGTTCGGCGCGGATTCCGCCGTCCTGCTGCACATGATCGCCGAGGTGGATGCCTCGCTGCCGGTCGTGTTCCTCGACACCGGAAAGCATTTCGGCGAGACACTGGATTACCGCGACGCGCTTGCCGCCGATCTCGGGCTCACCGATATCCGCATCGTCACGCCGGACCAGGCCGCGCTCGACCGGCTCGATCCGGACGGCAAGCTGCACCAGTCGGACACCGACGGCTGCTGCGAAATCCGCAAGGTCGAGCCCATGGCGCGCGGCGTCGCGCCGTTCCGCGCCTGGTTCACCGGCAGAAAACGCTTCCAGGCGGCGACCCGCGCCGCCTTGCCGGCGTTCGAGGCGGTCGGGCCGCGCGTCCGCATCAATCCGCTGGCAAGATGGGGCACGAGCGACCTCGCCGACTACATGCGCGCGCATGCGCTGCGCGAGAACCCGCTGGTCGCCTACGGCTATCTCTCCATTGGCTGCTTTCCCTGCACTCAGCCGGTGAAGCCGGGCGAGGACGCGCGCAGCGGCCGCTGGGCCGGCCAGGCCAAGACCGAGTGCGGCATCCATCTGCCGGGCCTGGGCGAGGCGCTCACGACGGCGGCTCACTAAGATAACCGAAACTCTTGCAGCCAGGCCGTTTCGTCCTTCGGCGAGACTGGAAACCAAGCCGAGAATAAGCCATATGCTCGCCCTGATGACCGAAGCGAAGAACGAGACCGCCGCGGCGCCGCCGCGCCTGTGGACACCCGAAGGGTTCCGCGAGGACGAGTGGCAGCATGCGGACAACGCCGAGGCGCTTGCCGGCAACGGCCGCTTCATCCTGCCGCTGCAAGTGTTCCTCGACCTCGGTCCGGTGGTGCGCAAATCGGCCAGGGAACGGCTGGGCGTATTGCTGATGCCGGCCGATCCGGTGGAGAAGATCGCCGGGCTGCTGGACGACCTGTCGCTGGTGGCGCTGGCCTTCCCGGCCTTCAATGACGGCCGCAGCTTTTCCAAGGCCGAGCTGCTGCGCAGCCGCCACGGTTTTGCCGGTGCGGTCCGGGCGACCGGCCAGGTTCTGGTCGACCAGTTGCCGCACATGCTGCGTCTCGGCTTCGACGAATTCGAGATCAGCCACCCGGTGCTGATCCGCCGGCTGGAAGAGGGCCGCGTCGGCGGTCTTGGCCTCTATTACCAGCCGACGGCCACGCCGGCCGGGGCGCCCGCCAAGGGTGCGGGGTACTCCTGGCGGCGGTCGCGCTGATCCGGGCTGGGTCGGCGCCGCAGCGATCTCTGTAGGTCGACGAGCTTCATGGTCGCAATCTGGTCAGACCAGATTGCATTCGGCATTTTCCCGACATACCATGATGCCGTTTATTTCGATGCTCGAAGTAAATGCGCCGGACTGGGAGGATGAGGATGCCTGGCAAGAAGATACTGATGCTCGTTGGCGACTTCAGCGAGGAGTACGAGATTTTCGTGTTCGAGCAGGCGATGCACGCCGTCGGACATACGGTGCACGTCGTCTGCCCCGACAAGAAGGCGGGCGAGGTGCTGAAAACATCGCTGCATGATTTCGAGGGCCACCAGACCTATACGGAAAAGCTCGGCCACGACTACTATCTGAACAAGACCTTCGCCGAGGTCGATCCGGCTGCCTATGACGCCGTCTATTGCGCCGGCGGCCGCGGCCCGGAATACATCCGCATCGACAGCAGAGTGCAAGCGATCGTCCGCCACTTCCACGAGACGGGCAAGCCGATCTTCACCATCTGCCACGGCGTCCAGATCCTGATCGCGGTGGACGGCGTGGTGCGCGGCAAGGAGGTCGCCGCGCTTCAGTATTGCGAGCCGGAAGTGACGCTGGCGGGCGGCAAATACATCGACGTGACGCCGACCGGCGCCCATGTCGATGGCAATCTCGTCTCCGCCAAGGGCTGGACGGGCCTCGCGGCCTTCATGCGCGAGTGCCTGAAGGTCCTCGGCACGGACATATCGCATGGGCAGGTGCTGATGGCCGAGACGCGCCGCGCCGCATGAAGCAGGGGCTGACGCGAAGGCGGCATGACGGCCGCCGGCCGTTCCTCATTGAGGCTGGGCGGCCGGCGTCGGCCGGCCGGCGTCCGCCTCTTCGACGGCTCGATCCAGCTGGTGCAGGAGCTTTACAAAGCGCTCTGGCAGTTCGGGATCGACGGCATAGGTGGGGAGCGTGCCGACGAAGCGGCGCAGCTGGGCGCTCCGCATCTGGCGGCGGAACTCTGACTTCACATCCCCGGGTTTCTTTTCGTGTTTGCCAAACATGACGTCGCTAACCTGTTGTTGGCAAAGGAACCCGTGCAGTCTCGAATGGTTCCTGCAATGTAGGATTGCGTTCCCGGCATGGTAAAAATTGCGTAAAATTTGAGTCGAATTGCCGGCAAGCGGCTTGCGCATCTTCTCGGATGCCGGTCCGTTGCCCCCGGCACGTTCACAAGCCCTTGATTTTTGCCCGGGCAGCATCGATATCCGGCGCAAATCCGAACGGTTTGCAGGAATAGGAAAGAGAATGAGCGATCAGGCTAAAGACGAACGCGTGCTCGAGGAAGGCGTCGCGGTCGAGCAGGCTGCCGAAGCGGCGCCGGCACCTGGCCAGGATGGCGATTACGAGGCGCTGGTTCGGCTGCTGAAGGAGAACGAGGAGCTGAAGGATCGCGCGCTGCGCGCCGCCGCCGAGATGGAGAATCTGCGCCGCCGCACGGCGCGCGAGATTCAGGACGCGCGGACCTATGCCGCCGCCAATTTCGCGCGCGACATGCTTTCGGTCTCCGACAATCTGAGCCGCGCCCTGCAGGCGGTCGCGCCGGAGGCGAAGGCGGCCGACCCCAGCCTCGCCGCGCTTGTGGAGGGCGTTGAGATGACCGAGCGCTCGATGCTGTCGACGCTGGAGCGTCACGGCGTGAAGAGGCTGGAGCCGCTGGGCGAGAAGTTCGATCCGCATTTCCACCAGGCAATGTTCGAGGTGCCGAACCCCGACATCGCCGCCAACACGGTGGTGCAGGTGGTGCAGCCCGGCTATTCGATCGGCGAGCGCGTGCTGCGCCCTGCCATGGTCGGCGTCTCCAAGGGCGGCCCGCGCGCGGCCGCCAATGAGGGCGCGACCGAGCCGGGGCCGATCAACGAGCAGGCCGAGAAGGATGCGTGAGCGAGCGAATAGCGAATAGGGAATAGCGAATAGAGATTGACCCTTCGCTTCAACCGACGACTGTCGCTATTCGCTATTCGTTCCTTGATCTGGCGCGGCTGCCACCGCTGCGCTAGCAAGATCGCATGAACTGGCTTCAGGTCCTCGATTATGCCGGCGTTGCCGTGTTCGCGGCGACCGGGGCCCTGGCCGCCTCGCGCAAGCAGCTCGACATCGTCGGTTTCCTGTTCCTTGCCAGCGTCACCGGCATCGGCGGCGGCACGGTCCGCGACCTCATCCTCGACGTCCCTGTCTTCTGGGTGCTCGACCACGCTTATGTGCTCGTCTGCGCCGGCATCGGCGTGCTCGTCTTCTTCGCTGCGCACCGGCTCGAGTCGCGCTACAGGCTGCTGCTGTGGCTGGACGCAGTTGGCATGTCTGCCTATGCCGCGCTCGGCGCTGCCAAGGGGCTCGCGGCCACCGGATCGCCCATCGTGGCCATTGTCATGGGCATGCTGACGGCGACGCTGGGCGGCATCCTGCGCGATCTTCTGGCAGGCGAGCCCTCGGTGCTGCTGCGCCCGGAAATCTACGTCACCGCCGCCCTGGCCGGCGCCGCCGTCTTCACGCTCGCCGATCTCGGCGGCCTCCCCGACGTTGCCTCGGCGCTGCTCGCCTTCGCCACGGCTTTCGCCGTGCGCGGCGGCGCGCTGTGGTTCGGCTGGCGCATTCCGGCCTACCGCAATCGGCCCGGCCGGCGTCCGGAGGATGTTCCGTAGGACGGTCGAGCCGAGCCTGCGGCTCCTATGATCTCGGAGCCTCGATCGCCTCGATCAGCAGCCGCGCCGCCTCGGTCGCGAAAATTTCGTCGTTGATGTCCGTGTCGAGATCGACCACTCGCACCGTGCCGCTCAGACCGGCCTTCAGCGCGGCGAACAGGGCGGCGTCGGCGGCCGGGTCGTGGAACGGCTTGCCCTCCACGTCGATGGACGACACGCCGCGCCGCGGGATCATGAAGACGGTCGGGCCCTCGGCCTTGTTGAGCTTTGCCGCGATTCTCCTGCCCAGTTCTGCGTTCTCCTCCGCGGTCGTGCGCATCAGCGTCACCAGCGGGTTGTGCCGATAGAAGGCGCGGCCGGCATATTTCGTCGGAACGGTCTCGGGCGCGCCGAAATTCACCATGTCGAGCGCGCCGGCCGACACCACCTGCGGGATACCGGCCGCGCCGGCCGCTTCCAGCCGGTCGGGTCCGGCGCTGAGCACGCCGCCGGCAAGCTCGTCCGCCAGTTCTGTCGTGGTGATGTCGAGCACGCCGGCGATGAAGCCGGCGCGGATGAGTTCCTCCATCGTGCGCCCGCCCGTGCCGGTGGCGTGGAAAACCAGCACCTCATAGCCGGCCTGCTCCAGCATCTCGCGTGCCTTGGTCACGCAGGACGTCGTCACCCCGAACATGGTGGCGGCTATGAGCGGCCTCTGCTCCTCGGGCTCGGTGCGCCAGGCCTTGACCATGCCGGCAATGGCGCCCGCGGCATTGGCGAGGATCTGCGACGACAGCCGGTTGATGCCGGATATGTCGACGACCGCCGGCATGATGGTGACGTCCTTGACGCCGACCAGCGGGCGCGTGTCGCCGGCCGCCAGCGTCGACACCAGCAGCTTGGGGAAGCCGACCGGCAACGCCTGCATGGCCGCCGCCGCGACGGACGACCCGCCGCCACCGCCCATGGCGACGATGCCGTGGATACGGCCCTCGGCGGCGAGCCGCGCCGCGACGACGGCGGCGCCCTTGCTCATCACGGCCATCGCCTCGCCACGATCCTTTTTCGCCGCCAGCGTTTTGAGGTCGCCGCCTCCGGCAGCCGCCACTTCGGCGGCCGCGATATCCGGCGTGAAGGAAGACCTGAACACGCCGACGTCGATGGTCAGTGTCTCCACGCCCTGCGCTTCGACCTGCTGCCTGAGAAAAGCGTATTCGACGCCCTTGCTGTCGAAGGTGCCGAGTATGGCGACGACTTTCTTCATGCGAGCACCCGTTGAACGGAACGGCCCTGCCGCCGCTAGCCGACCTTGCCGCCGAGTTCGTCCTCGACATGGGCGCGCACGATCTCGTCGAACGAGGTTTCCGCGCGGAAGCCGAGCGCCTCCGCCCGCCGCGCGTCGAAGCGGCCCGGCCAGCCGGCCACCATGCGGGCAATGGCCTCATTCGGCTCGCGCCGGATCAGCCTCACCGCCTTGTCGCCGGCGACGCGGCGCAGCGCCTCGATCTCCTCGCCCACGGTGGCGGAGAGGCCGGGCATTGTGAGGTTGCGGCGCTGGCCGAGCGGTGCAAGCTCGATCGTCGCCGCATGCTCGAGGAAGCCGATGGCCGCGCGCGGGCTGGCGAACCAGTGGCGCACTGTCTCCGCGACCGGCAGCACCGCCTCCTCGCCGACCAGCGGCTCGCGCAGGATGTTGGAGAAGAAGCCGGAGGCCGCCTTGTTCGGCTTGCCTGGCCGGATGCAGATGGTCGGCAGGCGGATGCCGATGCCGTCCAGGAAACCGCGCCGGCTGTAGTCGGCGAGCAGCAGCTCGCCGATCGCTTTCTGCGTGCCGTAGCTGGTCGCCGGCGTCGTGAAGAACTCGTCGCCGATCGCCTCGGGGAACGGCGCGCCGAACACCGCGATGGACGAGGAGAAGACGACGCGCGGCCGGTAAGGCGCCTTGATCCCCTCTTGTCTGATCGCCTCGAACAGGAAACGCGTGCCATCGAGATTGATGCGGTAGCCTTTGTCGAAATCGGTCTCGGCTTCGCCCGACACGATGGCCGCGAGGTGGAAGATCACGTCCGGCCGGGTCGAGACCAGCTTCTCGCTCGCGCCGGGAGCCGAAAGATCGGTGACGGCTGCGACGGCCGGCACGTTGCCGCCGGGCAGCGCCGGCTCGACCACGTCGACCAGCGTCATCCGCGCAACCTCCGTGCCGCCCAGCCGCCCCGTCTGGGCAAGGCGCATGGCGAACTTGCGGCCGACCATACCGGCCGCTCCGATGATCATGACGTGCATCTGGCTGATTTCTCCCGGACTTCGATCTTTGATCTTTTCAGACACATAGCTTGGATCGAAGGCTCATGCACGGGCAAGTTTCGGCATGGTCCTCCGGCCGCCTGCCGCGGCTGTCGTGGCGACCGGCATCGCTAACGACGCGGCTGCTCGCCGGAGATTGAAGACGATACGATGGCGGCGGCCTTGCCTCGCAGGGCCGAGTCGAGCATGAAGGCGCGTTTCGGCAGGCTCCCAGGAGGGCTTAGGATTGGCACGGCAACGGGCAGACGCACTTCTCTCGGCCTTCCGCGACCGGCAGGCGACCGTCGCCGTCATCGGACTGGGCTATGTCGGCCTGCCGCTGGTCAAGGCGGTAGTCGAGGCGGGCTTCACCGGCATCGGCATCGACATCGATCCCGACAAAATCCGCATGCTGCATGAGGGCGTCGCCTATCTCAGGCATTTCGACCCGGCCTATTTCGCCGGGAGAATCGCGGAGGGCCGGCTCGCCTGCACGACCGACTTCTCCGCCGTCGCCGGCGCCGACGCGATCGTCATCTGCGTGCCCACCCCGTTGACGAAGCACCGGGAGCCGGATCTCTCCTATGTGGCGAACACGGCGCGGTCGATCGTGCCGCATCTGCGCAAGGACCAGCTCGTCGTGCTGGAATCGACGACCTATCCAGGGACCACGCAGGACCTGCTGGTTCCGGCGCTGGAGCAGAGCGGGCTGAAGAGCGGCACCGATTTCTTCGTCGCCTTCAGCCCGGAGCGCGAAGACCCCGGCAATCCCGACTACGGCACGCAGTCGATCCCCAAGGTTGTCGGCGGCGCCGACCCCGTCGCGCTGGAACTGGCGGTCGCGCTCTACGACCAGATCGTGGTGAAGACGGTGCCTGTGTCCTCCACCGCCGCCGCCGAGGCGGTGAAGATCACCGAGAACATCTTTCGCGCCGTCAACATCGCGCTGGTCAATGAGCTGAAGCTGATCTACGGCGCCATGGGCATCGACGTGTGGGAGGTCATCGACGCGGCCAAGACCAAGCCGTTCGGCTTCATGCCCTTCTATCCCGGTCCCGGGCTGGGCGGCCACTGCATCCCGATTGACCCCTTCTATCTTACCTGGAAGGCGCGCGAGTTCGACATGTCGACCCGCCTGGTGGAGCTCGCCGGCGAGATCAATACGGCGATGCCGGGCCACGTCGTGACCGTCTGCATGGAAGCGCTGAACGCCCGCTTCGCCAAGGGGCTGAAGGGCGGCAGGGTACTGCTGGTCGGGCTCGCCTACAAGAAAAATGTCGGCGACATCCGCGAGAGCCCCGGCCTGACCCTGATCCGGCTTCTGGAGGAGCGCGGCGCGAAAGTCGACTACCTCGACCCGCACGTGCCGCAGATCACCATGACGCGCGAGCATCCCGAATATGCCGGCCGCGGCTCGGTCGCCGCCGATGCCTCCTTCGCAGGCTACGACCTCACGCTGATCGCGACCGATCACGACGCGGTCGACTATGCCCGTCTGGTCTCCGAGAGCCGGCTGGTCGTCGACACCCGCAACGTCTGCGAGCGCAAGGGCGTCTCGTCCGCCAACGTGGTCAAGGCCTGACGGCGGCCCGCAGCCACCCGTCACTGCCTACACGCAACGTATCGGCCGGAAAATGCACGTGTTTTGACTTGGCGGTGCAGACCGGCGATAGGACGGCCGCGCCGTCTCCAGCCGGTGGCCGCCAGTGCGATTCGAACACGGTCCGGAACTTCTTCATGACAAGAAAGCCGCTTCGCTTCATCGACCTCGTTGCCCAGCAGGAAAAGATCAAGACGAAGGTCGACGCGGCGATCCAGCGCGTGCTCGCCCACGGCGCCTACATCCTCGGCCCCGAGGTCGGAGAATTCGAGGCGGCGCTCAGCGCCTTCTGCGGCGCGAAGCATTCTATCGGCTGCTCCAACGGCACAGATGCGCTCACGCTTTGCCTGATGGCGAAGGGAATCAAGCCGGGACAGGCTGTGTTCTGTCCGAGCTTCACCTTCGCCGCGACTGCCGAGGTCGTCGCCATGCTCGGCGCCACGCCGTTCTTCGTCGACATCCACGAGGACACCTTCAACCTCGATCCCGCGAGCCTCAAGACGGCGATTGCCCAGGCCAAGAAGGACGGCCTGTCGCTCGCCGGCGTGATCTCCGTCGACCTGTTCGGCCAGCCGGCCGACTATGCCGAGATCGAGCCGATCGTGGCGAACGAGGGCATGTGGCTGATCAGCGATGCCGCGCAGGGTTTCGGCGGCACCTATCGCGATCGCAAGGTCGGCACCATTGGCGCCATGACGGCGACCAGCTTCTTCCCGGCCAAGCCGCTCGGCGCCTATGGCGACGGCGGCGCCATCTTCACCGACGACGACGAGACGGATGCGGTGCTGCGCTCGCTGCTGGTCCACGGCCAGGGCACGGACAAATACGACAACGTCCGCATCGGCATGAACGGTCGCCTGGACACGCTGCAGGCCGCCATCCTGATCGAGAAGCTGAAGATATTTCCCGACGAGATCGTCGCACGCAATCGCATCGCCGCAGCCTACAATGACGGGCTGCGCGACGTCGCCGTCGTGCCGGCGGTGCTCGACGGCTGCACCTCCACCTGGGCGCAGTACACGATCCGGGCCCGCGGCAAGGATCGCGGCGCCGTGCTGGCGCGGCTGAAGGATAAGGGCGTGCCGACGGCGGTCTATTATCCGAAGCCGCTGCACCGGCAGACGGCCTACAAGCATTTCCCGGTCGCCGGCAACGGCCTGCCGGTCAGCGACCGGGTGGCCGAGGACGTCTTCAGCCTGCCTATGCACCCTTATCTGGAAGCCGACGACCAGGGCTACATCATCGACAGCGTGCGCGAGGCGCTGGCGGCTTAGCAGCCGATGTTGATCCCACTTGAACTCCAAAACGACCCATAATAGTTATTGGCTGTCTGGGTAGCAGGAGGCAACCTGATGGCGATCAGCGCTGAACTGGGTGAGACGCTCGAACAGGTGGTGACTGAATTGGTCGCTACCGGGCGCTATAATTCCAAGAGCGAAGTGCTGCGCGAAGGCGTGCGGCTGGTTCAGGAGCGCGAGGCGCGCCTCAATACGCTTCACGCCGCCCTAGAGCGTGGTCTTGCGTCGGCCGATGCCGGGAGGGTGGAGGATGCTGAGATCTTCCTGGACCGTCTTGAGCAGAAATATCTTCGCATGGCCGGCGAATGAAGCTCGTCGTCACCGACGATGCGAAAGAAGATATCGAGCGAATTTCCGACCATATCTCGACGGATAATCCGCGAGCCGCGGCTCGTCTCGTGAAGGAGTTCTTGCGGAGCTTTCGCGAGATCAGGCAGCGGCCGCGTGCGTATCCACGAGCGCCGAAAACTCCGGCGAAAGGTACACCGCAACTACCTGATTTTCTATCGTGGCACGGAGGACAGGATCGAAATCATCCATGTGCTGCATGGCGCCATGGACTACGAGACGGTTTTGGGGGAACGCGAATAGCCGCGTTCCCAAAACGACCGAAGCCAAGTGGGTCGGTTGGCGACCGGCCCCCTTACGCCGCGCCGCTCATCTTCTGCTTCTCGAAGCGCTTGCGGTCGTTCGGATCGAGATGCAGCTTGCGCAGGCGGATGGTCTTCGGGGTCACCTCGACCAGCTCGTCGTCCTGGATCCAGGCCAGCGCCCGTTCCAGCGTCATGCGCACCGGCGGGGTGAGCCGGACCGCCTCGTCCTTGCCGGCGGCGCGGATGTTGGTGAGCTTCTTGCCCTTCAACACATTCACTTCCAGGTCGTTGTCCCGGGAGTGGATGCCGATGATCATGCCCTGATAGACCTTCACGCCCGGGTCGATGACCATCGGGCCGCGATCCTCCAGGTTCCACAGCGCGTAGGCGACGGCCTCGCCGGCTTCGTTGGAGATCAGCACGCCGTTGGTGCGGCCGGCGATGTCGCCCTTGTAGGGCTCGTAGGCATGGAACAGGCGGTTCATCACGGCTGTGCCGCGCGTGTCGGTCAGAAGCTCCGACTGGTAGCCGATCAGGCCGCGCGTAGGCGCGTGGAAGACCAGGCGCTGCCGGTTGCCGCCGGACGGGCGCAGCTCGACCATCTCGCCCTTGCGCTCGCTCATTTTCTGCACGACGACGCCGGAATGCTCCTCGTCGACGTCGATGACCACTTCCTCGATCGGCTCGAGCAGCTGGCCGTCGTCGTCCTTCTTCATGACGACGCGCGGGCGCGACACGGCGATCTCGAAACCTTCGCGGCGCATGGTCTCGATCAGCACGGCAAGCTGCAGCTCGCCGCGGCCGGAGACGTAGAAGGAGTCCTTGTCGGCCGATTCCTCGATCTTCAGCGCGACGTTGCCTTCCGCCTCCCGCAGCAGGCGGTCGCGGATGACGCGGCTGGTCACCTTGTCGCCCTCGGTGCCGGCCAGCGGCGAATCGTTGACGATGAACGACATGGTGACGGTCGGCGGGTCGATCGGCTGGGCGGCCAGCGGCTCGGTGACGGCCGGATCGCAGAAGGTGTCGGCCACCGTGCCCTTCGACAGGCCGGCGATCGCGATGATGTCGCCGGCATGGGCGTCCTCGATCGGCTGGCGCTCGATGCCGCGGAAGGCGAGGATCTTCGAGATGCGGCCATTCTCCAGCAGGCCGCCGTCGTGATGCAGCACCTTCACCGCCTGGTTCGGCTTGATCGAGCCGCTCTCGATGCGGCCGGTGATGATGCGGCCGAGGAAGGGATTGGCTTCCAGGATGGTGCCGATCATCCGGAACGGACCGGCATGGACGGTGGGAGCGGGCACGTGGCGCAGCACCATTTCGAACAACGGCGCGAGGCCGTCGTCCTTCGGCCCCTCGGGCGCCTCGGCCATCCAGCCGTCGCGGCCGGAGCCGTAAAGGATGGGGAAGTCGAGCTGCTCGTCGGTGGCGTCGAGCGCCGCGAACAGGTCGAACACCTCGTTGACCACCTCGACATGGCGCGCGTCCGGCCGGTCGATCTTGTTGATGGCGACGATCGGACGCAGGCCGACCTTCAGCGCCTTGCCGACCACGAACTTGGTCTGCGGCATCGGGCCTTCGGCGGCATCGACCAGCACGATGGCGCCGTCCACCATGTTGAGGATGCGCTCCACCTCGCCGCCGAAATCGGCGTGGCCGGGCGTGTCGACGATGTTAATGCGCGTGTCCTTCCACTCGACCGAGGTGGCCTTGGCAAGGATGGTGATGCCGCGCTCCTTCTCCAGGTCGTTGGAATCCATGACGCGCTCGGCGACGCGCTGGTTGTCGCGCACGGAGCCGGATTGTTTCAGCAGCGCGTCGACCAGCGTGGTCTTGCCATGGTCGACGTGCGCGATGATCGCGATGTTGCGAAGTTTCATAAAGACCTTGCTCGGGAAGGGACACGCCGCAATTCGTTCAGGCGCCGTGCTTCATTGGCGCGGCTCTTAACGGATTTTTCGCAAATGCGAAAGGGGCCTGCCATGCTGCGGTGTGGCGGAACCTATGCGCCCGTGCCGGGGCTGTTGTGGCTGCAACGCGGGACTTGCGCCTGCGCATCGGAGGCGGATTCACGGCAATGCGTCATCAGACCACCACGAAATCGGCCGCCGACAGCGCAAGACCGGGCGACAGCGCGGCGAACTTCACGGGGGCGAAGGCGCTGGCCGAGCCGTCGGCGTCGTAGAACAGCGAGCCGGTGGTCGAGTTGTAGAGGATGCGGTCGTCGGCGTCCCGGGCTGCGAGCGCGATGTCCTTGAAGGCCGAGGCGTCGAGCGTGCCCAGCGTGGTCAGCGCCGTGAAGATGGCGTCGTCGAGATGGATGGAATCGTCGGCAACGCTGAAGTCGGCGATGCGGTCGACATTGCCGGCTCCCAGCGCGGTGGAGAAGCGGAAGGCGTCGGCGCCGCCCATGCCGAACAGCGTGTCGATGCCGCCGCCGCCATCGAGCGTGTTGTCGCCATTGTTGCCGCGCACCCACTGGCGGATTTCGTTGCCGGTCAAGTCGATGGCGGAGGTGGCGGTGAGCGAGGTGGTGTTGAGGTATTCGACGCTGACGCCGGCGGCCAGCACGAAATCGACGCCGGCGGCGAGGCGGTCGTGGCCTTCGGCGGCGATCTCGACGATCAGGGCGGCGGCGGCATAGACGATGTAGGTGTCGTTGCCGCCATTGCCGATCAGCGTGTCGGGCACGCCGTCGTTGGGGAGCGGCCCGGTGCCGCCGTCATGCAGGATGTTGGCGCCGTCGTTGCCGATGAGCGTATCGCTGAACAGCGAACCCCTCAGATTCTCGATGCCGGAGAGCGTGTCGCCGCTGGCATCGCCGGACGACACCTGCGGCCCTGGCAGGCCGAGATCGACCGTCACGCCCGCCGAGGAAGCGGCATAACTGACGGTGTCGTCGTCGGCCCCGCCGTTCAGCGTCTCGACCGCGGCGCCGCCGAGCAAGGTGTCGTTGCCGGCCCCGCCGTTCAGGATCGCCGCGCCGTTGAGGACATCGTTGCCGGCCCCGCCGTCGAGCGTGCCGGCCCCCGTTCCGGTCAACCGGTCGGCGAACGCCGAGCCGATGGCGTTCTCGATGCCCGACAGCGTGTCGCCCTGGGCGTCGCCGCCGCTGCCGGTGCCGGCGGCAAGGTCGGCGCTCACGGCCGCGGACGAACTGGAGTAGTCGACCGTGTCGGTGCCGCCGCCGCCGGTGAGGGCGTCGGCGCCGGCGCCGCCGATGAGAACGTCGTTGCCGAACCCTCCGGTGATTATGTCGTTGCCCGCCAGGCCGTCGATGCTGTCGTTGCCGTCGGAGCCGATCATGCGGTCGGCGCCCGCCGACGCGACCAGCGAAACCCGGAACACGTCGAAACCGGTGCCGTTGCCGTCGACGCCCACGCCGGTGTCGGTCGCCTGCGTCTGGAAGGTGACGTAACGGCCGTCGGCCGAGATCGAGGGCGTGTTCGAAATGTCGTTGAGCTCGCTCCCGTCGGCGGCGACGGACAGGCGCGTCACCGAGCCGGTCACCATGTCCTTCAGGAAGATGTCGCGCAGTCCGTTGGTGTCGCCCTGCACTAGGTTGTCGGCGGCGCTCATGAAGACGACGAAGCGGCCGTCCCCGGAGATCACAGCCTGGATGGACAAGTCGTCGCCCTGGCTGCCGTCGGTGGCGGTGGAGACCCGGGTGGTGGTGTTGGTCTGCAGGTCGCGCACGAAGATGTCGGTGGCGCCATTGGTGTCGCCGGCGACCAGGTTGGTCGCGTTGCTCTCGAACACGACGTAGCGGCCATTGCCGGAGATCGAGGCGGCGAAAGACTGACCGTCGCCCGAACCGCCGCCGGTGGAGGCCGAGACCAGGGTGGTGGTTCCGCCGGCGATATCGCGGACGAAGACGTCGGTGACGGCGCCGTTGCTATCGTTGGTCGTCAGGTTGCTGGCGGAACTGACGAAGGAGGCGCGGTTGCCGTCGTCGGACAGGCGGGCGACCAGGGAGTTGCCGTTGGCCTGCGACTCGTCGTTCGCCACCGAGATGCGGGTGACGAGGCCGGTCGACAGGTTCTTGACGAAGGCGTCGCTGAAGCCGTTGCTGTCGCCGGCCACCAGGTTGTCGGCGGTGCTCTGGAAGCCGATGACGGCGCCGTCGCCGGTGACGCTGACATTCTGGCTGGCCCCGTTTGCCTGACTGCCGTCCGACGCGGTCGAGACGCGGCTTGTCACGCCCGTCCACATATCCCGCATGAAGATGTCCAATGCGGCGTTGGTGTCGCCGCCGACAAGGTTGGTCGCCATGCTGTTATAGAACACGTAGCGGCCGACATCGGAGATGGCCGCTACGCTGGAGACGTTGTTGCCCTGCGTGCCGCCGGTCGCGGACGAGATCAGCGTCGTGGTGCCGGTCAGCGTATCGCGCAGGAAGACGTCGAAGAAACCGTTGACGTCGCCGCCCACCAGATTGGTAGCGGTGCTCTGGAACACGACGAAGCGGCCGTCGCCCGACATCACGCCGCCGGTGGCGATGTTGTTGGCGCTCGTGCCGCTGCCGTCGACCGAGACCCGGATGAGCGAGCTTACGTTGACGGACATGACAGGAATCTCCCCGGAAACCGAAGCTGATGGCGACGCGAGCCGGAAAACCTAAAAGAAAAGCGACATTGAACGGGGAGCCTGCTCGCGCGCTGACCTCGTCGTTGTGCACGATATACGTGTGCTTATGCCTCGGCAATAATCCAGTTGTTGGATGCCCCCGCCGAGAATTGGCCCTCCGGATCGGAGTGCAAATAACTACCCGTGCTGGAGTGCGTCCCTGAGAGGCGCGGCGGTTCCGCCGATCCAGGCGCTCGACGCCGCCTGCGGCGGCGGCATCGATTATGTCGCACGATCTCCTGCGGCGTCTTCTCCAGGACGCTGTGGCCGGCCTGCGCGTCGGTTGGACCGCGGCGAACCCAAAGGCTAAACGGAGTGGGGTCTACCCCCCAACCGCTATGCCTGCGACGTTACGCCGACCGCATCGGATCGAGCGTCACCTTGTAAAGCTCGTTGTCGTCGCGATCCATCAGCCGCACCGTCATCTGCCCGCTGGCGCCGTCTATGTCGGCCAGGCCGAAGAACTGCAGGCCGGCCGAGGGCGGCAGGTTCTGGCCCTGCTCGGCGGTCGGCGCCTTCACGAACTTCAGCTCGGGGCCGAAGGTCATGTCGAGCTCGCCCGGCCCGAAGGTGCCGGCATGGATCGGCCCCGACACGAACTCCCAGAACGGCGTGAAGTCCTGGAACTTCGCCTTTTCTGGCGTGTAGTGATGCGCGGCGGTGTAGTGCACGTCGGCGGTGAACCACACGACGTTGTCGATGCTGGCGTTCTTGACGTAGCGCAGCAGGTCGGCCACCTCCAGCTCGCGGCCCTTGGGATCGCCGCTGTCGCCGTTGGCGATCGCTTCCGCGCCCTTCTTGTCCTTGGCGTTGTCCCACACGATGATGCCGATCGGCATGTCGGAGGCGATAACCTTCCAGGTGGCCTTCGAATTGGCGAGCTCGCGCTTCAGCCAGCGCATCTGCTCCTCGCCGAAGATGCGCGAGGCCGGCGTCATCTCGTCTTCCATGGCAGGACCGTTGGGACCGCGATAGGAGCGCAGGTCGACGAAGAACACGTCGAGCAGCGGGCCGTAGGCTACCTTGCGGTAGACGCGGCCGGGTTCGGCCGGCTCGAAGCGGATCGGCGTCATCTCGTGGAAGGCGCGCGCGGCGCGCGCGTTGAGCAGCGGCACCGACTTTTCCGTGTAGCGGTCGTCGGCGGAAAGGTCCTTGGAGGCCGACCAGTTGTTGGTCACCTCGTGGTCGTCCCACTGGAAGAAGGTGGGGAGCGCGGCGTTCATGGCGCGCACATGCTCGTCCATGAGATTGTATTTCCACTGGCCGCGGAACTCGTCCAGCGTCTCGGCGACCTTGCGCTTCTCGTCGGTGACGACCTTGTTCACCCACTTCGTGCCGTCCTTCAGCTCCACCTCCTCCTTCAGCGGGCCGTCGGCATAGATCGTGTCGCCGGAGTGCAGGAAGAAGTCGGGCTGGTGCTTGAGGATGGTGGCGTAGCTGTACATGCCCTTGTCGTCGATGCCCCAGCCCTGGCCGACCGTGTCGCCGGACCAGGCGAAGCGGACGTTGCGCTTGGAGGCCGGCGCCGTGCGGAAGCGGCCGACGATCGGCTCGGACACGGTATTGATGTCGGAAAGGTCGGCCGCGACCATGCGGTAGAATATCTCCTGGTCGGAGGCGAGGTCGGTCAGCAGGCGCTTCACCGCGAAATCGCTTTCCGGCAGGGCGCCGAGTGACGGCAGCTTTACGGCGTTGGCGAAGCTTTCGGTGGTGGACACCTCGAACGCGACGCTGGCGGGACGGTCGACGCGGGTCCAGATCATGGCCGAATTGACGTCGACGTCGCCGGACTGCACGCCGTGCGTGAAGCTCGGCCGCTGGTTGGCGCGCGAGTAATAGGGCATGGCCAGACCCGACAGGCCGACCAGGCCGGCCGCTCCGGTGGTCGCCAACAATGCGCGACGGGTGATTTTCTTGCTGACGGGGTTCATGGCTGTCTCCGGATGGCTTTGAACAGGCGCGCGGAAACTCGGGCTTGCGGGTGACAGGCGGGTGTCGCCCCGATGAAACTTCTATGACGCTTCGATGGCGGAGGAAACGCGGCTGGCATCAGCCCCGCCCGGGCCGCTTTTTCCGTGTCTGGAACCTGACCGCGCATTCCAGCCGATGCGTGAGTTCTCGATCGGATATGGCGTCCAGGCGTACCAGGATGGCCGGCCAGCCCTTGTAGTGGTCCGTCTCGAAATAGATGTCGGGCGCCGCTTCCATCAGCGCCGGCTTCTCCTCCAGCGGGCACATGACGACGACCGTCCGCGGGTCCTTCACGCGGCAGATCGACTTCTTGCCGACCTTAAGCGAGGGCGTACCGTAGGAGGTGCTTTCGACGACGCCGGGAAACGCGGCCGCCGCCTTGCGCAGCCGCACGAACGCGGGTGCGAGCGTATCCTCCTCGATCGGGTCACGCTGCGAGACGGCCGGGCTCCTGGGTATAGTAGCTGATATAACGCTGCTGGATTTCCTTGACCGGCAGCACGACGAAGACGTCGACCGTTTCGAAATCCCGGTCGACGACGCAGCCGTCGCCGATGCGCGCGCCGAGCCGCAGATAGCCTTTGATCAGGGGCGGCATGCGCGAGAATGCCGATTTGGCGTTGATCGCCTCGGCCGGCATCAGGTCCATGCCGACGTAGCGGCCGGGCAGGGCGCTGACGTCGAACTCCGGCGTCGCGCGGCAGTTCCGCGCCAGGAAGGACAGCGCTTCGGCATGGGTGGCCGGAAGGCTGCCATGGAAGGAGGCGCAGCCCGCCATCACGTCGATGTCGTGGTGCAGCACATAGGCCCAGATCGCCTGCCACAGCGTCTCGATCGTGCGCTTGGAACGGTAGGCCGGCAGCACGCATGAGCGGCCGAGCTCGAGGAAACGCTTGCCCGGATGCCGGCTAATCAATCCGCCGAGATCGAACTCGTCCTCGGAGTAGAAGCCGCCCGCCAGCGCTGCGCCCTCCTCCCTGAGCATCCGGTAGGTGCCGACGATGCGCCTGTGCTCCGGGCCGGGCAATGACTGGTCGAAGACCAGGATGTGATCGCACACGGCGTCGAAACGGTCGGCATCGCGGCGGTCGAGCACCTGCAGCCGGTTGCTCCCGGCGCCGAGCTCCTCGTAGAAGACGCTGTAGCGCACCTCCTGGGCGGCGGCGATCTCGGCATCGTCGCGGGCGAGCCGCGCCTCCAGCGGGCCGATGCGGCCGAGCGTGCGGCCGGCAATGCCGGGCCCGGGCTCCACGCCGGGAACCAGCCCCTTCACGTCCATGGCGACATCGACCGACGGAACAGCTGTTTGCACGGGTGATTCTCCTTCGAACAGCCGGCACGGCTTCGAGATACTGGCGCTGTGCAACAGATGTATGAAAGTACCGTGACGGCTGCACGCGCTCAAGCTCATGGCCGCTGACATTTAGGTTATCTTCGCCGGCTTCGGCCGTCGTTGAGACGGCTTCAGACCAGGCGCTGCTCGACGGCATGGACGAGCGCGTCGGGATCGATCGGCTTGGTCACGAAGCCGCTGGCGCCGTGGGCGAGCACGTCGTGGCGGGTCTTTTCCTGGCTGTCCGCCGACAGCACCATGATCGGCACCGGCGGCAGGTCGTTCTCCTCCTCGTGGCGGCGGATCAGGGCTATCGCCTCCAGCCCGTCCATGATCGGCATGTGCAGGTCCATCAGCACGACGTCGTGCCGATCCTTGCGCGGGCTGGTGACGGCTTCGACCGCCGCCTTGCCGTTGCCGACGACCTCGACCCGGTGGCCGGCCTTCTGCAGCGTGGTGCGGGCGAGCAGCGCGTTGATCTCGTTATCCTCGGCGAGCAGGACGGACAGGCCTGAGAACCGGGCGCTGCGGCCCTTGGCCGGCCTGCGGACGACGGACGCGGGAGCGATGCTGGAGGCGACGGCGGCGCCCGACAGCAGAACGCGCAGCAGCGTCTCGCCGCGCACCGGCCGGGCGAGGAAGGTCACGTAGCCGCTGGCGCGGAAGTCACCCAGCGCGCCTCGGTCGGTCGGCGCGATCAGGGTGATCGCCTGGCTCGAGGAGAAGCCCGCCTGCTTCAGCCGCTTCAGCACGCGCCCGTCCGGCGATTCCAGCGCCGCGTCGACCAGCAGCGCGTCGCAGGGTCCGGCCAGCTCCAGCGCCTGGTCGATCGAATAGGCGACGTCGACGGTGCCGCCATAGGCGCGGATGGTGCGGGCGATCGCGTCGCACTCCACCTCGTTCTTCGACAGGATCACCGAGCGGTGGCCCTCCAGCACCAGGCCGCGGGCCAGGCCGGCGGTCGCCTCCAGCGCCGGGAGCTCGAAGGCGAATTCGGAGCCGAGCCCGTAGTCGCTGGAAACCGTGATCGTGCCGCCCACCGCCTCGACGATGCGGCGCGATATGGCGAGGCCGAGCCCGGCGCCGCCATGGACGCGCGTCGAGCTGGTGTCGGCCTGCTCGAACTCCTCGAAGATGCGGTCCATGTCCTCCTTGCGCAGCCCCGGTCCGGTGTCTGCCACCGCGAAGCGCACCATCTCCATGCCGTCAGGGCCGGGCTTCAGCGACACGGTCACCAGCACGCCGCCGGTTTCGGTGAACTTGATGGCGTTGCCGACGAGGTTGAGCAGCACCTGGCGCACCCGTCCGGGATCGGCGGTGATGGTATGCGGCACGTCCGGCGCGACATGGCAGCCGAGGCCGATGCCCTTGGCGAAGGCGCGCGAGGCCAGCAGCTCGACCACGCCCTCGACCGTCTCGCGCGGCGAGATCGGCTGCGGCTCCGGCACGAAGCGTCCGGCCTCGATCTTGGAGAAGTCGAGCAGGTCCTCGATCAGCGCCAGCAGGGCGCTGGCGGAGGTCGACACCGCGCTCACATAGGTCTTCTGCTCGGCCGAGAGATTGGTGTCGGCGAGCAGCTTGGCCATGCCCATGATGCCGTTCATGGGTGTGCGGATCTCGTGGCTCACCGTCGCCAGGAAACGCGACTTGGCGAGGCTCGCATATTCGGCGCGCTCGCGCGCCCCGATCAGCGCGGCCTCGGCCCGCTTGCGCCCGGTGATGTCGCGGGCGATCGCCCGGTGCGACACAGCCGCGCTGGCAAGATCGCGCACCGACAGCTCGATCCAGGAGAACCAGCGCGTTCCGGCGGGCGTATGGATCGACACGTCGGTCGAGCTCAGGCATTCGCCCTCGGCGAAGGCGGCGTCGGGGACCATGCCGACCTCGATGCCGAGATCGGCGAGCCGCATCCCGACCAGCTCGTCCTGCGGCCGCCTGACCAGGTCGGCGAAGACGCGATTGGCATAGACGATGCGTCCGTCGCGGTCGCGATGGATGACGAGGTCCCCGAGCGCATCGATGAGGCCGAGAAAATGCTCCTCGCTCTCATGCATCTCCCACATGCGGTCGGCGAGGCTTTCGATGCGGGCGGGCGTTGCCGTCTCCGCCGCTTCCGCCTGCGGCCGCCGACGGGTGCCGAGGCCGCGCACCAGCACTGCCAGGCCGACGGCGCCGAGCGCCAGAAAACCCATGACCAGGACGGCCTGGGCATTCAGGAAATAGGCGGCTGCCGCGAGCAGGGGGGCGGCGATGACGATGGCGGTCTGCAGCACGACGAGCTGCGGTTTGGTCGGCAGCGAGCCGGCCAGCGGGTCGACAGGCGCGGCCTGCGGCAGGACCGGCGCTTCGACGCCGCCGTCCATGCTCTTGCCTTCGAGGGTGCTGTGGACGATGGGGGCCGTCATCCGGTTATTCTACTCCGGCGTCGTTCCCGAAGCTTTCTGCAATTCGCTCGCATTTTAGCGTTCCGCCATTTTAAGGGTGCGGCGCGAGCATTCCGCCGGCCGGTTACGTCTGGCGCCCGCCTGATCCATCGTCCGACGAAGCTTCCTTTCGCGCCTGCCGCCAGGAGAGCAGCTCCTGCAGCACCACCGCGGCGGCGCCGACCGAGATGAAGGCGTCGGCCAGGTTGAAGACCGCGAACGACCAGACCGGGGTATGGAAGAAGATGTAGTCGATGACGTGGCCGTGGATGGCGCGGTCGATCACATTGCCGATGGCGCCGCTGACGATCAGGGCGAAGCCCAGCCGCGCCAGCACCTGCCGCGGGTCGGAGCGCAGGGCGAGATAGAGCACGAAGGCGATGACGGCAATGGAGATAGCAACCAGCCCGCGGTCGCCGACCCAGGAGAACATCGAGAAGGCGACGCCGGTGTTGTAGGTGCGGTAGAGCGCCAGGAACGGCAGCAACTCGACCGGGTCGTGCATGGCCAGCCGCGTTTCCACCAGCCATTTGATCCACTGGTCGAGGGCGATGCCGGCGGCGGCGATCCCCGCATAGATGTGCCATGAAGGTGCGCGCATCAGGCCTCGTCCGTTGCAAGCGTCAGCGCGGCGCGCCGGATCTCGAACAGCATCACTCCGGTCGCCACCGCGAGGTTGAGCGAATCGGCGCGGCCCGCCTGCGGGATGCGCACCAGCTTGTCGCAGGTCTCGGCGAGCGCGTCCGGCAGGCCCTGCTGCTCGTTGCCCATCAGCAGCAGCACCGGCTTTTTCGCATAGTCGACGCTGCGGTAGTCGACGGCGCCCTTGAGATGCGTGCCGGCCACCAGCCCGGCAAAGCCCATGCGCCAGGCGAGAAAGGCCTCCTGCGTCGCCCGCGCGACGGGCACGGCGAAGATCGAGCCCATGGTCGCCCGCACCGTCTCCAGCCCGAACGGATCGGTGGTGTCGCCGACCAGGATGATGCCCTTGGCGCCGACGGCATCGACGGTGCGCAGCACGGTGCCGAGATTGCCGGGATCGCGCACCCGGTCGAGCCCCACCCAGACGTCGCCCGGTGCCGGACGGATGTCGGTCAGCTTCAGGAAGCGCTGCTCGAACACGCCGACCACCGTCTGCGGATTGTCGCGCCTGGTGATCGCCGCGAGAATCTTTTCCGAGACCTCCAGCACGTCGCCGCCGGCCGCCACCGTGCGTGCCGCGACCTTTTCCACTGCCGGGTTGCCGAGGGCGGATTTCGCGAACACCAGCGTCTTCACCCGCCAGCCGAGGTCGAGCGCGTCGATGACGAGCTTCAGGCCCTCGGCCATGAAGGCGTTCTGCTGGTCGCGGAACTTCTTCAGCGCCAGCGCCTTCAGGTCTTTCACCAGCGGGTTGGACAGGCTGGTGACTTCCTTGACGCGCCCGACACGCAGTTGGCCGGTCATGATGCGCCCCCTCCACCACGCTTCGCGTGGTCCCCCTCCCCCGTAAACGGGGGAGGATCGAACGGCGCAGCTGGTTCCTCCCCTGCGAAGCGGGGGAGGGGGACCACGCGAAGCGTGGTGGAGGGGGCGCTGCTCAGGGGTGAACGACTCATCCCGCAACCCATCTGGAAAACAATGACGTGGAAAGCGCCCGCCCGGCGCCCTTCTCGCGGATCACCAGCTCGCCCGATTCGACGCGGCCGCCCATGCCGGCGAAGGTGTCGCGCATCAGCGCGTGGATGGCGAAGAAGGAGGCGCGGATCGAATAGGCGGTGAGCACGACGGCGAGCGGCTTCGGCGTCAGGATCGACCGGCAGATGTCGGCCAGCCTCGGCAGGTCGTCGAAGAGCTGCCAGACCTCGCCTTTCGGGCCGCGACCATAGGCGGGCGGGTCGAACAGGATGATGTCGTAGCGGCTGCCGCGGCGCTCCTCGCGCTCGGCGAATTTCATGGCGTCCTCGCAGATCCAGCGGATCGGCTTGTCGCCGAGCCGTGCCATCTCCTGGTTCTCGCGCGCCCAGCCGATCGCCTTCTTCGAGGCGTCGACATGCGTCACTTCCGCGCCGTCCCTCGCCGCCATCAGCGAGGCCAGCCCGGTATAGCCGAACAGGTTGAGCACCTTCACTGGCCGCTTCGCGCCGGCGATCAACCCGGCCATGTGATCCCAATGCGTAGCCTGCTCCGGGAACACGCCGACATGGCGGAACGAGGTGAAACGGCCGAGATAGTCGATGCCGTCGTGACGCATCGGCCAGGTCTCGCCGAGCGGCTGTTTCGGGAAGCGCCAGCGGCCCAGCCCTTCCTCGTCGGTGTCGCCGGTGAAAATCGCGTCGGCCTTGCGCCATTCGCCCTCCGGCAAGGCCTTGCGCCAGATCGCCTGGCCTTCGGGGCGGACGATACGGTAGGCGCCGTACTGTTCCAGTTTCTCGCCATCGCCGGAATCGAGCAGCGCGTAGTCGTCATTGGGTAGGACTTCGAGGATCACCGGCAGGCGCTCGGCCGGCAGCATGCCTTCGCGGCGTGGGCGCGGCTGTGCCTCTGCTTGCCGCTCGGGCGGGCGAACTGCCTGCCCCTGCTGGCGCCGGTCGTCGCCGCGATTGTGACGCGCTGGTTTCAAACGATCGCCTCGCTGGAAGATGCCGTCGCTTCTGCCACAGCCGGCAGGACGGCGCAACAAAGGCGGCTACGGGCTGCTCTGGATGGTGAGCAGGGCGGAGAACAGGGCGACCAGTCCTGCCGACTTTGCCGCCGCCACGACCATGTGCCCCGTCTCCCACTGCCGCCGGATCGTCTCGAAATTCTCCGGCATCGGGCCGGGCTTCCAGGTGGCGAGGATGTTGTTGGCGGGCAGGACGATTGCGATCCAGGCAATGAGCGCTGCCGCGAACAGGACGGTCGCGGCGAGCGCCAGCCCGAAGGCCGGGCTCTGGCCGCGCAGCATCAAGGTGAGCACGGCGGGCGTGATGATCGCCAGGAGGTCGACCGGCGCGCCGACCACTGCGAACAAGCGGTACTGCTGGTTGAAGACCGTGGTTTCGCGCCACAGCTCCGGCGACCAGAGCTGGATGCGGGGCACGGACTCCAGCACATGCGCGAAGGACGGGCCGAAGCTCAGCGCCGCGACCAGGGCTGTCAGCAGGGACCAGAGAAACAGGGGCCAGCCGAGGGTCATGATGCCGAACCGCAGTGCGGCGCCAAGGTTCCCGCGCGACCCTTTGATGCGTCAAGGGTGGCTTGACCTTAGGCGCCGCCTATTCTGCGCTTGCTGCCCTGAACACCGCCACGCCCGCCGCAAGATCCTCCAGTGCCGCCCCAACCGACTTGAACAGCGTGATCTCATCAGCGCCGCTGCGTCCGGGTTTTTCGCCGCGGGCGAGCTCGTGCAGGTCGGCGACGATGGCGTTCGGCTTCAGAACGCCCGACTGCAGCGGCTGCACGATGTCACCGGCCTCCTTGGTCGCTCCGGCGCGGGTATCGACATAGACCTTGGCGCGGGAGATGGCGTCGTCGTCGGCCTCGCGCATCGAGGGCGTGAAGCCGCCGACGAGGTCGACATGCGTGCCGGGCTTGAGAAGCGCGCCCTTGACCAGCGGCCGGGTCGAGATGGTGGCGCAGGTGACGATGTCGGCCCAGCCCAGCGCCGCGTCGAGATCGGCGGCGGCGGCGGCGGCAAAACCGTCCCGCCGCAGCGCCTCCGCGGCCTTCCCGGCATTGGCCGGGGTGCGGTTCCAGATGCGGATGTCGCGGATCGGCCGCACGGCCGAATGCGCCCGGGCGAGGAAGGCGCTGAGCGCTCCGGCCCCGACCACCAGCAGCTTCGAGGCGTCGTCGCGCGCCAGGTAGGTGGCGGCGAGTGCCGAGGCGCAGGCGGTGCGCCACTGCGTCAGCCTCTGGCCGTCGATCAGCGCCTGCGGTTCGCCGGTCCTGCCGTCGAGCAGCAGGTAGAGCCCCATCACCGCCGGCTTGCCGATGGCGTTGTTGTCGGGCGAGACGGTGACGATCTTCACACCGACATGGCCGCCGTCCGAGGTGCCTGCGGCGTTGAAGTCGGTCCAGGCCGGCATCAGGAGCAGGGTCGAGGCCGCGCCGTCCGGCCGCTCGACCGTGTGATGGTGGCGCACCGGCTGCACCGCGCCGGCGCGGAAGGCGTCCCGAAGCGTCTCGACGAGCCCCGGGAAGGTGAGCGAGCGGTCGACCTCTTCGGCCGAAATCATGCGCATGCGCGGTCTCCTTGCGCCTGGGACCGCACCATCCTGGAGCATGATCCCGAAAAGTTGCAGACTTTTCGGACAAAGATCATGCGGCAAAACAAAGAGATAGAGCAGAATGCCGTTTCATCTGGATCGCATTTCGCTCTAGCGGCTGGGCCCGGGCAGTGCCGCCGAGGCCCTGGCGGCCTGTGCCTGGCGGCTTGCGGCGCCGTGCGCCGCCTGCGCTTCCAGCCCGCGCTGCCGCGCCAGCTTGCGGTAGCGGCCCTGCCTGAACCAGGTGGCGAAGCTGCCGATGACGAGGCCGACGGCCAGCGCGGCGAACATCAGGAAGAACAGCGGCAGTTGGACGGTCAGCGCCGGATTGCCGGGATTGAACGGGTCCAGCGTGAACGGCGTCAGGCCCCGGTTGGCGACGGCGAGCGCGATCAGGACGATGGCGAGTGGCACGAGGACCACGACGAGGATGAGGCGATTGACCATGATCTTCCGCTGCCGTTCGGCTGGTCCCGTCCTTATTTCTGGGAGTTCAGCCTTTCGCGAAGTTCCTTGCCGGTCTTGAAGAACGGCACCCACTTCTCCTCCACCTCGACCGTGTCGCCGGTGCGCGGGTTGCGCCCGGTGCGCGCCGGCCGGTTCTTGACCGAGAACGCGCCGAAGCCGCGCAGCTCGACGCGATTGCCCTCGGCCAGCGTCTCGGTGATCTCGTCGAATATGGCGCTGACGATGTTCTCCACGTCGCGCAGGAAGAGGTGCGAATTGCGGGCGTGGATGATCTGCACGAGTTCGGATTTGATCATGAGCTGTCCCCCTTCAAACAGATGAATCCAAAAGCATGCGAATGATTTTGCTGATGTTTTAGGCTGGCCGGAAACCAGTCAAGGGTGCCAGACCGATACGAGGCCGTCAAGGAACAAGCGGTCCGCTCCGGTCTCCTTGAGCAGGTCGGCACCGGCGCCTGGGAAACCCATCGCCCTGCCGGCCGCGTCGGTCAGGGCCCGGCCGAACAGAAACCCGCTGCCGCTGTCGGTCGGCTCCCACTCGATCACCTGAAGGTTCTCCGAAACGCCCTTGCCGGCGAGCCAGGCGATCGCCTCCTTCTCGCCGCCGAGGCCGTCGATCAGCCGCTTCTCCAGGGCCTGCCGGCCGGTGAAGACCGAGCCGTCGGCGAGCGTCAGCACCTCGGCCCGCGACATGCCGCGGCGATCCGAGACGAGGCCGACGAACCAGTCGTAGCTGTCGAGGATCATTGAGCGGATCATCGCCTTCTCCTCCTCGGTGGTGTGGTTGAAGGGCGACGGCTCGGCCTTCAGCGGCGACGACTTCACCTCGTCGAGGGTGATGCCGAGCTTGTCCATAAGGCCGCTGAAGTTCGGGAACTGCGCCAGCACGCCGATCGATCCGACGATCGAGGATTGCCGCGCCACGATATGGTCGGAGGCGCTGGCGATCATGTAGCCGGCCGACGCCGCCAGCGTGCCGACCTGCGCCACCACCGGCTTCTCCGCCGCAAGCGCCCTGACCGCGTCGAAGATCGCCTCGCCGCCCGCGGTCGTGCCGCCGGGTGAATCGATCGACAGGATGACGCCCTTGACGGCCGACGACTTGCGGATGTCGTCCAGCCGCTCCATCAGGTCCTCGTCCTCGAGGATCGTGCCTTCGATCTTGACCTTGGCGATGTGGCTGGCCGACTTGCCGGCGAAGCCGTCGCCGTAATAGGCGGACGCCGCGGCGACGATCGCGATGGCCGCGATCGCCAGCGCCACGACGCGCCAGAAGGTCAGCTTGCGTCGCAGTCTGCGGCGGTCGATCAGGTCCTCTGCGGTGGCGGCCATGTCTTTCCTCGCGAGACGGAAAGCGCCGTATCTAGCGCAAGCCGCCGGTCCCCGCTACCCGCCATGCGCGAGGGCGCTGGACACGAGAGGGCTGGAACGCAACACGGGCTGACTGTTCCCTTACGATGCGCGAGTCCTCTGCCTCATTCGCCGTAGCCGACGATTCCCTTGATCTCCAGGAAGTCGTGGATCGCCCAGTCGGCATATTCGCGGCCGTTGCCGGACTGCTTGTAGCCGCCGAAGGGAGCGAAGACGTCCCAGTCGGGATAGTTGATCGACACCTGGCCGGCCCGCAGCCGCGCCGCGACTTTTCGCGCATGGCCGATGTCCTGCGACTGCACATAGGCGGCGAGCCCGTAGACCGTGTCGTTGGCGATCCGCACCGCGTCGTCCTCGTCCTCGTAGGAGATCACCGACAGCACCGGTCCGAAAATCTCCTCGCGCTCGATGCTCATGCCCGGACGGACATGGCCGAACACGGTCGGGCGCACGTAATAGCCGCGGTTGAGATGCTCTGGCCGGCCGGGGCCGCCGGTCACCAGCGTCGCGCCCTCCTCGATGCCGCTGTCGATCAGCCGCTGCACCTTGTCGAATTGCAGCTGGCTGACGACGGGACCGAGCTGCGTGTCCTCGGCGCGCGGGTCGCCGACCTTGAAGCCTTCCGCCGCCTTCTTGGCGATCGCCAGCGCCTCGTCGTGGCGGCCGGCCGGCACCAGCATGCGCGTCGGCGCGTCGCAGGACTGGCCGGAATTGCCGAAGCAGCCCTCGACGCCCTTTTGCACGGCGACCGCGAAATCGGCGTCGGGCAGGATGATGTTGGCCGACTTGCCGCCGAGCTCCTGGGCGACGCGCTTGACCGTATCGGCCGCGGTCTTGGCGACGATGATGCCGGCGCGCGTCGAGCCGGTGAAGGAGACCATGTCGACGTCCGGATGGCCGGCCATGACCTGGCCGACATCCGGGCCGGTGCCGTTGACGAGGTTGAACACGCCCTTCGGCGTGCCGGCGGCGGCAACCGCCTCGGCGAAGACGATGCCGCTGATCGGCGCGATCTCGCTGGGTTTCAACACCACCGTGCAGCCGGCGGCGATCGCCGGCGCGACCTTGCAGACGATCTGGTTGAGCGGCCAGTTCCACGGCGTGATCAGTGCGCACACGCCGATCGGCTCCTTCACCACCATGGTGGTGCCGCGCTTCTCCGTGAAATCGTAGTCCTCGAAGGCCTTGATGGTGGCTTCCATGTGGGCGCGGCCGGCCCAGGCCTGCGCCTCGCGCGCCCAGGTGATCGGCGCGCCCATCTCCTGGCTCGCCGCCTGGGCGATCTCCTCGTAGCGGTCGTTGTAGGCCTGGAGGATGCGTTTCAGCAGGTCGAGCCGCTCCGCCTTGCTGGTCTGCGAGAAGGACGGGAACGCCGCCTTGGCCGCCGCCACCGCGCGGTCGACATCGGGCTTCGAGCCGACGGAGATTTTTGTATAGGCCTCTTCGGTCGACGGATCGATCACCTCGAGCGTCGCCGGCACGACCGGATCGACCCATTCACCATTGATGAAGAAGCGCAGGTGGTTGGTCATGAAGGGGGCTCCCGTTGTCCTGATTGTCGCTTGTCGTTGGCGCGCAGCATCGGGCAGGCGCGGATTTGACGCAAGCGGACAGGGCGGCGATTTCAGGGCAATCGCTTCAGGTTAACGCGGTTGGGGTAGCGGATCAGGTGTGATGTGTGATTCATGGGCGGCTTCGCTAGATCGGAGCCGTTTATGACCCGTCCCGCCGTTTCGTCGCGCGCCATCCTGG
>NZ_PXYK01000025.1 GCF_003012745.1 Kumtagia ephedrae | reverse complement strand
CTCGAGGTGTGCTCGTCCATCCTTCGACAGAAAGCCGCCGCGAATCATGATCCCAGCAGAATCGCACGCGGCCCCAACGTCAACGCCGTTCTTCGGGTCTCCAGGGAGTCGGGGTAAAACTGTCCCCGGCGCTTACGCCGGCACTTACCCTTCCCCGCCGCCTCCACCGCGCCATACTCCGGCTCCTGCGTCCGGCCGAAGCGGCGGTGCGGCGCCTCATCGTCGTGGCCGCGCGCGGCCTCGTCGTGACCTTGCCGCCGCCCCGGCAGAAACCGCAGCCGAAATTCCGGCCCGGGGCCGGCCCCGTCCGCATGCCGGCACGGCCGAAAACCCGCGCCCGCAGCACCTCCCTGCCGCTGCTCGACCCGCTGAAACCCTGGAACCGCCGCCTGCGGCGGGCGCCCAGGGGCGTGCCGCGCATCTCCTGTCCCGGCTACAGCGAGCCGTTCCGCATCCCCGCCTGGTCGCCCAACGATCCGATCGACGCGAGGCGGCTGGACGCGCGGCTGTGGGCGCTCGCTCGCGCGCTCGACGACCTGCCCGGCCAGGCCAGACGCTTCGCCCGCTGGCGGGCACGCCGCGACGCCGCCCTCGCGCGCGAGCGGGAAACCGGCGGTCTGCGCCGGTTCGGCCGCTTCTCGCCGCTGAAACCCGGCCGGCCGCCGGGCTGGCGGCGAAAAAAGCCCGTTCATGAGGTGCACGAGGTTCTCGACGTCGTGCACGGGCTTGCCCAGTGGGCTCTGGAGCCGCCCGACACGTAATGACGGCCGCCCAGCCAACACGACAAGCGAAGGATCGAACGGTCACCGTGGACTTTTCCGCGGCGTGGCGACGATCCGTGCTGTCTGCGAGGACCGCTGCTCCTGTTGGCGATGCCGGCCAAACCTGCTTAGGTCTTGGCGGACGCATGGAGAACACGTCGGGCATGAGCGCAGGCAAGCAGAAGACCATCCTCGGCATAGGCGGCGCGCATATCGACCGGCGCGGCCGCATCGCCGTCGACTTCGTGCCCGGCGCCTCCAACCCCGGCACCATGCGCGAGGAGGCCGGCGGCGGCACCTTCAACGCGCTGCGCAATGCCGTGCAGCGCGGCGTCGGGGCGCGGATGATGTCGGTGCGCGGCGGTGATGCCGCCGGCGAGACCGTCGCCCGCGCCATCCAGGCTGCCGGCATCCGCGACCTCTCCGTCACTTTCCTCGACCGCGTCACGCCGAGCTACACCGCGCTGCTCGACCGCCACGGCGATGTCGTCGCAGCCCTCGCCGACATGGGCCTCTACGATCTCGCTTTCGCCAAGCAGCTGCGCCGCGCCTCTGCCCGCGCCGCGATCGCCGAAGCCGACGCGATCTTCACCGACGCCAATTTGTCGGCCGAGGCGCTGGCGCGGCTGCCGGCGCTCGCCGCCGCAAAACCGGTCTTCGCAATCGCCATCTCGCCGGCCAAGGCGGTGCGGCTGAAATCCATCCTGCCGGCGCTCTCCTGCCTGTTCCTCAATGCGCGCGAGGCCGGCGCGCTGTCCGGCCTCGGCCCGGACGCTCCCGCACCGGCGATGCTCGACGCGTTGAAGACCCTCGGGCTCGGGCGTGCGGTGCTGTCGAAGGGAGCCGATCCGGTGCTGGCGCTCGATGGCGGCCGGATTTTTTCGATCACGCCCCCTTCCCCGAAGACAATCGCCGACGTCACCGGCGCCGGCGATGCGCTGGCCGGTGCGGCGTCAGCCGCGCTGCTCTCCGGCCGGCCCTTTTCCGAAGCCGTGCGCGAGGGCATGGCGGCGGCGCTGCTTGCCCTGGAGAGTGCCGACGCCGCCCCCTTGCTCACCCGCGACGCGTTCGAGGCAGCCCTTGCCCTTGTCCCGCCGGCCGAAACGCTGCATGAGGCGCCGAACGAAGGAGAAGCGCATGTCGCCTGACACGGCCATGGCCCATATCGACATCTTCGCGCCGGTCGCCGAGGCGCTGGCCGCCGGCCGGCCGGTGGTGGCGCTGGAAAGCACCATCATCACCCACGGCATGCCCTGGCCCGACAACAGCCGCATGGCCGAGAACGTCGAGCGCATCATCGCCGGGGAAGGCGCGACCCCCGCCACCATCGCGGTGGTCGACGGCCGCATAAAAATCGGCCTGTCGCCGGCCGAGCGCGAGGCGCTGGCGCAGACGCAAGGGGCGATGAAGCTGTCGCGCGCCGATCTCGGCTTCGCCGTGGCCGAACGCCGCACCGGCGGCACGACGGTCGCCGCCACCATGATCGCGGCAAAGCTCGCCGGCATCTCGGTGTTCGCCACCGGCGGCATAGGCGGCGTCCACAAGGGCGCCGAGCTGAGCTTCGACGTCTCGGCCGACCTCGACGAGCTTGCGCGCACGCCGGTCATCGTCGTGTCGGCCGGCGCCAAGGCGATCCTCGACATCGAGAAGACGCTTGAGGTGCTGGAGACGCGCGGCGTGCCGGTGGTCGCTTACCAGTCGGATGTGATGCCGGCCTTCTGGTCGCGCACCTCGCCCTACCCCGCGCCGCTGCGCCTCGACACCGCCGAAGCCATTGCCGGCTTCTTCAGGACTCGCCTGGCGCTCGGCCTCGACGGCGGCATGCTGGTCGCCAATCCCGTGCCGGAAGCGGACGAGATCGCCGCCGAGGCAATGGCCGTCCACATCGCCGCCGCGCAGAAGGCGGCCGCCGAACAAGGCGTTTCCGGCAAGACGGTTACGCCCTTCCTGCTCCAGAAGATTCTCGAACTCACCGGCGGCGAGAGCCTGAAAACCAACATCGCGCTGGTCGAGAACAATGCGAGGCTGGCGGCGCGGATCGCCAAGGCGCTGTAGGTTGGCTTGGAGCACCGCCAAATCCCATCGGCTAGCCTTTGCTCTGCCACCGCACCGCCGCCTCATAGGCTTTTCTCGCCCAGCGCCCGAACTCTTCCGGGTCGTCGACCGCCTCGTCGGGAATGGTCCAGTAGGGCATCGCCACCAGCTTGCCGTGGCGCGAGCCGGTGTAGCGCCAGCGGCGCGCGCCGGCGGCTTCCAGCTCCGGCGCGGAAATCTCGTCGCCCTTGAGCATCAGCTCGCCGCGCAGCTCGATGCCGATGATCAATCCGTTGTGGTAGATGCCTTTCCCTCCGAACATTCTTCGGATGGAGACCTCGCCCAGCCCGGCGAACAGATCGGCGATTGCGACGTTGTCCATGACCAGGACTATGCCAGCGGCGAACGGGCTTGTCATCGCGACGTCGCAACGCCAGCATCGCGGTCCGCACAACGACGAAGGGAAGACCCTTGCCTCTTCTGCTCAAAGGTTCATGCCGCTGCGGCGCCGTCGGCTTTTCCGTCGAGAGCCACACGCCCGTCCCCTACATGCTCTGCTACTGCTCGATCTGCCGCAAGCAGCAGGGCGGCGGCGGATACGCCGTCAATCTCGGCGCGGTATCGCAGACGCTGAAGGTCACCGGCGAGAGCGATCTCGGCCTCTACCGCGCCGAGATCGTGGACGACGAGCGCACGCGTTGCGAGGTCTCGACCGGCGAGCGGCGGTTCTGCAAGAAATGCGGATCGGCCTTGTGGCTCTACGACCCGACCTGGCCGGAGTTGGTCCATCCCTTCGCCAGCGCCGTCGACACCGATCTGCCCAGGGCGCCCCGGCGCGTCCACATCATGCTGAAATACAAGGCCTCCTGGGTCGAGCCGGCCGTCCGCGACGGCGACGCGACCTTCGACCTCTATCCCGAGGATTCGATCGCCGACTGGCACAGGAAGAACGGGCTTTGGGTGGATTGAGGCGTGCCTGATCGTACGTCCTTCGAGCCTCGAAGGACGCACGGCACCCGCTCACCCCGCGAACGGATTGGAATAATCCCTCAATCCTCCCCCGGCACGCAGGCCGGCATTGATCGCATCGAGCGCCGCCTGCAGGCGGCGCCGCAACTCGGCCGTCAGCGCCGCCGCGTCCCCGGCGAAGTCATGCACCGCGATCGGCTCCGGAACGCGGATGATGGCGCGGCGCGGACCTGCCGGCTGCGGCACGAAGCGGTTCAGCGTGTCGCGGAAGGTGCCGGCGCAATAGTCGTTGCGGATGCGCTTGATGTGCTCGGCCGCCTCCTCCTGCGTCATGCGATCGCGCGCCCAGGCGAACGGCCCGAGCCGCATCAGCCGCTGCAGCGCCTCGGCCGTAGCCTTCACCCGACCTGCCGCCTCCGGCGTGGTGCCGGTCGTCTCGCGCAGCCAGCGCCGGGCGGCACGCGGCAGGTCGGCCGTCTCCCCATCCGGGCTGCCGACCAGATCGGCGAGTTCAGCCTTCTTGATGGACACCGATGCCTCCAGGCGGGCCGGAAACGGCCGGGCCTCGTCCGGCACGACGCCGGCGGCTTCCTCGTCGCGCGCCAGCAGCGCGGCATAGATCGCATGCACCCGCCCGGCCGGGTCAGCCCCGGCCGGCGGCGCGGCGATCTTCAGCCGCCGCTCGACATAGGCGCATTCCGCCAAAAGCTCCGCCTCGACGTCGCGCAAAAACACCAGCTTCCAGACCATCGGCGCGACGAACGCCCGGAACGCCGGATCCGCCGCGCGGCCGCGTTCGAGCGCTTCGAGCGCCATCTCGGCGGCGCCGGGCATCAGCGGCGCCACCCAGTCGCCGTGCCAGCCTACCGCGCCTTCGGGATGCAGCAGCACGCCGTGACCTTGCGCCGCCCAGCCGACCGAATGGTCGCGCGCCGCGTCGCTGTTGCCCGGTATCTGCGCGATCAGGTTGTTGGCCAGCCAGAATTTCTGCGCCAGCCGCCCGAGGCCGTTGACGACGCCGTTGGTCGCCCACGAGGCGGCAAGAGGCGCCACTTTCGACACGATCTGCTTGTCGATCATCCAGTCGGTGAAGAATTCCGGATGGTTCGGGGTGAGGAACGTCGCCATGCCCTGCCCGCAGACGGCGCTCAGCCGGTCCCTGTCGGCTTGCGGAAAATCGACCTCGCGGACATTGGTGACGCCGCGGCAGCCGGGAATGCGGTTGAACGGCGGCAGGTCGCGCAGCAGCGGCATGCCCTTCAGCATCAGCACCCTGTTGACGGGCGTCATCAGGGCGATCAGCGGCCGGTTGGGCACCGGCGCGACGAAAATGTTGAGACGGCTCGCGCTTCCCTCCAAACGCGGTCTCCTACGGTTCCGGCAACGCGGCCAGGCGACGCGTCCTCGGAGGCGGGCGATCGGATCGCACGGCGGCGGGCGCGGCTACTTGCAGCTTTGCGGCGGGGTGGCGAACACCGAGAGGTTGACGAGCTTGCCCTTCATCGAGAAGTCGCCATAGTCCATGGTCAGGTCGCGGGTGAGGCCGTTCTCGTGCAGCTTGAAGGCGATCCGGTACTCCGGCACCTCCTCGCCACCGTCATTGTCGTCGTCGAAATAGGCGATGTCGACCGGCCAGTATTTGTCCTTGGCGAGTGTGTCGAGCACCTGCAGCTCCGGATCGTTGGCGGCGGCCGAGGCCTGCTTGCCGACGATCACCGTCGTCGTCATGACCTTGTCGCCATTGTCCGAACCGTCGAACAGATTGGTTTCGTAGAAGGTCTCGCCGGTGTTGGCCTTGTCGATCAGCTCCGCCAGATGCTGGGTGGGAAACTGGGTCCGGCGCAGCTCCAGGCTGTTCTTCTCGGGCTTGTCGATCTCCACCTTCAAGCCTTCGTCCTCGCGTGTCGCGGTGCCCTTCAACTCGCGCTCGAGCGCCTGGTCGGTGAAGGATTTGGTCACGAACGAGAAGGATTTGCCGCCGGCATCCTCGAACGTGGTGGTCTGCTGGTCGGTCAGCCGCGAATTCTCGCCGGTGTCGATGCGCGTCACGAAGCGGAAATTCACCGTGTAGCCGTCGCAGGGCGAGCCGTTGAACTCGTACACCATGCGCCCGGTGAGCCCGGTGATGCCGGAGCGGTCGGAGGCCTTGTCGAGCGCCAGGTCGTAGACCGCGCGATGCGGAACGAGCGGCGCCGCGGCCAGTGCCGAAGCCGTGCAGACCGTGGAGGTGGCCAGAAGGGCAAACGTGAGTGGGCGCAAGGCGCGCATGAAAAGCTCCGATCGGCGGCCGAGGGGCGGCCTGTTGTCAGCCCATGGTTTCCGAAATAGTCGTGGCGGAAGCGAGGCAAAAATTGCAAGTTTCAGCCGCGCGGGCCACCCGACCCTGATTGACGAACGATAAGGATTCCCGATGGGCGACACAATCGAAAAGCGGCTGCAGGATCTCGGTATCACCCTGCCGCAAGCGGCCGCGCCGGCCGCCAACTACGTGCCTTACGCGCAGAGCGGCAACCTGCTCTTCACCGCCGGCCAGTTGCCGCTGAAGGACGGCAAGCTCGCCTTCACCGGCCTGCTCGGCCGCGACCTCGACACCGCCGCGGGCCGGGAGGCGGCGAAATTCTGCGCCGTCAACATCCTGGCGCAAGCCAGGGCTGCGCTGGGATCGCTGGAGAGAATCCGCCGCATCGTCAAGATCACCGTCTTCGTCGCCTCGACGCCGGACTTCACCGAGCAGCATCTCGTCGCCAACGGCGCGTCCGATCTTCTGGCCGCGGTCCTCGGCGAGGCCGGCAAGCATGCGCGGTCGGCGGTCGGCACGGCCTCGCTGCCGCTGAACGCCGCCGTCGAGATCGAAGCCCTCATCGAAACCGCCTGAGGCTAACCATGACCGATCTTTCCTGGCTGACGCGGCGGCCGGTCGCCCATCGCGGCCTGCACGACATGAACGACAAGGTGTGGGAGAACACGCTGCGGGCCTTCGCCCGGGCGATCGACAAGAACTACACGATCGAGTGCGACGTGCACCTCACCCTCGACAACGAGGTCGTCGTCTTCCACGACAACGACCTCAGGCGCCTTGCCGGTGAGGAAGGTTATGTCTGGCAGAAGACCGCCGCCGAGATGGGTGCCTTGAGCATCGGCACCACGCGGGACCACGCGCCGACGCTCCAGGAGACGCTCGACTTCGTCGCCGGCCGCGTGCCGCTGGTGGTCGAGCTGAAGGGCATTCCGGGACACGATGCCGGCCTCGTCGCCAAGGTCGGCGACCTGCTGAAGGACTACCCCGGCAAGGTCGCGATCATGTCGTTCGACCATTGGCTCATCCGCAACTTCTCCCGCCACGCCCCCGGCATCCCCGGCGGACTTACCGCATGGGGCGTCGCCAACCAGGAGATCGAGGCGCATTTCTCCATGCTCGCCCACGACATCGCCTTCGTTTCCTATGCCTTCGACCACCTGCCCAACCGCTTCGTCGGCTTCGTGCGCGAAAAGCTCGCCATGCCGGTGATCACCTGGACCGTGCGCGACGAGGCGGCGGCCGGGCACAGCTTCGCCCATGCCGACCAGATCACCTTCGAGGGTTTCGAGCCGCCGGAGACAGGCATGGCTTGAAAGGGCCTTGCCGCACCGCTTTCGCAATGCACATATGACCGCGATGATGCAGCGCAGCGAAGGCGGCTCGGGCAACTCCCATTCCGGACAGGCGATCCGCGTCGCCGGGTCGATGGCCGACTTTTTCCGCGAGGAGTGGGAGAGCCTTGCGGGAACCTCGCCCGACGGGCCGGGATGTGGCTATAACCCCTTCCTGTCCTTCGACTTTCTTCGGGCGCTCGAGGAGTCCGGTTGCGCCGCGGCGCGCAGCGGCTGGCAGCCGAGCCATCTGCGGCTGGAGGACGGCGCCGGTAGCCTGCTTGGCGCGGTTCCCTGCTACCTGAAGTCGCACAGCCAGGGTGAATACGTGTTCGACCACGGCTGGGCCGACGCCTTCGAGCGCGCCGGCGGAAGCTATTATCCGAAGCTGCAGGTCTCCATTCCATTCACGCCGGCCACGGGCCCCCGCCTGCTGGCGCGCCGCGATCTCGATCCGGCGGCAACCCGCGCCACGCTGGCCGCCGGGCTGAAGGCGGTCACCGACCGCATCGGCGCTTCCTCGGCCCACGTCACCTTCGCCTCCGAGGAGGACATGCGGGCGCTCTCGGCCGCCGGGTACCTGCACCGCACCGACCAGCAGTTCCATTTCTTCAACGAGGGCTATGCCAGCTATGACGACTTCCTCGCCTCGCTCGCCTCGCGCAAGCGCAAGGCGCTGAAGAAGGAGCGGCGCGAGGCGCTGTCGGCCGGCATCTCGATCGACTGGCTGACCGGAAGCGACCTGACCGAAAGGGTCTGGGACGATTTCTTCGCCTTCTACATGGACACCGGCGGGCGCAAATGGGGCCGCCCCTATCTCAACCGGAAATTCTTCTCGCTGGTCGGCGAGCGCATGGGCCGCGACGTCCTGCTGGTCATGGCGAAGCGCAACGGCCGCTATATCGCCGGAGCCATCAACTTCATCGGCTCCGACACGCTCTACGGCCGCAACTGGGGCTGCGTCGAGGACCACCCCTTCCTGCATTTCGAGGTTTGCTACCACCAGGCGATCGACTTCGCCATCGCCAGGGGCTTGCGGGTGGTGGAGGCCGGCGCCCAGGGCGAGCACAAGCTGGCGCGCGGCTACCGGCCGGTGACGACGCACTCCGCCCACTACATCGCCCATCCCGGCCTGCGCGGCGCGGTGGAGAACTACCTGACGCGCGAGCGCCAGGAGGTGGCGCGGGTCACCGAATATTTCGAGGAGCACGTGCCCTTCCGCAAGGACGCGCCGCCGGCCGGATGCTGACGACCCGCCTCAGTGCACGACGGTGCGCGAGAACAGGTTGATCACCAGCACGCCGGCCATGATCAGGGCGATGCCGATGACGGCCGGCCAGTCCAGCGCCTGGCGGAACAGCGCCCAGCCGATCGCCGTGATCAGAACGATGCCGGCCCCGCTCCAGATCGCATAGACGACACCGACGGGCATGGTGCGCAGCGGGATGGACAGAAAATAGAAGGCGAGCGCATAGCCGCCCATCGCCAGCAGCGACGGCCACAGCCGGGTGAAGCCGTCGGTCTGCTTCAGCGCGCTGGTGGCCACCACCTCGAAGCCGATCGCGACGATGAGGTAGAGATAGTTGAGCTGCATGCGCCTTCGCCCCGATTCGACGGTTGACCCGCGCGGCGGAAGGGCGATGATGCCGCCTCCCCTTCACCGCGAGATGCCCATGACGACCCCCGCCTACGACGACGACAACGTGTTCGCCAAGATCCTGCGCGGCGAAATACCGAGCCACAAGCTGTACGAGGATGAGGCCACCTTCGCCTTCATGGACATCATGCCGCGCGGCGAAGGCCACTGCCTGGTGATCCCGAAGAAGCCGTCCCGCAACATCCTCGACGTCGCGCCGGAAAGCCTGGCCGCCGTGGCCGCGACGACGCAGAGACTGGCGCGCGCCGTGGTGAAAGCCTTCTCCGCCGACGGTGTGACCGTGCAGCAGTTCAACGAGCCGGCCGGCGGCCAGGTCGTCTTCCACCTGCACGTCCACGTCATTCCGCGCTTCGACGGCGTGGCGCTGAAGCCGCATACCGGCCAGATGGAGAAGCCCGAAGTGCTGGCCGCCAATGCGGAGAAGATCAGGGCCGCGCTCGGCTGAGCGGCCAGGTTGGCGTCACCATCCCGCCGCCATGCCGGCGATCAGCGCCGCCTCGCCGACCACGATGCCGAGCAGCATGCGCTTGCCGGCGGCGAGGTAGGCGACGAAACCAAGCGCTGCCGCGCCGATGCGCAGGGCCGCCGTGGTGTCGGCCAGCGCACCGCTCGGGAATACGAACAGATTGCCGATGACCGCCGCCACCAGCGCCGTCGCCACCGCGCGCACGAACACCAGCGCTTCCGAATCCTCGCGGATGCGGCCGCCGAATGCGACGCCGAGGAAGCGCCACGCGTCCGTTGCCAGCCAGCCGGCGAGGAGGATGAACAGGAACGGCCACCACCAGGCGTCGATCGCGTCGAAGGTCATGCCGGCGCTCCATCGCCCTTGCGGCGCAACCAGTGATACAGGAACGCCCCGCCCCCGCCGATCAGGCCGGCAGCCAGCAGGTCGAAGCCGGGCAGCAGGACGTGGAAGACCGGGCCGAGCACTAGCCCCGTCGCCATCGCCACATGCCCCGCCCGCTCGCGCGCCGAGCTCCACAACGACGTCAGGAAATAGATCGGGGTGAGGAAGAGCAGCGCCGCCGTCACCCAGGCGGGAAGGCTGCCGACCAGCAGATAGACGACGCCGACGAGCAGGGTATTGCCGATCACCAGGGTGAAGCCGAGCCCCGCGTAATAGGCCGTGCGCATCTCGCGCGGGACGGCGCGCAGGCGCTCCATCGCAATCACCCACGACGTGACGGCGACGCAATGCGCCAGCACGTAGAGCACCCAGCCGCGCGTCCGTTCGGCCTTCATCTCCGGGACCAGCGCCACCACCATCGGCATCAGCCGCACCGAGGACAGCGCGACAGCGAAGGCGGCCGCGGGCAGCGAGGCACCTGACAGCACGGCACCGACCAGCACGACATTGGCCGGCAGCGCCCACACCGCGGCGACCATGAACATGCTCTCGGCCAGCGTGAAGCCGGCTTCCTTGGCCAGCCCGGCGAAGCCGACATGGGCGCTGGCGAGGATCAGGCCGGGTACGGAGCAGGCCGCGCGCACGCCGCGAAGGAGCCATCGGCGGGCGCGCCCCGGCTGGGCGGCTTGCGGATTGTCGTCATTCATCGTCCCGCGCCTAGCACATCCCGCCGCGCCGCGCGACGATCACAGCTTGGGCCACCTGCTACCGCGCCGCCTGCCGGTGCAGGGCGACGCCAGCCATCACCAGGGCGATGCCGGCGAGGTCGCGCAGGCCGGGCACCTGCGCCAGAACGACCGCGCCGACGACCGTCGCGGTGGCCGGCAGCAGCGCCAGCATCAGCGCGAAGGTGGCACGCGGCAGGCGCGACATGGCGAGCTGGTCGGAGATGTAGGGAATGACCGACGAGCAGAGGCCGACGCCGATGCCCGCCAGGACCAGCTCCGGCGAACCCAGCACCTTCAGCGCCTGCATGAAGCCGACCGGAAAGGCGAAGACGAGCGCCAGCGCCATCGCGGCGCCCAGCGTCTCCACGCCGCGTCCGGCACCGCTCTCGGCGATCCTGTGGCCGAGCACGACATAGAGCCCGAACAGCCCGGCATTGAGCGCCGCGAAGCCGAGCCCGATCGGATCGGCCGACCACCGGACGTCGATCAGCGCGAAAACGCCGGCGACGGCCAGCGTCAGCGCCAGCAGGTTGCGCGGCGTCCGCAGCCCATAGAGCGCGATGACGATGGTGCTGACGAATTCCATCGCCGCGACCAGGCTCATCGGCAGCCGCTCCAGCGCAAGGTAGAACGAGACGTTCATGACCGCGAGCGTGATGCCGAGGGCGACCAGCAGCATTCGCGATTGGCCGTCTGCCGTGCGGATCGTCTTCATTGGTCGCGTGAACGGCGCGAAGATCAGCGCCGCCGAGGCGATCCGCATCCAGGCGACGCCGAACACGCCGACTGCCGGAAAGAGCAGCACCGCGAAGGACGGGCCGAGATAGTGGAAGACGGCGCTGACCACGAACCAGGCTTGCGGCGGTACTTTTTCGGCGGCTGTATCGAGGATCGGCATTGGGACTCTATGGGTTCGGCCGTAGATCGAGATCGAGACGGCCAGAGATCGACCGCTGGCCGAGCGGCCCGACTACTTTCTGGACGAACCGAGCATGCAAGCCGCGCCTGCAATTTCCTATGGAGAAAGAACGTTGTATCCTGTCTGTTCACCGCGGTTCGCAGGCAGGAACGATGAAACGCCTTCGATATGAAAACGGGCCGGTGGACCCGGTCGACATGAAGATCCTGCGCGCCCTCGCCGATGACGCGCGGGTCAGCGTCGCCGAACTGGCGCGGCTGGTCGGCTTATCGGCGCCAAGCGTCTCGGAGCGCATCCGCCGGCTGGAGGAGAACGGCGTCATCGCCGGCTATACTGTGCGCATCGACGCTGCCGGCCTCGGCCTGCCGCTGTCGGCATGGCTCAGGGTGCGGCCATTACCGGGCGAGCTTCAGCAGGTCGCCGAAATCCTGCGCGGCCTGCCGGAGATCGTCGAGTGCGACCGTGTCACCGGCGAGGACTGCTTCATAGCCAAGGCGCATCTGCGCTCGGTCGAGCATCTGGAGCAGGTGATCGACCGGATCATCCCCTTCGCCATGACCAACACGGCGATCGTGCAATCCTCGCCGGTCGAGCGTAGGCTGCCACCGATCGGGGTGCCGGACGCAGCATAGGGTCGAACAGCCAAAAGCCCGCCGGATGGGCGGGCTCCTGGCTCATTGTTCGGATGTTGCCGGCCTGCGGTCGGCCCTACCCCTTGCGCGGCAGTTGGGGCACCAGGCTGCGCTTGCCGCCGTCCCTCGCAGGCGGCGAAGACTTCGGCTTCTGCGCGGCCGTCTTCTTGGCCGAGGCCTTCTTGGCGGCGGGTTTGCGGGCCGGCGGCTTGCGGGGCTCCTCCTCCTTCTTCGGCTTGACCGGCACCTCGTCGGCCACCGCATCGAGCTTGAGGCCCTTCTCGCCGTTCTCCTTCTCCTCGACGGTGACACGCACCGTGCCGCCCTTCTTGAGCTTGCCGAACAGCACCTCGTCGGCTAGCGGCTTCTTGATGTGCTCCTGGATGACGCGCGCCAGCGGCCGCGCGCCCATGCGCTCGTCATAGCCCTTGTCGGCCAGCCATGCGACGGCATCCGGCTGCAGGTCGAAGGTGACGCCGCGCTCCGAAAGCTGCGCCTCGAGCTGCATGACGAACTTCTGCACCACCTGATGGATCACCGGCACCGGCAGCGAGCCGAACGGGATGATCGCGTCGAGGCGGTTGCGGAACTCCGGCGTGAACAGCCGGTTGATCGCCTCCATGTCGTCGCCCTCGCGCTTCGACGAGCCGAAGCCGATCGCCGCCTTGGCCATGTCGGAGGCGCCCGCATTGGTCGTCATGATCAGGATGACGTTGCGGAAGTCGATCTGCTTGCCGTTGTGGTCGGTCAGCTTGCCGTGGTCCATGACCTGCAAGAGGATGTTGAACAGGTCCGGATGCGCCTTCTCGATCTCGTCAAGCAGGAGCACGCAGTGCGGATGCTGGTCGACGCCGTCGGTCAGCAGGCCGCCCTGGTCGAAGCCGACATAGCCGGGAGGCGCGCCGATCAGCCGCGACACGGTGTGGCGCTCCATGTATTCCGACATGTCGAAGCGCAGCAGCTCGACGCCGAGCGACGCCGCGAGCTGCTTCGCCACCTCGGTCTTGCCGACGCCGGTCGGGCCGGAGAACAGATAGCTGCCGATCGGCTTCTCCGGCTCGCGCAGGCCGGCGCGTGCCAGCTTGATCGCGGATGCCAGCGCCGAGATCGCCGTGTCCTGGCCGTAGACGACGCGGCGCAGCTCGGCGTCGAGATTGGCAAGCACCTGCTCGTCGTCGGCCGAAACCGTCTTCGGCGGGATGCGCGCCATGGTGGCGATCGTCGCCTCGATCTCCCTGATGGTGATCGTCTTCTTGCGCTTGGCCTCGGGCAGCAGCATCTGCGAGGCGCCGGTCTCGTCGATCACGTCGATCGCCTTGTCCGGCAGCTTGCGGTCGCTGATGTAGCGGGCCGACAGCTCCACCGCCGCCTTGATGGCGTCGTTGGTGAACTTCACCTGGTGGAAGTCCTCGTAGTAGGGCTTGAGGCCCTTCATGATCTCGATCGTATCGGCGATCGTCGGCTCCTTCACGTCGATCTTCTGGAAGCGGCGCACCAGCGCCCGGTCCTTCTCGAAGAACTGGCGGAACTCCTTGTAGGTGGTCGAGCCGATGCAGCGGATCGCGCCCGACGACAGCGCCGGCTTCAGCAGGTTCGATGCGTCCATGGCGCCGCCCGAGGTCGCGCCGGCGCCGATCACCGTGTGGATCTCGTCGATGAACAGGATCGCGCCGGGATACTCCTCGAGCTCCTTCACCACCTGCTTCAGCCGCTCCTCGAAGTCGCCGCGATAGCGCGTGCCGGCGAGCAGCGTGCCCATGTCGAGCGCGAAGATGGTGGCGCCGGCCAGCACCTTCGGCACGTCGCCCTCGACGATGCGCTTGGCCAGCCCCTCGGCAATCGCCGTCTTGCCGACGCCGGGGTCGCCGACATAGAGCGGGTTGTTCTTGGAGCGCCGGCACAGAATCTGGATCGTCCGGTTGATCTCGTCGGCGCGGCCGATCAGCGGGTCGATCTTGCCGGCGCGCGCCTTCTTGTTGAGGTCGACGCAATAGGCCGACAGCGCGTCCTGCTGCTTCTTCTTCGACGGGGTCTCGTCGGCGTCGCCGCCTTGCCCGCCATTGCCCTGCTCCTCCTCGACGCCGCGCGGCGCGCGGCTCTCGCCGGCGCCAGGGCGCTTGGCGATGCCGTGGCTGATGTAGTTGACCGCGTCGTAGCGGGTCATCTGCTGTTCCTGCAGGAAATAGGCGGCGTGGCTCTCGCGCTCGGCGAAGATGGCGACGAGCACGTTGGCGCCCGACACCTCGTCGCGGCCGGACGACTGCACATGGATGACGGCGCGCTGGATGACGCGCTGGAAGCCGGCGGTCGGCTTCGAATCCTCGTCGTAGCCGGTGACCAGGTTGTCGAGTTCGGTGTCGATGTAGTTGAGCACGGTGCGGCGCAACTCGTCGAGATCGACATTGCAGGCGCGCATGACGGCACCGGCCTCGGCATCGTCGATCAGCGCCAGCAGCAGGTGCTCGAGCGTCGCGTATTCGTGGTGCCGCTCATTGGCGAAAGTGAGCGCCTGGTGAAGGGCCTTTTCGAGTCCTGGTGAGAAAGCCGGCATTCAAGACCTCACTTCTTCTCCATCACGCATTGCAGCGGATGCTGGTTCTGGCGGGCGAAATCCATGACCTGAGCCACTTTGGTCTCGGCCACCTCGAAAGTATAGACCCCGCATTCGCCGACGCCGTGATTGTGGACATGCAGCATGATGCGGGTCGCCGTCTCGCGATCCTTCTGGAAGAAACGCTCCAGGATATGGATCACGAACTCCATCGGCGTGTAGTCGTCGTTCAGGATCAGCACCCTGTAGAGACTGGGTTTCTTGGTCTTCGGCTTGGTGCGCGTGATCACCGCCGTGCCCCGGCCGGGTCCTCGCCCGTCCTGGTCGCCGCCTTGCATCCTAGCCGCTTGCCACACCGTGGCTTCCCCGCCTTGTCTCACGGATCCTTTCCTTTCGCGAACCTCCGGCCCGCCCGTCTCATGTAGGTCTCCGATCACCGATTTTAAGCCCTTCTATTGGGGTGACAATATGGTCGCGATCACGACCGCATTGCACGGCGGCAACCGGTGTCCGCAAGGCCCGACAACGCAAAAAAATCCGGCCGCGAGCGACCGGATTGCCGACATGGGAGGGTGACGAGGGCTCGGACGGGGCGTCACTTCGCCCGCGAGACGAGCGATTCGAACGGCTTGTAGGCCTCCTTGGCGAGATCGGCGTAGAGACCGCCCAGCTTGCCGGATTCGGCGACGAAGCCCTCATAGGTCTTCTTGGCGTAGTCGGCCTGGACATCGAACGCAGTCTCGACCGAGCCGGCCGAGAACAGCTTCTCGATCGCCGCGGCGCCGGCCTCGTAGGACTTCTTCGTGTAGTCGGTCGTCTCGGCGACGATCGCCTGCGCGGCCTTGGAGACGGAGGCTACGCTCTTCAGGCTGCTGTCGACGAACTCCTTGCCGAACGCGCCGGTGTCTTCGAACATCGTGGTCATGGCTGTCCCTTCGGATGGATGGCGTGCATTGCAAAATAGATATTGTGCACCGCAAAATTGTCAAGGAGCCCTTGCCCGCCAAGGCCCCGCGCGAATTCGACGCAAATTTTAGAACCTAAAGCCCGAACGAATTTATGAACGCGCTGGTTACCATAAACGGATTGGTAACGCCCGCCGCCTACTCTGCCCGTTCGAGGCAGGAACCTTTGCCGCCTCCCGGTGCAACAAGAATTCAAAGGATGTAACAGTGCGTCAGGCGACGGCGGTCCGCTTTTTCCAGTTTTCCATATCCCCCAAAGCGATCGCGGCCTGTTTTCTCGCCCTGATCATCAGCGTCGGCGCCGCGTCGGCGTCCGATTCGCGCTATGCCGCCGTCGTCGTCGACGCCAATACCGGCAAGACGTTGTTCTCGGCCAATGCCGGGGCGCGCCGCTATCCGGCGTCGCTGACCAAGATGATGACGCTCTATCTCACCTTCGAGGCGCTGAAGGCCGGCAAGATCAAGAAGACGACGCCGGTCCGCTTCTCCAATGAGGCGGCCGCGCAGCCGCCGACCAAGCTCGGCGTGCGCGCCGGCGGCTCGGTGTCGGTCGAGACCGCCATCTACGCGCTGATCACCCGCTCCGCCAACGACGCGGCGCTGGCCCTTGCCGAAATGCTGGGCGGCTCGGAAGCCGGTTTCGCCAAGATGATGACCGCCAAGGCGCGTGCGCTCGGCATGGACAGCACCGTGTTCCGCAACCCGCACGGCCTGCCCAACACCGCGCAGTTCACCACCGCGCGCGACATGGCGACCCTCGGCATCGCGCTGCGCGAGCATTTCCCGCAGTACTATCCCTATTTCTCGGTGCGCTCCTTCCAGTACGGCAAGCAGCGCATCGCCAACCACAACCGCCTGCTCGGCAAGGTCGAAGGCGTCGACGGCATCAAGACTGGCTACACCCGCGCCTCCGGCTTCAACCTGGTCTCCTCCGTCACCGACGGCGACCGGCGCGTCGTCGCAGTGGTGATGGGCGGGCAGAGCGGCGCCAGCCGCGACCGCCACATGGCGGAGTTGATCGAGAAGTACCTGCCCAGGGCGAGCGGCCGCCGCGGCGGCCCGCTGGTGGCCAAGGCCGCCGGCTCCTCGTTCACGGCGATCGCCGAGGCGATTCTGCCCAAGCGCAAGGCGCCGACCCCGCAGGCCCGTCCGGACATCGACGCGGTGGCGGAGATCGCCGAAGCCGCGGACGAGACAATCGAGACGACGGCCGTCGTCGAGCAGGCCTATGCGGCCCCGGCGCCCCGCCCGCGCGCCGACATCGACGCCATGCAGACGGCCTCCGTCGAGCCGGAGGGCTGGGTCATTCAGGTGGCCTCCTCGCCGAGCAAGGTGGAAGCGGCCGCCATGCTGGAAACGACGGCGCGCAAGGCTCCGTCCGTGCTCGCCTCGACGTCCGGCTACACCGTTCCCTTCTACAAGGACGGCGTCACCTACCACCGCGTCCGCTTCGCCGGCTTCGACACCAAGGCGGCCGCCTGGAAGGCCTGCGGGCAGCTCAAGAAGCAGAACATCGGCTGCTACGCCGTCCAGAACTGAGAACACGCATTTCCGAAGTTGTAGTTCGTATCGGGAGAGTTAGTGGTGATTGGCGAGAAGGACATCCTTGGCTTCGTTGATCCGCGCCGCGAGGAACGACGTCCCGCCGAGGTCGGGGTGCAGGCGTTGCATCAGGCGGCGATGCGCCTTGCGGATATCCGCCGGGGAGGCCCCCGCTTCAAGACCAAGGATCTTGTAGGCCTCCTGCTTAGTCATGGCGCCCGCACGTGGCGCAGCTCGCTCCCCGTCGCCGTCGTCCGCCTTCGCGTTTTCGCGCCAGATGGGAAAGCGGCCGTCAAGATACGTCTCCAGTAGCTGGCGGCTCTCCGGATCGTCCGCGAGGTCGTCCCGCAGATCCCGGAGCTCGCGCAACGTCATGCTGCTCAGCATGCGCTGCTCGTGACGGCCGGCAAGCACCAGCCCGTCGAGCGCCCCGCTGTCGTGGTCCAGTTCCATTTCGAGCGCGGCGGTGCGGACGTTGGAGCGTTTGCCGGGGCTTTTCGGCTTTCGCCCGGCCTGCACCCGCGCCGCGCCGTACCACGCCAGCGCCGCCGAGATCAGAAAGCCGCCGATCCCCGACCGGCCGACCAGCAGCAGCACCAGGCCGAAGACCCCGAGCACGATCGGACCGGCGGTGCGCAGCGTGCGCGCCAGCTTGGCGGCGTCCGATTTCAGGAAGCCGGTCACGGCGGCCAGGGCGACCAGCAGGACGAGCAGGCCGCCGATCACATAGCTCATCCTTCACCCCGCATGTGTTCGATCAGCAATCTGTCCTCCGGCCGGTTGCGCGCCTCCAGCGCCTTCAACCCGCCGGTCGCGAATACAGCCACCGAGGACAGCAGCTTTGCAAGCGTCGCGGCAGCGGTCCGGTCGAAGCGGAACCAGGCGCCCTTCGACAGCCGGGCCATTTCCTTGAACGCCTTTTCGGCGACGGGATCGCGCCCCTCCTGGAACACGAAGACCGGCACGCCGAGCAGGCCGAGCCGCCCGGCCTGTTCGGCGAGCCCGTCGATCTCCTCCTCCATCGCGTCGCCGATATAGACCAGCGCATCCACCTTGCGGCGCGCCGTCTCCTTGAGGGCGTGGGCGAGGATCTTGCCGATCTGGGTGTGGCCGGCGCGGCAGTCGATCCTGGTCATGAGATCCTTGAGCGATCCGGTGTCGCGCACGAAGCGCGAGGCGCGGCATTCGCCGAAACCGCGGAAATAGGCGAGCTGGACCTCGAGCCCGCCGCTGTTGCCGACGGCGTCGAACATCTCGCCCTGCAGCCGGCAGGCCATGTCCCAGGTCGGCTGCCGGCTCATCGTGGCGTCGAGCGCCAGCACCAGCCGCCCGCCGGCATCCGTCTTGGCCTGCGCCATCGACCGCGCCAGCCGCACGAAATCGTCGATCTCGCGCGAACCGGAGCGGTCGAGCGACTTTTCCGAGCGGACCGGAATCCCGTCTTTACCCATCGGATCAAAAATGTGTCGGACGAAAGCGGCTTGCAAGCCCGATCATGTTCCGGAACCGAAGTGCGGCGAGCTGCAGGTCCACTACCGACCCGCTGTCGAGGGTGCGTTGACAGGTTCCGCCGCCGGAGCGTACATCAGGCGCGACGGTCCCTTCTCCGGAAGGGCTAAGAGGGAATGCGGTCAGGCCGTCCGGCCGAATCCGCAGCTGTCCCCGCAACTGTAGGCGGCAAGCCCGCGCCGAAAGCCACTGGAGCGATCCGGGAAGGCGGCTGAGGGCGACAACCCGCGAGCCAGGAGACCTGCCGTCGGAATCGCAATCCCACTGTCCGGCGGGTGACCCGGACGAGGAGCCGTATGACGTGACCATCGGACCGTTTCCGTCGCAGGACGCCGCCACGCCGGTCGAGGGCGTGATGCTCGTCGTCTGCTCGTCCTGCCGCGACACCGCCGGCTCGGACGCCCGGCCGCGCGCCGGCGAACTGCTCGGCAACCAGGTCCGTGAAACGGCGCAAGGCACCGGCGTAGCCGTGCGCCAGGCCGAATGCCTCGGCAACTGCAAGCGCCGCCTCAGCGCCGCTCTGCTGCGCGACGGCTGCTGGAGCTACGTGTTCGGCGACCTGACGGAGGACGACGCGCCCGACCTCGTCGCCGGCGCCCTGCTCTTCGCGACGTCGACCGACGGCCTGCTGCCTTGGCGCGGCCGCCCCGATTGCCTCAAGCGCGGGCTGGTCGCCCGCATCCCGCCCCTTGCCATCCTCGAGGACCCTTCATGACCGCTTCGCTCAACCGCGTCCCCTGCACCGTCGTCACCGGCTTCCTCGGCGCCGGCAAGACGACGATGATCCGCCACATCCTGGAAAACGCCGGCGGACGGCGACTGGCGCTGATCGTCAACGAGTTCGGCGACGTCGGCATCGACGGCGAGATTTTGAAGGGCTGCGGCGTCGAGGCTTGTCCGGAGGAGAACATCATCGAGCTGGCCAATGGCTGCCTGTGCTGCACGGTCGCGGACGATTTCGTGCCTGCGCTCGACCAGATCCTCGCCAAGGAGCCGAAGGTCGACCACATCATCATCGAGACCTCCGGCCTGGCCTTGCCGAAGCCGCTGGTGCAGGCCTTCCAATGGCCGAGCGTCAAGAGCCGCGTGACCGTCGACGGCGTGGTCGCCGTGGTCGACGGCCCGGCGCTCGCCGCCGGCAAGGTCGCCTCCGACATGGACGCGCTCGCCGCGCAGCGCGCCGCCGACGGGACGCTCGACCATGACGACCCGGTCGAGGAGGTGTTCGAGGACCAGGTCGCCTGCGCCGACCTCGTCATCCTGTCGAAGAGCGACCTGATGAACGCCGAAGCGACCGCGGCCGCCCGCAACCTGATCGACGCGCATCTTTCGCGCGCCGTGAAGGTCGTGCCGACGGCCGAGGGCCGTGTCGATCCGTCCGTGCTGCTCGGCCTTGGCCTGGCCGTCGAGGACGACATCGAGAACCGAAAAACCCATCACGACGACGAGCTCGACCACGAGCACGACGATTTCGATTCCTTCATCGTCGAGCTGCCGCGGGTGACCGACCCGGACGATCTCGCCGGGCGCATCGCCGCCGCCGCCGAGAGCGAGAACGTGCTGCGCATGAAGGGTTTCGTCGCCGTCGACGGCAAGCCGCTCAGGCTGCTCGTCCAGGCGGTCGGCCCGCGCGTCAACCACTATTACGACCGCGCCTGGACCGCCGCCGACGACCGCCGCTCGCGCCTGGTGGTGATCGGGTTGAAGGGGCTGGACCGGAATGCGGTTGAGAAGATTCTGGCGGGCTGACGGAATGCCGCGTCCCTTCGCACCCCCCTCTGTCCTGAGCTTGTCGAATGGGCCGGACATGTCCGGTCCATTCGACAAGCTCAGGACAGAGGGGGGTGTGAAGGAGTACGGACCGCCGCTGTGGCAAACGGCCGGCTTGGTCTAGGACTGCGCCATGCACATCCTGCCCACGACATCCGCATCGCTCGACGACCTGATCGAGCCGGTCGACCTGGCGCAGCAGCCGGCGGACATCGTGGCGCTGTCCTTCACCGACAGCGACCTGGCTGCCATCGCGGCGGCGTGGAAGCGCGACGAGGCCGCCCTGCCCTCGATGCGGCTCGCAGCACTCCGCGACCTTCGCCACCCCATGTCGGTCGATCTCTGGCTGGACAAGGTCGCGGCGCACGCCAAAGTGATTCTGATACGCATCCTCGGCGGCTACGACTGGTGGCGCTACGGCTGCGACCAGGTAGCCGCGCTGGCGCGGGCCAAAAATGTCCGACTCGCGCTGCTGCCCGGCGAATGCCGGGAACAGGACGAGCGGCTGGTCGAATGCTCCACCCTGCCACGCGGGGAACTCGACGCGCTGCTCGCCTTCTTCCGTGAAGGCGGACCGGACAATATGGACGCGCTCGTGCGGCGGCTCGCGGCGCTGGCGCGCGGCGACGGCGCGGCGGATGCGGCGGTGGCGGTGCCGAAGGCGGGATTTTACGGGCGCGGCGTCCTCTCCCCCCTTGAGGGGGAGATGGCCGCGCAGCGGCCAGAGGGGGTCGGTCGAGGCAGCGCTCGGCATGAAGGTCCAAGCCGCGCTCGGCCTCGGGGAACGCCGAGCACTGCCGAAATTACCCCACCCGGCCGGCCCTTCGACAAGCTCGGGACCGGCCACCCTCCCCTCGAGGGGGAGGGAAACGCACCCCCCGTCCTCGTTCTCTTCTATCGCTCCATGCTGCTCGCCGACGACGTCGCACCGATCGACGCGCTGTCCACGGCGCTGGAAGCCAGGGGTATCGCGCCGATCCCCATCTTCGTCGCCAGCCTGAAGGACCGCGAATCGATCGCGTGCGTCGAGACGGCGATCCGCGACCTCGCGCCGGCGGCGATCGTCACCGCCACCGCCTTCGCGACCGGCGCCGAGCCCGGCGCCGACACGCTGTTCGACCGCGCCGGCGTGCCGGTCTTCCAGGTGATCGTCGCCACCACCCGGCGCGAGGCCTGGGCGGAGAATGCGCGCGGCCTGGCGCCGGCCGACCTCGCCATGCACGTCGTCATGCCGGAACTCGACGGCCGCGTGCTCGCCGGCGCGCTGTCCTTCAAGGCTGCGAGCATCGTCGACCCATCGCTCGGCTTCACGGCGCAAGCCAACACGCCTGAGCCCGACCGCGTCGAGCAGGTGGCGGGGCGCATCGCTGCCTTCCTGCGGCTCGCCGCAACCCCGCGCGAACAACGCCGGCTGGCGATCCTCATCCCCGACTATCCCTCGGCGCCGGGACGCACCGGCTATGCCGTCGGCCTGGACGTTCCCGCCAGCGTGCTCGCCATGCTGCACGATCTGAAGGACGCCGGATATTGCGTTGATTCGATTCCGGAATCACCACGCGCATTGCTCGACCTGCTGGAGCGCGGTGGGCAGAGCCTGACGCTCGATGACTATCGGCGCTTGGCTATCGACCTGCCGGCTGACGCCATGGCCGCGGTCGAGGCAGCGTGGGGGGACGCGGGCGATGATTGCGATAATCCGCGCTCCTTCGCACCCCCCTCTGTCCTGAGCTTGTCGAATGGGCCGGACATCTCCCCCCTTAGGGGGGAGATTGGCAGCGTCGGCGACGCCACTCTTTCTGCAACGCCGGCGATTTGCGAAACCAATGCGGCCGGCTCAATCTCCCCCCCAGGGGGGGAGATGTCCGGCAGGACAGAGGGGGGTGCGAAGGAGCGGAGCGCATCCATTTCCACATCAAAGAAACCAAACCGCCACTTCCCCTTCCGCGCCGCCACCTTCGGCAACGTCACCGTGGCGCTCGCGCCCGACCGCGGCCGCTCCGCCGACCGCCGTGCCGACTATCACGACGCTACGCTGCCGCCGCGCCACGCGCTGGTCGCCTTCGGCCTGTGGCTGCGCGAAAGCCTCGGCTGCCATGCGCTCGTCCATGTCGGTGCCCACGGCACGCTGGAATGGCTGCCCGGCAAGGTCGTCGCCCTGAGCAAAAACTGCTTTCCTGAAATCGTCACGGGGCCCCTGCCCGTCGTCTATCCCTTCATCGTCAGCAATCCCGGCGAGGCAGCACAGGCCAAGCGCCGCATCGCGGCCGTCACCCTCGGCCATCTGCCGCCGCCGATGGCCGCCGCCGGCCATGACGGAGAGCGCCAGAAGCTGGAGCGGCTGGTCGACGAATACGCGCAGGCCGACGGCCTCGACCGCCGCCGCCGCGACCGGCTGGCCAAGCTGATCGTCGAGACCGCCGCCAAGACCGGGCTGGCCGGCGAAGCCGGTGTGGCCGAGACCGACGCGCCGGACGAGGCGCTGCGCCGCATCGACGCCTGGCTCTGCGACCTCAAGGATTTTGCCGTCAAGGACGGGCTGCACGTCTACGGCCGCGCCGCGCCCGGCGAAGCCGAGCCGCTGCGCACCGCCAGCGCCGAGGCGGAGCGCAAAAACCTGCTCGCCGCGCTCGACGGCCGCCATGTCCGCGCCGGGCCGGCCGGCGCCCCGGCGCGCGGCCGCACCGACGTGCTGCCGACCGGCCGCAACCTGTTCACCGCCGATCCGCGCACCATGCCGACGCCGACCGCCTTCGACCTCGGCAAGGCGGCGGCCGACGACGTGCTGCGCCGCTACCTGCAGGACCACGGCGACTGGCCGCGCTCGCTGGTCATCGACCTGTGGGGCAGCGCCTCCTTGCGCACCGGCGGCGAGGAGATCGCGCAGGGCCTGACGCTGATGGGCTGCCGCCCGCAATGGGACGCCGCCACCGGCCGCGTCACCGGCATCGAAGTGCTGCCGCTGGCGACGATCGGCCGGCCGCGCGTCGACGTCACTTGGCGCATATCCGGCCTGTTCCGCGACATGTTCCCGACGCAGATCGCGCTGATGGACGCCGCCGCGCGCGCCGTCGCCGCCTGTGCCGAGGAAATTGCCGACAATCCGCTCGCCGCCACCGCGCGTGCCGAAGGCAAGCCTCCCGCGCGCATCTTCGGCTCCTCGCCCGGCACCTACGGCGCCGGCATCGAAGACCTGCTGGCGCGTGGCGACTGGACAGCGCGCGAAGAGATCGGCAAGGCCTATCTGGCAGCCGCATCGCACGCCTATGGCGGCGCCGACGGCATCGGCGAAGCCGCGCCCGGGGCCTTCGCCGGCCGCATCGCCGGGGCGGACCTCCTGGTGCATACCGGCGACGACCCGACCCGCGACATCCTCGAAGGCTCGGCCGACGTCGCCTTCATCGGCGGCTTTTCGGCAGCACTTGCCGCACTCGGCAAAAATGCCGACGTGATCGTGCTCGATACCACCGACCCGGCACGGCCGAAACCGCGCTCGGTGACGGAGGCGGTGACCCGCGTGGTGCGGGCGCGCGCCACCAACCCGATCTTCATCCAAGGCCAGATGCGCCACGGCCCGCGCGGCGCATCAGAGTTCGCAGAGACGGTCGACCGGCTGGTCGGCTTCGCCGAGACCACCAATGCCATCCCCAGCGCGCTGATCGGCGCGGTGCACGACGCCTATCTCGGCGACGAACGGGTGCGCGCCTTCCTGCTACGCGAGAATCCGGCGGCGGCGCGGGCGATCGCCGAGCGTTTTGCCGCCGCGCGGCGGCGCGGCCTGTGGCACCCGCTGCGCAACTCGGTCGACGACGATCTCGCCGCGCTCATCGCCGAGGCCTCGGCCCAGGAGAAGGCGGCATGAGCGCGGCCCTCAGGCGCGGCGCCTGCCCGGCCCTGTCGGCGCCGATGCCCACCGGCGACGGGCTGCTGATCCGGCTCTCGCCCGTTTCCGGAGGACTTTCGCCGAAGTCGCTGATCGGACTCTGCGAATCGGCCGCGCGCCACGGCAACGGCGTGGTCGAGGTGACGGCACGCGGCAGCCTTCAGTTCCGCGGTTTCTCGGCGTCGTCCGCCGAGCGCTTCGCCGCCGACGTCGATGCGCTCGGCATAGCGGTGCGCACCGGCGTGCCGGTCGAGGTGAGCCCGCTGGCGGGGACGGATCCGGCCGACATCGCCGATCCGGTGCCGATAGCGGAGCGCATCCGGCGCGCAATTGCCGAGGCGGGTTTGGCGGGACGGCTGGGGCCGAAGGTCTCCGTCCTGGTCGACGGCGGCGGCAGCGTGTCCCTGGATTCGATCGCGGCGGACGTGCGGCTGACGGCGGAGGTGCGTGACGGCGGCGTGGTTTGGCAAGTGGCGATCGCGGGGGATGCAGAGACGGCGATTCCAGCCGGTCCCTTCGGTGAAGACGCCGCAGTCGGCTACGCTCTGCAGGTTCTCCAATCGATTGCGGCGCTCGGGCGCGATGGTCGGGCGCGCGACCTTCCGGTCGGCGGCCGGTTGGACCATTGGCGCCCCTTCGCACCCCCCTCTGTCCTGCCGGACATCTCCCCCCCTGGGGGGGAGATTCGCAGCGTTGACCTTGCTACGCCTCCATCTTTGGCGACTAGCGAAATCAAGGCGGCCGGCGCGATCTCCCCCCTTGTGGGGGAGATGTCCGGCAGGACAGAGGGGGGTGCGAAGGGGCGCGACCTGATAGAGGCCAGCAGCCCACCGCCCTCCCTGCCAAAGCGTACTGTCCCTTTGACCGTTCGATTGAAAAGCGACCGCCACACCTTCCCCGTCACCCTGCCCTTTGGCCATATCGACGCCGCCCCCCTCATCGACCTCGCCCGCCACGCGGAGGCGTTGGGTATCGCCGACATCCGCCCAGCCCCGGCACGCACCCTGCTGCCGATCTGCCCTTCGCTCGACTCCGCGGACGCCTTGCGCGCCGCAGCGGTAAGGCTTGGCTTCGTCACCGACCCCGCCGATCCGCGTTCACGAATCGCCGCCTGCCCGGGCGCGCCGGCCTGCGCCTCCGGAAAGATCCCGGCTCGGGAGATCGCCGAGCGCCTCGCTGGCGCGCTCGCCGACCTTACCGACTCCGATCTTTCCATCCATATCTCCGGCTGCGAAAAGGGCTGCGCCCGGCAGGCGGCGGCCGACATCGTCATCGTCGGCGGCGAAAACGGCGCCGGACTTGTCGTGCAGGGAACACCTAAGGCGACGCCCCTGGCCTACAGGTCGGCGGACGGCCTGCCGCGGGCGATCGCGGCGGTGGCAAGGATTCTGACAAATCTCGGGGCCGAGCGCGCCGGTGGCGCGAAGCCGGTGCCGGAAGCTATACGCAGCGGCCGGCGCCCGGGCGATTCGGACATTGCAGCGCTGACGCAGGACGACAAGGCCAGGCTCGCCGCGGCATTCGAACAGGGAAGACCATGACGGTTTACGACTACATCCGCGATGGCGACGCCATCTACCGGCGCTCCTTCGCCATCATCCGCGAGGAAGCCGATCTCTCGCGCTTCTCCGAGGCCCAGGCCGATGTGGCGATCCGCATGATCCATGCCTGCGGCCAGGTGGAGGCGGCGGAGCATTTCGTCTTCTCTGAGAATTTCGTGGAGGCAGCGCGAACGGCGCTGGCCGGCGGCGCGCCGATCTTCTGCGACGCCCAGATGGTGGCGCACGGCGTCACGCGCGCCCGACTGCCGGCCGGCAACGAGGTGGTCTGCACGCTGCGCGACCCGCGCACGGCGACGATCGCCGCCGAGATCGGCAATACGCGCTCGGCCGCCGCGATAAGGCTGTGGGGCGAGCGCATGGCCGGCTCGGTCGTGGCGATCGGCAATGCGCCCACCGCCCTTTTCTATCTGCTCGAACTGCTGCGCGACGGCGCGCCGAAACCGGCGGCGATCCTCGGCATGCCGGTCGGCTTCGTCGGCGCCGCCGAATCCAAGGATGCTCTTGCCGAAAATTCCTATGGCGTACCCTTCGCCATCGTACGCGGACGGCTCGGCGGCAGCGCCATGACGGCGGCCTGCCTCAACGCGCTGGCGAGGGCCGGCCTGTGACCGCGCAGTCGAAAGGGCGCCTGATCGGCGTCGGCACCGGGCCGGGCGACCCCGAATTGCTGACGCTCAAGGCGGTGCGCGCGCTCGCAGAGGCGGACGTGCTGGCGCATTTCGCCAAGCGCGGCGGCAACGGCAACGCCCGCGCCATCGTCGAGGGTCGGCTGAAGCCCGGCGTCGTCGAGCTGCCCCTGCATTATCCGGTCACCACCGAGATCGCCAAAAGCCACGACGACTACAAGGCGCATATCCTCGCCTTCTACGAGGAGTCTGCCGCGGTTGTCGCGCGCCACCTCGACGCCGGCCGCACCGTGGCGGTGCTCTCCGAGGGCGACCCGCTGTTCTACGGCTCCTACATGCACCTGCATGTGCGCCTGGCGCATCTCTATCCCACCGAAGTGGTTCCTGGCGTCACCGCCATGTCCGGCTGCTGGTCGGCCACCGGCCAGCCCATCGTCCAGGGCGACGACGTGCTCACCGTGCTGCCCGGCACCATGAGCGAATTCGAACTGGCGCGCCGGCTCAACGACACCGACGCCGCGGTGATCATGAAGGTCGGCCGCAACCTGCCGAAGATCCGCCGCGCGCTGGAGACCACCGGCAGGCTGGAGCGTGCCTTTTATGTCGAGCGCGGCACGATGGCCAACGGGGCAACGATGCGGCTGGCCGACAAGGCCGACGACGCAGCGCCGTATTTCTCGATCGTGCTGGTTCCCGGCTGGCTCGGCCGCCCCGGCAGCGTCACGGCATCCGGAGTTGTGCTGTGAGCGGCCGCCTGTTCGTCGTCGGCCTCGGTCCCGGGAGCCCGGATCAGGTCACGCCGGAAGCGCGGGCGGCGGTGGCCGAAGCCAAATTCTTCTACGGCTACAAGCCCTATCTCGACCGTCTTGACCTAACTCCCGAGCAGGTCCGCGTCGCCTCCGACAACCGCGAGGAGCTGTCGCGCGCCGAGGCCGCACTGGCGAAAGCGGCGGGGAGCGAGACGGTGGCGGTGGTTTCGGGCGGCGACCCCGGCGTGTTCGCCATGGCCGCCGCCGTCTGCGAGGCGATCGAGGCCGGACCGGCGGCCTGGCGCGACCTCGACATCACAATCGTCCCCGGCGTCACCGCGATGCTGGCGGTCGCCGCCCGCGCCGGCGCGCCGCTCGGCCATGATTTCTGCGCCATCTCCCTCTCCGACAATCTGAAGCCATGGGACGTGATCGAGCACCGGCTGACGGCGGCGGCGGCGGCCGGCTTCGTGATCGCGCTCTACAATCCGATCAGCAAGGCGCGGCCATGGCAGCTCGGCCGGGCGTTCGAACGCCTGCGGGCCGCGCTGCCGGCTGGAACGCCGGTGATCTTCGGCCGCGCCGCCGGCCGGCCGGACGAGCGCATCGAGACGATGACGCTGGCCGCGGCCGATCCGGAGCGCGCCGACATGGCGACCTGCGTCATCATAGGCTCGGCCGAGACCCGCCTGATCGCGCGCGGCGAAAGGCCGCCGCTGGTCTACACGCCGCGATCGTTCGTCCCGGCAAGCCAATGATCGATCGCCAGCACCGCCTCCGCGACGGTTTCCACCGTCCTCACCGGTGGAAGCGCCGGCCGGCGCAAGAGAAGAACCTCGATGCCGAGGGCGCGGGCGGCGGCGATCTTGCCATAGGTGGCCATTCCGCCGCTGTTCTTGGCGACGATCGCCTCGACGCCGTTTTCTTCCAGCAGCCTGCGCTCCTCGGCTTCCGCGAACGGTCCCCGCGCAAGCAGATAGGTGGCATCCGGCACCTGCAGCGGCGGCTCGACCGGATCGACGCTGCGGATGAGGTAGGAGTGCTGCGGGGCGGCCTTGAAAGGCCCGATCTCCTGCCGGCCGAGCGCCAGAAACACTTTTCGCGGCACCGCGCCGAGCGCCGAAACCGCATGGGCGGCATCGTCGACGATGGTCCAGCGGTCGCCGACGACAGCCTGCCAGGGGGCTCGGCGCAGGGCCAGCATGCCGCTGCCCGTGGACGAAGCCGCCCGCGCCGCATTGGCCGAGATGCGCGCGGCATAGGGATGCGTCGCGTCGACCAGCAGATCGATACGCTCCTCCCGCAGATAGGCGGCGAGGCCTTCGGCGCCGCCGAATCCGCCGCTGCGCACCGGCACGGGATGAACGATCGGATTGACCGTGCGGCCGGCGAGCGACAGGGTTACGGCAAGTCCGCTGCGGCCGGCAAGCCGCTCCGCCAGTTGCCGGGCTTCGGTGGTTCCGCCGAGGATGAGGATGCGATGGGTCATGGTGGCTGCTGAAGCGAAGGACGTCGCCGCGCCATGGCTCACGATCGTCGGCGTCGGCGAAGATGGTCTAGACGGTCTGGGTGCCGAGGCCAAGCGGCGGATCGCCGAAGCCGAAATCGTGTTCGGCGGCAGGCGGCATCTGGCGCTGGTGGCCGCCGCCATCTCAGGCGAGGCGCGGCCCTGGCCCTCGCCCTTCGACGCGGAGATGCGCGCCGTGACTGCTTTGCGCGGCAAGAGAGTGTGCGTGCTCGCTTCGGGAGACCCGTTCTGCCATGGCGCCGGCACCACGCTGGCACGGCATGTCGCGGCGGCGGAGTTGCGTACCATCCCGGCGCCGTCCGCCTTCTCGCTGGCAGCGAGCCGGCTCGGCTGGGCGCTTCCCGAGGTGGAGACCGTCTCGCTGCACGGCAAGCCGATCGACCTGATCCGCCCGCTGCTGCATCCCGCCACGCGCATCATCGCGCTGACTTCGGATGCGGACGGGCCCGGTGCGGTGGCCAGGCTTCTGGCGGAAACGGGTTTCGGCGCCTCACGGCTCACCGTTCTGGAGGCGCTGGGCGGCCCGAACGAGCGCATACGCACAGCGCAGGCTGCCGGCTTCGCGATGGAAGAGATCAATCCGCTCAACGTCTTGGCGATCTCGGTTGATTCAAATTCTGAAGCCAGAATCCTGCCGCTCACGCCCGGCATGGCCGACGGTCTGTTCGAGCATGACGGGCAGATCAGCAAGCGCGAGATCCGCGCGCTGACCCAGTCGGCACTGGCGCCGCGCCGCCGCGAGCTGTTGTGGGACATCGGCGCCGGCTCCGGCTCGGTGTCCATAGAATGGATGCTGCGCCATCCCTCGCTGCGCGCGATCGCCATCGAGGCCTCGCCGGAACGGGCCGGGCGGATCGCCCGCAACGCCGAGAGCTGCGGCGTTCCGGGGCTGGAGATCGTCACCGGAACGGCGCCGGCCGCGCTCGCCGGATTGCCGGCGCCCGACGCGGTCTTCGTGGGTGGTGGTGGCAGCGAGGCCGGTGTCATGGACGCCGCGATCGACGCGCTTAAATCCGGCGGCCGGTTGGTCGCCAATGCGGTGACGCTCGAAATGGAGGCGGTGCTGATCGCCTGCCAGGCCGAACGCGGTGGCGACCTGACCCGCATCGGGCTTTCGCGCGCCGCTCCGGTCGGCACCATGCAGGCCTGGCGGCCCGCCCTGCCGGTGACGCAATGGGCGTGGCAGAAGCCATGATCGTCGCGGGCATAGGCAGCGCCAGTGGCGTGACAGCGGCGGAGGTGCTCGCTGCCGTCGACGCCGCCTGCGCCGCCCATGCCGTCGAACCGTCGGACCTGGAAGCCTTGGCCGTGCCGGAAATGAAGACCGATGAGCCGGGCATTCATGCGGCGGCGCAGATATTGGGAAAGATCGTGGTGGTGATCGGCCGGGCCGAGCTGGAAGCCGCAGGCGCCGGCTCGCTGACGCACTCGGCGCGGTCCCTTAAGGCGACCGGCGCGCCGTCGGCGTCGGAGGCGACAGCGCTCGCGGCCATTGGCGCCGGCGCAAAACTGCTCGGGCCGCGTGTCGCGGCCGGTAGGGTGACCTGCGCGCTGGCATATGACGGAGTTCTGCCATGACTGTGCATTTCATCGGCGCCGGGCCGGGCGCGGCCGACCTGATCACGGTGCGCGGACGCGATCTCATCGCGCGCTGCCCGGTCTGTCTGTTTGCGGGCTCGATCGTCGCGAAAGAACTGCTCGACTGGTGCCCGCCCGGCGCAAGACTGGTCGACACAGCGCCGCTGTCGTTGGACGAGATCGAGCGGGAGTTTATCTCCGCCCACCAGGCCGGGCAGGACGTGGCGCGGCTGCATTCCGGCGATCTGTCGGTGTGGAGCGCCGTCGCCGAACAGGTGCGACGGCTGGAGAAACACGGCATCTCCTATACGCTGACGCCCGGTGTGCCGGCCTTCGCCGCAGCGGCCGCGAGCCTCGGGCGCGAGCTGACCATCCCCGAAGTGGCGCAGAGCCTGGTGCTGACGCGCGTCTCCGGCCGTGCATCGCCGATGCCGGAAAGGGAGACGCTGGCCGCCTTCGGCGCCACCGGCGCGACGCTCGCCATTCACCTCGCCATCCACGCCATCGACCGCATCGTCGCGGAACTGTCGCCGCTCTACGGCACCGATTGCCCGGTCGCCATCGTCTTCCACGCCTCTCGCGCCGACGAGCGCATCATCCGGGGCACGCTCGGCACCATCGCCGAAAAACTCGCGGCGCAGCCGATCGAGCGCACGGCGGTGATCTTCGTCGGCCGCTCGCTCGGCGCCGACGATTTTCGCGAGAGCTCGCTCTACGATCCGGCCTATCAGCGGCGTTTTCGGGAGCGGAAGTGAGGCGACCTCCCACGAAAGAGCGCGGCGCCCGCCGCTCACCTCTCATTCACTGGCATAAAACCCTTCCGCCCCTGCAGATTGCCGAGACGATCGAAAACCAGAATCTCCAGCTCCACATCCGCTCCCTTCAACGCCCCGGCCGCCGTCTTCCAAGCGCCCGCCGCCACCGCGTCGCCGATGGCCACCCCCTCCGCCCCGGCCAGCGAAAACGCCTCGGCGACGGTGTTGGCCTTCCGGATGGCATCCGCCAGCGCCGCCGACCCGCCTGCCGTGATCGCGACCGTCGCCAGCGCGTCCAAGTCGGCCGCGCCGCGCTTGGAGTGCACGTCCAGCATGCCCTGCGCCAGTTTCGTCATCTTGGCGACGCCGCCGGCGATGGTGACGCGCGCCACCGGATGCGCCCGCACATATTTCAGCATGCCGCCGACGAAGTCGCCCATGTCGATCAGCGCCACCTCGTGCAGGTCGTGGAACTTCTGCACGGCGGCTTCGGTGGTGTTGCCGGTCGAGCCGGCGATGTGGGTGAGCCCCATGGCTCGCGCCACGTCGATGCCGCGATGGATGGAGTGGATCCAGGCCGAGCAGGAATAGGGGATGACCACGCCGGTCGTGCCGAGGATGGAGATGCCGTGCAGAATGCCGAGGCGCGGATTGAGCGTCCTTTCGGCCAGCACGGCACCATTCGGCACCGACACCTCGACCTCGATGTCCGCCCCCTCGCCCGCCGCCTCGCGGACCGCCTGGGCGATCATCTTTCGCGGCACCGGGTTGATCGCCGGCTCGCCGACGGGGATCGGCAGGCCCGGCCGCGTCACCAGCCCGACCCCCTCGCCGCGGCGGAAGGTGACGCCGGAGCCGGCGGCGGCGCGCCGCGCGGTCGCCTTCACCAGCGCGCCATGCGTGACGTCGGGATCGTCGCCGGCGTCCTTGACGATGCCCGCCGTAGCCTCGCCATCGCGCACCTCGGTCGTCGCCAGCGCGAAGGCGACGCGCCGCCCGCCCGGCAGGCCGATCTCGACCGGATCGGGAAAATCGCCTGTGGTCAGCGCCGCGCAGGCGGCCTTGGCCGCCGCCGCCGCGCAGGCGCCGGTGGTCCATCCGCGCCGCAAGGGGCGATCTTCCGTCTCCATGATGCCGTCTATAGGCTTGCGGAAGCCGGGCGTCATCGTCCAAAGCGACACGCATGACGCTCGCCGACGCCCTCACCCGCCTCGACTACCGTCCGGCCGGATTTTTGGCCGGCCATGTCTGGCTGGCCGGAGCCGGGCCGGGCGATCCCGGCTGCCTGACGCTCGACGTACTGTCGGCGCTGACACAGGCCGACTGTGTGGTCTACGACGCCCTGGTCTCCGACAGAATCCTGGCCGCGGCCGGCCATGCCGAGCTGCATTTCGCCGGAAAGCGCGGCGGAAAGCCGTCGACCGAGCAGGAGGACATCACCCGCCGGCTGATCGACTTCGCCCGCGCCGGCCGGCGCGTACTCAGGCTGAAGGGCGGCGACCCCTATGTGTTCGGGCGCGGCGGCGAGGAGGCGCTGGCGCTGGTGCGCGCCGGCATCCCGTTCCGGGTCCTGCCCGGCCTCACCTCCGCCTTCGCGGGGCTCGCCGCCACGCGCATCCCGACCACCATGCGCGGCATCAACAAGGCTATCATCCTGGCCACCGGCCACGCCGCCGGCACCGACGAGGACCTCGACTGGGCCGCGCTGGCGAAAACCGGCCAGCCGATCGTCATCTATATGGGGCTGAAGAACCTGCCGCTGATCGCCGCCGCCCTCCAGTCCGGCGGCCTGCCGGCCGACACGCCGGCCGCCGTGGTCCAGCAGGCGACGACGCCGGACGAGCGTGTATTGACGGCGACGCTCGCCACGCTCGCCGAGGAAGCGGAGAAGGCCGGCATCGGTGCGCCGGCGCTGATCGTGGTCGGCCATATCGTGTCGATGCGCGCCGCGCTCGCGGGCCTGCCATGAGCGCGCGCGGGCTGATCGTCGGGGCGCCGCGCTCCGGCTCGGGCAAGACCAGCGTCACCATCGGTCTTCTGCGCGCGCTGAAGCGGCGCGGCCTCGCCGCGCGCGGCGCCAAGTCCGGTCCCGACTACATCGACCCGACCTTCCACGAGGCGGCCACCGGACTGCCGGGCGTCAATCTCGATTCCTGGGCGATGCCGCCCGCGCTGCTCGACACGCTCGCCGCTGAAGCGGGGCGCGACGCCGACATCGTCGTGATCGAAAGCGCCATGGGGCTTTTCGACGGCATCCCGGCGCCGGCTGGCCGCTCCGGTTCGGCCGCGGATCTGGCCCGCCGCTACGGCTTGCCGGTGCTGCTGGTGCTCGACGTCTCCGGCCAGTCCGAGACGGCGGCGGCGGTCGCCAAGGGTTTTGTCGCCTACGACCCGGCGGTGCGGATTGCCGGCGTGGTACTGAACCGCGTCGGCAGCGAGCGCCACCGAAAACTCGCCGGCGACGCCATCGAGCGGCTCGGCCTGCCGGTGGTCGGTTCGATCCTGCGCGATCCCCTGGTCACCATCCCCGAGCGCCATCTCGGCCTGGTGCAGGCCTCCGAGCACGCCGACCTCGACGCCCATATCGACCGCCTCGCCGACGTGATGGAGCGCTCGCTCGAGATAGGGCGGGTTGTCGAGATGGCAGGGGCGTTTGAGGTTCGGTCGCCGACAGCAGCTGCCACTCGCGATCCTCGTATCCGCTCCGTCCCACCCCCCTCTGTCCTGCCGGACATCTCCCCCGCAAGGGGGGAGATTGCGCCTGCCGCCACGCCTTCGCCAATCGCCAACGCTGCAGGAGGAGTGGCGGGGCCGAAGCTGCCAATCTCCCCCCTTGCGGGGGAGATGTCCGGCAGGACAGAGGGGGGTGGGACAGGCAGCGACCGAACCTCATCGACGAAGCTGCCCAGTCGGGGACAGGCACTGACAACCACCGCCCTGCCCCCGCCAGGTCAGCGCATTGCGCTGGCAAAGGACGCCGCCTTTACCTTCCTCTATCCGCATCTTGTCGCCCAATGGCAGGCGGCCGGCGCCGAGATCCGGCCGTTCTCGCCGCTCGCCGACGAGGCGCCGGACGAGAGCTGCGACGTCTGCTGGCTGCCCGGTGGCTACCCGGAACTCCACGCCGGCCGGCTGGCGGAAGCGGAAAACTTCGCCGCCGGCATGCGCCGCTTCGCCGCGACCCGCCCTGTCCATGGCGAGTGCGGCGGCTTCATGGTCTTGGGCGAAACGCTGGAGGATGCCGACGGCGTCACCCACACCATGCTCGGCCTGCTCGGCCATGCCACCAGCTTCGCCAAACGGCGCATGAATCTGGGCTACCGCCAGGCAAGACTGCTCGCCGACTGCCCGATCGGCGCGGTCGGCACGCTGGTTCGCGGCCACGAATTCCACTATGCCCGGCTGGTCGACGCCGGCCCCGACCAGCCGCTCGCCGAGCTCTTCGACGGCCAGGGCGCACCGCTCGGCGCCTTCGGCGGCCGCCGCGGGCTGGTCACCGGCACATTCTTCCACGCCATCGCGAGGGCGGGATGATGATTTTCGGTGCAGGCGCATGACCCTCTCCCCGCAAATCCTGCTGCGCGACGTCGGCCTGTGCGTCGCCTTCTTCACGCGCCTGCCGGTTCCCGCCTTCGATGCATCCGACCGCAGCCTGTCGGCTGCGTTCTGGGCCGCACCCGTGGCCGGCTGGGCGGTGGCGCTGATCGGCGGCCTGGCCTTCGCTCTGGCGAACGGGCTCGGCCTCGCCGCCGGCCCGGCGGCCGCGCTGGCGCTCGCCGCCACCATGCTCGCCACCGGCTGCCTGCACGAGGACGGGCTTTCCGACACCGCCGACGGTTTCGGCGGCGGACTCACAAGAGAGAGAACCCTGGAGATCATGCGCGACAGCCGCATCGGCGCCTTCGGCGCCTGCGCGCTGGCCCTGTCGATCCTGCTGCGCTGGAGCGCGCTGAGCGAGCTGGCCGGTCCCGGCGCGGTGTTTGCGGCGCTGATCGCCGCGCATGGCGCCTCGCGCGCATTGCTGCCGGCCCTGCTGCGGCTCGTCCCCCCTGCCCGCAGCGACGGGCTTTCGGCCGGCGCGGGCGCCGTCGAGGCCCCGGTCGCCAACACGGCACTGCTGCTGGGCGCCGCCTCGCTGCTCGCCCTCGGCCTCGCCGGCGTCGTCGCCGCCGCGCTGCTGCTCGCCGCCGCCTTCTTCCTTATGCGGGCACTCTGCCTGAAGAAGATCGGCGGCCAGACCGGCGACACGGCCGGCGCCCTGCAGCAGGTTGCCGAAATCCTCGTCCTTCTGGCCGCTTCGGCCGTCTTCTGATCAACGGAGCCTTTCCGATGAAATTCGCTTCCTTCGACGCGCTGCGGTCCGCCTGCCAGGACCTGCCCGCCGGCAGTCCCGCCGCGGCGGAGGCGGTCGCCCGCCGCCAGGACACGCTGACCAAGCCGCAGGGCAGCCTCGGCCGGCTGGAGACGCTGGTCGCCTGGCTGGCACGCTGGCAGGGCCGCGACACGCCCGACCTCGACAGGGTCAAGGTGCTCGTCTTCGCCGGCTCGCATGGCGTGACCGCCCAGGGCGTGTCGGCCTACCCGGCAGAGGTCACCGCGCAGATGGTCGCCAACTTCGCCGCCGGCGGGGCGGCGATCAACCAGCTCGCGCGCGCCGCCGGCGCCGAGCTCGACGTCATCGCGCTCGACATCGAGCGTCCGACGGGCGACTTCACCCTGCTGCCCGCCATGAGCGAGGAAGAGTTCCTGACGGCGGTCGGGCGCGGCTACGAGTCCGTCGAGGCGGGAACCGACCTCGTCTGCCTCGGCGAGATGGGCATCGGCAACACCACCGCCGCGGCGGCCATCGCGTCCGCCCTATTCGGCGGCGTCGACCAGTGGGTCGGGCGCGGCACCGGCGTCGACGACGCCGGGCTCGGCCGCAAGATGGCGGCGATCGAAGTCGCCGTAAAGCTGCACGGCGAGGTTTTGCACGACCCGCTGCGGGCGGCCGCCGCCGTCGGCGGCCGCGAACTCGCCGCCATCCTCGGCGCGACGCTGGCGGCGCGTCACAAAAACGTTCCGGTGCTGCTCGACGGCTTCGTCTCGACCGCCGCGGCGGCGCCGCTCATGCGGCTCCACCCGCATGGGCTCGACCATGCCGTGGCCGCCCACTGCTCGGCCGAGGCCGGCCATCGCGGGCTGCTCGCCGCCATGAACCTGAAGCCGCTGCTCGACCTGGGCATGCGGCTCGGCGAAGCCTCCGGCGCCTGCCTAGCCGTCAACATCCTGCGCTCGGCGCTCGCCTGCCACACCGGCATGGCGAGCTTCGCCGACGCAGGCGTTTCGGAAAAGGGCTGAGGCGGAACCATCTCCGCACGCTTCGCGTTCGGGGAAATATCTCCCCTTTCGCAAGGACATATGATGGCTTCCCTTTCCCGTTTCCGCGACGATGTGACCGACGACCTCGAGGCCCAGATGGCGAAGCTGCAGAAGGAGGTCAGGTCGCTGCGCAGGGCGTTGGGCAAACGCGGCTCGGCGGCCTATGACGACGCCTACGAAACCGCGTCCGACCTCTATGAAGGCATCTCCAGCCACATCGGCGACGCCCTGCCGGTGATTCGCGACCGCTCGCGCGCCGTCGGCCGCGCGGCATCGGATCATCCGGTGACGACCGCGGTCGTCGGCCTCGCGGTCATCGGCCTGCTCGTCGGGCTGTTGGCCCGCCGATAGGGCCGGCGCTGTCTCTGACCCGTCTAGCCGCGCCTGGACCACCGAAGGCCGTCCGCGCCAACGCGCGACGGCTTTTTCGCATGGCTGGAGTTCCGCCGACGCAGCCTCGCTCCTCGCCGCGCATGGCCCGAACCTCTGGCCGACTTGGCGCTATGCAGCCCTGAAAAGTCGTACTATATGACTTTCAAACGGCAGAGGCCGGTAGCGAAACGAGAGGGCCGGCGCGCGTCGCCGGAAAGACGAATGGCGCTGAGGCTGGTTCAACTCATCCATCAGGGCGAGCGGCGCGTCGCCGCCGTGGACGATGCCGGCGATGCGCGGCTGGTCGGCGGCGTGGCCTCCACCTACGAGCTCGCCTGCAGGGCGATCGAGGACGGCGTTTCGCTCGAGGCGACGGTGGCGGGCCTGCCCCAAGGACCGGAAGTCGATCTCGCCGCCGCGCTTGCCGAACGGCGCGTCCTTGCTCCCATCGACCATCCCGATCCGGCGCATCTCATGCTCGCTGGCACCGGCCTCACCCATCTCGGCTCGGCGGAAGGCCGCGACAAGATGCACAAGGCGGCCGCGTCGGCCGAGAAGCCGACCGATTCCATGCGCATGTTCCTGATGGGCGTCGAGGGCGGCAAGCCAAAGCCGGGCGAGGTCGGCGCGCAGCCGGAATGGTTCTTCAAGGGTGACGGCCTGAGCGTGATCGCGCCCGAGGCGCCGCTTGTCTCGCCGGCATTCGCCGAGGACGGCGGCGAGGAGCCGGAAATCGCGGCGATCTACGTCATCGGTCCCGATGGGACGCCGTTCCGCGTCGGTTTCTCTCTCGGCAACGAGTTTTCCGACCACATCACCGAGCGCCACAACTATCTCTGGCTGGCGCACTCCAAGCTCAGGCCGGCCTCGATCGGCCCGGAACTGTTGACCGGCCCGCTGCCCGGCCACGTCGAAGGCTTTTCGCGCATCCGCCGCGGCGGAAAGGTGATCTGGGAAAAGCCGTTCCTGTCGGGCGAGGACAACATGTCCCACACCATCGCCAATCTTGAGCACCACCACTTCAAATACGATCTGTTCCGCCGGCCGGGCGACGTGCATGTGCATTTCTTCGGCACCGCCACCCTGTCCTTCTCCGACGGCATCAAGCCGCAGGACGGCGACGTGTTCGAGATCGAGGCGAAGCCGTTTACCCTGCCGCTGCGCAACAGGCTGGCGACCGACCAGCCGAAACCGGTGGCGGTGAAGGCGCTTTAGGATCGCACAGATGACCCCGATCCGCATCGCCATCGTCGGCGTCGGCAAGATCGCGCGCGACCAGCATGTGCCGTCGATCGCCGCCAGCGCCGATTTCGACCTGGTCGCCACCGCCAGCCGTCACGGCAGCGTCGACGGGGTTCCAAGCTATCCCGACATCGAAGCGCTGCTGGAAAAGGTCGAACATTTCGACGCGGTGGCGCTGTGCATGCCGCCCGGACCGCGCCACGCCGCGGCACTGACCGCGCTGCGCGCCGGAAAACACGTGCTGCTCGAAAAGCCGCCCGGCGCGACTTTATCCGAGTTGGATGACCTCGTCGCCCTGGCGGCGGGACAGCGCGTGTCGCTCTTCGCCACGTGGCATTCGCGCTTCGCGGCCGGCGTCGCCCAGGCGAAGCAGTGGCTGGCCTCCAGGAATATCCGGTCCGTGCGCGTCGACTGGAAGGAGGACGTGCGCAAATGGCATCCGGGCCAGGCCTGGATCTGGGAACCGGGCGGCTTCGGCGTGTTCGATCCCGGCATCAATGCCCTGTCGATCGTCACTGAAATCCTGCCGATGCCGATCCATCTGACGGCCGCGACGCTGCAGTTCCCCGAGAACCGCACCCAGCCGATCGCCGCGGAGCTCACCTTCGCCGACGCAGCCGGCGAGCGCGCCACCGCCACCTTCGACTGGCGCCAGACCGGCCCGCAGACCTGGGACATCCGCGCCTCGACCGACGACGGCGATCTGCTGTTGCAGTCGGGTGGCGCCCGGCTCACCATTGACGGCAAGATGGTCGTCGATGGACGCGACGAGGAATATGCCGGCATCTACAGGCGCTTCGCCGGATTGATCGCGGCGCGGGAAAGCGACGTCGACCCGCGGCCGCTGCGCCACGTCGCCGACGCCTTCATGGTCGGCCGGCACGCCTTCGTCGAACCGTTCGAAGACTGATACAAGCCCCAGGAAACACCCGAGGACTCCAAGCCATGAGCAAGCCAGGAAACGGAGCGCACAAACCCAACGGGACGAGGCCGCTGCGCCGGTCGCAGGCCTGGTTCGACAACCCCGGCAACCCCGACATGACAGCGCTCTATCTCGAGCGCTACATGAATTTCGGCATCAGCCAGGAGGAATTCCAGTCGGGCCGGCCGATCATCGGCATCGCCCAGACCGGCTCCGACCTGTCGCCCTGCAACCGTCACCATCTCGACCTCGCCAAGCGCGTGCGCGAGGGCATCCGCGAGGCCGGCGGCATCGCCCTGGAATTCCCCGTCCATCCGATCCAGGAGACCGGCAAGCGCCCGACCGCCGGCCTCGACCGCAACCTCGCCTATCTCGGCTTGGTCGAGGTGCTCTATGGCTACCCGCTCGACGGCGTCGTGCTCACTATCGGCTGCGACAAGACCACGCCCGCCTGCCTGATGGCGGCAGCGACCGTCAACATCCCCGCCATCGCGCTGTCGGTCGGGCCGATGCTCAACGGCTGGTTCCGCGGCGAGCGCACCGGCTCCGGCACCATCGTGTGGAAGGCGCGCGAGTTGATGGCGGCGGGCGAGATCGACTATGCCGGCTTCGTCAGCCTGGTCGCCTCGTCGGCTCCGTCGACCGGTTACTGCAACACCATGGGCACGGCGACCACCATGAACTCGCTGGCCGAGGCACTCGGCATGCAGCTTCCTGGCTCGGCCGCCATCCCCGCGCCGCACCGCGACCGCCAGGAAGTGGCCTATCTCACGGGAAAACGCATCGTCGAGATGGTGGACGAGGACCTGAAGCCCTCCGACATCCTCACCCGCGACGCCTTCATCAACGCCATCCGCGTCAATTCGGCGATCGGCGGCTCGACCAACGCGCCGATCCACCTCAACGGCCTCGCTCGCCATGTCGGCGTCGAGCTCACCATCGACGACTGGCAGACTTATGGGGAAGAGATTCCGCTGCTGGTCAACCTGCAGCCGGCCGGCGAATATCTCGGCGAGGACTATCACCACGCCGGCGGCGTGCCGGCCGTCGTCAACCAGTTGATGAGCAGGGGCCTCATCAACGAGGACGCGCTCACCGTCAACGGCAAGACGATGGGCGAGAATTGCCGTGACGCGAAGATCCTCGACGAGAAGGTGATCTGGCCGATCGACCGTCCGCTCAAGGAGCATGCCGGCTTCCGCGTTCTGCGCGGCAACCTGTTCGACTCGGCGATCATGAAGCTCAGCGTCATCTCGCAGGAGTTCCGCGACCGTTATCTCTCCAATCCCAAGGACCCCAATGCCTTCGAGGGGCCGGCCGTGGTGTTCGACGGACCGGAGGACTATCACGCCCGCATCGACGATCCGGATCTCCATATCGACGAGACCACTGTGCTGTTCATGCGCGGCGCCGGTCCGATCGGCTATCCGGGTGCCGCCGAGGTGGTGAACATGCGCGCGCCCGACTATCTTTTGAAGCGCGGCATCCATTCGCTGCCCTGCATCGGCGACGGCCGCCAGTCCGGCACGTCGGGTTCGCCCTCGATCCTCAACGCCTCGCCGGAGGCGGCGGCCGGCGGCGGGCTGGCCATCCTGAGGACCGGCGACCGGGTGCGCATCGACCTCGGCAAGGGCACCGCCGACATCCTCGTCCCCAACGAGGAGCTGGCGCGCCGGCGCACCGAGCTCGAGGCCTCCGGCGGCTACAAATATCCCGACCACCAGACGCCCTGGCAGGAGATCCAGCGCTCGATGATCGGCCAGATGGAAACCGGCGCGGTGCTGGAGCCGGCGGTGCGTTACCAGCGCATCGCCCAGACCAAGGGCATTCCAAGGGACAATCACTGAGGTGGACGACCGCCGATGACGGGAACGCGGCAGCAAAGGACGATCGCCTCCCGCGATGGGGGTGCCGGCCGCTGCCGTTGTTTTCCCGTTTCCCGGCGGGATTCTACACCGCAGGAGTCTCCCTTGTCCGGCAACCAAGCTCGGGGCGGACCGCGCCGTCCCCACGAACCCCAGCCAGACCACTCTCAGGAGGCTCGCTAAAGCAACCGATGGGCCTGCTCCAGACAGTGATCACCGGCCAGCGGTCGCGCAGCAACCACGCGCACATCGTCGACTCGCTCGGCCTCGACATCGTCTCCGGCACCATCCCCAGCGGCTCCACCCTGCCCGGCGACACCGAGTTGATGGCGCGCTTCGGCGTGTCGCGCACCGTGCTGCGCGAGGCTCTGAAGACGCTCGCCGCCAAGGGCCTGATCGTGCCGCGCGCCCGCATCGGCACCCGCGTCACCAGCCGCGAGAGCTGGAGCCTGTTCGACGCCGATATCCTCAACTGGCACTTCGAGGCTGGCATCAACGACGCCTTCCTCGTGCACCTCAGCGAAATCCGCCTGGCCTTCGAGCCCTATGCCGCCGGTCTCGCCGCAGAGCGCGCCTCGGCCGCCGACGTCGCCCATCTCGAACGCCTTGCCCTGGACATGGGCAAGGACGGCCACAGCGCCGAAAGCCACGCCATGGCCGACCTGAAGTTCCACCTCGCGGTGGCGGAGGCGTCGCGCAACCCGTTCATGCGCTCGGTCGGCAATCTGATCGAGGCGGCGCTGGTCGGCGTCTTCAACCTGTCCTCGCCGACGGCCGACATCAGCGAGGTGCACCGTGCCTCGGCCTCCCACCACCGCATCGTCGAGGCGATCCGCGCCCGCGACGCGGCCGCTGCGCGGGCCGCGATGGAGGCGGTGATCATCACCGGCGTCGAGCGGGTGCGGCTGGCGCTACGCCGGCGCCAGTAGGTCAGGTCAGGGCGTGGAGACCGGCGGCTCGGCCTTGTGCCGCCGGCCGGCCAGGTTGAGCAAATTGCCCGCCAGGATCAGCACGGTTCCGAGCACCGTGAACAGGTCGACCTTCTCCGCATAGGCGAAGTAGCCGAGCGCCGCCGTCGCCGGCACGCGCATGAAATCCATCGGCGTGACCACGGTGGCGTCGGCATGCACCAGGGCGCGCGCCATGCAGTAATGCGCGTAGGAGCCACCGAAGGAGATCACCACCAGCCAGGGCCAGAGTTCGATCGACGGCGTGCGCCACACCAGCAGCGCGGGCACGAGCCCGATCGCCGACTGGATGACCAGCATCCAGAAGATGATTGCCACCACCGATTCGGTGCGCGTCAGCGATTTGGTCATGACGAAGGAGATGGCAAAGGCGACGGCGGCCCCCAGCACGATGAGCTGGCCGATCTGGAAGCTCCCGGCGCCCGGCCGCACGATGGCGGCCACGCCGATCACCCCAAGCACGATCGCGACGATCTTCGCTGGCGTCATCCGTTCGCCGAGAAAGGTGACGGCCAGCAGCGCCGTCCAGATCGGCATGGTGAACTCGATGGCAATGAGTTGCGCCAGCGGGATCATGGTCAGCGCCACCAGCCAGGAGAACTGGCCGGTATAGTGGGCGACGTTGCGGCCTATATGCTGAAGGGGGCGAGCCGTCGCCATGGCCCGCAGCCCACCGAGCCGGTGCACCAGCGGATAGAGCAGGACGAGGCCGATCAGCGAGCGGATCTCCATGACCTGGAAGACGTCGAGCTCACGGGTGGTTTCCCGCCCGGCCCAGGTCATCAGGATCATGCACCCCAGCGAGCAGGCCATCCAGAAGGCCGCCTTGAGGTTGGATTGCGTCTGCATGCAGCCCGTTTCGCAAGCCTTACGGGACGATGCAATCGCTAGTGGCGAACAAGCGCTGGGCCAGTCGGAGGACAAAGCCGCCGGCGGCTCGCCTCCCGTCAGATCGATGCGCCGCCGCATCGTGGTAAACCAAGCCTTAAGCGATTCCGGCGCATGATCGGCGCATGGCTGGATTCATGCTTCCACGACTGCGATGGCTGGTGATCGGTGCGCTCGCCGCCGGCGCCTGGGCGATGACCCAGGAGCCGCCGAAGCGCGAGCATTGGCAGCGCCAGCGCACCGGCGAGAGCGCATCGGTCGAGAAGAGGAAGCCGACGGAAAGCACCCCTGCCCTCGCCGCCGCGCCGGCGCCGAAACCCTCGCCCATGGTGACCAGCTCGATCCCGCGGCCGGAAAAGCCGGTGGCGCGGATCGAGGCCGAGACGCTGCGCACCACCGAGAAGGTGCGCCTGCGCAAGGAAGCGAGCACGGCGAGCCCCGTGGTGGCGATGCTCAAGGCCGGACAGGCCCTCGAGGCCACGGTCGCGGACGGCAAGTGGCGCAAGGTCACGGTGGACGGCATGGTCGGCTGGGTGCACAGCGACTATCTCACCGCCCGCGCACCGCGGCCGACGACGGAAATGGCCGCCGTGCCGCGGCCAAGGGCCGATGTGGCGCCGATCTCTGAACCGGCGGCGGCCATCCCTGCCGTTGCGTCGCCGGCCGACAAGTCGATCTGGGGAGCGATGAGACCTGCCCGTGCGCCGCAAGGCGGCGACTGCCAGTGCCCCTACGACATCATGCTCAACGGCCAGCAGTGCGGCGAGCGCAGCGCCTATGCGCGCGGCAAGGGCGCGGAGTGCTATTTCTGAACGTCCCTGCGGGGCGATCCCGAGACGGACGGCCGCGCCTCACCCTTCCGCGATCTCGTCGAGGATGCGCTGGTGCAGCGCCGCGGCAGCCGGCGACAGCACCCGGTTGCGCACCTTGATCAGGCTGTAGGGCTGCACGACGATGTCGAAATCGATCGGCAGCACGTCGATAGCCCCGCCGAGCCCCTGCTCGCCGCGGATGAAGCGCGCCACTTCCACCGACACCGGCGCGATCGCATCGGACTGCGCCACCATGACCAGCGTGAGCAGCAGCGAGCCGGTGTTCAGCACCCGCTCCGGCAGCGGAATGTTGCGGCTCAGGAAGATGCGCTCGAGCGTACGTCGCAGCAGCGAGCCGGCCGGCTGGAACACCCAGTCGTAATCGGCCAGCCGGTCGGTCGGCACGGTGCCGTCGCCGGCCAGCGGATGGCCGCGGCGCACGATCAGGCAGGCCTTCTCGATGCCGATCTCGCGGCTCTCGAACTGGCGCGGGTTGAGGTCGTCCGGGATGCGCGCGATGATGAAGTCATGGCGCGAGGCGAGCAGCTCGCGCGCCAGCACCGGGCTGGTGTCGACCTGGATATTGACCTCGAGCCGCGGGTTGTCGGCGCGCATCTTGCCGATCGCCGGCACCGCGAGCTCTATCGCCGGCGCGGTCACCGCGCCGAGGAAGACCGAGCCGCCCTTGCCCGAGCGCAGGTCCGAGATCTCGCGGTCGACCTCCCTCAACTCCAGCAGGATGGCGCGGGCGCGCCGCGCCAGCGCGCGGCCGTAGGCGGTGAGCCCCACGCCGCGCGACAGGCGCTGGCAGAGCGGCGCCTTCAAAATCCCCTCCATCTCGGCGATCATGCGCGAGGCCGCCGGCTGCGACATGCCGAGCACCTGCGCGGCGGCGCTCACCTGGCCGTGGTCGTCGAGGGCCACGATCATGCGCATGTGGGCAAGCTTCAGCCCGCTCCTGAGCAGCGTGTCGGCGCCGACCACCGGCATGTCGGCATGGTATGTCGGATGGTGGTCCGGACCGGCATCCTGCATTCGCATCCTCCTGTTCTGCGCACGCCACGATATACCAGACTGGATATATCTTTCGTCATAATTCTGATTTGACAGTCATATCGAATTGGACACAGTGTCAGGCGGTCTCGGGCCCTCCCCTGACGGGCGTTCGAGTGCGCCCTGACGAAGGGCCGGAGGGAGCGGGAGGACTTCGGAACAGCATGCGACTGACCCCTGGGGCCGCCCCACATGAGCGACCGCGCGCCGGCTGCGCTCGATTTGGACAAGGGAGAACAACACCGTGAAGATCATCAAGACATTGGTCGGCGCCCTGGCAATAAGCCTGGCTGGCCTGACCTTTGCCGCCCACGCCCAGGACAAGGGCCTGGTCGGCATCGCCATGCCGACGAAATCCTCGCTGCGCTGGATCAGCGACGGCAACGAGTTGAAGGCCGCGCTGGAGGCCAAGGGCTACACCGTCGACCTGCAATATGCCGAGGACGACATCCCCAACCAGCTCGCCCAGATCGAGAACATGGTGACCAAGGGTTCCAAGGCCCTGGTGATCGCCTCGATCGACGGCACGACGCTGAGCCAGGTGTTGCAGCAGGCGAAAGACAGCGGCGCGATCACGGTCGCCTATGACCGCCTGATCCGCGAAAGCCCCAACGTCGACTATTACACCACCTTCGACAACTTCAAGGTTGGCGTGCTGCAGGCCGAGTCGATCCTCAAGGGCCTCGGCTACCCCGAGAAGCAGGGTCCGTTCAATATCGAGCTGTTCGGCGGCTCGCCCGACGACAACAACGCCTTCTTCTTCTACGACGGCGCCATGAGCGTGCTGCAGCCGCTGATCGACAAGGGCGTGCTGGTGGTGAAGTCAGGCCAGATGGGCATGGAGAAGGTAGGCACACTGCGCTGGGACGCCGCGGTCGCACAGGCCCGCATGGACAACATCCTGTCGGCCAACTACTCGGACGGCAGCCGCGTCGATGCGGTTCTGGCGCCATATGACGGCCTGTCGCGCGGCATCATCTCGTCGCTGCGCGGCGTCGGCTACGGCTCGGCCGACCAGCCGTGGCCGATCATTTCCGGCCAGGACGCCGAGACCCCGTCGATCAAGGCGATCATCGCCGGCGAGCAGTATTCGACCGTGTTCAAGGACACGCGCGAGCTGGCCAAGGTGACTGCCAATCTCGTCGACGCCGCTCTCTCCGGCGGCAAGCCCGAGATCAACGACGAGAAGACCTACAACAACGGCGTCAAGGTGGTTCCGTCCTACCTGCTCGTCCCGGTCTCGGTCGACAAGTCGAACTATGAAGAGATCGTCGTCGGCTCGGGCTACATCAAGGCCGAGGACCTGAAGTAATCGACATCGCCTTCTCTCCGGCTGCGGGGAGAAGGCGGCCCGGCCGGATGAGGGGCGGCGTCAACTCTGCCGCGTTCGGGTCGCACCTCATCCGCCTGCCGGCCTCCTTCCCGCGACAGCGGGAGAAAGGGCTTGCGGGGCCTGCCGGCCGCGCATCGTCGGCCGTAGGATATTGCGGGCTCTTGAGCTATTCTCTGTGGCCGACTATCGGCGGCCAGGCATCGAAGACGATCATCCATGACAGACACCATTCTGGAGATGCGCGGCATCACCAAGACGTTTCCGGGCGTCAAGGCGCTCGAGAACGTCAACCTGAAGGTCCGCCGCGGCGACATCCACGCCATCTGCGGCGAGAACGGCGCAGGCAAATCGACGCTGATGAAGGTGCTTTCCGGAGTCTATCCCTTCGGCAGCTATGACGGCGACGTGCGCTACGAAGGCAATGAGTGCCGGTTCCACGGCATCCACGATTCCGAAAAGGTCGGCATCGTCATCATCCATCAGGAACTGGCACTGGTGCCGATGCTCTCCATCGCCGAGAACATGTTCCTGGGCAATGAGCAGGCTAGCGCCGGCGTGATCGACTGGAACCGGACCAAGCGGCGCGCTTCCGAGCTGCTGCGCAAGGTCGGGCTGCGCGAGGACCCCGATACGCTGATCACCAATATCGGCACCGGCAAGCAGCAGCTCGTCGAGATCGCCAAGGCGCTGGCCAAGGACGTCAAGCTGCTGATCCTGGACGAGCCGACGGCATCGCTGTCCGAGAAGGACAGCCAGGCCCTGCTCGACCTCCTGCTCGAATTCAAGACGCAGGGCCTCACCTCGATCATGATCTCGCACAAGCTCAACGAGATCAAACGCATCGCCGACCGGATAACGGTGATCCGCGACGGCCAGTCGATCGAGACGATGGACAAGGCCGACATCACCGAGGACCGCATCGTCACCTCGATGGTCGGACGCACGCTGGAGAACCGCTATCCCAGCCGCACGCCCAAGATCGGCGAGACCATTTTCGAAGTGAAGAACTGGTCCGTCTACCACCCCCAGCACCCCGAGCGGCAGGTGATCAAGGGCATCAACCTGCATGTGAAGAAGGGCGAGGTGGTCGGCATCGCCGGCCTGATGGGCGCCGGACGCACCGAATTCGCCATGAGCGTGTTCGGCCGCAGCTATGGCATCAACGTCACCGGCGAGGTGTTTCTGCACGGCAAGCCGGCCGACACCTCGACGGTGCACCGGGCGGTCGCCAGCGGGCTCGCCTACGCCACGGAGGACAGAAAAGTCTACGGCCTCAACCTGATCGACCACATCAAGCACAACGTGACCATAGCCAACCTGCCCGGTGTTTCGAAGTCGGGCGTCATCGACGACATGGACGAGCTGAAGGTCGCTAACGAATACCGCAGGAAGACCAATATCCGCTCCTCCAGCGTCTATCAGATCACCGGCAACCTCTCCGGCGGCAACCAGCAGAAGGTCGTGCTGTCGAAATGGCTGTTCGCCAATCCCGACGTGCTGATCCTCGACGAGCCGACGCGCGGCATCGACGTCGGCGCGAAATATGAGATCTACACCATCATCAACAGGCTTGCCGGCGAAGGCAAAGGCATACTGGTCATCTCCTCCGAGATGCCGGAACTGCTCGGCATCTGCGACCGCATCTACGTGCTGAACGAAGGGCGCATCGTCGGCGAGCTCGCCGGCCACGAGGCGAGCCAGGAAAAGATCATGCGGGCGATCGTCCGCGGAGAAGAGAAGGCAGCGTCATGAGCACCGAGACCGCCGCACCGCCCGCCAGCGCCGCCAAGGCCACTGTCCAGGACGCCGTCAGGGAGAATCTGCGCGAATACGGCCTGGTGATCGCGCTGATCGCGATCATGGTGTTCTTCTGGTACATGACCAACGGGGTGCTGTTCTATCCCGTCAACCTGACCAACGTCGTCCTGCAGAACTCCTACATCATCGTGATGGCGCTGGGCATGCTCCTGGTCATCGTCGCCGGGCACATCGACCTGTCGGTCGGCGCGGTAGCCGGCTTCATCGGCGCCGTGGCGGCGATCCTGATGGTCGACTACGGCATGAACCCGCTGCTCGCCGGCCTCCTGTGCATCGCCTTCGGCGCGGTGATCGGCGGCATACAGGGCTATTTCATCGCCTATATGAAGATCCCGTCCTTCATCGTCACGCTGGCGGGCATGCTGGTGTTCAAGGGCCTGCTGCTCAACGTGCTGAGCGGCCGCTCCGTCGGCCCCTTCCCGCCGCTGTTCCAGTTGCTCAGCGCCGGCTTCATCCCCGACGTGATCGGGCCCTTCACCCTCGTCGCGCCGACCCTCAACGCATCCGGCGCGCCGATGCCGGGAACCGGCATCGTGCTGCATTCGACGACCCTCGTCATCGGCGTCCTGATCGTGCTGGCCATGCTCTATCTGGCGGTGCAGAGCCGCCGCAGCCGCGAGAGCCACGGCTACGAGGCGGAACCGTTCGTCTTCTTCGTCATCAAGAACCTAGTGATCTCGGCGATCATCCTGTTCCTGATGTACAAGTTCGCCTCCTTCCGCGGCCTGCCCAACGTGCTGGTGGTGATGGGCGTGCTGATCGCGCTGTTCGTCTTCATCACCAAGCGCATGACCTTCGGCCGGCGCATCTACGCCATCGGCGGCAACCTCAAGGCGGCGGCGCTTTCCGGCATCAACACGGAGCGGCTGACCTTCCACATCTTCGCCATCATGGGCATGCTGGCCGCCCTTGCCGGCCTCATCTATTCCGCCCGCCTCAACATGGCGACGCCGAAAGCCGGCGCCGGCCTGGAGCTCGACGTCATCGCCGCCGTGTTCGTCGGCGGCGCTTCGGCGCTGGGCGGCGTCGGCCAGGTCACCGGCGCGGTCATCGGCGCCTTCATCATGGGCGTGATGAACAACGGCATGGGCATCATGGGCATCAATATCGACTGGCAGCAGGTCATCAAGGGTCTGGTGCTGCTCGGCGCCGTTGCCTTCGACCTTTACAACAAGAAGAAGGGATGAGCGAGAGCCGGTACGCGACTCCTTCGCCGCGCCCTGCTGGAAGCCTGCTCGCGCTCAGCGGGCTCCAGGTTCATCCACCCGGCTGGTTCTGTCCACTGCGATGACCTTGCCGGAGGCGGCCGACAGGCTCAGCGGTGCCGGAGGCCCCTCGACGAGTTGCAGGTAGCTGTCCCGCTTCAGCGTCGCCGCGTACCGGCCCTCCCACTTCACCCGCGACAGGTCGGCATCGAGAACATCGGCATTGACCAGGACCATCCCCTCGCCGGCGCTGTCGAACGTGCCGACGAATCGTTCGAGCCGCGCTCGCTGGTCGACGATTACCGGCGTTCCCGACCGCACCGGCGCCGCCAGCGGCGTGGTGACCAGGTAGGACACACCGTTCTGGATAAGCGCGCGCGCAATAACCGTCTCGTCACCGATACTGATGGGGTCGCCGACATAGACGTCGTCGGCGCGCCCTTCGGGGCCGGCATCGAAGGCTTTGATCGGAATGACGGTCGCACCGGCCTGGATATCCTGCGTGGTCTTGGTAGCCAGTGTCCTGCCGATGACCGTGACCGCCGTCTTGCGTGCGGAAGCCTGCGAACCGTCCTCCGCGTCGTCGCCGCGGCGCATGGTCGAGGAGCCGAGTATCCGACCGCCCTTGGAAAATTCGTACATCAGCACCCCGTCGCCGGCGACATAGTCGTAGACGAGATCGCAATTGCTGTACTCGACCTCGACCGCCCGCGTCGCGCCGAAGGTCGAGATCTTGCCGAGATCGATGCTGCCGAGGCAGCCGTTGAGCCAGACGCCGCGCACCGCGCTCGGTTTCATCGGCGGATATGACTTGCCCTCGGCCGCGTCGGCCTCCATTTCAAGGTGCATGCCCTCGCATTTGATGTCCCATTCGAGCTGGGACCTCAGTTTCATGTCGGTGCCGTCGTAGACGAACCCGCTTCCGGAGACCGTGCCTATCCCCTTGACGTAGAAGCCGCCGAACCGGGCCTCGTCGTTCCGGTTGGACAGGCGGCAGCCGGTAGCGTGGATGAAGCCCAGACGGATGCCCTTGCCGATCGTGCCCTTCTGGCGCTCCACGGTCAGCATGTCGCAATAGTCGCCGCAGGAGACCGCGCCCCCGGTCGGAAGGCCCCTCGTTCTGACCGGGCCGACCCGCATCGCACCCGTAGACGCAAGGTCATATGGCCGAAGCAAGCCCCAGCCGTCGGCATTGTCCAGCTCGCTCAGAAAGGTGATGTCGAAATTGCTGGGATGATAGGTTTCGAGCATCCGCGCATCTGTCTTGCTTGGATTGTTCCGATCGTCGAAACCGTCGGCCCGTGGGTCGTACTTGAAGCCGAAATGGCAAAGCAGAAGGATGTTCGTACCGACATTGGTTGCGCCGAAAACCCCGACATCGACCCTGCAGTCTTCAACATGGCCCATATAGGTGACCATGAGATTGGCTTGGGAAGGCTGTTCTCCTGCGAGGCGTGCCGCCCTGCAGAAAAGCACGTCAAGGTCGATGTTCTTCCGCAGCGGCTGCTCGGCTACGGTTCCGAATTCGCCGACGCGGACAGCGGTACCGAAGCAGCCCATGCCTCGCCCTTTGTTCGGCTTTACGGAGGTGGCCGCCCACTGGTCTATGAAGCGTATACCGATCAGGCCCGAGCCGGGTTCGAGCAGCACCATCCCGCTCTCGATGTACTGATTGGCGACCCCGTTCCATGAATGTCTGCACCACAGGGTACTGGCGAAGCGCTGCTTTGCGATCCAGCGGGCTTTCGGCCGTATCTCGCCGTCGATGAAATAATCGCCGTCGAGCATCAGCGGCACTCGCCTCGCGAAGGCATGGGCGTCGGCTGCCTCGAAAGCGGCCCTGTCATTGGTGCCGCCTGTTCGAACAAAACCTCTCCTGCGCTCGGCGGAGGACGCGTCGAGCGGCAGGTCGTTGCGCAGCGTGTATGCCAGGTCGGCGAGCGCGCCAAAATGCTGTGGATAGACGTCGCCGTCCGGCAGCAACCCGGGCAGGTCCGGCAACGCGGCCGCGCCCGAGGCCCCGGCGTAGCGAAACCCGCCCGCCGTGTAGGTCTGTCCTACTTCCGGCACCAGCCCACCAGCAAGCGCGGCGGCGAGGGCAGCGCGCGTCGGGAAGTCGCGCGCCGCAAACGCCAGCTTCGGTCGCACGACGGCAGCTGCGCCCAGCAGCCCAAGAAATGCTCTACGTTTCATCGCGCCCTCAAGCTTCTTGCTCAAAGCGTCATCATTATGGCGCATTACCCCGTGTACTTTTGACGACAATCGCCTAGGGTCCGTGCCCCTGTCAGCAACGGCCGATGTGAGGAAATGCCCATCTTTATGATTGCCTACGATTTGCGGGGGAAGCGCAAAGTCTACGAGGGATTTTACGACACGCTGAAGGTCCTTGACAGCCGATCGCCTCTGAAGGCGGTCCAATTCGTCGAGACCGACAGGGACGCCGCGTCGCTGTTCATGGATCTGTCCGAGGGCCTTGAGCCGGAAGACCGGATAGTAGTAATGGAGATCAAGGACGGTGCCGATTGGTTCGCTTACGGCATATCCAATGAGAGGTGGCTAAAGGCAAAGTTGCCTCAATCGTGAGATTGACGCTTCGAAAAATGTCGGGAAGACTTAAGCCTAAGGAACTTCCTCTCCAGATTGTCTGCAGGTTAGGATTGCTATTGCCGAACAGATGATTACCCCGTCGAATGGGCTGAAAGCGCGGCCATGCCGGCCCGTACCAATGAAGGAATCTCCATGATCTTCGCTGTCGACAATCTGGTGTTTCACCAGCAGGGGAACTCGACGACCCAGTCCGGGGTAGCGATCTACGGCACTCCGCTTCACTGCGAACACCCAGGCGAACTCGTCTCGCGATACGGTGCCGTCCCGCTGCCGGACTTTCTGGCTTCGGAAGCCCGCCGGTCGATCGGAAACTACGTCCTGGTCGACTTCGACCGCGGCAGGATCATCACGTCACCGGGGTATTGCGGCGGTTACGGCTATGCCGGACATGGCGAGGCCGTCGCCTCGACCACGCTGGCTCCGGTGCTCGCCGTGCTGGGCGACCGGATCTCGATCGACTCCTATGCCATTTCCCTGTTCCTCACCCATGCTCCCAAGAGCGCCTACAACCAGTTGCCGATATCGACCCATTTCGAAGGCGTCTTCCGCATCCCGCCGGCCGCGCTCATAGAATTCCAGGGAGGAGAGAGGACTGTCTTCCGCTCCTACATCATGGACCGGCCGGACCAGCCGGCTTCCTTCGAAGCGGCGATCGAGGAGATCTCCGACTCTCTGGCGCGGCATTTCACACGCAATCGTATCAATCCCGTGCTGATGTTCTCCGGCGGCGTCGATTGCTTCACGATCTATCTCGGCCTTCGCGGCAAGATCCCCGAGTTCCGCTCGCTTACGGTCGAGCACAACACCGCCAATGGACCGGACAGGGCATTCGCCGTCGCCGACAAGGTCGGCATGGCGCTCGAACTCGTCAAGGAAACCTATTCCCAGTCCGCCTTCGCCACTGCCGTGCTCGACAGCCGCATGGAAAAGGACATCATCTCGGGCCGCGGCCCCGCGGTCGCGATGATCGAGAAGGATTTCGGCGGAACCGTCATCCTCAACGGCCAGAACGCCGATGCGCTGGCCCACATCAACATGAACGTGCTCCAGAGCAATTTCGAGAAGCCCCTCCTGTCGAACCTGAAGTGGGACCAATCCGAGAAGGACGAAGCCCTGAGACTTCGGCAATATGACGTGCTGTTCTCCAATCTCATGTTCACGCGGCCGTTCCTGGTTGATAAGCGGTTTCAGACCTATATCGCCACAGCCGTATCGAAGGTGACGAAGGGAACCATTCCTGACCCGGAACCCGGCCCCAACGGCATCCTTCGCGGCATGATCTCCAGCCAGTACCCGAACCTTCTCCCGAAGATGGCCGCGCCGGTGGACCAGGTCGCCAGCCTTCAGAAGGAAGTGGATTTGTTCAAGGCGTTTGCCGGCCCGGCAATGAAGGACATGGAAACAGCCGTCCAGCTGATCCGCTACTACACTTATGCCGCGCTTTCGGCCAAGCGGCTTTCCACCTTCGCCAATCCGGACGGCAGCCGCTGCGAACTGGTGATCCAGAGCGGTCCGATTCTCTCCTATTTCCTCGGCCGCCAGCGCAAGCTTGCCGACGCGGCCTCTCCCAAGGCCGAGTTGTATGCCTACGTCCGCAAGAAGACTGGGAAGGCATACAGTACGCTCGCCAAGCGCAGCCGCCCCAATTTCAATCAACGCACGCTGGACAAGACCGTCGCCGATCCGCTGCTGGCGAGGAACATGGCCCGGTTGAATCCCGCGAATTCCTGCATTCTGCCTAGGATCGCCGATGAAAGGGTCCGCGAGCATATCACCGGCATCTACCGTCATGTCGCCGAAACGGCCAGACCGGATCACCCGAACGTTACGTTGTTCAGCCAGACGAGAGGCCGCTATATCTTGAATCTGGAAAAGCTCGTTGGCAAAGCCTTGGGCAAGGGCGAGGGCATCGCAGCAGCCAGCAATGATGGGGAGCGAGTTGCCCGACCCACATCGCCTAAGCGCAGTTGGATTAGACGGCAGAAAACCTCCGCTTAGGTGAGTCTCCGGTCTGCCAATTGGCGCCGAGCAGGTGTCGGAAGCTATCCATTCCCGTGTGCCGCAGGGCCTTAGCCCTGCGGCACACGGTCACGCAGCCAATGATCGTTCGGAGTGTTGTATGAGAACCAGTCTGCGGTTTCCTTGATCTCTACTATCAAGATTCGATCCTCCGATCCGATAAGGTCGGATAGCTCGATGAAGAGTGACCCTGATTGCTTATTCGTCTCGACGAACTGCACGCCAGTTAAAGGAGACCTGCAGCCCATATCCTTCAGCCTCTTATAAAAGCTGGCGTAGGCCTTCCGATCTCCACTGAGATCGTAGGAGATCAAATAGACGGTCATGGTTTCAGATATAATTCTGCATGAACCGCGCACCGCGCAGACCGGCATACTTACGCACGAGCGAGATCGTCTTTTCAAGGGTGCCACTCTGCCGGCGCTTCGCCAGCTCGATCTTGTGTTCGATTGGCCTGATCGGCTTGCCGAAGAGTGAGTTCGTGTACTGGACCTGTGCCATGATTCGGTAGGCTTTTTCCGGGTGCGCACCTTTGTGATAAGCGGACGTGTCAACGAAGAAGACTGTCCCTGCCCGGCCGGTAATGCTGACCTCATCGTTTTTCGCGCCGCACTCGGCCATTTCTGCGTCGGAATAGCGGCGATCGGTCCAAAGGAGTTCCGGACGCTTCCTGTGGGTGCCCTTGATCAAAGTGTGCGGTCCTGAACCTTCGTCGACGTCCGTCAGATATATGAACATCTTGACGAACTTCAGCCGGTGCATGTCGTAATGGTAGAGTTGGCCAGTACCCTCCATCTCCTTGTCCGCCTTGGTCTTCACCGGACCGGACAGCACCGAAACGGGTGTATTGAAGATCGGCGGCAGTCCGAGATATTTCTGAGCGATGGAATAGAGAAACGGGTCGGCGGCGAGCTGGTAGAGCTCTTTGAAGGTACACGCCTGATTGGTGTTAACCCAATGGGCAAGCTTGGCTCCTTCATTGCCGGCGATCGTCTGCTCTACCTCCTGTTGTATGGGTTTTAGCTGCGCCTCGACTTTTGCTTTCAGGCTCTTGACGAGAGCTGGCGGCGCAAGCACCGGAAGTTTCCAATAGCCGTAAGCTTCAATGTGCCGGTAGGCATCGTCGATTGCATTGTCCCACAGATCCTTCGGGACCTCCGCGTCATCTTCGCCATTAAGACGAATAATCTTAGCGGATCTCTGCTTTAGTATCCCACCGAACATGGTTCCCGCCATGTCCACTTTCTGTATCCTGGAATGATCGGCAAGTACCCACGAAAACACCCTGTTACTTTGCAAGCGAGTTTCTTCACAAGCGTAGCGAAAATTGTAATACTCGGCTTCGTTATTATAGCCACCACTCTTTGCAAACCCTTCCAGATGGTCAATCATCTTCCGGGATCGATAGTTAGGTGGGAGATAACCGTCGATGCGGTCGCGCAACTCTTCCACTGCGGATGCTTCAACCTTAAAGGACGCATCCCTGGCAGCGATCAGGTCTCTGTCAGAAGGCTTGGCAACCCGCCGCACGGTCTTGCTTAAAATGTTCACTTTCGGTCGGTTGGCAGTCCGAAAGAATGAAAGCAGACGACGTTTCAAGCCGCCCGCGACTTTCGGAGCGTCACTGAATTGAACTTCTTCGGTCATGTCCCCTCCACAGAAGCTGCAACCATAGGCACGCTGCATCAAAAGTACAACCGTTAGTGTTGTGAAGTGATTATGACAGAGGCAGCAGGTCGAGTTACAAAGGGAAGGGGTTGGCTTTGTCGCTCGCCTGGTTCAGCCGGCTGGTCGGTCTCTGTCGGCGTGGTGAGCAATCCAGTCGAACAGTGCTTAAGTACGCGTACGACGACCTTCCACATAGAGGGTTGGCAACCGCCCGTTTACGGGGGTCACGTTACTGATTTGGATGAAGATGGTGGGTGCGACAGGGATCGAACCTGTGACCCGCTGATTAAGAGTCAGCTGCTCTACCAACTGAGCTACGCACCCGGGACCGCCACGAGGGCGATGGGGGCGCATATACCCATGCATGCCGGGCCTGTCCAGCCCTTGAATACCGCAATCGCCGGACAAAATGCACATGGCTGCCCTGCGTCCGGCAACACGGCCGTCATCGGGGGAGTTGCCGGCCCGTTGCGGAGATCGGGCTTGCCGCGTCAACGCGGCGGCGATGCCGGCGCGGTCGGCGCTGGACCGGTGTTTTCCGCCGCATGGGCCACCGGCGGCATGCCCGCATCGTGCTTGGCTTGGGCGCGCCTTTCGCGCAGAGTAGGCGCAAAGGGAACGCCGGTCGCGCGGCCGCGAGAGAAGGAGAAAACCATGTCGACAGTGATCAAGGGCGGGACGATCGTCGCGGCCGACCGGACCTACGAGGCCGACATCCTGATCGAAGGCGAGACCATCGCGGCGATCGGCAAGGACCTGAAAGGCGACAAGACGCTGGACGCCGAAGGCGCCTTGATCATGCCGGGCGGCATCGACCCGCACACCCACCTCGAAATGCCCTTCATGGGCACCACCGCGGCAGAGACCTGGGAAAGCGGCACCTTCGCCGCGCTGTCCGGCGGCACCACGCTGGTGGTCGACTTCGTCATTCCCGGCCCCGACGGCATGCTCGCCGCGCTCGAGGACTGGCACGGCAAGGCGAAGCGCCAGGCCTCGGCCGACTATTCCTTCCACATGTGCGTCACCGGCTGGTCGAAGCAGCATTTCGACGAGATGGAGAAGGTGGTCGCGCGCGGCATCAACACCTTCAAGCACTTCATGGCCTACAAGGGTGCGCTGATGGTGAACGACGACGAGATGTTCGCCTCCTTCCAGCGCTGCGCAGCACTCGGCGCGCTGCCGCTGGTGCATGCCGAGAACGGCGACCTGGTCGCCGCGCTGCAGCAGAAATATCTCGCCGAGGGGCTGACCGGACCGGAGGGCCACGCCTATTCGCGCCCGCCCGAGGTCGAGGGCGAGGCGACCAACCGGGCGATCATGATCGCGGACGCCGCCGGCGTGCCGGTCTACATCGTCCACACTTCGAGCGAGCAGGCGCATGAAGCGATCCGGCGCGCCCGCCAGAAGGGCATCCGCGTCTTCGGCGAACCGCTGATCCAGCACCTGACGCTCGACGAGACCGAATATTTCAACAGGCAGTGGGACCATGCCGCGCAGCGCGTGATGAGCCCGCCCTTCCGCGACAAGAGCCACCAGGATTCGCTGTGGGCGGGGCTTTCGGCCGGCTCGCTGCAGGTGGTCGCCACCGACCACTGCGCCTTCACCACCGAGCAGAAGCGCGTGGGCGTCGGCAACTTCACCAAAATCCCCAACGGCACCGGCGGGCTGGAGGACCGCATGCCGGTGCTGTGGGCGAAGGGTGTCGAGACCGGCCGGCTGACGCCGAACGAATTCGTCGCCGTCACGTCCACGAACATCGCGCAAATCCTCAATATTTATCCGCAAAAGGGTGCGATTCTTCCCGGTTCCGACGCGGATATGGTCGTCTGGGATCCGAAACTGTCCAAGACCATCTCGGCCGCGACGCAGAAATCGATCATCGACTACAACGTGTTCGAGGGTTTCAAGGTCTCCGGCCTGCCGCGCTATACGCTGTCGCGGGGCGAGGTGGTTTGGTCGGAGGGCCAGAACTCGCAGCCGCGCCCCGGCCGCGGTAAGCTGGTCGAGCGCAGGCCCTTCCCGGCGGTCAGCAAGGCGCTGTCGCAGTGGAAGGAACTGACCGCCCCGCGCGCCGTCACCCGCTCGGCCGAGCACATGCCGATCGGTGTGTGAGCACGACCGTGTCTTCCACAAGGCTGTCGACAGGACGGATACAGCAAGCGTCATCCTCGCCACGCCCTGCTTTTGCAGTCTGGCCATTGAAGGAAAGTGCGGGAAGCGGGGCGCGGGGCCGAGCCTCTCTAAGTAAAGTACGTGGCGCGGTGACCCGCGCCCCGCCGGCGTTCTTGCCCGTCCGCTAGCGCTGCATTCGCGCAGGTGTCGCGGCTGGGGCCCGGGTCTCCAGCTCACGCCAGCCGCGCTACCGTTTGCGCGGCCGACCCGGCGCCGACGCTCCCTCCTGATACCCGGTGCGCACCAAGTTCCCGCAGGGAGCGGCTTTCACGGCGAAGTATGCCGCAGGCGGAAAGGGAGGGGATAGAAATTCGGTGCGTGGTAAGCGCTGGCGCGGCGAGAGGAGATCAAATATCGGCAACAATTGCCCTTTTCCTGGAAAAGCGCTGCCGCTCCAGGCTTGCACAGGCGGAAAGAACGAAAATTTGTCCCCTTTTTCGCAGCCGCGTCGATCGAGATCGTCATCGCCTCCCGCCTTGAAACAATACCTTCGAACAAAGCTGACCCGGCCACATTCCCGGGCTAATCTCGGACGATGAGACGAATCCTGTCGGCACTGGCGATGGTGATCGCGCTGTCCGCGCCCGCTTCGGCCTGGACCTGGAGCGGCCATGCCATCGTCGCCGAGATCGCGGAGCGGCATCTTTCGTCGGAGGCGAAGAAGGCGGTGTCCGGCCTCCTGGCCGTCGAGGGCCAGAAATCGCTGGTCGACGTCTCGCTCTGGGCCGACCTCGTCAAGGTGCTGCGCATCCCCGGCCAGCCGTCGCATGTCGTGCGCCTTCCCCTCGATGACAGCGGCTATAACGCGGCGAAGGTCTGCAGGAAGAACCGCTGCGCCACCGCCGCGGTCGAGCGATATGCGGCGATCCTGCACGACCGGACAAGACCGGCGGACGAGCGCCTCGCCGCGCTGAAATACGTCGTCCATCTCGTCGGCGACCTGCACCAGCCGCTGCATGCCAGCGCCGACACCGGCGGCCGCGCCGTCGTGCTCGACGGCAAGGTGACCCGGCTGCACGACGTCTGGGACGATGCCATCGTCGCCCGGCAGGGCAAGGACTGGCGCGAACTGGCCGACGCCGTCGAAGCGGCGCCGACCGGACCGATCGTCCCGTCGACCCCGGCGGGCTGGGCGCTCGAGGGCCGCGACATCGCCCGCGACACCATCTTCACCGACCCGCGCATCGCCACGACCAGGCGCGACGTGCTGCCGACGCTGCCGGAGGCCTATCTCGACGACAACTGGCCCGTCGTGCGGGCACGGCTGAAGCAGGCGGGATACAGGCTGGCCCATCTGCTCGAAGAGGCGCTCGGGCCGGGTGATTGACGATTTTGCAGCGCCTGCAAAGGCGAGGAATTCGCTGCTTCGCACCCCCACCCCCAACCCCTCCCCACAAGGGGGAGGGGGACTTGCTGGCATCACCGCCAGGCACAATCGTTGGCGATTTCGCGCGGCATGGCGGTCGCAGAGTCCCCCTCCCCCTTGTGGGGAGGGGTCAGGGGTGGGGGTAAGCTCATATGCGATAGCCTGCACTTGGGGGCGAGGAACCCAAGTCGAGAGACGCCGGCTCACACCAGCAGGACGCCTTCCGCCACCTTCACCGCCTGGCCGCCGATGCGCGCCGCCTCGATGCGTCCGCCTTCCATGTCGATCTCCAGCCTTATCCGCGAGGGCCGGCCCATCTCCATGCCCTGCTCGATCCACAGCCGGGTCGAGCCGTCCATCGGCTCGTCGAACCTGGCGACCGCCCCGGCGAAGGCCGCCGCCGCCGAGCCCGTCGCCGGATCCTCGTAGGAAGGATTGCCGGGCACGAACATGCGCGCATGGAAGGCGCTGTCATGATGCACCGTCTCGCGGCAGTAGACATAGGCGGAGGCGACCGCGCTGCCGCTCTTCTGCGGCGAGATGTCCATCCAGGCTTCATTGTCGAGCCGCGCCTTGGCGGCCACCTTCAGGCCCGACACCGGCACCATGACGTAGGGCACGCCCGCCGACCAGTAGGAGACGCGGTGATTCTCGAAGCCGATCTCGTGCGGCCCGAGCCCGAGCGCGGCGCCGACCACGTCGGCATCGACCGTGAAGGGCAGCGCTTCCGGCAGCTTCGCCAGGCCGAACTCGGCGAAGGCCACGCCGTCGCTGTGGCCGACGACGCAGCGCACCGGCCCGATATTCTCTTCCAGCACCAGGATCGACGGCTCGGTGCTGCCGGCGAGCTCAGCCAGCGCGATCGCCGTGCCTACGGTCGGGTGGCCGGCGAAGGGCATCTCGTAGTCGGGGGTGAAGATGCGCACCCGCGCCTTGTGCCGGGGATCCTCCGGCGCGGTCACGAAGGTCGATTCCGACAGGTTGAACTCGCGCGCGATGCGCTGCATGGCGGCGAGATCCAGACCCTCGGCATCGAGCACCACGGCAAGCGGATTGCCGGTGAGCGCCTCGCCGGTGAACACGTCGTAGACCACATAGCGGCGTTTCTGCATCGCCTCGATCCTCCAACCGCTCCAACATGAGCGAAAATTAACTTGAAATCCGATCGCCCCGGCATGACCTGTGACGCGAAGGGAATCTCGATCATAGGGGTCCTCGATGGACCAGATTGTCAATCGGCCAGGCGCGGACAACCCGCCGTCGATAGAGGCCGCGCTCGGTCTCGACGCCAGCCCGCGCGTCCGCTGGCGCCGCCGGCTGGTTCGCGCGACGTTGGCCGCCGCTCTCCTGGCGGCCGCCGCGGGCGGCGTGTACTGGTGGGCGTCGCCGTCGCAGGCGCCGATCACCTTCGCCACCGTGCCGGCCACGCGCGGCAACCTCACCGTGGAGGTCTCGGCCACCGGCACGCTGCAGCCGCTGACCCAGGTGGACATTTCCAGCGAACTGTCCGGCGTCGTCCGCTCTGTCGCCGTCGACGAGAACCAGACCGTGAGGAAGGGCGAGGTGCTGGCCGAGCTCGACACGGTCCGCACCCTTGCCAATGTCGACCGGGCGGAAGCCTCGGTGAAGGTGGCGCAGGCGCAGATCGGACAGGCCGAGACCACGCTGAAGGAGGCGGAACAGACGCTGACCCGCTCGCAGCGGCTGTCCGACCGGGGCATGGTGGCGCAGCAGGGGCTGGACACCGCGCTCGCTACGCGCGACCGCGCCATAGCGGCCCTCGCGGTCGCCGAGGCCAATCTTGCCATCGCCCAGGCCGAGCTCGAGCTGCAAAAGGCCGACCTGCAGAAGAGCAGGATCTATGCGCCGATCGACGGCATCGTGCTCACCCGCTCGGTCGATCCCGGCCAGACCGTCGCTTCGTCGCTGCAGGCGCCGGTGCTGTTCGTGCTGGCCGCCGATTTGAAGAAGATGGAATTGAAGGCGGCCATCGACGAGGCCGACATAGGCGGCGTCAAGCCCGGCCAGGCGGCGCGCTTCACCGTCGACGCCTTTCCCGACAGGCGCTTCGACGCCGACATCCGCGACATCTCCTACGCCTCGGCCACCACGGAAGGCGTGGTGACCTACAATGCCCGCCTCGACGTCGACAATGACGAGCTGCTGCTGCGGCCGGGGATGACGGCGACCGTCTCCGTGGTCACCCGCCAGGCCGGCGACGTGCTGACCGTGCCCAACGCCGCCTTCCGCTACAGCCCGCCGGTGCAGGCGAGCCAGACCGGCTGGAGCCTGCAGCGGCTGTTCATGCCGCGCATGGGCCGGCCGCGCGGTGCCCGCCCCGCCGCCCGCGAGCAGGACGGCACGCGCACCCTCTATCTGTTGAAGGACGGCCAGCCGGAAGCCGTGCGCGTCAAGGCGGGCGCCAGCGACGGCGAGAACACGGAAATCCTGTCCGGCCTGTCGGAAGGCGACCAGGTGATCACCGGCGCGCGCGGGGCACGCGGCGGATGAGCGCCGACCGCCCGCTCATCCGCTTCGACGGCGTCTGGAAGACCTACGGCAGGGGCGAGGCCAGCGTGCATGCGCTGGCCGGCGTGTCGTTTTCCATCGACCGCGGCGAGTTCGTCGCCATCATGGGGCCGTCGGGCTCCGGCAAGTCGACGGCGATGAACATCGTCGGCTGCCTCGACATGCCGACCGGGGGCCGCCACGGCTTTCTCGGCGCCGACGCCGGCCGGCTCGATCGCGGCCGCCGCGCCACCTTGCGCAACCGCTACATCGGCTTCGTCTTCCAGGGCTACAATCTGCTCGCCCGCACCACGGCGGCGGAGAATGTCGAGCTGCCGCTGATCTATCGCGGCGTCCCCGCCTCCGAGCGCCGGCAGCTCGCCATGCAGGCGCTGGCCGAGGTCGGGCTGAACGGCCGCGAGCACCACACCCCGGCCGAACTCTCGGGCGGCCAGCAGCAGCGCGTGGCGATCGCCCGCGCCATCGTGACCAGACCGATGCTGCTGGTGGCCGACGAGCCCACCGGCAATCTCGACACCGCCCGCAGCCACGAGATCATGGACCTGCTGACGCGCCTCAACCGCGAGTTCGGCCTGACCGTCGTCATGGTCACGCACGAGCAGGACGTCGCCGGCTATGCCGACCGCACCATCCGCTTCCTCGACGGCCATGTCGCGTCCGACACGCTGAACGCGGAGGCGGCGTGATGCTGTGGGAAACCGTCCGCCTCGCCCTGCGCTCGGTGCGCCGCAACGTGCTGCGCTCGTTCCTGACCCTGCTCGGCATCGTCATCGGCGTCGCCGCCGTCATCGCCATGCTCACCATCGGCAGCGGCACGACCGAGAAGGTCAAGTCCGACATCGCGCAGCTCGGCAGCAATCTTCTGGTGGTGCGCGCCGCCCGGCCGGACCGCTCCGGCTCGACCTCGTTCACGCCGCGCCGGCTCGACGAGAAGGACGTTGCCGGCCTTGTCGGCGGCCTGACTTCGGCGCGCGCCGTCTCGGCCGCCGCGCAGAGCACGGTGCGCGTTGTCTTCGGCGCGCAGAACACCGCCGCCGACGTCACCGGCGCCGACCTCGACTATTTCGTCGCGCGCGACTGGGGTCTGGCCGAGGGCCGCCTGTTCACCGAATCGGAAGCGCGCGGCGGCACCAATGTCTGCGTCATCGGCCAGACGGTGCGGACGCTGTTCTTCGGCGCCGGCGATCCGGACGGCCAGTCGATTCGCGTCGGCAAGATGAGCTGCCGCGTCATCGGCGTGCTGGAGAGCAAGGGGACGTCCGGCTTCGGCCAGGACCAGGACAACACCGTGGTCATGCCGCTCACCACCTACCAGCGCCGCATCGTCGGCAGGCGCAACATCGACACCATCTACGTCTCTGCGATGGACGGGGTGGCCACCTCCGACGTCCAGGAGGAGATGGAGACGATCCTGCGCGAGACCCGCCGCATCGCGCCGGGCGCGGACGACAATTTCGACGTGCGCGACATGACCCAGATCGCCGACGCCATGGCGAGCGCCACCGCCACCATGACCGGCATGCTGGGCGCCGTCGCCGGCGTCAGCCTGCTGGTCGGCGGCATCGGCATCATGAACATCATGCTGGTCTCGGTGACCGAGCGTACCCGCGAGATCGGCATCCGCCTGGCCATCGGCGCCCACGAACGGCACATCCTCGTGCAGTTCCTGGTGGAGGCGACGGTGCTGTCGCTGCTCGGGGGGCTGATCGGCATCGCCATCGGCCTGGCGCTGGCGGGCGCCGCCTCGCTTGCGCTTGCCATCCCGTTCGCGCCGAGTCCGGCAGTGATCCTGCTCGCCGTCGGCTTCTCGGCGCTGATAGGCATGGTGTTCGGCTTCTTCCCGGCGCTGCGCGGCGCCCGGCTCGACCCGATCGTGGCGCTGAGGCACGAATAGCAACGCTGACGGCGGCGCGAAGGCTCTTGCGCCGCCATGCGGAAACTCACTGGCCGAAGTGCCAGTCGACGATCGCCCGCATATGCGGCATCAGCCCGTCGGGCAGGTCGTCGGGGCCGCGGATGATTACCGGCCCCTCGATCTCCGGCTCGGCCTCGGAAGCGACGAAGGCCGAAATCCGCGCGGCGATGGCGTCGGCGCTTTCGGCCAGATGGTAGCGGCGGAAGATCACCGTCGTCGCATTCTGCGAATAGAGGTGATAGGTCTCGTCGACGGGCGAAGCGGCGATGTCGAGCCCGGTCTCCTCCAACACCTCGCGTGCCATGTTGGCATCTATATCGACAAGGCCGTCGCGGAAATCGACCGGCTCGAACGAGCCGGCGGCGAAATAGACCTTCCCGGCATTGGCCGTGTGCGCGCCCATGCGGATGGCCACCAGCGCGCCGTCGCCCGACACCAGCGCGGCATGCGCGAAGGCGTGCTCGGCGCCCGGCGGGCGACTGTGCCGCCAGTGCAGGAGCGTCGCATAGCGCACCGCATGGCAGCGGCCGGCGAGCCTGCCGCGATCGTAGGCGATGTGCGAAAGCAGCACGACCCGGCCGTCGAACAGCGCGGGATTCGCTGCGACCTCGCGCTGCCAGCTGGCCTCGATCGCCGCGGCGTGCTCGACCTCGAACGGATGCGGGCCCGGTTCCAGCCTCACCTCGACCGCCGAGACCGGCGCCACCTGGTTGCGGGGAAACGCCAACATGCTGCCTCCGGTCAGTCGTCCGCCGTTTCCGCCTCGCGGATGCGCTGCATGACCGGCTGGTAGAGATGGCTCAGGCTGCGCGCGGCGGTCGCCGTGATGTGATCGGAATCGGTATAGAGAGGCACGCCGTCCCGTTCGGCATGGCAGCGGCCGTCGCTGCAGAAGGCCGGCAGCGGATCGACGGCCGTGGCGCTGTACTTGGCGGCAAAATCTTGCAGCATCTTTCGGGCGAGCGCCTGCCTCTTCTCGGTGTAAGCCCAGGACGGCGCGATGTCGGTCGAGCCGCCGGTGATGGCCGCGCGGGCCAGGGCTTCCGGCACGAAGTAGCCCATCTCCGGCACGTCCATGACCAGCACCACCTTCGTGCCGCGCTCCGTCAGGCGCGCCAGGACCCGGTCCATCGCCTCGGCGATCGGGGCGGAACGGTCCTCCACCGGCGGCGGCACCGATGGATCGAAATAGACCCCTTGGTTCGGCAGTTCGGCGCCATGCACGTATTTCGGCCAGTAGGCGACCATGATGACTTCCGGAATGCGCATGCTCTCGATCAGATCAAGCACGGCCTGATTGTAGTCGCGGCAGCGTTCGATATCCCGCACCTTGGACAGCCGCACGTCCGGAAGCGGTGGGCAGCCGCCGGTTCCGACAAAGAGCCCGCCGACGCCAGCCTGGACCGCCGACGCGTCGATAGCAGGCGCCATGGCCGCGGAATGCGAATCGCCCCAGACCAGGAAGCGCGGGTTGGGCCCCGGCAAGCCCACCCGGCAGAGTTTTCCGGCGCGAATATCCTCCAGGGACAGGCCGTCTCCGTCCGACTCAAGGAAGCATTCGGCCGAGGAAAAGCGACCGTTGTCGTGCACCGCGCTGTAGACCTTGGCCGCCGCGGGCGGCAACCGGCCGGGTAGTCCGTCGCCGGCGACGACTACATAGGCGAACACGGCCGACGCCGCCATCACGGCCGTCGCGCCAGCGAACAGCGGCCGGCGCGCGACGCGGCTGGCGCTACCCCGGAAGGGGCGCTCGACGAAGCGCCACGAGACGACCGCCGCGGCCAGCGAGGCCGCGACGATCAGGCCACTGCGGGCCAGCGACGGATCGGGACCGAAGAGATAGTTGGTGAAGACGACGATCGGCCAGTGCCAGAGATAGAGCGAGTAGGAGATCAGGCCGACGAAGACCAGCGGCCGCGCCGCCAGCAACAGGCCGGCCGGGCCGCCGGACGCGCGGGCATGGATGACCAGCGCCGCTCCGACGCAGGGAACCAGCGCCGAGAGACCTGGAAAGACAGTGTCCTCGCTGAAGGTGAAGACGGCCAAACCGATCAGGGCGACACCGATCGCGGCCATCAGCTGGCGCGCCATCGCTCCACCGGGCCGCGGCACGGCGTTGAAGGCCAGCAGCGCGCCGAGCAGCAGCTCCCAAGCCCGAAATTGCGCCAGGTAGAACGCCGCCTCGGGATCGTCGTGCACCATCCAGGCGCTGGCGATGAGCGAGGCGAGCAGCAATGCCAGCAGGATCGGGACGACCCGTCGCGGCACGAAGCGGGCGATCGCCATCAGCACCAGCGGGAAGACGATGTAGAACTGCTCCTCGACCGCGAGCGACCAGGTGTGGAGCAGCGGCTTCATCTCCGAGGCGATGTCGAAATAGCCCATCTCCCGCTCGAACCGGATGTTCGACACGAACAGCGCGGCGCCTCTCACGCTGCGTGCGAACAGGCTGAACTCGTCCGGCATGAAGAAGAGCCAGGCCATGACGGCACAGGCCGCGATCATGGCGAAGAGGGCCGGGAAGATGCGCCGGATGCGGCGCTCGTAGAACCGCACGAGGCTGAACTCGCCGCGGTCGATCTCGCCGGCGATCAGCACGGCCATGAGGTAGCCGGAGATGACGAAGAAGACGTCGACGCCGACGAAGCCGCCGGAAAAGCCGGCGACGCCCGCATGGAAGAACACCACCGGCAGGACGGCGAGCGCCCGCAGCCCGTCGATGTCGGCCCGGTAGTCGAGCCGCTCGAGCGTTCCGAGACGACCCGGCGACGGCGCGCCTTCTCTCATCGAAGGCCGCCGGCGATCGTCGGCGGCATTGCGGCGCGCCGGGTCCGGAGGTCTTTGGCGGCCATGGTGGGTATCGGTGTCGACCAAGGCGTCACGCAATGTCGAGGGTTATGGCGACCGGGCAGTGATCCGACGCCTTCGGCCGGTCCCAGCCGACGCGCGGGAAGCGCTCGACCTCCTGGCCCGGCGGGAAGATGGTGCGCCAGGGCTGTCCGTTGCGGACGATGTCGGGCACGGCGGTGGCGTTGCGCTCGGCCAGCGCCGGCGACAGCAGCAGGTAGTCGAGCTGGCACAGATGCCGCTCCTGCGGCCCGCGCGTGTGATAGAGCGTCCAGCGCTCCATCTCCGGCAGGCGTTCGACGACATTGTGGGCAAAACCGTCGGCGAGCAGGTGGTCGAGCGCCGATGCCTGCTCGTCGACCACGGTGAAGGCATAGCTTGGCTGCCCGTCGCCCTCGATGACGACGCGCTGGCGGTAGTCGTTGAGGTCGCCGCAGATCACCCAGCGTTTTGCGCGCGCGTGATCGATGCCAAAGCGGCTTTCGATGACGTGGCGCACAGCCTTCGCCTCGGCGATGCGCACCGGCATGGTGGCGTCGCGGCCCGGCACGCCGTCGCGCGGCCCGCCCATCGACTTGAAGTGCACGGCATAGATGGTGAGCGGCTGCCCGCCGATCCTGACGTCGATTTCCAGGCAGTCGCGGCGGAACACCCGTTCCTGCGGCTCGATGCCGAGCGCCGCCAGCTCCGGCGTGTGCAGGCCGAGCTCGCCGTAGCTGAGCGGCGCATGGCTGTTCATGCGCACGAACTCGATCGGCTGGCCGTCGCGCGTCTGCTCGCGCATCATGACAGCCACGTCGATGCCGCGCGTATCGTTGCCGGCGGTGGTGAACTTCTGCCGATAGCCCTGCCCCACCATCTTGAACAGGTAGCCGTATTCGAAGGCCTTCAGCGCCTCGATGTTGTCGACCTCCTGCAGGCACAATATGTCGGCGCGGGCGGCTGCGATGGCGAGCGCCGTGAGCTGTCGGGTATCGTCGGTATGGGCGATGGTGCGCGCCTGCTCCAGCAGCCGGAACTCCGCCTCGTCGCGGATGTGGAACAACGCCAGGGTGCGGTCCTGGTGCAGTTGGTTGCGATAGCCGGAGAAGTCGAACCTGTTCATCAGGTTCTCGACGTTGAACGTGGCGAGGCGCAGCGACATGCAGCGCTTCATGCCTTCTGGCGCGGGCGAAGACAAGCCCGTGGCGTGGCTCCCGCGGGCTGCGCCGGAACAAAACCATTCATCCGCCGTTCATCGTGGTGGTCCTACGATGCTTCTCTCTCGGCATCCGCGGGCGGCGGGTTTGGTTCTGGAGACCTGAAAATGATCACCGCATTCTCGAGTTTCGCGCGCGCGGGCGTGATAGCGCTCGGCGTGCTGACCGGCCTCGCGGGGAGCGCTCAGTCGGCGCCGCTCCCGATCGCCAAACCGCAGGCGCCGGCGGCCGGCTCAGCCGTTCCTGTCGTACCGGTCGTCGAGGGCGAGTTCCGCGGCGGGACAAATCCGGTCTGGCGGCAGCGGCGCGGCGGCGGCGAATGGCGTGGCGGCGGCCGGCAGTGGCGTGGAGACCGCGAATGGCGCGGCGATCGTCGCCATTGGCGCGGCGAGCGCCGCCACTGGCGGGGCGACCGCGAATGGCGCCGCGACCGCTACTGGCGGCGGCATGCCCGCCGGCATTGGGACGACGGCTGGCGCTACCGCCGCTATCGCGACCGCTACGACTCCGGCATCTATCTCAGCCTAGGCGTGCCGATCTACGGCGGCTACGATCCCTACTATGTCGCGCCGCGCCGTGTTTACCGCGCGCCCGTCGCCGGCAATGCGCATGTGCGCTGGTGCTACTCGCGCTATCGCAGCTACCGCGCCTGGGACAACACCTTCCAGCCCTATAACGGGCCGCGGCGGCAGTGTTATTCGCCTTATAGCTGACGGCTGATCGCCATCTCGGCCGCTGAGCCGGCGCAGCCCCCCGCTGCGCCGGCTCTCGTGCCGCCGCCGGCGCCCCCCGCGGGGCCGGCCGAAACGGCACGGAACGTCGCCCGCAGGCGTTACCCGAAGGACACGCCGAGCGCCGTCCGGCTGCGCCAGCGCACCACTGCGCCGCGCGGCGTTTCCTCGCTGGTGATCAGAAGGTCGAAGCGCTGCGGAATGGCCGAGCTATCCCCGAAAGTGAGACGCGCTCCGGTCGCGGACAGGTTGCGCACCACGCATTCGGCGCTGCCATAGCCGCTGTTGAAGGAGAGCCTGCCGCCCTTGAGCACACGGCGGCGCTCCGCCTGCCTGCGCTCGGCGAAGACCACGCCGTCGATGCCGATGGATTTTTCGGTGATCGGTGTCATGTGCGGACCTCCTCGCTCATGCGAGAAGTGCTGCAAGAAGCGGACCAAGCGCAAGTGTGCCGCGATGGGACAGGCGGACACAAAAGCGTGTCCGCAGCGATACTTCCGGCAACGACTTCAGAAGGCGCGGATGGATCCGACCACGTCGACGACGACGTCGAGCCCGTCGAAGGTCGCCGGCAGCCCCGAAGCCTGCCCTTCGCGGGATACGGAGATGTTCAGCGCCAGATCGTCCTTGCCCGGATTGAGACAGATGCCTATCCCGAGCAGCCCTTCCCTGTCGCCAAAACGCTCCTCGAAGGCTTTTTGGATTTCCCTGGCCTCGTCCATCGAGTGTTTCATGCCGGCCCCACACAGCTTTCGTGACGGCCCGCCTTGCCCTAGACGAGCGTCACGCCCAATTGCTCCGTCACCGACAATATAGGGTTTGCCCCCGTGAATCCAACGTTTCCGGCGCCGCCCGAGGCGGAGCCGGCAAACAGCAGGCCGAGGGGACGGCCGTTCTCGTCGACGATCAGCGAGCCGCTGTCGCCCGGCCGGCTGAACGGCTGCGGCGCCATGTCTGTCTCGATGACGATCTGGCCGTCGAAGCGCGCCAGCCCCACCCCGACGTCGACGAGGTAGTTGTTGACGTTGACGGCGCGCACTTTTCCGCGCGTTTGACGTGTCGTCCGGCCGGTCTTGAACACGCTCATGCCCGGCAGGGCTTCGGCCAGTTCGCCGGGCTGCAAGGTGATCGCCGGCTCGGGAACCTCCTCGCTGTCGTAGAGGGTTTCGCGGTCCTCGGCCCGGCCATGCTCGGTGAGCGCGGCGACCGCCGCGTCGACACGGTTGGGGAAACCGCCGAACTGGATCGGCACGAAGCGGATGAGCTCGGCGATGACGTCCTTTTCGGCATTGCCCTCGTCGCGCGCGCCCGGCTGCATCACCGCCGTGCCGACCGGCACCGCATTGACGTCGGCCAGCACATGGTTGTTGGACAGGATCGTCATCCTGCCGCTCAGATTGTCCCGGCAGAAGCAGCCGAGCGTGCCGGCATAGGGCACCGTGACCGGCGAGATGCTGCAGCCCAGCCGGATCGGGTCGTTGCGCGCGGTGGTCCACAGCGGCCGCTGCCGGCCGATGTAGAGAACCTCGGCCTCGCCCCTGGCCAGGCCGACGATGTCCTCGACCACCGCGCTCTGCATCTTGCCGCGGCTCTGCACCAGCACCGCCAGCCTGGCATCGCCGGCGCCCGTCCCTTCGGTCACGCCGAGCGCGATGTCGTTGGCGCGTCGGCGCGGGGGCCGGCGCGGCCGCGCCGACTTGGTCTCCAGCAGCATCGGGTCGAGGAAAAGGCCGGGCGGCAAAAACGCGCCCATGCCTGCCGCCGCGGGCAGCTCGATGAAGTTGAATATCTGGGAAAAGATTCGCGCCTGCAGCTCGAGCGCCGATTCGATTTGCATCAAACCCTCCGAACGCGCCCTGCCCTGCGAATCGCAGTCTAGCAAAAAACAAGGGCCGCGGAGCGGTCGGCGGCCCTTGTTTACATCTTGTCCTGACAGGTTCGGTTATTTGCTCGTCCACCGGTCTGTTTTTTTGGCGATCACCACGCTCGCCCGCAGGGCGAAGCCCGAGGACGCGCGAGGAGGGATCGTGGATCTGCCGCGATAGTAGCTTCAATCCCCTTGCGTGCTCGCCCCAACACCAAGCACATATAGGAAGCGTTCAACTTCGTTCGGGGGCACGCTTTGGCAACGGCGAACAATCTGGATGCAGAACTTTGCAAGCAGGCGTTCTACGACAGCACTGAAGCAACTGCGCGCCTAGCGGCGTTTTGTACCGCCAGGTATTCGGAAGTGATTGGTCATGGATACTATGAGACGAGAGCCACTGAGCTAGCGATCCGCGACACAATATTGCTTTGCATATCTCTTAGGCGCCTAGCTGAACTAACCAAAACTCAGAAAAAGCTAAAAGCAGAAGAGCTAAGATCCTTCATAGCTAAACGTGACGAGACGGGACTTTATTTCGAGGATTCTGATTACAGATATAATCTTTGGGAGATAATAGGAAACATAGTTCATGCAAAAAATATGATTATTATAAACGACGACATAACTTTTAAGCAACGCTTTGGGCATGCAGAAAAAGATATTGAAGTACTTTTCAGACTTATACACCAAAGAAAACACGTAGAATCAGTTTTTCTAATCGAATCTGATCGAGGCGATATAAAATTCTTCCGTGGAATTAACCTTATAAAATCTGTTGTAGACTATCTTGATAAGGCTGAGGACACACTATCGGACAATGGAATATATGTCGGACATTTGAACGCCTGAGCAGCGCCTACGGCGCCGCTCAGGTCGAAGCGGATCGCCTCAGTTCTTCGCCTTGTCGACCAGCTTGTTCTTGGCGATCCACGGCATCATGCCGCGCAGCTTGGCGCCGACCTCCTCGATCTGATGCGAGTCGTTCATGCGGCGGATGCCCTTGAAGCGCGACAGACCGGCCCGGTACTCCTGCATCCACTCGCTGGTGAATTTTCCGGTCTGGATGTCGTTGAGCACCCGCTTCATCTCGGCCTTGGTCTCGGCGGTGATGATGCGCGGGCCGGAGACGTATTCGCCCCACTCGGCGGTGTTGGAGATCGAGTAGTTCATGTTGGCGATGCCGCCCTCATAGATCAGGTCGACGATCAGCTTCACCTCGTGCAGGCACTCGAAATAGGCCATTTCCGGCGCGTAGCCGGCTTCCACCAGCGTCTCGAAGCCGGCGCGGATGAGCTCGACCAGGCCGCCGCACAGCACCACCTGCTCGCCGAACAGGTCGGTCTCGCACTCTTCCTTGAAGTTGGTCTCGATGATGCCGGAGCGGCCGCCGCCGACGCCGCAGGCATAGCTGAGGCCGAGATCGAGCGCGTTGCCCGAAGCGTCCTGGTGCACCGCGACCAGGCAGGGCACGCCGCCGCCCTTCTGGTATTCGCCGCGCACCGTGTGGCCGGGGCCCTTCGGCGCAACCATCAGCACGTCGACGGTCTTCTTCGGCTCGATCAGCCCGAAATGCACGTTGAGGCCGTGGGCGAAGGCGATCGCCGCGCCGTCGCGGATGTTCGGCGCGATCTCGTCGCGATAGATGTCGGCCTGCAGCTCGTCGGGCGTGGCCATCATCATCAAATCGGCCCATTTCGCGACGTCGGCGACGCTCATCACCTTCAGCCCGTCGGCCTCGACCTTCTTGGCGGTCTGGGAACCGGCCTTCAGGCCGATGGCGATCTCCTTGACGCCGGAATCCTTGAGGTTGAGCGCATGGGCGCGGCCCTGGGAGCCGTAGCCGATGATGGCGACCTTCTTGCCCTTGATCAGGTTCAGATCGGCGTCGCGATCGTAATAGACACGCATTGAGACATTCCCTTCCTGGTTGATGGTGTCAGATAAAACGGGCCTTCGGGCGCTCGGCACCGAAAAGCGCGAGGAACTGCGCCGTCGCCTGGCTTGCATCGCGCGAAATCTCGGCGGCCGTCAGCTTCAGACCGTCGCCCAGCAGCAGGCGGATCTGCACGTCGCGGCCGACCAGCCCGAAGAAGCTGCGGAACGCCGCTTCGCTGTCGTCGAAGGCAAGCAGCCCGGCGGCGCGGCCGGCCTCCAGCAGCGGCTTCAGCCGCTCGCCGATGGCGAAGCGGCCGTTGTCGAGCACGATGTGGCCGAGGTTGCTCTTGCCGGACGCCGCATGGCTGACGGCGACACGGTTGAGCGCGATCGACGTGCTCGACGAGATCACCTTCAGCCAGTTCGCGGCGAAATTCTCCAGGCTCTCGCGCAGCGCCGCGGCGTCGAGCCGCTGGCTGTCATAGTTGCCGGCGCGCACCTTCGACGCCTGCCAGCGCACCGTCGCCGTCAGCAGGCCGTCGCGGTCGCCGAACCATTTGTAAAGCGTCTCTTTCGAGCAGGCGGCGCGGCGTGCCACAGAGGTCATGCTGAAGTCGCCGCCCTGCTCGACCATCAGCGCCAGCACGGCATCCAGCACGGCCTGCTGACGGTCCGTCAGCATCCCGTTCTCAACGCCTTCGCTGTGCGATGCGGACTGCAACACCGATCTTCCCGCTTGCCCGGCCCGCTCGCGGACCGTACCGTACGTTACGGTTCGGCCTTATGCGCCGGCCGACCGGCAAATGCAAGTGCTATCGCGGCAATAGACGAGGCGGATGGAGCCTATCGCGGCGCGGCCGCGACCTTGGCAAGGTTTTCGACGCCGAGCGAGGTCGCCGCTGAGCTGCCTTCGGCAGGGCGCTGCGGCAGCGGCTGGATGGTTGTCTTTCGCGCCCGCCCGGCCAGGGCGGCGATGTCCGACACCGGCAGCGGCCGGCCGAACAGGAAGCCTTGCGCCTCGGCGCAGCCCGCGTCCCGCAGGAAGCCGAGATTCTCCTCGGTCTCGACGCCCTCCGCCAGCACCGGTATTTCCAGATTGTCGGCCAGCAGGATCGTCGCCTTGACGATCGCCGCCGATGCCCTGTTGGTCGTCACCCGCTCGACGAAGGAGCGGTCGATCTTGATCCGGTCGAAGGGGAAGATCTGCAGCGTCGACAGCGACGAATAGCCGGTCCCGTAGTCGTCCATGGCGATGGTGACGCCCAACGCCTTGAGCTGGCGCACCACGCGCAAGGTTCCGTTGACGTCGTCGATGATCGTCGCCTCGGTGATCTCCAGCTCCAGCCGCGACGGCGCAAGCCCGGTCTCAAGCAGGATTTCGTGGACGAGGCCAGGCAGACCGGACTGGGTCAACTGCGCCGACGAGATGTTGATCGCCAGCTTGTAGGGCTTGCGCCAGCACGCGGCTTCGGCGCAGGCGGTGCGCAGTACCCACTCGCCGATCGGCAGGATCAGGCCGGTCTCCTCGGCGATGGGGATGAACTCCGACGGCCCGACCAGCCCGCGCTGCGGGTGCTGCCAGCGCAGCAAAGCCTCGAAGCCGGTGATCTCGCCGCTCCTGACGTCGATCTGCGGCTGGTAGTGGAGCAGCAGTTCGTTGCGGCCGACCGCGCCACAGAGATCCATCGCCAGCACGCTCCTGGTGCGCCTGCCTTCGTCCATGGACTGGTCGTAGAAGCAGATCTTGTGGCCGACCTGCTTCTTGGCGCGATACATGGCGAGATCGGCGACGCCGATCAGCTCGTCCGCCGTATCGGCATCGGTCGGATAGAGGCTGATGCCGAGGCTGACGCCCACCGACAAGGTGCGGTCGCGATAGGCGACGGGCCGCGAAATGCAGGCGACCAGCCTCTGGGCGAAGCCGAGCACGTCGTTCTCGCCGGCGATGTCCTGCTTGACCGCGATGAATTCGTCGCCCCCTACCCTGGCGACGAACTCGCCCGGCAGGGTGACTTCCTTGAGCCGCGTGGTCAGGGATTGCAGCAGCGCGTCGCCCGCCGTATGGCCGTGGACGTCGTTGACGTCCTTGAAGCGGTCGAGATCGAGGACGATGATGGCGACCTTGCGGCCCGACCTGGTGCCGGCCTCCAGCATCGCCGGCAGGCGCGACGACAGGTAGGCGCGGTTCGGCATGCCGGTAAGCGGATCGTGCAGCGCCGCATGGCGGAAGCTGTCCAGCATCTCGCGCTGCGAGCGCGCGTCGAGCACGTAGAGCGCCAGCCCGGTGACGATCGACATGACGGCGAGCACCGACAGGGCCATCAGTTCGCGCGAGAAGACCCCCGTCGCCATCCCTTCCGATGCATCGGGAACGAAGATGGCGGCACCCATCGCGGTGAAGTGCATCGAGCAGATCGCCAGCACCAGGGCACCAGCGCCGAGCAGCTTGCCGGGCGCGCCGGCGGCCCTGCCCGCGCGGTTGGTGGCGAGCGCCCCGAAGACGACGCCGAGCACCACCGCGGCGGCAACCAGCGTCCAGTCCCATTCGATCCGGCCGGCGACGTCGAGGCCGTTCATGCCGGTGAAATGCATGACCGAGATGCCCAGGCCGAGCAGTGCGCCGCCCGCCTCGATCTGCCATCCCTTCGCGGAAAGGGTCGCCACATGCAGGCCGGCCGCCACGAACACCACGGCGAAGCCGAACGAGACCAGCGTCAGTACCGGCTCGTAGGCGAATTCGGCCGGCGGGCGGAAGCCAAGCATGGCGACGAAGTGGGTGGTCCAGATGGCGGCGCCGCCGGCCACGCCCGACAGCACGACCCAGATCGCACGATTTGCCGAGGAGAGACGCTTGGCCCGGTCGAACAGGCGCATCGTCATGACGGAGCCGGCTATGCAGATGACGGCGGCGACCAGGACGAAGGACAGGTCGTGCTCATAGGCCAGGCAGCTCACAACACGAAGCATTCCCTGTATCCCCGGGACAGTTGCGCGTCGTAATTGCTGGCATAAGAAAAAAGAAAAAACAAACTGCTAAATGCGGCACCGACGCCCGCAAAAGTCGATCACGATTTGCGGGAAGCGCTCACAATCGCGCCGATTTCCGCGAAAAGTCGATGGTTTCGTCTCGAGAACCCCGGCATTGAGCGGGGTTCTCGACGATTTTTCCGCCGCCTCGCGGGTGCTGAGGCCGTCTATTTCTTGCCGTTGCCCGCCAGCGCCGCGCTCACGCCGAGGCCGATGAACAGCACGCCGCTGACGTAACGTTCGAATTTGAGATAGCCGCGGCTGCGCTTCAGCCAGCCGCCCGCCGTGCCGGCGGCGAGCGCGTAGCAACCGTCGGTGAGGAAGCCGAGCCCGGTGAAGATCAGGCCGAGGATGGTGATCTGCATCGCCAGGTGGCCGCGGCTGACGTCGACGAACTGCGGCAGGAAGGCGAGGAAGAAAAGCGCGGTCTTCGGATTGAGCAGGTTGACCACGAAGCCGTCGCGGAACAGCCGCCAATGGCCGTAGCGCTTCATCTGGCCCTCGATGTCGAGCGGTTCGGCGGGGCCGAATATCTTCTTCAACCCGAGCCAGATCAGATAAGCGGCGCCGGCATATTTGACGACGCTGAAGGCGACCGCCGACGAGGCGAGCAGCGCCGACAGGCCGAGCGCCGCGGCAAAGACATGCACCAGGGTCGCCGAGTGGATGCCGAGATCGGAGACGAAGCCGGCGAACCGCCCCTGCTCCACCGAGCGGGCCACGATGTAGAGAACAGCCGGGCCGGGCACGAGCAGCAGGATCAGCGCCGCCCCGGTGAACAGCGTGATGTTGGCAAGGCCCGGCGTGACGATTTCCATTGATGTGCTCCTCGTGCGAGCGTCGAGCCAGCCAGATCGGACGCCCGGCTGTCAATGGGCATGGCTGCAATTCGATAAGGACACGGCCTATCGGTCGAGCCGCACCGTCTCGGCGAGGAAGTCGAGGAAGGCGCGCACGCGCGCCGGCAGGTGCCCGCCCTGCCCCACGAAGATCGCATGCACCGGGTCGGTATCGCCCGGATTGAAATCCTCCAGCACCGGCACCAGGCGTCCCGCCTCGACGTCGCGGCGGATGTGAAAGACGCCGAGCCGGGCCATGCCCAGCCCGGCGATCGCCAGATGCCGCATCGCCTCGCCGTCGCTGACCAGCGCATTGCCCAGCGGCGGCACGTTGACTGTCCCGCCGCCGCCGTCGGCGAACGGCCATCCCTCGATCAGCCTGACGAAACAGAAGCCGAGGCGGTTGTGGCCGGCGAGATCGGCGGGCGACTTCGGCATGCCGTGCCGTTCCAGATAGGCCGGCGAGGCCACCACCATGCTGCGCGTCTCGCCGAGCTTTCGGGCAAGCAGCCGCGATTCGCGCGAGGGCCCGACCCGCATGGCGACGTCGGCGCGCTCCTCGAGCAGGTCGACGACGGTATCGGTGAGCACGATATCGACGGTGACGTCGGGATGCCGGGCGATGAAGGCCGGAACCAGCGGAAGCAGGTAGTGCAGCCCGAAGGCCACGTTGCAGTTGACCCGCAGCCGGCCGCGCGGCGCGGTACCGGCGGCGGCCTCGCGCTCGGCCGTGTCCATGTCGCCGAGGATGCGCAACGCCCGGTCGTGGAAGGCAGCGCCTTCCGGCGTGAGCTGCAGTTTTCGCGTCGACCGGTTGATCAGCCTCACGCCGAGCCGCCGCTCCAGCCGCGCCACCAGCTTGCTGACGGCAGACGGCGTCATGCGGAAGTCGCGCGCCGCCGCCGTGAAGCCGCCGAGTTCGACGACCCGCGAGAAAACCTCCATTTCGCCGGAGCGATTGACGTCGAGCCTGCCCATGATGACTTCATCTCACAAGTCATGTTCCTTCCGGCAGGCTAGTTCACCAAAGCGGGCATGTCCATCTTCAGGGCCTCCCAAGCTCTTGACTGGAAATGTCCAATGCCCCTCGCCCTCTATGCCCTGACGGCCGGTGCCTTCGGCATCGGCGTCACCGAATTCGTCATCATGGGCCTGCTGCTCGAAGTCGGCGCCGATCTCGGCGTGTCGATCTCGGCGGCGGGCATGCTGATCTCCGGCTACGCCCTCGGCGTCGTCGTCGGCGCGCCGCTGCTCGGCGCCCTTGCCGGCCGCTGGTCGAAGAAGACGCTGCTGCTCGGCCTGATTGTGGTCTTCACCCTCGGCAACCTCGCCTGCGCGCTGGCGCCCGACTACTGGACGCTGATGGCGGCGCGCGTGCTCACCGCCTTCGCCCACGCCTCCTTCTTCGGCGTCGGCTCGGTGGTCGCCACCGGCCTCGTAGCGCCGAACCGCAAGGCGTCGGCCATCGCCATCATGTTCACCGGCCTCACCGTCGCCAATATCCTCGGCGTGCCCTTCGGCACCTGGCTCGGCCAGGCCTATGGCTGGCGCGCCACCTTCTGGGCGGTGACCTTGGTCGGCGTCGCGGCGCTGGCGATCATCGCGCTGCTGGTGCCGCGCGACGAACCGACGGGGGAAACCGAGGAGAGCGGCAGCGCGCTGGCCGTGCTGACCCGCCGCCCGGTGCTGCTCGGCCTGCTCACCACGGTGCTCTCCTGGGTCGGCGTGTTCGCCGCCTTCACCTATATCGCGCCGATCCTGACCGAGGTCACCGGCTTTTCGGCGGCCGCGGTGTCGCCCATCCTGCTGGTCTTCGGCGCCGGCCTGGTCGCCGGCAACCTCGCCGGCGGCCGGCTGGCCGACCGCTGGCTGGTGCCCACTCTGCTCGGCAGCCTGGCCCTGCTGTCCCTCACGCTGCTAGCCATGACCGCCGCCATCCACCAGCCCATCGCCGCGGTCGTCGCCGTCGGCCTGTTCGGCGCCGCCGCCTTCGCCACGGTGCCGCCGCTGCAGATGTGGCTGCTGGAGAAGGCCGACGGCGCCGGCCAGGGGCTGGCGTCGAGCTTCAACATCGCCGCCTTCAATCTCGGCAACGCCATCGGCGCCTGGCTCGGCGGCGCCGTCATCGATCACGGGCCCGGCCTGCCGGCCATCACCCTGGTCGCCGGCATGGTGCCGATCGCCGCCCTCGGCGTGGCGCTCCTCGCCGTCCGCCTGGATAGACGCAGCGCCAGCATTGCCGGCCCCCGGCCCTGTCCCGCCCCCGCGGAATGAGCTGCACGACAATCCCGTTTCAGGAGACACGATCATGGAATACCGCAATCTCGGTGCGTCCGGCCTCAGAGTGCCGGTCCTCGGCTTCGGAGCCGGCACGTTCGGCGGCTCCGGCCCGCTGTTCAGCCATTGGGGCACAACCGACGTGGAAGAGGCCCGCCGCCTCGTCGACATCTGCCTGGAAGCCGGAGTCAACCTGTTCGACACGGCCGACATCTATTCGAACGGCGGTTCGGAGGAAGTGCTCGGCGCGGCGATCAAGGGCCGGCGCGACGCGGTGCTGATCTCCACCAAGGCGAGCCTGCCGACCGGTGACGGGCCGAACGACCGGGGCTCCTCCCGCTCCCGGCTGATCCGCTCGGTGGAGGCGGCGCTGAAACGGCTGGGCACCGACCACATCGACATTTTCCAGCTGCATGCCTTCGACGCCTCGACGCCGGTCGAGGAGGTCGTCTCGACGCTCGACCGGCTCGTGGCTGACGGCAAGCTCCGCTACATCGGCGTCTCCAATTTCTCCGGCTGGCAGATCATGAAGTCGCTCGCCGTCGCCGAAAGACACGGCTGGGCGCGCTATGTCGCCAACCAGGTCTATTATTCGCTGGTCGGCCGCGACTACGAATGGGATCTGATGCCGCTCGGAGCCGACCAGGGGCTCGGCGCGCTGGTCTGGAGCCCGCTCGGCTGGGGACGCCTGACCGGCAGGATCAGCCGCGGCAAGCCGCTTCCTGCGGGCAGCCGCCTGCATGAGACGGCAAGCTTCGGCCCGCCGGTGGAGGACGAACTGCTCTACCGGGTGGTCGATGCCTTGCAGGAGGTCGCGGCCGAAACCGGCAGAAGCGTGCCGCAGGTCGCGATCAACTGGCTGACCCGGCGGCCGACCGTCTCCTCCGTCATCATCGGCGCCCGCAACGAAGAGCAGCTTCGCGACAATCTCGGCGCGGTCGGCTGGTCGCTGGCGGCTGAGCAGGTCGAAAAGCTCGATGCGGCGAGCGCGGTGACTGCGCCCTATCCGCATTTCCCTTATCGGCGGCAGGAAGGTTTTGCCCGCCTGAACCCGCCTATCGTGGGGTGAAACCGGCGGGCGTGGATTTTGCCTCGCCGTTTCTGGTGGTCGCTGCGCTCGCCTCACTCTCCCCACTGGGGGCCGGTCGATACCCGCCTGTTGCTTTCTTCTACTCCGCCGGAGCGCTTCGCCACCGGCACGGCATGGATCCTAGGGTCTCCGCGACGGCCTTCGGCCTGCTCCGCCCTAGGATGACGAATGCGAAGGGGTTTACCGCTAATCGCCAACGTTCCCGATTGGCGTAGACGGCTCTCCTCTTCGTCATCCTAGGGCGTAGCAGGAGCGAAGCGAACTGCGGAGACCCTAGGATCCATGCCGTACCGGGAGCGAAGCGCTCCGGCGGAGCAGACGGAAGGGCTTATCGCTTCCGTTCCTGATCTCGTCAGCTCGACCTACCCGGCATACCCGCCGAACCCTAGATCGCCACCTGCGTGCCGATCTCCACCACCCTGCCGGTCGGTATCTGGAAATACTCGGTGGCGTCGGCCGCCGTGCGGGCGAGCCCGATGAACAGCTTGTCCTGCCAGACCGGCATGCCGGAATTGGGAGACGGCCTGAGCGAGCGCCGCGACAGGAAGAACGACGTCGTCATGATGTCGAATTTCCAGCCCTGCTTGCGGCAGATCGCCAGCGCCTTGGGGATGTTCGGCCGCTCCATGTAGCCGAAGGTGAGCGTGATCCGCATGAACAGCTCGTTGACCGGCTCCATCTTCACCCGGTCGTCATCGGACACGAAAGGCTGCGGCGCCGTCACCACGGTCAGAATGACGTTCTGCTGGTGCAGCACCTTGTAGTGCTTCAGGCTGTGCATCATCGCCGTCGGCGCGCTCTGCGGATCGCTGGTCAGGAAGACAGCGGTGCCGGGCACGAGCTGCGGCGGCTTCTTGGCCATGCTGCCGGCCAGGAAATCGAGCGGAATCTCGTTCTTGCGCGTCTTGTCGAAGAGCTGCCGCGAGCCGCGCACCCAGGTGACCATGATCAGCACTACCGACAGCGCCACCACGAGCGAGGCCCAGCCGCCGTCGAACACCTTGACGATGTTGGAGACGAAGAAGCCGACGTCGATGACGGCGAAGACGAGGGTGAGCGCCAGCGCCCACGCCAGCGGCCATTTCCAGATGCGCGTCATCACCACATAGAGCAGGATCGTCGTCATCAGCATGTTGCCGGTGACGGAGATGCCGTAGGCGGCGGCGAGGTCGCTCGATTCGCCGAAGCCGACCACCAGCATCATCACCGCCAGCGCCAGCAGCAGATTGACGCGCGGCAGGTAGATCTGGCCGGACTGCGTCTTCGACGTGTGCTGGATCTGGAAGCGCGGCAGCAGGTTGAGCTGCACCGCCTGCCGCGTCAGCGAGAAGGCGCCGGAGATCACCGCCTGGCTGGCGATGACGGTCGCCGCCGTCGCCAGCACCACCATCGGCACCAGCATCCACCCCTGGTTCATCTCAAAGAAGGGATGGCCGATGGCGCCGTCATGCGACAGAACGAAGGCGCCCTGTCCGAAGTAATTGAGCAGCAGGCAGGGAAAGACGATGGACAGCCAGGCAAGCACGATCGGCCGCCGTCCGAAATGGCCGAGATCGGCATAAAGCGCCTCCGCGCCGGTGACGGCGAGGAAGATGGCACCGACCGTGACGAAGGCGACGTCCGGCGAATTGAAGAGGAAGGCGATCCCCTCCAGCGGATTGAGCGCGTAGAGGATCTCCGGGTCGTCGAGGATGTGCGTCAGCCCGGAATAGCCTATGGCGAGGAACCACAGCGCGGTGATCGGACCGAACACGGTCGCCACCTTGCCCGTGCCGAAGCGCTGCACCGAGAAGACGATGGCGAGGATCACCAGCGTGAGCGGCACCACGAACGGCTCGAAGGCCGGCGTGACCACCTTGAGGCCTTCGACCGCCGACAGCACCGAGATCGCCGGGGTGATCACGGCGTCGCCATAGAACAGGCCCGCGCCGAGGATGCCGATCAGCAGGATGGCGCCGGAACGGTTGGAGAAGCTGGCGCGCGCCAGCGCCATCAGCGACAGCGTGCCGCCCTCGCCGCGATTGTCGGCGCGCAGCACGAAGCCGACATATTTGACCGTGACGATGATGGTGAGCCCCCAGACGATCAGCGACAGCACGCCGAGCACCGCCTCGCGCGCCGCCACGCCGTCGCCGGCCGCCGCCACCAGCGCCTCGCGGAAGGCATAGATCGGGCTGGTGCCGATGTCGCCATAGACGACGCCGAGGGCGCCGAGCATCAGGATCCGCATGTCCTGCGAATGCTCCTGGTGGTCGCCGGCAACCGAAGCCGGCTGCTCGTCTTCCGCTGAGCCCTCGATGGCCATCTGTGTCGGCGCCTCCGGCAAACGGGCGCTCCTCTACGCTTGCTGCGCTGCAATAGCAACAGCGGCCTCCCGACCCGAGACTATAGGCCTATGCCGGCGGCTACCAGCCGCAAGCCGCGAGGAAGCGGCGCACCGTTGCGGCCATGCCGTGCTCCAGCGCCTCGGCTGTGAGCGCGTGGCCGATCGACACCTCCGCCAGCCTCGGGATGCGCCGCGCCAGCGCCGGCAGATTGTCCACCGTCAGGTCATGGCCGGCATTGACGTCGAGCCCGGCGGCCAGTGCGACGTCCGCGGTTTTTCCGAGCTTTTCCAGCTCATTGGCGGCTTTTGCTGAATCGGAATGGCAACTGCCGTACGGCCCGGTATAAAGCTCGATGCGGTCGGCGCCGAGCGCGCGGGCGATCTCCACCCCGTCCGGCGAGGGATCGGCGAAAAGCGACACCCGAAATCCCCTGCGCTTCAGCCTCTGCACGACCGGCCGCAGGAATTCCGCCTGGGCGCGAAAATTCCAGCCGTGGTCGGAGGTCGCCTGCGACGGATCGTCGGGCACCAGCGTCACCTGCTCCGGCGCGGTCTTCTCGACCAGGGCAAGGAATGCCTCGTCCGGATAACCTTCTATGTTGAACTCCGCCCGCGGAAAGGCGTCGTCGATCAATGCGCGCAGCTCGGGCAGATCGGAGAAGCGGACATGCCGCTGGTCGGGCCTCGGATGCACCGTCAGCCCGTGCGCGCCGGCGGAAAGCGCTATGCGCCCCAGCTCCGTGACGCTCGGCCAGGGCAGGTCGCGCCGGTTGCGCAGCATCGCCACCGCATTGAGGTTCACGGACAGTTTGGCGGGCATGAGTCTTCGCCTCCCGAGGGTTGTCAGCCTTCCCTACAGGCTGAAAGAGGGGAACGGAAAGCGGATTATTGTGTTGCAGACAATCGGATGCCTGCATGGAGAAATGGATGAGTTCGCTCGAGTCGGTCCCGGCCGTGCGCCGCATCGATACCGATCGCCGCAGCCTGCACGCCTTCGACGTCGTCGGCCATGTATCGGCCGCCGACATCGAGAACCTCTACGGCCTGCTGGAGGCCGCCTATGTCCTCGACCCGGAGATCGACGTGCTGCTGCGCGTCGTCGACAACGAGGGCGTGGACTGGCAGGAGGTCGCGCCCGACACGATCCGCGAGGGCAAGGCGCATGCGCGCGAGCATGTGCGGCGCTGCGCCGTGGTCGGCGACCGGCTGGCGCTCGCCGCGACGCGCGGCCTCTTCCTCGACGCCGCGCCGGTGGATTTCCGGCAGTTTTCGCCGGAGGACGAGGAAGCTGCGTGGGCCTGGATGGACGAGGAGGGATAGCCTGTGAGCGCGGCCCTCACCGCACCACCGTCAGCCGCTCCGCGGCCCGCGTGATCGCCGTATAGAGCCAGCGGTCGCGCGTGTCCTTGAAAGCGAAGCTTTCGTCGAACAGCACCACATCGTTCCACTGCGAGCCTTGCGCCTTGTGCACGGTCAGCGCATAGCCGTAGTCGAAATCGTCGAAGCGTTTCTTCTGCTGCCAGGGGATTTCGGCGTCCGGATCCTCGAACGCCGCCTTCAGCAGCTTGATCTTGGCGACGCCGCGGTCCGGATCGTCCTCCTCCGGCGAGACCAGCAGGTTGATGCCCGGCTTCACGGTTTCGCGCGCCGACGTCATGACCTTCCACAGCGAGCCGTTGAGCAGGCCCTTGGAAGGGTCGTTGCGCAGGCACACCAGCTTGTCGCCCGCCTGCGGGTAGTCGGCGGAAAAACCCTTCAGCTCGCGCAGCCGCTTGTTGTAGCGTTTTCGCGTGCGATTGGTGCCGACCAGCACCTGGTCGGCCTTCAGCACCAGATCCTGCGTGACCTCCTCGCGGCCGATCACCTGGGCGGTGCCGTAGTCGCCCTTCATGAACTCCCTGCCCTCGCGCACGTCGAGCGCCAGCCGGATGATCGGATTGTCGCGCGCCTGCCGGTGGATCTCGGTGAGCAGGAAATCCGGATCGTGCTCGGTGAAGAAGCCGCCGCCGGAGATCGGCGGCAACTGGCCGGGATCGCCGAGCACCAGGATCGGGGTGCCGAAGCTCAGCAGGTCGCGGCCAAGCGCCTCGTCGACCATCGAGCACTCGTCGACGACGACGAGCTTGGCCTTGGCGATCGGGCTCTGGCGGTTGAGCGAGAAGGTCGGCGACATCGAGGTTTTTCCCGTCGCCTCGTCGGCCACCGCCTCCTCGCCGCGCGGCCGGTAGATCAGCGAATGGATGGTGCGGGCGTTGGCGGCGCCCTTCGAGCGCAGCACCTGCGCGGCCTTGCCGGTGAAGGCGGCGAACTGCACCTGGCCGTCGACATGCTCGGCGAAATAGCGGGCGAGCGTCGTCTTGCCGGTGCCGGCATAACCGAACAGGCGGAAGATCTGCGGCCGGCCGGTCTTCAGCCAGGCCGCCACCACCTTCAGCGCGTCGTCTTGTTGCGGCGAGAATTCCATCGGCTTGAAAGACAGGATTCTCGCCCCGAGAGCAAGCTCCGGATCGGTTCCGCCCTCGAGCGACGCCGCCGAAATCATGAAATGGCGCGGGTGTGCCTGGCGGCGGGGTGAAGCCGCTTACGCCGCCTGCGGCTCGGCCATTTCCTCCCGCGGCCCGGTCGGCCGGATCAGCAGCGACAGCGCGGCGGCGCCGATCGCCGTCAGGCCGGCGATCTGGAAGGCGAGGTCGTAGTCGCCCTGCAGCTCGCGCATGTAACCGCCGAAGAAGGCGGCGGCGGCCGCGCCCACCTGATGCCCGGCGACGATCCAGCCGAACACCAGCGGGCCGCTGCGGTCGCCGAACGCCTCGTTGGACAGCCTCAGCGTCGGCGGCACGGTGGCGATCCAGTCGAGCCCGTAAAACACCGCGAAGACCGCGAGCGCCCACGGCGAGAAGCCGGACAGCGGCAGGTAGATCAGCGCCAGGCCGCGCACCGCGTAATAGACGCCGAGCAGTTTCCGCGGGTCGAAACGGTCGGTCAGCCAGCCGGAGAAGGTCGTGCCGATCAGGTCGAAAACGCCCATCACGGCGAGCAGCCCCGCCGCCTGCACTTCCGGGATGCCCATGTCGCCGCAGAAGGCGATGAGATGCGTGCCGACCAGCCCGTTGGTGGTGAAGCCGCAGATGAAGAAGGTGGCGAACAGATACCAGAACACCCGCGTCCCCGCCGCCTTGCGCAGCGTCGACAGCGTGTGCGTCAGGAAGTTTCCCGAGACGGCGGCAGCCTCCGGCTCGGGGCCGTCGGCGCCGTAGCGGGTCAGCCCGATCGAGGACGGCCGTTCCGGCACCAGCAGCCAGACCAGCGGCACGAGTGCCGCGGTGGCGACGGAGACCGCGATCGCAACCGGCTGCCAGCCGCCCCATTGCGACAGCGCGGCGAGCAGCGGCAGGAAAACGAGCAGGCCGGTCGCCGCGCTCGCCGACATCAGCCCCATCATCAGCCCGCGATTGGTCTTGAACCAGCGGTTGACGATTGTTGCGCCGAGCACGGTCGCGACCGCGCCGGAGCCGACGCCGGACAGCACGCCCCAGGTCGCCACCAGTTGCCAGGGTTTTGTCATCAGCAGGCTGAGCGCCGTCGAGGCGGACATGATCAAAAGCGCCGCCAGCAGCGTGCGCCGCAGCCCGATGCGCTCCATCAGCGCCGCCGCGAACGGCCCGGCGAGGCCATAGATGAAGATACCAACGGCGGCGGCCAGCGAGATGACGTCGCGCCGCCAGCCGAAGGCGTCCTCCAGCGGCACCATCATCACCGACATCGACGAGCGCAGGCCGGCCGCGATCAGCAGGCACAGGAAGATGACGCCGACCACCACGAAAGCGTAGCGCTGGCCGAACGGACGCGAATTTGCTATTGTCATGTGACTCACCGGTACGTATCTTGTCGTCAGATACGTACCGTTCAGTAACATTGTCAAGCGACCGCACCGATGAGCGACGAAAAAATCCTGAACCCGACCTCGGCACCCTACGGCAACCGCCAGGGCCCGCGTGCCGCCGAGCGCATTCTGGACACGGCGCGCCGGCTCTTCTACCTGGAAGGCATCCGCGCCATCGGCGTCGACGAGATCGTCAAGCAGGCCGGCGTCACCAAACCCAGCCTCTACCGGGCTTTCGAGTCGAAAGACGAGCTTGCGGCGTCCTATCTGCGGGTCTACGAAACGGAGTTCTGGAAGCGTTTCGATGAAGCGGTCGACGCCCATCCCGGCGATCCGCGCCGGCAGATCCTCGCCTTCCTGTCGCGCGTCGGCGAACGCGCGGTGATGCAGAATTACCGCGGCTGCGGCATGACCAATGCGGCGGTCGAATATCCGGAGGCCGGCCATCCGGCGCGCGCGGTCGGTGAGGCCAACAAGCGCGAGCTGCGCCGCCGCCTGCGGCAGATGGCGAAAGACATGGGTGCCGCCGATCCCGACGCGCTGGGCGACGGCCTGCTGCTGCTGATCGAGGGTGCCTACATCAGCGGCCAGTTGTTCGGGCCGGGTGGCCCGGCGGCCGCTGTCGCCAGGAACGCCGAGCTGTTGATCGATGCGAGCCTCGAGCGGGATTAGGCGACGAACCGCACGTCGTCACCGGCGGGCGATCACCCTGACCTCGACCAGCGTCCCGTCGCTGATGAACTCGCTCACGCCGATTGCCGACCAGGCCGGATAGGGTGCTGACACGTATTCGTCCTTCACCTTCACGAAGGCCGGCAGATGTTTCTTCAGCTCGATGTGATAGCTGGTCATCTCGACGACATCGGCGAAGCTCAGCCCGGCTGCGGCGAGATTCGCTTTCAGGAACTCGAACACGTCGCGGAACTGTTCTTCCGGGTCCGAGGCCACGGTATCGTCCGGCCGCCAGCCGGTCTGCCCGGACAGGAAGACGAAATCGCCGGTGTCCAGCACGGGCGACAAGTGCCACGCCTCGGGATAGTGCGCGAATTCCGGCGCGGCGACCGTGCGTTTCATGGCAGCTCCGCGCCGTGTGCGGGATCATTCTCCAAAAGGATCGGCTTGCCGTGCGGCGTCGCATGCGCCGCGCGCTGCCAGGCCGCCGCCAGCGCATCGACGGCGGCGGGCGCCGCCACGCCCTTCTTCGCCAGCAGCTTCTCCAGCGCCGCAAGCCAATGCTCGTAGTAGTCGTGGCCGTCCGTCGCCGCATCGACACGATGCACCTCGGCCGACAGCGCCTCCGCCCACTCGCTCCATGAGAACAAGCCGCTTTCGTGCAACGCGACGACCATCGCAAAAACTTCCGCCTGCCAGGGCTCGGCGAAGACCGGCTCGTCCACTCCCGGCGGCAACGGCGCTCCGGCGGCTTCACGCCGGCTCAAGATAGCTCTCCCAGGCGTCGATGGAGACCGTAAGGGTCGCGTCGGCGCCCTCGCCCCAGATCTCGCCGGCGTCGAAGACCACCGTGTAGACATGCTGCGGCTGCTCGCCCCCGCCATGCGCATTGGTGTCGGGAAAGACAAAACCCGCGCGCACCGCCTCCACCACGCCGAGCCTGCCCCGCGCATAACGCGGCAGTCGGGTATGGCCGGCCGGATGAAAATTCTTCGTCCGCACCTTGTCGCCCGCCCTGAAGCGCGGCGCGGCGTCCACCGGCCGGTCGCACGGTCCGCCCTTGGCCAGCACCGCCGCGACGTTTTCCGCCTTCAGCACGCGCTTCGGCGTCGCCGCCGGCGACAGCACCTCGCCGCGCCCCAGTTCCTCGTCGGTCAGGAACTCGTGCCGCACCAGCAGCCGCTCCAGCGCCTTGATCCAGATTTCGTAATAGCTGGACGCATAATAATCCGCCGGATGCAGGGACTCGCGCATGTGGCGGCTTTCGTCGATCGTCCAGGCGCCCATCGCGCCGGCGCACAGCGTCACGCCCAGCGCCCGCTTCTCCCATTCCGCGTGGAAATACGGCTCGTCCTGTTCCGGCGCGACGGGCCCGAACCCCATCTGCCCGCCGAGGTCCTGCGGCCCGTTCATGGCGCGGGCTCCAGCGCCAGCCCGGTGCCGATCATCGAATCGCGCGTCACCAGGCCGGCCAGCCGTTCCTCGTCCCAGCCCTCGCTGCCGGCCGGCCGCATCGGCACGACGAGATAGCGCAGCTCGGCCGTCGAGTCCCAGACGCGGATTTTCCTGTCGCCCGGCAGGGTCAGGCCGAACTCCTCCAGCACGCCGCGCGGATCGATGACGGCGCGGCTGCGATAGGGTGGGGCCTTGTACCAGACGGGCGGTAGCCCGAGCACCGACCACGGATAGCAGGAGCACAGCGTGCAGACGACGAGGTTGTGGGTGTCCCGGCTGTTGAATACCGCCTGCATGTGTTCGCCCTGGCGGCCGGTATAACCGAGCGAGGCGATCGCTCCGGTGGCGTCCCGCTTCAGCCAGTCGGCATAGGCCGGATCAGTCCATGCCTTCGCCACCACGCGCGCGCCGTTGCGGGGTCCGACCCTGGTCTCGTAGGTCTCGACGATGGCGTCGATCGCCCGGGGATCGACCAGCCCCTTGCGGACGAGGATGGTCTCCAGCGCCCGCACCCGCGCGGCCATCCGGTCGAGGTCGTTGTCGTGGTCATGGTCGTGGGACATCGGCGAAGTCTAGAACCGCGTCGGTGTGCAGACAAGCCGCACATGGTGCCGGGAATTGCGCCACCGGGCGGGCTCAGCCCGTAACACCCAGGGCAACGAGTCCAGGTTAACGGGCAGGGCTTAGGATTCGCGCGAGTTCGTTTGTATCCCATCCGGCGAGCTTTCGCGTGGTTTTGATGGAGTGCTTGCCCTTTGCAAGACGGACGGCGTTGAGG
>NZ_PXYK01000024.1 GCF_003012745.1 Kumtagia ephedrae | reverse complement strand
TGCAAAGCGCATGCCCCGTCCCTTTCTGAGTCTCGACAACCAGAAGGTAGACGGAAAATCCCCGTCTCTCGGGGCATGCGCCTGCGGCATTTCGATTCACCAACAACTTTCCCCGGACAGCCCTGCCGGGCAGGGGAGAGGTGGCCCGAAGGGCCGGTGAGGGGGTGCCGCGGCGCTGGATTTCCCGCGCCGATGCTATCTCTCACCGCCCGCCGATCACGCCGATATAGTCCGACACCCAGCGGTAGTAAGGCACGCACTGGTCGTTCTGGCTGGCGCATTTCGAGGTCGGCGTCGTCCAGAAGCGGATCTTCTCGAAATCGTCCATGCCGTTGGCGGTGCAGCCTTCCTTGGTCTGCATGCCGCGGCCGTCGGTGCAGGCGGCCGGCACCGAGGGGTTGGCGCCGAACCACACAGACAGGTCGCTCTGCAGGTTGGAGGACAGCGTGTGCTCCATCCACATATAGGCGCAGTTGGGGTTGGGCGCGTCGACATGCATCATGGTGGTGTCGGCCCAGCCGGTCGCCCCTTCCTCGGGAATGACCGAGGCGACGGGCTGCTTCTCGCCCTTCAGAAGGTTGACCTGGAACGGCCATGAGCCGGAGGCGACCACGCCCTCGTTCTTGAAGTCGTCGATCTGGATGAAGGCGTCGTGCCAGTAGCGGCCGACCAGCTTGCGCTGCGTCCTGAGCAGATCCAGCGCCGCCTTGTACTGGTCCTCGTTGAGTTCGTAGGGGCTCTTGATGCCGAGTTCCGGCTTGTGGGCCATCAGGTACTGCGCGGCGTCGGCCACATGGATCGGGCCGTCATAGGCCTGCACTCGCCCGGCGTTGGTCTTGCCGTCGGGCAGCGTCGTCTCCTCGAAGACGACGCTCCAGCTCTTCGGCGCTTCCTTGAAGACGTTGGTGTTGTACATCAGCACGTTCGGGCCCCACATGTAGGGGACGCCGTAGTGGACGCCGTCGACCGTGTGCCACGGCGCGCTCTTGAGGCGGTCGTCGACGGTCGACCAGCTCTTCACCAGGTCGACATTGATCGGTTGCACCCGCTTGCCGGCGACGAGGCGCAGCGAGGCGTCGCCCGAGGCGGTGACGAGGTCGAAGCCGCCCTCGTTCATCAGCGCCACCATCTCGTCCGAGGTGTTGGCGGTCTTGACGTTGACCTTGCAGCCCGACGCCTCCTCGAATTTGGTGACCCAGTCGAACTTCTTGTCGGTCTCGCCGCGCTCGATGTAGCCGGGCCAGGCGATGATCGTCACCTGCCCTTCGCCGGCACCGACTTCCTTCAGCTGCGCCATGGCCTGGCCGCTCATGGCAAGGGCGGCGGCAAGCGCCGTACAGGATTTCAGGAATGCTTTCATGGCAACGTCTCCCATTACGGGGCGTCGCTCTCCGGCGGCGACGTCATCCCTCAAGGATGAAGGTGACGCGAATGCTGCGCTTTCGCAAATTCATTTGTCAGAACGCCGATATCGGATTTTCCGATAGCTTGGGACTGGCCTGACTATATGGCTTCCAGAGTGGAGAGCGTCACCGAAAGACCGGGTACGGCTGTGGAAACCAGCGGCTGATCTTCCGAAACCTTGGCGACCTCATCATAGCCTTCCAGACCCGGGCGCCTGCGGACGTGCACGACACGTGACACCGCTTCGACGACCCAGAGTTCCGGAACGCCGAAATTGGCGTAAATCCTGGCCTTGCGGCCGAGGTCCCATTTCAGGCTGTAATCCGCGATCTCGACGGCGAGCAGAGCGGTGCGCGGATTGAGGTTGGCCAAGCCGTCGGCTTTGCGGAAAAAAATGAAGTCCGGTTCGATAAAGCTGTCCTCGTCGAGACGGAAGGTCGTTTCGACCGCAAAGCGGAAGGCGCCTGGGATCGTTGTGGCGAAATGAAGGTTGAGCGAATTCTTCAGGAGTTCGTGGTGGATGCCTTTGGCATTCATCGGAACGATCTCCCCGCCGATCAATTCGAAACGCTCGTGCTCGTCGATGATGCCGGCCCGCACTAGCGCCTCGATCTCGGCCACCGTCCAGCGCCGTCGCATCAGGCCCTCGGCGGCCTGCGTCGTGAGCGAAAGCTCGGGGGATCGGAACGGCTGGTTCATGACGCTAGGATAGCATCCACCAACTGCGGCAGCAAACACGTCTCGGCGCAGCGCATCGGACCAATGGCGTTACGCTCGTGCCGTCGCCAGCCAGCACGCGGCGGTGAACCGCGCGGAACCGGCCTCCACGAACGGAGCAAACGCCAGGCGCAGCGCCGCGGTCACCCTTTCCACCGTAGCGTCGTCCGCCTCCCGCAGGGCGAGGCCCACCGGACCGAGCTTGGTGACATAGGCCATCAAATCGTCCTCATCCACCCTGCACACCACGTCCGCCTGCTGGAGATCAACCTCCGACCAGCCGCTCGCCTCCAGGATCGACGTCACCCGAGCCTTGTCGGCGAAGGCGAATTGTCCGGGCGCGTCCGGATCGGGAACGGGCATCGGCGGCAGCAACGGAGCCGCTGCGCGGGCCGCCGTCGTCATGAACTCGTTCTCGGCCCTGCTGCGCCAGGCGACGAAGGCCAGCTTCGCACCAGCCCGCGCGCTGCCACGTATATTGGCGAACGCCGCCACCGGATCGTCGAAGAACATGACGCCGAAGCGCGAGATGACGGCATCATACCGGTCTCGCTCGAACGGATGGGTCTGTGCGTCGCCTTCGACGAAGCTTGCATTGGTCACGCCTTGGGCTACGGCACGCGCCTTCGCCGCCGCGACCAGCGGGCGGGAGATGTCGAGCCCCAGGCAGCGGCCGCCGACACCGACGCGCCGCGCCATCGCCAAGGTGGTCGCCCCGCCGCCGCAGCCGATGTCGAGGGCCCGGCCGCCCTCGCCGGGATCCCCGGCATCGACCACGAGCCGTCCGAACGGCTCCAGCATACGATCAAGCACGGCCTGCATCTCGACCCAGGCCGCGCCGCTGGCGGTGTTCCACAGCGCTGCCTGATCACGATTGGGCGACATGTCCGACATCTGGCTTCTCCCTTGGCATTGATTGCATCGACGGCATGCGCCACTATGCCAGTTCAAGTGAACTTGAGGTCAAGGGTGAAAAATCTGGATATTGCCGCCGCTGCGCGCGGCTCCGGCGTTCCGGCATCCACGCTGCGCTTCTACGAGGAGAAGGGGCTGATCGCGTCGATCGGCCGACGCGGCCTTCGGCGGCTGTTCGACCCCGAGATATTCGAGCGCCTGGCGCTGATCGCGCTCGGCCGCGCCGCCGGATTCGCGCTGGACGAGATCGCCGAGATGCTGCCGGCTAGCGGCCGGCCGCACATCGACCGGGACCGGCTGCGGGCCAAGGCCGAGGAACTCGACCGCACCATCCAGAGGTTGACCGCCATGCGCGAAGGGCTGCGCCATGCCGCGGCGTGCCCGGCGCCGCACCCGATGGATTGCCCGACCTTCCGGCGTGCGGTGCGCCTTGCCGGCGCCGGCGCCTTCGAGCCGCCGAAGCTGGTGTTCAAGGCGGAGGAGGTCGCTGCTTCCGGTCTCGCTTCCGCCTCACGGCGTGGCGGCTCGGCGCGACGCGGGTGAAGGTGCGCGCCGCCGGCACAACTCCGCCGCCGGCGCGAAACGGGATCGGCTCGAACTGCCGATCGAGGCTTTTTCCCTCAAGCGTTCAGCCCGCCGGATTGACCCAGCCGTTCGGCGGCCCGAAGCCGGCCATGGCCTCGACTGGGCCCCATGTGCCCGGCTCGTAGAGATGCGGCGGCGTGGTGTCGTTGAGAACCGGCCCGACGATCCGCCATGCGATCTCGCTGGCGTCCTGGCGGGTGAAGAGTTGGGCATTGCCGTTCATGGCGTCGCCGATCAGGCGCTCATAGGGCTCCATGTCCCCGGCGGCGTCGTCCATCGCGCTCAGTTCCACCTGCTCGCCGACCATGGCATCGCCGGCGGACTTGCGGCGCGCGCCGAGGCCGATCGCGATCTCCGGCGAGATGCGGAAGCGGAAGAAGTTGGCCTGCGCGGCATCGATGTCGTCGAACACGCCGAGCGGCGGCGGCTTCAGGCGCACCACCACCTCGGTCGCCCGGACCGGCAGCATCTTGCCGGCGCGGATGAAGAACGGCACGTCCTTCCAGCGCCATGTGTCGACGAAGAAGCGCACCGCCGCGAAGGTCTCGACCGGCGATTCCGGCCTGACGCCCGGCTCGTCGAGATAACCCCTGAACTGGCCGCGCACCACGTCATTTCGGGTCAGTGTGCGCACCGCCTTCAGCACCTGCACCTTCTCGTCGATCAGATCCTCGATCGAGCGGGTGACCGGCGGTTCCATCGCCAGCAGCAGCAGGACGTTGAGCAGGTGGTTCTCGATCACATCGCGGATCGCCCCCACCTCGTCGTAGAAGCGGCCGCGGCCCTGGACGCCGAAATCCTCGGCCATGGTGATCTGCACGCTGTCGACGAAGTTGCGGTTCCAGATCGGCTCGAGGAAGGAATTGGCGAAGCGGAAATAGAGCAGGTTCTGGATCGCTTCCTTGCCGAGATAGTGGTCGATCCGGAAGATCGCCTCCTCCGCGAAGACGATGTGCAGCACCCGGTTCAACCAGCGCGCCGACTGCAGGTCGCGCCCGAACGGCTTTTCGACCATGAGGCGCGCGCCGGCCGCGCCGCCGGATTGTTCCAGGCCCTGCACCACGGGCTCGAACATGCTGGGCGGTACCGCAAGATAGTAGAGCGGATGCCGGGCCGGTTCCATGGCCGCCCTGAGCTTGTCGAAGGTCGCCTGGTCGCGATAGTCGCCGCTGACATAGCGGATGAGCGACGCGAACTTCGCGAAAACCGCGTCGTCGATGCCGCCCGCGGCTTTGATGATGCCGTCGCGGGCGCGCTCCAGCAGCTTGCCGACATCCCAGTCCTCGAGCGCCACGCCGATCACCGGTTCGGCCAGCGTCCCGCGCGCCACCATGTCATAGAGGGCCGGGAAAATCTTCTTGTGTGCGAGGTCGCCGGTCGCCCCGAAGAGCACCAGCGCATCGGATCGCTCGGTCGCCATGATCATGCCTCCCCGCTCACGCCTTCGGCTTCTCGACATGCCCGCCGAAGGCGTAGCGCATGGCCGACAGCAGCTTGTCGGCGAATTCCGATTCGCCTTGCGAGGTGAGCCGGCTGAACAGCGCCGACGACAGCACCGGCGCGGGCACGCCGGTGTCGATCGCCGCCTTGAGCGTCCAGCGGCCCTCGCCGGAGTCGGAAACCCTGCCGCCGAACTGCGCCAGCGCCGGATCGGCCTTCAGCGCCCCTGCCGTCAGGTCGAGCAGCCATGAGCCGATGACGCTACCGTGCCGCCAGACCTCGGCGACGGCGGGCAGGTCGATGTCGAACCGGTAATATTGCGGCTGCGCCAGCGGGCTGGTCTCGGCATCGGCGTCGCGGTGCTCGCTGCCGGCGTTCGCCTGCTTGAGGATGTTCATGCCTTCCGCATAGGCCGCCATGACGCCGTATTCGATGCCGTTGTGCACCATCTTGACGAAATGGCCGGCGCCGCTCGGCCCGCAATGCAGGTAGCCGAGAGGCGCGGTGCCGAGGTCGCCGCCTTCGGCCGAGCCCGCGCCGGCGCCGGGTGCAAGCGTGGCGAAGATCGGCTCGAGATGTTTCACCGCGGCGTCGGGGCCGCCGATCATCAGGCAGTAGCCGCGCTCCAGCCCCCACACGCCACCGCTGGTGCCGACGTCGACGAAGCTCAGGCCCCTTGCCTGCAACCGCACGGCCTGGTCGACGGCGTCGTGATAGTGCGAATTGCCGCCGTCGACGATGATGTCGCCCGGTTCCAGAAGCGCCGCGACCTGCTCGACGACCCTGTTGGTGATGGCGGCGGGCAGCATCAGCCAGACCGTGCGCGGCCTGGCCAGCTTGCCTATGAATTCCTCCAGCGCGGCCGCGCCGACCGCGCCGTCCTTCACCAGATCCGCCACGCTCGCGGGATTGATGTCGTACACCACGCATTCGTGGCCGCCGCGCATCAGGCGGCGCACCATGTTGGCGCCCATCCTGCCCAGTCCCATCATGCCGATCTGCATCTTTGCGCCTCTTGTCCTGTGCAACTCGATGATCTGCGGTCTACAGCCGATGTCGGATCGTACGCTGGCCCTGTGCAATTCCGATGAAGTCGCGCGCCGACTGCGGCAGGCTGGAGCCGCGCCGCCACACCATGCCGACCTGGACGACCGGCAGCGCGCCTGACACGTCGCGCGACTCGATGCGGTCGCCTTCCAGCGACCATGGGCGGTAGACGAGGTCGGGCAGGAGCGCGATGCCGGCCCCGGTGGCCACCAGGCTGCGCACCGCCTCGACGGAGCGGGTGCGGAAGGCGACATGCGGCCGCGCGCCAAGAGCCGCCAGCAGCTTGCCGGTGTTCTCCTCGATCTCGTCGACGGTCAGCATGATCAGCGGCTCGGCGACGATGTCGTTGATGCCGATGATCTCGGCGGCCGACAGCGGGTGGCCGAGCGGCAGCCACAACCGGTAAGGCGAGACCTCGAGGATTTCCGCCTGCAGCGCCATGCGGTCGCGCAGGTTGGAGATGACCATCACCGCGACGTCGAGCTCTCCGCCGACCAGCAGGTGCTCGAGATAGTCGCCATTGTCCTCGATGGCGCCGACCTCGACGCCGGGAAAGGCGCGGCGGTAGCGCGCCAGGAGGTCGGACAGCACGTAGCCGGCCACCAGCGAGGTGACGCCGAGCTGCAGGCTGCCGCCGCCGCGCTCCTGCTCGGCGGAGAAGGTGCGGCGCGCGTCCGAGACGTCGGTCAGAATCTTCGTCGCGTGGCGCAGGAACTGGTGGCCCTTGTGGGTGATGGTCAGCCCGCGCGGATGGCGCTCGAACAGCGTCACGCCGAGATCGCCCTCGAGCTCCTTCACCGCCTCGGTGACCGAGGACTGCGAGATCGACAGGTTCTGGGCGGCGCGCGACACCGAGCCCTGCTCGGCGACGGCGACGAAATACTGAAGCTGTCTCAGCGTGAAGGCCATGCACGGAATAGACACCGCGACAGCCGCGATGGGAAGGGCGGGCAAGGCTGTTGACCTCCCGTAATATTGTAACTATGTAAGTTACATGAAGCGCAACAGCCGCCTTTCCGCCGCCCTCCACGCCTTGGTCCATATGGCGCAGGAGCCCGACCGGCCGCGCACCTCGGAGGAGGTGGCGCGCTGGCTCGACACCAATCCGGTGGTGGTGCGCCGCGTGTTCGCGGGGCTGCGCGAGGCCGACATCCTGTCGACGGAGCGCGGCCGCGGCGGCGGCATGGTTCTGGCGCGTCCTGCCGCGGCCATCTCGCTCGCCGAGATCGGCGAGGCGCTGGGCGAATCGCTGCTGCCGGTGCGCAGCGAGCCGGAAAGCCCCGGCTGCCTGGTCGAGGCGGCCGTCGACGAACTGCTGGAGGACTGCCGCCGGCAGGCCGAGGATTTTTTGCGCGGCTGCCTGGCCAAATTCACGCTCGCCGACCTGGCGGCGGATTTCCGGCACCGCTTCGCCAACGAAGGAGCAAGACACCATGGATCATGACGTCGCCATCATCGGCGGAAGCTTTGCCGGCCTGTCGGCGGCGATGCAACTCGCCCGCGCCCGGCGCAAGGTCGTCGTCGTCGACGACGGCCAGCCGCGCAACCGCTTCGCCGCCCATTCGCATGGCTTCCTCGGCCAGGACGGCCGCGCGCCGGCGGAGATCCTCGACGAGGCGCGGCGCCAGCTGCTCGCCTATCCCACCGCTTCGATCGTGCAGGGCCGGGCCGAACGATGCGGCGGCACGAAAGGCGCCTTCGCCGTCGACCTGCCGGACGGCTCCTCGCTCATGGCCGCGCGGCTCATCCTCGCTTGCGGCGTGACCGACACGCTGCCGGACATTCCCGGCCTGCGCGAACGATGGGGCAGGACCGTCGCCCACTGTCCCTATTGCCACGGCTACGAAATTCCCGCCGGGTCTATCGGCGTGCTGGCGACCGGGCCGATGTCTTCGCATCAGGCACAGCTGGTCGCCGACTGGGCCCCGGTTGTCTTCTTCCACAACGGCGTCCAGCCGGAAGACGCTCATGCCCATCCGCGCCACGCGATCACGGTGGAGCGGGAGCGTGTCGAGGCGATCGAAGACGACGCGGCCGGCCTTGCCGTCCGTCTCGCCGACGGGCGGCGTGTCGCGCTGGCGGCTCTCTTCACAGCGCCAAGGACGCATCCCGCCGGCGGCATCGCCGAGGCTTTGGGCTGCGCGCTGGAGGACGGGCCGCTCGGTCCGCATGTGCGCGTCGACGGGACCCAGCAGACCAGCGTCGCGGGCGTGTTTGCCGCCGGCGACATCAACCGCAAGGCCGCCAATGTCGCCATCGTCGTCGCCGACGGTGCCATGGCCGGCGCCGCCGCACACCGCTCGCTGGTGTTCGAGGCGTGAGCTACGCCGCTGCGATCGTCAGTTTCGCGGCGGCCTTGTCCAAAGCCTGCGCGATGTCGCGCGGCGGCGCGCGGTCGGTGACCAGCTCGCCGAAGCCGTCGAAACCGCAGACCTGGACAAGGCCCTGCCGGCCGAATTTCGAGTGGTCGGTCACCACCAGCCGGCGGGCGCCGCGCGACAGCACCATGCGGGCGAACTCCGCCTCCTCCAGATCGTAGTCCATGACGCCCATGACCGCATCGACGGCTCCGGTGCTGATCACCGCGTGGTTGACGCTGAAGCGGCTGACGAACTCCACCGCCGAGCCGCCGAAGGCAGCGCCCGAATCGCTGCGCAGCTCGCCGCCGGCCATATAGACCTTGTTGCCGTTGACGGTGGCGAGCGTGCGGGCGATGTCTGAGGAGTTGGTGATCACGGTCAGCCGCCGGTGGCTGAGCAGCTCGCGGGCAAGGAAGCTCGTCGTCGTGCCGGTGTCCAGCATGACGGAGTCGCCGTCGCGGATGGTCGCCGCCACCGTCCTGGCGATGAGACGCTTGGCGTCGGCGTTCTCGCGCATGCGCCGCTCGAACGGCGCTTCGCCGGCCAGCGCCGGCAGGCCGATGGCGCCGTGCATCTTCAGCACCGAGCCGTCGCTGGTGAGCGGCTTCACGTCGCGGCGCACCGTCTCCAGCGAGACGTTGAGCCTGGTGGCGAGATCGGCGATGGTGATGGTGCCGGCCTCCTGCACCAGGCGCAGGATCTCGCCATGCCGCTTGGAATGGTTCATCAGGGTGTCCCGTCCCGGCGCCTCTCTCTGCCCGGTTGATACGGGAAATGCCGAGAGAACACAACGAATCCGCGGCTCCGCCGGTCAACAACGCAGAAATAGCCACAGCTTTTGTTGACACGGCAAAAAGACCGCAAGACAGTGCCGGCCGTGAGGAGCAGGGTACCGGCATGACGGCCACGGAAGACCGCATTCGCGCGCTGCCGCTGTGGAAGGGACCGGTAACGATCGAGCCGCTGAAGGGCGGCCTCAGCAATGAGAGCTTTCTGGTCACCGATCCCGGAGGACGGCACGTCGTGCGGCTCGGCCGCGACTTTCCCTTCCACCACGTCTACCGCGAGCGCGAGATCATGGCGGCGCGCGCCGCCGAGGCGGCCGGCTTCGGCCCCGCCGTGCATTTCGCCGAGCCGGGCGTCATGGTCACCGCTTTCCTCGGCGCCCGCACCTATGGGGGCGGCGACGTGCGCGCCAATGCCGGCCGCGTCGCCGCGCTGGTGCGGCGTTTTCACGAGGAGATGCCGCGCCATGTCTCGGGCGCCGGCTTCATGTTCTGGGTGTTCCACGTCGTCCGCGACTATGCGCGCACGCTCGCCGCCGGCGGAAGCCGCCTGAGGGCGGAGCTGCCGCGCTTCCTGGCGCTCGCCGAGGAACTGGAGCAGGCGCAGAAGCCGCTGCCGATCGTGTTCGGCCACAACGACCTGCTGCCCGCCAACTTCCTCGACGACGGCGAGCGGCTCTGGCTGATCGATTTCGAATATGCGGGGTTCAACACCGCCATGTTCGACGTCGCCGGCATCGCCTCCAATGCCGGGATGGACGAGCCCGAGGCGGACGCCCTGCTCGCCGCCTATTTCGGCGAGACGCCGGACCCTTCGCTGCGCCGCGCCTTCGCGGCAATGCAATGCGCCTCGCTGCTGCGCGAGGCGATGTGGAGCCTGGTGTCGGAACTCCACCTCGACGCGCCCGGCGCCGACTACGCTGCCTACACCGCCGAGAACCTGGAGCGGCTGGAAACCGCGCTGGATCGGTATCGGGCAGCCTTCGGGCGATAGAAGCCGGCACCGCCTTAAAGCCATCGGGCGCTGATCAGAGCCCTTGCCGTCACATCTGCGTGAAGCCGGCCGGCGCTGGGCCGACGGCCCAGCTTTCGCCGCGCGCGACACCTATCTCGCCGGCATGAACAGACGCGTGCTCCTTTGCCTCGCCGCCTCCGCCGCGCTCGCGCGGCCCGCTGTCGCCCGGGCCCAGACCCCGCCCGCGACGGTCCCTGACCTGCTCGACGAGGCGGAAAGCCTCACCGCGCTCAAGACCGTGCTGGTGCTGCGCAACGGCGAGACCGTCGCCGAGCGCGGCTATCGCGGCAACACGCTTGGCGGCCCGACCAACATCAAGTCGGCGTCGAAATCGATCGTCTCGGCACTGGTGGGCATCGCCATCGACAAGGGACTGCTGGACGGGCCGGACCAGAAGATCGCGCCGCTGCTGCGCGCCGACCTGCCGGCCGACCCCGATCCGCGCATGGGCGAGATCACCATCGGCCACCTGCTGTCCATGCAGTCGGGGCTGGGCCGCACCTCCGGCCCGAACTACGGCCGCTGGGTCTCCAGCTCCAACTGGGTGCGCGCCGCCCTCGCCATGCCGTTCGAGGAGGAGCCGGGCGGGCCGATGCTCTATTCCACCGGCTCGACGCATCTGCTTTCGGCCATCCTGACGCGGGTGGGCAAAAAATCCACGCTGGCGCTCGCCCGCGACTGGCTCGGGCCGCTCGACGGTTTCCGCATCGCCTCCTGGGACCGCGACCCGCAGGGCATCTATGTCGGCGGCAACCAGATGGCGATGAGCGCCCGCTCGCTCGCCGCCTTCGGCGAACTCTACCGCAATCAGGGCCGCGCGCCGGATGGCGAGCAGCTCGTGCCGGCCCACTGGATCGCACAATCCTGGCAGCCGCGCACCATTTCGCGCTTCAACGGCGACGGCTACGGCTATGGCTGGTTCCTGCGCCCGCTCGGCGGGCGCGAGGCCGTCTACGCCTGGGGCTATGGCGGGCAGATGCTCTACATCGTGCCCGGCCTCGAGCTGACGATCGTCATGACCTCGGCGGAGGACAATCCGTCGGCACGCAACGGCTACCGCGACGAGCTGCACGCGCTGGCGACCGGCGTCATTGCGGCGGTCGAGGCGGCATAAAGCCAAAATCCCTGGCCGGGGTCATCGGGAAGTGCCCAGGTGCGTCCTTCGAGGCTCGCCCGCAAAAGAGCCGCCTGACGAGCGAAGCCTACGAGGCGCTCACCTTCTCCCCGAAGGTCGAAAAAAACTCGCCGGCGAGCTTTTTCGAGGTCGAGCTGACCAACCGGCTGCCGAGCTGGGCGATCTTGCCGCCGACGTCGGCCTTGGCCGCGTATTTCAGCAGCGTCTCGTTGGGGCCGGCCTCGCTCAGCGTCACGTCGGCGCCGCCCTTGGCGAAGCCGGCGATGCCGCCCTTGCCCTCGCCGGAGATCGTGTAGGAATGCGGCGGGTTGAGCTTGGTGAGCGTCACCTCGCCGTTGAACGTCGCCTTGATCGGGCCGATCTTCAGCACCACCGTGGCGGCGAGTTCCGTGTCGGAGGTCTTTTCCAGGCTCTGGCAGCCGGGAATGCAGGCCTTCAGCACCTCGGGATCGTTCAGCCCGGCCCAGACCTTTGCGATCGGGGCGGCGATCGTTTCCTCGCCTTCGATGGTGAGCGCCATGGAACGTCCTCCGCGATGATGGTGCGCAAGGCCTAGCCGACGGGGAAGGCGCTGTCCATCGCACCAAAGTGCTGGCTGGTCCGCGGCGGCTACTGGTCCAACCGCGCGCCAAGCAGAAACGCCGGCAGCTCCGCGATCGAATCCAGCACCACGTCGGCCAGCGGCGCAAGGCTGTCGCGCGTGCCGGTGCCGGACAGCACGCCGACCGCCAGGCCGGCGCCGCCCGCCCGCGCCATTTCGAGGTCGTGGCGGTTGTCGCCCACCATGGCGATCTGCGACGGCTTGAGGCCGGTCAGGTCGCAGAAGGCATAGATCGTGTCGGGCGCCGGTTTTGGCTTGGCGACGCCGTCATAGCCGTAGGCCGCGTCGAACATCTGCGCCACGCCGAGCGCCGCCAGCGTCTTCTCCGCACCGCCGGTGGAATCGTTGGTGGCCACCCCCAGCCGGAAGCCGGCGGCATGCAGCGCGGCGATGGCGTCGCGGCTGCCGGGCAGCGGCACGGACTGCGCCGCGCCCGCTTCCGCGGTGAAGCGGTCGAAACCGACCGTCATTTCGGCCCGCTCGGCGGCCGGCACCTGCGGATACCACAGGGCCACGATGTCGGCATTGGTGCCGGCGGCGAACACCGAGTCGGCCTTGAAGCGGTGCGCGGAAAAATCGTAGCCGGCGATCGCCAGCAGCGCGTTCGCCTTGTCGCGATCGCCGCCCGCCGCCTGCAGCGCGAGCAGGTCGCCGATCGCGAACCACGTCGCCTGGAAGTCGACCAGTGTCCCGTCCTTGTCGAACAGGATGCCTTTGATGTCTTGCAAGATTTTGCCCTCGCCCCGTGTCGCCGTTCTAGCCCCGTAGCGCCCTGATATGCGCCACCAGGCCGGCCGTCGAGGCGTCGCTGCCTGCGGCATCCTTTTTGCCTTCCACGACCGGCAGCAGCGCCGTCGCCAGCTCCTTGCCGAGCTCGACGCCCCACTGGTCGAAGGAATTGATGTCGAACAGCGTGCCTTCGACGAAGACGCGGTGCTCGTAGAGCGCGATCAGCCGGCCGAGCGTGCGCGGGTCGAGCTTTTCGTAGAGGATCGTCACCGACGGCCGGTTGCCGGAGAAGACGCGGTGCGGCGCGATCCTGTCGACCTCGTCCGCCTTCATGCCCTTGGCCAGCATCTGGCTCTTCGCCTCGTCGAGCGTGCGGCCCTTCATCAGCGCCTCCGATTGCGCCAGACAGTTGGCGAGCAGCAGGTCGTGATGGTGCTTCAGCTCCGGCTCGTGGCCTTGGGCCGCCACCAGGAACTCGACCGGGATGATGTCGGTCCCCTGGTGCAGCAGCTGGAAGAAGGCGTGCTGGCCGTTGGTGCCCGGCTCGCCCCACACCAGCGGGCCGGTGGGCGTCGCCACCGCCCTGCCGTCGAGCGTCACGCCCTTGCCGTTCGATTCCATGTCGAGCTGCTGCAGATAGGCGGGCAGGCGTGCCAGCCGCTGGTCGTAGGGGATGACGGCGCGCGCCGGGTAGCCGCAGACGACGCGGTGCCAGAAGCCAACGAGACCCATCACCGCCGGAATGTTTTCGAGCAGCGGCCTGGTGGCGAAATGCCGGTCCATCTCATGCGCGCCGGCCAGGAAGGCGCGGAAATTGTCGGCGCCGATGGCGATCATGATCGGCAGGCCGATCGCCGACCACAGCGAATAGCGGCCGCCGACCCAGTCCCAGAAGCCGAACACGCGCTCCGGCGCGATGCCGAACGCCGCGACCTTGTCGAGCGCCGTCGACACCGCGGCGAAATGCTTCCCGGTCGCCGCCGCGCCCAGCGCCGCCACGATCCAGTTCCGCGCCGTCTCGGCATTGGTCATCGTCTCCACCGTGGTGAAGGTCTTGGACGCGACGATGAACAGCGTCGTCTCCGGCGACAGGCCTTTCAGCATGTCATGCATGTGCGCGCCGTCGATATTGGAGACGTAGTGCGCGCGCGGCCCGTCATGGTAGGGCGCGAGCGCCAGCGTCGCCATCACCGGGCCGAGGTCCGAGCCGCCGATGCCGATATTGACGACGTCGGTGATCTTCTTGCCGGTCGCGCCTGTCGCCGAGCCGTCGCGCACCGCGTCGGAGAAGCGCCGCATGGCGTTGAGCACGGCATGCACCTCGGGAACCACGTCGATGCCGTCGAGCAGGACCGAGGTGCCGGCCGGGTTGCGCAACGCGGTGTGCAGCACGGCGCGGTTTTCGGTGATGTTGATCTTCTGCCCGGAGAACATCGCATCGCGCCGAGCCGCGACCCCGGCCGCCGTGGCGAACTCGCCCAGCAGCCGCATGGTCTCGGCGTCGACGGCGCATTTCGACCAGTCGAGCAAAAGGTCGCCGTCGCCGAGCGAGAAGGCGGCGAATCGGCCGGGATCGGCGGCGAACGCCGCGCGCATGTCGGAAGGCGTTTTGGCGCGATGCGCGCGCAGGGCGTCGAGCGCCGCTTTGGTGGAAGCTGTCGTCACGGCTCTTCTCCGCAAGCTGGATGGCCAACCGGCTGGCCAATAGCACGGCTTTGCGTCGCTGGGGACAGCGGCGCGGGAAATTCAATCGTTTCGCATCGCGCTCATCGGCTGGCGGCCGTGCTGGCCCGACCTTGATGCATCACTGGTACAAATCCTTGCGATCAGAAATTTTCATTGGCGCAAGTCGTTGGACCAAGAATACCATTCACTGGTCCAAAAAGTATGAAGAATAATCTTGTTCGAGGAAACGCCGATGCCCCAGAGAAACGACACGGCCATATGGTCCGGCCTCTTCCGCATCTCGGCCGAATCCGGCCAGACCTTGCAGGCCCAGATCCGTCAGGCGATCGTCGCCGCCATTCTCGACCGCCAGATCGCAGCCTCCATGCCGCTGCCGTCCTGCCGCATCCTGGCGGAAAAACTCGGCGTGGCGCGCGGCACGGTGGTGCTCGCCTTCCAGCAGCTGGTGGACCAGGGTTTTCTCGTGGCGCGCGAGCGTCGCGGCCACTTCGTCAATCCCGAGGTGCTGGCCACCCCCGCCAAGCCGCACCACAGGCAGCAGGAGACGGCGAGCGAGGTCGACTGGAAGGCGCTGCGCCAGTTCGCGCCCAGCGAGATGCCGCGTCCGGCCAAGCACGAGAACTGGATCAAGTCGTCCTATCCGTTCGTATACGGCCAGTTCGACCCGGCGCTGTTCCCGACCGCCGAATGGCGCGAGTGCAACCGCATGGCGCTGGCCGTGCTGGAGATCCGCAACTGGGCGGCCGACATGGTCGATCGCGACGATCCGCTGCTGATCGAGCAGATCCAGGCGCGGCTCTTGCCCAGGCGCGGCATCTTCGCCAATCCCGACGAGATCATCGTCACGCTTGGCGCGCAGAACGCGCTCTACATGCTGGCGACGCTGCTGATGGCCAAGGGCACCAGGGTGGCGATGGAGGATCCGGGCTATCCCGACGCCCGCTCGATCTTCCGGCTGGCCGGCGCCGAAATTGTGCCGACGCCGGTTGACGGCTCCGGCATTGTCACCTCGGCGATCCCCGACGCAGCCAATTTCGTCTTCGTCACGCCGAGCCATCATTGCCCGACCATGGTGCCGCTGTCTGCCGAGCGCCGGCAGGATCTGCTCGAGCGCGCCAGCCGCAACGACCAGATCGTCATCGAGGACGGCTATGACAGCCAGCTGATCGACGAGGCGCCGCAGCAGGCGCTGAAGAGCCTCGACCGTTCGGGGCGCGTCATCTATGTCGGCTCGATGTCGAAGACGCTCGCGCCCGGCCTGCGCATGGGCTACATCGTCGCGCCGGCGCCGCTGGTGGCCGAGCTGCGGGCGCTGCGGCGCTTCATGTTCCGCCATCCGCCGGCCAACAACCAGCGCGCGGTCGCGCTGTTCCTGTCGCTCGGCCATCACGAGGCGCTGGTGCGCCGCCTGTCCAGCGCCTTCGAGGAGCGGCGCAAGCGGCTCTCCCAGGCGATCTCCGCCTTCCTGCCGGAATGGCGCTCGACCGACTCGGCCGGCGGCACCTCGCTCTGGCTGGAGGGCCCGCGAGGCATCGATGCACGTGGCCTGGCGGAAGCGGCGGCGGCGCGCAGCGTCATCATCGAGCCGGGCGACCGCTTCTTCGACGGCGCGCAGAAGCCGGCCCGCTTCATGCGCCTCGGCATCTCCTCGATCGCGCTGCAGCACATCGAGCCCGGCATCCGCGAGCTGGCGACCGCGGCGGGAAGGCGGCCGGCGGCGGCATAAACGCCGGTCGACGGTCTTCCGTCATCCTCGGGCTTGTCCCGAGCATGACGGCCACTCTAGCGCTTCGGCAGCCATTTCTTCTCGATCCGGCAGACCATTGTGTAGGCCGGATCGAAGACGTTGCCGACGTCGTAGCGGACGACCTGGCCCATGAGATGGCTGGCGGCCGCCGGGCTCAGGCCATGCTCGCTGGTCAACCAGTTGAACATGTCGGTCGTCGCATGCTGCAACGCCTGGTCGAGCGGCCGGGCGTTGCCGACCGAAAAGATGTCCGTGGCGTTCTCGCCACGCGGCCACACCAGAGCGCGGCGCTTTTCGACGGTCAGCCGCAACTCGACCTCGAAGCAGGTTTCGATGCCGGTGCCGACGATCTCGCCGTCGCCCTGCGTTGCGTGGCAATCGCCGAGGAAGAACAGCGCGCCGGGCACGGCCACGGGGAACCACACGGTCGCGCCGGGACCGAATCCTCGATAGTCCATGTTGCCGCCGTTTTCGGCGCTGGTGGCGGTCGAGAATGCCTGGCCCAGCTCCGGCGCAACGCCGAAGCAGCCGATCATCGGCTCGAGCGGCAGCGTGAGATGCTCGAGGCCCGGCACCGGCGGGTCGAGCGTCACCGTCAAGCCCTGCCGGTCGACCCGCCAGTTGACCTTGTCGCGCGGCGGCAGGCCGCGCACGAATTCCGGATCGACGACGTTGCCCGCCAGCGACGCGCGGGTCCAGCCGGTGGCGCGGATCGGCGTCATGCGCACGATCTCGACCCGCAGCGCGTCCCCCGGCTCCGCGCCGGTCACGAAGATCGGGCCGTTCATCGGGTTCGGCTCGGCGGCCCGCTGCTCGCCGTCCCTGTCGATGCCATGCGCGTCGAGCGTCTCGGTGATCACCGTGTCGCCCGAAGCGATGGTGAGGGCCGCGGGCAAGGTGCCCAGCACGTTGTGCCATTGGGTGGCGGTGAAGCGATGTGTCGTCATGGATGAAGCCGTAGCCGAGCCCCGCGGGCACGGCAAGCCATCGCTTCACTCGGCGGTCGTGCCCGCTCGCGACCCGGCGGAGGGTGCGCCGCCGCTGCGCGCCGCGCCGCCCGCGGAGGCGGCGCAGGGTTGGCTATTGCGCGGCGAGCTCATCGTGCCCGGCAAGCCGCGGGCGTCACCCGACGGTCCCGCACGGCCGCTAACCAGCGCTTTTTCTGGACCATCTTGCCGTATTGTCTGGTCCATCCGTCCGTCACGGCGGCGGAGCATAGTCCACGTCAAGGGGACTGTTCGGACGAGCCACCGGCCCGCGGTTTCACAGTGGCCGGATCGTTCCGCGAAGGGAGAAAGAGCATGTCGGCTCCGGCGGAGATTGCGACCGTGGTGCAGGATTCCGCGGCGGAAGCGCGCTCGCGCCGCTCCGGCGGGCGCGAGGCGCGCCGGGCGCTGAGGGCCGCGCCGCTTGCCGACGACGTCCGCCCGGTCCGCCCCGGGCTGGAAGGCGGCAGGTACAAGCCTTTGGTCCAGAACGACCTGGAGCGCATCCACGAGGCCGTGCTGACTCTGCTCGAAACCGTCGGCTTCGCCAATGCCATCCCGAGTTGCGCCGATGTCTGCGTCAAGGCCGGTGCGATCCTCGGCGCCGACGGCCGCCTGCGCTTCCCGCGCGGCCTGATCGAGGCGACGATCCGCAAGGCCGCCCGCAACTTCACGCTGCACGGCCAGGACCCCCGCCACGACATGCTGATCCAGGGCACGCGCGTCCACTACGGCACGGCCGGTGCGGCGGTGCATCTGGTCGACGTGGAGAAGCGCGAATACCGCGAGTCGCAGCTCCAGGACATCTACGACGCCGCCCGCCTCGTCGACGGGCTCGACAACATTCATTTCTTCCAGCGCCCGATGGTGCCGCGCGACGTGCCCGACCCGCTCGCCATGGATTTCAACACGCTCTACGCCTGCGTGATGGGCACCTCGAAGCATGTCGGCACGTCCTTCACCGTGCGCGAGAACGTCGCGCCGGCGCTGGAGATGCTCTACGCCATCGCCGGCGGCGAGGAGAGGTTCCGCGCAAGACCCTTCGTGTCGAACTCCAACTGCTTCGTCGTGCCGCCGATGAAATTCGCCGAGGATGCCTGCGGCGTGCTGGAGGCCTGCGTCGAAGGCGGCATCCCGATCCTGCTGCTGTCGGCCGGGCAGGCCGGAGCGACTGCGCCGGCGGCGATCGCCGGCGCGGTGGTGCAGGCGGTGGCCGAGGTGCTGGTCGGGCTGGTCTACGTCAACGCGCTCAAGCCTGGTCATCCCGCCATCTTCGGCACCTGGCCGTTCGTGTCGGATCTGCGGACCGGCGCCATGTCCGGCGGCTCGGCCGAGCAGGCGCTGCTGACGGCCGCCTGTGCGCAGATGGCGCAGTTCTACGACCTGCCGGGCGGTTCCGCCGCCGGCATGGCCGATTCGAAGCTGCCCGACATCCAGTCCGGCTTCGAAAAGGGCATCACCGACGTCATGGCGGGCCTGTCGGGCCTCAATCTGGTCTACGAATCGGCCGGCATGCATGCCTCGCTGCTCGGCTTCTGCCTGGAAAGCCTGATCATCGACAACGACATGCTGGGCTATTGCCAGCGCTGCGTGCGCGGCATCGAGGTCACCGACGCCGCGCTGTCGATCGATACCATCACGGAAGTCTGCCTCAACGGCCCCGGCCATTATCTCGGCAACGAGCAGACGCTGCGCCTCATGCAGACCGAATATTTCTATCCCGCCGTCGGCGACCGTTTTTCGCCCAAGGAATGGAACGAGAAGGGCAAGCCCGACATTCTTGCGCGCGCCATCGCCGAGAAGAAGCGCGTGCTCGCTGAGCGCTTCCCCCGCCATGTGCCGAAGCTTCTGGACGACCGCCTGCGCGCCACCTTCGGCGACCTGATCAAGCTGCCGCGCAGCGGCATGGGGTTGTGAGAAAGCCCTCTGCCTCTTCTGAGCCTTCCTGACGCCGGACAGAGAACCCCCTCTCCGTCTCGCCCTTCGGGCTCGCCACCTCTCTCCCGCTTCGCAGGGGCGAGGAACCCAGGCTGGACAAGCGCCGGCGTCACGGCAGCAATTCCTCGCCCCCACGAAGTGGGGGAGAGGTGGCGAGCCCGAAGGGCGAGACGGAGAGGGGGAGTACTCCGCCGAGCGTCGGCGACACGATCAATCGTGACGTGCACCCTCCATCACAACCGCCTCGACGAAACGCCTCAGCCCGTCCTCGACAAAATCGTCCAGCCTTCCCCGGGGATCGAACCCCCACCACAGCAGCGAGCCCTGCCATTGCGACGCCATCAGCAGGCCGATGCCCGGCGGCGCGTGCGGCGTGGCGGAAAAGCACGCCTCCAGGGCGCCCGTCAACGCCTCTTTCCACGCCGCGCCGCGCGCCCGCAAGGCCGGGTCGCGCAGGTCCTCGCGCAGCACCAGCAGGCCCTCGGCATAGGCTTCGATGCCGCCATAGTCGCCCGACAGGCCGACCAGCATTTGCACCGCGCCGTCCGGTGTCTTGGCTACCGTTCCGGCGAGGCGAGCCGTCTTGTCGTCCAGCCCGTCCCAGGCGTGCAGCAGGGCGGCGCGCTTCAGTTCGTCCTTGCCGCCAAAACGCTGCACCAGCGTCGCCGGCGACAGCCCGCAGGCTGTTGCCAGGCTGGCGAAGGTCAGCGCCTCGGGTCCGCGCTCGTGGATGATGCGCAGCGCCGCCTCCAGCACGTCGCGGTCGGGCAGTGTTTTTGGCCGGGGCATCTTGACTTCCGTTTATAACCGAATAATCATTTATATATCTTGAAACGACGGCGGGCGCCAGCCCGACGCGACGGATAATTCGGGAGAATCCAATGACGCTGCAAGGAAAAGTGGCGCTGGTCGCCGGCGCGACGCGCGGGGCCGGCCGCGGCATCGCGACCGAACTGGGGGCGGCGGGCGCGACGGTCTATGTCAGCGGGCGCACGACCCGCGACCGGCAGTCCGAATACCAGCGGCCGGAGACCATCGAAGAGACGGCCGAGCTGGTGACGGCGGCCGGCGGCACGGGCATCGCCGTTCCGACCGACCATCTCGTGCCGGAGGAGGTGAAGGCGCTGGTGACCCGTATCCGCGCCGAGCAGGGCCGCCTCGACATCCTGGTCAACGACATCTGGGGCGGCGAAAAGCTGTTCGAATGGAACAAGCCGGTCTGGGACCACGATCTCGGCAACGGCCTGCGCATGCTGCGGCTCGGCATCGACACCCATCTGATCACCGCCCATTACGCGCTGCCGCTCATGATCGAGCGGCCTGGCGGCCTCCTGGTGGAGGTCACCGACGGCACCGCCGAGTACAATGCCACGACCTATCGGCTGTCGCCCTTCTACGATCTCGCCAAGGTGGCGGTGAACCGCATGGGCTGGTCGCATGCCAAGGACCTCGCCCCGCATGGCGCCACCTCGGTGTCGCTGACGCCGGGCTGGCTGCGCTCCGAGATGATGCTGGAGGCCTTCGGCGTCCGCGAGGACAATTGGCGCGACGCGACCGCGAAGGTGCCGCATTTCGTCATCTCGGAGACGCCGCGCTTCGTCGGCCGCGCCGTGGCGGCGCTCGCCGCCGACCCGCAGCGGGCGCGCTGGAACGGCCAGTCGCTGTCCAGCGGCGGGCTGGCGCAGGTCTACGGCTTCACCGACCTCGACGGCTCGCGGCCCGATGCGTGGCGCTACATCGTCGAGGTGGAGCATGCCGGCAAGCCGGCCGACGCGACCGGCTATCGGTAAGTAAGGGCTTACAAGGTTCCGGACGGTATCGATCCGCCGCTTACCGGCCGAGCGTCGACAGCGTGATCCTCGTCATCGCCCTGTCGACATGCGTGGCGATGTCGCCGCGCTCGACGCCGATGTCGCGCAGCGCGCGGTCGTCGAGCTTCTCCAGGTCGTTGATCGCGCGTCGGCGCCAAAAGGCGCCGCGCATGAATTCGGCAAGCCGCAGGGCGAGCGAAGGCGTTCGCTCCGCGCATGCCGGCGGAGCGCAGACAGCAGGGGTAATCATGTCCATCGCTTTCAGAATGTTTCCTGCCTACTAAAATAGGGCATTGAAATAAAAAGGGAAAACGAGGAATATTTGCATGGTCTACAAACTTTTCTTGAAGATGGTGGGATCGTGCATATCCCTGGGACACGCGCGCTGAAGGTGCTGCATGCCGCGGGCCGCCACCTCAATTTTTCGCGCGCGGCGGCCGAGCTCGGGCTGACGCCGGCCGCCGTGAGCCATCAGATCAAGGAGATCGAGGATCAGCTCGGCGTCGCGCTGTTCCTGCGCACCAGCCGCACCATCCGCCTGACGCCGGCCGGCGCGGTCTTCCACGAGGCGGCCGGCGAGGCGCTCGACCTGCTCGGCAAGGCGGCGGCGCGGGCGCGAAAACTGTCGCGCGGCGTCACCCAACTCAAGATTACGATGGATGGCCTGTTCGCATCGAAATGGATGGTGCCCAGGCTCGACCGCTTCCGCGAGAGATGGCCGGACATCGAGCTTCTGTTCGACATCTGCTTCGACCTCAGGGATTTCGGCCGCGACGACGTCGACATGGCCATCCGCTTCGGCGCCGGCCGTTATGCCGGGCTGGCGTCGCACCGGCTGTTCGACAACCTCATCGTCCCGGTGTGCAGCCCGCGCCTGCTCAAGTCGGGGCCGCCGCTGAAGGAGCCGCGCGACCTGCTGCGCCACACGCTGGTCCATATCGAATGGTCGCGCCAGGGCGTCACCTGGCCGAACTGGCGCATGTGGATGGCGGCCGCCGGCATCGACGACTTCGACGACCGCCGCTGCGTGCTGTTCTCCGATTCCGGCAGCGTCATCCAGGCGGCGATCGAGGGCAATGTCGTGGCGCTCTGCGATTTCTCGATGGTGGCCAACGACCTGTCGGCTGGCCGGCTGGTGCGGCCTTTCGATCTCGGCCTGAAGATGGCGCCGGAATTCGCCTATTATCTCGTCTATCCCGTCGAGATGACCGACGAGCCGCGCGTCTCCGCCTTCCGCGCCTGGATGCTCGAAGAGGTGCGGCAGACCCCGGCGGAGGGGTTTTCCGGCGGAATCTGAAGCGATCTGGCCTCGGACGTTACCCTCGACACCCGATCGGCTGTCGGGTTCATATATTCCGCCGACTTTGGTGGCGAAGCCAAAGTCGGCGGAAGACTGGCTGCGTCTGGATGGTAAGCTACAACCAATCGAGATGCCTGAAACACGTTAGCCGGTCCTCGGGGGAGAGAAAGCGCCGGCCGCGATGCCTCTGCCCACGCCGCAGCGCCGGCGCCTTGCCATGTTCACTCCCGCTGGGTAGGTCAGCGGCGAGGAGGATTGAATTGCATGGCCCGGCTCACCACGATCGGCTTCGACGCCGATGACACGCTCTGGCAGAACGAGCAGTTCTATCAGATGACGGAGAAGCGGTTTCAGGCGCTGCTTGCCGACTACGCGGCGCCGGAGCACCTGTCCGCGCGGCTGCTGGAGGCGGCCAGGCGCAACATCGCCTTCTACGGCTTCGGCATAAAAAGCTTCACCCTGTCGATGATCGAGACCGCGGTCGAGATCACCGAAGGCAAGGCGCCGTCCTCCGTCGTCGGCGAGATTCTTGCGGCCGGCCGCGAGATGCTGGCGCATCCGATCGAGACCCTGCCGCATGCCGCCGAGACGCTGGAGCGGCTCCGCGGCCGCTATCGTCTTGTGCTCATCACCAAGGGCGACCTGATCGACCAGGAGCGCAAGCTGGCGCAGTCCGGGCTCGGCGATTTCTTCGAGGCGGTCGAGATCGTCAGCGACAAGTCGGTCGGCACCTACGAGCGCATCTTCGCCCGCCACGGCGACGGCGCGGCGCACGCCATGATGGTCGGCAACTCGCTGAAGTCGGATGTCGTGCCGGCGCTCAGGGCAGGCAGCTGGGGCGTCTATGTGCCGCACGACCTCACCTGGGCCTTCGAGCATGCCGAGGCTCCTGCCGACCAGCCGCGCTATCGCGAGATCGTCCATCTCGGCGAGCTGGCGGGCCTGATCGAGACCATCGGGTAAGGGGCGCGGGAGCTGGTTTCCGGTCCACGGACAGCTCGAAAATTCGTCCTCACGGGTTCGATGCTCGAAGTGGCGGCAGGGGACAGTTTATTTTCTTTCCGTAGAAAAGCGGTGCCGCTTCAAGGCTGGTGCTGGCAGAAAAAGGCAACTGTCCCCAGCACTTACCCGCTTTCTCCGCAATCCCGGCGGCAGGCAAGAGACGCGTTTCAGCCGATTTCTATCCCCTCCCTTTCCGTCTCTCCGATAATCCCCGGCAGTTCCTCCCGCGGGAACGCCGGTCGCGACGGTGGTTTGGTGGGGAGGGACCGGCGCCTCCGGTGCGGGAAGACGTAGCCCGCGCTCGGGGAGGCCCGTCCGAAGGTTCCTCCTCCGCAACTATGTGCGGGGCGCACTGGACGAGTGCTGCGGCATGGCCAGCCGAGGCGACGCAAGAAGCCGGAGCCGGAGCTATAGCGAAGCGGAACGGGATGGTGCCCGAAATCGCCGGCGGGGCGCGAAGGCCGCGCCATGTTTTTACTAAAGAGGCTCGGCCCAGCGCCCCGCTTCCCGACTTCTCCCTCCGCGGCAGGGAGCGCTCTTTGAACAATGGCCAGGGCCGCAAGGCAGCGTGGCGAGGATGAGGCGCGGCCTTCCCTCCTCCTTGAGGGGAGGGTGGCCGCGAAGCGGCCGGGTGGGGTCGCCGCGGCAGTGCTCGACCGAAGGCATCCTGCAGTCGGCGGTTCCGGAAGCGCGTCCGCCGCCTCCCCGTCAACTGGCGCCGCTCCTCGAACTCAATGATACTCGAGGCCCACCACGCCTGGAAGGCGCCTCTCCGTCCCGGGCTCGCCGAAGGATTACGGGAAGAAGTGACCGGCGGGACGACGGGGATGGCGCCGGCCGTCAGGGCAGCCAACCGCTGGCATTACTCCGGCACGCGATCCTGCCGACCCTCGGTCGCCGCGACCGCATCCCCCCAGTCGAGCCGCCGGGCGATGCGAAAAGTTTCGCCCTCGCGCTTGGTCACGGTCGTCTCGCCGGCCGAGCCGTCGGCGCGGCAGAGCTTCAGCTTCACCATGCCTTTGGCGGCCCGCGGCGGAGCGATGACGCGTGCGGCCGGCTGGTCTCCCGGCCGGCGCGAGGCGGCGACGAAGATGTACTTCTCGTCCTCCCACGGCACGTCGCCGTCCTTGGCCAGCCGGTGCAGCCGCGAGCGGGTGACGCGCCGCGAGAAATGGCACCAGTCGGGCGGCGCGAGCGGACAGGGGGCAGCGTGCGGGCAGGGAGCGAGCAGATGCGCGCCGGCGGCGATCAGCCGCTCGCGAACGGCAAGGATGCGGGCCCAGCCCGCCGGCGTGCCGGGTTCGACCACCACCAGCACCCCGGCGGTCAGCGCCCACAGCCGGTCGACCAGCGGCGGCAGCGCCTGCGGCGCGAGCTCGTCGAGCACGTAGGACAGCGTGACCAGGTCGGCGGGGCCGAGAGCGGGCAGCGTACGCGTGGCGTCGCCGGCGATCCAGCGGGTCTCGGCGGCGGGCAGGGCAGTGGCGAGCGTCTCGCCGGCGGCGCGCGCCGCCGCGCTCGCCTCGACAAGCTGCGCATCGGCGAGGCTGGGCCAGCGATCGCTCGCCGCCCACAGCACGGTGCCCGGACCGGCGCCGAGATCGAGCAGCGTTTGCGGCGCGAAATCCGGCAGCACCTCCGAGACGGCCTCGAAGCTGGCGCGCACGGCGGCATAGGTCGCCGGCAGCCGCGTCGCCAGATAGGCCTTGACCGCGAGCTCGCCGTCGAGATGCAGCCGCCCGTCGCGCAGCTCGGCGCGGTAGCGGCTGGACAGCAGGCCGGCGGCGCGGCGCAGCTCGGCCAGAGGCGTGTTCTCCAGCAGCCGGTCGACCGTCTGCCGCAGGGCTGGAGGCAGCTCCATGTTCAGGCGGGGCGCGGCACGAACAGGATGACGGATGCGCCGGCGAGGCAGACGGCTGCCCCCAGCATGTCCCAGCGGTCCGGCCGCATGCCTTCGGCGAGCCAAAGCCAGGCGAGCGACGCGGCGATATAGATGCCGCCATAGGCGGCATAGGCGCGGCCGGCGGCCTCGGCGTCCGTCAGCGCCAGCAGCCAGGCGAAGGCGGCGAGCGAGAGCAGGCCGGGCGCCAGCCAAAGCGGCGACCTGTCCAGCCGCCACCATGCCCAGAAGGCGAAGCAGCCGGCGATCTCTGCAAGCGCCGCCGCGGCGAAGACCAGGTAGTTCATGAAACGGATCCGATGCTGATCGGCGCTATGTTGCAGGTGGCCGGCGCGAACTCAAGGCGCCCGCCGGCAGCCGGGGATGGAGGATCGCCCGCACCTTCCGGAGCATGGCGGCTCTTCCTCGCCGGACGAAGCCGGCGGCAGCCGAAGTGTCTTGCAACCGTAACGCGCCTCCCTTACAATTCAATTGCTTGGAAGTACGTGGGCTCCGTCCGTCCGTTGGGCGCGGGGCAGTTCATCCGGCCCAGGCTCCAGTTCGCAGAAAACTTTTCTGCGGGAGCTTCTGCCGTGCCCATTGCCCCAGGCCACGTTTTCGCTCCCGCAGTTTTTTCCCCAATGCTGCCGTGCGGCGTCCAGCGCCCTCGTGGTGAGCTTTGTCGAACCACAAGGGGCCAGATGCGGCCCCGGGGGTGCCGACCGGCTACTCCCGATCGGAGACCTTGCGGCGGCCGCGCTTCGGCTTTTGCGCCGGTGCATCGATCTCGCGATGCGCCATCTCGCGCATGGCCAGCGCCTTCTCGCATTTGTCCATGTAGCCGCGGGTGACCGGCACCGTGTCGTTCCTGCGGGTGAGCTGGATCTGGAAGACCATCATGTCCTGCCAGCGGAACGCCGCTTCCGAGCCGGACAGGTAGAATTCCCACATGCGGCAGAAGCGCTCGTCATAGATCGCCTTGGCCTTGTCGCGGTTGGCCAGGAAGCGCTCGCGCCAGTGCTTCAGCGTGTCGGCATAGTGCAGCCGCAGGATCTCGATGTCTCCGACCATCAGCCCTGACTTCTCGATCGCCGGCAGCACCTCGGACAGCGCCGGAATGTAGCCGCCGGGGAAGATGTGCTTGCGGATGAAGGCGTTGGTGGCGGATGGCGGGCCGAAGCGGCCGATCGAATGCAGCAGCATGACGCCGTCGGGCTTGAGCAGCGTCGCGCATTTGTCGAAGAAGGTGCGGTAGTGGTTGACGCCGACATGCTCGAACATGCCGACCGAGACGATGCGGTCGAAGCGTTCGCTGAGGCTGCGATAGTCGCGGATCTCGAAATGCACATGGCCTTCCAGGCCTTCGGCCCGCACCCGCTCGGTGGAGACCGCGTGCTGCTCGGTCGACAGCGTCACGCCGAGCACGTCGGCCTCGAAATTCTTGGCGATGTAGAGGCCGAGGCCGCCCCAGCCCGAGCCGATGTCGAGCACGGACTGACCCGGTTTCAGCGCAAGCTTGGCGGCGATGTGGCGCTTCTTGGCGAGTTGCGCCTCCTCCAGCGTCATGTCCGGCCGCTCGAAATAGGCGCAGGAATACTGCATGTCCTCGTCAAGGAAGAGCTTGTAGATCTCGCCGGAGAGATCGTAGTGCCGCTGCACGTTGCGCTTCGAGCGCGCCGCGGTGTTGACCTGCTGGAGCCGGCGGAAGGCGACCCGCAGCCCTTCGACGGCGCGCGTCCACGCATCCGTCGCGCCCATCGGACCGATATTGACGTAGACGAGCTTCAGGAAGGACAGCACGTCGCCTTCGAGGAAGTCCAGTTCCTCCTCCATGAAGGCCTCGCCGATCGCCAGCGTCGGGTGCAGCGTGATCGCACGTTCGGCATGCGCCGTCTTGATGTGCAGGTGCACCAGCGGTCCGCTGCCGTCGCCGAAGGTCGAGGTGCCACCGTTCGGGCCGGTGATCTTCAGGTGTCCGATTCGCACGACGCGATCGATGATACGCTTCAAAAGGATGTTCATGGCCGTATGCCCCTGGCAGGAACACGCTTCGTCAGTGAAACTGTCCTATTGTGCGGCAAAAAGTTGCAGCTTGAAAAGTTCCATTTGGCCTAAATTTTGTGAGTGATCATAAGGCCAGATGGCACGCGGTCCGCAAGGACGGGGAACAGGTTTGCCGTTGCCGGTCTTCGAGATCATCGGCGGCCGACGGGCCGCCCGCACGCCGCGACCGATCAGCCTGCGAGATGACCGGCGACAAAGGCGCCGGCCGATGCCGTCGCCGCCCGCCCGGCGGAGAGCCGCGCCGACCACAGATGCCAGGCGTGGATCATGTGCGGCCACACCTCGAGCCGGGTCGCCACATCCGCCGCGCCAAGCCTGCCGGCGATCCGGACGGCGTCGTCGAGCAGCGTTTCCGCCGATCCGACCTGCACCAGGATCGGCGGAAGGCCGGCCAGCTCGGCGCACAGGGGCGATACCAGCGGGTCGCGCGGATCATGCCCCGCGAGATAGTTGTCGGCGAGCTGCTCGAGATAGTCCCGGTGGATCAGCGGGTCGATCGCCGCCTTGCCGTCCATGCTGGCGCCGGTCATTTCGAGGTCGACCCAGGGCGACACCAGCCAGGCGCAGGCCGGCAGCGGCCGGCCGCTGTCGCGCAGCCGCACCATCAGCGCAAGAGAGAGACCGCCGCCGGCGCTGTCGCCACCCACGGCGATCCGGGTGGCTGGATAGCCGTCGTTCAGCAGGAACTCGAACGCGGCCGTCGTATCGTCGAGCGCCGCCGGAAACGGGTTTTCGGGAGCGAGGCGGTATCCGAGGGCGAGCGTCCGGACTTTGGCGGCGCGGCCGATCTCGCTCACCATGGCGCGATGGCTGCGGATTGAGCCGGAGCAGTAGCCGCCGCCATGGAAGAACAGGAGGACCTTGCCGGCATCGCTGCCCGGCGCAAGCGACCATTCCGCCCGGCAGCCGCCGATCTCCACCGTTTCGAAGCCGATATCGGGCGCCACGCCATCCACCGAGGCGACCGCATCCAGCCGCTCCCGGCGCTCTGCCAGGCTATCGGGCCGCGGCAGCGAGGTGAGGAGGGCTCTTACGCCGTCGATCTCCGAACCCGGCACGGCTTCCTCCCAGGTTTGCGGTTCAAGGCTTCGCGGCTTGTTTGTCTCGCAACTCGCGCCGCAGGATCTTGCCTACCGGGGTCTTCGGCAGTTCGGTGCGGAACTCGATGAATTTCGGCCGCTTGTAGCCGGTCAGATTGTCCTTGCAGAAGGCGCGCACCGCCTCCTCGGAGAGCGCCTGGTCCTTCTTGACGATGAACAGCTTCGGAACTTCGCCGGAATGCTCGTCCGGCACGCCGATGGCGGCGACCTCCAGCACGCCCGGCATGCCGGCAACCACCTCTTCCAGCTCGTTCGGATAGACGTTGAAGCCGGAGACCAGGATCATGTCCTTCTTGCGGTCGACGATCTTGGTGAAGCCTTCCTCGTTCATGAAACCCATGTCGCCCGACTTGAAGTAGCCGTCGGCGGTCATCACCTTGGCCGTCTCGTCGGGCCGGTTCCAGTAGCCCGCCATCACCTGCGGGCCGCGGATGCAGATCTCGCCCACCTCGCCGACCGGAAGATCGTTGCCATCATCGTCGCGGATGGCGATGTCGGTGGACGGTATGGGCAGGCCGATCGTGCCGGTGAAGGAAGCGCCGTTGACCCGGTTCGCGGTGGCGACCGGCGAGGTTTCGGAAAGGCCATAGCCTTCGGTGATCGCGACCTTGGTGACGGCCTGCCAGCGATCCGCCACCGATTTCTGCACCGCCATGCCGCCGGCCAGCGTCAGCACCAGCGACGAGAAGTCGAGCTTGCGGAAATCCTCGTTGTTGAGCAGCGCGTTGAATAGCGTGTTCAGGCCCGGCAGGAAATGGAAGGGCTGCTTCCGCAGCTCCTTGACGAAGCCGGGAATGTCGCGCGGATTGGGGATCAGCAGGTTGAGTGCGCCCTGCTGCATGCCCATCATCGCGTTCACGGTCAGCGCGAAGATGTGGTAGAGCGGCAACGCGCAGACGAATGTCAGGTTTTCCGGCTTTTTACGCACGGTATAGGCATCGTCCAGCCACAACGTGAGCTGCTCGACATTGGCGAGAATGTTGCGATGCAGCAGCGTCGCGCCCTTGGCGACGCCGGTCGTGCCGCCGGTGTATTGCAGGAAGGCGACGTCGTCCGGGCCGACCTCCACCGGCGTGAAGCGGGAGCCGGCGCCCGTCTTCAGCGCCGCGTTGAAGGGGATGTGCCCGGGCAGCGACCAGGCCGGCACCATCTTCTTGACCTTGCGCACCACCAGATTGACCAGCACGCCCTTGAGGCCGAGCAGGTCGCCCATGGTGGCGACGACGACGTGCTTGACCGACGTGCGGCCGATCACCGCCTGCAGCGTCGCGGCGAAGTTCTCGAGGATGACGATCGCCTCGGCGCCGGAATCCTTGAGCTGGTGCTCGAGCTCGCGCGGTGTGTACAGCGGATTGACGTTCACGATGGTGCAGCCGGTCTGCAGGATGCCCATCATCGCCACGGGATACTGCAGGATGTTGGGCATCATCACCGCGACGCGTGTGCCCTTGGCGAGCCCCCTCGACTGCAGGAAGGCCGCGAAGGCGGCCGCCTTCGCCTCGAGCTCGGAGAAGCGCATCGTCTTGCCCATGCAGACGAATGCCGGACGGTCGGCATGGCGGCGGCACGACGCGTGGAAGAACTCGCCGATCGAGTTCGCCGGAAGCGGCCCGATCTCGGCGGGAATGGTTTTCGGGTAGCTCTTCAGCCAGGACCTGGCTGGAACGCCGGTTTCGCGCGCTGCTGTGGCCAACATATCCTCCCCTGCGGGCCGGCGCCTCGCGACTGCGGGCAGCCGGCTTTCTTCATACTTTGTATTGCGCCGGCTTTGCCCCGCGCAAGCCTTTGCCGCCGTTTGTGCCGATGCCGCAACGGCACGGCGTCGCCGCGGCCGTTGCGGCATCGGCGAGGAGGATCCGTTGCCGGCACAACTATTCCGCGAAATTGCGCGGATTGCTGCTTTCAGGAAATCATATGTCTGCCACGGCCGGCAATTCGAAACAAAAATTTCCCTTCCGGAACGGAAACCGTGCGGGGAGTTCCAAAGCCCCATATTCTTTGCTTATATGCCGCCTTCGCGAGCCTGCTAGAGGGGCTTGGAATAAGAACAGGGAGAACCCGATGATAAGGAAACTGACGTTCGCGGCCGCGCTGCTGGCGGCGACCGCGCTGGCTGGCGCGGCGAACGCGAAAACCTTCGTCTATTGCTCGGAAGCGTCGCCGGAAGGATTCGACCCCGGGCTCTACACCGGCGGAAACACCTTCGACGCATCCGCCCACCCCGTCTACAACCGTCTGCTCGAGTTCAAGAAGGGCACCACCGAGGTCGAGCCGGGCCTGGCGGAGAGCTACGAGGTCTCCGACGACGGCCTGCAATACACCTTCAAGCTGCGCCAGGGCGTGAAGTTCCAGACCACCGACTTCTTCACGCCGACGCGCGAATTCAATGCCGACGACGTGATCTTCTCCTTCGAGAGGCCGTGGAAGGAGGACAATCCCTGGCACAAATATGTCGAGGGGGCGTCCTGGGAATATTTCGCCGGCATGGGCATGCCCGAGCTGCTCGACAAGATCGAGAAGGTCGACGACCACACCGTCCGCTTCACGCTGAAGCGCAAGGAGGCGCCGTTCCTCGCCAATGTGGCGATGCCCTTCGCCTCGATCCTGTCCAAGGAATATGCCGACAAGCTGCAGGCCGACGGCAAGATGAACCAGATGAACCAGATGCCGCTCGGCACCGGTCCGTTCACCTTCGTCGGCTATCAGCAGGATGCGGTGATCCGCTACAAGGCCAACCCGGACTACTGGGGCGGCAAGCAGCCGATCGACGACCTGGTGTTCGCCATCACCACCGACGCCGCCGTGCGCTACCAGAAGCTGAAGGCCGGCGAGTGCCACCTGATGCCCTATCCGAACGCCGCCGACGTGGCGTCGATGAAGGCCGATCCGAGCCTGAAGATATCGGAGCAGGAAGGCCTGAACGTAGCCTATCTCGCCTATAACGCCACCCAGGCGCCGTTCGACAAGGTCGAGGTGCGCAAGGCGCTGAACATGGCGATCAACAAGCAGGCGATCGTCGACGCCGTGTTCCAGGGCGCCGCCACGCCGGCCAAGAACCCGATCCCGCCGACCATGTGGTCGTACAACGACGCGATCGAGGACGACAAATACGATCCGGAAGCGGCCAAGGCCGCCCTGGAAGCTGCTGGCGTCAAGGACCTGTCGATGAAGGTATGGGCGATGCCGGTGGCGCGTCCCTACATGCTCAACGCCCGCCGTGCCGCCGAGCTGATCCAGTCCGATTTCGACAAGATCGGCGTCAAGGTCGAGATCGTCTCCTATGAATGGGCCGAGTATCTCGACAAGTCCAAGGCCAAGGACCGCGACGGCGCGGTGATCCTCGGCTGGACCGGCGACAACGGCGATCCGGACAACTTCCTCGACACGCTGCTCGGCTGCGACGCCGTCGGCGGCAACAACCGCGCGCAGTGGTGCAACAAGGAGTTCGACGATCTGGTCACCAAGGCCAAGGAGGCGAGCGACCAGGCCGAGCGCACCAAGCTCTACGAGGAGGCGCAGGTCGTGTTCAAGCGCGAGGCGCCTTGGGCCACCCTCGACCACTCGCTGGCGATCGTGCCGATGCGCAAGGAAGTGCAGGGCTTCGTCCAGAGCCCGCTCGGCGACTTTACCTTCGACGGCGTCGATCTGGCCGAATAAGGCCCGACGCAGAGGTTGCGGAAGGGCGTTCGCGACGGCGGACGCCCTTCTGTTATGATCGGCAAACGGTCCCGCAGCGCTCCGGACGTGCGCTGGCCAGCGGATCGCATGCGCGGCGCGATGGCCGGCGGGGCCTGCAGCGCGCAGGACATCTGGAGTCCACATGCTTCGGTTTCTTCTCAGACGGCTGGCTGTGCTGATCCCGACCTTCATCGGGGTATCGATCATCGCCTTCTCGTTCATCCGGATGCTGCCCGGCGATCCGGTGGCGCTGCTTTCCGGCGAGCGTGTGATGTCGCCGGAGCGGCATGCCGAGATCTCGCATCAGCTCGGCTTCGACCGGCCGATCGTCATCCAATATCTCGACTACCTGTGGGGGGTGCTGCGCGGCGACTTCGGCACCTCGATCTCGACCAAGGGTTCCGTGCTGGAACAGTTCCTGCAGCTTTTCCCGGCAACCCTCGAACTGTCGATCTGCGCGATCATCGTCGCCATCGTGCTCGGCATTCCGGCCGGCATCTTCGCGGCGATCAAGCGCGGCTCCTTCTTCGACCAGAGCGTCATGGGCGCTGCATTGGTCGGCTATTCCATGCCGATCTTCTGGTGGGGGCTGCTCCTGATCATCCTGTTCTCCGGCATCCTGCAATGGACGCCGGTGTCGGGGCGCATCTCGCTGATGTTCTTCTTCCCGCAGGTGACCGGCTTCATGCTGATCGACTCGTTGCTGTCGGGGCAGGAAGGCGCCTTCAAGTCGGCCGTCAGCCACCTGATCCTGCCGACGATCGTGCTGGCCACCATCCCGCTCGCCGTCATCGCCCGCCAGACCCGCTCGGCCATGCTCGAGGTGCTGGGCGAGGATTATGTCCGTACGGCGCGTGCGAAAGGCCTGTCGCCCTTCCGCGTGGTCGGCGTGCATGCGCTGCGCAACGCCATGATCCCGGTGATCACCACGATCGGCCTGCAGGTCGGCGTGCTGATGGCCGGCGCCATCCTCACCGAGACGATCTTCTCCTGGCCGGGCATAGGCAAGTGGATGGTCGATTCGGTGTTCCGCCGCGACTACCCGGTGATCCAGGGCGGGCTGCTCATCATCGCCGGCATCATCATGCTGGTGAACCTGGTCGTGGACCTGCTCTACGGCCTAATCAACCCGCGCATCCGGCACTGAGGAGGGCGCCATGGTTCAGACGACCGCAATCGAACCCGTATCGCTCGATCCATCCCGCCGGCGCCGGCTCGCCGACTTCTGGTATTATTTCTCGGAGAATCGCGGCGCCGTCATCGGCCTGTGGGTGTTCGTCATCCTGGTGGCGCTGGCGTTGCTTGCGCCGCTGATCGCGCCGCATGCGCCGAATGCGCAATACCGCGACGCGGTGCTGCTGCCGCCGGTCTGGCTGGACGGCGGCAATGCCGGCTATCTGCTCGGCACCGACGCCGTCGGCCGAGACATGCTCTCGCGGCTGCTTTACGGCGCGCGCTTCTCGCTGTTCATCGGCGTGGTGGTGACCACGCTGGCGCTGGTCGGCGGCATCGTCGTCGGTGTTTTCGCCGGTTATGTCGGCGGCTGGGTCGACACGGTGATCATGCGCGTCATGGACATCATCCTGGCCTTCCCGTCGCTGCTGCTCGCCCTCGTGCTTGTGGCGGTGCTCGGCCCCGGCCTGACCAATGCGATGATCGCCATCGCGCTGGTGCTGCAGCCGCATTTCGTGCGGCTGACGCGCGCCGCTGTGATGGCCGAGAAAAGCCGCGAATACGTGATCGCCGCGCGCGTCGCCGGCGCCGGGCCGATGCGGCTGATGTTCAGGACCATCCTGCCCAACTGCATGGCTCCGCTGATCGTGCAGGCGACGCTGTCTTTTTCCAACGCCATCCTCGACGCCGCAGCCCTCGGCTTCCTCGGCATGGGCGCGCAGCCGCCGACGCCGGAATGGGGAACGATGCTGGCGGAAGCGCGCGAATTCATCCTGCGCGCCTGGTGGGTGGTGACCTTCCCAGGCCTGGCGATCCTGATCACGGTGCTCGCCATCAACCTGATGGGCGACGGCCTGCGCGACGCGCTCGACCCGAAGCTGAAGCGGTCATGAGAAATGCAGGCCTGGATCGGACCGGCAATCGTTGCAGCGGTTATTTCGGGGCTGGTCAGCCTTGTGCTGGTCCAACTCAATGTTCGTCAGTCCCGAAGAACCGAGCAGATCAGGCGGGACGAGAAGATCCGGGATTTTCAGATCGCCTTGCGCGCCGAGATTCGAGCCGAACTCCGGAATCTCTCACAGTACGACATCGAGCTTCAGCGCCGCGAGGTGAAGCACCGCTACGATACGGTCGAAGGATATTCCGTGTCAGTACCTCGCCCGGTCAGGCAGGCGGTCTTCGATGCCCTCATCCAGGACATTCATATCCTCCCGGAAACTGTCATCGATCCCGTCGTGCTGTTCGCGCGGCAGCGAAATGCATTGGCGAGTCTCGTCGAGGATATGAGGGACCCTGCGTTCAGGATTTTATCCAAGGACCAGCAGATGGCGATGTATGAAGACTATCTGAGAATGTGGGAAACCTGGCGCGATTTGGCGCAGAACGCCGAGGCGGCACTCAATGGAGCATCAATATCCGGGCCGAGGACCGGTTTGTCCGGTGATCGGCTTGGGAGTGGGTAGAGGCTTCGACTGGCTCATCATGTGCTCCATGTCTTAGGACGTAGGTTCGATAGGAGGCCAAGTCCAGAGATGTCAGCTCCGACAGGCAAGGTATAGCAAAAATGCCCCTTCTCGAAATCCAAAATCTCATCGTCGAGTTCCAGACGGCGTCCGGCCCGTTCCGCGCCGTCGACGGCGTGTCGCTGTCGATCGACCAGCGCGAAGTGCTGGCGATCGTCGGCGAGTCCGGATCGGGCAAGTCGGTGTCGATGCTGGCGGTGATGGGGCTTCTGCCGTGGTCGGCAAAAGTGAGCGCCGACCGGATGACGTTCGCCGGCCGCAACCTGCTGTCGCTGTCCGTCGCCGACCGCCGCAGGATGGTGGGCAAGGACATGGCGATGATCTTCCAGGAGCCGATGGCCAGCCTCAATCCGTGCTTCACCGTCGGCTTCCAGATCGAGGAGGTGCTGAAGGTGCATCTCGGCCTCGATCGCAAGGCGCGGCGGGCGCGCGCCATCGAACTCCTGAAGCTGGTCGGCATCCCGCAGCCGGAAGACCGGCTCGGCCATTTCCCGCACCAGATGTCGGGCGGTCAGTGCCAGCGCGTCATGATCGCCATCGCGCTCGCCTGCAATCCCAAGCTGTTGATTGCCGACGAGCCGACGACGGCGCTCGACGTCACCATCCAGAAGCAGATCCTTGACCTCCTGATGCGGCTGCAGGCCGAGCACGGCATGGCGCTGATCATGATCACCCACAATATGGGCGTGGTCGCCGAGACGGCCGACCGCGTCATCGTCCAGTACAAGGGCAGGAAGATGGAGGAAGCGGACGTGCTGTCGCTGTTCGAGAACCCGAAGAGCGACTACACCCGGGCGCTCCTGTCGGCGCTGCCGGAGAATGCCACCGGCGATCGGCTGCCGACGATCTCCGATTTCATGACCGATGGCGGCTTCCGCGGAGCAGCGCAATGACCGGTCCGATCCTCGAGGGCAAGAACATCGTCCGCGACTACCACATCCGCGGCGGCATGTTCGGCGCGGCGCGCACCATCCATGCGGTCAAGGGCGTCAGCTTCAAGGTCGACAAGGGCAGGACGCTGGCGATCGTCGGCGAGAGCGGTTGCGGCAAATCGACTCTTGCCCGCATCATCACCCTGATCGATGCGGCGACCGCGGGCGAGCTGTTCATCGAAGGCAGGAAGGTCGATATTTCCAAGGGCGGTCTGACGCCGGAAATGCGCCGCAAGGTGCAGATCGTCTTCCAGAATCCCTACGGTTCGCTCAATCCGCGGCAGAAGATCGGCGACGTGCTCGGCGAGCCGCTGCTGATCAACACGACGCGGACCGCCGAGGACCGCCGCGAGCTCGCCATGGCGATGCTGAAGAAGGTCGGGCTCGGCCACGAGCATTACAACCGCTATCCGCACATGTTCTCCGGCGGTCAGCGCCAGCGCATCGCCATCGCCAGGGCGCTGATGCTCAATCCCAGCCTGCTGGTGCTCGACGAGCCGGTGTCGGCGCTCGACCTGTCGGTGCAGGCGCAGGTGCTCAACCTGCTCGCCGACCTGCAGGACGAGTTCGGGCTGACCTATGTCTTCATCAGCCACGATTTGTCGGTGGTCCGCTACATCGCCGACGACGTGATGGTGATGTATTTCGGCGAGGCGGTGGAGTACGGCAGCCGCGACGCCGTGTTCTCCGACCCGCAGCACAGCTACACCAGGACGCTGTTCGCCGCGACCCCGCGCGCCGACGTCGACAGCATCCGCGCTCGCCTCGCTCGAAAAAACGCGGCCTGAAACGCAGGGTATGCTTTCGCGACGCGGGCTGCGGGCGGCCGCGTCGCGGTTCCATGAAGCGCCGGAGGCCGGAACCGCCGGCTACCTATGCGTCGACACGCGAACGAGCCGCCGTCTGCAGGCGTTCAGTCAGCCGCCTGCGCCTTCCAGATAGGTGATGATGGCAGCTCGCTGCTCGGCGTTGGGAATGCCGACGGTCATCGTCGTGCCCGGGACCGTCTGGCGGGGCGCGGCGAGAAAGGTATCGAGCGTCTGGCTGTCCCAGACGATGCCGGACTTCTGCATCGCCGGCGAATAGCGGGCCCCCTCGACGCTGCCGGCCGTCCGGCCGACGACACCGGACAGATGCGGGCCGGCGCGGTTCTGGCTTGCGTCCATGGTGTGGCAGGCGCCGCAGCGCTGGCGGAACAGCCGCTCGCCGTCGGCCTGCTGCGCGAAAGCGACGGTCGGCAGCAGCAATCCGACGGCAATCAGCAGCCCGGTGAAGGCCGGGCGCGCATGGCTGACGCCTTCGGGCAGAGATGGCAGGGACGACGCCGTCCGCACGGCGGCGCGGGCAGGCGAGAGAGAGTGTGCACGGTTCATGGGATCACCTCTGTAGTCCGTGGGAGGATTCGCGTTCGCGGCAGCGAGCGGTTCGCCCGCGTCCCGAGCGCGGGTGGGGAGGCCGGATGGGAAATGGCGGAGGCTCTGTTCTCTGTTCGGCCAGGAGATGGAATCTTCGGACGCGGAACAAGATCGCCGCGCCCGATCGGAAGGAGACTGTCAGATCGGCAGGGTTCTCAGGCCGGCCGGCTCCGGCACCTCGGGCGCTGGCGCCGGCGCGACTTGTTTCGTCATGTCGATCCGCGGCAGCCGGATGATGGCGCGCAGACCTTTCGTCCGGTTCTCCAGCAGGATGTCGCCGCCGTGATGGCGGGCGATGGCCCGCGCGATCGACAGGCCGAGCCCGACGCCGCCTGTCTCGCGGTTGCGCGACTGTTCCAGCCGGAAGAAGGGGGCGAACACCTGTTCCATATCGGCGGTCGGGATGCCCGGCCCGCCGTCCTTCACCACGATGTCCAGGCTGTCAGGCTTCCGGACCACGCTCACCGTCGCGTGCTCGCCGTAGCGGACGGCATTTTCGACGAGGTTGCGTATCGCCCGGCGCAGCGAGTCCGGCCGGCAGCGGTAGAGCACCTTGGGGCCTTCGCTGACGGTGACGTTCTGGCCGAGTTCGGCGAGATCGTCGCACAGGCTGCCGACCAGCGCCGAAAGATCGACGGTCCGCGTCGCCTCGACCGCGGCGTCCTCGCGCGCATAGGAAAGCGCCGCCTCGGTCATCGTCTGGATTTCCTCGATGGTCTTCAGCATCTTCTCCTGAAGCTCGTGATCCTGGACGAATTCGGCGCGCAGCCTGAGCGAGGTGAGCGGCGTGCGCAGATCGTGGCTGATCGCCGCCAGCATGCGCGTGCGGTCCTCGACGAAGCGCTGCAGGCGCTCCTGCATGCGGTTGAACGCCTCGGCCGTCAGGCGGATGTCGTCCGGCCCGGATTCAGGCAGGCGCGGCACCGTCTCGCCGCGGCCGAACAGCTCGGCCGCATTGGCGAGCCGCCGCAGCGGCCGGGCGATCGCCTGCGCGCCGAAGATGGCGATGGCCGACAGGATGAGCGCCGTCAGCCCGAGCGACATCGCCGATTGCGACGTCCAGAACGCGTTCGGTATCGCCTTGGCGTAGGCGGCATTCAGCCAGGTGCCGTCGTCCAGGCGGACGGAAAGGCCCATGCCGTTCGGCGCGGCGTTCATGTAGAGGAATTTCGCCGGCCGCGTGAAAGGGCCGACGCCGTTGGTCGACACGTCCAGCATGCGCGGCGACACCGACGGATCGGCGCTATCGACGCCCGTCGAGGCCTGCCCGTTCAGGGCAGCCGCGTATTTGCCGGCGACGCCCGGCAGCGGCTTGGACAATTGAGCGAAAGCCTCCTTCTGCCAGGCCAGCGGATCGCTCGGCCCGTCGCGGGAGGTCCAGAAGCGCGTATAGACCGTGCCGCTCACGTCGAGGATGTCGGGCCGCAGCGACGGGGGCGTCGTGTCGAGCAGCAGGGCGAGCGACGAGGTGCGGCTGACGAACTCGCCCTTCGCCGCCGAGTGCAGGGCCTGGCCGCGCTCGTCCCAGGAGATCAGGAAGGTGATCGCCTGCGACAGCGCCAGGGCGAACAGCACCAGCGTGAGGAAGCGGGCCGCGAGGCTTCGTCTCCACAGCAGCATCATGCCTGGGCCACCTCTGCCGTGAAGCAGTAGCCGCCGCCCCAATGCGTCTTGATCAGCATGGGGTTTCTCGGATCCGCCTCGATCTTCTTGCGCAGTCGGCTCACCTGGTTGTCGATGGCGCGGTCGAACCCGTCGGCGGTGCGGCCGACCGTCAGGTCGAGCAGCTGGTCGCGGCTGAGCACGATGCCGACATGCTCGATGAAGGCGGTTAGCAAGCGGAACTCGGCCGTGCTCAGCGCCACCGCGACGCCGTCGAGGCCGACCAGCTCGCGGCGGCCGACATTCAGCGTCCAGCGGTCGAAGCGCAGCGCGCTCGACTTCAGCCGGCCGCGCTGCGGCGGCAGGCTGTTGACGCGTCGCAGCACCGCCTTGATGCGCGCCAAGAGCTCGCGCGGGTTGAAGGGTTTGGTCAGGTAGTCGTCGGCGCCGATCTCCAGGCCGACGATGCGGTCGACCTCCTCGGCCATGGCGGTGAGGAAGATGATCGGCACGTCGACGGTGCCGCGCACATGCCGGCAGGCAGCGAGCCCGTCCTCGCCCGGCATCATGATGTCGAGCACGATGAGATCCGGCAGGCTGCGCTCGAGCAGCCGCTTCAGCGCCGTCGTGCTGTCGGCGACGCTGACGCGATAACCCTGCTGGGTGAGGTATTTCCCAACGAGGTCGCGGATATCCCTGTGGTCGTCGACGACCGCGATGTGCTGCGTCGCTTCCATGCAATGCTCCAGGGCCTGCCAATAATCGGCAAGCATCGACGATATTCAGTCCGCCTCTACACGGATGTTCACCTTCCGCACCATGGCGGCAATCTCCGGCGACTTCAACAAAACGTGAGAAGTGTAACGAAATGTAACAGGCGCATCTGCCTGCGACAGCTTGCGATGAACTGCCGGTCGCCGGGACAAGGTTCTGCGACAGCTCCCGCCTAGCTTGGCCCCGCCGCTAGCCGGGATTCCCGTCCGGCCGCCTGAGTGCGCCGCAAACGGGTCGTGATTCCCAAGCCAGCTTTTGACCGAAAGGAACGCAAATGGCCAGACTGACCATCAACGGCACCCCACGGGAGGTCGAAGTCGATCCGGACACGCCGCTGCTTTGGGTGATCCGCGAGCAGATCGGGCTGACGGGAACGAAATACGGCTGCGGCGTGGCCGCCTGCGGCGCCTGCACGATCCACATCGACGGCGTTGCGACGCGCTCCTGCGTGCTTCCGGTGAGCGCGGTGGAGGCGGACCAGCAGATCACCACGATCGAGGGGCTTTCGCCCGACAGCTCGCATCCGGTCCAGCAGGCCTGGCTGGCGCTCGACGTGCCGCAATGCGGCTACTGCCAGGCCGGCATGATCATGGCGGTGGCGGGTCTGCTCCAGCAGAACCCTAGCCCCACCGACGAGGACATCAACGCCGAGATCACCAACATCTGCCGCTGCGGCACCTACAACCGGGTGCGCGCCGCCATCAAGCTTGCCGCCAATGGCGGTGAAGCCACCACCCAGGGCGGCTGAGGAGAACGGTCATGAACGCGATAATCTCCATCTCGCGCCGCAGCTTCATCGTCGGCGTCGCCTCGACGGCCGGCGGCCTGTCTCTCGGCTTCAACGTACCTTTTCTCGAGCCCGCGCATGCGCAAGGCGCCGAGACCGTGCCGGAGATCAACGCCTGGGTGGTGATCAGGCCGGACGACACGGTGGTGATCCGCATCGCCCGCTCCGAGATGGGGCAGGGAACGCTGACCGGCCTGGCGCAGCTCGTCGCCGAGGAGCTGAACTGCGACTGGTCGAAGGTCACGACCGAATATCCGTCTCCGGCCGAGAATCTGGCGCGCGACCGCGTCTGGGGCAATTTCTCGACCGGCGGCAGCCGCGGCATTCGCGAATCGCACGAATACGTTCGCCTGGGCGGTGCGACCGCGCGCGAGATGCTGATCGCCGCCGCCGCTGCCGAGTGGGGTGTGCCGGCAAGCGAATGCGTGGCGAGCATGGGCATGGTCACGCATGCGGCGTCCGACCGGGCTGCTTCCTATGGGCAGTTGGCGGCGGCGGCCGCGCGGATCACGCCGCCCGCCAACGTTCCGCTCAAGGATCCCAAGGACTGGACCATCGCCGGCAAGCCGCTGCCCCGGCTCGATACCGCCGACAAGCTCAACGGCTCCCAGGTCTACGGCATCGACCTCAAGCTGCCCGGCATGCTCAACGCGGTGATCCGCGCCTGCCCCTATTTCGGCGGCAAGGTCGCGGGATTCGACGCCGCCGCGGTCGCCAGCATGCCGGGTGTCCGCAACGTGGTGCAGGTCGACGAGACGGCCGTCGCCGTGGTCGCGGACACCTGGTGGCAGGCCAAGACGGCGCTCGATGCGCTTCCGGTCACCTGGGACGAAGGCCCCAACCGCGACGTGACCAGCGCCTCCATCGCGGCGATGCTGGCGGAAGGGCTCGACGCCACGGATGCCTTCATCGGTGCCGAGGCGGGCGATGCCCGCGCGGTTCTGGCTTCGGCAACCCGCACGGTGACCGCGACCTACGCCTTCCCCTACCAGAACCACGCCACCATGGAGCCGATGAACGCCACGGCGCTCTACACGCCGGAGCGCTGCGAGGTGTGGGTGCCGACCCAGAACGGCGAGGCGAGCCTGGCGGCGGCCGCCGAGGCAGCCGGCCTGCCGGTGCAGCAATGCGAGGTGCACAAGATTCATCTCGGCGGCGGTTTCGGCCGGCGCGGCAATTTCCAGGATTATGTGCGCCAGGCCGTCGGCATCGCCAGGCAGATGCCGGGAACGCCGGTGAAACTCATCTGGTCGCGCGAGGAGGACATGCTGCACGGCGCCTACCATCCGACCACGCAGTGCAAGCTGACCGGCGCGCTCGACGCCGACGGCAATCTCACCGCGCTGCACATGCGCATTTCCGGCCAGTCGATCCTGGCGGCGGTGCGGCCGGAAGGAATGCAGGGAGGCATGGATCCGGTCGTCTTCCAGGGTCTCGTGCTCACCGGCGCGGAAGGTACGCTGGCCTACGGGGTCGATAATCTGCTGATCGACCATGCCATGCGCAACCCGCCAATTCCGCCGGGCTTCTGGCGCGGCGTCAACCTCAATCAGAACGCCGTCTACGTGGAGTGCTTCATGGACGAACTCGCTCATGAGGCAGGGCAAGACCCGCTCGCCTTCCGCCGCAAGCTGATGGCCAACCATCCGAAGCACCTTGCCGTGCTCGAGGCGGTGGCGGAGCGGATCGGCTGGGATACCCCGCCTGCGGCCGGCATCCATCGCGGCCTTGCGCAGATCATGGGTTTCGGCAGCTATGTCGCGGCGGCGGCGGAAGTATCCGTCACCGACGGACAGTTGACGATTCACCGCATCGTCGCCGCCACCGATCCCGGCCATATGGTCAACCCCGCGCAGATCGAGCGGCAGGTCGAAGGCTCCTTCGTCTACGGCCTCTCCGCCTGCCTGTACGGCGAATGCACCGTCAATGGCGGGCGCATGGAGCAGGAAAACTTCGACAGCTACGAGGTCGTGCGCATGGCCGACATGCCGGCGGTGGAGACGATCATCATGCCGTCCGGCGGTTTCTGGGGCGGCGTCGGCGAGCCGACCATCGCGGTTGCCGCGCCTGCCGTCCTCAACGCCATCTTCGCGGCCACAGGCAAACGCATCCGCACGCTGCCGCTGAAGAACCATGACCTGGCATGACAGGATGAAGGACGGGCGCGGGCGATTGTCCGCGACTGTCCTGCTTGCCGCCCTGGCGGCGGCCGCGCCGGCTCTGGCCGACACACCGGTGCAGGTCGCCGCGCCGCCCGGTGCTGCCGCCTGCAGCGGCTGCCACGGGCCGGCGGCGCTCGGCTCGGCTATCCCGTCTCTGGAAAATCATGCGGCGGCCGATATCGCCGTGCAGATGCAGGCCTTCCGCAACGGCGAGCGTTCGGCGACGGTGATGGGCCGTATCGCCCGGGGATTTACCGAGGAAGAGACGCGCGCCATCGCCGAATGGCTCGCCCGACCGGAGGCGGAGCGCCATGCCCAGCCGTAGGGTTCTGCTCGGCGGCGCGGCGGCAAGTATCGCCGCGACCATGCTTGCCGCACCGCATGTCCATGCGCAGGCGCGCCCACGTGTCGTGGTGATCGGCGGCGGTTTTGCCGGCGCGAGCTGCGCCCGCGCGCTCGCCCTGCTGAATGGTGATATCGCGGTCACGCTGGTCGAGCCGGAGACGAGCTACATCGCATGTCCGTTCAGCAATGCCGTGCTGGCGGGGTTGCGCGGCATGGAGGCGCAGACCTTCGGCTATGACGGCTTCGACGGCATCGCGCTGATCCACAAGCGGGCGGCAGCCGTCGATACCGAGCGCCGCCGCGTCCGGCTGGATGACGGCACCGACATCGACTACGCCCGGCTGGTGCTGGCGCCCGGCATCGACCTCAACTTCGAGGCGCTGCCGGGTTATGACGCAGCGGCCGCCGAGATCATGCCGCATGCCTGGAAGGCGGGGCCGCAGACGCTGCTGCTGCGCGATCAGTTGGCGGCGATGCCGGACGGCGGGACGGTCGTCATTTCGGCCCCCGCCAATCCCTTCCGCTGCCCGCCCGGCCCCTATGAGCGGGCGAGCCTGATCGCGCACTACCTCAAGACCGCCAAGCCGCGGTCGAAACTGATCATCCTCGACGCCAAGGACACCTTCTCGAAGCGGAGTCTGTTCGAGGCGGCGTGGCGCGAACTCTATCCCGGCCTGATCGAATGGGTGCCGCTGTCGGCCGGCGGCCGGGTGACGGAAGTCGATCCGGCGACGAAGACGCTGGTGACCGAGTTCGGCAGCCATAAGGCCGACGTCGCCAACGTCATCCCGCCGCAGCGGGCGGGGGCGATCGCGCAGGCCGCCGGTGTCGCCGACCGGACGGGCTGGTGCCCGATCGATCCGGTCACCTTCGAGTCGCGCCTCCAGCCCGGCATCCATGTCGTCGGCGACGCTGCAATCGGCGGAGCGATGCCGAAATCCGCATTCAGCGCCAACGCCCAGGCGAAAGCCTGCGCGGCGGCGGTCGCTGCCCTGCTGCGGGAGCGGGAGCCGGCGCAGCCGAAACTCATCAACACCTGCTACAGCCTGGTGGCGCCGGATTACGGCATTTCGATCGCCGGCGTCTACCAGCCGCGCGATGGGTTGCTGGCGGAAGTCGAGGGTGCGGGCGGCGTCAGCCCGCTCGATGCGGCCACGGACGTTCGCGAACTCGAGGCAGTCTATGCCGAGGACTGGTTTCGGACGATCACCAGCGAAGTGTTCGGATGAAAGGTATAGCCGGTCTTGTGATGGCAATGGCGCTTGTCGCATCGGCCGCTCGCGGCGACGAGGTTGCCGCGTGTGTCTTTACCCCCGCCCCTAACCCCTCCCCACAAGCGGGAGGGGGACTTGGTTGCACTTCCGCTGAAGGCCAATCGTCAACCGGTTTGCGCGACATGGCGGTCGCAGAGTCTCCCTCTCCTTCGAGGGGAGGGGTTAGGGGTGGGGGTCCGAAACGCGGAAGCTCTCCTGCCAGCGAGAAGGCGGGAGCCTACATCGTGACCGGCGACGCGATCCTTCAACCGCTCACCGGTGGGACGGGCGATCCGGAGCGCGGGGCGGTGCTGATGTCGGACCGGCACCGCAGCCTGTGCACGCTCTGCCACGCCGGCCCGTTCCCCGATCCGCATCTGCACGGCAATTTGGCGCCCGGCCTTGCAGGCGTCGGCGCGCGGCTTTCCGAAGGCCAGATCCGGCTGCGCGTCGTCGACATGCGGCGGCTGATGCCGGACACGATCATGCCGTCCTATTACCGGGTCGTGGATGAGGAGGATCGGCGCATCGCCGCCGGTTGGCGCGGCAAGCCGATCCTGTCGGGCGCCGACATCGAGGACATCGTCGCCTATCTGGCGACGCTGAAAGGGTAGGAATGGACGACCCGAGCCGAAATCAAAATCTCTCGTTCCCCATCGGAAGGCGGCAGGTGCTGGCAGCCGGACTTGCCGGGCTGGTCGTCGTCAGTCTGCCGCGCCGGGTGCTGGCCCGGCCAAGCCTGGAGGAGGCGATAAACACCTTCACCGGCGGCGCCGAGGTGCTGGATGGGCGCGTCCGGCTGGAGCTGCCGCCTTTGGTCGAGAACGGCAATGCCGTCGGCATCACGATTGCCGCTGAAAGCCCGATGACGGCGGCCGACCATGTGCGCCGCATCGGGGTCTTCAACGAGAAGAATCCGGAGGCGAATGTCGTCGTCTTCCAACTCGGGCCGCGCTGCGGCCGCGCGGAGGTGTCGACGCGCATCCGGCTTGCAACCTCGCAGGTGGTCGTCGCCGTCGCCGAGATGAGCGACGGCAGCTTCTGGTCGAGCCGCGCGAGCGCCATCGTTACGCTGGCCGCCTGTATCGAGGACCTTTCGTGATGGCGCGGGCGCTGATCAACGTGCCGAAGACGGCCAGGCGCGGCGAGATCGTCGAGATTCGGGCGATGGTCGCGCATTCGATGGAGACCGGCTACCGCATGGGTCCGAACGGCGTGAACATGCCGCGCGACATCATCCGCCGCTTCGTCTGCGCCTATGACGGCGAGGAGGTATTTGCCGCCGAGTTGTTCCCGGCGATGTCGGCCAATCCCTTCATCGCCTTCACGCTCGTCGCCACGACGAGCGGCACCATCAGCTTCGCCTGGACCGATGACGCGGGCGAGACGCAGACAGCGTCGGCTGATATCACGGTGAGCTGATGCGCGCCCTCTGGGGCCTTGCCGGCATCGCCGCCGCCTTGATCTGCGGCGTGGTCGCCGCCGCCGGCATCGAGGAGGGTGACAAGCGCTCCGGCTTCGACTTCATGACGCGCGAGACACAGGCCCTGCAGGCCGACGACACGAGCAATCCCGGCATGCTGTGGGTGCTGCAAGGCGAGCAGCTCTGGCGGCAGCCGGAGGGCCGGGCGAATGTCGCCTGCGCCGGCTGCCACGGCGATGCGGCCCAGTCGATGCGCGGTGTCGCCGCCCGCCATCCGGCCTTCGACGAGGCTACGGGGCGGCCGATCGACCTTGCCGGGCGCGTCAATTCCTGCCGCGCTTCACGCCAGCAGGCCGAGCCGCTGGCGCCGGAATCGGACGAACTGCTGGCGCTCACCAGCTATGTCGCGCACCAGTCGCGCGGCATGCCGGTGACGCCGGCGGCCGACCCGCGGCTCGCGCCGTTCCGCGACAACGGCCGCCGCCTGTTCCAGAGCCGCATCGGCCAGCTCGACCTCTCCTGCGCCACCTGCCATGACGCCAATTGGGGCAAGCGGCTGGGCGGCGGCGTTATCCCGCAGGCGCATCCGAACGGCTATCCCCTCTATCGCCTGGAGTGGCAGACGGTCGGCTCGCTGCAGCGGCGCCTGCGCAATTGCATGATCGGGGTGAGGGCCGAGCCCTTCGCCTTCGGCGCACCCGAGTCCATCGACCTGGAACTCTACCTGATGGAGCGCTCGCGCGGCCTGCCGGTCGAGACGCCGGCGGTGCGGCCGTGATGGTGTCCGGGGCCAGCCAAAGTGAGGTGGAGCACATCGGCGCCGGGCGTCATCGCCGCAGCGGGTTCAGGTGCCTGTCAGGCGAAAGGCCCGGTGAGACCGTGCTTCCGCAGCAGCGTCGCGAGCCTGTTCAGCGCCTCCGCCACGGCCTCGCCCTCCGCGCGAATCTGATCTTGCAGCTCCTGTTTCGAGCCGCCGGAGGCGCGCTCGAAGAACGAAGCGATCTTGGCGCTCGACGAGGCCAGCGCCTCGGCCTCCGCCTGGTTGCCTGCGAGCGCAAGCAGCGTCGAAGACCTGATGCCGCCGACCCCGTCGGGAACCCTGGCGCCCATGTCGGTATAGCCGCCCGGCAAGGTTCCTTTGAGGTTGAAGAGCTGCCGGTCGACGATGGCGGCGAAAATCTGGTCGACGGCCTGGCGTGCGCCGGCGACGCGCGACGGGTGGTCGGTGTCGGCCGCGGCATGCGGCAACAGCTCCAACCTGTCGCCATGCTCGTCGAGCAGTGCGAGATAGGGCAGCATCGGGCCGGAAAGCGCTCCCGTCGTTGGATCCTTGAACAGATCGGCGTCGATCGCCGCATGGTCGACCCTGCCGGTATCGAGCGCGCGCCGAAGTGCCGCGACATCGACCAACTCGCCACGGTCGTAGTTGATCACCACGGCGCCCGGGTTGAGCGCGGCGAACACGGCGTCGCCGATCAGGCCGGCGTTCGCATGACGCTGCTTTTCCGCATCGAACGCGCCGAGACCGACATGGACGGACAGCGCGTCCGCGCCGCGCGCCGCCTCGACGAGGTCCGCGGCATAGTCGAAACCTTCGAGCTCGATCCATTTCCTGCGGTGCGGTCGCGCATGAATGGCCACGCGCATGCCGAATGCCTGTCCGAGCTTGGCGAGCTCCCGGCCGATATTGCCGTAGCCGATCACCGCGAGCTTCTTGCCTTCGAGCTTGGCCGTCGGGTAGTCGCGCAACTGCTTTCCCGTATCGAAATTGCCCTCGGCGACGAGCCTGTGCAAGTCGTCGACGGGCAGGTCCGGGCGGACCTTCAGAAGCGCCTTCATGGCCATCTGAGCGGTGGCGCGGCTGTTGATGCCGGGCGTGTTCATCAGCGGCGCCTCGCCGCCATTGCCGCTGCCGCCGCCCCACGAGGCCGAGCCCATGTTGCCGGTGCCGGCGCCGATGCGCACGCCGCCGAGCCGGAACTTCGCTTCGGCGGGAATGAAGGTCGCCGCCGCGATGACGGCGTCGTATTGCCCGTCGCCGGCCGCGGCGAGCAGTTCCTCCCGAGTGCTGAGATCGGGCTGGTAGAAGAAGTGCAGCCGGCCGCTTTCGAGCGGGCCGGCCATGTCGATGCCGGTTTCGTGGAACAGCCCGCCGCGGGCCTCGATATGGGCCTTGGTCTCGCTGAAATCCGGCATGCCCCGCGCATCGAAGCGGAGGCCGACGAGATCGCAGATCAGGATATTGGCTGAAACCATGGTGGGAAAACTGTCCATTTCCGGCGGAAATCCATGTGAATAGAGATCGAAATCTCGCGATCCATCCCGATATCCGCCGGACTTGCGTCTAAAAGCGACCGGCTTTGAACGGCGTCAAGTCGATCAGCGTCTTTTGTCCCGCCGCCATCTCGGCCACCACCCTGCCGGTGACGGAGCCGGCGATCAGTCCCTGGTGGCCATGCCCGAACGCATAGATGACGTTCGGCGCATGACGCGCCCGGTCGATGACCGGGATGCTGTCCGGGGTTCCCGGGCGGTGGCCCATCCAGCGCTTCACCTCGCCCTCGATCGGCTTGCGGAACATCGGCCGCGCCTGTCTCAGCAGCGCGTCGGCGCGGAAGAAGTTCGGCGGCATTTTTAGCCCTGAAAACTCGACATTGCCGGCGATCCGCAATCCTTCCTCCATCGGCGACGCGACGAATTTGCGGTCGGCGGAAATCGTCTGGATGCGCAGGCCCGTCTCCGCGCCGCCGATCATGACGTGGTAGCCGCGCTCCGTCTCGAAGGGGATGCGGTCGCCGAGCTGGCGGGCAAGCTCAGCCGACCACGCGCCCGCGGCGAGGACGACCTGGTCTACGGGCCGGCGTTCGCCGCCTTCGAGAAGGACCGCGCTGGCGCCGTTCGGCCCCGTCTCGAAACCCCGCACGCGGGCACGGATGAAACGCGCGCCCTGGCGCGCCGCGTGTTCGGCAAGCCTGGCGACCAGCCGTCCCGGATTGGGGCACTGGCCCTGCTCGGGCAGGTAGACGGCGCTCTTGAAGATCGGCGCAAGTGCCGGCTCGAGCTGGCGGATCTGGTCGGCGTCGAGGATCTCGACGCGCACCCCATGGTTGCGCCGCAGGCTGAGGCCGTAAGCGCCCTTGGCGGGTCCGTCCTCGCTTTCATAGACGAAGAGCTGGCCGCGCTTCTGCAGAAGCTCCTCGCAGCCCGCCTCCTTCATCAGTGGCTCGTAGCAATCGAAGGTGTAGCGGTGCAGCGACCGCATCGCCGCCGCAATCTCCTCGACCCGGGATTTGCGGCTGGCGGCGAGGAAGCGCAGCAGCCAGGGCAGGGCGTGCGGCAGGTAGGCCAGCCGCACGTAGAGCGGGCCCTCGGGGTCCATCAGCCATTTCGGGACGTTCTTCAGCACGCCCGGCATGGAATTGGGGATGCAGGAGCCGGGGCAGATGCCGCCGGCATTGCCGTAGGAGCACTGATCTTCCGAGCCGGGCAGGGCGGGGTCGATGACCTCGACCTCGAAACCCTGCTTCAGAAGATAGTTCGCGCTGCAAACGCCGACGATGCCCGCCCCGATGACGGTCACCTTCGTGCCCTGCACGCCCCGGCTGCCCTGACCCATAGCGATGAACCCCGAGAGGCGCGTTACGGCGTCAAGTCGCTGACGGCGCCGGCGCGGAACGCCGGCAGCGAGCGCGACACGACCTGCTGCAGCATGCGGAAGTCGGAGAGGTAGGCCATGAAGCGATAGCCCATCCGCCGCATGTCGACGCCATAGGCGACCGATCCGCAGTGGATGCCGGGGATGACGCCGGCTTCCTTGCACTTGGCGGCGATGTATTCGATCGCCTCGTAGACGGCGGGATAGCGGGGGTCGAAGCCGGGAGCCTCGCCCATGGTCACGGCGAGATCCGACGGGCCGACGAAGATCGCGTCGAGATGAGGCGTCCTGAGGATGTCCTCGAGGTTCTTCACCGCCTGCTCGCTCTCGATCATCGCCATGGTCACGACCGTGTCGTTGGCGTGCTGGAAATAGTCCGAGCCGGCGTAGAGAGAAGCGCGCAGCGGGCCGACCGAGCGGCCGCCCTGCGGGAAGTAACGGCAGGCCTTGACGAAGGCCTCGGCTTCCTCGGCCGTGTTGACCATCGGGCAGATGACGCCGTAGGCGCCGGCATCGAGCACCTTGCCGATGATCGCCGGATCGTTCCAGGGCACGCGCACGAAGGGCGCGGTGTCGGTGATGGAGATCGCCTGCAGCATCGGCACCATGTCGGTGTAGTCCGAGGCGCCGTGCTGGAGGTCCACCGTCAGCGCGTCCCAGCCCTGCTGTGCCATCAGTTCGGCGGAGATCGACGAGGGAATGCCGAGCCAGCCGGTGACGACTTCGCCGCCGGCGGCCCAGATGTCCTTAACCTTGTTCCTGCGCATGATCATGCTTCCTTTCTAATTGACGGACTCGAGGATCAGATCGGCGGCCTTCTCGGCCATCGCGATCGTGGTGATGTTGGTGTTGGCGGCAACGATGGTCGGCATGATCGAGGCGTCGACCACGCGCAGCCCCTCGACGCCGCGCACGCGGCAGCGGTCGTCGAGAACGGCGAGAGGATCATCCTCGGTGCCCATCTTGCAGGTGCCTGAGACATGCCAGCCCGACCACACGGACTGCTTGACCCATTCGACGATGAGCTCTTCGTCCTGCATCATCTTGTGCATGCGGTCGGTCGTGCCGAACTTCCGCTTCAGGAGCTCCTCGCGGAAGAAGGGCAGGTAGTCGAACGCATAGGCCGCACTTGCCGTCTTGATCCAGTTGGATGCCTTGCGGACGCTGAGCGCGCGCGCCTCGTCGCTGTAGCCGGCGAGGAACCAGGTGTTGACGTGGCGCTGCACGTCCGGGGCCGTCATGATCCGGTAGATGCGCTTGAACCCGTCGACCAGGCGCATCAGGTCGCGCCCGTCGGAGGCCAGGTTCAGGTCGACGATCGGCTCCTCGTTCTGGTCACGGGACTTCAGCGTCACCGTTCCGCGCGAATAGGATTTGTTGACGCAGACGTTCAACGCCCCCATGGCCTTGCCGAGCGGATGCCAGCCGGCGCGATTGACCGGCATCAGCAGCATATCGCCGGTGTGGCAGTCGGCATGGTTCGACGAGTAGCGCACGCCGAGGAAGATGTGCCGCCGCTGGCCCGGGCGCAGCCGCGCCGACTTCCTGAAGTGCGCGCCGACGGCGATATGCGGGTGGTCGGTGAGGTTCTCGCCAACGCCGGGCAGGTCCGCCACGACGTCGATGCCGAGGCGGGCGAGCTGTGCGGCCGGGCCGATGCCGGCGCGCATCAGGATCGCCGGCGAGTGCAGGGCGCCGGCCGAAACGATGACCTCGCGCGCCGAATAGGTTTTGGTGTCGCCGCCGATGGTGACGCGCACGCCGGTCGCCCGTTTGCCCTCTATGATCAGGTTTTCAACGAAGGCGTTGGCGAAGATATGCAGGTTCTTGCGGGCGCGCGCTTCCTTGTGGAGATAACCGACGGCCGTCGAGACGCGGCGCTCGTTCTCGTTGGAAAGCGGCAGCGGGAAAGAGCCGTCCTCGAAGCTGGCGTTGTAGTCGGGCTGGTACGGGCAATCTGCCTCCGTCGCCTTCAGCACGGATCTGGTGAAGCCCGCCCAGTCGTCCGGGAAGACGCGGCGGATCGGGATGTTGCCGCTCCTGTTGTGCAGCTCGCCGTCGAAGTCGAGATCGCGCTCGAGCTTCTTCAGGTAGGGCAGCATGCCCTCCCAGCCCCAGCCCTTCAGCCCGAGGCCTTCCCACTCGTCGTAGTCGTGGGGAAGCCCTCGCACGGCGAACTGCCCGTTGATGCTGGAGCCGCCGCCCATGACCTTGGCCTGCTCCAGCTTGGCGGTCTTCGGCGGCTGCGAGTTCAGCCTGGGGGAGCGGTTGTACACCCTGAGCTGCGTCCAATGGTATCTGGGGTCGAAATAGGAGAGGCCGGGATAGCTGTCGGCGATGACGTCCGGGACGTCATCGGGCGGCGTGTCCGGTCCGGCCTCGAACAGCGCGACCTGTTTGGCGCCGTTCTCCGACAGCCGGCTGGCGAGCACGGCCCCGGCCGATCCGCCGCCCACGATGATGTAGTCGAGTTGCATGACGCGGGCTCGTTTCAGGCGTAGTTGACCCAGACAGCTTTTTGCCGGGTGAATTCCTCGAAGCCGGCACGGCCCATGTCCTTGCCGAAACCCGAGCCCTTGAAGCCACCTGCCGTGTAGGTGAATTCCGGGCTGCGGCCGTGCTGGTTGACCCAGACCATGCCCGCCTCGATTCCGTCGGCGGCCTTGAGCGCCTTCTTCAAGTCGGAGGTATGGATGCTGGCCGAGAGGCCGTAGGTCGGATGCGCGGCGAGCGCGATGCCTTCCTCGAGATCGGCGAATGTCCGCACGGTAGCGACCGGGCCGAAGAATTCCTCCCGGAAGCCGATATTGTCGTCCGCCACGTCCTTGAGCAGCGTCGGCGCGTAGAAATTGCCTTCGTTGCGGCTTTCCAGCGGCGCACCGCCGGTGACGACCGAACCGCCCTCGGCGACCGTCTGGCGCACCATGGCATCGATGCGGTCGAGCTGCCTGCGGCTGATGATCGGCGCGAAGGTCGTCGTCTCGTCCCAGGTCGGCCCGGCCTTTATCTGCCTGACCTTGCCGACGATGCGCTCGACGAGCTCGTCGGCGATCTTCTCGTCCACGATGATGCGCGAGCCGGCCGTGCAGACCTGTCCGGCATTGGCCATGAAGGCGGTGGAAACACGCCCGGCGACCACGTCGAGGTCGCCCGCATCGGCCAGCACCAGCTGTGGGCTCTTGCCGCCGAGCTCCAGCGCGACCGGCTTGATGCCCGACTGCGCGGCGAGCGCCATGATGGCGGCGCCGGTCTGCGTCGAGCCGGTGAAGGAGATCATCATCACGTCCGGATGGCGAACGATCGCCGCGCCCGTCGTGTGGCCGTAGCCGTTGACGACGTTGAACAGGCCGGCGGGCACCCCGGCCTTGGCCGCCAGCTCGGCGAGGGCGAGCAGGCTGTGCGGCGTCAGCTCCGATGTCTTCATGATCACGGCGTTGCCGGCGGCGAGCGCGCCCGCGAACTTCCATGCCGCGGTGATCATCGGGAAGTTCCACGGGACGATCGCGCCGACGATGCCGTACGGCTCCCGCTTCACATAGCTCAGCGTGCCGCCTTCCGTAGCGGTCACGATGCCTTCCAGCTTGTCGCAATATTCCGCGAAGTAGCGCACGACGCCGGCGGTGCGGATCGCGTCGCCGGTGATCGTTCCCGAGACGAGACGGCTGGAGCCCATGGCTTCGAGCTGCCCGAGATAGACGTTGTTCTCCTCGATGAGTTGCGCGAAGCGCATCAGCACTTTGGCGCGCTCGCGCGGCGCCATCTTCGCCCAGTTGCTGGTCTTGAGCGCCGCCCTGGCCGCGGCGGCCGCCATTTCGACGGCTTCCTCGCCGCCGTCGCCGACGGTGCCCATCGGCTGCTGGTCGGAAGGGCGAAGAACCTCGATGCCGGCGCCGGGAAGCTCCACGGAGCGCCCGCCGATATGGTGTCCTTTCGGAACGCTGATGCTGTTCGGATCGAAACTCAGGGTCATGGTGTCTTCCTTTTTGGGCTGCCAGGCAGCCATTGTCTCGACGGCCGGCGCACGGACCTCGTGCCGGTCGCTATCGGCGGAAGTCTCGTTCGCTGCCGGCAGGGCAGTGGATCACGCGGTTTCGGCGTGCTTTGCCTCAAGAAACGGACGCAGCATGTCGGCGGACTCGTGGAAGCGCCCGACGAAACTCTTCAGCCGCTCGTGCCGGGGATGAAGCAGGATCTCCTGCGGCGGCCCCTGCTCGGCGACGAGTCCCTCGTCGAGGAAGACCACCCGGTCGGCGATCTCGAAGGCAAAGCCCAGTTCGTGGGTGACGATCACCATCGTCATGCCGCTCCTGGCGAGCTCCACCATCGCCTTCATCACCTCGCCCACCAGTTCGGGGTCGAGCGCGGAGGTCGGCTCGTCGAAGAGCATCACCTTCGGCTGCATCGCCATGGCGCGGGCGATCGCCACGCGCTGCTGCTGGCCGCCGGAGAGCTGGCGCGGGTATTTTTCCGCGTGCTGCTCCAGCCCCATCATCCTGAGCAGATCCATAGCCTTGCGGCGGACCGGGTCGGCCGCTTCCTTCTTCACGGTGACCGGACCTTCCATGATGTTCTGGAGCGCGGTCATGTGCGGAAACAGGTTGAACTGCTGGAAGACCATGCCGGTTTTCGAGCGGATGCGGTTGACTTCCTGATTGGAGATGGCCCGCGCGGCGCCGCCGGCCTGCTGCTGGAAGATCACGTCGTCGTCGATGACGATGCTGCCGCTGGTCGGTGTGTTGAGCAGGTTGATGCAGCGCAGCAGCGATGTCTTGCCCGAGCCGCTGGCGCCGATCAGCACCACCACTTCGCCCTCCTGCACGGTGAGGTCGATCCCGCGAAGGACGCTGCGATTGCCGAAATCGAGGCAGATGCGCTCAAGGCGGAGCACCTCCTTGCCCGGCGTGGCCGCCCTCTCGGCGGCTGAATTTGGTTCGTGCGTCATTTCGTGGCCGCTCCGCTCTTTTCGAGTTTGCGCGACAGGAAGGTCAGCGGCACCAGAATGATCAGGAAGATCACGCCGACGGCCGTGTAGACCTCCATCGGGCGGTAGGTGAAGCTGGAGATGTAGCTCGCCTGATAAAGCAGGTCCGGCACGGTGATCATCGACAGCAGGGTCGTGTTCTTCATCTGGATGATCGACTGGCCGGCGAGCGGCGGGATCATCTTCCTGAACGCCTGAGGCAGGATGATGCGGCGCATGCGCTGCCCGTAGGACATGCCGATCGCCGTCGCGGCGTCGGTCTGGCCGGGATCGACCGACTGGACGCCGGCGCGCAGGATCTCCGCGTAGAACGAGCCGACGTAGCAGCTCAGGCCGATGAAGCCGGCCCAGAACTTGGTGACGTTGACGCCGGCGAAGATCGGGAAGGCGTAGTAGACCCAGAGCAGCGTCACCAGCAGCGGGATGTTGCGGAAGAACTCCACGTAGATCTGGCCGAGCAGGACCAGCGGACGGAACGTGCTGAGCTGGATGAGGCCGATGACCAGGCCGATGGCGAGGCCGGCGAGGATGGTGATCGCCGTGAAGTAGAGCGTCATCAGCAGGCCGTCCCAGAGGAGGCCGATATTGTTCGTGATGACCGAGAAATCGAACATTGTCTTTCCCCATGTTCGGCTGGGCCGCGGCCCGGCCAGGGACCCCGGCCGCCGGCTCGTGCCGGCGACCGGGTGCGATCAAGGCTTCGGGATCAGAAGCTGAAGCCTTCCGGGAGGATCGACATGTCGATGCCGCGCGCTTCCCACGACTGCATCAGCTTGCCCTGCGCCTGGCCGAGCGAGCGCTGCTGCAGGACCCAGTTGGTCAGGAAGTTGATGTAGCCGGCGTTGCCGGGCTTGCGGGCGACGGCGAGCGTTGCCGGATTGCGCAGCAGCGGCTCCGGCAGCGAGACCTCGCCGATGTTCTTCTCGGTGATCTGCAGGGCGTCGAAGACAGACAGGACGACACCGTCGGCGCGGTTCGACTGCAACTCCATGAGCGCCAGGCCGCGATCCTCGACCGGCGTGATGTTCGCCTTGGGCAGCAGGGCCTGGGCGACGACCTGCATGGTCGAGCCCTTCTGGACGACGACGGTCTTGGACGGATCGTTGAGTTCGGCCCAGGTCTTGACCGGCTTGCCGACCGGCGTCAGCACGGCCCAGGCGTCGGTGAACAGCGCTTCCCACAGATAGTCGACCACGAGGCCGCGCTTGGGGTTCGGATTGACGCCGATGGCGATGTCGATCTTGTTCGACTGGAAGTCGGCGGCGAGGTTGCCCCAGGTCGTCTCGACCGGCTGGATCTTCACGCCGAGCTCGGTCGCGATCTCCGAAAGGAACTCGACGTAGAAGCCGCTCCACTGGCCGGTCGCCGGGTCCTTGATGTAGCCCGGCTCCTCGCCGGTCATGACCGGGATCTTGAGCACGCCCGAGGAGCGGATCTGGTCGAGCACGGCGGACGGATTGTCGTCGGCGACGGCCGCGGCCGGAGCGGCCAGAAGCGACAGCGCTACGGCGGCCGCGGCGAAAATCTTGTTCAGGCTGAACGATATCATTGATGCGCCCCTTCTTTTGTTCAGAGTGCTAACGGCTGAGGAATCCCCCCGACAGCGGATCGCCGCTCTCGAAGAAGATCGTTTGCGCCGAGGTGATGAAGGCGGAGCCTTTGATCTCGACGATTGCGGCATCCTGCTCTCCGACCTTGACCATTTCGGACAGGCGGGCTTCGAACGGGATGCCGAATATATTGCGGGCGCGATAGACGTCGCCGGGCTTGAGGACGCCGGTGTGCAGGAGGTGCGTCATGCGCGCCGCCGTGCCGGTCCCGCAGGGCGAGCGATCGAACTTGTTGGACTCCAGCACCAGGAAATGCGTCGCGCTGTCGGGCGCGTCGGCGGCGTGGAACAGGACGCTGGGCGCGGCCGCCCCAGCGAAGAGCGGGTTGCCGGCGATGGCCTCCTTGATGGCGCTCTTGATCGCCGCGCCGGCCAGCATCAGCTTCGACGCCTGGTCGGGGACAAGTTCCAGCCCGAGCCCGGCGCCGTCGACCATGGCGTACCACATGCCGCCATAGACGATGTCGGTGGTCACGCGGCCGACGCCGGGGATGTCGAGGGCAAGCCCTTCCAGGCCGACATAGCCCGGCACGTTGCGGATGGTGACGGCGTCGAGCGTGCCGTCCTCGCCCCAGACGAGACCGACGGTGACGATGCCGGCCGGCGTCTCCAGCGTAAAGCTGTCGCCGGTCGAGGGGCTGATCTCACCGGTGAAGGCGAGCGTCTTGGCAAGGCCGATCGTGCCGTGCCCGCACATGTCCAGATAGACGTAGGACGAGATGAAGAATGCGCCGTAGTCGGCGAGTTCAGAAGGGACGGGCACCAGCCCGACCATGGCCGCATGGCCGCGCGGCTCGTGCAGCAGCGCCGGGCGCAAATGGTCGAAGCGGGTGCGGAAGTCGTCGCGGCGCTCCCGCACGGTCCTGCCGTTCAGTCTCGGAATGCCGCTGAAGACGACGCGTGTCGGATGACCGGCCGTATGGCTGTCGACGACGGAGAATGACGCACTCAGGGATACCATGAAAACTCAGCTTCCGAAGGAGTTCCGCACTTCGTCGCGCATGCTCTGCCAGATCTCGCGGATCAGCTTCTCGGTGACCGCCTGCGCGGCGGCGCCGTCGCTCTCCAGGATCGCATCGAAGATGCGCGTCGTGTCCTCGAGCGACAGCTTGATCATGTCGGGATTGCGCTGATAGGCGTGGAAGCGATAGCGCAGGGCCTGCTTTTCGAGCCCGCGCAGCAGCCGCGACAGGGTCCGGTTGTCGGCCAGATCGTAGATCATGAAGGAGCCGCGGACGTCGGCGGCAAAGAACCGGCGCACATCGCCGCTGGCCTGCGTTTCCGCCAGCTCGGCCTGCACGCCGCGCAATTCCTGCTTGCGCTCGATCTCGGTGGATTCGGCCGCCTGCCGCGCCACCAGCCCTTCGAGGGCGATGCGGCAGGTGTAGACCTCGTCGAAATCGCGCTGCGACATCGGCGCCACCCAGATGCCGCGCCGCGGCTCGCGGATGACGAGGCCGTCGCGCTCCAGCAGGCGCAGCGCTTCGCGAACGGGCGAGCGGCTCACCCCGTAGCGCTCGGCGACGTCCTCTTCGGTCAAGCGCTCCTCGGACTTCAGGCGACCCATGACGATCTCCTCCTCGAGCATCTCGGCAAGGCTCTCGGGGATGGCCACGGTCAGACGTGATGGACGTTGCAAAAGCATGTCGACACCATACTGTATACAATGTACAGGTCAAGCGGCGTCGCCGAGATTGTGTAAAGCTGGCGTTCCGGGCAGCCAGGAGCCGATCTCGCGTGATATGCGGCTGGCTTTGGCGCGAAGCCGAACGGAAGGAAAGCGATATGTACCTCGAGAAACTTGAACTCCTGATCGACGGCGTCTGGCGCCAGGGAAGCACCGGAGCGGGCGAAGACCTGATCAATCCGGCGACGGCCCAGACGATCGCCCGCCTGCCGCACGCCTCGGCAGCCGACCTCGACGAGGCGCTCGCGGCATCGGCGAAGGGTTTCAAGGTGTGGAAGGCTATGACCGCGATCCAGCGCTTCGCCGTGATGGACAAGGCGGCCGACCTGATCGAGGCACGTAAGGCCGAGATCGCCCGCACGCTGACGATGGAGAACGGCAAGCCGCTGGCCGAGGCCCTTGGCGAGGTGCAGTTCTCCGCCGACGTGACCCGCTGGTACGCCGAGGAAGGCAAGCGCGCCTACGGCCGCATCGTGCCGGCCCGTCTGCCTGGCGTGCGCCAGATGGTGTTCAAGGAGCCCGTCGGGCCGGTTGCCGGCTTCGCCGCATGGAACTTTCCCGCCAGCAACGTCATCCGCAAGATCGCCGGCGCGCTCGGCGCCGGGTGCTCCATCATCATCAAGCCGGCGGAAGAGACGCCCGGCACCGCGGTCGCCTTCGGCCGCTGCTTCCAGGATGCGGGCCTTCCGGCGGGCGTGCTCAACATCGTCTTCGGCGTTCCCGCCGAGGTCTCGTCGCACCTCCTGTCCTCGCCGATCCCGCGCAAGGTGTCGCTGACCGGCTCGACCGCCGTCGGCAAGCTCCTGCAGAAGCAGGCGGCCGACACGCTGAAGCGCTGCACCATGGAACTGGGCGGCCATTCGCCGGTGATCGTCCATGCCGACGCGAATCTCGAGAAGACGCTGGACACGGTCGTCGCCTTCAAGTTCCGCAATGCCGGTCAGGTCTGCACCTCGCCGACCCGCTTCTACGTGCATGAGTCGCTTTACGAGCCCTTCATCGACGGCTTCGCCACCCGCACCCGCAGGATACGCATCGGCAACGGCCTCGACGAGGGCACGCAGATGGGGCCCATGATCGCGCCGCGCCGCCTTGATGTGATGGACTCCTTCGTGGCCGACGCCAGGGCCAAGGGCGCGGAAATCGTCACCGGCGGAGAGCGCATCGGCAACCAAGGCTATTTCTATGCGCCGACCCTGATGAAGAACGTGCCGGACGACGCCCTCATCATGTCGGAGGAGCCGTTCGGGCCGCTTGCGCCGACGACGACGTTCTCGACCTTCGACGAGGTCATCGAGCGCGCCAACAGCCTGCCCTTCGGTCTTGCCTCCTTCGTCTTCACGCAAAACGGCACGTTTGCGCAGAAGACCGAAATGGCCCTCGAAGCCGGCATGGTCGGTGTCAACCACATGATGGTGTCGACGGCGGAGACGCCTTTCGGCGGCATCAACGAATCCGGCTACGGCTCTGAATCCGGCATCGAAGGTCTGGAGGCATACCTGCGCACGAAGTTCGTCACCGAGATCTGACCAGGAAACCTTGCGCCGCGGCCATCCTACGCCGCGGCGCATTCCGGCCGGTACCCCGCTTCCCGGAGCACGCAAAAACGCAGTCTGAAGCAAGGCGGCAGACCAATTCGCGATCACATTTTCGCGATCGGGCGCGGCACGGTTGCGGCACTGGAGCGCGATTCCGGCAGGTCCGACTTGCCGTAAAATCGTTTACCTTGTTCTGTAGGTTTTTCGGGCGGCAATTGACCTTTGGTCAGGTTGCTGCCATTGCGTGTCGAAGCGTGTCCGCGGGCAATCTGGGGTAGCATGCGATGGTACGTCGGGTCTTTGAGGCAAGGTCCGTTCGTTCGGATGAGCCGGCATTGCACAATCGTGATCACCGGCTGGCGCTTTCCCGTTCATTGATGCGGTTGCAGCGTAGTCTGATCGGGATCGGCGCGGTTGCCGCGCTGCTCTCCCTAGGCATGACGTCGGCCTACGCCAATGCCTGCGCCGACCTGCTCGCCCGCGCCGCGCGCGGCGGTGCCAGCGCGCAAAGCGTGGCGCTGTCCAAGCAGCTCTCCGCGATCCAGGCCCTCGAGCGCAAGCGTCAGTGCTCGTCCAGGGGTACCGGCGGCCTCTTCAACCCCTGCGCCGATCTCGCCAACCGCAAGGCCGACGTGCAGCGCCAGCTGGCCCGGTCGCAGGGCGGCAACCAGGCGGCGCTGCGCGCGCGCATCGCCGCTCTCGGTTGCGGCAAGCCGCAGCAGCGCAAGGAACGCCGCGAGGTGGTGGAAGCTTCCGTCAAGCGCGCGGCGCCGGCCCGTTCCGGTCCATCCATCGATACGGGCGTGATGCTGTTCTGCGTGCGCGTGGAGGATGGCTATTTCTTCCCGGTCCCCGGGTCGCAGTTCATCGATTCCAGGGACTACAAGCAGGCCGTCGACCAGTGCAGCTACATCTGCCGCGGCAGCCAGACCTCGGTCTACCGGCTCGACGACCCAGAACTGGAGACAGAGGAGATGATCTCGGTCGACACCGGTAGGCCGTACAGAGAATTGCCGACCGCGTTCGCCTATCGCAACAGGACGGGCTTCGAAGCCTGCGATTTCCAGGGCTATCATCGCCGCGTCAACGAGGCGCGCGCCAGAACGGTGACGCCGTTCAACATGAAGAACGCCGTCATCCCGCTGCCGAGGGAGCGTCCCGACGAGCCCGTGCCGCTGATGGCGCTGACGGGCGATAACCAGGCGCCGGTGGTCGACTTGCCGGCTGACCGCAAGGTCCGGGTCGTTGGCCCCAATTTCTTCCCGAACTGATCCCTGTCGGTCGGCCTTCGAATCCTCTTGAGTTGACCCAGCATCAGGAGCGGCGCGCGAGGTTGCGTGGCGCGTCCTGGCACGGTCCCGGCAAGTCCCGATGCAACGGGTCGTGCTCCGGACAACAAGGATGGGAGGAAGAAAGATGCCTGGTGTGACCGAAAGCCTGCTGCGGACCTATGCGGATTCCGACGGGCTGGCGCTGGCCGGACTGGTGCGCAAGGGCGAGGTGTCGCCGGGCGAACTCGTCGAGGCCGCCGTGGCGACCATCGAGAAGCTCAATCCGGAGCTGAACGCGGTCGTCCACAAGCTCTACGACATCGGCCGCATGGCCGCCGTCGCCGTCGATCGCGAGGCACCGTTTGCCGGCGTCCCCTATCTGCTGAAGGAACTCGCCACCTCCTGGAAGGGGACCCCCAACACCAACTCGTCCGTCTACCTCAAGGATGTCGTCGCCGATTTCGACGCCGAAGTGGTGACCCGCATCAAGAAGGCCGGGTTTCTGCTGGTCGGCAAGTCGAACGCGCCGGAAAACGGCTGGTCGATCTCGACCGAGCCGAAGCTCTACGGCGCCACCGTCAATCCCTGGCGCGCCGACGTGACGGCTGGCGGGTCGAGCGGCGGCTCCTCGGCGGCGGTCGCCGCGCGCATGGTGCCGGTGGCAGAATCCAGCGACGCCGCCGGCTCGATCCGCGTGCCCGCCTCCTGCTGCGGCGTGCTCGGCCTGAAGCCGTCGCGCGGCCGCGTCACCATGGCGCCCTTCGGCGACGTCTGGCACGGCTGCGCCTATTTCCTGGCCAACACCCGTACGGTTCGCGACACCGCCGCCTATCTCGACGCGGTCGCCGGCGCGCTGCCGGGCGATCCGTATCAGCCGCCGGTGCCGGAAAAGTCATGGCTGGAGCTGTCGCGGCGTTCGCCCCGCAAGCTGCGTGTCGGCTTTACCGTGACGCCGCCGCACGGCCGGCCGATCGATCCCGAGGTCCGGCGGGCCGTTCTCGACACCGCCAGGCTGCTGGAGCGGCTGGGCCATGACGTCGAGGAGCACGACATGAGCCTCGACGCCGGCAGGATCTGGCGCACCTACACGAACATGAGCTGCGTGCAGACTGCGGCGGTCTTCGACTGGCTTGAGGGCGCTCTCGGCCGCCCGGTAACCAGGAACGACGTCGAGCCGATCACCTGGGCGATCATCGAGCGCGGCCGCGCCACCAGTGGTATCAGCCACATCTCCGACGTCGAGGCGGTGCGCCAGGCCAGCCGCGCCATTGCCACGGATCTGGATGGCTATGACATCTATCTCACACCGACGCTGACGCAACTGCCGCGGCCGGTCGGCTTCTACGACATGTCGATGACCGATCTCGACGCCTACAACGATCTCTGGACGGATTCGGTGTTCATGTTCCCGTTCGACATATCGGGGCAACCGGCCATGTCGATCCCGCTCGCCATGTCCGAAAGCGGCGTGCCGATCGGCGTGCAGGCCGTCGGCCGCTACGGCGACGAGGCGACGGTGCTGGCGCTTGCCGTAGTGCTGGAGCAGGAGATGCCGTGGAAGGACCGCCGGCCGAAAGTGTCGGCCTGAGTTCAAGGGGAGGGCACCCGAGCGGTAGCGACGAGGAAGGACATCGCCGCCCCGCTCGGCGATAAACCGCGGTGTCAGAGCTGCGCCTCGACGGCGGCCTTGTCTATGATCGACCAGACTTCAACGATCTTTCCGTCCCGGAACTCATAAAAGACGTTCTCGCCGAAGGATACTCTCTTCCCATTGACCTCGAGGCCGAGGAACGAGCCTTTCGGCGAACAGTCGAATGCCAGCCGGCTCGCTACATAGGGCGGGTCGGACATCAGCAGCCGGATGTCGAACCGTAGGTCCGGGATGTCGCGAAAATCCCGCTCCAGCATCTCGCGGTATCCCGACAGGCCGATCCGCCGGCCGTTGTAGCGCACGTCCTCGTCGACGAAACGTCCGAGATCCGGCCAGTCCTGCCGGTTCAGGCAGGTTATGTAGCCTCGGTAGAGGTCGGAGAGATCGGCTTTCGTCACGGTGCGGCTCCGATGGCTGAAGACTGTTTGGAGGACAGCCATTTCTCCAGCCGAGAATAGCCCACCGGAAAAGGCAATGCTTCCTTTTGTACGGCCTTTTCCCAAGCTCGACGTGACGCCGACAGTCAGACGAGCAACGCCATGGTGCCTTCATCGGGCGCGTTGACAGGCATGAAAAATTTTGCAATCGTTGCAAAAAATATCAGTCCGCAGCAGAAAAACCTGGACGATGTCAGGGACGGGAAACGGCCTCCTTCGCGACGACGAAAGCAGCATGGCGACGCGTGCCGCCTGGTTGCATTATGCCGGCGGCCTGACCCAGTCCGAAGTCGCCAAGCGTCTCGGCCTGACCAGCCTGAAGGCGCATCGCCTGATCACCAAGGCCAACCAGGACGGGCTGGTGAAGGTCTATATCGACGGCGACGTTTCGGAATGCGTGGCGCTGGAGACCGAACTCTGCTCCCGCTACAGCCTCGACTATTGCGAAGTGGTGCCGGAGTTCGACGACGAGGATCTGCCGCTGAAGGCGCTGGGCGTCGCCGGCGCCCAGTATCTGAAGCGCGAGATCGAGCGCGGCGACCGGATCATGATCGGCGTCGGCCATGGCCGCACGCTGGCCGCCTGCGTGGAGTATCTGCCGCGGACCGCTGCGCCGACGGCGCGTTTCGTCTCGCTGCTAGGCGGGCTGACGCGCAAATTCTCGGCCAATCCGCACGACGTGATCCATCGGCTGGCCGAACGCACCGGCGCCGAGGCCTATGTCGTTCCCGTGCCGATGTTCGCCAACACGGTCGAGGACCGCCAGGTTCTGCTCGGCCAGAAGGGCGTGGCCGAGGTGTTCGACCTGGCCCGGACCTCCGACCTGCTGCTCGCCGGCATCGGCACGACCGAGCGGCAGGCGTCGCTGGTGGCGACCGGCATGGTCGAGCGGCCGGAAATGGAGGAGGTGAAGCGCGGCGGCGGCGTGGGCGAGCTGCTCGGCCATTTCTTCGATGCCGACGGCGCGCCGTTCGAGGCGCCGCTGTCGAGCCGGGTGATGGCGCTCGGCCGCGAGGATTTGAGGAACCGCCGGATCGTCGCCGTGGCCGGCGGCAAGGTGAAGATCCGGGCGGTCCGCTCGGTGCTGGAGAGCCGCTATCTGCGCGGCCTCATCACCGACGAGCGGACGGCGCGGTCGCTCGTGGAGGCTAAGCCGGTCGGGTAGCCGGCAAACATTGGCAACGGAACTACCCTGTGGAGGAGAATGGAAGATGTATGAAAGAGAGAAAGACCTCGTTGACGCGTTCATTCGCGGGCAGGTGGATCGTCGCGGCCTGATCAAGGGCCTCGGCGCGCTCGGCCTGACGGCCGCCATGGGCGGCACGCTGCTCGCCATGGCGCAGAGCCGCGCCATGGCCGCCGACTTCGACTGGCAGGCGCACAAGGGTAAGTCGCTCAAGCTCTTGCTCAACAAGCATCCCTATGCCGACGCCATGATCGCCAACCTGCAGGCCTTCAAGGACCTGACGGGGATGGAGGTCACCTATGACGTGTTCCCGGAAGACGTCTATTTCGACAAGGTGACGGCGGCGCTGTCGTCGGGCTCGTCGGAATATGATGCCTTCATGACCGGTGCCTACATGACTTGGACCTACGGCCCGGCCGGCTGGACCGAAGATCTCAACCAGTGGATCAAGGATCCAGCCAAGACCAGCCCGACCTATGCCTGGGACGACGTGCTTGAGGGCGTGCGCAAGTCCTGTGCCTGGAACGGCCAGCCCGGCGGCACGCTCGGCTCCGACGACGCCAAGCAGTGGTGCATTCCCTGGGGCTTCGAGCAGAACAACATCACCTACAACAAGGAGATGTTCGACAAGGTCGGCGTGCAGCCGCCGAAGGACCTCGACGACCTCGTCGCGGTGGCGGCCAAGCTGACCAAGGACGTCGGCAACAATGTCTACGGCGTCGGCGTGCGCGGCTCGCGCTCCTGGGCGACGATCCATCCCGGTTTCCTCTCGGCCTACGCCAACTTCGGCCAGAAGGACCTCAACGTCACCGACGGCAAGCTGTCGGCAGCCATGAACACGGCCGAATCGAAGGCCTTCCACGCCAAGTGGGTCGAGATGATCCAGAACAGCGGCCCGAAGGACTGGTCGACCTACACCTGGTATCAGGTCGGCACCGACCTCGGCGCCGGCGCCTCGGCGATGATCTTCGACGCCGACATCCTCGGCTATTTCCAGAACGGCGGCACCAAGGAAGCCGGCAAGCTCGCCTTCCACGGCTTCAAGGCCAACCCGGCGGCCGAGGCGCCGACGCCGAACATCTGGATATGGTCGCTGGCCATGTCGTCCTTCGCCAAGGACAAGGACGCCACCTGGTACTTCCTGCAGTGGGCCTCGAGCGTCGAGCACGCCATCTTCGGCGCCACCAAGCATGATTTCGTCAACCCGGTCCGCAACGCGGTCTGGAAGGACGAGATGTTCGTGGAGAAGCTGAAGAAGTACCCCGGCTATTTCGAGATGTTCACGGCCTCGGCTCCGGGCGCCTCGATCAAGTTCACGGCGCAGCCGCTGTTCTTCGACCTCACCACCGAATGGGCGGCGACGCTGCAGAAGATGGTGGCCAAGCAGGTGCCGGTGGACGAGGGTCTCGACCAGCTGGCGCAGAGCATCGACGGGCAGCTCAAGGACGCCGGCCTGGGCTGATCCGGGTCTCGGACCGGTCGCGGTGCGGCCGGTCCGAACGCCATGAAACCACCGTCTGGTACCAGCGGCGCAGTGCGCGGCTGACCGCCCGCCCGGCCGCCGCTCCCTGTCAGGCCGGCCGGGCGCCTCTTCAAATCCGGAGCCGTGAATGACCGCCGCCGCCACCGCCCGCGCACGACCGTCGGGTTTCCGCATCAGCAAGCGCGTGCTGCCCTATGTCCTCAGTTTGCCGGCTTTGCTCGTCTGCATCGGCATCCTGATCCCGTTCCTGACGGCCGCCTGGTACTCGCTGCACCGCTACCGGCTGAGCCAGCCCTGGGGCTACAAGTTCATCTGGTTCGACAATTACGCAGCCTTCTTCACCGATCCGAAATTCTGGAACACGCTGCAGATCTCGCTCACCTACGCGGCGACCACGGTGGTGCTGGAACTGCTGCTTGGCCTCGGCATCGCCTTGCTGCTGCAGAAGCGCACGACGCTGAACAACTTCATCTCGATCATGCTGCTGCTGCCGCTGATGACGGCGCCGGCGCTGGCCGCGCTGATGTGGAAGCTGATGACCAATCCCGGCTTCGGCATCCTGAGCTACCTGGCCGGCTTGATCGGGCTCCACGATTTCCGCTGGGCCTCGTCGCCGTCCACGGCGCTGTTCACGGTCGTGCTCGTCGACATCTGGGTCTACACGCCCTTCATCATGATCCTGCTGCTTGCCGGCCTGCGGTCGCTGCCGACGCAGCCCTTCGAGGCGGCCGCACTCGACGGCGTGCCGCGAACCTTCGTGTTCTTCCGCATCACCCTGCCGATGCTGACGCCCTACATCCTGACGGCGACGCTGTTCCGCCTGCTCGATTCCATCCAGCAGTTCGACATCATCTACGCCATGACCCAGGGCGGGCCGGGCGACACGCTGACGGTGTTCCAGGTCGAGGCCTATCTCAACTTCTTCCAGTCGACCAATGTCGGTCGGTCGGCGGCGCTGATGATCATCCTGTGGGCGATCACCTACTTCCTGTCGAACATCTTCATCAAGAACTGGCTGCGTCTGCGCGAGCGCGCCCGCGGCAACGGCTGAGGGGAGGCTGTCATGGAACATACGTCCACCCTCGAACGTGTGCTGCGCGGCGCAGCGCTGGCGCTGGTCGTCATCTTCTTCATGTTTCCGCTGTTCTGGATCTTCATGATGTCGTTCCAGACTAACGAGACGATCCTGCGCATTCCGCCGTCGATCGTGTTCGAGCCGACGCTGTCCAACTATGCGGCGCTGATCACCGGCCGGCTGGAGACGGCGGCCGGCACGCTGGAGATCAACTTCCTGCGCACCCTGTGGAACTCGGTCTTCCTGTCGGTAACCTCGGTGGCGGTGGCGCTGCTGCTTGGCGTGCCGGCGGCCTATGCCTTCGCCAGGCACAAGTTCCGCGGCTCCGAGGACATCGCCTTCACGCTTCTGTCCTTCCGTTTCGCGCCGCCGCTGCTGGTGCTGCTGCCGCTGACCATCTATTTCCAGCAACTCGGCCTTTCCAACACCTATTTCGGCCTGGTCTGGGTCTACCAGCTCATCTGCCTGCCGCTGATCCTGTGGATCGTGCGCGGCTATTTCGAGGACATTTCGGCCGACGTCGAATATGCCTATCGCATCGCCGGCCATTCGTGGTTCGCGACCTTCCGCAAGATCGCGCTGCCGCTCGCCGGGCCGGGCATCGCGGCGGCCGGCCTGCTCGCCTTCATCTTCGCGTGGAACAATTTCGTCTTCGCCCTGGTGCTCGCCTCGGCCGACAAACAACCGGTCACGGTCGGCGCGCTCGCCTTCGTCACCGCCAGCGGCATCCAGTACGGCCAGATCGCCGCGGCGATCGTGCTGTCGATCACGCCGACGCTGGCGCTCGCGCTCTACGCCCAGCGTTATCTGGTCGAGGGCCTGTCACTCGGCGCGGTCAAGGGGTAGCGGCATGGCAACGCTCGAACTGAAGAACATCGTCAAGCGCTACAAGGGTCAGGCCGTCCTCGACGACGTGACGCTGAAGGTTGCGGACGGCGAGACGGTCGTGCTGTTCGGCCCGTCCGGCGCCGGCAAGACCGTGCTCCTGCGCCTCATCGCCGGCGTGGTCGACCCCGACGAGGGCGCGATCCTCATCGGCGGCGAGGACGTCACCGACGTCGACGCGGAGTATCGCGGCGTCGGCATGGCGTTCCAGAATTTTGCGCTGTTCCCGCATATGAGCGCCTTCGACAACATCGCCACTCCGCTCGAGGCGAGGCGGCAGGCGCCTGGCGCCATCAAGGCGGGCGTGGAAAGCGTTGCGAAGCTGCTGAAGATCGACCACGTGCTCAGCCACAAGCCGCGTGCCCTCTCCAACGGCCAGAAGCAGCGCACCGCGCTCGGCCGGGCGCTGGCAGGCTCGCCGCCGGTGCTGCTGCTCGATGATCCGCTGCGCAATGTGGACGCAAAGCTGCGCTTCGAGATGCGGCTGGAGCTGCCGCGCCTGCTCGACACGCAGGGCGCGACGGTCGTCTACGTCACGCAGGACTACAAGGAAGCGATGGCGCTCGGCGACCGCATCGCTGTGATGTCGCAGGGCCGCATCCGCCAACTCGGCACGCCCGAGCAGATCTATCTCGAGCCCGCCACCATCGAGATCGCCCGGCTGTTCGGGGATCCGACCATCAATCTGCTCGACGTCAAGCCGGCCAAGGATGGACGCGGCGTCTATGTAGGCCTGTCCAACGTGCAGGTGCATCTGGCCGGTCCGTTCGAGCAGGCGGTGGGGCGCGACTGCGTGATCGGGCTGCGGCCGGAGGCGCTTTCGTTCGTGCGCGCCGACGCGCCGGCGGCGGTTCCGGTGACGGTTGAGGCGGAGACGCCGCTCAACGAGAAGACGGTTACGCTGGTGCGCACCGTGCGTGGCCGCGAGATCCTGGTGTCGCGTCCGGCCGGAACGCCGGGACCGGTGAGCGGCAATGCGCATATCGCCGTCAATCCGAAGAGCGCGCTGCTGTTCGACCGTGCCACCGGCGACCGGATCGGCGCGAACAAGGTGGTGGCGCTGAAGAGCGGAGAAGCGGCATGAGTGTTGATGCAGTCGACCTCGTTCAGCATCGTGCTCCTTCGCACCCCCCTCTGTCCTGCCGGACATCTCCCCCGCAAGGGGGGAGATTGGCAGCTTTGACGACGCTGTGCTTCCGGCAACGCCGGCGATTGGCGAAATCAATGCGGCCGGCTGATCTCCCCCCTTGCAGGGGAGATGTCCGGCAGGACAGAGGAGGGTGTCACAAGGAATCGACGGTGGAGACGTTCTCATGACCACCATCCTCTCCATCCAGAACGTCGACAAGTTCTACGGTCCGATCGACCGCGGTGTCCACGCCGTCAGGCAGCTCTCCATTGACATTCCCAAGGGCGAGATCGTCGCCCTGCTCGGCTCGTCCGGCTGCGGCAAGACATCGACGCTGCGCATGATCGCCGGCTTCGAGGAGGTATCGCGGGGCGCCATCGCCATCGCCGGGCGGCCGGTGCACATGCTGGCGCCGGTCAAGCGCAACGTCGCCATGGCATTCGAAGGCTATTCGCTCTATCCGCCGCTCACCGTGCGCGAGAACATCGGCTTCGCGCTCAAGGCGTCGCGGCTCGGCAAGGCGGCGGTCGAGAAGAAGGTGGCGGAGATCGCCGGGTTGCTCGAGATCGAGGACATCCTCGACCGCTATCCGAGCTCGATCTCCGGCGGCCAGCAGCAGCGCGCCAGCCTCGGCCGCGCACTGGTGCGCGATGCCGACCTGCATCTGCTCGACGAGCCGATGGGTCAGCTCGAGCCGCAATTGCGCGCCGTGCTGCGCGGCCGCATCAAGCATTTCATCAAGGAGCGCGGGCTGACGGCGATCCTGGTGACCCACGACCAGACCGAGGCCAACGCGCTGGCGGACCGCATCGCCGTGATGGAAGGCGGCGTGCTGCAGCAGTTCGACGCGCCGCAGACCATCAAGGAGCGGCCCGCCAATCTGTTCACCGGCACCTTCGTCGGCGAGCCGCCGATGAACGTGTTCGAGGCGTTCGTGACCGGCGAGAGCGACGGCATAAAACTGCGGCTGCCCGACGGCCTGGCGCTCGACTATGAGCAGGGTGCATTCGCCCGCGACGTGCGGGACGCGCTGCTGCGGCGCCAGCGCGTGGTCATCGGCATCCGCCCCTATGCGGTGCGCCGCGCCAGGGACGGCATGCCGGCCACCGTTTCCGCCAACCAGTGGCTCGGCGATCAGACCCATATCGCCGCCGACTTCGCCGGCGGCTCGCTGGTGCTGGTCGAGCATGACCGCACCCGGCTGGAGCGCGGCGAGCGGATCGGCATCCGCATCGATCCGCAGAACCTGCACGTCTTCGACGCCGGCTCGGGCGCGGCGATCTCGCACGGCGCGGAGCTCGCCTGATGTCGCGGTTGTCTGGATGGAAGTTTACCCCCACCCCTAGCCCCTCCCCTCAAGGGGGAGGGGGACTTTGCGGCCGCCATGCCGCACAAGACCGACGACAGTCGGTGCCCTGCGGAGCCGCAAGCCGGTCCCTCTCCCCTTTGAGGGGAGGGGCTAGGGGTGGGGGTGAATATCGAGCGACACGCCAGCAATCTGGAGCGACCGCATGAATGCCGCTCCGGACGTGCTCATCGGCATCGATGCCGGCACCTCGGTCATCAAGTCGGTGGCCTTCGACCTCTCCGGTCGGCAGATCGCCTGCACGGCGCTGCCGAACCGTTACGAGACGATACCCGGCGGCGGCGCCGAGCAGGATCTGGCGCGTACCTGGGCGGACGCCGCGACCACGCTGCGCCTACTCTGCGACGAGGTGCCGGATCTGGCGCGGCGCACGGCGGCGATCGCCGTCACCGGCCAGGGCGACGGCACCTGGCTGATCGACAGGGACGGCGAGCCGGTCGGCAAGGGCTGGCTGTGGCTCGACGCGCGCGCCGCCTCGATCGTCGAGGACATCCGCGCGCGTCCGGAGGACCGGCTGCGCTACGAAAGGACCGGCACGGGCCTCGCCGCCTGCCAGCAGGGCCCGCAGCTCAGGCTGATCGAGCGGACGACGCCGGAGCGCCTGCAGCGCGCCGCGACCGCCTTCCACTGCAAGGACTGGCTCTATTTCAAGCTCACCGGCGAGCGCGCCAGCGATCCGTCCGAGGGCTGCTTCACCTTCGGCGACTTCGCCGCCAGGCGTTATTCCGACGAGGTGATCGATATCCTCGGGCTGACGCATCTCAGCCGGCTGCTGCCGGAGATCGTCGACGGGGCTGCGCGAAGCACCGCGCTCACCAACGCCGCAGCCGGCATGACCGGGCTGCTGCCCGGCACACCCGTGGTGCTGGGCTATGTCGACGTCGCCTGCACGGCGCTGGGCGCGGGCCTGTTCGACCCCGCCGCCAGGCCGGGTTGTTCCATCATAGGCTCGACCGGCATGCATATGCGGCTCGCGGTCGGCGCCGACGACGTGCAGCTCAACAACGACCGCACCGGCTACACCATGTGCATGCCGGCGCCGGGCGTCTGTGCGCAGATGCAGTCGAACATGGCGGCGACGCTCAACATCGACTGGGTGCTGGGGCTGGCCGCCGGCATCCTCGCCTCGCAGGGCATCAGCCGCTCCTCCGCCGAGATGATCCCGCTGATCGACGAGTGGATCGCGACCTCCGAGCCGGCGTCGCTGCTTTACCAGCCCTACGTCTCCGAGGCGGGCGAGCGCGGGCCCTTCGTCGATGCCAACGCCCGCGCCGGCTTCATCGGCATATCGAGCCGGCACGGTTATGGCGACCTGGTGCGCGCCGTCTTCGAGGGCCTGGCCTTCGCCGCGCGCGACTGCTACGCGGCGGCCGGCCCGCTGCCGGGCGAGGTGCGGCTGACCGGTGGCGCCGCGCGCAGCAACGCGCTGCGACGGATTCTCGGCGCGGCTCTCGGGTCGAAGGTGCGCACCAGCAAGCGCGAGGAGGCGGGAGCGGCAGGCGCCGCGATGATCGCCGCCGTCTCCATCGGCCTCTACCCGTCGATGGAGGCCTGCGCGGCCGAATGGGTCGCGCCGCTGCTCGGCCCGGCCGAGGAGCCGGATGCGACACTGGCTGGCATTTACGAGAAAGCCTATCCCGCCTATGCGCAGGCGTGGCGGGCGCTGCGCCCGGTGTGGCGGACGATGGCGCGGGAGCACTGAAATGACACGCAAGATCGCGATCATCGGCGATCGTTTCATGCTGCCGGAGGTGTTTCGGCAGGAGATCGAGAAGGCCTGCGGCGACGGCCTCGACATCCGGACGCTGGAGCAGCCCTGGCCGGACGAGCCGATGGAGCACGGCTATGCGGTGAACGGCCTCGACGGGCTGAAGGAGTACTTTGGCGATCCCGACGACGTGGTCGGCTTCATCGGTGACGCCGAGGTCCTGGTGACGCAGCTCGCGCCGCTGTCGGACGGCATGATGAAGCGCCTGCCCGACCTCAGGCTGGTCGCCGTGTCGCGCGGCGGGCCGGTCAACATCGACATCGCCGCGGCGAGGCGCAATGGCATCAAGGTCGTCAACGTGCCCGGCCGCAACGCCAGCGCGGTCGCCGAGTTCACCCTCGGCGCGATCCTGGCCGAGACCCGGCTGATCCGCGTCGGCCACGAGTCGCTGCGCGCCGGCGAATGGCGCGGCGATCTCTACCGCGCCGACCGCACCGGCCGCGAGCTGTCGGAGATGACCGTCGGCGTGGTCGGCTACGGCAACATCGGCACCAAGGTGGTGAAGCTGCTGCGCGCCTTCGGCACCAAGGTGCTCGTCGCCGACCCCTATGTGCAGCTCAGCGCCGAGGACCGCAATGCCGGCGTCGAGCTGGTGGCGCTCGACGAGCTTCTGTCGCGCTCCGACGTGGTGACGCTGCATTCACGCGTGAGCGAGGAGACGAAGCACATCATCAACCGCGACACGATCGCAAAGATGAAGCCGGGCGTGATCTTCGTGAACACCGCACGCGGTCCGCTGGCCGACTACGATGCGCTCTACGAGGCGCTGGTGTCCGGCCATATCGGCAGCGCCATGCTGGAGACCTTCGCTGTCGAGCCGGTGCCGGCCGACTGGCCGCTGCTGAAGCTGCCCAACGTGACGCTGACCCCGCACATCGCCGGCGCCTCGGTGCGCACGGTGACCTATGCGGCGGAGAAGGCGGCCGAGGAGGTGCGGCGGTATCTGGCGGGGCAGCCGCCGGTCAATCCGTGTTGAGTGCCGGGCGATGGTTGCAGTAATAGAACGGTCACCGCCGGAGTACGGCCGCAGCGTTACGGCATGGATCCCAGGGTCTCCGCCTCCGCTTCGCTCCGGCTCTCGCCCTAGGATGACGAATGGGAGGGGTGCCTCCGCCAGTCTCCGACGTCGGCGATTGGCCGCAAAACCCTATTGTCATCGTAGGGCAGAGCCGGAGCGAAGCGGAGGCGGAGCCCCCGGGATCCATGCCGTACCGGTGCGGCCGTACTCCGGCGGTGAAAACAGAACCCCGGACCTTCGCCGCCCCTCATCCGGGGAGAAGAGTGCTGGCCGCGCCGCCGGCGGGTACCGTCCATGACCGAGCCCGACACAGTCGATCTCTTCGTCGTCGGCGGCGGCGTCAATGGCGCCGGCATCGCCCGCGACGCGGCGGGGCGCGGCCTGTCGGTGGTGCTCGCCGAGAAGGACGACCTCGCGCAAGGCACCAGCTCGCGTTCGGGAAAGCTGGTGCATGGCGGGCTGCGCTATCTCGAATATTACGAGTTCCGGCTGGTGCGCGAGGCGCTGATCGAGCGCGAGGTGCTGCTCAATTCGGCGCCGCACATCATCTGGCCGATGCGCTTCGTGCTGCCGCACAGCCCCGACGACCGGCCGGCCTGGCTGGTCCGGCTCGGCCTGTTCCTCTACGATCATCTCGGCGGCCGCAAGCGGCTGCCTGGCACGCGTACGCTGAACCTGCGCACCGCGCCCGAGGGCGCGCCGATCGAGTCGGCTTTCACGAAAGCATTCGAATATTCTGACTGCTGGGTCGACGATGCCCGGCTGGTCGTCCTCAACGCGCTTGATGCGCGTGAGCGCGGCGCGCGCGTGATGACGCGCACCGCCTGCGTCTCGGCCCGCCGCGAGGGCGGCGCCTGGCTTGTCGAGACGCGCCACGGCCGCACCGGCGTCCGGCAGACCTGGCGGGCACGCGCGCTGGTCAACGCCGCCGGACCATGGGTGAACGACGTCATCGGCCATGTCGCCGGGGTGAACGCCGCGCGCGCCGTGCGCCTGGTCAAGGGCAGCCACATCGTCGTGCCGAAGTTCTGGGAAGGCCGGCAGGCCTATCTCGTGCAGAACACCGACAAGCGGGTGATCTTCATCAATCCCTATGAAGGCGACCTGGCGCTGATCGGCACCACCGACATTCCCTATTCCGGCCGGCCGGAGGACGTCGTGGCCGGCGAGGACGAGATCGCCTACCTGATCAAGGTCGTGAACCGCTACTTCAAGCGCAAGCTTACGCGTGACGATGTGATCCACAGCTTCTCCGGCGTGCGGCCGCTCTACGACGACAACGCCGACAATCCGAGCGCGGTGACGCGCGACTACATCTTCGAGCTCGACGCCAGGGCCGGCGAGGCGCCGCTGCTCTCCGTCTTCGGCGGCAAGATCACCACCTTCCGCAAGCTGTCGGAGCATGCGCTGGAGAAGCTGAAGCCGTTCTTCCCGGCGATGCGCGGCAATTGGACCGCGGCGGCGCATCTTCCGGGAGGCGACCTGGCCGACGCGGACTTCGACCGGTTTCTTGGCGGGTTGCGCACCGCCTATCCGTGGCTGCCGGTCTCGCTGGCGAAGCACTATGCCCGCCTCTACGGGACGCGCACCGCCGCGCTGGTCGGCCGTGCCAAGTCGCTGGCCGATCTCGGCCGCCGCTTCGGCCCGGATTTCTACGAGCGCGAAGCGGCGTTCCTGACGGAAACGGAGTGGGCCGAGACGGCCGAGGATATTCTGGTGCGGCGCACCAAGCACGGGCTGCACCTCGACGATGAGGAGCGGGCCGCCTTCGAGGACTGGTGCGCCGGACGGCTGGCAAAGGCAGGATGATGACGGGGTTCAGGAATGATCGGGCCGCCGCGGAGTTCGCGGCGTTGAGGGCATTGTCGGCGCGCGTAGGCGCTGATCCGCTGCTGGTGCAGGCGGCGGGCGGCAACACCTCGCTGAAGGACGACGGCGTGCTGTGGATCAAGGCCTCCGGCACCTGGCTGATGCATGCCGGGCGCGACGACATCTTCGTGCCGGTAAAGATGCCGCCGCTGCTTCAGGCGGTGGCGGACCTCGACCCGGCGGCGGAGAAGGCCGAAGCCTTCGTCGTCGCCGACCTCAATCCGCTGGGGCTGAGGCCCTCCATCGAGACTACCGTGCATGCGCTGATGCCGCAGCGTGTCGTCGTCCATGTGCATTGCGTCGAGACCATTTCGCTCGCCGTGCGGTCGGATGCCGAGACCGTGGTCGGTGAGCGGCTGCGCGGGCTCGATTGGGTCTTCGTCCCTTATTGCCGGCCGGGCTTGCCGCTGGCGCGCGCCATCGCCGAGCGGCGGGGGCGGGAGACGAACGTCCTCGTCCTCGGCAACCACGGACTGGTGGTGGCGGCCGACACGGTGGCGGAAACGGAAGACCTGCTCGCCCGCGTCTGCGATCTACTGGCGCGGACACCGCGCCCGGCGCCCCAGGCCGATACGGACGCGCTGCTCCGGCTGGCCGCAGGCAGCAACTATCGGCTGCCGGCATCGCCCGAAGCGCATGCGGCGGCGAGCGATCCGGCGAGCTGCCAGATCGCAGCCGGCGGAACGCTCTACCCGGATCATGTGATCTTCCTCGGCGAGGGGTCGGTCGTCGCCGCGCCGGGCGAGACGGCGCAGGCCGTTGTGCACCGGCTTGCCGCCGAAGGGCGCGACGCACCGATGTCGATCCTGTTCCCCGGCAAGGGCGTGCTGATGCGCAACGACGCCAATGCCGGCGCCGAGGCGCTGGCCCGCTGCCTCGCCGACGTCACGGCGCGCATCGACGAGCATGCCAGCCTGCACTATCTCGGCGCCGCCGACGCCCACCAGCTTCTCAACTGGGATGCCGAGAAATACCGACAGGAGCTGACCCGCCGCATGGAAGCCGCCCGGCAATGAGCCTCGTCGTCGGCATCGATGTCGGCACGTCGGGCGTGCGCGCCGTGGCGATGGACCCGTCGGGCACCGTCGCCGCGCAGGCCGGCACCAGAATGGCAGAGCATGGCGAAAACGGCCGCGACCCGGCGGTATGGCTGCGCGCGCTGCAGGCTGCACTCGGCGATCTGCTGTCGCGCATCGATCCTGCTGCGGTCGTGGCGCTCGCTGTCGACGGCACCTCCGGCACCATGCTGCCGATCGACCGCGACGGGCGGCCGCTGACCGATGCATTGATGTATTCCGATCCGGTCGCGGACGCCGGCATTCTCGCGGCGATCGCCGCGGCGGCGCCCGCCGAGAGCGCCGCGCACGGGCCGACATCCGGCCTCGCCAAGGCGATGCGTTTCGGCAAGACGCTGACGCCGTGGAGGGTCATCCATCAGGCCGACTGGATCGCCGGCCAGCTTTCCGGCCGGTTCGACGTCAGCGACGAGAACAACGCGCTGAAGACCGGATACGACCCGGTGGCGCGGCGCTGGCCTGACTGGATCGCGGCGGCCGGCGCCGACCCGGACCTGCTGCCCGAGGTGGTGGCACCGGCAACACCGGTCGGCCGCGTCGATGCGCGGGAGGCCCGGCGCTTCGGCCTGCCGTCGCAGGCGATCGTCGTGGCCGGCACGACGGATGGCTGCGCCTCCTTCCTAGCGACCGGTGCTGCCGTGATCGGCGACGGCGTGACGGCGCTCGGCTCCTCGCTGACGGTGAAGGTGCTGTCGGACAAGCCGATCTTCTCGCCCCGCTTCGGGCTCTACAGCCACCGCATCGGCGACCGCTGGCTGGCCGGCGGGGCCTCCAACACCGGCGGCAAGGTGCTGGCCCACTATTTCCCGGTCGAGTGGATCGTGGCGCTGTCGGAGCGGATCGATCCGGAGCGGCGGAGCGGCCTCGACTACTATCCGCTGCTCGGCAACGGCGAGCGGTTTCCGGTCGCCGACCCCGAGCTTGCGCCCCGCATGGAGCCGCGGCCCGACGACGACAGTCTGTTCCTGCATGGCATCCTGGAAGGCATCGCCGGTATCGAGGCGCGCGCCTACGCATTGCTCGCCGAACTCGGCGGACCGAGGCTCGCATCGCTGCGCAGTGTCGGCGGCGGCGCGGCGAATCCTGTCTGGACCGCAATTCGCCGGCGCCGGCTCGATGTGCCCTTCCTGCCGGCGCTATCCGAGGAAGCGGCTGCCGGAACGGCGCGGTTGGCGCTGCAGGGCGCGCGCGCCGAGGGATTGCTGTGAGCACCGCGGCAAAAGCAGCCGGGACGACCGGCCTAGCCGAACTGGCGGCGTGCTACGACGTCTTCTTCGTCGACCAGTTCGGCGTGCTGCATGACGGCAGCGCCGCCTACCCCGGTGCCATCGAGGCGCTGGCGCGGCTGAAGGCGGCAGGCAAGACGGTGGTGCTGCTCTCCAACTCCGGCAAGCGCGCCAGGCCCAACGAGGAGCGCATGGCCCGGCTGGGCTTCGATCCCGCTTCCTGGGACGTCTTCGTCAGCTCCGGCGAGGTGGCCTGGAAGGTTTTTGCCGGCGAGATGGGTGAGCCGCGGCTCGCCCCCGGCACGAAATGCCTGCTGATTGCCCGCGACGGCGACAGGAGTGCGGTCGAAGGACTCGGCCTCGACATCGTGAATGATACGGCGGCGGCCGAGATCGTGCTGCTCAGCGGCAGCGAGGGCGACCGCTTTCCGCTCGAGCATTATGCCGGGTTGCTTGCGCCGGCGGCGAAAGGCGGCGCGCGGCTCGTCTGCACCAATCCCGACAAGATCATGCTGACCGCCGTCGGCCCGCGCTTCGGCGCCGGCCGCATCGCCGAGCTCTATGCCGAGCTCGGCGGCACGGTCGAATGGATCGGAAAGCCGTATCCCGCAATCTACGAAGCGGCGCTGAAATTGGTCGGCGACCCCGAAAGGGCCCGCGTCGTCGGCATAGGCGACAGCATCGAGCACGACATCGCCGGCGCGAAAGGCGCTGGCTTGGCCGCGGCCCTGGTCAGATCGGGCGTTCTGGCCGATCTCGCGCCGGAGGGACTGGAGGCGCTCTATGGCGAGCATGGCGCGCGGCCGGACCATCTCCTCGCCTCGTTCGCCTTTTGATCGCAAGAAACCGTCTCGCACGCTTGCCGGACCCGAACCGCTGGCGAATTGCGCCGCCACGGTGGCCGAAGTTGCAACTGGCCGGCTCCTTAACCACCCGTAAACCTTCACTCGACTGTCACATCATGCCCCTAGGTTGAAGCGACAAGTTGATGGGGGCGTCGCGTGTCGGGATTTTTCTTTGCGTTTCGGCCGGACGGTCGGCGGGGCTGGCCGTTGTTGGCTCTCGCCCTTTTCTTTGCCGTCGCCTTCACGCTCGCCTCCGTCGAGCGTTCCCAGGCCGAGCGCATCCAGGGTTCCGGCTCGACTTTCGCCTTTCCGGTCATCAGTGCGTGGACGAAGAGCTTCCTCGAGTTCCGGGCGGCCGGCAGCGACTTCGTCTTCGGCGACATCGGCGTCGACTATGAGCCGATCGGCTCGCTCGGCGGTGTCATGCGGCTTGCCCAGCCGGAGGTCGATTTCGCCGCGTCCGACGCACCCCTCCCGCCGGAGGAACTGGCCAAGCTCGACCTTGCCCAGTTTCCGATCGTCATCGGCGGCCTGGCGGTGGTGGTCAACCTGGAGGGTGTCGAGCCCGGCCGGCTGAAGCTTGGCGGCGATGTCCTGGCGCAGATCTATCTCGGCAAGGTCACAAGCTGGAACGATCCGGCTGTCGTCGCCGTCAACCCCGATCTCTCTCTGCCCGACCTGCCGATCGCCGTTGTCCACCGTGGCGACGGCTCCGGCTCGACGCTGACCTGGACGCGCTATCTCTCCGCCGCGAGCGCCGAATGGCGCGAGCGCGTGGGTGCCGACACCCTGGTCGAGTGGCCGAAGGGGACAGCCGCGGAAGGGACCGCCGGGATGATCGCCGCCGTCAAGCAGACCGCTGGCGCGATCGGCTACATGGAATTCGGCCAGGTCGGCCGCGCCGGGCTGGTCTATGCCCAGGTCGGCAATCGCAGCGGCAATTTCATCGCGCCTGGCGCCGAAAATTTCGCGGCGACGGCGGCCAAGGCCGCCTGGGACCCGGAGCGCGACTTCTATCTCGAACTCACCGAGGTCGACGCCGCGGACGCCTATCCGCTCACCGCCGCGACCTTCGTGATGATGCACAAGAGCGAGCGCTCGGTGGCACGGACCCGCCGCACCCTGTTCTTCCTGTCGCACGCGCTGGAGCGCGGCGGCGAGGAGGCGGCCGGGCTCGGCTACGTGCCCCTGCCGGAGCCTCTGGTGCGCAAGGTCAAGGACTATTGGCATAGCACCCTGCCGGGCGGCGCCGGGCTCTGAGTAGCACAAGCACGCCTGGACGATTTTCGGGCCGAAAGGATCCACACCATGGAAGTCGACTATTTCCGCGAGATCATCGTGCCGGTCATCGGCGGTCTCGGCATCTTTCTGCTTGGCCTCGAATTCATGTCGAACGGTATCCAGGCGCTCGCCGTCAACCGCATGCGCGCGCTGCTGGCCAAATTCGCGGGAACGCCGGTCAAGGGCGTGCTCGCCGGAACCGTCATCACCGGCGTCCTGCAATCGTCCACGGCGATGACCGTGATGGTCGTCGGCCTGGTGAATGCCGGCGTCGTGGCATTGCGCCCGGCGATCAGCGTCATCATGGGCGCCAATATCGGCACCACGCTCGGCAACGGGCTGATCGCGCTGCCGCTCGGGCCGCTAGGCCTGCTGTTCGCCGGCGTCTCCGCGCTGGTCTACGTCTTCTCCAAGAGCGAGAGGGTGCGCAACATCGCGCTCGCCTGCATGGGCTTCGGCCTGATCTTCTACGGCCTCAACCTGATGACCGGCGGCCTGAAGCCGCTGCGCAACATGCCCGAGATCATGTCGCTGATTTCCAGCCTGAACGCCGACAGCTTTTTCGGCCTGCTTGGCTGCGTGCTGGTGGCCGCCTGCATCACAGCGCTGATCCATTCCTCGTCGGCGACCATCGGCATCGTCATGGGCCTCGGCGCGGCCGGCATCCTCGACTGGCAGACGGCGGTCGCCTTCTCGCTCGGCGCCGATCTCGGCACCACCATCACCTCCTGGATGGCCTCGCTCAATCTCTCCAAGAACGCCAAGCGCGCGGCCTACGCCCACATCTCCTTCAACTTCCTCGGCGTGGCCGTGATGCTGCCGCTGTTCTTCCTGTCGATGCAGCTCTTGGAAGCGGCGATGCAGTGGTTCGGCGGCGATCCGGGCCTGCCGGTCATGGTCAACGGCAAGGAAACCTATCCGCTGGTGCCGGTGGCCATCGGCATCTACTCGACCGCCTTCAACATCTTCAACACGATGCTGCTGTTCCCCTTCGTCGGCGTCTTCGAAAAATACCTGTCGCGGATCGGTCATACGGCGGCGGAGGAGATGGAGGACTATTCCACGCCGAAATATCTCGACCGCGCCTTCTCGGGCGATCTGCTGAAGGCCGTTCCCGCCGTGCAGCAGGAAACGCTGCGCGACCTCGAAGCCGGCGCCGTCTTCCTCGACATCGCGCGGGGCGCCAAGAATGCGCCCAAGGATCCGGGCGAGCATTTCACCGCCGTCGACATCCTCAACCGCGACATCCGCGCCTATTCGGCGTCGCTGTTCAAGGACGACATGCCCTACGACCAGCTCGACCTCGTCGCCAGCCTGATCGAGGAGGCCGACTTCACCGCGAGCCTCGCCGAGGCGCTGCATCAGGTGGCGCGGCGCGTGAAGCGCGAAAAATTCGGCGGCCAGGCCCAGGAGGTCGTCGACACGGCGCTGCTCAAGCTCGACCACGCCATGCGCCTGATCATGCCGAACGGCGGCGTGACCGCGCCGGCCATGCCGGCCGGCCACGTGCAGATCCCGACCGTGGAAGAGATGCGCGCCAAGGTGCTGAACACCGGGCCGGCGATCGGCGCCGCCGAGCGCGGCGCGATCCTCGCCATCCTCGGCAGCGTCGAGCGGGCGGACCTCCTGATCAACCGCATCGATGCGGAGCGCCGATCGGTGAACCGTGCCGGAGTGCTGGCCAAGATCAACGCCGCGGCGGCGCAGCGCCAGCAACGCACCGGCTATGCCGGTGATGCGGCGGCCGTGCCGGCTGAATAGGACCTCGATTCCGGCGGCGTCCGCCGACGGCGGCCGGGACGACACGTCCGCGGGAGATCAAGTCGCGGGCTCGGCGCTGTGCCGGGCCCGCGTTCGTTTGCGAGGTCGACCTTGGGAGGGAGTCAACCGCCACCGCTCTCTGACATGCTTTCGCGGCTCCATCCCAGCCAGGTCATCATTGGTAGCCAGCCCCGGCTGCGGTGACGTGGTCGAGCCTTTCGTTGCGGCTCAAAACCTGTTTGACTTGCCGTGAAACAGCCGGGGATCGGTCGATGCCGTCGCCAGAAGAACCTCACAACCGGCCTTGGGCTCTGGGGATCGGCTTCATGCTGGCGGTTGCCGTCGTGACCATCGCCGTCATCTGGACCTTGTATGGCGCGATATGGGGATAGGTCGGTTTGGCGACTTCGTACCTGCGCTGGACATGGTAGCCTGCCTTTCCGGCAGGACACGTCGACAGCGGCACTTGGCCATCAAGTTGATTTTTATAGTCAATTTGCGCGAGAGCTGGTGCCGCTTGCGTGACTCGAACACGCGACCCCATCATTACGAATGATGTGCTCTACCAACTGAGCTAAAGCGGCTGCCGGTTCGGGCTGGCCCGACGGTGAGCGCCTGATAGCCGGATTGCGCGGCAAATTCAAGCCGTCGAGGCGGCGATTTGCAGGGACTGCCGGACTGGCGGCGCGGCTTCATCCCGGGGCGCCCCGTCGGCCGCCGGGCCGGCTTGTCGGCGACCATCGGCGTTTCCCTTCCGTCCGCCCGTTGATTGAACGCGCCGCTGCCGCTAACGATCATGTGAAGGGTGTTCGGTTCGTGGGAGAACGGTTTGGATCCGATCGAGAAAGCGATCCGCGGCGCCTTGGAGAAAGGCGACGCCGAGGACAAGGCGTTTCGCGAAGGCGTGTACCGCAAGGCCTTCGCCGCGCTCGACCGCGCTTTGCAGGCCAACCCGCAACTGACGGTCGAGGCGGCGATCAATCGTCGCAAGGTGCTGCAGGCGAAGGTCGCCGAGATCGAGACGGAATTCATCCCGGCCGTGCCGGCGCCCGAGCCTGACCCGCTCGCCGGTGCTTTCGAGCTGCGCATGGAGCCGGGCGAGGCTCCGGCCGTATCGGCGCCCGAGGTGTCGGTGGAATCGCGGGCGAACGGCCGCCACGCCGGTGCTTCCGACGAACTCGGGCGTCTCGACATGCGCGCGGAGCGGGACGCGGCCGCTCCGGCACGGGCGCCGCAGTCGTCCCCTTCGGTCAGGCCCGATCCCGAGCCGGAGCGCGCCGCCCGCGGCCGCCGGCCGCTTGCCATGATCTTCGTTGCCGCCACGCTCGTCGCCCTGGTCGGCATGGGCGTGCTGTTCGCCTACCAGACCGGGCTGTTCAAGTCGCCCGAGGAGCGCGACACGTCCGTGCCGAACCCGCCGCAGACCGCCGGCGAGGAGGACTTCATCCCCGAGAACGAAGGGCCGCCGGTGCTCTCCAGCCAGCCCGATTTGCAGCGCGACTGGATCGGCATCTTCACCCCGGACGACGCGACGTCGGTGAGCGCGCCGGCGGGCACCAGTGCCGAGGCGATGGAGGACGACACCGGCAGCTTCTTCCGCATCCGCTCGAACGAATCGGGAGCGGCCGTCGTCTTCGACGTCGGCCAGGGCGTGCTGGAGAAGATCGCCGGCAGGAAGGCCACCTTCGACATCGTCGCGCGCGCCGCCGACGGGCAGGAGACGGAGATGGCGGTCGACTGCAACTTCGGCGAGCTCGGCGATTGCGGCCGCAAGCGTTATGCGGTCGGCTACGAAAGCGCCGACTTCCTGTTCGAACTCGCGCTGCCGGAGGAGGATCCCGGCGCCGGCGGCACCATCGCCATCATCCCGGACTTCGGCAACGAGGGCCAGGCGGTCGACATCTACGAGATCAAGGTCTCGGTCTCGCCCTGACCGCCGGCGCTCGCCGGCCCGGGCTCGTCGAGCAGCGCCTGCAGCGTCTCGATGCGGTCGGCTTCGGCCGCCGGCTTGTCCCAGCGCAGCCGCGAGATGCGCGGAAAACGCATGGCCACGCCCGAGCGGTGCCGGGTCGAGCGGTTGAGCCCCTCGAAGGCGATCTCCAGCACCAGCCCGCTGCGCTTGTCGGCGCGCACCGAGCGCACCGGGCCGAAACGCTCGACCGTGTTGTCGCGCACATATTTATCGATCTGCCGCAGCTCCTCGTCGGTGAATCCGAAATAGGCCTTTCCGACCGGCACCAGTTCCTCCGCCCCTTCGGGTCCGGCCCAGACGCCGAAGGTGTAGTCGGAATAGAAGCTGGAGCGTTTGCCATGGCCGCGCTGGGCGTACATCAGCACCGCGTCGACCGTGTGCGGGTCGCGCTTCCACTTGAACCACGGGCCCTTCGGCCGGCCGGCGAGATAGGGCGAGTCCTTGCGCTTCAGCATCACGCCCTCGATCACCGGATGCGGCGGGTGCCGACGCCTGTCGTCGAGTTCAGCCCAGGCGGCGAAGGCGACGATCGGCGAGACGTCGAAGCGGGAGGGATCGAGCCCGCCGACAAAGGATTCCAGCCGTGCCCGCCGCACGAGGAGGGGCAGGGCCCGCAGGTCTTCCGCGCCGTCCTGCAGCAGGTCGTAGCAGCGCACGAACACGGGAAAGCGCTCGCGCATCTTCGGCGACACGCTCTTGCGGTTGAGCCGCTGCTGCAGGTCGGAGAAGGTGCCGGTGTGCTGCGGCGGGTGGCCGACCAGCAGCTCGCCGTCGAGCGCGCCGTCGAAAGCCATCGCCTCGACGAGATCGGGGAAGGCGCCGGAGATCTCGTCGCCGGTGCGCGAATAGAGCTTTCGCACGCCGCCTTCCGCCACCACCTGGACGCGGATGCCGTCCCATTTCCATTCAGCCGCATAGTCGGCCGGATCGAGCTTCTCGAGGTCGTTGTCCTCGACCGGATGCGACAGCATCACCGAGCGGAACAGCGCGCGCGCCGTGCTTTGCGGCGGCGGCGCCTTGCCTTCCAGCCAGGCGAAGAGCGTGGCGTAGGGCGGCTCCAGCCCGTGCCAGACCTCCTCGATCGCGCTCACCTCGATCTTGCCGAGATCGGCCAGCGCCTGCTTGGCGAGCCTGGCCGACACGCCGATGCGCAGGCCGCCGGTCACCAGCTTGATGATGGCATAGCGCGCCGAGATGCCGGCGCTGTCGAGGAGTTTCGCCAGCACCGCCGGCCCGTCGGAACGACTCGCCGATTGCAGCGCGGCAACCACCTCGCCCAGCGTCGGCGCGTGGTTCGGCTTCTTCTCCGGCGGCGGGTCGGGCCACACCAGCGACACCGTCTCGGCGAGGTCGCCGACATAGTCGTAGGAATAGCCGAACAGCACCGGGTCCATGCGCTCGGTGACCAGCATCCGCAGCATCGCCGGCTTCACCGCCGCGATCGACAGGTCGCCGGTGAGCGCTGCCAGCGCATAGCCGCGGTCGGGGTCCGGCGTTGCGACGAAATAGTCGCTCATCAGCTTCAGCTTGCCGTTGCGCGACGGCGTCAGCACCAGACGGTCGAGGAGTTCCGCGAAGGATTTCATCAGTCGCCCTCGTCCTCGTAGCCGACCAGATGCAGCGGCCGCGCGGCGATGCCGGAAAGCTCGCACCAGCGCACCAGCGCCTCCTCGCGGCCGTGCGTGACCCACACTTCGCGGGCGCCGGTCTCGCGGATCGTTCGGGTCAGCTCGTCCCAGTCGGCATGATCGGAGATGATCAGCGGCAGCTCGACGCCGCGCTGTTTTGCGCGCTGGCGGATGCGCATCCAGCCCGAGGCGAAGCAGGCGATCGGCTCGGGAAAGCGCCGGGCCCAGCGGTCGGCGAAGGCGGATGGAGGACCTATGACGATGGCCCCGGCGAAATCGGCCTTGGTGTTGTCCTCAAGCGTCGCCGGCTGAAGCTCGCCGAGGTCGATGCCGCGGCTCTGATAGTAGGCGCTGAGCTTCGCCAGGGCGCCGTGGATATGGATCGGCTGGTCGAAGCCGGCCTCGCGCAGCAGCCGCATGACGCGCTGCGCCTTGCCGAGCGCATAGGCGCCGACGAGATGCGCGCTCTCCGGGAACTGGCGGACGGACTTCAGCAGGCGGGCGATCTCGTCGCTGTCCGGCGGATGGCGGAAGACCGGCAGGCCGAAAGTGGCCTCGGTGATGAACACGTCGCAGGCGACCGGCTCGAACGGCGCGCAGGTGGCGTCCGCCTGGCGCTTGTAGTCGCCGGAGGCGACGATGCAGGTGCCGTTGTGCGCGACGGCGATCTGCGCCGAGCCCAGCACATGCCCGGCCGGGTGGAAGGTGACGGATACGCCGTTGATGGCGATCTTTTCGCCGAGTTTCGCGGCCTGCGTCGAGCCGGCAAAACCGTCGCCGTAGCGCAGGCCCATGATGTCGAGCGTTTCCTTGGTGGCGAGCACAGCGCCGTGGCCCGCACGGGCATGGTCGGAATGGCCGTGGGTGATGAGCGCCCGGCCGACCGGCCGGACCGGGTCGATGAAGAAGTCGCCAGGCGGGCAATAAAGGCCTTCCGGCCGCGGGTGAAGCAGGTCGCGGGCACGCATGAGGCCGAAGATAAGGTTTTGCACGCGCAAGCAAAGCCTTGTGTCGCAGACTGCTGACTCGGCGGGGGCATTCGCGGCCGGAACGGGTGTTGGCGCCGGGGACAGTTTACTTTTTTCGGCCCGCGCGACCTCTGAACCGCTGCGGCATTTCTGCCGAAAGAAACTAAACTGTCCCCTGTAGCCAAGCCTCATCCTCGCCACGCCCTGCTTTTCGCAGTCTGGCCATTGAAAGGAAAGTGCGGGAAGCGGGGCGCGGGGCCGAGCCTCTCTAAGTAAAGTACGTGGCGCGGTGACCCGCGCCCCGCCGGCGTTCTTGCCCGTCCGCTAGCTCTGCATTTCCGCAGGTGTCGCGGCTGGGGCCCGGGTCTCCAGCTCTCGCCAGCCGCGCTACCGATTGCACGACCGACCCGGCGCCGACGCTCCCTCCTGATACCCGGTGCGCACCAGATTCCCGCAAGGGAGCGGCTTTCGGGCGCAAGTATAGGGGAGGCGAGAAGGGAGGGGATAAAGTCGCTGCCGTCAGCCTGTTCGCCCGAGCCAGCGGAAACGGTCAAGTGACGGGGAAATTTCGCTTTTCTGGTTCGCGTCGGCTTTGAAGCGGCACCGTTTTTCGGCGGAAGGAAAGAAAACTATCCCCTTATCCCGCTCGTGTCCGTCGTCGGGCGAGCCGAAATGCGGCGGAGATGCGGGGCTTCTGCACCGCCGGAGCACTTCGCCACCGGTACGGCATGGATCCTAGGGTCTCCGCCTCCGCTTCGCTCCGGCTCCGCCCTAGGATGACGAATTCGTCGGACGTCTCCGCCAATCGCCGACGTCGGAGACTAGCGGTAAACCCCTTTTGCCTTCGTCATCCTATGGCGGAGCAGGCCGAAGGCCGTCGCGGAGACCATAGGATCCATGCCGGAACGCCAGCGAAGTGCTCCGGCGGTGCGGAACGGGATGACCGGGCCTCGTAGAAAATCGGCGCAGGTGTCCGTCGCCGACGCCGGCGACATTCTCAGCTACCCCGCGAACACCCGCTTCGGCTTGAACATGCCTGCCTCGATCTCGCCGATCGCCACCAGTTTTCCACGCGCGGTGGCGCAGGCCTCGTCGGCCTGCACCGGCGCGTCGCGGCCGCGCAGGATGATCGGGTTGCCGAGCCTCAGTTTGGCCGCCGCGTCGTCGGTGATCGCCACCTGCGGCAGGCAGTCGAGCGCTTCGCCGGTGTCGAGCAGGAAGGCGTCGAGGGCGACAAAGCGCTCGCCCTGCGCCGCGAACGGGCGGCCGCCTTCCGGCGCAGCCTCCTCGCGCTTGGGCGCGGCGGCCTCCAATGCGTCGAGGGGCACGAGGTCGTCGGCCGTGAACGGAAAGACCTCGGTGCGGCGCAGCGTGGCGATATGGCCGTAGCAACCGAGATCGCGGCCGAGGTCGCGGGCGAGCGAACGCACATAGGTGCCCTTGCCGCACTCGATCTCGAAGATGGAATTGCCTTCCGGCGTCGTCTCGATCAGCTCCAGCCGCCCGATCTCGACCTCGCGTGCCGGGATGTCGACCGTCTCGCCCTCGCGGGCGAGGTCGTAGGCGCGCTCGCCGGCGATCTTGATGGCGGAGAACTGCGGCGGCGTCTGCATGATCACGCCGGTGTAGTTCGGCAGCAGGGCGCGGATCTCCGCCTCGCCGGGCCGCTTGTCCGAGGTTTTCGTCACCGGGCCTTCGAGGTCGTCGGTGGAGCGCTCCTCGCCCCAGGCGACGGTGAAGCGGTAGACCTTCGCGCCGTCCTGCACGTAAGGCACGGTCTTGGTCGCCTCGCCGAGGGCGATCGGCAGCATGCCCGACGCCAGCGGGTCGAGCGTGCCGGCATGGCCCGCCTTCTCGGCCTGGAACAGCCATTTGATCTTGGACACCGCCTCGGTCGAGCCCATGCCGACCGGCTTGTCGAAAACCAGCCAGCCGGAGACCGGCCGGCCCTTCTTCTTGCCGCGACGGGCCATCAGTCCCTCCCCCCCGAGGGCAGCGTGGCCGCATATCGGATTTCAGCGACTGCTGCCCGGCCCGCACCCCCACCCCTAACCCCTCCCCACAAGGGGGAGGGGGACTTCGCGGCCGTTGTGCAACGCGAAATCGTCGGCGATTGTGCCTGGCGGAGAGCCAGCCGGTCCCCCTCCCCCTTGTGGGGAGGGGTTAGGGGTGGGGGTAATTCCATATGCGATAGCCCTGCCCTCGAGGGGAAGGTGGCCGCGAAGCGGCCGGGAGGGGTCGCCCCGGAAGGGCTCGACCCGATCAATACGTCCCGCGCTGCCGCGATTACCCCCTCTGGCTGCTTCGCAGCCATCTCCCCCTCAAGGGGGGAGAGCATGTCGGCGTCCGTCATTCCTCGTCCTTGTCCAGATCGCGCGCCACCTCGGGCGACCTCAGCAGGCGGTCGATCTTCGAAAAATTGTCGTAGCTGGTGTCGAGCCGGAAGCGGAATTCCGGCATGTATTTCATCTGCCTGAGCGCGGCCGCCGCGCGCCCGCGGATGAAGCGGGCGTTGCGGTTGAGCGCGGCGATGACGGCTTCGTCGTCGGCCGCGCCCAGCGGCGCGACGAAGGCGGTGGCGATCTTGAGGTCGGGCGACATGCGCACTTCGGAGATCGAGATCACCGTCGTCTCGATCAGGTCGTCGCGCACCTCGCCGCGCTGCAGCACGTCGGAAAGCGCGTGGCGCACCTGCTCGCCGACGCGCAGCATGCGCTGGGAGGGGCCACTGCTACTTTGAGTCATAGTTATAGTTCCATTGAGAGCGCGGGACGTTCCCGAATCTACGCCATCAGATCAGTTTTGGCGACGTTTCGCCTTTTTTACATAGTCAATCGTTTGTACGATTTTGCGGCTTGAGCAGCCTCCTGAAGCAACTTCTTGACGAACTTGCTTCAAATTGTTCTGGCCAAGCGCATTCAACCGAAATGAGGTTTCCTCGGCGTTGATGCCGTGCTTCTGTGACAATGCCTGGATGGCTTGAACATACTGCGGCAAACGTGACTTGATAAAGGTGACTTCACTTTTGCTAAACGCGCCGGGGCAATATTCGCTGACACCAAGCGCTGCAGCATACTCGCCATAGAGATCGATTGCGGTTCTGAGCACAAGGTCTGCTTGAGCGGAACGGTCATCCGCCCAAGCGGCTTTGCCCGAGAAAACGACTACAATAGACCACAAAACCACAACCGCGGCGAAACCTACATTAGGTTTCGCACCACATGGTCGTGCGATCATATCGAGGTCTCCGCGAGTTACAGCGTCCTCGTCACCATCTCGACGCGGAAGCACTCGATGATGTCGCCCTGGCGGATGTCCTCGTAGTTCTGGAAGGCCATGCCGCACTCCTGGCCGACCGGCACCTCGGGCACCTCGTCCTTGAAGCGCTTGAGCGTCTTCAGCGTGCCCTCGTGGATGACCACGTTGTCGCGGATCAGGCGCACGCCCGCACCGCGCTCGACGCGGCCCTCGGTGACGCGGCAGCCCGCGACCTTGCCGACCTTGGTGATGTTGAACACCTCGAGGATCTCGGCATTGCCGAGGAAGGTCTCGCGGCGCTCCGGCGAGAGCAGCCCCGACATCGCCGCCTTCACGTCATCCACCAGATTGTAGATGATGTTGTAGTAGCGGATCTCGATGCCGGCGTGTTCGGCCGCCTGGCGGGCCTGCGGGTTGGCGCGCACGTTGAAGCCGATGATCGCCGCGCCCGACGTATCGGCCAGCGAGATGTCGCTTTCCGTGATCGCTCCCGCGCCGCTGTGCACGATGCGGGCCCGAACCTCGTCGGTGCCGAGCTTGTCGAGGGCGACGATGATCGCCTCGACCGAACCCTGCACGTCACCCTTGATGACCAGCGGAAACTCCTTGATGCCGGTCGCCTGAAGCTGCGACATCATCTGTTCCAGCGAGCCGCGCTGGCTGACATGCTTGGCGACGGCCTTGTCGCGCGCCTTGCGCTGGCGATACTCGGTGATCTCGCGGGCGCGGGCCTCGGAGTCGACCACCGCGAAGCGGTCGCCGGCCATCGGCGTGCCTTGCAGGCCGAGAACCTCCACCGGCTGCGAGGGCAGGGCGCCCTCCAGCTGATCGCCGCGGTCGTCGAGCAACGCCCTGACGCGGCCCCACTCGTTGCCGGCCACGATGATGTCGCCGACCAGCAGGTCGCCGGTCTGCACGAGCACGGTGGCCACGGGGCCACGGCCCTTGTCGAGCTTGGCTTCGATGACCACGCCCTCGGCGGTGCGGTCCGGATTGGCCTTGAGGTCGAGCAGTTCGGACTGCAGCAGGATCGCTTCCAGCAGCTTGTCGAGGCCCTGGCCGGTCTTGGCCGAAACCTCGACGTCGAGAACCTCGCCGCCCATCGATTCGACGAAAACCTCGTGGCGCAGCAACTCGCTGCGCACCTTCTGCGGATCGGCCTCGTGCTTGTCGATCTTGTTGATCGCCACGATGATCGGTACGCCGGCGGCCTTGGCATGGCTGATCGACTCGATCGTCTGGGGCATGACCGAATCGTCGGCCGCCACCACCAGCACCGCGATGTCGGTGATGTTGGCGCCGCGGGCGCGCATCGCCGTGAAGGCGGCGTGGCCAGGCGTGTCGATGAAGGTGATCTTCTGGCCGTTCTTCTCGATCTGGTAGGCGCCGATATGCTGGGTGATGCCGCCGGCCTCGCCGGAGACGACGTTGGCGTTGCGGATGGCATCGAGCAGCGAGGTCTTGCCGTGGTCGACATGGCCCATGATGGTGACGATCGGCGGACGCTGCCGCAGGTCCTCGGGGTTGTCGGGGCCGCCGAAGAAACCTTCCTCGATGTCGCCCTCGGCGACGCGCTTGACCGTGTGGCCGAACTCGGACGCCACCAGCTCGGCCGTGTCGGCGTCGAGCACGTCGCCGGGCTTCAGGATCTGGCCCTGCTTCATGAAGTACTTGACGACGTCGACGGCGCGCTCGGACATGCGCTGCGCCAGTTCCTGGATGGTGATCGTCTCGGGCAGCACCACCTCACGCGAGATCTTCTCGCGCGGCTCCTGGTGCATGGCGCGCTTGAACTTCTCCTGGCGCCGGCGCATCGCCGACAGGGAGCGCGCGCGCGCATCCTCGTCGCCGGTCGCCGAGCTGACGGTGAGCTTGCCGCGCCGCCGGTCGTCGTCGCCGCGCGTCTTGGTGGGCTTGGCGACTTCGGGCGTGACCGGACGGCGAACCGGAGCGCCGCGCGCGGCACCCGCGCCGGCGCCGATGCCGAGACGTGGACGAGCCGCAGGCTCTTCGTCGTCGCTGGCGGTCTCCAGCTGGGGAGCGCGGCGACGCGCTTCCTCCTCGGCGCGCTTGCGCGCCTCGGCTTCCTTCTGAAGCCGCGCCTCTTCCTCGGCCTGGCGGCGGGCGGAGGCCTCGCGCTCGCGCTTGCGCTGCTCTTCGTCCTCGGCGCGGCGGCGTGCTTCCTCCAGCGCCCGGTGGCGGTCTTCCTGCTCGCGCGCCTTGGAGCCCTCGAGCGCGCGGCGGCGTGCCTCGATCTCGCTGATCGAGAGTTCGTTCAGAACCATGCCGCTGCGCTCGGGCTGCGGGCGCGGCGCCTCGCGCGGCGGCGGGGCCGGCTGCGGCCGCGGCGGGCTCTGGGGAGCGGGCGCAACGGCCTGCGGCGCGGCG
>NZ_PXYK01000023.1 GCF_003012745.1 Kumtagia ephedrae | reverse complement strand
AGCCGCGCATAGCGCTCGTCAATGTCCCAGAACCCCGCCTGTCCTCGCATTCCCAGCCTCCGCGCAAATCAGCAAAGGCAAGTGAATCAAAACGCGCTCTGGATTGCGAGGTTTTTCGAGGTGTCCAAGTGCGCGCTGCTGGAGTTTGGTGTCGTTCTTCGAGGTCGTGACGATGAAGTACTCGTTAAGCGGCGGGTTGAAGGTCAACGCCTTCTTGACCTCTTCATCCACCTCCCTCTTCGTGAGTTTACTGTTGCCGACTTTGAGTTTGCACTGGATGCCGACAAGTTGATTGGGATCACGATCCCGATGTCCCTTGATATCAACCCCATCTTGTCCCTGACCCCGTGTGCCGACGCGGCTCACATTGGGGTCGTTAAGCAGTTCCTTGAACAGGACGACGCAGTTCTTCTCGAACTCCGTTTCATCGGCGGGTTTTCTTATCTGTGTCGGTCGATAGCCAACCATGGTCCTGCGGCTCTTACGTCGGATAGAGCTCGACGGCGACAGCCTTCACTAGCGATTCCGACTCACCCGGAACCTGTTCGAATCCCTAATCGCTCAGAGAGAACAAACAAGGAAATTCACCACTTTATCCTCGAACTTTTTAAAGCTGCATATCTCAGGAGCAGAACGACCGCCTACCGCCGTTTGCCGAAGCTCCCGCGAGAGCTGTGAGGGAGCGTGCCGAGAGCTTGCCAAAAGGCCGAGCGGTTTCTCTTGTGGCGGGCGGGCATGGCGACTGTCCGATGATAAGAGCTCCTCTTTTGTTCGCTTTATTCAAGTAGTTGTTAATACGCGGATCGTCGCCTTTGAATTGCCGATTTGGCCTACGCAGTTGAAGTCAATCGGAGAGGTATATTTTGAAGGGACTGTGGCACGCAGGATCATGCCGTCGCAGAGTCGCAGCATGGTCCCGCCAAGTACTTGGCCATCCTGGTATAGGCACGCAGGGCCCTTCCTCAATTCATCGTCCGACAGTTCGCCGTCAAGCACGATGCCGAACACGACCAGCATTTGTCCGATGAGCACCTTCGTCGGCGTCATTCGCGCCTTGCAACAGCTCCGCAAATCGGCTCATGCAGGCAGCCGGTCGGACACGAGGCTTGTTGCTTGAAGGTGTCGTCAGCTCCAGACAAATCGTCCTCACTTACGGATAAGTGGTGACATTTTGTCTGGCGGCGATGCGACGCAGAATTGTTACAGGGGGCAATGTGAGCGAGATGGTAATCAGCCTTGCACTCTCACAAATGCGCGCGGCTGGATCTGAATATTCGCACGAACCTGATCGTAGATCTGCGCTGCGCCGGGCATTTCGATTGTGACAGCAAGGCCGAACGGAATCGCCTCGTCAATCGGCGTTCCTTGATCTTTTTCCCGCTGAACCTGGAGCGGGATCGAAGCTCCATTGGCAATGGTGCCGATGCGCGCATCGCGCCATCTACGGTGGACGATCGTTCCACTCTCAGACTGGCTGTTGGATGGTTGGCTTGTGGACGTCCCAACACCCGCGATCTCCAGGCTGTCGGGCTGAAGCGAGTCGATCTTTAGCTTGACGGCACGGTAGGCAAGGTGCCCAGGCCGGATTGGTGTGAACCATGCGAGGGTTGCTCGTACCTCCCGAATGTTTGCGCTGGCGGCGAGGGTAGCAGGAATCGGAATGTCGAAGGCCAAAGACCCTTCGACCGGCAGAGTGCCGGTCGCCCACATGGTGGCTCGATCCGCGGCACAAGCGATCGCATCTTCCGGATCAACAAAGCCGTATCCCAGATGGCGGCAAACCTCACGTCGCCAATGTTCATGGTGCAAAGTAGTTGTTGGATCGATGATCGGTCGGATGAACGTCTCTGCATCCCGCCAGGAGGCACAATGAACGAGGAGGGCCTTGAGCAGCGCAGCTCGCTGCGCTAGCGGCATCGGGCCGATCAATTGAGGATAAGCAGTCTCCAGGGCGTCAAAAATGCGATGGGCGGTATGTGTAGCAAGTGCGGTCGCTGCGCTGGTCCCTATCGTGAAATGCAATCCCATCGCTCCGTTCTCGGGAGGCGCGGCAACCTTCAGCCCCCAATATCTGCTCGGATTAGGGTGCGAGATCAGCACGGGCGGCGCGGCGACGGGATCAAGTCGCACAGGTTGGCGGCCGCCGGCAAACAGCGCTTCCGGCTTTGTGCCACGTCGCAATCCGGGACCCAATCGAGACGAGAGGTTCGGCATCTCTCTGTCGGCATATGGCGGAAACGGCGAAGCACCGCGAAAGACTTCTTGTGAGGAATCGCGATGCCAGGCGCCAATCGTCAAAGCATTGACGCTATCAGCAGGAGCAAGAAGGCGGCGATCCGCCTTTAAAGCATCCAAACCTCGGAAAATTGAGCTGGCTTGATCTGCAGGGTCCGCCGCTTGGAATGCCGCAGCGTCTGCGTAATCGGCGACCGTTATGCCGTCTCCGGTGTTTCCTGCGCTGACCAGGAAAAGAATGCCATAGGTGAAGGCCAGATAATCCAGCGCGCGGGCCCAGGTCGATATCTTGCCTGCAAAGGGTTTGGTTCTGTCGCCCAGCGAAAGGTTGACGACAATCACTTGGGTGCCGCCCTCGGCGCGCATGCGCATCACCGCTTCGACAATGACGTCGATCACGAGCTTGTCGCTGTCGAAGAGCTCATCTCCCAATGCCGGCGCATACATGACAGGCCGGAAGTAGACGCGTCGGCTTACGGGTGATGGTTGTTCGTTCAGATCACCATGCAGCACAAGTGAGGCCATTGCCGTGCCGTGAACGCGTGTTCCCACCGCTCGAGCCTCAAGGTCATCGGGATCGTCTATCGTAAGCCGGTCATCGAGCAATGGGTGAGCCTGCACCGGCACTGCATCGAAGATGGCGGCGATCGGCTCGGGATTTGCCGGCAAAGGGCGAGCCGCGTCCAAGCCGAGTCGATCGGCCGTCTCGATCGGCGTTCCTACGCTCTGGGGGACAATCGATGCGATTGGATCGGCACCGGCCAACGAATGCAGATCCAGATCGGCGATTCGACGGATCTCGACCGCGGACACATCGGCCAAGATCGCATGGTAAGCGAACGCCGCTCGGCGCGAGCTATGAATGATCTGTCCGCCGGTCTCCGCGATCCTGGCGGCGATATCATCCTCCGCGGATCGCGATGCTGCTTCGCTGCCCCGAAATACCAGCTCGATTTCAATCCTGAATAGCTCGTTGTCGGGCGCGCCATCGACGATGGCGCGAAAATAGTCGCGATTGCGAGGCGAAACGCGGTCCGCAGGTCCCCAGGGACGAACCGCTCGCAGTTGCTGAAACAGATCGCGCCAGGGCGTATAGTTCCGGGGCACGGTTCCGTTACGTCCCCAGCCTTCCCAAAGCGAAACGATTTCACGCAGGGCGCCGAGTTGCGGCACAAGCAAATAGAATTCTGGATTCTTGTCCAGCTCGTCCGCTTCCAGCTCTTCTTCACCCGCGAACTCCAGCCCTGAGATCCGCGCCACAGCATTGGCGAAATTCTGGATCGAGCCGGTGACCTCGAAGACCAGAAGGCGTTCGGGAGCAAGGGAATTGGCATCCGCACGCAACTGCAGCGCGGCGTCCTGCCGACTCAATACATTGCTGAGCTGGCGAAAAACCGGTCCGTGCGCCTGGACTTGGGCATTCCGGTCAAACCGTCTTGCTTGTCCCCCGCCGCCGCCCGACGCTCGTCGAGCTACGTCCCTTGGATTGTTCAGCCGAAGAAGAGGTTTTTCCGGATCGTGTGGCATCTGTATTTTCTGGCGCGACTCTCGTTGCCCAAAGCTCAACTTGCTCGCGCAAGATATCTTTCAGCGCCCTATTGGCCAGAGAGAGAATATGCTGGCGCCGCACGGTCTGGCAGAATTCGAGTGCTTCAGCGAAGCTGATGCTGCCCAGCTTTCCTGCTAACGTTTTCGCCTCGATTCCGGCCGGTTCTGGCCATGTGTCGAACTGACGATCTAGGAAGGCGGCAAGCGCTTCCCGTGTCGGCTTCGGGAGTGCAAGGCGAAGCTGAAACCGCCGCCACACGGCGCGATCGAGCAACTCGGCATGATTCGTCGCAGCCACGGTGACGACGTAGCTCGGCAGTTGATCGATCTGCATCAGGAGGAACGAGACGACGCGCTTGATCTCACCGGTCTCATGGCTGTCGCCCCGCTCTTTTCCGATCGAGTCGAATTCATCGAAGAACAGGACGCATGGTACGGTTCGGGCATAGTCGAAGAGACGCGCCAATCGCGTATTGGTCTCGCCGAGGAAGGAGCCTACTAAGGCATCATAGCGGACGGTGAAGAACTGGACCGCGAGGGCCTCGGCAATTCCCTCGGCAACCGACGTTTTGCCATTGCCGGGCGGACCGGACAGCAGGATCCGGTGACGGGGTTGCATCCCATGGGCTCTGAGCAGGTCCGCTCTGTGCTGCTCTTCAATCAGTTGTCTGACCTGCTGGGCCACCGGCAGAGGAAGAATCAGGTCTTCCAGGCGCTGCCGCGGCTCCGTTTCGAGGATCGTATCCTTGCCCGTTTGAGCGGTTGAAGTCGAAGCGGCCGGTGGCGTGACGGCAACGGCATTCAATGCACGCTGCAGACGATCCGCAAGCGTGTGGTGATTCTTGCTGCGTTCTTCCGCGACGGCAGCCTCCACGGAAGAACGCAAAGCGGCTCGATCGCCGGTCGCGCCGGCGCGGACAATCGACAGAAGGAGATCGCTTCGAGCCACAGGCGTCTCGTCCGAAAGGCAAATCACTACGCCTGGAAAGTTAACATTTCAGGGAAGCGCTTGACAGAGGGCTTAGGCGGGCTTCGACGCCACACCACAGAAAAGCGGAATTCCGCATGAAACGACCGCCCCGTCAGAAACCGATCCGCTGCTGCCCGACCTGCCACGACACGCTGCTGCCGTGAGCAGCGCCAAGCACCTGGCCAGGGCGCCCCCCATCATCCATCCGGGACGGGACGCAGCCGATTGGAAGGCTTAGGACGGTTCAGATTCCCATACCTCGCTGCCTCCCAAACTCCCATGAGATGCTGTTGCCGCGGGCGATGCCGGCGACGGTCTGGCCGAGGTGCTTTTCCAGAACCGGCCGCCAGGGCACGAGGCTGAAACCCATGCCGTCGTCGAGCATGGCGAAGCGGCCGCTGGCAAGCATGATGGAGCGCCGATAGACGCCGCCGACGCGCTCGCCGTCCTCAACGGCGCGATGCTGCAAGCCGGTCTCGCCGGCGATCTTCTTCGCGGCCGCCTCGATCTCGCGGCTGCGCAAGGTAGCGAGAAGGTTGCGGGCGAAGAAGACGCGATGGCCGCGCCGTTCGGCGAAGCCCTGTTCGACAAGGTGGTCCTCCCGGTCGCGCATGGCGTCTCGGACCTCGGCGCCGAAGCCGGTCTGGGCGAGGCCGGACAGGTCACTGAGGCGCTGGCGATCGAGCCAGGTCGCACCGATGGCGCGAGCCTGCCGGTCGATCGGCAGGTGCGAGCGCAGCTCGACATCGACACCGCCGAGCCGCTTCGTGTCATAGGCTTTGCCGCGCTCGGCGAGATCGTTGGGCACACGCCACACGCCGTCCTCGATGCGCTCGACGATGCCGGCGCGGCGCAACGCTTCGAGCCGGCGGACATGGGCGGCGACGAAGCTCTCCGGATCGTGCTCGGGCTTTACCGCCGCGCGCTCCACACCGAGATGATGCTCGGTGCGATAGATGCCGTCGACGGCGAGACCGGCGACCGTCCGGTCCACCGTCCGCTCGGTCGCGGCGCGGGTCTCGACGATGCCGCCGGTCGGCAGCGATTCAAGGTCGGCGCCGTGGGCGAGCGGCACGTAGTGGGCGCGGCCGTCGATGCCGTCGACGATCAGATAGCCCCGATCGTAAAGCTCGTCGGCCAAGCCCTTGTCAACGATGCGGCCGACGATCGGCGCAGGCGACGATGCGCCGTCCAGCACGACCAGCTCACGGTTCCTGCCGGACATGGCTCGCTGCATGGTGCGGATGATGTCACCGCGCTCGCTTATGCTGCGCAAGGTGGCCTCCGCATCGGCATGCAGCGTCCAGGTGCAATTGCCGGTGTGGTCGGCAAGACCCATCTCCGTGAGCTGCTGGAGCCGGCCGATCATCGCGGTTCGGCGGAAGCGGCTCTGGGCGTCGGCCGGCTCCGACAGGAAGTTGATGGTGCCTTCGTTCGCCTCGCGCTGGATCATGCGATCGAGGCCGGTCCATCGCTCCTGCACGACCTCGCGCAGCATGCCGTTGCGGATTTCCATCTCGGTGCGCGCGCCGAGCCATTCGGTGGCAACTTCGCGAGCACGGTTGCGCATGCCATTCGAGATATAGTCGCGGGCAATGACCAGATCCGATCCGTCCGGCTGGCGGCCGCGCAGGACGATATGGGTGTGCGGGTTGTCGGTGTTCCAGTGATCGACGGCGACCCAATCGAGCCGCGTGCCGAGATCGGCGTCCATGCGGCTCATAAGATCGCGCGTATAGGTCTTCAGGTCGCCGATGTCGGAGGCGTCTTCCGGCGAGACGATGAAGCGGAACTGATGCCGATCGCCGCGGCCGCGCTGCTCGAAGGCGTCGATGTCGGCCTCGTCTGTGCCGGGACCGTAGGCACGGGCCTCGCTGCCGTCTCTCGTCACGCCGTCGCGCTCGATGTAGCGCAGATGGGTGATGATCGAGCGCGCGCCGGCCTTCTCCAGATTGACCAGCCGAGTCTTGATGACGACGCGGCGGGCATTGCCGCGAAGGGACTGACCGGCGAGCTTCGCCGCGACATGACCTCGGCCGAACCGCGCGCCGGATCGCGACGGCCGCCGCTGGAGCGTCCCGCCGCCGGCCGGTCCTGCCTTCGACGTGGCCTTGAGCACGCGGCTGGTGAACTTCGGAGCCCGCGTGCTACCCCGTGATTTCGGCGGCGCGACTCTTGGCCGAAAGCGGTCGTCGTCGCGCTCAGCCAAGGCCAGGCTCCATCCAAGCCGGGACAAGCCTATGCGACGAAGCACGCGATTGATGCTGCCGAAGCAACGACTTGGCGGCTCCACATGCACGCGGCCATACCCGCCGCGTGCCGCTCCAACCGACGTGCAGACAAGACTTTCCGGACGGCCGCGTGCCGTCCGCTTTTATCTTGCCCTGCGCCTTCGGCGCTCCATGCGGGTGCTTCAGCGTTGCCATACGGTCAATCCGTCTGCACGTCGGTGCTATGGGTTTCAGCGGGCTCCTGCTGCCTGTCGCGGCGCTTGTCGGTCGCGAACAGGCTTTCGGCCGATGACGTGGATGCGTGCGATTGCGTTGCCGTGTCGATCGCCAAGAGCGACGCGTTCGTGGTTCCGACCGTGGGCTTGCCAGATCCCGCGAAGAGGCTAAGTGCGGTAATGCCGAAGACCGGCGCGAGCGCGTCGAGATTGGCGCGCGTCTCGTCCGGAAGCAGCATGCCGAGGAGCTTGTGTTCCTCGTAGCGGGCTGGTCCGAAATTGTAGGCGGCGAGCGCGCCGGGCATGCCGTACCGATCATACAACGCGCGCAGATAGGCGGTGCCGGCGATGATGTTGTCATGCGGGTCGAACGGGTCATCGCCGAGCCGGTGAAGCGCGCGCAGTTCGCCCCAGGTCGCGGGCATGAGCTGCATCAGGCCGCGCGCGCCCTTGGGCGAGACTGCGCGCGCATCGTCATGGCTTTCGGCGCGGATGATAGCGCGTATCCAGTTCTCGGGAATGTCGAAGCGGCTCGCCGCTTCGGCGATCGACGCGGCCCACGGATCAGCGCCGCCATGACGTTCGCCGAATACGCTGTCGGGCAGCGGAAGAAGCGCCGGATCGGCACGGACTGCCACGCCCGACAGTGTGAGCATGATGCAGGCGAGGCACGCCCGCATGATGCTCCGGAAGACCGCGCGCAGCGTGCGCGGAACGTCCCGGCCGAACGCCGTCAGCCTGCCACCGTGCTCGCTTCGGTCAAGGGCAAGGCTGTGCCGGCCGCGATGCGGCCGCCCTTGACCTGCGCTGCGCGCGATGGCTGTCCGACAGGCGATCGGGTCGGAGGGATGATCCGCGATCCGACCGATCAGAGGGATGAGGATCATTCCGGATCGGAGCATCGCGGGCATCGTGTTATTCCTTTTCATCGCGCTTCGATGGCCGGTTCCACATGAGATTCCAGACCTTCTCATCGGCTTCCGACTGGAACAGGGCGGCGCGGATCGGCTGCGTGAAGGTCGGGTCGTCGATGGCGACCGAGAGATAGTCGCCGGCCTTCTCGCCGCTGCGGTTCCACGCTGCGCCGACCTCGCGGTCATCGGCCGCGTAGATGCGATGCTCCGGCGCGTTCTCGGCATCGGACTTCTCGGCCGGGCGGATGCTCAGCTCCACGTCCAGGGTGAGCGTCTTGACATGGCCGGCATAGCCCGCCTTGGTCTTCGTGAAGTTGCCTATCTGGGGCATCGTGTTCTCCTTTGCGGTTGCGGAAGCCGGACCGTCATGGCCCGGCGGAAGCCGGCGGATGTGTCAGCAGGGGCCGGATCGGTGTCGCCGGCGGTCCAGACGGGAACCGCGCGGCCGACGATGCTGGTGACGGGGAGCGGGCCGACATAGCGGCCGTCAAAGCTGTCCGGCGCGTCCCAGTTCATGAGGAAGGCTTCGCCGTCACGGAGCGTGCGGCAGCCCTGCCAGTCCGGCAGCGGCCGGCCGTTCGTGTCCCGCGCGCGCGCTCGTCCGTAGACTGCGCCATAGGCGAGGATCGTCGCGGCGGAGCGGCAGACGGTCTCGCCGCCAAGCGCCAGCACCCGTTTGAGGAGCGGGACGCCTATCGGCAGGTAGCTGCGCTCGTCGAGGAAGGCCGCCAGTTCGTCGGGCGGCATGACGATGGCGATGTCCGTGACCGCGATGCCCGCCGCCGGCTCGACGCGGTAGAGGCCGAGCGGCAGGCTGGCCGACGCATTCCAGATGAAGCGCGGCGCGTGTCGCGACCAGACAGGCGCGGCGATCAGCAGGGCGCCGCTGGCCATCATCGCGAGGGTGAGGCCGCGCGCGATCACGACAGCAGCTCGCGGCGGCGCAGCCAGGCGCGATGCTGCTCGGGCGAATAGGGATGCGGCGGCTGGCGAATCCAGAGCTGATTGTGGACATGCCGCCAGTAGTCCGGCGCGGCGTCGGCCGGATCGAGGCCTAGCGCTTCCACGGCATCGATCGCCCGCAAGGCGCGTTCGACTTGGTGCCAACCGGAAACGAACAGCAGGGTCTCCGCGCCGGGACGCACATAGGGCCACATCGAGCAGGTTTCGCCCGGCGCCACCGTGCGCATGATGTAGATGTGGGAAATGGCGGTTCCGTATGGCCCGCGCTCCCAACGTAACAGCGCGAACACGCTATGGGGCGCGAACAGCGCGAGGCTGCGGCGGCGGTCGAGCCTGCGCTTGCGCACCGGCCTCGCGAAGCGCAGCCAGACATTGATGCGGTCGGGAAGGAAGACGGTGGTGACGCTGGTGTAGCGGCGCGTGCTCATGCGTTGCCTCCCTCGTCGGGAAAGCGCGCTTCGAGCAGATCGCGGATCATCTCGGCGACAGTGACGCCCTGCCGGAAGGCGGCGACCTTGATGCGGCCGCGGAGTTCCGGCGTCACGTCGATGGTCAGCCGCGCAGTGTAGATGTCGGCCTTGGGCGCAGCGGCTTGGACGGACGGATGGGCTAGCCCCTCTGCGCCGTTGCCCTGCTGGACCCAGGCGTCGACCGTGGGCGCGGCGGGCTTCGCGCCGAAGCTGACGCGCTTGCCGCTCATGGGACGGTTCCCATGATCTCGGTCGCGAGCGCGGCGATCTCGAGCGCGGCGGCCCCGCCAGGCTCCAGTTCGCGGGCGAGTCGGCCGGTGGCAACGCTCTCGGCGAAGATGACGCGCTGTCCAATGTCGGCGGCGAGTGCCGGCAGGCCCTCGGGCAAGGCCGCGCGCACGTCGCGGCCGATAATGGTGCCAACGATGCGCCGGTTGACGACGAAGGCGGTACGGAGCTGTGGCCTGAACATCCGCGCCTCGCCGATCAGCGCCACGATCTCGGCGCTCGCCCACACGTCATAGGGCGACGGCTGGACCGGGATCAGCACCAAGTCGGCGGCGAGGATCGCGGAGCGTGCGAGCGCGGTGACGCGCGGAGGGCCGTCGATGACGACATGATCGACGCCACGCGCCAGGTCGGGGACTTCGGCATGCAGGGTTTCACGCGGCAGGCCGATGACGCCGAACAGGCGTGGCAAACCAGTCTCCGCGCGGCGCTGCGACCAGTCCAGGGCGGAGCCCTGCGGATCGGCGTCCACGACGGCGACGCGGGCACCGCTGGATGCCAGCTCGCCGGCAAAATGGGTGGCGAGCGTGGTCTTGCCGACGCCGCCCTTCTGGTTGAGGAGCGCGACGATCATGGCGTGCTCCTTGCCGATGGAAGCGGCTCGAAAGCGATGTTTTCCACACCGCCGTCGGTCCAATAAGAAAAGTTAGATTCTCTGTTAGGAAAGTTAGGCGCGCGGATTTGCGAGGCGTCGCAAACGGTTAGGCCCTGTTCGTGCCTTTGATAGCACGATAGTCGTGCATCTGATAGCACGAGGCCAGATGCCTTCGATAGCACGAGACGATTCACAGCCTTTCCACAGCCTCCCTTGAATGAGTGGACAGACGCAAACCGACTGGCGCGAAGACGAGCAACTCGCGGCCATTGTCGAGCCGGTCGACGCGCAGCCGGTAGCCGGGCAAGGGCTGGCGGAGCACGATGTCGCGGAGGTCGCAGGCGAAGTTCGAGAAGCGCGAGAGGCTTCCGGACTTGGAATAGAGGTGGCGGAAGTCGAAGCTCCAACCGCCGGGCTGGTGGCCGCCATGCTTGCGCACCAGCCTGTAGAGCCAGCGTTCGATGCCGCCGAGCAGGTCGAAATAATTCCGGTCGATGGTCAGGATCAGGGCGTTGTCGAGGACGCCTTCGTAAAACCAGTCCGGCACGATCATCTCGATACCGAGCGGCCGGCCCTTTGCGTCCAGCCTTTCCTTCCATTCGTTGATCCACGAGAAACGATGCCGACGCCGCTCGGAGGGCTGGCGTATCGAAGTGGCGACGGTGGTGGCTTGCAGGCGGTCGAGCGCGGCCTTGAGGCGCTGGTAGTCGCGGACGGACGTGCCGCGGCCGATGAAGGTGAGGATTTCATAGGGCGTGGTCGCCATTAGCCGCGAGGTGCGCAGGCCGAGGTCGCGTGCATCGACGATCTGTGAGGCGGCCCATATCAGGATGTCGGCGTCCCAGATCGTTGCGAGGCCAAATTCGGCCGGAGCCTCGACGTGGATACGGACGTCGCCGGCCTCGAACCGGATCGGCTGGACGCGCTTCGACTTAGCGAGGGAGAAGAACGGATAGGCCATGAGATCCTGTGCGTCGCGGGCGGCCATGTCGCCGGCACGCGATCGAAACAGTTCGAGCTGGTCGCGCTCGGAAACGTGCCTGCGCGCCATGCGTCGTACCGGCGATCAGCGGGCTTGGGCGTAGCGGGGATCGGAGGTGGTGTCGCAGGACCGCGCCTCGATCCAGCTTTCGAGGTCGTCGATCGCATAGACGACGCGGGAGCCGAGCTTGCGGAATTTCGGGCCGCCGCCGATGACGCGCTTCTTGTTCAAGGTGTGTGGCGAAAGCTTGAGATAGGCGGCGGCTTCCTCATTGGTGAGATAGCGGCTTGCCGGCCTGGATTCGGAACGATCCACGAAACTGCCTCCGTATCAGGCTGGCCGAGCGGGGCTCGGTCCAGCGGTTCGGAGGCAGTTTGGGAAAAGTCTATCCTGCTGCGGATGGAGAATCTCGGCCGGCCGTCTTTCTCCCTGTCGGGAGCGTGGCCGGCATAGGAAACTCGCTAGCCCGGCGAGCGGCCGTGCCCCAGAGCAGTCTCCGGTAGCCGCCGGTCATCACGGTGCGGCCGCGCCTGATGAGATAGCGGACCCTGGCGCGCAGCTCACTGTCGCTATGCCATTTCTCCTTCACGATGTGCTCGCCGAAGATTGCGATGCCAATGTCGCGCTCGCTCGCGCCGGCAAGGTGTCCGTCGAGAGCCTGGAGGGACTGCATTGTGATGACGGGCTCGGTGGAGCCGCGCCGACCGACGAAACCGGCGTTCCGGCCGGCAATCATTGCCAGCATGTCGTCTGCTTCCCTCAGTCGCGCGGTGGCCCTTTCGTCCGGAGCAACAGCGAAGATGAACGGCTCGGCAGCCTCGAGTGCGTCGGCGAGATGGACATGCCAGGAACGACCGTACCGGCTGAGCTTCAGCGCGAGACGGAAACCATCATGCCCGATCGTCTTGCGGCCGGGAAAACGCCAGGGATCGAAGATCGGAGAGAGGGTGTCCGGGTCTTCATCCGTTGCGATCGTTAGGGTGATGTCCGGATTAGGTTGCCAGAAAGGCAGTGCACTGCGGGCGTCTTCCGCGGGATTCTCGAAAAAATCGAAGCCCCCACTTCCGTGCATGTGTGCTGGTTGATCGCCGCCGCAAGCTGAACCGGCGCCAGTCGTTCCCATAGTCGGGATTGCGACGCAAATGCTCCCAGGCGAGGGCCGGGCGATCGAGAAAGAGGGTGTAGAGATAGGCTGCGTTGGCCATCCAGTCCTGCGAGTTGGGCATATTTTCTCCGCATCATTTACCCCATCCGCCGCCTAAAAACATGACAACATACCTCATGAATTGAGTCGGCTAAAGTCACGCTCTTATGTGTCGGCGTTCTGGGGCATTAGGTGCAGCGATCTTCTTGAACTGGTTGCAGTGATTTGGCCGTGCTCACGGGAGCCGGGCGCAGTCCGGCGAGCGGCGGGCGTGCGTCAGGCGTGGCTGCAACCGCCGATCCGGATTTACGGATCGGCGGATTTTTGGCATGCATCCAGGCTCGGAACACCATGCAGCGGACCGAAGGGATCGGGCGCGACGGGACTGGCCTGCCGCGCCCGGCCTTTCGTCAGGCAGCTCTTTCCAGCAACACCTTTGCCTTCGTCTCCAGTTCAAGGCGGCTGTCCTGATTGGTCTTGGTGCGGGCATGGGCAGCCATGCCTTGCACAAAGTCAAAGATGCTTTCCGGCGGGCGGCCTTCCTCCTGCAACACGGTTTCGATGATCTTTCCTGTCTCGGCCTTGCTGAAACCGCGCTTGCGCAGGAAGCTCTCCCGGTCCTCGTCGGTGCGAGCGACGATCTTCTCCCGCGCGGCTTGATGCCGGCCACGAAAGGCGCGGGCGAGGAATTGGCGAAGCTGCGCAAGGCAGGCGCTGCCTCATGGGCGAAACGCTGCGCCGCAAACTTGCTGTGCCTGATGGTGATTTCCTCGAAATTTTCGCAGCCCCACAGATTGCGATTCATACACACGGCGCGCAGGTAGAATGAGGCGATGCCGAGGGTCTTCGATCCGACTTCGCTGTTCCACGCGTAAAAGCCGCGAAAATACAAATCGGGCTCGCCGTTCGGCAGGCGTCCGGCCTCAATGGGGTGCGTATCGTCGACCATAAACAGGAACACGTCGCGGTCGCTGGCGTAAAGCGTGGTGGTGTCCTTGGTCACGTCGACAAATGGATTGTGCGTCATGGTCGCCCAATCCAGAACGCCGGGAACCTTCCACATGGTATCGCCGGTTCCGTTGCCGGCGATCTTCATGACGGCGGTGACAAGCTCATGATCCCAAATGCGGCCGTAGTCCGGCCCGGTCACGGCGCGAAGCTCAATGCGGCCGTCTTCCGCTTCCAAGGTCTTCACAGCTCGGCGCGATGCAACAGCAAGCCATGCTGCAGATTGATCCCTGCCAGCGGCGCGGGAAGCTGGCGCATGTAGGTCGCGGGTGCACCGACGAGGCTGCAAAGCTGTCCAAAGCTCCAATGGGTCGGTGCGACAGGCTGTTCCTGTCCGGGGACGATAAGCGAAAGCCTTTCCGCATTGTCGCGGCTCGCCTCCACCCGCACGGCGCGGCTTTCCACGGTACGCGCCTTCGCGCGATCCGCCCGCGCCTTCACGGCGTCGTAGAGCTCGGTGAGCGATAGATAGCGCTCGTCGTCGGGCCGCGAGAACCATTCCGACGAAACGCGACCGATACGCTGCCCGCGCGAGATGTCCACGCGGAAGCCGTGCGCTGCCGCCTTCTGTTGGTCGTTCTGGCTAATGCTGGTGATGTTCATGATTGTTGTTCCTTTCCTGTTACTGCCGGAGGCATGTCCCCCGACATGCCTCCCGGGGGCGCGTGAGCGCGCGGGGATGGAGGGGGCAAATGCCGGCGAGCATGGCCGGGCTGCCAGGGCGAGCGGGACGGAATGACGATGTTCGGAAGCATGCCGGTGTTAGACCGTTTGCGAGCCGGCGGCCCTGCCACTGTGCAGGCGGCACTTGGGGGAGCAAGGGGTAAGACCCCTTGGCTTTCCCATAGTCGGCAAGTGCTCAGGCGCCGGCGATCGGCAAACAGCAGAGTTTAGCAAAGCTCTTGCGGATGATCGCTGCGCTTAAAAACTGGTTTCTATCCTGTCCATACGCCTGGATTGAACAGCCTATGACCCAAGTTGGCAGAGATCGACCTTCGTCTGCTGCGGAGTGAACGGCACCTTCGCGCCTTCATCTCTGACGTTCACGCAGGGTAGCCTGATGTCCTGAAGCCGACATTAATCTCTCTAGGCTTACGGTACCCCGTTGGGCTCAGCCCTTGCGCCGTGTGGCGTCAAATTGCCTGTCAAAATACATTAGAGCCGCAACCACCCTGCGGGCGGCGTCGCGTATGTGCGGCACGGCGACCACCTCCCAAAGGCTGCCGCGCGTCCAGACCCCCAGCGCGAAGAGGCGGCCCTTCGCATTCCCGCTGAGTACCCGCCCGTCGCCGTCGACTTCCATGCCAAGTCCCAAGCGGATCAGGCCGTAAAAGTCCATCTTGCACCATCCGCGAGAGCAAAGGCTGCGATCGCGGGTCCAGGCTCGCAAGCTTGCCCAGGAACACGTTCTGAAGCGGGACCTGTTCCATGGCGGTCGCATAAGGCTGCGCGGCGCGACGGTGCGCTTCCGCGTGCTGCGGCAAGCGGTGCGGCATCGCCTATATCATTGAGGATCGCAAGCCCGACGGCCTGTTCGACACGATGGGCGACGCCCAGAACGTTGGGAACATCCATTCGTCCGCGGCGATGCGCTTTGAACGAAGGCGACTTTATTATCACGCCGCCTATGGCGTGGCACGAAAGCGACGAGCCGATCTTCTGGCTCGACGGACTGGATATTCCCGTTGTTCAGTTTCTCGACGCGTCCTTCGCTGAACATCTCGGCGAGAACCAGCAGAAACTCACCGTCCCACAGGCGACAGCGACGCCCGCTATGGCGCCAATCTGCTTCCGGTCGATCATGACGCCCGCGGAGGCACGTCGCCGGTATTCAACTATCCATATGCGCGCACCCGCTATGCGCTGGAGCCGATGCGGGGCGCCAACGCCTAAGATCCCTGCCACGGACTCAAGATGCGCAACGCGTCGTGCACGAAACGAAAATCGCGATCAGATATATCCGATGGACTGCAGATCCATCTGCGGGCGCGGCCGAGCCTGCAAAAGGCTGACCAGCTTTCTAAGGCCGACCTCGATCTGAGGGAGAGAATGAGCTGCACCCAGGCACAGTCTTACCGCGTGCGGGGCGTGATCGCGCTTCACGGCGAATGCGTCCGCCGTGATGACCCTTACGCCGTCGCGCAATGCTGATGCCGAAAACGAATCCATGCGCCATGGCTCCGGCAGTTGCAGCCACAGATGGTAGCAGGACGATGAAGTCCGCTGCACGAAGGTTCCGAGCATCTCGTGCGCCAGCTGTTGCCGTTCCCGCGCCTGCTCGCGATGCCAGGCAACCAGCCTGTCGGCATAGTCGTTGGCGATCCAGCTCGTCACCACAGCTGCCATCAGCGGTGGCGACATCCAGTTATTCATAGTGACGACTTCCTGGAACGTCCGGCTGAGGCCCGGCGGCACGGCAAGAAAGCCGATGCGCAATCCCGGCGCCATGCTCTTCGATGCGCTGGTCAGGTAGACAGTCCGCTCGGGCAGCAGCGCTGCGAAGGGCGGAGGACGGTCCTCCGCCAGGAAACCGTACACATCATCCTCGATGATCCACAAATCGTTACGGTCGACGATCTCCGCAATCTTCCGCATCCTGTCTGCCGACATCGTGATCGTGGTTGGATTCTGCAGGACAGGCATGCAGTAGAGTGCCTTCGGGCGCTTGGTCTCGCATAGTTCCGCCAAGGCGGCGGGGTCGAGTCCGTCCTGATCCATGGGAACTGCGCTCAGGCCGATGCCAAGCTGATGCGCGACGGCGCGCGCGCCGGGATAGGTCAACGGTTCGGTGGCAATCGAGTCACCATGACCGGCCAACGCCATCATGCTGAGCAGCAGTCCGTGCTGACCGCCGTTGCAGATGACGACATTGTCCGGATGAACGCCAACTCCGATCCGTTGCAGCCACTGCGCCGCGATGGCGCGATGCGAGGCCACGCCGGCGCTAGGCTGGTAGGTCAGCAGTGTGTCGAGCGAGCTGGAACGTGAAAAATCACGCAAGGTCGAGCGCAGCATCTCCTCGGCTTCGCCGATCGCCGAAAGATTGAGGCCGAGATCGATGATTTCGGACTGCGGATTCTCCGGAACCACGAGTCGGGTGACGTCCTCGCGGTGGTTGCCGAAATCGTTGATGAAGGTTCCGCGTCCGATTTCGCCGACGACAAGTCCCCGGTTCGCCGCTTCGGCGTAGGCCCGGGCGACCGTGCCGACCGTAACGCCGAGCCGGTAGGCGAGATCGCGGTGCGGCGGCAAACGATCACTGGGGCGCAACCGGCCCTCGGCCACGTCACGCGCCAGCGCGTCGCAGATCGCCACATAAATTGGGCCGGCTCCCTTGCGTAACTCAGGCTTCCAGTTCATTGCGCCCCGCGCTTTGACACCGTGTCAATGAATTCATTGACACTTCACCTGACACAGACATACGCTCGAAAAACAAGAAAAACAAGGGAACACATGCGAGTTTTAGCTTCTATTGAACCAATTGACATGGGTTCAATAGCAAGTAAACGGTCGGCTGCAAATGGAGGGCAAGATGAAATCTTCAGGGATTAAAGTAACACTCCTCGTTCGTGCGCTGGCGCTGGCAACGACTGCCGGCACTTTTGCTTTGATATCTCTGGCGCAAGCCAACGAGACATTGAAGATCGGGGCTCTTGGCGTGATGAGCGGGCCGTTCGCCGGCTGGGGCGGCGTCATGTGCCAGACGTCCAAGACGCGGGCGGCAATGTGGAACGACGATGGCGGCGTGGCCATCGGCGACAAGACCTACAACATCGAGGTCGTCTGCGTCGACGACAAGGGCGATCCGAAAGGCGCGCAGACTGGTGCCGAAAAACTCGTTTCGGAAGGCATCAAATATATCCAGGGCCCGAACACGGATTCGACAGCCGAAAGCGCCAAGGCGGTGATGGAGGCCAACGGCACCATCAACATGCCTTATGCCTTCTCGAAATCGCTCTACAAGGCACCGGCCTCGCAATCGATCCTCGGCATGGTCGCCTCTTACCAAGTCGGCCCGGTCATCTACAAATGGCTCATGGACAACAAGGGCATCAAGAAGATCGCCTTCGTGTGCGAGAACAACGCCGATCCGCTCAACCAGCGCAACGAAGGGACGGCGGCCGCCAAGACGCTCGGCCTCGAGGTCGTCTCCGACCAGGAGACCTACGAATCCGGCACGACCGACTTCTTCCCGGTGCTGACAAAGGTGATCGGCACTTCGCCGGACCACATCGTGCTCTCCGGCGTCAACCCGTCGGATGTCGGTCCGCTGATCAAGGCGGCGCGCGAACTCGGTTTCACCGGCACGATGAGCACCGAGACCGGCCAGGATCCGAGGGCGATCTTCGAGGTCGCCGGCGAGGCGGCGAACGGCTTCATCGTCGCCGGCGGCGCCAGCACCGAGGCGATCCGCAGCGATTTCATGGTGAAGTTCATCGAGCGCTACACCAAGGACTGGGGCGAATGGAACGACGTCGCCGGCCTCTATGTCTACGGGCCGGAGATCATCGTGCAGACCTTGCAGAGCACTCCAAAGGCGCTCGACGACACCGAGGCGTTCAAGGCGGCGCTAGACAGCTTCGTCGGCAAGAACCCGTTCCTGAAGGAAGGCGGCGAGCTGAAATATGTCGGCCGCCAGGACTACGGGCAGTCCCGCCAGGTCTCCGTGCCGATCGTCGTGCAGGCAGTCAAGGATGGCGCCTACGAACCGCTGTTCGTCGGAAAACTCCCCGACTGACCGCCCTGGGGCGGTCCGATCGCGGACCGCCCCATTTTTGCGTCGCATCGGCTGCGCCGTTGGTGAATGGTGGCCCAGTCCCACGGCCACCGTCATCCGGTTAGGAGAATTGTTAATGACCCAGGTTCTGCTCAACGCGCTTGTCGTCGGAACCACCTACGCCCTGATCGCCCTCGGCATCACCATCATCTTCAGCATCATGAAGGTGGTGAACTTCGCCCATGGCCAGCTCTACATGATCGGCGGCTTCGTCGTTTACTATTTCAACGTCGTGTTCGGCCTGCCGTTCTGGTTCGGCCTGCTGATGTCCTTCGTCATCGTCGGTGCGCTCGGCATCGCCATGGAGCTTTTCCTGTTCCGGCCGGTAATGCTGCGGGTCAAGCGCGAGGAGGTGACGATGCTGCTCGCCATGGGCACCGCCGTCTTCCTCGAAAGCCTGGCGCTGATCGTGTTCGGCGAGAAGCAGCGCGGCGTTCCGCCGATCGCCACCGGCATCGTCGAACTGTTCGGCGCAAGATTGCCGACCGGACGCGTCGTGGTGATCGTCGTCGCCGCCTTGCTGATCGTCGCGCTGATGCTCTTCATCGGCTACACCAAGACCGGCCGCGCGCTGCGCGCTATGGCACAGGATCGCGACGCCACCGCCCTGCAGGGCGTCAACCTCAAATGGCTGTCGGCCATGGGTTTCGGCCTCGGCACCGGCCTCGCCGGGCTCGCTGGCGGGCTGCTGGTGGCGATCTTCGCCGTCCACACCGGTGCCGGCACGGCCGTGTCGATCAAAGCATTCCTGATGATCATGATCGGCGGCGCCGGTGTGCTCTCCGGCGCCATTCTCGGCGGCTTCGTGCTTGGGGTGCTGGAATCGGTCGGCTACGCGCTGCTGCCCGGCTCCATGACCTTCCTGATCATCTTCCTGATCGTGATCGGCTTCCTGATCGTGCGGCCGCACGGAATCATGGGCAAGCCCTGGGGTTGAGCCGACAATGAACACGCAAGATACGATCCCCATGTCCGGCTTTGCCATGCCTCAGTCCGCGGCCTCGCCGCTGAAGCCGCTCGGCCTCGGACTGCTGGTGGCAATCGCCTACTTCATCGGCGTACCGCTGCTGTTCGGCGGCAACGGCTATGTGCTCAACGTCACCACCACCATGGCGGTGGTGAGCTTTATCAGCTTCGGCGTCTGGCTCACCTTCGCAATCGGACGCATCAACCTGGCGCAGGCCGGCTTCGCCCTGATCGGCTCCTATGTCACCGCCATCCTGGTGTCGCGTTTCGGTGTGTCGTTCTGGCTCTGCCTGCCTCTGTCGGGTCTCGTCGCGGCAATCATCGGCGGCCTCATCGGCTGGCCGGTTCTGCGCCTGAAAGGCGTCTACTTCGCCATGATCACCCTTTGCATCACCGAAGCCTGCCGGCTGACGGCGCTGAGCTTTCCGGCGGTCACGCGCGGCGCGCAAGGCATCGTCGACCTGCCGCTGCCCGGCGAGCTGTCGCTGTTCGGCCTCACCCTCATTCCCGCCTTCGAGAAAGGCGCCCGCCTGCCCTTCTTCTACCTCGCCGGCTCGCTGCTGATGCTCGGCCTGTGGTTCATGTGGCTGCTCGACACCAGCCGCGTCGGCGCGGTGTTCCGCTCGCTGCGGCAGAACGAGGACCTGGCCGTCAGCCTCGGTATCAACATCGCTAAGTACCGCGTCGTCGCCTTCATGGTGAGCTGTTTCTACGCCGGCGTCGGCGGTGCGTTCTTTGCGGCCCTGCAGCAGAACGTCTACCCGACTTCCTTCCAGGTCATCGATAGCGTCTATTTCATGGTCTACTGCTTCGTCGGCGGCCTGGAATTCGTCATCGGCCCGCTCGTCGGCGCCCTGGTGATGATGGTGAGCTTCGAGCTCCTGCACGAGCTCCAGCGCTACCAGACGGTGATCTTCTCCGGCCTGATGATCCTCTGCATCCTGCTCATGCCCAACGGCATCCTCAGCGTGCTGAAGGCGCGTGCGGCGCGCGCGAAGGAGGCTTCCGATGCTTGAGGTCTCGGGGCTGACCAAGGTCTTCGGCGGCCTGACCGCCGTCAAGGACCTGACCTTCACGCTGCAGCGCGGCGAGATCCTGTCGATCATCGGGCCGAACGGCGCCGGCAAGAGCACCTGCTTCAAGCTGATCTCGTCGTTCATGGTCCCGACCTCCGGCACGGTCCGCTTCAACGGCCAGGACATCACCGGCATCGGCCCGCACGCGGTGGCGCGCAAGGGCATCGTCAGGACATTCCAGGAAAACACCGCATTCCAGGACATGACGGTGCGCGAGGCCGTGCTGCTCGGCTACCAGAAGGACTGCAAGGCTTCGCTGGCCGGCATGATCCTCCGCTCGCCGCAGGCGCGGCGCGACGACCGCGAGGCCGGCGCGCATGCCGACCGCGTGCTCGACCTGCTCGGCATGTCTAGCCACGCCGGTACGCTCGCCGCCGGCCTGCCGCACGGCCTACTGCGCAACCTCGGCATCGCCGTGGCGCTCGCCGCCCGACCGCAGCTGATCCTGCTCGACGAGCCGTTCGCCGGCCTGAACTCCGACGAGACCAAGCGCGGCGTCGAGCTGATCCGCAAGATCCGCGACGAGGGCATCACGCCGATCCTGGTCGAGCACGACATGGCCGCGGTGATGTCCGTCAGCGAGCGTATCGTCGTGGTCAATTTCGGCAGCAAGATCGCCGAGGGCACGCCCGCCGAAATCCAGCGCAACGACAAGGTCATCGAAGCATATCTCGGCTCCGAGGACGAGGAGATCGGGCTATGAGCGCGGCGTTTTCGATCAGCGACCTGTCGGTCTCCTACGGCAAGGTGCGTGCCGTCAAAGGCATCTCGATGCTCGCCGGCAAGGGTGAGATCGTCGCCCTCATCGGCGCCAACGGCGCCGGCAAGACCTCGATCCTGCGCGCGATCACCGGGCTGACGCGGCCGGAGCGCGGCGAAATCCGCTTCGACGGCGAGCGCCTCGACGGCACGGGACCGGACCAGGTCGTGGCGCGCGGCGTCGCCATGGTGCCGGAAGGCCGGCGCATCTTCCCGTTCATGAGCGTGCGCGACAATCTGCTGATGGGCGCCTACCGGCGCAAGGACAGCGCTGGCGTGTCCGCCGACCTCGACGCCATCCTCGACCGTTTTCCGCGGCTGCGCGAGCGCATCAAGCAGCAGGCCGGCAGCCTTTCCGGCGGCGAGCAGCAGATGGTCGCCATCGGCCGCGCGCTGATGTCGAAGCCGCGCCTGCTGCTCCTCGACGAACCGTCGCTCGGCATCGCGCCGATCATCGTGCGCGAGATCGCCCGCTTCGTCACCAGCATCAATCGCGACCATGGCGTCGGCGTCATCCTGGTCGAGCAGAACTCGCGCATGGCGCTGAAGCTCTCCAGCCGCGCCTATGTGCTGGAAACCGGCAGGATCGCGCTGTCGGGGCCATCGTCCGAACTGGCGGCCAACGACGACGTTCGGCGCGCCTATCTCGGGGGTTGAGGCATGCGCATCCAGATCATCAATCCGACCACCACCGAAGCCTTCGCCCGCAAGAACCTGGCGGCCGCCAAAAGCGTTGCCGCCGCCGGCACCGAGATCGTCTCGGCGTCGGTGCTGAGCGGCCCGGCATCGATCGAGAGCCACTACGACGAGGCGGTCAGCACGATCGGCATCCTGGAAGCGATCCATCGCGGCGAGGCCGAGGGCATCGACGGCTACGTCATCGCCTGCTTCGGCGATCCCGGTTACCTCGCGGCGCGCGAGATCGCCAGGGGCCCGGTGATCGGCATCGCCGAGGCGGCGTTCCATCTCGCCAGCATCATCGCCACCCGGTTCTCCGTGGTCACCACGCTGGCGCGTACAAAAATCATCTGCGAGCACCTGCTGCAGATTCACGGCTTCGAGCACCAGTGCCGGCGGGTTCGCGCCTGCGGCCTGGAGGTGCTGGAACTTGAGGAAACCGGCATGGAGGCCTGCCGCGACATCCTCGAGGAGTGCCGCCGCGCCGTCGCCGAGGACGAGGCCGGCGCCATCGTGCTCGGCTGCGCCGGCATGGCCGATCTTGCCGACCACATCCAGCAGGAGATCGGCGTCCCCGTCGTCGAAGGCGTCACCGCCGCAACCAAGCTGATCGAAGGCATCGTGGCACTGCGGCTCGGCACCAGCAAGGTCGGCGACCTCGCCTACCCTCTGCCGAAGCCGTTGAGCGGCTCGGTGAAGCATCTGGAAATAGCGCCGCGCCGGTGACGACCGGCGGGCGGACTGGGAAAGGACAGGACCATGGCATACCCCCGCGACATGATCGGCTACGGCGACAAGCCTCCGCAAGCGAACTGGCCGAACGGCGCGAAACTGGCGCTGCAGATCATCGTCGCCTTCGAGGAAGGCTCGGAAAACAGCGTGCTGCATGGCGACGCGCATTCCGAGAACTTCATCTCCGACATCATCGGCGCGCCGCAGCTGTTCGGCGTGCGCAACATGAACATGGAGTCGCTCTACGAATACGGCACCCGCGTCGCCTTCTGGCGCATCTTCAACGAGTTCAAGGAGCGCGGCATCCACGCCACCGTGCTGGCCAACGGCCTGGCGCTGGAGCACTATCCCGAGGCCGCCAAGGTCATGCATTCGCTCGGCCACGAGATCGCCAGCCACGGTTGGAAATGGATCGATCACCAGTGGATGGGCGAGGAGACCGAACGCGCCCACATGAAGCTGGCGATCGACACCATCACCCGGCTGACCGGCGAACGCCCGGTCGGCTGGTACACCGGCCGCTGCAGCCCCAACACCCTCAGGCTGGTGGTCGAGGAAGGCGGTTTCCTCTATGATTCCGACACCTATGCCGACGACCTGCCCTATTGGGAAACCGTCGACGGCAAGCAGCACCTGCGCATCCCCTATACGCTAGAAGCCAACGACATGCGTTTCGTCGCGGCGGCCGGGTTCAACTCGGGCGACCAGTATTTCACCTATCTCAAGGACACGTTCGACGTGCTCTACCGCGAGAGCGACCGCATTCCGCGTATGATGTCGGGCGGCCTGCACCTGCGCATCGTCGGGCGGCCGGGGCGCTGGGCCTCGTTCCTGCGCTTCCTCGATTATGTGCAGAAGCACGACGCCGTCTGGATCTGCCGCCGCGACGCCATCGCCCGCCACTGGCACCAGCACCATGCGCCCCAACGCTGAACCGAAGCGGCAGGACGCGCCTTCCGCCTATCTCGACGAGGTCGACGCCGGCCGCCGCATCCTGCAGCGCTGCGACGCGCTCGGCGCGATCAGCGAGCCGGGCGACGGGGTGACGCGGCTCTATTTGTCCCCCGAGCATCGCATCGCCGCAGCGGCGCTGATCGAGTGGATGCGCGAGGCCGGCATGGAGGCGCGTTTGGACGAAGCCGGCAACGTCGTCGGCCGCTACCATGGCGAGGGCGGCGGGGGCCCCTATCTGCTCACCGGCTCGCACATGGACAGCGTCGTCAACGGCGGCCGCTACGACGGCCCGCTCGGCGTGCTGACGGCGCTCGACTGTGTCGCCGTGCTCAACGGTCGCGGCCGGCGCCTGCCGTTCGGCATCGAGGTACTGGCGTTCGGCGACGAGGAAGGCACGCGCTTCCGCACCACGCTCGCCGGCAGCCGCGCGGTCACGGGCGACCACGGCGACGACCTCATGTCGGCGCGTGACGCCGACGGCCACAGCATGCGCGAGGCGATGACCGCCTTCGGCCTCGAGCCGGCCGCCATAGGCCGTGCCGCTCACAAGCCGGAGGACGTGATCGGCTTTGTAGAGCTGCATATCGAGCAGGGCCCCGTGCTGCAGGCCGCCGGCCTGCCGGTCGGCGTCGTCACCGCGATTTCCGGGCAGACGCGCGCCACGATCCGGGTCGAGGGTGCGGCCAACCATGCCGGCACCGTGCCGATGGGCATGCGCCACGACCCGGTGCTGGCCGCAAGCGAGATCGCGCTCACAGTGGAAAGGATCGCGGCCGCGCACGACAACACGGTCGGCACCGTCGGCGTGTTCAAGGCCGAGCCCGGCCTGATCAACGTGATCGCCGGCGCGGTCACGCTCACCGTCGATCTCCGCTCGCAGGCCGACGCGGTGCGCCATGCGGCCTTCGCCGAAATCGACACGGCGGCCCGCGAGATCGCGGCGCGGCGTGGCGTCGGCATCGCCGTCGAGGTCATCCTCGACCTCAAATCCTGCCCGTGCGCGCCGGCCTTTGTCCGGCAGATCGCGACGGCGATCGAAACGGCGGGGCTCAAAGTCTTGCACCTGCCGAGCGGCGCCGGCCATGACGGCATGGCGATGAGCCGGCTCACCGACATCGGCATGATCTTCGTCCGCTGCAAGGACGGAGTCAGCCATTCGCCGCAGGAGGCGGTGACGGCCGGGGACGTGGCCGCCGGCGCGGCCGTCCTGCTCAGCTTCATCGAGAATTTCCAAGGAAAGCCGTAATGGATTCGAAACCCGCCGCCTCCCGCCCCGACGGCGATGCCGGGGCGCGCCTCATGGATTTTATCGCCGCGCGGCGCGACGACCAGGTCCGCATGCTCGCCGAACTGGTGAAGGTTCCCTCCGACAACCCGCCCGGCGACTGCCAGGCGCATGCCGACTGCGCCGCCGCGCTCTACCAGGCGCTGGGCTTCACCGTCGAGCGCCACACGGTGCCGCAGGAGCTGGTCGCCAAGGTCGGCATGATCAGCGCCAGCAACTTGATCGTGCGGCATCGTTTCGGCCCCGGCCCGACGATCGCGCTCAACGCCCATGGCGACGTGGTGGCGCCGGGCGAAGGCTGGAGTGTCAACCCCTATGGCGCCGTCATCAAGGACGGCTGGATGTACGGGCGCGGCGTCGCCACCTCGAAGTCCGACTTCGTCACCTACGCCTACGCGCTGCTGGCGCTGATGTCGCTCGGCGAAAAACTCTCCGGCACGGTCGAAATCCACCTCACCTACGACGAGGAAGTCGGCGGCGACATCGGACCGCTGCTCCTGCTCGAGCAGGGATTGACCAAGCCGGATTACGCCATCTGCGCCGGCCTCTCCTACGGCGTGGTCACAGCCCACAATGGCTGCCTGCATCTCGACGTCGAGGTACGCGGCAAGTCGGCGCACGCCGCCCGACCAGAGACCGGGATCGACGCGCTGGAAGCGGCCACCCTCATCCTCAGCCGGCTCTACGCGCTGCGCGCCTGCTTCGCCGCGCAGCGCTCGGCAGTCGAGGGCATCACCACGCCGTCACTTGTGGTTGGGCTGATCTCGGGCGGCATCAACACCAATGTCGTCCCCGACAAGATCGTCATGCGGGTCGACCGCCGCATGATCCCGGAGGAGGACGGCGCTGCAGTGGCGCGCGACCTTGTGGCATTCATAGAGGCGGCGGCGCGTGAGATTCCGGGTATCGAATGCACGGTGCGCGAGCTGATGCTGGCCAACCCGCTGAAGCCGCTGGCCGGCCAGGAGCGGCTGGCCGCGGCGCTGACGAAGCATGCATCGGCACTCACCGGCGAGGCGGTGGCGACGCATGGCGTGCCGCTCTATACGGATGCTCGCCACTATTGCAACGCCGGCATTCCGACGGTGCTCTACGGTGCCGGCCCGCGCACGATGCTGGAGGCCAACGCCCACCGCGCCGACGAGAAACTGAAGCTGGACGATCTTGCCCTCGCGACGAATGTCGTCGCGCTAGCGCTGCTAGATCTGCTTCAATAGTTGGACAGCTTTGTCACCAAGCCAGTTTGTTGGGTTGCATGGCGAAGCTATTTCAGACGCCATACTCTGAGCGGGATACCGGGAGGGTGCATGATCTGTGCGACGCCGTGCCTCATGGAGGTAATCTGGCAATTTAAAGATCTTTGATGGCATACCGCTGCTTCGTTGCTGTTGCCTGGACCGCCTGTAGTCGGTCTTTCGCAGCGCGCGGCCGCGCAGCCGTTCCAGGTTAGCTACAGCGCCGCGATCGAACGGGTGAAGCTCGGTGAGACGACCGGCAGTGCGGCGGTCCGCAAGCCCGGCGGCGGCAAGGATCACGTTTGCGTTATCTACGCGCCCCATCCACCTTTTGTTTCTTGCTTGAAAAGCCCCAATGCAGCGATTCGGCCTTTAGGACAGGTACATAAAGCGCACCAGATTGTGCTACCTCAGGCTTGAACGTCGACAAAAGGCCCGGCCACGTCGCCGCAGCCGGGCACGGGCTGACGATCTTCTATTCGAATGAAGCCATCATTGAGCGGGCGCGGGCTGGGCCGCTGTTCCGTGGTTGCTGGCGGCGTGGCGGCTTCCGTAGGCGCCTCGGCGCCAGGCCTCATCATGAAGTAGCCGATGATAAGAATGATCACGAGAACGGCCGCGATAATCCAGCTTCACTGATTCATTTGATGTCCCTCACTGCGCCCCCGCTCGTGAGGATGACATGCCGAGACATTAAGAAAAAGCCCGCCTACTCGCTCCAAAATTTGCGCCAGCCATTGAACTGTCGGGTTGGATGTATCCACTTGTTCAGTTCGGCATCCCAGCCGAAGCATCTAGCGATCAGACCGGCACCTATTGCGAACGCCAAGAGTGCCGACATGTAGCCGAGAACTGCAAATATCTGCTGCATCGTCATCTCCTTCGATGCTTGAAGGATTGTGGCACGAATCGAGGCCATCCTTCCAGATGAGCGCGGCGAGAAGATCGCCGACGTTGCCGGCCAGGCACTGTAGACCGGAGCGAGAGTTGCAAACGGCCGGCGCGCGCTTGGGGGGGTATTTTGGGGTAGCCTCGCGCCGGCCGCAGCTCCGAAGAGCCGGCTACATCATACTTGGTTGTGTGCGTCCTGCACAGGCTGCGCCGCGAAGAGCCAGGCCCGAGCCCGTCAGGCTGAAGTCCAACAAGGAAGGCGACAACGTGCTGGTGTCGCTCGACAAGGTGACGCATATCGCAACGCGCGCGGGCGGCGGGTCAACGCTCTACTTTGCGGTGCAGGCAACCGATCCGAAGGGGCGGGAAGCAAAGCAGAGACTGCTTGCCGTGCGGGAGTCGATAGAGGACATCGCCGCACAGCTCGATGCCAAAGCTGCTGCCGGGTTCCGAGTGGCCTGATCGCTCGACTATGGACGATTCGCCTCTACCGATCGCTGCGCACGTCGGCGCGATACTGATTTCGATCATCGGCGGCGTACTGGCGTTCTATGAAGCAGCCATCGATAAACCGCTGATGACGTGGTGATCCTGGTGTCTGGCGCGCCAGCACCGGCGCCCCGGCCGCGCCAGCTGGCAGGGTCCCTTTCGGGTTAAAAAAACCTATAGGCGTCGGGACAGGCCCAAATGCGAAAGCCCGGCCACGTCACGCAGTCGGGCATTCATCATTGCAGCGGCCCGCCATCCAGCGCGGATATCACCATTTCGTCGAATTCCGGGCCGGCAGCCTTGCCCTTGGTCAGCAGCATGAGGTCAGCGCTCATGATGACAGCCCCGCAGCAGAGCGAATTTCGCTCAGGAATTCCCGAATGCAGCTCTCGGCAGGATCGACATGGCCGGGCGCGTCACTGTACGAAATTTCAGCGAGAGGAGCGGTGTAGAGGATTGCCTGAGCCTTAGCAGTAAACCCTCGCAGGGGATGTGAGCTTGGCTTCGATAGCCTGGACTAGTTCAAGGCATCGGCCCCGGTTCTCGCTCGATGCGTCGTATGCTGCTTCCAGTTCGCTGTCGCCGCTTTTCCGGCCCGCCTTGTGCAGCGCCCTGAGCGTTGCGAAGAGCCTATCGTGCTCCGCGAGCTCGTGCCGCAGCTCCTCGCCTAGCGCCACCAGTTCTTGTTCGGCCTTGTTGTTGGCTGCCTGGTTTTCTTGGATGACTTGCCATTGCGCCTGGGCAGCCCGGATCAACTCGTTGGAGTGGCAGATCGCGAAGGACATGATCTGCCACTCGTCCCGACTAGGCGTCCGGTGTTGCTCGAACTCTTCAAAGCACCGGGCCATGTACCGGATGGAGTCGTGTTTTCGATGTGCGAAATGCGATCTCAACTCTGCGTCAGACGCACGCCCGTACATCCGCCTGACATCCGATACCTTTCGGGCGGTAAACTGACGCTTGGTTTTTTGCGATCCCGAGGTGGCGGCACCGGGCCCGAATTGAATGATACGTGCGCCTTGAAAGAGCGCGCTGCAAGGCGGCATAGTCAGGATACAGCTTTCGGCATGTATCGTCCTCCTCTGGCGTCAAGACCGGCTGCCCGGCGAAGTTGGTGCCTCGCCGTTTAACCAACATGCGATTGCGGCGTGCGGTGTTGGCGTGTCTGGCGAACTCAGCTAGGTACATCAGCTTTCTCCTCTCCCAGCGCCCGCCCGCGCGGCGTAGCTTTATGGAAAAGAGACAAGAGGGAAGGGGTTCTGCTGAGTGACCCCGAAAAACACAGCGTTGTATTGAATATCGGGGATTGTTATCACATCCGCCTGAAACATAATTCACGCGCAAATAATAAACAGTCCGTGCATTTCACATGCACATTATATCGTGCAAATACAGACGCTTCCACAGATCGGTACATTCTAGATTTCACGATCCGTGTATCGATTGGCCAAATGCTTACGCGATCTCACGACCGCCCCGTGCGCCAATCCCAAGGATTGTCGAACGTGCCGCTCCAGATGCCGAGTCCTTCGCCCTTGGCCGCGAGCTCGTAGGGGCAGGTAAACCCCGTAGCTGTAGCGCAGCCAGTCGCGGGCGCGGCCATTCTTGACCATGTGGGCACCGAGCGCAGCGGGCCGGGCTCGATTGCGGGTAGGAAGTAACTTTCCTGCTTGGCTTTACAGTTCGCTACCCATGTGTATGCGAAATTGCGGAGCCATAAGCTGCACTGGATAGACGCAGGTTGCAGAGTTGCTAAACTCGGCAACCGGTGGGTGGGCGATTCCCCGTGCAGGCTCTGGGTCGCACACTCCCGAGACTGGCGGGAGGCAGCATGACCCAGTTCCTCAATGGCGGTCCGGCCAATGACCCGATTGCGGGCACGGATCCTGGTAGCCCAATTAATCCCGACGGCATTGACATCATCAACGGCCTTGGCGGCGACGACACGCTGCTTGGCCTGGGCGGCAATGATACGATCCAGGGCGGCGCGGGCGCCGATTACATGGATGGTGGAGCCGGATTCGACACGTTGAGCTTCGCCGACGCCACCGCCGGCGTCGGGGTCGCACTGAACGCCTTTGGCGTCGCAGGCGAAGCTGTGGGTGATACCATGATCGGCTTTGAAGCCGTCATTGGCAGCGCCTTTGGCGATCAGATCGCCGGCGACGGCGGAGACAATGTGATTGATGCCGGCGCCGGCAATGATTACATCCAGCTGAGTGGCGGCGCCGACACGATGATTGCCGGCGACGGCTATGACCTGTTCGATGGTCGTGTCGTCGGTGCCGGCTTCACCGTTAACCTAACAACCGGGGTCGGCAGCGGTGGCGGCATGGCTGCCGGCACCACCTTGTCCGGCTTCGAGTTGGTGCTGGGGTCGGCCTTCGATGACAATCAGACGGCCAACCTGAATCTCGGCACCGGCTTGGTCGGTTTCGATGGCGCCGACATACTCAACGGCGCCAATGGCGATGATACTCTTGTGGGCGACAACTATGCAGGCACGGTCGTCACTGGCGGCACCGACACCCTGAATGGCGGGGCTGGCAACGACACTCTCGAAGGCGGCGCGTTCGGGGACGTGCTGAACGGCGGCGCTGGCATTGACGTTGTTCTCTATTACGGCTCGGCAGCCGCGGTCACGATCAACCTTGCCTCGGGGGTTGCGTCCGGCGGAGAAGCGCAGGGCGACACGCTGACCGACGTCGAGAGCGCAAACGGTTCAACATTCGATGACGTGCTCGTCGGCAGCTCCGTCACAAACAGCCTGTACGGCTACACAGGCAACGACAAGCTAGACGGCGGCGCGGGAGCCGACACCCTGGATGGTGCCGACGGCATCGACACGGTGATCTACGCCGCCGCGGCGGGCGGTGTGGTGGTCAATCTGACCCTGTCCAGCGGCATAGGCGATATTGCTCAGGGCGACACTCTTCTGAACATCGAAAATGTTATTGGCTCGGGCTTCGCCGACATCCTCACTGGTAACGGCCTCGTCAACATACTCGACGGCGGCATCGGTAACGATGTGCTAGACGGAGGTGTCGGTGCCGATACCCTGCAAGGTGGCGCCGGCATCGATACGGCGACCTACGCCCAGTCCAACGCTGGTGTTACCGCCGACCTGAAGTTCGGCGTGAATTCCGGCGGTTTTGCTCAGGGAGACGTGCTGCAAGGAATCGAGAACCTTATCGGCTCGGCTTTCGCGGACATTCTGCGCGGCGATGACACAGGCAATGCTCTGGGCGGGGGAGATGGCGATGACCTGATCAACGGTTATGGCGGCGCGGACGCCATAGATGGTGGCGCGGGTGTCGACACAATCTATTATGACGCTTCTGCCGCTGCCGTCGCCATCGACTTGCGAAACGGCACCGCAGCTGGCGGTGACGCGCAAGGCGACACATTGACCGCGGTCGAAAACATCGTCGGTTCCAGTTTCGCCGACAATCTGATCGGCAATACGGCCGGCAATGCGATCGACGGCGGCCTGGGAGACGATGCCATCGCAGGGGAAGCTGGCGCCGACGCCCTTAACGGTGGCGGCGGTGTCGATACGGCCTGGTACAATAATTCGGCCGTTGGCGTGCAGGTCAGCCTGGCGAACGGGGTCGGGACGGGAGGCGACGCCCAGGGCGATACTTTGAGCGGGATCGAGAACCTGGTTGGCTCGAGTTTTGCCGACACGCTCATCGGCGGTATCGGCACCAACACACTGACGGGCGGTGGCGGGTCAGATACCCTAGACGGTGGGGTGGGGAACGATGTCCTCAACGGTGGAGCGGACGATGACCTGTTCAAGGTTGACAGCGCGCTCGACCAAGTAGTCGAGGTTCTAGGCGGCGGCACCGATACCGTGGAGAGCACGGTTTCTTACGCGCTTGCGGCTGGAAGCGCAGTCGAATTCCTGCAGACAACAGATGCAACCGGCAGCAGCTCCATCAATCTCCGCGGCAATGCGCTGCAGCAGATCATCACCGGCAACGATGGCGCCAATATCCTGCACGACGGCGGCACCGGCCCGCTGCCCGATGACGGCTTGCCTGATACGCTGATCGGGCATGGAGGCAATGATAGATATGTCGTCTACGATGCGGCTGCTCTGATTGTCGAACTCGCTGGTGAAGGCACCGACCGGCTTGCCGCTGGTGTGGATTTCGTGCTGGCCGAGGGGGTGGATGTCGAGCATCTTCACACAACCTCGTCAATCGCCACCTACGCCATCAATCTCACCGGCAACAGCCTTCGTAATTGGGTCCGTGGCAACGATGGTGCGAACGTCCTCGACGGCGGCGACGGCATCGACACGCTGTATGGTATGGGCGGGGCGGACGCCTTCCGTTTCTCCACTGCGCTCGGCTCCAACAATGTCGATCGCATTGCCGACTTCAGCGTGGCGGACGACTCGATCCATCTGGACGACGCCATCTTCGCCGCTCTCGGCCTTGGCACGCTTGCTGACAGCGCCTTCAAGGACATCGCGGTGGCAGCGCGCGACGCCGACGACCGCATCCTCTACAACTCGACCACGGGTTCGCTGTTTTATGATGCCGACGGCTCGGGCAGCGCCTTCACCGCTGTGAAGTTCGCGTCGGTATCGCCGGGCCTCGCCCTCTCAGCCGCCGATTTCATGGTAATCTGAAGGTGATGCTTTCCACTCAAGATGACGCTACAATTCTTGGACCTATCGCTCTACGCACGATTCGCCTATGACGGATGGCCCAGCGTCCACTGCGTGTCAAAGACCCACCGGTTCTCATTAGCATAGCGATCGCGGTCGCCCTGATCGGCATCCTGCTTTTGCTGGGCGCATTCGCCGGGTGAGGGCAGCCGCCTTTGCTGGCTGTTGTCCAACTGTCACAAATCGATGCGACGGAGGGCGCGGTCCCTTGTGCCCAAAGCCGTGGGAACATTTTGTAGTCGGCCGGCTAACGCCGGCCTTTTTTTGAGACGTGGTACATGAATGACGAATCGCCAATCCTGATTGCCGCGCTCGTTGTCGGCGTTCTGCTTTCCACTGTGGGCGGCGGGCTCGCCTTTTATGAGGTTGTCAGTGGCGACCGTTTGCTGGTGTGGTGAGTGCAGCGGCAACCCAGCTACGTCGCCCGCGCTGCCTTCGTTGCAGCGCGAAGGACGCTCGGATCAGCTATCTTGCAGAGGCAAAGAACGGGCAAGCTTGATGATTTCGTCTGCCGGCAGGCGGTATTGTGCCGAGACAACTGCGTTTATGAGCACGCCAAGATTGCGGCTCGCCTCAGCACCAGTTGCGTTGATATGCCCGACCATCTCTTGCGGCGCCTCCGAATGAATAGCAGTTCCGTCAAGATTTTGCTTCCCTGCTACCGCCCAGTTGAAGATTTGCACCTAAATATGAATCAGGTGAAAACGTTCACTGCCGATTTTTAATGTGGCGCCAAGAATGTAGAAGTAACACCGCGTTAACAATGTTTCCGCATACTCTTAGGGCACGGAAGAGTTCTGCGTTCCACGTAAGCAGCAATGCCGAGGCCCATCGTTCCCCCCGCTGCCCCTTGCGATGGGCCTCACGCTCCTGTTGGGAAGTACATAGGCTAGGCAGGCTTATCCTGCCTTCTCGTCCCGCCACAGTTGGACGAGCTGAGAATTCGGCTCACATGTCGCCGGGCGATTTGCTCTCCGGAGCCTGGAAGTAGCTTCCATGCCCGCTGCCGCGTAACGCCCATGGCGGACGAGTGTCGCCGGTGATCGTGGTGACAGCTGCGACAAGCGCTCCGGAAAGGTTGCGCAGCGCTCGGGAATGCGGGGTCCCGGCTACCAGTCGCGGGTTGGTTATCGACTCGTGCAGTCTCGCGGCGTCATAGACGATCCGATTCACCTGATCCGGTCTGAGTTCCTTCTGTTTCGGATGCCGTCCCATTGCGTCTTCCAATTTGAGAAACGCCCCACTAGGAAGATAATCCTGGATTCGCTGCCGCCGAGCAAGGAGATTGCCGTTGACGGGAACGGCGGGATCGCTGTGGATATCGCCGGCCGTTGATTGTCACGGGCCCCTGCTGCCCATCACCTGGCGTCGCAGCAGCTCTCATCCCGACGATTTCCGAGCCTAACAAGACTGTTCAGGGAAATATGCTATCGTGGGCTTGAAACCCAGGCGGCAAACACGGAGGGCGATCATGGCATGGCATTTTCCCCAGAGCGGTACGGCTGTCGTCACACCGACCCACGGCGACGGTGTATTCGTAGCACAGCAGGTGTTTCTCCACGGCGGCATCCTCGCGTTTAACACCTATGGCCACGAAATCATCGTAGCAGGGACTGTCGCCAACGAGAGTAATCCGATCGAAATCGGCTTCTACACGGGAGGCGCGAACAGCGTCACGGTGGAAGCCACTGGTCAGGTTCGCTCGTTCGGGTCCACCGCCATACTTTTATATGGCGCCGGGCAGCAGGTCATCAATCATGGCCTGATCACCGGAAACCATGGGGTCCGTTTCTATGACGAATTGGGCTCGGCCGCGAATAGTTCCACACTCGTCAATAGCGGAATAATCGATGCGGAAGGCTACGGTATCTGGCATCGTCTTTCCGCCGTGACGCTGACCGTCCACAATTCCGGCACGATCCGGGGCGTCGACGCCTCCTTCTTCTCAGACGGAACCCCCAAGGACGAAATCACCAACGCCGGTAAAATGGTCGGTGACATCGTCCTTGGCGGCGGCGACGATCTTTACGATGGCCGCCTGGGCACCGTCGACGGCGACGTATTCGGCCAGGCTGGCATAGATCGCCTCTATTCGGGGACCGGCAACAATCGCCTGTTCGGCGGCGACGGTAACGATACGCTGATGGGTGGCGCCGGGGTCGACTATCTCTCCGGCGGGACGGGCATAGACCGCGCCGCCTATACCTCCGCCAAGGCAGGTGTCACCGTCAGCCTAGCTAACGCTGCCCTCAACACTGGCGACGCCAAGGGCGACACCTTCAACTCCATCGAGAATCTGACCGGCTCGGATTTTTCCGACAATCTGTTCGGCACCAACGCGCGAAACGTCATTTCCGGCGGCGCCGGCAACGACACCATAAAGGGTTACAGGGGCAACGATACGCTGGCTGGCGGGACCGGCAAGGACATTTTCGTCTTCAACTCGGCACTGAATGCTTCGACCAATGTCGACATCATCACCGATTTCAGGGTCGTCGACGACACCATCCAGCTAGACAACGCCTATTTCACCGGGCTGACCACGTTAGGGACCTTGGCGGCTGGTGCCTTCCGGGCCAACACCACCGGGCTGGCGCAAGATACGTCCGACCGCATCATCTACGAGACGGATACGGGCGAGCTCTATTACGATGCTACCGGCAGTGCGGCGGGCGGTGGCGTGCTGTTTGCAAAGCTTGATCCCGGGCTTGCGCCGACTAATGTTGATTTCGTGGTTATCTGAAAAAACCGGAGATCGCGGGAGAGACCAGAGGCCCGCTGGTGCTGATCGAAGTTTCTCTCTAGTTTGCGAAGTATCGGACGCAAGTCGCACAAGGCGCGTCCGGCTGAGGGTCCTGCATTGCTCCCGCCTTAGAAGCGGGAGCACGATCTTGCCAGAGAACAACTCATCTCCGCCCCCCGCGCAACTGCGGTCAGCCAAAGCGCTGGCTAGCGATACGGGTATATCGGAACGGCAAGCGCTCGAACTCGTGGAACTGCTGGGCGTCAACAATCCTTCTCTGGTTTTCATGCTCGCGATTTGAAGCGCGGTGGCGAGATTATGTAAATCAAGCCTGCCCCGCAAACGTGATAGCGTTCGCCCCCGCCCTGCTATCTTTTTGCTGCGGCTCGTCTGAGCCTTGCCCGGGGCGCTCGCCCCGTGATCTAAATTTCTTACCGATCGACTTGCATTGCCGTGCAAGGGTCACCTCGATCGATTCCGCCGCGTGATCCTCACCGAAGGGAGTGTTGATCTCGCAGACAAGTCCCTTCAGGCATATCGTCGATCTGGACATCGCCGCTTAGTTGCGCGGACAACAGTCCTTCGATTAGTCGAGACCTGAAGCACGAGTGTCTGGCTCGCCGTTCGATTTAGGAAATAAGAACTCTTCTAAGGAAAGAGCCGGAATAGGGAAGAGTTGACATTGCAGACCGCCGAGAATTCTGAGACCATATCTTTGTCCACCTCAGGACGGCGGTCGGCGCGGCCTCCCGCGGCCCTTTGTGCCGGCCGCCTCTGATGCTCTCGCCTTGGAGGCTGGACTGAAAGCGCTACTTGCTGCGATGTTGTTGGGAGTGCTTGCCGGGCCGGCGGCCTCAGAGGAACTAGTCGGTCGCGCATCAATCATCGACGGCGATACGATCGAAATCCAAGGCCGGCAAAAACCTGCTTCGACCGCTCGGGCGCCGAGTATCCATGTGGGCAGGCTGCGGCCGAGGCGCTGAGCGGCTTTGTCGCGGAGTCACAGCCGACGCGGTGCCGGCAAGTGGATGTTGACCATACCGGCCTCATTGTAGCCGATTGTTTCCGCGCAGATCGAAGGAGCGTGTCGGCCTGGATGGTACACCAGGGCCAGGCGCTCGACTGGCCGCAACACAGCCATTACCGCTATGCCGGCGACGAGGCTATGGCGCGCACTGCCGGTCGGGGCCTCTGGCAGGGTGCCTTCCTGGAGCCACGGGAAGCAAGACGAGCGCTGGGTGAATAGGTCGCGTGATCGCCGGTTCCAAAATCGCAGAAACCCAGTGAAGGCCCCCCACACGTTGCCGCGCATGGCAAACGCGAGCGGCCGCCGTAGGCCCACTTAAAGTGCGCTTGACCGAGCAGCAGAGACGGTCTCCCAGGACCGGCAATAAGGGAGCGGACGCCGCATTCCGTACATTGACGGAAGCCCAGCTGCGCGGGTAGCCGGGCGCGGGACTGATAGTGGGAAGCCTGCAGTTTCAGATCACGCCATCATTGAGTGGTCGCGGGCTGCGCCGGCTGTTCAGTGGTTGCTGGTGGCGTGGCGGTTTCCGTAGGTTATTCTCAGAGGACGCTGCCGTTCCTGGTCGTCCTGATGAGGGTTAATGCCAGCGACGATGGCGGTGATCGGAACTCTGCCCGACTGCCAAACCGATCATAAAACCCACGGCAGTAAAGAGAAGCGCGGTTGTAGAGAAGGTGACGGGATTCTCCTGAACTGCCCCTGAAACCTCTTGGGCGCGCGACTTGAGCGTTGAGGCGGCACGACCGGCCCGATCTGTAGCGTTTTCGACCCAGCCCCACGATTGCTCGGCCGCTTCTTCAGGCGGGCAGCGAGCGTTCGCTTCATCGAGGTGATCTCGCGTCGCAATTGAGCGACCTGCTTTTCAAGGGCTTCCTGTGACGCAGTCTGTGTCATCCGTTGGGGATCGTCGGCGGCCATTGATGCCTCCATTGGTGAGATCACTGGAACGGCAACGGATTGGAGATGGTTCCCGTCCTATTGCGGCCACGCGGTCGACAACGCGATCTGTGGCAGGTGATCTACCACGAGGAAACCGACGAGCACGAGCCGCTGGATGATCCGTCGTGTCGTATGTGGGGATCGTCGTCGACATTCCGCCTCCGTTCGCCACCCGTACAATAGTGCAATACCGCTCTCGCTTTGCGCTGCTATCCTTTCTCTGAAGTTTACCTGAGACGCGGAATCAGCTCGCTCATCTTCCCTCGGCACTCCGCCGCTCAATGCTTCCCCAGGTTCCACTTTCTTCAATTTAAGGCGCGCCCATGCGCGCCCCAAGCTAATACAATTGCTAATTGAGAATATATTAGTTAAATTTTTATTAAAACGCGGTAGTTGATACTTATGTTTTGTAAATTTCACAACAATAACCTGCACTTGGCGGGGAGCTCGCCCTTGAAATATTTTCACCATACTCCCCGCGTTCAAGTGGAGGTTTAGATGGCTAAGTTCGAAGGCACGGAAGGGAATGATGTCGAGCCAGGACTGCTCGGGATCGTTACCGGTCTGGGAGATGATGAAATCTATGGCTATGGCGGCAACGATACGCTGATCGGCTATGCCGGCGACGACATCATTGAAGGCGGGGCCGGCCAAGACAACATCATCGGCGGTGTGTTGAACGTCGTTCTCAACGTCGGCGAGATCAGCTTGTCTGGTAACGACACTGCGATCTACGACACCTCCAACGCCGGCGTGACTGTCAACCTGAGCACCACGTCGACGATCGACGTCGAGGTGTTGGGTGTCCAGATCGCGCTCACCAATGCGACGGTTGGCAAGGGAGGCCATGCCGAGGGAGACATCCTTACTGGCATTACCAACCTGCGGGGGTCCAACTTCAGCGACGCCCTCACGGGCAATGCCGACGCCAATATCCTCACCGGATTGAGTGGCGATGACGATCTGGTTGGTGCTGCTGGCGATGATACGCTTAACGGCGGCAACGGTGCTGACACGCTGAACGGCGGCCTCGGCAACGACACTATGACCGGTGGTGCGGGCAATGACACCTACATCGTCAACAGCCTGTTGGACGAGGTGATCGAACTAGCCGGTGGAGGCACTGCCGACCGCGTCGCATCCAGCATCGACTGGGTTCTTGGCTCTGACGATCAGATCGAGATACTCACGACCACCAACTCGCAAGGCACGGCGAGCATCAACCTGCGCGGCAATGCCTTTGCTCAGACGATCACCGGCAATGACGGCAACAACGTCTTGCATGACGGCGGTACGGGACCAGGAGGCAGCGACAGCCAACCCGATACTTTGGTCGGACGCCTCGGCAACGACACCTACATCGTCTACAATTCCGATGCCGTAGTTGTCGAGCGTGCTGGCGAAGGCACCGATCGTGTTGCTGCCGGCGTCGATTACAAGCTCGCCACCGGCGTGCACGTGGAAGCCCTGAGCACGACCTCCCAGACCGCCATTTACGAGATCAATCTGACCGGCAACAGGTTCGCTCAGACGATCACCGGCAATGACGGCAACAACGTCCTGAACGACGGCGGCGCCGGCGCGGCCGACGTGCTGCGTGGACGCGATGGGGACGACACCTACTTCGTCTACAACTCCAATGACACGATCATCGAAGTTGCCGGTGAAGGAAACGACACGGTTGGCACCAATGTCGACTTCGCGTTGTCGGCCAGTGCATCGGTCGAGGTGATGCGGACTACCAGCTCGCAGGGCGTTTCCGGGATCGATCTGACCGGCAACAACTTCGCCCAGGAGATCTTCGGCAATGCCGGGGCCAACCGTCTCGACGGCAAGGGCGGCTCGGATACGCTGACCGGCGGTGCCGGCCCCGACACCTACGTGTTTTCGAGCGCGCTGGGTGCCGGCAATGTCGACACCATCAACGGCTTCAGCGTGGTCTCGGACACGATCGAGCTGGAGAACGCGATCTTCACCGTTCTCACGACCGGCACCCTGGCGGCGGGCGCTTTCCGGGCAAACGCCACCGGGCTGGCACAGGACTCGTCAGATCGCATCATCTACGACACCGACAGCGGCGCGCTGTTCTACGACGCCGACGGCAGCGGCAGCGGCTCGTCTGCGATCCAGTTCGCCACGTTGACTCCGGGCCTGTCACTCACCAATGCGGATTTCTCCGTGGCGTAGTAAAACGACAGTGCCCCGTCGGCTGGACCGACGGGGCACTGCACGTCCCAGACGGAAAACCGCGAGGGCGAAGCTCGGCTGGCTGGGGTCTCACCTGTCAGCTTGCGGCTTTAGTCGCCGGACCACCAGCTCCAAGAGAATATCGGCAATCCACATGGCGCACAGGCCCGCCGCCGATGAGAAAGGCAGCCGCATGTGCGCTGGCCACGTCGTCCGGCGGCAGCGGCAGCCCAATCGACTTGATGTAATGCAACGTCGGGACGGTCAGATAGCCGGCCGCAAGCGCGCCGCAGATCGGCGAGGCGACTATCTCGCGAAACTTGAACACGCTGCAAACGAAGCAGATCGACATCGAGAACGAGATCCGCGGGACGCTTCGTGTCTTCGGCATCAAGCTGGCCGGCCGCGTAACCTCGGGACCGTTCGAAGGCAGGGTTCTTGATAGAGGATTTTCCTCGCCTGGCGGCGATGGTGAAGCCGATGCTGGCCGCCCGGGCAGCTCTTCGGCATGAATGCGCAGTGCTTCACAAGATGATGCTGGACATCGTGCGGAAGGATGAGACGTGCCGGCGCCTGATGACCATACTTGGCGTAGCAGCCATCACTGCCGTCACCTACCTCACGACCATTGACGATCCTGTTCGCTTCGAACGATCTCGGGACGTCGGCGCACATCTTGGACTGAGGCCGAAGAAATACGGAGAGGTCGACCGAAACAGCGGCATCTCGAAATGCGGCGACGTGGCAATGCGGACGGTGCTCTACCAAGCCAGTCTGGTCTGGCGTTGCTGACACGGTCCGAAGAAGCAATCTGGTCTTCGGGATATCGCTGGGAGAACAAAGCCGTCGAGACTGCCTGAATGTGACCTGAACTGATTTCCAGAATCTGCCGGAGGCAGAGCGATGTCCCGCAAGGACCTGGTCTAGATGACTGACCGCATCGTGCGGGAATGTGGAGCGCCCGATGGGCAACGCGAAAGAACCGACCGGACAATTGTCGTTGTCAGGCCGGAGATTGTTCCCCGGGGGAACCGAATTGTTGTGTAGCGTCTCCATAATTCGTGTCTCCCTCGCAAGAGAAGGAGATGCTGGAGGCGGCCAGACCGCCTCCAGCGCCGTAGTCAGTGCGCGCCGTTGATGGCGATGCGTTTCGCCTTCGTCTGCGCTTTCTCGGTCTTCGGCAGGGTGACAGTCAGCACGCCATTCCTGAAATCGGCGCTGACCTTGTCGTCCTCGACCTCGTAGCCGAGCGGTATGCGGCGCTCAAAGCGACCGTAGAAGCGCTCCGAGAACTGACGGTCCTTGTCCTCGGTCTCGGACCTCTTCTCTCCTTTCAGCGTCAGCACGCCATCTTCGAGCAGGACCTCGACGTCCTTTTCCTCGAGGCCGGGGCGGTGACACGGATATCCTTTTCACCATCGGAGACCTCCACGCTCGGCCAGCCACCGCCGCCGAAGGAGGAGAGCCTGCCGAGCGCCGGCAGACGGCTGTCGAAGCCGCGGAAGACATCGTCGAACAGCCGGTTCACTTCGCGGTGCAGCGAGAGGAACGGGTCACGATCGTCATCACGGAAGACCCTCGGAAGTTGGTTGCCGTTGTTGCGGCCCCAAGGAATCAGATCACGTACGCTCATCGTAATTTCTCCTTTCATGTCTTCATGGTCGTTTTCAGGAAGACTCCACCGCGAGCCGGACGCAAACGCCCGGCTCGAGGCAAGTCGTCATCGTGCACGACTTCAGGCAGCCTGCTTTTCCGCCTCGATCTTGCGCTGCGCGACCTTCGGCATGGCCGTGGCGTTGCCGATCTCGATCCGGCGCGGCTTCATCTCTTCGGGAATTTCGCGCTTGAGATCGATCGTCAGAAGGCCGTTCTCCAGCCCAGCGCCAGTGACCTTCACGTGGTCGGCCAACTGGAAGCGGCGCTGGAAGGTGCGCCCCGCAATACCGCGATGCAGGTATTCGCCGGTGTCCTCGCCAGACTTCTGGCCCGACACGACGAGCATGTTCTGCTCCTGCGTGATCGACAGCTCGTCCTGGCTGAAGCCGGCTACCGCCATGGTGATGCGGTAGTCGTCGTCGCCAGTCTTGGCGATGTCATAGGGCGGCCAGTTGTCGACGGTTGTTGTCGCCCGGCTCGCGTTCTCGAGCAGGTCGAACACCCGATCGAAGCCGATGCTCGACCGGTAGAGGGGAGAAAAGTCGAATGCGGTTCTCATAGCCATATCCTCCATTGAGCAACATGGATACGAGGAGCGCCAAGAAGCTGGCGCTCCCTGACCATGCCGGGTCCTATTCAGCGACCGGCTCCTTTGAGCTAGGAATCTTGTTTCGAAGCGTCAAGACCCATCCATCAGGAGTCGAAAATTGTCGCCGGAACGTCGATCAGACATCCGGTGTTAGACGTCACATGCTCAGAATGGGCTCGCAGATACTGGGAGGCCGGACGATGGCGATTACACGTGACGAGATCGTATCGATCCTCGGGCCGGTCGACGCCCAACTCATCGCAGAGCTGATGGGGACCGGAGCATCGGCCGAGGAAATCAGAGAGGCCTGGGGTTGGCTGCATAACGACGAGGCTCTGATGGGTGCGGGGCGCCCGCTGCCGGGGACACGTGTCGGCAGGTTGATCGAGATGCTGGAACCGGACGAGGACGAGGCTTAGCGCGCCGTCGGGGCACCGGGCGTCTTGAGCTCAGGCCAGCCTGTCGCGATAGGCTCGACGGATGGTTTCACGAAGGCGTCACGGCAGAGTTTCGTCAAGGCCGCCGATCGCATAGGGCTGTTGCCGGGCGGGCGGCGGTCCAGCGCCGGTTTGGCACCGGACGGAATCCGGCGAGGCACGCGTAGCGACCGCCGGCACTCAGTGAATTGCGATAATGCCGTCCACCACCTTCCACTCCGACGGTTGGATCAAGCGATGGTGGGCTACCCGCACCGAATGCAGCGCGCCCTCCAGCGTTTCCTTCCAGTAGTCGAGAAAGCCGCGCAGTTCGGGAAAATCTGGCGCGAGGTCATACTCCTGCCAGACATAGAGCTGCAGCAGGCTCGGATGATCGGGCATGTGGTAGTGAATCTCGGCGGTCGTCAGGCCATAGCCCTCCATTTGCATCCGGAATTCCCGGCTCACGCTCGCTGCCATTCTCCACCTTTCCTCTTGCTCGCTGCCTATGCATCCAGCCGCTGCTGCTCGGAACCACGTTCGCCTTTGGCTCCGTTCGAACGCCTGGAATCGATGCCGTCGAGCTGACGTAGCGCGTCCATGACTGCGTCGAAGGGGATTGGCTGCCGGGCCCCCGGCGGCTGCCTCAACGCCGGCATGGATTCGACCGCGCAGGCGTCGGACGCCCATGATGAAAGGATTGCGCGCTTTTCGCCAATATCCAGCGCACGGTCGCGAAGAACGTGGTCTGGATGCTTGTAGTGGCGAGCCGGCGACAGCAGCCGGTCAAGCGCGAGGTCAGATGTTTCGAGGGCGAGGGAAGGAATGATCGGCGAAAGCTTCTGTCGGTCCATCGTTGTCCTCCGTCTCCGATAACTCCTTGTGTCGATCCCGGTTTCGTCCTCCCGGCACGGCCGAGGCTTGCGGTAATTTTGTCCGGCTTGGCGGCAAATTCAAGGGGCAAGATTCTTCGCGAAGGCCGGAATAGCTTCATGTTTTCATGGCACTAGCACTCTATAGGTGCGAGTGCCAAAAAAATTGCGCGCCAGCTCTTGAAACTCGAAAAACGCACAACTAGGTCGATTTGCGCGCGATGCCTGATGAAGGGTCGCCGCGGCCCGCATCGGCCCGATATTGCCGGTCCGGTGTGGAGGAATCTTAAAAAGCTGTTTGTCCTTGAAGGAGAACGACATGGCGTTCCGTCCATTGCATGACCGTATCTTGGTCCGCCGCATCGAAGCCGACGAAAAGACGGCCGGCGGCATCATCATCCCCGACACCGCGAAGGAGAAGCCGCAGGAGGGTGAGGTCATCGCCGTCGGTCGCGGCGCGCGTGACGAGAGCGGCAAGCTGGTCGAACTCGACGTGAAGGTCGGCGACCGCATTCTGTTCGGCAAATGGTCCGGCACCGAGATCAAGCTGAACGGCGAGGACCTGCTCATCATGAAGGAAAGCGATGTGATGGGCGTGATCGACCAGAGCGTCGCGTTCAAGAAGGCCGCGTGAAAACGGGCCACGAAGAACCAGTCAACGAAAGCTGCCTAGATTTGAAGGAGTGATCCAATGGCTGCCAAGGAAGTCAAATTCCACACCGAGGCCCGCGAGAAGATGCTGCGTGGCGTGGATATTCTTGCCAATGCGGTGAAGGTGACGCTCGGCCCCAAGGGCCGCAACGTCGTCATCGACAAGTCGTTCGGCGCGCCTCGCATCACCAAGGACGGTGTCACCGTCGCCAAGGAAATCGAGCTTGAGGACAAGTTCGAGAATATGGGCGCCCAGATGGTGCGCGAAGTCGCCTCCAAAACCAATGATCTTGCCGGCGACGGCACCACGACCGCGACCGTTCTCGCGCAGGCGATCGTCAAGGAAGGTGCCAAGGCCGTCGCCTCCGGCATGAACCCGATGGACCTGAAGCGCGGTATCGACAAGGCTGTGGACGCCGTCGTCGCCGAACTCAAGGCCAACGCCCGCAAGGTGACGCAGAACAACGAGATCGCACAGGTCGGGACCATCTCGGCCAATGGCGACGGCGAGATCGGCCGCTTTCTGGCGGAAGCAATGGAGAAGGTCGGCAACGAGGGCGTCATCACCGTCGAGGAAGCCAAGACCGCCGAGACCGAACTGGAGGTGGTCGAAGGCATGCAGTTCGATCGTGGCTACCTGTCGCCGTACTTCATCACCAATCAGGACAAGATGCGGGTCGAGCTTGAAGAGCCCTACGTGCTGATCCACGAGAAGAAGCTCGGAAATCTGCAGGCGATGCTTCCGGTGCTCGAAGCCGTGGTGCAGTCGGGCAAGCCGCTGCTCATCATCGCCGAGGACGTCGAGGGCGAGGCGCTGGCCACGCTCGTCGTCAACAAGCTGCGGGGTGGGCTCAAAGTTGCAGCGGTCAAGGCCCCCGGCTTCGGCGATCGCCGCAAGGCCATGTTGGAGGACATCGCAATCCTGACCGGCGGTACAGCGATCAGCGAGGATCTTGGCATCAAGCTGGAGAATGTCACGCTGCAGATGCTCGGCAGGGCGAAGAAGGTCGTCATCGAGAAAGAGAACACCACCATCGTCGACGGCGCCGGCTCGAAGGCCGAGATCGAAGGCCGTGTGAAGCAGATCAAGGCGCAGATCGAGGAGACCACCTCGGACTATGACCGTGAGAAGCTGCAGGAGCGCCTGGCGAAGCTTGCTGGCGGTGTCGCGGTGATCCGCGTCGGCGGCTCGACCGAGGTGGAGGTCAAGGAGCGTAAGGACCGAGTCGACGACGCGCTGCATGCCACGCGCGCGGCTGTCGAGGAAGGCATCCTGCCCGGCGGCGGTGTGGCGCTGCTGCGCGCGTCGAAAGCACTGGATAACCTAGAGGTCGATAACCCCGACCAGAGGACCGGCGTCGAAATCGTGCGCCGCGCCATCGAGACGCCGGCCCGCCAGATCGCCGAGAACGCAGGGGCCGAAGGCTCCATCATCGTCGGCAAGCTGCGCGAGAAGACCGAGTTCGCCTGGGGCTGGAACGCCCAGACCAACGAGTTCGGCGATCTCTACAGCCAAGGCGTCATCGACCCGGCCAAGGTCGTGCGCACTGCGTTGCAGGACGCCGCCTCCGTCGCCGGCCTTCTCGTCACCACCGAGGCGATGGTGGCCGAGAAGCCGAAGAAGGAAGCCGCCCCGGCAGTGCCCGCTGGCGCCGGCATGGACTTCTGAGGCAAGCCGAGATCGCCCGGCGCCTCTTTGAGAGACGCTGGCGTCCATGGAGAGCTTCGAGGCTGACATGAACATCATGTCCGGCATCGGGACAGTCGCGTCGCCGACCCGTCCGCCGAACGACTTCCTGGGGCACGAGACCGAGTGCCGCGACGTACTGAGGCCGTGGCTCGAGGGCGTGCTCGACATGGCCGAGTCCGCTGGTTGGAACCGGCGAACCGCGGCATCGACGCTGATGTTTCTTGCCGCACAGCACGTCAGTTCGGCAGGACCTTCGGCAGACCGCAAAGCGTGAACAGGCCCGAGAGGCGGCCGACCCGATGGCCGCCTCTCGGAAGAAGGGAGAAGAGACGTTTCGGGAGTTCGACGATGACCGTTTGCTCGCCAAAGCGGGTGAACCGATTTTCGCCCCCCTGGTCGCCGCCATCGTTCTTTCCTATCCGGGTTGCGGTGTCGCGCCCGTGACCACGCAGACGGGCTTCGCCGCTGGCCATCGAAGCACGCTCCCACGCCGGCCGTGGTCAACATCGCCGTGACGTCACAAGCGCCGGATGAGACCAATCCACTTTTCGATCCCTATTTCCGCGAAGGCTGACGCTCACCTTGCTAGCGTCAGATAAACAGCAGGCGGGATCTGCTTGGGCAAACACGAATTTTGAGCCCAGTGAGGGGGCACCATACGCGCCAGCTGTGCGATGAACCGTCGGAGGGCCAGCTGTGTTTTGTAGGACAAAACCATCTCGGCAAGGGAGGCTCGCTGCGCGCCTCCCGTTGCATCGCTCCCTGCCAAGCGGTCCAATCAGGCACTGAGCACCAGTGCATCCTTGCAGCGCGAACCGGCAGGCCTTGATCCGCTGAAACGCGAGGCGATATTTGGCCTTCCGGTGTGAAGCTGCACCGAATGAGCGGGCTCACGCACCGAGAAATCCACATTGTTCAGTGCCACACCGACGGTGGCCTTGGCGGACAGGACGCCACCCCCGGCCGCATTGCCATTGCCATCGTAATAGAGTTCCCCAGTGTCAGACTCGTAGATGATGCGGTCGGTTGTGTCCTGCGCGAGCCCGGTCGAAAGCTGCAGCCGCAAGGATGCCCGGGGTCAGCGCCGTGAAGATGGCGTCGGACAAGCGAAAGCGGTCGTCAGCAGCATTGAAGTCGGTGATCCGGTCGACATTCGAGGCGCCCAGCACCGAGGCGAACACGAACGTATCCCTGCCGGCGCCGCCATGCAGCGTATCGCTTCCTCAGGCTGGCGATTCCGTTTGAGGTGACGACAAGGTCTGCTCTTGTGAAAGGCCAGCATGACCGTGATGTCTTGGATCATTCCTCGCACCAGATTGGACTTGGACAACCAGGGCCTACCCGGCGGACATCGATGAACCCGCCCCCGCCAGCGAAATTGAGTGCGCGCTCGCGAGCGGCTGCGCGGCCGCCGAGCTACACCACCTCAGGGAACTCTGGCCTTCGATCGATCCGAGCGTAGCTGGCGGGGGTTGGTTTTCGCCAATCCTGGCTAACATTATGTGGTCGGGGGTGATGGAAGTGATGCCGGAGCGAGACGGGAAAGCAGGCCGCGGATTGAGAATCGCAGACCGTCCGGAGCGAAGATAAGATCGGGAGGCTCTCCAAACAGATCGGTCAGCGCGGCACGAATATACCGTGTTCCATATCCTGCCCGGGAAGGCTCAACGACCGGCGGTCCCCCCGATTCTATCCACCTCAACGTCAGCGTTGGCTCCGAGTCCGAGGCGATCTCCCAGTCCAACCGTATTCTGCCTTCGGGCTTGGATAGGCCACCATACTTGATAGCATTGGTCGCAAGTTCGTGAAGACAGAGGGCAAGGGCAGTGCCGGCGTCGCGCGAAAGCACGACCTCAGGTCCCTCGACGACGACGCCACTTTGGCGGTCTGAGCCGTAGGGCGCGAGAATCGAGTGCGCGACATCCCTCAGAGGCACCGTCTCACCTCCTGCGGCAAAGACTGCGGAATGGACATTCGACAGAGCCCTCAATCGCCCCTTGAAGTCCTCTGCGAGGCCATCCGCCGAGGTTGCGCCGCGCCGTGTCATTTCGAAGATGGATACGACACTTGCGAGGATGTTCTTCACCCGATGATTTAGCTCGCGCCGTAGCTCCGTCTCGCGTTCAAGGTAATCACGCACATCCCGCTGGCGAGCTCTGGTAAGGAGGGCGGACTGGACGCCGCTTATCAGTTCCAATGCCGCCACGGGACGTTGATAAAATATCTGGCGTGAACCTGGCCAGGCTGCACTCAGGGCCGCCTGGATGCCCGACTGGCGTGCGCGTCGGTCCAGCAGGACTATGATAGGAATCTCCGACCAGTTCGGCTGGCCTTGCAAATACTTGGCGATGGTGGCGATAGCCTCCGGATTAAGTGCTTCATGCGTCACGACAAGCACCCCGGGAGCTTCTGTCAGCAGCTTCCCCAAATCTGCGGTGTTGGCCGCTTGAGCCCGGATGCCGCGCTCTTGCAGCAGGGAGGCCGTGTAGGAGGCGTCCTTGCGGTAGGGTGCTAAAATGAGCACCCAATCGAGTGTTCCCAAGCCGTTATGCTCGACGTCGTTCACGTCTCAGGCAAGGGATTGTAGGCAACGACCGAAACACCGGAACTCGCGATGAAGAGTTCCCGGACATCGAGGTCGTGGGGACCATGGCGCTTTTTGACAACCGTGATGTTGCGTCTCAGCTTACCTTCATGTTCGGCCATACGAAGGAGAAGCACCGTGTCGCCCAGAAAGCTGACATCTACGTCGATCCCGACATTCTGTCCGAGCAATCCATGCTGAGCGACAATGAGCATGGTCAGTACGTCCGCACGCGCGAGATGCTTGAGGAGAGACTGGATGTCGAGAACCGCTTTTTCGCGGTGGGGAAGCGAATTCAGATAGCCGGTGAAGCTGTCGATCACCACAACGCGCGTATTGTTGCGACTGACCACCTGCTGCACGATCTGGCCGAACTCGCCCGGAGAAATCTCGTTCGGGCTGAAATCATAGATGATGAGCTGGCCATCCTTATAAAATTGCCGAAGATCCATCCCCAAGCCCTCGGACCGGCGAAAGAACGTCTCCAGCCGCTCCTCAAACAGAAAGAGCGCAACGCTCTCGCCTCGCTGGAGAGCAGCTGTCGCATAAAGTGACGACATCGTTGACTTGCCAGTCCCCGACTGGCCAATCACGAGCGTGATCGTTCCTGATTCCTGACCGCCCCCGAACATCTCGTCGAGGGCCTCGACCCCGGATTTGATCAGTTGCGGCTTGGCAACTTCGGTGGGCGAACCGGGCACAATCCTCGGGAACACGACGATGCCTTCGCCCTCGCGGATCGCCATGTCATGATAACCGTCGGCAAACGGCACGCCCCGCATCTTGCTGACTTCGATGCGCCGACGTATGGCGCCATAGTCCTCGAGCGATTTATCCAACCGGATGACGCCGTGCGCGATCCCCTCGATCTCCTCGCCGTTGTGGTCGCCCCCACTGGTTTGCGTATCGAGCAGAACCGCCACGATTCCCCGCCTGGCGAGGAAAGCCTTGAAGCCGATCAGTTCGCGGCGAAACCTCGGCGTGTCGCCGGTGATCAGTCGGATTTCAAGAAGAGAGTCGTAAACTAGCCGATGTGGTTTGTGTTCATCGATGGCGCGTTCGATCGCCTTGCGCGTTTCGTCCAGTCGAAGATCGGACGTCTGAAAAATGCTCTGATCGGCAGCGCCACTTAGGGTATCGGAAGCTGACAGTTCTTCGACGCGAATTCCTTCGAGCGTCCAACCGTGTGAAGACGCGATCGCCTGAAGTTCGGATGCGGTTTGCGAAAGACTGACATAGATGCAGCGTTCGCCGGCTGCCACCCCAGCGCGCAGAAATTGCAAAGCCGCCGTCGTCTTGCCTGCCCCTGGATCGCCCTGCACGATGTAAAAATTCGACGCTGGCAGTCCGCCGCGAAGAATTTCGTCCAAACCGGCAATGCCGGAACTTACAACGGGCTGTTTCTTTCGCTCTGCCATGTCCGCCTCGTGTCCACCAACTTGGGGATCGTATCCCATGGTCGGGTATTAAATGCGTTCGAAAGATGACAACCGGCAGTCCTGCTGACCGTTTGGCGGAAGCGCTTCACTTCTCCGAGCTAGCTGTAATCGCGACGCTCACGCTAGGCAAGCAAACGGCTCGCACACCTTTGAATGCGGTACGCAACCGTCGGCGGGTCACCTGCGCGAGCACAATATCTATCCCTTTTCGATCGTTTCACCTTGGTCTCGCAACATCGCCCGGAACCAACGCCGCGCGATGGCATTTCGTAGAGTTAGCCAAAGTTGATGGGCGGGGGAATGATTCAAAGAAACGACAGTACGGGCAACGAGGATCGGTATCGTGTTCTCGTCCAGGCCGTCACCGACTACGCAATCTATATGCTGGATCCGTCGGGGACCGTGACCAGTTGGAACGCAGGAGCCGAGCGGTTCAAAGGCTATTCCTCCGGCGAGATCATCGGACAGCATTTCTCACGCTTCTACACGGATGAGGATCGGAAAAACGGTCTTCCCGCCCGCGCTTTGGAAATTTCAGAACGCGAGGGCAAATTTGAGAGCGAAGGCTGGCGGATTCGCCGCGATGGAACTCGTTTCTGGGCTCATGTTGTCATCGATCCGATACGCGACCCCAGCGGTAAATTGACCGGCTACGCCAAAATCACCCGCGATCTTACCGAGCGAAAGAAGGCGGAGGACGAACTTCGCAAAAGCCAGGAGCAGTTTCAACGCCTGGTTCAGGGTGTGACGGATTATGCGATCTACCTGCTCGACCCTGACGGGACGATCACGAGTTGGAATTCGGGCGCAGAACACATCAAGGGCTATTCGGCAGATGAGATAATCGGCCAGCACTTTTCGCAGTTTTATACGCCTGAAGATCGCGAGCGTGGCAGTCCGCAAACTGCGCTGGAAACCGCTGCTCGTGAGGGGCGGGTCGAACGGGAAGGCTGGCGAGTGCGCAAGGACGGCACCCGCTTCTGGTCTCACGTGGTCATCGACGCTATTCGGGGCGAGGACGGCACCCTTCTGGGTTTTGCGAAGATCACCCGCGACATCACCGAACGCAAGAAGGTACAAGAGTCGCTGGATCAGGCACGTGAAGCGCTTTTTCATTCGCAAAAGATGGACGCCATCGGCAAGCTAACGGGCGGCGTCGCGCACGACTTCAACAATCTGTTGATGGCCGTTCTGGGTAGCCTCGAGTTGCTTCGCAAACGGCTGCCCGACGATCCTCAGATGTTGCGCCTTCTCGATAATGCCGTGCTCGGTGCTCAACGGGGCGCGTCGTTGACTCAGCGCATGTTGGCTTTTGCCCGGCGGCAGCAACTCGATCCGAAACCTATCGATCTTGTTGAGCTGATAATGGGAATGCAGGAGTTGTTGGAGCGATCGCTGGGTTCCCGGGCTATTATAGAGACCAAGTTTCCGCTTTCGCTCAACCAGGTCATGGCGGATGAGAGTCAGATTGAACTCGCACTGCTTAATCTGTGCGTCAACGCCAGGGACGCCATGACCGACGGTGGGACGATCTTGATCTCAGCCCGGGAAGAACACATCAACCAAAGTCATAAAGCTGGCTTGGCACCAGGCCACTATGTCTGCCTTTCGATTGCCGACAGCGGCCAGGGAATGGACGAGGAAACGCTTGCCCGCGCGACCGAGCCGTTTTTCACTACCAAAGGCGTTGGCAAGGGCACCGGCCTTGGTCTGTCGATGGTGCATGGCATGATGGAACAGATAGGCGGACGTCTGGTCCTCAAGAGCCGCAAGGGAGAAGGGACGACTGCTGAATTATGGCTGCCGGTGGCGGCAGCCGCATCGGATCTTGCACGCGAGCAGATCATTCTCACGGAGGAGACGATTGACGCGGCACCCCTACGAATTCTGGCGGTGGATGACGATGCCCTGGTGCTCTTGAATACAGCTGCGATGCTTGAGGAACTCGGGCATACCGTCGCGGAGGCGCATTCGGCGGCCGCAGCGCTTGACCTGCTAGAAGAGCAGCCGTTTGATCTCGTCATTACCGACCACGCAATGCCGAAGATGACCGGCCTGCAGCTGTTCGATGCAATCAAGGACAAGTGGCCGAATGTTCCCGTCATTATAGCGACAGGCTATGCTGAACTGCCGGGCGCTCGGGAGATGAAGATTCTCAACAAGCCGTTCACAGAACACGAGCTGGCAAGCGCGATAGCTTCTTTTAGCAGCGCTGTTTAGGCCATAAACCGTATCACCGATCATGCGCAGCATGTGTGTGCCGCGTCGGCGCGGCGCCGCCGGGCTCGAAGGTTGCGACGTCGGCGCCCTCTGTTGGCGAGAATGCCGAGCGTTCCGGTGCGAATCGACACGCAATCCGGCTTGCCGAGGATGCTGCCTTGCTCTAGCGCGAAGAAGGTTCGCGACATCCGCATGGCGGAAACGCCACGTCCGAGAAGGAGCGGATAGCCCTGCCGCGTCAGCTGATCGAGGTGGGGGCCAGGCGGAGCGGCACGAGCTGCCCGATGCCGAGTGCCGCCGCTCTCACGCATGCCCGAGCCGACCGGGCGATGGACGGCGGCTTGCTTGGCATCGAGTTTTCTGTGTGTGATGAAGAGGACTCTCACCGGCTTCGTCTTTACCAGATCGGGACCTTCAGAATGCTTGTACGCGAGGGCGACGAGCGAAACATCGCCATCGACATGGGATTGGCTGCCATCCTCTCGGGAGTGGCGGGCGCGTTGAACTCAGCCGGGTTTCATGCACTCGGCTTCTTCTCGGCCAACATGACCGGAAACGCCTCGTTGCTCTCCGACATGCTGGCAATGGGTCGGTTCAGCTCGGCAATGATGTTCGGGGTGGTCATACTGGCTTTCGTCGGTGGCGCCTTTACCGCAACGAACTGGATTGAAAGCGGAAGGTCTCGGGGCGTCCGCGCCATCTATGCCTACGTGATCGCCGCAGAGGGACTGGCTATCGCGTTGTTGGGCGCAGTCGCTTTCCTGCTGCCCTCCGGTTGGGACGACTACTGCCTTTTTCTGGCTCTGAGTTTCCTGATGGGGTTGCAGAACGCGACCACAACCCGAATTTCCAACGCTCGCGTCCGGACAACCCACGTTTCCGGAATGGCGACCGATATCGGCATCGGCCTTGCTCTGCTGCGGAGACCTGCCGGTCGTGACAATCCCGAACAAAAGGGTGTCGGCGCGAGGCTGCGACTTCACGGCGTCGGCATTGCGTCCTTTGTTGTCGGCGGCCTGGCTGGCGTCCTACTGTACGAGCAGCTCGGCGGTGGTCTGCTAATAGCAGCAGGGATCATGCTTCTTGGCGCATCAGGGTACGAAATACTACGCGCGTCCAAAGCTTAGTTGTAGATCATGTAACTGCGCTGATGCTGACGATTGCCGGAGAGCCCGCCGGCCGTGGGCGAGTGGTTTGCTGGGGACGAGAGATCGATGGATGAGCCGATGCCAGACGGGGTTTTGGTCGAGGAGATCGGAGGGCGATGGGCCGTTAGAGTAATTGAGCAGGGGAAGGTCGTCGAAAAGGTCTTCGAGGAGGAAGAGGCTGCCCGAGACCACGCTTGGCGAGAACGCCTTCGCCTCAATCTCGGCACACGTCCCGACGGACGGCTATCCGGCCCCCGACAAAGCAAGGAATAGGGTCATCGGTCCTCCGGCCTCCGACGGCAGCAGCAGCTCAAAGCAAATCTCTCCGGACCTCTTGAAAACCGAAAACGGAGTCGCAAATTTTCTACGCGCCGCTACCCAGCGGCGTCCGTCACAACCCTCGCCCGGCATAATGCCCGGCCAAGAAGTTAGGAGGTCAAGATGCTTGCGAAGCCGTTTGGAAAGCCAATTCATGTTTTCGTCGGACTTGGCTTCCCACGTCAGATCAACACCGTTGTGGATGCCTACCAGTTCGCGTTGGAGTGGGGCGGCAATAGTCCGGAGCAGCGGGCTGCGGTTCGCGCCTGCAAGGCGGCACTGGCTGGTGAGGTCGAGGCCGATACCGCCCGTGGCGTTTTCATCGAATTCGCGCGTAGGAAGGACATCCTCATCGAGGATGAATTCGTTACTCCTGCCACTTTGGGAACGCGACCGAACCACGTCTGACGTTTTCACTCGGAATTTCCGAGGCTGGCAACGCACATCGGCCAGCGTTTGATGTGGCCATCCGTTCAACCTGGAGGACGTCATGAAGGATCGGTTTTTCCAAAACCCTATCTTTGTAGAGAGCAGGCCGCGACTCGTTCAGGAAATCGCCGGCCTCAACGAGGCGCTCGATTTCCTGCACGACTGGCCGGAGGAGCTTCGGGACATCATCCATAGTGCCGCACTACGCGCCTGTCAGAAGGCATATGCGAGCGAGTATCCGATAGAAGCGGCATTTCAGGCGTTTGTCGGTTTCGCCAAGTCCGCGAACATCCTTGCGGTGGTGGACGCCCCTTTGCTTCTGGCGACATCACCAGTTGGTCACGAAGAAGGAGTCCCCGCCTGATTGCCTTGGAGCCGAATAGCGTCCGCCCCCAACTTCTCGTTGGATTGGGCGCGGAACGCTGTACCGTCCATAATTATCTGTCGTTGGCCGAAATTGTTCCTAGCAAGCCGGGATTAGGCGGGAGACTCTGGCATTGCGCGAGGGGTAGCGGGTTTGACGTGGGATTTGAAATAGCGCCTGTGGGAACTCACCCATCAAATCCAGGGCATTGAGCTAGTGCTGCGCGTCGGCTTGCACATACTACCCGCGTACTGCCTGCCTTTGTACAACGCCTTGAGGACTAACAGGCAGAACGTCAGCTTTGGGAGCCGGGGAGCCTGAGTTCTACGTCTAACATCAGCGCATTGCCGGGGACTGTCAGGGAATTCTGTGCGCGAGGCCATGATGATGGAAAGGAGAGAATCATCACATGGCTATCGAGAAGGAAGTTCTGGACCATCTGCTTGCCGGGCGCGATCCAAATGCCAAGGACGGTTTGCTCGACGACCTGAAGACGGCGCCTTCGGAGCGGATTCTGAACACCGAGCTCGACGAGCACCTCGAGGCGGAACGCAGCGGGGGCGGCGGTAGCAATCGCCGCAACGGCCATTCGAAGAAGACGGTGCTGACGGGCACGTCGAGGATGACATTGTCGATCCCGCGCGACCGGGCGGGAACGTTCGATCCGAAGCTGATCGCCCGACACCAGCGCCGTTTCTCCGACTTCGATGCCAAGATCGTGTCAATGTACGCGCGCGGCATGAGCGTGCGCGAGATTCGCGGCCACCTGGAGAAGCTTTACGGTATCGAGGTCTCCGCCGGACCTGATCTCGGCTGTGACCCACGCCGTGCTTGAGGAAGTGAGCGAATGGCAGAACCGGCCGCTCGACGTCTGCTACCCGCTCGTCTTCTTCGATGCGATCCGGGTCAAGATCAGAGACGAAGGGTTCGTTCGCAACAAGGCCATCTACATCGCGCTCGGTGTCCTGCCCGACGGTGAAGGAGATTCTCGGCCTCTGGATCGAGCAGACCGAAGGCGCCAGGTTCTGGCTGCGCGTCATGAACGAGCTGAAGAACCGCGGCGCCACTGACATCCTGATCGCCGTCGTCGACGGCCTCAAGGGCTTCCCCGAAGCGATCGGCGCCGTCTTTCCGCAGCCCGTGGTGCAGACCTGCATCGTGCATCTGATCCGCCATTCGCTGGAGTTCGTGTCGTGGAAGGACCGCAAAGCGGTCATGCCGGCGCTCCGGGCGATCTATCGCGCCAGTGACGCAGACGCCGGCCGCCAGGCGCTCGAGGCGTTCGATTCCGGCGCCTGGGGCCGGAAGTATCCGGCAATCGCCCAGAGCTGGCGCCGAAACTGGGAACACGTCGTGCCGTTTTTCGCCTTTCCCGAGAGCGTGCGCCGCATCATCTACACGACCAATGCCATCGAGGCGCTGAATTCGAAGCTGCGGCGCGCCGTCCGCACCAGAGGCCACTCCCCAAATGACGAGGCCGCCAGGAAGCTGCTATATCTGGTTCTGAACCACGCCGCCAAGCAATGGAAACGAGCGCCCCCCGAGTGGTTCCAGGCCAGGATCCAGTTCGCCCTCGTGTTCGGCGACCGGTTCGTCAGCCAATGACGAGAACTGGCATCGTGCACAGAATTCCTGATAGTCCCCATTGCCGCGCCCGGCATCGTTGGGGCCGAAAGCAGACGGGTGGCTTCAGGTTAGGCCTGCCTGTCAGCCGGCCTTGTCTGTGGCGCGCCGAAGGGCTTCTGTAGACTCACTTCACGGCCGTTTGGGGTGTCAATGCGCCGTCGAAGGCTCGAAACGCCGCTCACGTTATCCATGAACAAGCGAGAACCGACTGCCCGGTCGGCATCTACACTTACTGAGTTGCGCCCGTGCTCCGCGGAATGACGTGCTTACACGCGATCCGTCAGATCCTATTCGAATGCTTCATCGGTTGACGGACCAGCAGCCGGGAGGCGGCGAGGCCACCCGATCGCCGGAGCCGCAATGACGGTCAAAAATTCGTGTCCTCTCAGAACCTGTAGCCCAGACGCAGCGTGCCGCCATGGCTCGTATAGGTGTCGGAAAACGAGCCTCCATAGTCGACGCGCAGGCTGAAACCGTTGTCGTCGGTGATATCGACGCCCGCGGTTAGCCGGCCGACCACTTGAGCCAGCGGGATCTCGCTGTCGAACGTGCCGGCCCCGGCCGGCGCGCTGGCCAGCCGCGCCGAGGTATCCCAGTTGTTCGCCGTGCCGAAGCTGACGCCGGCGGCGGCGAAGGCCCGCATCACCGTCGTCTCGCTCAGCGCCACGCGTGTGCCGATCTCGACCGCCGGCGTTGCATGGAAACTCCATTGGCTGGCGTCGTCGACCGCGAGGTCGAGCATGCCCGCGCCCGACTCGCGATAGCCGCCGGCGTGCGCATAGATCAGGTCGAAGTCGACCAAAGGGCGCACGTAATATGCGTCTTGCGCAAAGGTATAGGCGGCGCGGAACCGGGCGCTGAGATTGTAGACGTCCGGATCGGCCTCGGCCTGGCCCGCGAAGCCGGGGATGCTGATCATGCGCGTGTTGTCGTACCAGCCGTAGCTGCCGGCGATGGCGCCCGATAGCAGCCATGGACCGGTCTGGCGCTTCAGCGACGCGCCGGCATAGAGAACGTCGCCGTCGGCGTTCACCCGGTCGTCGTCGGCGCTGATGGAGTTGCGGTCGTATCCGCCTGCAAGACCGACGAACCAGTCCGGCGACACCTCGACCTGTACCCCGGCCTGCAGGGAGTAGGTCGTGGTGTCGAAGCCCGACACGCCGCCGCTGGCCTTCTGGTCGAGCGTCTGGGCGCCGGCCTGGCTCCATGCGCATTCCGTCTCGACCAGCATCGAACTGCCGGCGGAGAACCTCGGACAGCTCAGCAGCAGGTCGAGATGCTGCTGCGTCATGGCGATGCTGCCCGCCGCGGCCGCGCCGGAGACGCCGGGCGACAGGTCGGACAAGGCGGATTGGTAGCCGCCCCCGTCGCTGGCGGCGAGCGAGCCGAGCGTGCCGAACAGCGTACCGAAGGGGCCGCCCCCGGCATCCCAGATCGACTGGAGGTGGCTCGCCACCTCCTCCTGGTCTTCGCTGAGCGAGAAGCCGGGTTCGCCGAAATGGGCCGAACCCGCCGACAGCGACAGCTCGTTGCCGGCCTGCGTGACGGCATAGTCGAAGATCGACGACTGGGCGCTCAGCGAATGGTCGAGGGTGCCTCCGACGGTGAGAAAGGAGAGCTTCACGCCGGGCAATACGCTTTCGGCATTCACCTCGAAGCTGCCGGCGAGCGTGGCGTCGCCCTCGACGGCCAGGCGATCGATGCGGGAGCCGGCAAAGTCGGCGTCGACCGCCAGCACGCCGCCGGCGTCCTGCGTAATATCGCCGGTAATTCTGATGGCATCGACATCGCCGGAGTGGCCGATTGCCAGCCGGCCGCGATTGACCACGTTGGCCTCGTAAATCTCGGCGTCGGTCAACAGGCCGTCCGCCTGGTTGAACACGGAGATGTCGTGGCCGAAGCGAGCCCCCATCGTCACTTTGGCCTCGACGGACAGGGCGTTTATGACACTGCCGCTGACGGTACCGCCGTTGTTCACCACCGTCAGGGTACTGCCGGCGGGCGAGTTTTTGCCGACGGAATATTGGACGGCGACGCCCGAAGCGGCCGAGACGCTGCCTCCATTGACGGTCACCACGTTGTCTTTCCCGCCCGAAACCCAGATGCCGGCGCCATTGTCGCCGGAGCCGCCGGTGACGGACCCATTGACGGTGACATTGACTACGCCGTTGTTGTCGGTCCCGGCATCACTTTGCGCGAATATGCCGATCGAGTCCTTGCCCGTCGCCTGGATGCTCTTGCCGGCATCAAGGGTGACCGTCACGTCGCCGCTTTTGCCGTCAGACGAGAGATTGCCGTTGGAGCCGATGAAGGCGCTCGTCGCATTGCCGCCGAAACCACCGCCGCCGCCGATGGACTGCGCCAGCACGCCGAAGGAATAGTCGCCGTTCGTGACGATTCCGCCGTCGACCGCGACGGTAACGTCGTAGCCGTCGCCGTTGCTGCCCGGGCTGTTGCCCGTGAAAGAGAGCGGCGCACCAGAGGCGCTGCCGCCAATACCGCCGCCACCGCCGATCGACTGGGCAACGATGCCGTGGGCGGCCAGGCCCCTCGTATGGATCGAGCTGTCGTTGGTCAGATCAACCGTAACGACGCCGCCGTTGATTGTTCCACCGCCTGAGCCGCCGACCACCAGCGAGCCGATGCTGTCGACCTCGCCGGCGCCGCCGATGCCGCCACCGCCGCCGATCGACTGTGCGACAATGCCATGGGCTCGGTCGCCATAGGTGTCCACGCCGCCGCCATAGTTCACGTCGATTTCGCCGCCACTGCCACCGATTCCGCCGCTGCCGCCAACGACCAGATCGATCGTGTGGCTATCGTCGTCCTCCGCGGCGGTGCTGCTTCCGGCGCCGCCGACACCGCCGCCGCCGCCGATCGATTGGGCCAGCAGGCCGATGGAGTCGTCGCCATTGGTCTGCAGGGCGAGCCAGCTTCCCTCACCCACCGTAACTTTGGCGCCGCTGCCGCCGACGCCACCGCTGCCGCCGAAACCGCCGCCGACGGTGATCTTGCCGGCCGCCTCATCGGAACCGTCGCCGCCCTGGCCGCCGCCGCCGCCGATCGACTGCAGCAGCACGCCATGGGCGCTATAACCCGAGGTGCTGATGCCAGCGGTGCCGTTATCACTGTCAAAGGTAATGTCGACCGTGCCGCCATCGCCGCCCGCGCCGCCACTGCCGCCAACACCGATGGTGATGTTGGCCGTGGCCTGGCTGCCGGATGCGGTGGACGTGCCGCCGGCCCCGCCGCCGCCGCCGATCGATTGGGCGACGATGCCGTCGGCCCAATCGCCCGTGGTGGCGATGTGGCCGGCATGCGTCAGCGTGACGGCGTTTCCACCGGCGGCCGTGCCGCCAGTGCCGCCGTCGTCAATGGTGGCGCCGACACTGACGTTGAAGCAGTAACCGTGTCCATCATCGCCATCGCTATCGTCGCTGTCGCACTCGCTGTCGCCGTCGTCGTCGAGCGGCTCGGAATCGTCGGAACTGGCCCGCCCCACCGAGCCACCCAGCCCGCCGCCGCCGCCGATCGACTGCGCGAGCACCCCGTCCGCATCCGCGCCAACGGTGTAGATTTGGCCTGCGGTGGTGACGTTGACTGCACCGGCCGAACCGCCGGTGCCGCCGGTGCGGCCGACGGAAACGTCGACCGACGCGGAGAAGGCGCTGCTGCCCTCCCCTTCTTCGTCTTCATCGGCTTCTTCGCCGGGCAGGCTGGCGCTGGCCGACAGGCCGACGCTCGCGCCCTGAGACGTGCCGCCGCTACCGCCGATCGATTGGGCGATCACGCCGCGCGAGCCGGACCCGGTGGTCTGCAGATACGTGCCGCTGTCGAGGTCGACATTCACGGTCCCGCCGTCGGAGCCGCTGTTGCCCACGCCACCGACCCCGACTTTTGCCGTCAGGTTGAAGCCGCTGCCGATCTGCTTGCTGTTGACGCTGCCTACGCCGCCGTTGCCGCCGCCGCCGCCGATCGACTGAGCCACGATCGCATTGGCATAGTCACCGGCTGTCGCCACCAGGGCGCTGTCCTTGAGAGCGACCGTGACTGTATCTCCATACCCGCCCGAGCCGCCCGAGCCGCCGACCGAGACGCCGATATCGGCGCTGATCGTATCTTCTATGCCGGCGGTCGCGGCCAACGTCGACGCGCTGCCGCCATTGCCGCCGCCGCCGCCGATCGATTGCGCCACGAGGCCGTGCGATGAATCGCCTTTGGTGGAAACCGCAGTGCTGCCGTCCAGGGTCAGCGACACCGCCTCGCTGTAACCGCCCGAACCGCCGCTGCCGCCGACGGCGGTGGACACGCTCATCGCCAGGGAGACGTCTTCGCCGGTCGGCACCGCCACGGTGAGCGCATCGGCAACCGACGAACCGCCGCTGCCGCCACCGCCGCCGATCGACTGCGCGAGCACGCCGATGGCGTCGGTCACGTCGCCGCTGCCCTGGCCGGTGTAGATGCTGCTGTCGGTTAGATCTACGACGACTTCGCCGCCATTGCCGCCGGAGCCGCCGCTGCCGCCGACCGCCACCGACGCCGTGAAGCCGATGTCCGCGGAATAGGAGCTGGCGGATCCGCCGGTGCCGCCGCCGCCGCCGATCGACTGCGCGACGATGCCCGCGGCGTGCGAACCCTGGGTCATCAGCGTCAGGCCGTCAAAGCCGACGGTTACGGTATTTGCATAGCCGCCGGCCCCGCCGCCGCCGCCGATCTGGAAGCTGCCGAGCCCGGCATCGCCGCCCGTGGCGTTGCCCCCATTGCCGCCGCCGCCGCCGACCGACTGCGCAAGTATGCCGAGCGCACCGGAGCCCGCGGTGGCTATGGTGACGGCCTGCGGCGTTCCAGTGCCTGCGGAACAATCATCGCTCATATCTTTGTTGGTGACGCACGCCCATCCGCCGCTGCCGCCGCCCGAGGCGGTGCCGCCGATGCCCAGCGCCGGAACGCCGACCGACAGGTCGATCACATTGCCGCCATTGCCGCCGCCGCCGCCGATCGACTGCGCCATGATCCCATGCGCCATCTCGCCCTGCGTGGTGATCGAGCCGCCGGTCAGCAGCACGTCGGCATGGCTGCCGGTGCCGCCGGCGCCGCCCGAGCCGCCGACGGTGGCGATGCCCTTCGCACCGCCGCCAGTGCCGCCGCCGCCGCCGATCGATTGCGATATGATGCCGATGGCCGCGTCGCCGGCCGTGCTGATGACGCCCGAGCTCTGGACCTCCGCATTGCCGGCGTGATTCCCGGACCCGCCGGAACCGCCAATCGACAATATGCCGCCCTCCGTACCGGCAGCGCCGCCGCCGCCGGTGATCGACTGGGCAACGATGCCGTGCGCCGAATAGCCGGCGGTGGTGATCGTGCCTGCGTTCTGGACGCTGGCGGTTCCAGAAGCCCCGCCGTCGCCGCCGTCACCGCCCAGTTCCAGCGTCAACCCGTCGGCGATGCCGCCGGTGCCGCCGCTGCCGCCGATCGACTGCACCAGGATGCCATAGGAATGGTCGCCCAAGGTGGTGAGCGTCCCGCCATCGTTGTTGACGGTGGCCGTTTCGCCGCTGCCGCCATTGCCGCCATTGCCGCCGCCGCCGCCAAGCACGTCGGTAAAATCGCCTCCGGTGCCGCCGCCGCCGCCGATCGAATGCAGGGTGACCGCGGCCGAAAAATCTCCGGTCGTCGCGATGCTGGAGCCAATGGTCATATAGGCGCCGACACCGCCAGCATCGCCGCCGTAGCCGCCGCCGCCGCTGGTGCCGACGACGGCCGTGTCGTCGCCGCCATTGCCGCCCTGGCCGCCGATGCTCTGGCCCAGCAGGCCATAGGCATTGCTGCCCGCCGTCTCGATGGTGCCGTAGTTGTTCATCTGGATCTGGCCGCCGGTGCCGCCGGTGCCGCCGGAGCTGTCCTTCTCGCCGTCGGCTCCGTCGCCGCCGCGACCGCCCTGGCTCAGCCCGACCATGCCGGCGATATTGTCACCCTGGGTCGAGACGGTGGCGCCAGACTGGACCGTCAGGGTGACGACGTTGGCGGAGCCGGCACCACCGGCGCCTCCGTCGGACGAACTGTAGCCGGTGCCGCCGTCGCCGCCCTGTCCGATCGCCAAAAGGCCGCCCGACACGTCGCTCACCTCGCCGGTGCTGACGATTGTTATGTCGGCATAGGTGCTTATGTTGATCCCCTCGCCGACCGCGCCGGCGCCGCCATTGTCGGAAGAATCGAAGGATGCGGTGCCGTCGCTGCCCTGGCTCAGCGCATAGATGCCGCGCACGCTGTCGGTGTCGTTGGCGTAGACGCTGATCGCGCCGGTCGAGGTATCGCCGCCGGTCGCGCCGTTGGTGATTGTGATGAAGCCGCCCGCCCCGCCCGCGCCGTTGTCGTTGCCGCCCGCGCCGCCGATCGACTTGGCGGCAATCCCCCAGGCACTGTCCAGTCCGCTCAGCGGGGTAGCCACGCCGCCGAGAATCACCTGGCCGGTGTTGGTGATGTTGATGGTCCCGCCGCTGCCGCCATTGCCACCTACCTGGTCGCCGACCGCACCGCTGTTCTGCTCACCGCCGATGCCGCCCTGGCTCCAGCCAAGGATACCGGAAATGCCCCTGGCTGTATTCGAGCTCATCGATTCCACGATCAGCGTTCCGGAATTGGTGATGGTCACCGTATTCCCGGCTCCGCCATGACCGCCGCTCGACTTGTAGTTGTCGTTGTCTGAATCCCCGTCGCCGCCGAAGCTCAGCCCCGAAATCAAACTGCCGATGGAGCCTGGATCGTTCGGGCTGGTCAGGGTCATATCGCCGCCATTGATGATGGTCACGGTGCCGCCGGCGCCCGCTGCACCCTCGTCGACGCCATCGCCGCCACGTGTGCGTGCCATCATGACACCGTTCTGGTCGGCTCCTTCCGAGCTATAAGGGAGGGGGTTGCCAGCCGCGTATGCTCCAGCATTGCTGGCGTTGAAGTTTATGTTTTCCCCGGCGGTGCCGTCTTTCTCATCGTCATCATCGACGCCATCGGCGCCTTGGCAGATCGACCACGAATAGCCGTAGGAGGCCGCATCGAGGGTCTGGGTTGCCGATCCGTTGCAGTCTGCCTGCGCATCACCGGCCATCGCCGTGCCGAACAGGCCCATGGCCAGGACGGCCAGCACATGCAGGGCGTTCGATGTGAGGGCTGATCGGCCGCTGTCCGCGGATGAGTGCTTGCTCGCGATGCCGCCGCCCGCCCAAAGCCCGAGTCCTCTAAGGATCTTACCGGTGCGCGCGGCATCTCTCATGCGATGAGCCCCTCAAAAAATGAAGCAAGCGAGCCCCGTTCCGCCGCATCCGCAACCGGCGCGCGGAAACCTTGACTCGGCCCTCCTCCAACCAAAATTGCAAGGTCGCGATGGTGCGGACGATAGCAAAAGATGCCTGAGATTCTACCGAACAAAACTATTCAATTCTGACCAAAACCTGCATTGCGGCGTCCGACATGGGCCGCTCCTCGGACGGCGCATCGGTGACGCCCGAAACGATCGGCCAGTCAATTCTTGTGAATTCTTGCCCATTCTGATATTCCCTTTGCTCTACTTTCCATCCTTTCGTTTACTTCCAACTATGCTGCGCAGCATGTGACTTGCGCCGGCGGGAACCCTGTGCAAATTCACCGGGCATGCTCGACCTCAAGACAGTGCTGGTCGTCGATCTGGCAACCGCAAGTTTGCAAGCGGTCGCGTGGATTTTTGTCTGGCTGGCCTGGCGCCATCTTTACGAGCTGAAGTTTCTCGCGGCGGGATACACCGCCATCGCCATCGGGCTACTGCTGATGATTCTCAGAGGCGAGCAGCCGACGGCATGGTCCATCGTGCTGCATAACACGATCATCAAGCTCGGCCTCGTCCTGCTCGCCGAAGGTCTGGCGCGCTTCCTGGGGCAGCCGCGCTACACGTGGATCGGCATCTCGCTGCTCGCCTTTCAGGTTGTGGCCTGGAGCATTGCCGTCACCGTCGATCCGGGCAATCTTGCCATACGCGTTCACACGTCGACGCTCTTCACGGTGATCATGATGTCGGTGATGTGCGTCGCGCTGCAGCGGGATCGGACGCAACCGCGGCTTCTGCGCTGGATTACGATGGCGGCGCTGGGCGAATATATGGCAGCCAGCATCGTACACAGCGCTATCGAATTCTGGTTTCCTGCCACCCCCCAGGACATCACGGTCCTCAACAATCGCAATGCCTGGTATCTGCTGCAGGGAACGCTGTTCCTGATCGCCTTGTTCGCCTGCCTGCTCTTCATGGTCAGTTCACGGCTTTCCGCGGCCGTACGCGAGAAGAACCAAGCCTTGTCCCGGGAAGTCCTGGAGCGCCGGAGGCTGGAGAACCAATTGAGTGCCAGCCTCGATGCCGAACGCGCCCTGCGTGAGGAGCAGGCCGACTTCATGCGCATCGTCAGCCACGAGTTCCGCACGCCCCTGGCGGTCATCCGCAACGCGGTCGACATGATCAGCCTCGTCGGCGACAAGTCGCGGGACGCGACGAAGGAACGGCTCGCCGGCATCGGCGAGGCGCTCGACCGGCTGTTCTCGCTGATCGAGCGCTTCATGACCAACGACGGCGATAGTGGCTTTCGGCCGGAGCCAATGCAGATCGCGTCCCTCATCGCCGATGTGCAACTTCACTTCGAAATGACCGGGCGAGGTGGGCGCTTGCATTTCAGGACGGAAGGCGAGGCGACCTCGATTTTTGCCGACCCCGACATGCTGGCTACCGTCGTTATCAATCTCATCGACAACGCCCTCAAATATTCGCCCGAGGATCAGCCCATTCACATCGATGCCCGCTCCGAATCCGACCTCGTCATCATCCAGGTGCGCGATCGCGGCATCGGTATTCCGAAAGCCGACATGCACAAGATCGGGCGTCGCTTCTTCCGGGCCTCCAACACCAAGGCCGGGAGCGGAACGGGGCTTGGCCTGTATTCGTCCCGCAAGCTTCTGGCCTATCATGGCGGCACGCTGGAATTGGCCTCCGATGAAGGACGGGGAACAGCAGCCGTGGCGCGCGTGCCATTGTCGAGGAAAGCAGCCGAGCCAGCCCTGCCAGAGGAGGCAATGACTTGACGCATATCTTGATCGTCGAGGACGAGCAGCGGCTGCGCAAGGACCTGGTCGATTTCCTAGGGCTGTGCGGTTTCACTGCCGAAGGCATTGCGACTGCGGAAGGACTGCGCCGGGCGCTGGCGGACGACAAGCGACCCGACGTCGTCATCCTCGACGTCGGGCTGCCCGACGGTAACGGATTCGAACTCGCCGGCGAGATCCGCAGGATCCATCGCTGCGGCATCATCATGCTCACGGCTCTCGGCGACAGCGACGACCGCGTCCGCGGATTTGAAAGCGGCGCCGACATCTATCTCGTCAAGCACAGTACCTTGCGGGAGATCGAGGCAGCGATCCGGAGCCTGTTGCGACGAACGGGAGATCAAGCCGGCGTGGCCGACGGCGCCGGGGACAAATGGGTGCTGGACAGCAGAACCTGGACCCTTACCGCGCCGAACCAGCGCTCGCTCAAGCTGACGGCGACCGAATTCGCGCTGGTGAGCGCGCTCTGCAAGCATGGCGGCGGCATTTGCGAACGCGAAAAGCTGGCGGACACGCTTGCCCGACCGAGAACCCATTTCGACAACCGGCATCTGGATGCCGTCGTCAGTCGCCTTCGCCGCAAGATAGGCGAGCAGACCAACCTGCAAGTGCCGATCAAGGTGGTCTACGGCGTCGGCTACACGTTTACGGCACCTGCCGTGGTGCAATGAGAGACCGGAAAGAAAGTTGAAATCGATCAAGATCTCTTCGGCAGTCTAAGGTCAGTTGGGACTGTGGGGGTGCCTTGCAAATGGCCCGCTGTTCATCGCGCGATGTCCCGCCGCCTTCAGCATGGCGGCATTCGCTCCGGACTGTGAGCAGAACCCGCGGCTTGTCGGGATCGAATTCGATCTTCTTGCGCAGGCGCGTGATTCGGATGTCGATGCTGCGGTCGCCAGGGTAGAGGTCGCGGCTATGCGCGAGCTGGCTGAGGCGATCGCGCGACAGCACCTGGCGAGGATGATCGAAATCAACATAGCACCGATGAGCGCAGCGATCAGTAGAGGCGAATCGTCCATCGCCGAGCGATCAGGCCGTCCGGAGCTGGTGTAGGCGTTGGCGAAGGAGCCGTGGTAGTCGGCGCGCAGACTCATGCCGTTGTCGCTGGCGATGTCAACGCCGGCGGTTACTGTCCGACCACACATCGGCCAGCGCCACCTCGCTGTCGAAGCCCTAGGCACGCCGGCGCGCCGGCCGGCCGCGCCGAACTCGGCGGGAGCAACATTGCGATCGGCGCGGTTTGCTCGACAGCCCTTTTCTTGGCGGGATGGCTCACCCCAGCTGCAGTCTCTGCACTGGTCTTCTACGGCATCCCAACCACCCTGCATCCTGGCCGCCATAGTGCTGACTGCATTCCTGACGGGGGAGACCCTTTCACGTGAGGGACACCGTTCCGCGGCTTGATGCCGATCTCAACGGACAATCGCTTGTGGAACCTGATCCGGCTCTCGAATGTTTGCATCGACCATAGGAAGCAGGTTCCAAGCCAGCATGCGCGGCCAGACGGTAGAAAACCGCCTGCAGAAGTGATTGGATGACGAAACGTGTTCGCCGACACGTCCGAAAGAGGTATACCCACGGGTGTCGGTGACGCGACTGCGCCTTCAAACACCGAACGCCCCAAACGGCGATGGCATCACCGCTCGCTTGTCTTTCAGTTTTTCTTCATCGGCGGACTGGTTTCTCTGTGCGCCATGCTTGTGGTTGGCGCTGTCGTAAGCACGCTTATCGAACGGGCGGTGACCCGCAGTGCCGGTGCGACGACGGCTCTCTATGTGGATAGCGTCATAGCCCCGCTTCTGCCGGACATGCAAAGGAGCTTGGTTCTCGATGAGGCGGTAAAGCGCGCGCTCGACGAGACCCTCGGACAAGGAGCGCTCGGCAGCCGCCTTGCCGCAATGCGCTTATGGGGACCTGACGGTCAGATCCTCTATTCAGACGATGAAAGTCTCATCGGTCTTCGCCTGGGATTGTCTGATAGCTTGCGGCGGGCATTCTCCGGCGCGATGGTGGCCAACTACGAGCCCGTCGCGGCAATCGAAGAGGTAGCATCCGGTCCAGTATTGCAGATCTACAATCCTATTTTGCAGCCGTGGTCGGGGGAGCCGGTTGCCGTGATTGAATTCTTCGAATTCGCGCACGAGTTTGAGGCGACACTTCGGAACGCACGGTTGCGCAGTTGGCTCGCGGTTGCAGCAGTCACAGCGGTCTTCTTCCTCGCGCTTAACGCGGTGGTGTTACGCGGTAGCCGAACGATAGATCGGCAGGCTCATGATCTGAAGAACCGAGTCGCAGATTTGAGCGCGCTGCTTGAGCAGAACAGCGAATTGCATGAGCGTGTCAGGAATGCCGCGCAGCGTGCCACCACACTGAACGAAAGATATCTGCGGCGGCTAGGAGCCGACCTGCATGATGGCCCGGCGCAGCTCGTCGCGCTCGCATCCCTTCGGCTCGACAGTGCAACAGTACTTGGCCCAAGGGTTCCCACCCGAGTACGTGAACGTGAGGTTGCCTCGATCAGAGCGACGCTGAATGAGGCGTTGCAGGAAATCCGCAGCATTTGCAACGGCCTTGTCCTGCCTCAGGTCGAGACGGCAACGGTGCTGGAAGTCGTAAATCACGCCATCGATTCATACGAGAAACGAACCGGCACCAGCGTAGGGCGCCACCTGACGCCTCCTGCATGGACGATGTCCGCCGCCGGACGCATCTGCATCTATCGTTTTCTTCAGGAGGCCCTCAACAACGGCTATCGACACTGCCGCGGTGCGCACCAAGTTGTGACAATGACGACGAAAGGACAATCGCTCTCCATCGCCGTTTCTGACGACGGACCTGGCTTTGATCCCACCTCGGTCGGCACTGGTCGCATCGGTCTCGCTGGCTTGCGCGAACGAGTCGAGAGCCTAGGAGGGTCGTTTCACCTACACACGTCATCAACGGGCACAGAAGTGGCAATAATCTTTGACAACAAGCCGGCTCCGTCATGACAGACGCGATCTCAATAGCCGTCATCGATGACCACCCGCTATTCCGAGAGGGTGTAGTGCGCAGTCTTGCTGAGATAGAGCGCTTTAAGTTCGTTGCTGAGGGCGCTTCGCGCGACGATGCGATCCGCATCGCCGCCGAGACACTCCCCGACATCATGCTGCTTGACTTGTCGATGCCAGGCGGCGGTCTAGCCGCCATAACAGAAATCCTGGGCGCAAATCCGCGCTTGCGGATTGTCGTGCTTACCGTCTCGGAATCCAGCGAAGATGTCGCGACCGCCCTCAATAGCGGGGCAAAGGGTTACGTTCTTAAGGGAGTCGGCTCTCGCTCCCTCGCGGAAGTGCTGACCGCCGTAGCAGCAGGTGAAACATACGTCTCGCCGAGCCTGTCGGCGAAGCTCCTTTCAAGTCTATCGAAAGCCGGTTCACCTATCGCCACGGATCCTGTCCGGACGCTGAGCAAGCGAGAACTGGAAGTGCTGAGCCTCGTGGCCTGCGGATTGAGCAACAAGGAGGCCGCGTTGCGGCTCGATCGTCATGAGAAAACCATCAAGCACCACATGTCACGGATTTTGGCAAAGCTGCAGGTCGGCAACCGCACCGAAGCTGCTTTGATGTACCGCGCCTCTACAAATTCCGACGCCTACCTCGACAATCGCATGCGCAGATAGTCGGCCAGCGTGGCCTCGCGGCTGATGATTCGTCTGCCCTGGGCATCGTGCATCTCGTAGCGACCGTTTAGGATCGTCTCGCGCATGCCGTTCCGGTGCACGACCCCACCATTTGGATTCGACATCGACACGCCCTTGCTGCTCGCTGCGCTGGCGCCATCCTGGCCATTGCCGTTTTCACCGCCCTTGCCCTTGCCGGCGCCCTGTCCGTGGCCGCCTTTGCCTTTGCCCTTGCCTTGGCCACCTCCGCCATTGCCTTGGGCGAGAGCAAAGGCAGGTTCAAGGCGAATGCCGTAGGAGGTTTTACCAAGGGTGTAAGGACACGTGGTGGCGCCCGCTGCGGCCGCGCCGAAAATCCCATAGAGGAACTTACGTCGAGAAATCATTTGTCTAACATAGTTTGGTTCACACCAAATATATAGGGAGTGGAAAGCCCGCCTGACCCCTCCTTGGGCGGCGGACTTTCCACGGCGCAGGAAGGGACCATACTGCGCCGACACATCAGCCCAGAATAACACCCATGGCGACGAATGCGAGCGCGATACTGAAAACCGGCGTCAGCAGCCACCGGGCCTGATAGACGCTTTTTTCCATCTCGCTCTCCTTTGTCGGTCATGAAAGCACTGTCTTGGCTGGCGCTCGTGTCGGAAAGCGAGAGCCTCCAGCATCTGTTCCGTTCTTTAGCTAACGAAGGCCCTTTGCCATGCCCTTGTAGGTCCAAGGTCTTATCGGGCTAAGGGCAATTGGCCCCACGCGCTCGGTATGAAGTCGCACAACTGGAACGTCGCCGAGCACGCAGTGTTGGGCAGTGACTTCCAACAGTGGGAGTTCAGAAAGCCCGTCCTTAACACGAAAGGAAGAAGCCATGACGCGCCATGCCTTTGTTGCCACTACCCTGGCAATGCTGCTTTCAGGCAGCGCATTTGCCCAAGATATCGTGGTCTCGCCGGAACAAGAAACGGTCATCCGCGAGTATGTGACTAAGCACAAGGTCGCTCCCGCCGATGTAACTGGGGTCGAAATCGCCGTCGGCGCCACGCTGCCCGAATCGGTCGAACTCCACGCAATCGAGGAGGCGGATGTGAAATATCGCTACGTCGTCGTCGACGGAAAGACCGTGCTCGTGGAACCGGAGACGCGGAAGATCGTCCACATCATGTGAGCGACCGGCCGCCAGCACGACAATCTGGTCAAGGGAGAAAGCAACCGATGAAACGCTTCAACAAGTGCGGCGTGGCCGCAGCTCTTCTGGCGACCTCAGCGCTCGTGAGCACAATTGCGCTGGCGCAAGAGAGTTCGACGCAGCCGCCGATCATGAAGGATGCTGGCAAGGCAAAGGGTTCGACGGAAACAAAGCCTTCCGCCAAGGGTGACGCACCCGTGCAAATCCAGCAGTCCCGCGATAGCCAAGCTGCAAGCGGAGCAGCGCCTGGTGAACAGCAACAGCCGGGTGAAGCGGAGACGGCAAAGGAAGCCGCGCCCGGACAAGTCAAACGGGACTCTACACCCGGCAGCGCCGAAGCCGAGGGAACAGGCACTTCGGAGCAGCCCCCAAATGCAACCACCAAAACCGCTACCGAGACCACCCCTGGCCAAACCGAGCAGAATCAGGCTTCGGAGGATAAGCCATCTACTGAGACGACCGGAAGTATCGACATATCAAGCGAGCAGAAGGTCGAAATCCGAAACGCAATCCGACAGGCGGACGTCAAGCCGATCGATGTCGACTTCGAGGTGAATGTCGGCGTCGCGGTTCCGACAACTGTCGAATTGCGGCCACTGCCCCCGCGCATCATCGAGATTGTGCCTGACTATCGTGGCTATGAATACTTTGTGCTGGCGGACGGACGCATCATCATCGTCGAGCCGGACTCCCACAGAATCGTTTACGTTCTCGTGGTGTGATCGATGACGGACGCGGGTTGCCCCGGCAATCCCGCGTCATCGCTACCTTCTCGGTTGCCGCCCCTCGATGGGTTTGCACACCAGCACCGAATAGAGGGGGATCCTCTTAAGCGCACAGTGAATATATGGGCGACCGCGAAGGCCTCGGTGTAGCTGCAGAGATAGTCCATGATTAGGTTCGGCGTGAAGTCGCTGATGAAGCGGGTTTTGCGATCAGCTTTGGTCGCCCAGACCCCTTGCAATCCCGTCGGCGCAGGATCAGCTGCAGGGTCGCCTTGCACACAGCAGGGATAACTCGGCGATGTCTAGTTCTAACCGATTGCCTGCTCGTTGACGCTCAGAGCTGCTCGGCCTGAAAGTATCTTATTAGGTTGTCGATCAGCGTACGAACTTTTGCCGGCACTGCGGTCCCCGGCGGGCGCACAACATAGACGCCGACATCGGATGCTGAGTATTCGTGGAGATAATTTCAAGGCGTCCGTCCTCAAGTTCATTTCCGATCAGAAATGACGGCGTGTTAGCGATACCAAGCCCGGCCACGGCCCACTGCATCAATGCCTCGCCGCTGTCCGATCGCAGACGGCCGTTTGGTCTGACCGCGACGATGCGTTCCCTGCCCGCAGTTTCCAGTCAGACGACACCATGCCCGAGTAAATGAGGCATTCGTGCCGCACCAAATCAGTCGGAACAAGGGGGCGCCCTTTGCTACGGGCTGGGGTCACCTTCCGCTACGGCGAAGCGGGACCCGAAGGCCTTGTGAGGGGCAAGCGCGCCATGGTGATCTGACCACGCTCAGACAGATATGAGATTCTTGCATTGAGGGAGGGGTTCTCCGTAACTCGGGTTGCGAAGCTCGAATCCCAGGAGAACCCCATGCAGGTTTTTGGCCTGCCCGGCCATGTTATACGCAATGCTGGCCGGGCGTCGCGTCTTCTCGGCGCGCAGACCTCAACTATCGAAGCGACGAGAAGACGCGACGCGGTGGCGCGATGGCGGCGCGCGATGAAGGATGGGCTGAGTGCCGATCAGGCGGCGCATGCGGTGCCGCGCTCGACGCTGTATCGCTGGGAGGCGCAACCGGCGCCGAAGAGCCGGCGGCCGCACCGGATGCGCGCCAACGGCTGGAGCCGGGAACTGCGCGCCGAGGTCGAGCGGCTGAGATGCGATTTTCCGTTCTGGGGCAAGGACAAGCTCGGTCCGCTGTTGCGCAAGGCAGGCCAGGTCGTCTCCAACGCCACGGTCGGCCGCATCCTCAAGAGCCTGGTCGAGCGCGGCCGGGTCACGCCGGTTCCGCAGCTGATCCGTAAGATCGGCCGCAAATGCGCTGCCAAAGCCCGGCCCCACGCCGTCCGCAAGCCGAAAGACGTGGTCTTCGAAAGACCCGGCGACATCGTCCAGATCGACACGCTGACGGTGTCGCTGGCCCCCAATCTCGCCGTCAAGCACTTCGACGCCTATGACGTCCATGCCAAGTGGACCGTCGCCAAGCCCTATCGCAGCGCCACCGCCAAGAACGCCGCCGACTTCCTCGACAAGGTAACCGCCGAGATGCCCTGGCCCGTCAAGGCCATCCAGATCGACGGCGGCTCCGAGTTCATGGCCGAGTTCGAGACTGCCTGCGCCGCCAAAGCCATCCCCCTCTATGTCCTGCCGCCGAGATCGCCAAAACTCAACGGCGCCGTCGAGCGATGCAACGGCGCAATGGCGATACGAGTTCTACGCAACCGTCGACCTGCCGACCAACATCGACAGCATCGCCGAGCACGTCGATGCCTTCCAGCATCTCTACAACCATCACCGACCCCACGGCGCCCTCGACGGACTAACTCCAAACGAGTATCTCAAAATATGCCGAGACCGGATCACCCACCCGTCTCATATGTCCTGAGCGCGGACATGATCTTGACGCGCGGTGGGCTCTACAGCGAGGGTCCGGCCGAGACGATGGACTCGCAGGAGCCGCATCTGAGGACGTTGCTTGGTTTCTTCGGTATTACCGACGTGACTTTGGTTCGCGCGGAGAAGCTGGGTTTCGGTCCCGAGTACCGCGAGCAGGCCATTCATTCCGCCCGGCTTCAGATCGAGGACGCCGTCAGCCAGCCTGTAGCCCAGGCAGCGTAGGCCGGCCGCAAGAAGCCTAAGGAGCGTCTGCAATATAGACCCCGGATCGGCGAGACCCGGGTCGTTTCGTTCGAATAGTGCCAATACCGAACCCACCGGTGCCGCGTGGCTCAAGCAGTCAGGATGTCCTCGATCTTGATTGGCTGTGTGCGCACGCGCTTCCCGGTTGCGTGGAACACGGCATTGGCAATTGCCGGCGCGGTTCCCACCAGCGCGATCTCGCCTAGTCCTTTTACGCCGAGGGGGTTCACGTGCGGATCGATCTCGTCGACGAACAGAGCCTCCATCTCCGGCGCGTCGAGGTTCACCGGCATAAGGTAGTCTGCCATGTGGGCGTTCACCGGCCGGCCGTCGCGTGCATCCAGGACCGTCCGCTCCATCAGCGCCATTCCCATTCCGCCAATCATGCCGCCGGTGCACTGACTCCTGGCGAGGAGCGGGTTGACCACTCGCCCGATGCCATAGGCACCGACGAGACGGCGTACCCTGATGGTCCCGACGTCGGGATCTATGGACACTTCGGCAAAGACAGCCCCGAACGAATGCATCGAGTATCGTTCCGCCGCTTCCGGGTCACGCTGAGCCGAGCCTTCGGCCTCGATGGGGTCGCCTGTCTTCGCCAGGATCTCTTGGTAAGACAGCCCAGCCGATGCATCTGCCCGTCGGCGCAAGCGCCCTTCCGCCCATTCGATCGTATCGATCGACGCTCCGAAGACCGGCGAGCCGTTATCGGCTATCGCGCGCTTGGCAGCCTGAAATTGCGCTTCCAGGCAGGCCGCCCGAATAGCGGACCCCACCGAAGTCATCGTCCAGGAGCCGCCATGCGAAGGCGTCGGCGGAAAGTCCGTCGTGCCGAGTCTGAACCGCACCTGCGCCGGCTGCAGCCCCAGGAATTCGGCCGCAACCTGCGTCATCGACGTGTAGGTACCGGGTCCCATGTCGCTCGCAGCCGCCTCGACCTCGGCGGTACCGTCGGCAAGCAGTCGAACCCGAGCATTCGACGGCGCATGGAACGCCGGATAGGTCGCGGTCGCCGTGCCCATGCCGATCAGCAGGCGTCCGTCGCGCATCGAGCGTGGTTCTGGCGTCTTGCGAGACCATCCAAAGCGTTCGGCGCCCAGTTCGTAGCAATGGATCAGGGAGCGGCTTGAAAACGGCTTGTTCTCGGCTTCGTCGATCTGGGGCTCGTTGCGGCGCCGCAGCTCGATAGGATCAATGCCGAGTTTGTAGGACAGTTCGTCCAGGGCGCTTTCGAGCGCGAAGATGCCGCTTGCCTCGCCCGGGCCGCGCATATGGTTGGGAGTCCCCGTGTCGAGCGGCGCCAGCCGATACTGCGTGCGCACGTTCGGGCATGAATAGAGGTAGTCGGTAACGGCGGTCAGGGCCTCCGTGAACTGCTCGTAGCGGCTTGTTTCTCCCGTACCCTCGTGGATCACACCTGTAAGCTTGCCCTCCTGCGTCGCGCCGAGCGCGACCCTCTGGAGCGAGCGCGGCCGATGGCCGGTGGTGAAGAACATCTGCTTGCGCGTTAGCACGAGCTTGACGGGCCGCTGAACATGCTTGGCGGCCAGCGCTGCCAAAGTCACATGCGGCCATGTCCTGAGACTCGTGCCGAAGGCTCCCCCGATAAAGGGGCAGATCACCTCGACACTTTCGGCCGGCAGGCCGAAGATCGCGGCGATCTCAGCCTGCTCGTTCATTAGGAACTGGCTCTTGCTCCAAAGGGTCAGCCGGTCGCCGTTCCAGGCCGCGATCGTCGCGTGCGGCTCCATGGGATTGTGGTTTTCGCGGGCCATGTCGTAGTGCTCATCGACCGTGACGGCCGCCTCTGCCACCGCGGCATCGGCATCTCCCCGCGATCGGTCAGCGCCGGCCGCATCCGGAATGATCCTGGCGACGTCCGGATCCGCATGGTCAACCACCGGCCGGCGGGCGTCATAGATAATGCGCAACGCCGCCGCGGCATGCTCGGCATGATCGAGGGAATCCGCAACGACGATTGCGACCGGCTGGCCGAAAAAACGCACCGCGTCGTCCTGAAGCACATGAAGGCGCTCGCCGACCGCCGGATCAATGACACCCTTATGCAGCAGATAGGGCAGCTTAGGCGCGTTGCTGTGCGTGATCACGGCGGCAACGCCGGGCATGGCCTCGATATTGGCGCTTCGGATTTCAGACACCCGGCCAAGGCCGACGGTCGCGCTGACGATGACAGCGTAGAGTTGGCCTGGCTGGTTGAAGTCCGCTGCGTACTGGGCTCCGCCCGTGACCTTGGCGCGGCCATCAACCCGCGTGAGTGGCTTTCCAACAATAACGTTCATGCGACCTCTCCTGCCATCTCGAGCGCCCGGACAATCGTCCGTGGCAACAGTTCGACCTTGAAGCCATTATGGTGCAGTGGCCGGGCTCCTTCGGTGGCGAGTCGCGCAGCTTCTTCGAATGCGGCTCTGCTCAGCTTTCTGCCGGCGAGCGCTGCTTCGCAGGCCCGCAACCGCCAGGGACGCGTTCCGACACCGCCCGCCGCGATGCGCGCCTCGCGAACGACGCCATCCATGATACTCAGCGCGGCAGCGGCTGATACCAGTGCGAATTCGTAGGATGCTCTGTCGCGAACCTTGAGGTACCGAGCCCTACGCGTGTGGGCTCCGCCCGGCACTCGGATTTCCACAATCAGCTCGCCTGGCAGCAGTGTGTGTTCGAGGTGCGGCGTGTCAGCCGGCAACCGGAAGAGATCTTCTACCGGAAAGCTTCGCTCCCCTCGGGGGCCTTGCACGCGCATGGTGGCGTCGAGAGCGACGAGTGCGACGGCGACATCGGAGGGGTGCGTCGCTGCGCAAGCCTTGCTCGTCCCGAGGATCGCATGACCCGCGTTCCGTCCCTCGATGGCAGAGCAGCCTGAGCTTGGCGCCCGCTTGTTGCATGCGGCATCAAGCATCCGGAAATACGGACAGCGTACCCGCTGCAGCAGGTTGCCGCCCATTGACGCCATGTTGCGCAACTGCGGAGAGGCGCCTTCGATCAAGCTCTCTGCGATCAGCGGCTGCAACCGTTGGACGTTCTCGTCGGCGGCTACTTCGGCCATACGCGCCAGCGCTCCGATTACGATTTCCTCGCCATCAACCCTGATGCCGCCCAGCGGAAGCTTGTTGATGTCAACAAGCCGTTCAGGCCGTTCGACTTCGTCGCGCATCAAATCCACAAGCGTCGTGCCGCCTGCGATGTAGCGGGCGCCCTCCGCGCCAGCCGCAATAGCGGCTTGGGTGCTAGTTGCCTTCTCGAGCGTAAAGGGAAACATGGGTCAGCTCCTTTGCGCCGTATCCGCCACGGCCGCAACAATCCCAGGATAGGCGCCGCAGCGGCAGATGTTGCCGCTCATCCAGAACCTGATCTCTTCGGGCGAGCCGGCGTGGCCTTCCGAAATACAGCCGATACCCGACATGATTTGACCCGACGTGCAGAAGCCGCACTGCAGTCCCTCGTGGTCGATGAACGCTTGCTGGAGAGGATGAAGTTCGCCGTCCTTCGACAGCCCTTCAATCGTCTCGATATGTGCGCCATCATGCAGGGATGCCAGCGTCAGGCACGAGACGATCCGCTTGCCGTTGACAAGGACAGTGCAGGCGCCGCAGGCACCCTGGTTGCAGCCCTTCTTGGTGCCGGTGAGGTCAAGCGTCTCGCGCAAGACGTCCAGCAGCGACTGCCTGGGATCGAGAGGCAATTCCCTAGCATTGCCGTTGACGAGAAGGCGAACCGGCCGGGCGGCCGTTTCCATCGAAGGTTGGGTAGTGACTGCCTGGGCCGCCGCTGGTGTGACTGCGGCAAGCGAAACGGCACTACCAGCGATCTGCAGGACAGTTCGTCGCGTTATGGACGTCGGATCCGATTGCGCGGCGACTGCCCGCGACTGCTTGTCTGTACCTGCCTTACCTGCTGCCGGGTTTTGGTGGGTCATGTGGGCCTCCTTCTAAATTGCCGGACGCCGAGTGGGGTGGCGCATCGCGGACTGCTGGTGTTAGGGCTGCACCGCGTCCAGAGATGATTGGCTCGCGGTTATCTCCAATGGAAAACTCCTGCGTTGCCTCAACCTCAGGGGCGAAAGCTATACTATGGCCGAACGCCATCACAATCGCGTGCGCAAACCGCGCTTTCGATCGGTTGGTCCGCTGCTCGATTGACGAATTCTTCTTGTCGCGCGAAGTTTTGTTTGCTTCCGCGGGGGAAGGCAAGTTCAGAATTCACGCGACCGTATTCCCAAACCTTATGGGCGATTATGAACATCCGTCAGATAGAAGCACTGCGGGCCATCATGAAATCCGGCTCGGCGACTCGAGCGGCTGAAGCCCTGGGGGTTACGCAGCCTGCCGTAAGCCGCCTGGTCTCCGAGCTTGAGAAAGCGATCGGGTTTCAGCTCTTCGAAAGGGCCCGCGGACGGCTACAACCGACGCCGCAGTGCCAGCTGTTTTACGCCGATGTCGAACGGACATTTGTCGGCCTGGAGGTACTGAAGCACACGGCTTCCCAAATTCGCGAACGCGGACCCGGTCTTGTTCGGATCGCAAACATGCCAGGCATCGGATTGGCAGTTGTTGCGCGCGCGGTTACCGCGTTCCGTGAGATTCATCCCGATGTTGCGGTCTCAGCGCAGTTGATGTCGACCGCGGAAGTATGGACGGCCGTGGCGACCAGCCAGGTCGACATTGGCGTCGCCCCCAAGGAAACTGATATCGCAGGGCTCGCTTACGAGCCCTTTTCGGGCGATGCGGCCATGTGCGCCATGTCTCCGACACATAAGCTAACAAGCAAGGACGTCATCACCCCCGCCGATCTTCACAACGTCGAGTATATCGCGCACACGCCGGCCGCGCGGTTGCGGCGAGCCTTGGCGGACATCATGGAATCGGGGGGCTACAAATTCAACGTTGCCGCGGAAACGCCGATGTGCATGACGCTGCTGTCTATCGTTAGCGCGGGGGTCGGGGTCGGCCTGGTAAACCCGATGTCCGTCGAAGGCTTGGGGAACATTGATCTGGTGCTCCGTCCTTTCAAGCCGACAATGCCGTTGAATTTCTTCCTCGGTTATCGCGCGGAGGCCAGCAGATCACGATACATACGCTCGATGGCAAAATGTTTGTTGGAAGCTAGGCCCCAGCCCACCTCCCATTCGCCCCGTGGCCAATTCATTGGAATAGCAAACAGCAAGCACATTGATCCTGCAGGCCGCGAAAACGGAGCCGCTAGAGCATAACCCGATCTGATCGAATTGGATTCCCAAATCAGCGCTGAGGTGATTCAAGCTGTCTGCCGGAATGGAGGCCGGGGGACATGTCGAAAGCTCTGTCGGTTGATCTTCGGGAGCGTGCGGTGGATGCGGTGCGTGAAGGTGCGACGCATCGTGAGGCGGCCGAGCGGTTTGGTGTGAGCGCTGCCAGCGTGAGCCGCTGGCAGGTTCTGGAGCGCGAACAGGGTGACGTTCGCCCCAGGGCGCTGGGCGGCGACCGCAAGTCGGCTCGCATCGACGCCCACAAGCAGGCCATCCTCGATGCGCTTGGCCCGGAAGCCGATCGTTCGATCGAGGAGGCTCGTGTGGCACTGAAGGAACAGGGTCTGGTGTTCAGCTTCGGATCACTCCAGCGCTTCTTCAAGCGTCACGCCATCACGCGCAAAAAAAGACCGAGCATGCCACCGAGCAGGATCGCCCCGACATCGTGAAGCGGCGGCAGGCCTGGTTCGACGGCCAACTCGATCTCGACCCGGAGCGGCTCGTCTTCATCGATGAAACCTGGGCCTCGACGAACATGGCGCGGCGGCATGGCCGATGCGCTCGCGGCGAGCGGCTCAGGGTGGGCGTGCCGCATGGCCACTGGAAGGCGACCACCTTCGTCGCCGGACTGCGCAGCCGCGGCATCGCCGCGCCCTTCGTGCTCGATGGGCCGATCAACCGCACCGCCTTCGAGACCTATGTCGACAAGGTGCTCGTGCCCGGACTTGAGCCCGGCGACATCGTGACGCAGCCAGGCGCGGCGAACGATGAAAAAAGTGGCGGCCGACTGTGGCGCTCTGCCAGCAGCCTGGCCTGTTCATCGATCGGCTGAAGCTCATTCACGGGCCGAACTCGCTCAGTCTTGCCCGCGAAATCGTCGGCGACATTGAACAGATCTCTCCGGCCACGGAGGTCAGGCCCCACATCATTCCGCAGAACGATCCTTGGGACTTCAGCGAGGTCTATACGAGCCTGCGCGATTTCGCCCGCGCTTATGCCTTCGACCCCGAGCGGGAGGACTACCTAGTCAACATCACCACCGGCACGCATGTCGCGCAGATCTGCTGGTTCCTGCTGACGGAAGCCCGCTTCATTCCAGCGCGGCTGATCCAGCTCTCGCCGCCGAGGGATCGCCGCGAAGGCGACGACTATTCTGGCACCCATTCCATCATCGACCTCGATCTGTCGCGCTACGACGACATCGCTACCCGCTTCGTGGCCGAGCGCGACGAGGCTACGTCCTTCCTCAAGTCCGGCATCCCCACGCGCAACCTGGCCTTCAACCAGATGATCGATCAGATCGAGAAGGTTGCGATCCGCTCGCGCGCCCCGGTGCTGCTCACAGGCCCGACCGGCGCCGGCAAGTCGCAGCTGGCAAAACGCATCTACGAGTTGAAGAAGGCGCAGCGACAGGTGTCCGGCGCCTTCATCGAGGTGAACTGCGCGACACTGCGTGGCGACCAGGCGATGTCGACGCTGTTCGGCCATGTGAAGGGCGCCTTCACCGGCGCGCAGTCGGCGCGCGCCGGGCTGATGAAATCGGCCGACAAGGGCGTCCTGTTCCTCGACGAGATCGGTGAGCTCGGACTGGACGAGCAGGCCATGTGCCTGCGCGCTATCGAGGAGAAGCGTTTCCTGCCAGTTGGCGCCGACGAGGATGCGGTCTCGGACTTCCAGCTTCTTGCCGGCACCAATCGCGACCTTTCGATCGACGTCGCCGAGGGAAGGTTCCGCGAGGATCTGTTCGCACGCCTCAATCTGTGGACCTTCCAGCTGCCGGCGCTTAAGGATCGCAAGGAGGACATCGAGCCCAATCTCGACTTCGAGCTGCGCCGCTTTTCCGAGCGGGAGGGGATGAACGCCACCTTCAACAAAGAAGCGCGCGACCTCTACCTCAGATTTGCAATGGCACCGGATGCCTCGTGGCGAGCGAACTTCCGTGACCTGTCGGCGTCGGTGACACGAATGGCGACGCTGGCGCCACACGGCCGGATCAACGAGGAGACGGTGCGCGAGGAGATCGCCAGGCTCTCCAGGCAGTGGCGTTCCGGCCAAGGCGCCAGACCGGTCGGCGAGGCCATCCTCGATGAGGTTCTGGGCGCAGACGGAGCGGCAGCCATCGATCCGTTCGATCGCGCGCAGCTGGCGGCCGTGCTGGAAGTCTGCTGCGAGTCCGCGTCGGTCAGCGCGGCCGGACGCAAGCTGTTCGCCGTCTCTCGGCTGCAGAAGACAAGTGGCAACGATGCCGACCGCCTGCGCAAGTATCTGCTGCGGTTCGGCCTGACGTTCGACCATGTCGTTCGGTCTGGCACATGATTGCGACCGGGTTCAGGAAGAGTAGCAAGCTGTCCGGCACAAATACGGGTTGATCAACGCGCTATGTCGCCTCTGAAAATCCCTCCACATAAACAGCCCTTCTATAAGCGTGCGAAACTCCAATCGATCGTCCTAGAATCCAATTTCTTCTGGAGAACAACCCATTTGGGGTATGACAAACATTCCCTTCTGCACAATGGTTGCATTTTGGGGGCGCCGTTCTTCCGCCAAATCGTCGAAGAGGCGGTTGTTGTGATGGCGTGGGGATCGAACGGCATATGTTCTGATGCCGTCGACGGAGTTGTATTCGGTTGCGGGGGCAGACAGCGATAGACGAGTTCAGGCGAGCGCTTGACGCCGCCGTTCTCGACGCATCCTCTTGGCGCGTTGTCTGCGACAAGCTCGCGGCTGTGTTCGGCGGCATAGGAACTTGCTTCGTCCCTATCGAGCCGGAGCTCAGGGGCCCCTGGCTGGTGCATTCCGAGTCTCTTACCGGCATCATCCAGGAATATGTCGGGGCAGGCTGGCACAAGCGCGATTTCCGGCAGACCTGCGTCTCGATCGCGCGCGAACGCGGCTATGCTACCGATCTGGACATCGCGTCCCCCGAGACCCTCAGGTCCCATCCCTACTACGCTGACTTGATGAGGCGGCACGGCCTCGGAATCTTCATCGGCATTCATCTGCGGATCGGCGAGCGCGATTGGATCGCCGCGGTCCAGCGCCCGCTGAAGAGCGATCCGCCCGACGCGGCCCTGCTGGCGCCGGTGCAGATCCTCCGTAACGATCTGATGCAAGCGGCGCGATCGGCCTATCTCGTAGGGATGCCGAAGCTCGAAACCTGGGTGGCAAATTTCGACGAAGATGACCGTGGTAGCATTCTGCTCGCCAAGAACGGCGGCGTCATCAAGATAAACGCTGCCGCAGAACTACTGCTCGCGCGCGTCGGGACGCATACCGGCGGCGTGGTGACACTGCGCGAGGCGCGTTCCGACAAGGACCTTCAGTATCTGATCTCGGCGGGATGCAATCTGCAACTCGGCCAGGCCATGCCGCCGCCGCTTGTTGTCGCCGCAGGTCCTGGTGAGGTGCTGGTATTCGAAATGTTTCGCGCACCGGCAGCCCTGCGCCATTTCAGCCTCGATGTCGCTGGGTTGATGATGATCCGGCGCGGGCAGGTTCCGATCCAGAACGTTGCTGACCAATTGTCCAAGCGCTTCGGTCTTTCTTTCGCCGAAATACGCGTTGCCCGTGGCGTTGGGGACGGGCTCCGTCCGAGAGATATGGCCGAAACATTTGGTCTGGCCGAAGGCACCGTGCGGCAGCAGCTCAAAGCTGTTCTTCGAAAATCGGGGGTCCACAGCCAGTCGCAGCTTGCTGCCCTTGTGAGCAGGCTTGGATGAATTACCGGCGGCGACCGAAGTTGCAGCCCAAAATTGTTGCCGATTGCACAGCCGACGAGCGTATTTTTCATCACGCCGTATACCATCTGGTAGTTTCGCTTCCCGACATGTGATGATTTTTTAACCATTGCGGGGTGGGAACCACAAAATATTCGGATGTTCGGGCAAAACACGGCACCCGGTATCAACAATATCTCCCACTGAAAGCACATACAGCGCAGGACATATAAACGTGTTCTTGCGGGCGTGAATACGTGTGTTGCCGTAGTTGAGCTTCGTCGGCCGAGAGCTGGCGAAGGCAGGAAGCTGTTTGCCGCATCCATGCTCTATCCGGATGCGGCCCAAAGGAGGACTTTAGTCGTGGCCGAGTTTACTGTTGACCCGAATGCCGTCGCGAGCGGAAACGTCTACAACACAATCCAGGCTGCGATAAATAATGCCGCGGATGGCGATACCATCGTCGTCGTCGCAGGGACCTACAATGAGGATCTGCTCATCGACAAGGCGGTGACGATCCAGGGGGCCCAGTCGGGCGTTGCCGGAGCCAACGGAGGCCGCGACGCAGCCTCGGGCGCCGGCGAGACCACCATCATCGGCAACAGCAGGATCACGGCTACCGACGCCGTGACCGTCGACGGCCTGCGTTTCGTCAACGACGCGACCACCACTGACGGCGGGCCGTCGAATCCGACCCTCTGGATCGCCAATGGCGCCGGGCATGTCGTCGAGAACTCGATCTTCTGGTCGGATGTGGCAGGTGGCGCGACGGGCGTCGACGACCGCGCCATCGGGATGCCGCCGATCGCCGGCGGCTCGATCACCATCGCCGACAACTACATCGGCGGCGACGGCGGAAAGTATGGCGACGCGTCCTGGGGCCGCGGCATCTGGTCGGACGGCGGCGGCGTCGCGCTGACCGTCGAAGGCAATGCCTTCGAATCCACCCGCACGTCGATCAATCTCGATGCCTTCGATCCCACGAAGGTGATCATCGACGGCAACGAATTCAGGCTGGCCGGGACGGCTCTGTCGATCGGGACGCCGACCTCAAGCACGATCGGCGGCATCGAAAACAACGTCTTCGGCAACACCGACACCGATCTCAACCTGAAGAACGTCACCATCGGCATGACGGTCGACCTTAGCACCACCGGCAATACCAGCACCGGCGGCACCTTCTACGTCGACGGTCCGCTGGGCGCGACGACTTTCATCGGCGGAGCGACCGACGACGCCTATTTCGGGCGAGCCGCCGCGGATAATGTCAACACCGGCGCGGGCAACGACTACATCTTCGCATCGGCCGGCGGCGACAAGATCGACGGCGGCGATGGCAACGACACGCTCGACATGAGCGCCGCAGGCTCCGGCGGTTCTTTCGTCGACCTCTCCTCGGGCCTGGCCTTCTCGAGTGCCACGGGCATCATCGGCATCAGCGGGATCGAAAACGTCAAGGGCAGCGCCGGCAATGATGGCCTCTTCGGCGACGGCGCGGACAATATATTCCACGCGACTGCGGGTTCTGACACGATCGACGGCCGCGGTGGAACCGATACGTTCGACGCCTCCGCGGCGACCGGCGCGGTCAACATCGATCTCGCCAAGGGTTCCGCCACCGGCTCCATTTCAGCCAGCCTCGCCTCGATCGAAAACGCCAAGGGGGGCTCGGGAGACGACCATTTCACCGGCACGGCGGGAAACAACACCTTCAGCGGCGGGGCGGGTGTCGATACCTATCATGTCTCGGACAAGGCCGGCGACATCAAATGGAACGTGGACCATTTCGAGGCCACGACCGGCGCCGGCGGCACGGATGTGCTGAACGGCGTCGAGAAGGCCGAGTTCGACGACGGAACCGTGTGGCTGGTGCACAACTCGGCCGAACTCACCAATGCGCTGGCTTCGGCCGGCTCGGGCGACAAGGTCCTGCTCGCCTCCGGCAATTATACCGGCAACTTCGCGGTGGCGGCCGACAACGTGACCATCGAGAGCGCCACCGGCAACGCCGCCGATGTCGTGTTCACCGGAACCTTCAAGACCGACAACGATATCGGCTCCGCCTATGTTTCGGATTGGGTCAAGACAGCGACCAGCTACACGACCGCGGCCGGCTCCGGCTTCACCGTCACGGGCGACAATGTCGAGATCAAGAATATCACCATCACCGGCTACAGCAGCGCCGTCGGACTGGCGACGAGCGACGGCCTGACGCTCTCCGGCCTGGTGCTCGACGACAATCTTTTCGGTATCTACAACAACGGTAGCGCCTCCGCCGTGACCAATTTTTCGCTGATCGGCGGCAAGATATCGCACAGCCTGGAAGGATTGGCCTTCGACGCAGTGGCTGGCAGCGAATTTTCCGACGTGCTCATTCAGGGCACGACTTTCGAACACCTCACCTGGAAAGGCATCTATGTCGAGCGGCTGCAGGATGCCGAACTCATCGACATCATCATGAGCGATGTCGGCCAGTTCGGCCGGATCCCGACTTACGGCGGCTCCGGGCCAGGCGCTGACGGGTCCGGCATCGAGCTGAATCTTAAATACGGCGACTATTCCAATATCCGGATCGAGAACCCAACCCTGACCAATGTCGGACTTTCGAACGGCAGCGGCTCGCCGCATTTCAATGGCGCTGCGATCGCCATCAAAGCACGCTCGGACGCACCGTCTTACAACTCGAACCCGGCTACGCTCGACGGCGTCACCATCGTCGGCGGCTCGATCATCGGCACGTCGACGGGTATTCGCATCGGCGAGCCGAACAAATCGCAGAACGGTCCGACCAACGTCAGTGTCGACGGCGTCGACATCAGCGGCGCGGTGACCGGCGAATATGACAATCGCTCTAACGCCGTGCTCACCGTCACGCTCTCCAACGGCAATGACAATGTGAGCACCAATCCCGACGCGACGGGACCGATCGCCTATTCGGCGCTCGACGGCAACGACAACGTGGCTGGCGGCAAAGGAAACGACACCCTTCTCGGCGGCGATGGCAACGACACGCTCGCCGGCGGCCTGGGCGCCGACACGCTGGAGGGAGGCAAGGGCGACGACGTCTACGTCGCCGACGCTTCCGACACCATCACCGAAGCCGCGGATGGCGGCACGGACACCGTCGAGAGCGCCGGCACGATCACGCTGGCGGGGAACATCGAAAACCTGACGCTGACGGGGTCAGCCAACGCAGACGGCACCGGCAACGGCGAAGCCAACGTCATCAAGGGCAACTCGGGCAACAACACGCTATCGGGCCTCGTCGGAAATGACGCGCTGCACGGCGGCGCCGGCACCGACACGCTGAATGGCGGCGACGACGACGACCTGCTGGACGGCGGGGAAGGCGCCGACAACCTCAATGGCGGCGACGGCATCGACACCGCCAGCTACGCGAATTCCCAGTCCGCGGTCAGCGTCAATCTTGGCGGCGCCTCCTCCGGCGGCGATGCGACGGGAGACACCTTCAACTCGGTCGAGAACCTTGTCGGCTCGACGTTCGGCGACATTCTGGTCGGCGATACGGGAGACAATGGCATCGACGGTGGGCTGGGGGGCGACTTCCTGTTCGGCGGCGGCGGCACGGATACGCTGTCCTACCGCAACTCGGCTGCCGGCGTGTCGGTCAATCTCATGACCGGGATCGGCTCCGGCGGCGACGCGCAAGGTGACTTCGTCTTCGAATTCGAGCGGATTGTCGGTTCGGGTTTCGGCGACGTGCTGGTCGGCAACAGTGCTGCGAACACCCTGAGCGGCATGGACGGCGACGACCAACTGGACGGCGGGACCGGCGGGGATACCCTCGCCGGTGGCCTGGGCGACGATTCCTACGTCGTTGACGACATGGGAGACGTGATCCAGGAAGGTGCCGGCGAAGGGGACGACGACCACGTGGCGGCGAGCGCATCATACAAGCTCACTGCCGGCGCGCATGTCGAGCGGCTGACCACCATTGCCGCCGGCGCCACCACGGCGATCGATCTCACCGGCAACGCGCTGAGCCAGGAGATCACCGGCAATGCCGGCGCGAATGTGTTCCACGAAGGCGGGGCCGGCGCGGCGGATGTATTGCGTGGTCTGGAGGGCAACGACACCTACCGCATCTTCAATTCCGGCGCCGTCATTGTTGAAACGGCCGGACAGGGAGACCTCGACAAGGTCAATACTGCCGTGAGCTATGCGCTCGGGGCCGACGTGCATGTGGAGGTTCTCCAGACGAACGGCTCGACAGGGACGGGGGCGATCAATCTCACCGGCAATGCCCTGAAACAGGAGATTATCGGCAATGCCGGCAGCAACGTCCTTCATGATGGCGGCAAGGGCGAAGTCGACACGTTGCGGGGCTTCGGGGGCAACGACACCTACCGCATCTTCAACTCCGGCGACGTCATCGTAGAGACCGCGACACAGGGCGATGCCGACAAGGTCAATGCCGCAGTGGACTATGCGCTCGGCAACGGCGTCTATATCGAGATCCTGCAAACGAACGGCACGACCGGCACCTCCGGCATCGATCTCACCGGCAACGAGATCGCCCAGTCGATCATAGGCAACGCCGGGTCGAACATCCTCGACGGCAAGGGCGGCAACGACACGCTGACCGGGCTGGCCGGCAAGGATTACTTCGTCTTCTCCTCGGCGCTTGGTGCCGGCAACGTGGATACGATAACCGACTTCAATGTGGCGGACGATACGATCCGTCTGGAGAATGCCGTCTTCACGGCACTCGCAACCACGGGCACCTTTGCAGCCTCCGCCTTCCGCACCAACGCGACCGGAGAGGCGGAGGCATCCAATGACCGGATCATCTACGAAGCCGATACCGGCAGGCTGTTCTACGATGCAGATGGTGCGGGAGGCGAAGCCGGTGTGCATTTCGCTACGCTTACATCGGGTCTCTCACTCACCAATGCCGATTTCGTGGTGATCTGAGTAGCGGTATCTGCAGCGAGCCTGAATGAAGGGGCGGCCCAATTGGTTGGCCGCCCCGGCGAGCAGCGCTCCCGCCGAGCCATGGACTTGGGGGTTACCTCATGCCGACATCGACATGCGGGTGCTGATGGCATTGGAGGTGGTGCCGGACGGCGCATCCGTCGCAAGCCTGGCGCGGGCCCTCTCCCTTTCCAGGACGACCGTCTACAGAATGCTGAACACGCTGGAGGAGCATGGAATGGTGGCACGCCGCCACGGCGATGCAGCCTATTGCCTCGGCCCCACCCTAATCAGGCTGGCGCGGCGCGTGCCAGTCGCGCCGGATCTCGCCACCACGCTGCGCCCCTTCGTGGAGAGCCTTGCCACGCGGCTTGGGCAGACGGCCAAGGCATCGGTCCGCGAAGGAGACGAGGCGGTGGTGATCGCCGTTGCACTTGGCGCCGGCGCGTTCAGCATCTCCGCGCAGGTCGGCCGGCGATTTCCCCTGCATGCGGGGGCGGCCAGCAAGGTCCTGCTGGCCTTCGCGCCGCCACAAGACGTCACGGCCTTCCTGAAGGCAAACTGGTGCGCCATACGGAGAGGACGCTCACCGACAAAGCAGCGCTTGATGCTGGGCTGGCGGAAGTGCGGGCTCGCGGCTATGCCGTCGATCGTGGCGAGTTTGTCGATGGTGTTCAGGCGGTCGGCGCGCCGGTACGCGATGCAGCCGGAAATGTGGTGGCAGCCATCAGCGTGACCTTCGTCGCGACAGCAGGTGAGATTCCGGCCGGAACGATTTCTGAAGTTTTGCAAACGGCTGCGTCGGCAACGCGCAGCCTGGGCGGTTGAGCCTCCACTTTTGTAAGGAGGCCCCTGCGGCCCGAGGCGGCCGTCTTTCGCTTGTCGCTTCTCACCCACTTACGAATCGGCCAGTCGCATGACGCGAGTAATGTACCGATCTCAAGAATGTCGGCTCCAAACCTCCTTGAGCCTCGAAGCCGCCAGTCAGCTTCCGGCTCCATTTCGGTCGTTGGGAGGTGTCTGGCGCGGACAAACGGCGGTAGCGGGCATGAGCATGGCAGAGCCCCGCGTGCGCGGGGCTCTGCCGGTGGCCGGTCTTATTCGGCGACGCGGCGGCGGGACCAGATGAGCGCGAGTTCCTCGCCATCCGCCTCGACCAGGCTCGCGTAGATCGGAGAGGCGAAGCTCGGATCGTCCAGCTTGACCGAGAGATAGTCGTTGCCCTTGTCGGACCGCTTCTTCCACGCCGCCCCGAACTCGGTGGCGCCTGCGAACACGCGGAAGTCCGGTCCCTTCTCGTTGTCGCCCTCGGCCGGGACGAACTTCACCGACTTGACGTTGAGGGTGAGGGTCTTGACCGAGCCGGTGTAGTTGCCGGTTTCGATGCGGGAGAAAGTGCCGATCGTAGCCATGTGGTGATTTCCTTTTGCTGATCGGGCCGCGCCCATCGCGGCCTCGATGCGGGGTGAAGGACCGGGGACGATCGGCCCGCAACATCCGGCGAGGACTTTTTCGTTGGCGATGCAAAGGCGGTCTTGGCCGGCGGCGGGTAAAAGCCGCAGGCGGCGTGTTGCGGGATGAAGATCGAGGTGACGCTTCCGTCACCGGTCTTCGGTCAAAAGGACCAAATCGAGGACGCTGTGGGTGCGTCCTGAAACCGGCAGAAACCAGGAAATCGCGATATGGCTTCGGCAATCGGCCGCGCGCTTTCTCATCAAGTACTAAAACCGGCAACTACATCGGCTTGCGGCCGGACACAGCGCCCGGACCTCGATGTCGAGCGGCACGTGCAGATCCCGCGGCCAATAGCGACAGCGTCAAGGGATTCGCCTTTCCATTCGAAACGCTGAACCGCCGAATTCGGGACTAGCGGACGGATGACTTGTTTCGACAAGAGCTACGCCTCCCTCGCAGCCGAGCAAATTGGCGCTCCTGAACTTGCCGCGCCAGTCGACTCAATGTGAGCGTGGTCGGGGTGGATACGTGGACATGGCTACTAATCGTCGCCCATGACGTGCTTTGCCGACCGGGACCGGCATCGATCGGGCTTCCACAGAAGCGAAGGTGTTGCTCGCGAAATGCCCGCCGCCATCCCTTGCGTCAGGGTCAAGGCCCGAAGGCTGAAGACCCGCATGGCGGGGTTTCAGCGCTAGCCGCGAGCCCGGCGCGAAGGGCGACGCCTTGAAAATCAGTCCGTTGCCGATAAGACGCCGAACCCAATGACAATTGACTATGACAGCCTAGGAGCTGCCTTGTGTTGCTGGGCGGTTTCGGCAACTTCGCGTAGCACTTCAAAGGGATCGAAGCCAATCACTTCCGCGAGCTCAAGGAACTCGACGACATCGACGCGGCGTCCGCCGGATTCGACGGCCGCTACGACCGACTGGTATCGGCCGAGCGCTTTGGCAAGATCGGCCTGGCTCATGCCGGTTTTTCGGCGTTTCTCGACGATGATCTGAACGAGGCGCAGATGCCTTGGCGAGCGAAGGGTTTTCTGCATATGCGCTGCCGGCCATTGACGAAACCGGCAGACCAACTAAACCGAAATACAGATAACCAGAAAATCTGGTTGCCCCTTAGACGGTGGAGACCCGCATGGATTCTCGACTGATGGCCGACCGCCATCCGGTGCTCGGGCGGCTCTATCGGCTCTGGCTCGCCCGCGGTGACGGCACGGCCATGCCGCTGGCCGAGAACATCGCAGGGCGTCTAGCCGACCTGGATGATGTGACCGCGATGATCCAGCGTCCGACCGAATCGGGTGAGATGCCGAGAATTGAGCGCAGCGGCCGGGTTGTCGACCGAATTTTCGGGGTCGCGTTGGCCGGCGAGCCTATTGGTCGGCTTACGCCGTCAAGCGATCATGCGGAGAATGAAGCGGCACTCGTATTCGCGTCGGGCCGCACATTGATGATGGAAGACCAAGTGGAGCTTCCGGGTGGGCCGGCGCGCATTGCCCGGCTTTATCTGCCACTTGCGGACGCCCATGGCGAGGTGACGGCCATCATGGTTGGCGTCGCCAAGGTCGCCTGAAATCCGCAAAGCCGGATTTCCGTAAATCGTGAGTTATGTTGCCGCTACCGGCTGCCGGACGAAAGCAGCGCGGCAAGGCGCGCGAGCGCGGAGATGCCGACCGCGATCGCGCTTATCACGGAGAAGAGTTGGTGCCAGATCGGGGACGGTACGATCTCGGCCGCGGCACTATGGACGAGGGCATAGCCGGCTACGGTGGCGGGCGCGGCGAAGATCACGGCTACGATCACGCGCAGGATCGGTGCTCGAGCGGCGGCGAACAGAAATGCGAGGATGCCGAAAGATACTGCCGCCGCGACAAGGCCAGCCAATACCGCTCCGATTAAACTGGCGCCCGTGCCATAGGCGTATCGGGCGGCGCCGAGAGCCACCATGAAAGGCAGCGCGTAAGTCGCAAGCCGGTATGCGAGGACGCACAACATGATTACCAGCGTCACGGTCACGACAGTCAGCGCGATCATTGTGGGTCTCCATCATCGTCGATCCGGCGCGTGATCGGCACGACGCGCCGGATCATGGTTTCATGTGACGATCATCCCGGCGTGGTGGGCGAGCTTGGCGTAGATGCTGAGCCGGTGCTCGGCCTTGAAATACAGGTCGCGTTCGACCGGCAGGCCGAGCTTGCCGCGTAGGTCCTCGATCTCACGAAGCATGGCATAACCTAGCTCGGGACTGCCCAAGCCAAGGTCCATCAAACCGAACAGCCTCAAGTCAGAATCTTCGGGATAAGCTTCGGTGATCAGCCACGTCGCAGCGGCATCCGGCGTGAACAGCTTGACGACCGGGAACGGATCGAAGCTGTCGCGATCTTCAGCTATGCGGCCGTTCTCGATCAGCCTGTTGCGCAGATCGTGGGGGATTAGCGCTTCGGTGCGGGGAAATCGCCGGGTCATGACGCCAGTTCCTCCGGCTGCTCATCGATCGGATAGCGGGTGCGGACGGCGGCGATGGCTCCGGCCTGCCGCGCCAGCTTGCGGGTGAGCGCATCGATCTCGCCGCCGTGCGAGGCGCAGGATCGCGACATTCTCCTGACAATCGCGCTCGTCGGCGCGGCTCCAGTTGGAGGAGAAGCGCCCGAACAGGCGCGACTTGATGCCGTTGTTGATCGTCGCGCGTTCGGCGCGGGTGACGATCTGTCGTTCGATGATGGCAAGGTGGCGTTCGGCCTCCGCCTTCGCCCCTTCCATGCGTGCCAGCATGGCTCGCTGCTCTGCATAGGTTCTCATTATCGTGGTTCCAGTTGTCGTGCTGTCGAGGTCTCCGGCCGCGCCAGTTCGGCGCGGCCGGAATTTTTCTCGAAACTGCCGGGAGGCTGGCCGGAACCGCTGCGCGGCTCCGGCCGTGGCGTTCATTCCGCGGCGATGTGGAAGGCTTCGCCGTCTTCTGCGGCGGCGGGGTCTGCCGCTTCCGGCTCGTTCGCTGCCGGCGCTTCCGCCTGCGGTTCGTCCAGCCATGCGGGCTGCGCAGTCCGCATCAGCGGCGGAAGCCAGCCGGTCTCGGCAAGCAATTGCTCGGCGGCTTCGGCCATCGGCTGCTTCTTCATCGCAGCGATGCGGTCCGCCGCCTCGTCGGCGACGGCTTCCCGCACGGCGGCGAGGATATGCGCCTTGGTGACGCGACCGAAATAGGTCCGCACCGTAGGCGTCCAATATGCCGTCATGTCGAGGCTGATAGCCGTCGCCAGCCTGTCCGCCGTCTCATGAGCGCGCGGCTTGCGCTCCCAAGGCTGCTTTACCGCGTTGACGGTCAACGAGGCGCAATGGGCGAACAGCGCCATGACGCTTGTCTCATCCAGCCCAACAAGGAAACCCCACAGGTCGGCCACATCGCGTGGCATGTCCGCCGCCCACGCTGAATGACGATCTGCCAGCGCCTTCGCTGCCGCCGTGTCCTCGATGCCGTCCGCGTGAGAAGCGAGGTAGCTGCTCGTCGGGCGGATTTCGAGGCAGGTGGCGTCTATGCCCCGATAGAAGGTTTGCGCGGCGAGCGCATGGGTGACGGCGAGCAAGGCCATGTCCGGCTGCTCGCCAAGCGCAAGGCGCAAGCCTAGCGTCCGGTGGGCAGTCAGATCGCGGATGAGAAGATCGGAGAGCGGCTTGCCGTCTTCCTCCGCTTCCTCGTCCTCCGGCTCGAGGTCGGAAACAAGGTTCCCGCCCGCGTCATACTCGCTACTCTCGATGATCTCGCCATCGCCGTTGACGCGAACGCCGTCGATGACGGTTTCGCCGTCCTCAGCTTCGTCCGGCTCCGGCTTTTCGTCCTCGGGGCGGATGAAGCCGCGTTCGATACGGGCTTCGCCGTCATGAGAGACCACGACGAAAACGCCGCCGCGCGCAACTGCATCCGGATCGTAAGCATGACGCAGTGCATCGATGCGTTCGATCTTGGCTTCAAGCTCCGCGAAGCGCTCGTCCACTTCGGGTGTCAGGTCCACGTCCGCGTCCTCCCACTCTGCCGACAGGCGTTCGAGTTCCTCCTGTGCGGCATCGTAGGCGGCGGCATCTTCTTCGGAAAGCTCCACCGGCTGTGGATAGGCGCGACGCATGCCGTTGCCATGCGGATAGTCGACATGGACGTCCGCCCACTTCCAGCCTTCCGCCTCCTGAACCTGCGCGGCGATCTTTCCCAGCTTCTCGATGACAAGCTGGTCCAGCAGTGCGGCGTCCTCATAGAAGCCGCCGCGATCTTCCGTGAACAGGTCGCGGATGATCGCCCCGCCTGCCTCGGTGTAGGCTTCCGCGCCGACGAAGATCGCACGCCGATCCGTTGCCGCCACATGGGTCTTGGTCAGGTCGCGGCGGATGATCCACGGCTCGCGATTGTAGCCGAGACCGTCATAGACCTGCTCCTGCCTCGCATGGTCCTCGGTGATTGCGAAGGCCATCAACTGGTCGAGGGTCAAGCCGCCGTCGCGATAGACCTGCATGAGCCGGGGTGAGACCGCACCGAGGCGCATTCGCTGCCGTACCACATGCGCTGTCACGCCGAAGCGGGCGGCGATTTCCTCCGCTCCCCATCCGCGCGTTTCCGCAAGCTCGCGGAACGCCTCGTATTGATCTGCTGGATGCATCGCCGTGCGCGTGACGTTCTCGTCAAGGCTGATCTCGAACGGGTCGTTCACCGTGTCGATGACGCAGCGAATCGGCTCGCTCTTCTTGATCTGCTTGCGGTTTGCGCGCAGCAACTGCGCCAGCCTGCGGCCTTCACCGATGGTGACGAGATAGAAGCCGGTCGGCTGGCCTTCACCGTCAAGCTCCGGCTCGACCACGAGGTTCTGAAACATGCCCTTGGCGGCAATGCTGGCCGCATAGGCCTCGATTTCCTCCTCGGTATGCGGGGTCTTGCGGGCATTGCGGGGCGACTTCTTCAACTTGTTGAGCGGAATGAAAACCATCTCGCCGCTCGCAGCAACCGTTTCGGTAGCCTCCACTGACGCGTGTTCCGCTGCATCCGGTGCGGGCAGAGCGGCGATAACGTTCGCCAACACGTCTCCGACATTGCGGATTTCCGCATCCGCCGTCATTTCCGCCGTCGTAACCGCGACGGACTTCGCCTTCTTTGCTGTCCTTGCCATTGTTCCAATCCTTTCTCTCGTCAATGCCGGAGGCATGTCCCCGACATGCCTCCCGGGGGCGCGTGAGCGCTCGGCAGAGAGGGGGGCGGCTGCCGGCGAGCATGGCCGGGCTGCGCGGCGAGCGGGGCGGATCGGAAGGATTGGAACAGTGGCGGCCATGTGGCGCCTTGCGAGCGCGCGGCCCTGCCATCGCGCAGGCGGCGGTCGCGGGGGAGAGATGGCCGAGACCATCTCTCCCCATAGGATTGGCCAGGCTTCAGCCGCAGCCAATCAGGTCAATGTGCGCGAAGCGCTCCGTATTTTTATCGAGGCTATGCAGAAGGGCTGAAGGGGGCGAATCTCCGCCTGATCCACGTCCGACGAGTGCTGCCCGCAAATTTTTCGGGCCTTTCCGTGGATGAAGTTTGCCTCCGCTTGCTTCCTATATGCTTCCTGTAGCGAATTTCAGGATACAAGCAAGCGAGCTAAGTTGTTAATTTTGTTGGCGCACCCGACAGGATTCGAACCTGTGACCTCTGCCTTCGGAGGGCAGCGCTCTATCCAGCTGAGCTACGGGTGCACGCCGAGGCGGCTTGGCCGGCCGGACCTGCGTGCTGCAATCCCGGCAGCCGCTTCTTATACGAAGCCGGGCGCCGCTTCAACGACCTTTGCCAAAACCAGCGCGAGGAATCCGGGCAGAGAATGCTCGTCGCCTCCTCATGGCGCGGCATCGTATCGCCGGCATCGTAGGCGTCGACGGCTGGACCGGAGACCTCGGCGAGGCAGCGCCGATCGTCGCGATGTCTCCCGCCCCCGAAGCGGCGGAATGGGATCAGTCCGCCAAAGGCAATCGGCGTCGCCGTCAAATCATCGCCAGCCGCTGCTTGCGGCGTGGCGGCGGGAAGGCGGCGTCGAGTTCCTTGAGGTCGGCGTCGGTCAGCACGATGTCCAGCGCGGCGCGATTCTCGCGCACGTGCTGTGGCCGCACCGCCTTGGGAATGGCGATGATATCCGGCTTGCGCAGCACGAAGGCGAGCGCGACCTGCGCCGCCGTGGCGTTCTGGCGCGCGGCGATGCGGGCGATGCGCGCGTCGCGCGCCAGATCGCCCTGGCCGACCGGCGAATAGGCCATCACCGACAGGCCGCGTGCCGCCGCCTCGGGCAAAAGGTCGTATTCGATGCCGCGCTCCGACAGATTGTAGAGCACCTGGTTGGTCTCGACGCCCGAGCCGCCGGCATCGGCAAGCTCCTCCATGTCCTCGGTGTCGAAGTTGCTGACGCCCCAGTGCCGGATCTTTCCGGCCTGCTTCAGCGCCTCGAAGGCCGCGACGGTCTCGGCGAGCGGCACGCCGCCGCGCCAGTGCAGCAGATAGAGGTCGATGCGATCGGTGCCGAGGCGTTTCAGGCTGGCCTCGCAGGCGCGCACCGTGCCGGCGCGCGAGGCGTTCGACGGCAGCACCTTGCTGACCAGGAAGACCGCGTCGCGGCGACCGGCGATGGCGTCGCGGACCACTTCCTCGGCGCCGCCGGAGCCATACATCTCGGCGGTGTCGACGAGCGTCATGCCGAGGTCGAGCCCGAGCTTCAACGCCGCCACCTCCTCGGCATGGCGCCGCCGGTCCTCGCCCATGTTCCAGGTGCCGAGGCCGAGCACCGGCACGTCGATGCCGGAGGGCAGGCGGGTGGTGCGGACGGGATCGGACATCGGGCGCTCCTGGCGGGCCTTCTTCCCTTTTATGGCATTCCCGCCGGTCCCGGAAGCGGCCGATCGCCGACATCGTCAAGGTCCTTGCGGCGGCGGAGGAAGAAGGCCGATGCTCGCCCCTCACCCCTGCCCTCTCCCCGTCAGGGCGACTGTCGCGTTCACACATCCGGAATTTGGCTGTGGCTTGCCGACTGTGACGCTCAAGCCGATTCTTTGCCGGCTTTGATTCTTCGAGTCCGAGGATGGATTTCCGACACTCTCCGCTCGCTGCGCTCGCTCACGAGTCGGAATGACGACATCAATTGACGCGCCCGTCAGTCGCCAATGACAGCACCCATCGTCGCGACGCCGCGGAAAATCGGCGCGGCCTGTCAATTTCTTTCTCTTGTTGCGTCCGGCAGGGCGCAATCACGACGTATCGGCCGGCTCCAGAGCCCACTGGGCAAGCCCGTGCACGACGTCGAGAACCTCGTGCACCTCATGAACGGGCTTTTTTCGCCGCCAGCCCGGCGGCCGGCCGGGCTTCAGCGGCGAGAAGCGGCCAAACCGGCGCAGACCGCCGGATTCCCGCTCTTGCGCGAGGACCGCGTCGCGGCGCGCCCGCCAGCGGGCGAAGCGCCTTGCCTGGCCGGGCAGGTCGTCCAGCGCCAAAACCAGCGCCCGCAGCCGCGCGTCCAGCCGTGACGTCGATCGGATCGTTGGGCGACCAGACGGGGATGCGGAACGGCTCGCTGTAGCCGGGACAGGAGATGCGCGGCACGCCCTTCGGCGCCCGCCGCAGGCGGCGGCTCCCACGGCAGCGAGTTCAGGTTAACGTATTGAGATTTTGATTTCCTGCCGCGGTTTGCCGTGATTCATGACTGGTCACATCCTTTGGAGTGATTGGTCATGCATGAACAGACTGGCGCGGTGTACCGGCCTTCTCGGCTTCGGACGCTTCTGGAGCATTTTGCCGCGATCGATGATCCGCGCGAGCCGCCCAAGGTGCGCTACCCGTTGCGCGAGGTGCTGTTCCTGGTGGTCGCGGCGACAATCGCCGATTGTGAAGACT
>NZ_PXYK01000022.1 GCF_003012745.1 Kumtagia ephedrae | reverse complement strand
GGACCGGCTGGAGGCCGACCAGGACATGATCGCGCCGCTGGTCGAGGCCGAGGCGAAGAAATACGCCGAGGCGAACGCGCCCTGGCCGGTGAATGAAGAATGCAAGTAACGCGGTTCTCCCTCCCCTCGAGGGGGAGGGAAGCGTCGCGCCCGCCCCCATCCTCTCGGTCAACAACATCGAGGTGATCTACGATCACGTCATCCTGGTGCTGAAGGGCGTGTCGCTGTCGGTCCCGACCGGCGGCACCACGGCGCTGCTCGGCGCCAATGGTGCGGGCAAGACGACGACGCTGAAGGCGATCTCCAACCTGCTGCGGGCCGAGCGCGGCGAGGTGACCAAGGGATCGATCGTGTTCGAGGGCGAGGAGGTGCAGGCGCGCTCGCCCAACGAGCTGGTGCGCCGCGGCTGCATCCAGGTCATGGAAGGCCGCCATTGCTTCGGCCACCTCTCGGTCGAGGACAACCTCTTGTCCGGCGCTTTCACCCGGCGCGACGGCAATGCCGCGATCCGCGCCGACCTCGACCTGGTCTACGACTATTTCCCGCGGCTGAAGGTGCGGCGCACCAGCCTGGCCGGCTACACCTCCGGCGGCGAGCAGCAGATGACGGCGCTTGGCCGGGCGCTGATGAGCCGCCCGAAGATGATCCTGCTCGACGAGCCGTCGATGGGGCTGGCCCCGCAGCTCGTCGAAGAAATCTTCGAAATCGTGCGAAAACTCAACGAGGAGCAGGGCGTCTCCTTCCTGCTCGCCGAGCAGAACACCAACATCGCGCTGCGCTACGCCAAATACGGCTACATCCTCGAATCCGGCCGCGTGGTGCTCGACGGCGCGGCCGAGGCGCTGCGCCGCAACGAGGACGTCAAGGAATTCTACCTCGGCATCGGCGGCGAGGGGCGGAAGTCGTTCCGAGACGTGAAGCATTACAAGCGCAGGAAGCGGTGGTTGTCGTAGGGGCTACTCGTCCATGGCCTGAGCGAGGTCGGTCGGCTCGAAGGACAGGTCCAGGTAAAGTTCCGAGAGAGGCAATGCCGCTTCGACCTCCGGCAGATCGTCGCGTCGAGGCCCTTTTCCTCGTGGTTGTGCCATCCGGCCTCGCCGCGGCGCCAAACCGTGACCCGCGGCGCCTCGGTATCGACCAGCAGGATCACCTTGACCGCGGCAAGCAGCTTGTATTCCTCCAGCTTCTGAAACCGGTCATAGCGGGTGGTGGAGGGCGATAGGACCTTTTCCGCATTCGATAAGAATGTCCGGCCGCCTTATTCCCCGGAACGTCCGAACAGAACGGTCATCCGTGCGAGGGCGGCAAGGTTTCCCGCGCAACTGATTGCCCAGCGAGACGATGGCGTTGACCGTCACGCTGTCGTGTCGATCCGTCGCGCCCGTCATCGCCTTGACGGTCAGAACCGGCACGCCGTCGACCAGCTCGTAGTTCCTGTCCTGGCGCTGCTGCCATTCGAAGAACTCCTCGACCGTCATCTTTTTTTGACGTGTCTCAGCCATGTCCGGTCCGATCGCTTCACGGGGCGACAGGATAGCAAATGCGGAGCGGCGAAAGAAGCGATCGATGGGAAGCGGCGCGTCGCTAGCGACCCCGGGTCGATTTTCAAGAAATGCGCGACGTTCTTGTCGCAGCAAGAATGGCAATCGCGGCATTGCCCTCGCGTCACGATTTCGCTATGTGCCGGAGAAGACCTTCGGAGGGACAGCATGGCCGACCAAACCCCGACCGGACCGCTCGAGCTGGGCGCCAAGATGGATTATTCCGAGCACGAAAATACCTACAAGCTGTTCGTGCAACTGGCGAAATGGGGCACGATCGTCTGCGTCGCGCTGGTTGCGGCGATGGCCTTCGGCTTTTTTACCGCCGGCGGCAGCTTTTTCTCCGCATTGGTGGTGTTCATCATTCTCGTCGCCGGCGGCGGATATCTGCTGCGCGACATTCCTGCGCATATTACCTGACCAGGCTGTCCCCGCCTGACGATTTCGTTCTGCGGCCGCCTGTGCTGGCCGCATGAGGGGCAACGTTCCAACCGGAGGGATTGAGGCGGTGGGACAAGTCATATTCATACCCCGCGAAACGGATTCGGGTGAGCCGCGCGTCGGCGGATCGCCGGACACGGTGAAGCGGCTGAAAGGCCTTGGCTTCGACGTGATCGTCGAGGCCGGCGCCGGTCTCGGCTCGCGCATCGTCGATGCCGATTTCGAGGCTGCGGGTGCCGTGCTCGGCAGGGCGTCGGACGCCGCCAAGGCTGACGTGGTGCTCAAGGTGCGCCGCCCGACGGCAGCCGAACTGAAAGGCTACAAGCCGGGCGCGGCGGTGCTGGCGATCATGGATCCCTACGGCAACGACGCGGCCCTTGCCGACATGGCGAAGGCCGGCGTGACCGGCTTCGCCATGGAGCTGATGCCGCGCATCACCCGCGCCCAGGTGATGGACGTGCTGTCCAGCCAGGCCAACCTCGCCGGCTACCAGGCGGTGATCGACGGCGCCGCCGAATACGACCGGGCGCTGCCGATGATGATGACGGCGGCGGGTACCGTGCCGGCGGCAAAGGTGTTCGTCATGGGCGTCGGCGTCGCCGGCCTGCAGGCGATCGCCACCGCGCGCCGCCTCGGCGCCGTCGTGACGGCGACCGACGTGCGCCCTGCGGTCAAGGAGCAGGTGCAGTCGCTCGGCGCCAAATTCCTTGCCGTCGAGGACGAGGAATTCAAGGCGGCCGAGACGGCGGGCGGCTACGCCAAGGAGATGTCGAAGGAATATCAGGCCAAGCAGGCGGCGCTGACGGCCGAGCACATCGCCAAGCAGGACATCGTCATCACCACGGCCCTCATTCCCGGCCGGCCGGCGCCGAAACTGATCTCGGCCGCGATGGTCGCCTCGATGAAGGCGGGATCGGTGATCGTCGACCTCGCCGTCGAGCGCGGCGGCAATGTCGAAGGCGCCAAGGCCGGTGAGGTGGTGACGACCGCCAACGGCGTGAAGATCGTTGGTCATCTCAACGTGCCGGGGCGCGTCGCAGCGTCGGCCTCGCTGCTCTATGCGAAAAACCTGTTCGCCTTCCTGGAGACGCTGATCGACAAAACCGGCAAGCAGCTTTCGATCAACCGCGATGACGATCTGGTCAAGGCGACCATGCTGACGGACGGCGGCAAGGTGGTGCACCCGAACTTCGCCAAGGCGGCGGACGTGCCTCATGTCGAACCGCCGGCGATCCCGGCGACGACCTTGGTCGCCGATGCCGCGGCAGGCGCCGAGCCGGCCCGGCCGAAGAAGGCGGCGCCGAAGAAAGCCGCGGGTGCTGGGGCCGCCAAGTCCGCCGGCAAGCCGAAGGGGGTTGCGTGATGGAAAAGACTGCTCTCGAGCAGACGCTCGACCAGCTCGAAAACGCTGTGGCGGCGGTACGCGCGGCAGCCGAGAACCTCGGACCCGGCGCGGCCGATGTGGCAGGCGACGCCGCGCATGCCGTCTCCGGCGGCGCGATCGACCCCTTCGTCTTCCGCTTCGCCATCTTCGTGCTGGCGATCTTCGTCGGCTATTACGTGGTCTGGTCGGTGACACCGGCGCTGCACACGCCGCTGATGGCCGTCACCAACGCCATCTCCTCGGTCATCGTGGTCGGCGCGCTGCTGGCGGTCGGCATCTCGGCCTCGGGTCTCGCCACCGGCTTCGGCTTCGTCGCGCTGATGCTCGCCTCGGTCAACATCTTCGGCGGCTTCCTCGTCACCCAGCGCATGCTGGCCATGTACAAGAAGAAGGAGAAGTGACGTGAACGAGAACGTCGCCTCCTTCCTCTACCTGGTCTCCGGCATCCTGTTCATCCTGGCACTCAGGGGCCTGTCGCATCCCACCACCAGCCGGCAGGGCAACATCTACGGCATGGTCGGCATGGCGATCGCCATCGTCACCACGCTGCTGCTGGCGCTGCCTTCGGGCGGCAAGTGGCTGCTCATCGCGGCCGGCCTTGCCATCGGCGGCGGTGTCGGCGCCTATGTCGCGCGCCGCATCGCCATGACGGCGATGCCGCAGCTGGTCGCCGCCTTCCACAGCCTGGTCGGCCTCGCCGCCGTCATGGTGGCGGCCGCCGCCATCTACGCGCCGGAAAGCTTCGGCATCGGCGCTGTCGGCGCCATCCACGGCCAGGCGCTGGTCGAGATGAGCCTCGGCGTCGCCATCGGCGCCATCACCTTCACCGGCTCGGTCATAGCCTTCCTCAAGCTCGACGGCCGCATGTCGGGCAAGCCGATCCTGCTGCCGGCACGCCATGTCATCAACATCCTGCTCGGCGCCGCGCTGGTCGTGCTCATCGTGCTCCTGGTCACCACGCAGAGCACGACCATCTTCTGGCTGATCGTCATCGTCTCGCTGGCGCTGGGCGTGCTGCTCATCGTCCCGATCGGCGGCGCCGACATGCCGGTCGTCGTGTCGATGCTGAATTCCTATTCGGGCTGGGCTGCCGCCGCGCTCGGCTTCACGCTGGGCAATCTGGCGCTGATCATCACCGGCGCGCTGGTCGGCTCCTCGGGCGCGATCCTCAGCTACATCATGTGCAAGGGCATGAACCGCTCCTTCATCTCCGTCATCCTCGGCGGCTTTGGCGGCGAGACGGCCGCGGTCGCCGACGACGGCATCGAGCGGACCGTCAAGCAGGGCTCGGCCGACGATGCCGCCTATCTGATGATGAACGCCCAGAAGGTGATCATCGTGCCGGGTTACGGCATGGCGGTTGCCCAGGCGCAGCACGCGCTGCGCGAGATGGCCGACAAGCTGAAGGCCGCCGGCGTCGAGGTCAAATACGCCATCCATCCGGTCGCCGGCCGCATGCCCGGCCACATGAACGTGCTGCTCGCCGAGGCCAACGTGCCCTATGACGAGGTCTTCGAGCTGGAGGACATCAACTCCGAGTTCGCGCAGGCCGACGTGGCCTATGTCATCGGCGCCAACGACGTGACCAATCCCTCGGCGCGCGACGACAAGTCGTCGCCGATCTACGGCATGCCCATCCTCGACGTCGACAAGGCGCGCACCTGCCTGTTCGTCAAGCGCTCGCTCGGCTCCGGCTATGCCGGCATCGACAACAGGCTGTTCTACAAGGACGGCACCATGATGCTGCTCGGCGACGCCAAGAAGATGACCGAAGAGATCGTCAAGGCGATGGACCACTGACCAGCGTTTCCGTACCGACGAACGTGCCGGAGGACTGCCGGCACGCCATCCTCGCGGCCTACCGCATCTGGCCGGCTCCGTCTTCAGCGTCGCCGGCAAAGGCTGGCACAGCCTCGCCGTCGAAGCGGGCGGGCTGATCTTCAAGTTTCCCGAAGGCGAGGAGGCCGAGACCGCGCTGCTGCGCGAGGCGAAGCTGCTCGCGGCCGTGCGCCCGCTGGTCACCATGCCGGTGCCGGACATGACGGTCCACCCGGGTCCGCCGCTGTTTTCAAAACACAGCAAACTGCCCGGCCGCACGCTGGAGCCCTCCGACTATCCCAGCCTGAACGACGCCGCCCGGGAGCGGCTCGCCGACGATCTCGCCCTGTTCTTCGCCGGGCTGCACGCGATCGATCCCTCCGTCATGCGCGCCGCGGGCGCCGAGCCGGTCGGCTGGTGGGATACGCGCGATGACACGCTGGCTCCCGCCTGGTCACTGCTGCCGCCGGAACTGCGCGCGGAAGCGGAGGCGGCGATCCGGGACTATCATGCGCTCGGCCCCGACCCGCTCGGCGAAGTCTACGGCTTCTTCGACGCACATGGCTGGAACATGGCCTTCGACCATGACGCGATGCCGCTTTGCGGCATCTTCGACTTCGCCGATTCCGGCTTCGGCCCGCCGCATCGCGAGTTCGTGCAGGTGTCGCTGATCGATCCCGATCTCGCCCGGCGCGCCATGCGGGCCTACGAGGTCCGCACCGGCAAGGCGCTCGACCCGCGGCGGGTCTTCCTGCTCGCGGCCGCCATGCGGCTCTCCGAACTCGCCGGCGCCGTCGAGACGGGCGAGAACGTGCCGATGATCCTGGACTTCGTCACCGGCTGGCTGCGTCAGCAAGCCGTCCGGTAGTCCAGAGGCCACGCGCCTCGTCCACCGGAACCGCAACTGCAACTCCGCGCGTGCGTTGAGCGGGAGCGATCAACGGCGCGAGGTGATTTCCGATGAAGGTTTCCGGACGGCTTTCCGGATCGACGACCCCGCGCAAGGGCATGCCCAGTCCTCGCCTCGCCGAAAGGGCGTTCAAGAAGCGCTACCTCGAGCAGTTCTTCGATCCGGCGTTCGACACGCTGCGTGGCGAGCTGGACAGGGTGGCGGACGTCGCCTGGCAGGCCTACGAGCAATCGCGAAAAAGCCCGGTGACGCGCAAGGCCGGGGAAACGTTCCACAATCCCGACTACGACCTTTCGGTCGACTGGATCGCCGCGCGCGACGCCATCCTCGCCGCGCAGGAGATCTACGAGGACAGGTCGCGAAAACCCCGCGTGTTGCTCATCAACGGCTCGTCGCGCAGCGAGCACACTTGCCCGAGCGAGATGTCGAAGAGTTTTCGCCTGGTCGAATGTGCGCGCGAAACTGTTGAGCAGGAGTTCGGCCTGCCGGTGACGATCCTCGACCTGTCGCGGCTCGCCTCGGAATACGGCCGGCACATCCATCCCTGCAAGGCCTGCTTCTCGACGGCCGCACCACTCTGTCACTGGCCCTGCTCCTGCTACCCAAACCACTCGCTAGGACAGGTCCAGGACTGGATGAACGACATCTATCCGCTCTGGGTGGCGGCGGCGGGCATCATGATCGTCACGCCGGTGAACTGGTATCAGGTGTCGTCGCCGGTGAAGCTGATGATGGATCGGCTGGTCTGTGCCGACGGCGGCAACCCGGACCCGACGCTCACCGACGGCAAGGATGCCGAGAAGGCGAAGAAGGTCGAGCTCGACGGCTGGGACTACCCGCGCCACCTGGCCGGCCGGCTCTTCTCGGTCGTCGTCCACGGCGACCTCGAAGGGGCGGAGAACGTGCGCCGCTCGCTTTCCGACTGGCTGCGCTTCATGCTCGCGCCGGCCGGTCCGCTGGCCGAGCTCGACCGCTATATCGGCTACTGGAAACCCTACGCCGACAGCCACCAGGAACTGGACCGCGACGAAGCGATCCAGGAGGAGGTCCGCAGCGCGGCGCGGACCCTTGCCCAGGCGGTCGTCGAGCGCCGCTCTGGCCGCTTCGTCATCCCGGGCGAGCACCTGAAGGAAGCCCGCCAGAAATAGCCATCCGGGTGCTCGTCGGAAGCGGCGACCGACTCAGGCTCGACCGCTGCCCGGCGCTGGTGCATTGCAAGGATCGCTTCGCGCAGGCATGGACTGGCACGTGACAATCCGGCGCGATGCCGCAAGCATTGGGGGAAATCCATGGGCCCTGCGGTCGATCCGGTCCCGACGGACGATGCCAGGCCCGATGCGGCCGACGTCGTCATCATCGGCGGCGGCATCATCGGGGTCAGCGCGGCGCTCTTCCTTGCGAAGAAGGGCGTTTCCGTCGTGTTGTGCGAAAAGGGCCATATTGCTGGCGAGCAGTCGAGCCGCAACTGGGGCTGGTGCCGACGCATGGGGCGCGACCCGCGCGAACTGCCGCTGATCGTCGAGGCGCTGAAGCTGTGGCCGGCCATGCAGGAGTTGGTCGGCGAGGACGTCGGCTTCCGCCGCTCCGGCATTCTTTATCTCTGCCGGGACGACAGCGACGTGGCATTCCACGAGGACTGGCTGAAGCGCGCCGGCGACTATGCCCTCGACACCCGTCTGATCGACGGAGAGGCGCTTTCGGCGCAGATGCCCGGCGCGCGGCGCGGCTTCAGGGCTGCGCTCTACACGCCGAGCGACGGCCGCGCCGAACCGCAGAAGGCGGCCCCGGCGATCGCCCGCGCGGCAAGGCGCGCCGGCGCGAAAATCCTTCTGAACTGCGTGGTGCGCGCGATCGACACCGCCGGCGGGCGGGTTTGCGGCGTCGTCACCGAGAAAGGTCTTATCCGCGCTTCCACGGTGATCGTCGCCGGCGGCGCCTGGTCGAGCCGGCTGTGCCGGCCGCTCGGCCTGCGCCTGCCACAGCTGGTCGTGCGCGCCTCGGTCCTGCGCACCGGTCCGGTCGAGGGCGGACCGGAGACCGCCGCGTGGGCGGACGGCTTCGCCTACCGCAAGCGTCTGGACGGCGGCTACACCATCGCCGGCGGCGCCCTGAGCTACCATGAGATCGTTCCGGACAGCTTTCGCTATTTCCGCGACTTCCTGCCGATGCTGATGAACGAATGGCGCTCGGTCGGCCTGCGCGTCGGCGCGGGCTTCGTGACCGGCCCGGCCGGACTGGCGCCTGCGCTGGGAGACAGCGGCTCGGTGTACGAACGCCATCGCACGCTCGACCCGGCGCCGGTGCCGCATATCGACCAGGCGCTGCGGACCATGGAGGAAGTCTTTCCGGTGCTGAAGGGCGTGCCGGTGCTGCAGCGCTGGGCAGGCTTCATCGACGCCACGCCGGACGCCGTTCCCGTCATCGCGCCGGTGAAGTCGCTGTCCGGCCTGGTCATTGCCACCGGCTTCTCCGGCCATGGCTTCGGCATTGGGCCGGCGGCGGGCCGGCTCGCCGCCGATCTGGCGACCGGCGACGCGCCGCTCGTCGACCCCGCCGCCTTCCGCTACGAACGCTTCATCGACGGCACGCGCCCGCGCCCGACGACGGGCGTTTGACGCCGACGCCCGCTTCGGCCCTCCGGCCTCATCGCGCGCCCGGCAAGAGCAAGGGCGGTCGCCGTAGCAGCTCCGTACCGTGAAAGCCAATCGCCCGCGTCGACCGCATCAACAATTCGTGACAATTGTATCCAATTGTATCGGCAGCCATGCCTGGACAAGCTTCTGCGACAGTGCCTCGCTAGCATTTCCCCTGCGGCCGTCCCGCTTCGGACGGATGGCGCAACGGAGAATATCCGGACCCGGACAATGAACGGCGAGACGGAAGTCGACATCAAGTTCTGGACGTGGAGAATGCCGGCATGACACTCACGCTGACCGTGAACGGCGCCACCTATGAGGTGGATGCCGAGCCCGAAACGCCGCTGCTGTGGGTGCTGCGCGACAGCATCGGCCTGACCGGCACGAAATTCGGCTGCGGCGTGGCGCAATGCGGCGTCTGCACCGTGCATGTGGATGGCGAGGCGGTCAGGTCCTGCGCCCTTCCCCTCGACAGCGTCGTCGGCACGCAAATCACCACCATCGAAGGCCTTTCAGGCGACAACAGCCATCCGGTCCAGCGTGCCTGGATCGAGCATGCCGTCCCGCAATGCGGCTACTGCCAGTCGGGGCAGATCATGTCCGCTGCGGCGCTGCTGCGGCAGACGCCCGATCCGACGGATGACGACATCGATGCCGCCATGGCGGGCAATTTGTGCCGCTGCGGCACCTACCCGCGCATCCGCCAGGCGATCCGCCGCGCCGCCGAGCTGATGGAGGACGCATGACCGTCATGGACACGCACATCTCGCGCCGGACGCTGATGCGGGCGATGCTCGGGGCCGGCGGCGGACTGGCCCTCGGCTTTCACATTCCCGGCGCGGCAGCCGCCGTGGTCGCGCCGAAACCCTGGACCACACCCACCGAAGGCGTCGAGATCAACGCGTGGCTGACGATCGACGCGGCCGGCAAGGTCACCATCCGCGTGCCGCATACCGAGCAGGGCCAGGGCGCCCTGACGTCGGTGTCCATGATGGTGGCGGAAGAGCTGGACGTGCCGTGGAAGAGCGTCCAGGCCGTGTTTGCCGACATGAACCGCCATGTCAACCAGGGCGGCGAGTACATCGTCACCAGCACGCACGGCTCGCAGCTGGTGCGCATGCAGCATCCCCACATCATGCGGGCCGGGGCCTCCGCGCGCGAGCGGCTGAAGCAGGCGGCCGCCGAGGCCTGGGGGGTCGACCGCTCGGCCGTCACCGCCCGGCAGGGCACGCTCTCGGCCGGCAACCGCAGCGGCAGCTATGCCGAGTTCGCCACGGCCGCGGCGGCGGTGACGCTGGACCGGGAGCCGGGCATCAAGCCGCCGGATCAATGGTGGCTGCTCGGGACGGCGGTCGCGAGGCTGGACGTCCCGGTGAAGGTGAACGGCAGCGCCCATTACGCCATCGACACGCGCCTTCCCGGCATGGTCTATGCCGCGGTCAAGAGCTGTCCCGTGCCGTGGGGGCGCCTGGCCGGCTACGACGCCGGCGAAGCGAGGAACCGCCCCGGCGTGGTGGACGTCGTCGAGTTCCGGGCGGTGCCGGGCAGGACTGGGCCTAATCACCTGCAGGACGGCATCGCCGTCGTCGCCGACAGCTGGTACCGCGCCAGGAGCGCGCTCGATCTGATCACGGTGGAGTGGGATTTCGGCACCGACGGCGGGGTCAGCGACGAAACACAGGCTGCCGAGGCAAGACGGCTTTGGGAAGAGCCCGGACAGGTCAGTCACGAGGAGGGCGACGACACCCTCGCCATGATCGCAGCCTCCGCGCGCGTGGTGAGCGCCGAATACCATCGGCCCTACGAGACGCATGCCCGCATGGAGCCGATCAACGCGACCGTCAGCGTCACTGGCGAACGCGTCGACGTCTGGTCGCCGACGCAGAACCAGGCGAGCGCGCTGGAGATCGTGGCCGACGAGCTCGGCCGCGATACCAGGGATGTCTTCGTCCACACCGTGTTCATCGGCGGCGCCTTTGGCGGCAACGGCGGCGGCAACACCGCCGTCACGCGCCAGGCGGCAATGCTTTCCCGGCAATTGGGCCGGCCGGTCAAGGTCATATGGTCGCGCGAGGAGGACATCGCCCAGGACAAGCAGCGGCCGCCGCATTACACTCGGCTCTCGGCCGCGCTGGGCGAGAACGGCCTTCCCGAGGCGTTCTTCTCGCGCGCCGTCTGGTTCGCGTACCAGGGGGCGTCGAGTCATGGCCCGGCGACGGCCGACTACGCCATCGGGACGATGCCGTACCGCGTACCGAACCGGCGCCACGAACGCCACAACCCCGCCGCCCATATCCCGACCACGACGCATCGCGCCCCCGGCGCCAACCAGAACGGCTTCATCATCGAACAGTTCGTCGACGAGATGGCCTTGGCCGGCGGCTGGGATCCGCTCGAATGGCGGCTGGAGATGACCAAGGGCATGGAGCCCTGGCAGCGGGTGCTCATTAAGCTGAAGGAGGTCTCGGGCTTCACAACCGATCTGCCGCGCGGCGAGGGCATGGGCGTCGCCGTCGTCGAGGACCATGGCTCCTATTGCGGCGCCTGCGCCACCGTAACGGTCAGCCGCGGCGGCGAGCTTCGCATCGAAAAGATCGTCCTGGTGATGAACAGCGGCTACATCATCAATCCGCTCAACGCGGCCGAGCAGATGGAGGGTGCCGCCTGCTGGGAGCTGAGCCATGCGCTGAACGGCGGTCTGCAATTGCGGGACGGACAGTTCGCCAACCTGAACTTCGACAGCTACAATCTGATGCGCATCGACCAGATGCCCGCGGTGGAATGCCATTTCGCGCTGTCGCAGGACGGCTGGTGGGGCGGCGTGGCCGAACCCGGCGGCCCGCCAGTGCCACCCGCCGTCGCCAACGCGATCTTCTTCGCCACCGGCAAGCGCGCCCGCTCGACACCGATCAGCCGGCATGATCTGAGCTGGTCCTGACGCGACCCGGCAGGACCAGCCCATCAATGCTGCACGGCCATCCTTGAAGGCTTTTGCCGACCTGCACGCGTCCTTGCGCGGACGGATGTATTTCGGTTGAACGGAGAACGAACGCAGCGGGAGTGTGGCTGGTCACCATCGCTTCGCTTGCTCCGGGCCGTATCGGCGGAATTGGTTCGCCGCCTGCACTCCGATGGCGGGCACGAAACAAAGCCCGGCCTATGACCGGCTGCATATCCTCACCGGCAAGGGGCACGGCTATGACGGCATCGCCGCGCAATTTGCACGGCACGGCCCTCCGGCTCTCAGCAAAACTCCCCGGCGCCAAAAAGCAGAAGGCCCGGTCGCCCGAGCCTGTAAGCCATTCAAACCTAAGTAGAATTGGAGCGGGCGAAGGGATTCGAACCCTCGACCCCAACCTTGGCAAGGTTGTGCTCTACCCCTGAGCTACACCCGCTCGCGCGGCGCAGGCGCCGCAAGCCGCGCCTATATGGCCGAAGCGCCGGCCGATTGCAACAGGGAAATTGGACGAAGCGGAGCAGCGATGAGCCGGGGTTCGGCGGACAGCGCGGCGTGTCGCAGCGGAAGGCTTGTTTCGGCTTCGCGCATTGGCCATAAGCAAGGCTTCAGCCGAACCCGAGCCCGATCATGCCGAAGACCCCCGCCGAGCTTTTTGCCTTCCTGGATAAGCTCGGCATCGCTGTGGTGACGAAGGAGCACCCGCCGCTGTTCACCGTGGCGGACTCCCGGGCCCTGCGCGGCGAGATCGCCGGCGCCCACACGAAAAACCTGTTCCTCAAGGACAAGAAGGACAATTACTTCCTGGTCACGGTGGACGAGGAGGCCGAGGTCGACCTCAAGCAGATTCACCATCTGATCGGCGCTGCCGGCCGGGTGTCGTTCGGCAGGCCCGAAGCGCTGATGGGGTTTTTGGGCGTCGTGCCCGGGGCGGTCACGGTATTCGGTCTGATCAACGATGACGGCCGCCGGGTCCGCGCCGTATTGGACGAGTCGCTCATGCGCAATGCGTTGGTCAACGCCCATCCGTTGACCAACGAGGCAACGACGACGATTGCAAGCGGCGACCTGCTGCGCTTCGTGCAGGCGACCGGCCACGAGGCTGCCATCTTGAAAGTGACGGCGGGATAGCCACATGCTGGGCAAACCGGCTTTTGGCGCCAGAGACAGGGCGGACGACGAACACAGATGAGCAACGAGCACAATCCCTACGCAAGCGCGGCCAGCCCCTATTCGGCTAGCGTCCAGTTCGGCACGCAGCCCGACGCCGATGCCCAGGCGGCCGCGACCGCGATCAAGGACACGACGACGGCGAGTTTCGCCACCGACGTGCTGCAGGAATCGCGCAAGCAACCGGTTCTGGTGGATTTCTGGGCGCCCTGGTGCGGCCCCTGCAAGCAGCTCGCCCCGGCCCTGGAAAAGGTCGTCCGCGCCTCCGGCGGCAAGGTCAAGCTCGTCAAGATGAACATCGACGAGCATCCCTCCGTTGCCGGCCAGCTCGGCATCCAGTCGATCCCGGCGGTCATCGCCTTCAAGAACGGCCAGCCGGTCGACGGTTTCATGGGCGCCGTTCCCGAAACCCAGATCCGCGAATTCATCGACCGTGTCGCCGGCAAGGGCGCGGGTCCGCAGATCGCCGAGGCGCTTGCCGCCGCCGCGCAGGCCCGCGAGGCAGGAGACCTGCAGACGGCCGCCGGCCTGTTGGAGGCCGTTCTTGCCGAGCAACCCGACAATGTCGAGGCGCTCGGCGGACTTGCCGATCTGCTGCTCGAGACCGGCGACCGCGCCGGCGCTGAGGAGCTGCTGGCTGGCGTGCCGGAGGACAAGAAGGACGCGCCCGCGGTTGCGGCGGTACGCGCCAAGATCGCGTTGGCCGCGCAGGCCGCCGAACTGGGCGACTCCGCGGAGCTCGAGCGCCGGCTCGCCGAGAATCCGAAGGATCATCAGGCGCGCTTCGATCTCGCCATGATCCAGAACGCGCTCGGCAAGCGTACAGAGGCGGCCGACAATCTGCTCGCCATCGTCAAGGCCGATCGGACATGGAACGACGACGCCGCGCGTGCCCAGCTGCTGCAGTTCTTCGACGCGTGGGGCTTGATGGACGAGGTCACACTGGCGACCCGCAGAAAGCTCTCTTCGATGCTGTTTTCCTGATCGTCGGAGAGTCTCGTGGAGCCGGCCTTGCGAATGAAGGCCGGCGCTCCAGATTAGGGCATGATCCCGAAAAGCTGCAGACTTTTCGGACAAAGATCATGCGGCAAGACAAAAAGGTGGAGCGGGATGCCGGTTCAACCTGATCGCATTCCGCTTTAAGGAAGCGGATGGCAACGGAGGAGATGGATGCAGGCGGGAAACGCCAATTACCGAACCGCCTCCGACGTGCCGACGATGGTACCGGTGTTTCCGCTGTCGGAAGCCCTGCTGCTGCCCGGCGGCCGCATGCCCCTCAACATTTTCGAGCCGCGTTACCTGCAGCTGATCGATGATTCGATGCGCGGCGAGCGCATCGTCGGCATGGTGCAGCCGGCGCTCGACGGGAGCAAGCGCGAGGACGGCGAGCCGGAACTCTGCGAAGTCGGTTGCCTGGGGCGCATCATCTCGCTCACCGAAACCGGCGACGGCCGCTACATGATCTCGCTGCAGGGCATCTGCCGCTACAGGATCCTGCAGGAGCTGCCGGTGAAGACGCCGTTCCGCCAGTGCCGCATCGCACCCTTCATCGGTGATCTCGCCGAGGACCAGGGCGGCGGCGACGTCAATCGCCCGGCACTCCTGAAGGCGTTTCGCGCCTATCTCCAGGCGAACGATCTGGAAGCCGACTGGGAGAGCGTCAGCCGCGCCGACAATGCGATGCTGGTGAATGCGCTGTCGATGATGGCGCCCTACGGCATGGCCGAGAAGCAGGCGCTGCTCGAGGCACCGGATCTGAAGACGCGCGCCGACACGCTTATCGCCATCACCGAGATGACGCTGGCGCGCGAGAACGACGATTTCGGCTCCAGCCTGCAATAGATGGGCCGGGACGGATGCGCGAGGAGACGGACAGGAACAGGATCGATCCAAAGCTTCTGGAGCTTCTGGTCTGCCCGCTCACCAAGGGCCCGCTGCGCTTCGACGCGGAGCATGACGAACTCGTCTCGCGCGCGGCGAAGCTCGCTTATCCCATTCGCGACGGCATCCCGGTGATGCTGCCCTCGGAGGCGCGGACGCTGTCCGAAGACGATGGGCCGCGAAAAGAACCCTGAGCCCTCTCTTGACGGACACCTCCTTCCGTTCAGTGTAAATGCGGCAGGCATTGGCAGGCGACGGAATGGTTGGCCTTCCCGCTCGCGCTGCCGGAGCAACTCCGGCGGGATTTCCGCCCGAATTGCGAAAGACAAGGGGAAGAGCAGTTCCGTCGCTTCGAAAACAGGAAATGCTCTATTGAAAATTGCGTCCCTTCGGCATGACCTTCTGCACCTCCTGCACCATCATTCTCGGCGTTTTCGATCTTGCGGGGTTTGGCGGGGCTCGTGGCCTGTCCTCGGGAGCATGGACATGGTCCGCAGCCGGAGGGGGAGAGCCCGTTTCGGGTCCTTCGAGCAGCAGGCCGAGCCAGGAAGACAGGTCCTCCATGCGCTCGGCGACGATGTGGACGACTCCCGACTCCGACTGCAGCTTGCCGGTGACGCGGATGAATTTCGAGCCCATGACGACCGGCCGGAACCGCTCGAACTCGCGTGCCCAGATGATGATGTTGGCGACCGCCTTCTCGTCCTCCAGGGTGAGGAAGATGGCATTGCCCTTGCCGGGCCGCTGACGCACCAGCACCAGCCCGGCGACGGAGACGCGCCTGCCATTCTCCACCGCCGCAAGCCTTTCATTGGGCACGATGCCGGCCCGGTCGAGACGCCGGCGCAGGAATGAAACCGGATGGGCCTTCAGCGACAGACCGAGCGAACGGTAGTCGTGGACCACATGTTCGCCGACGGGCATGACCGGCAGCACGGTTTTGGGTTCGTTGTCGACCAGCCGGATTTCCGGCCGGTCGAACAGGGGCAGCCGTTCGGCCGCGCTCCTGCCGTCGAGCGCCCGCACCGCCCATAGAGCGGCGCGCCGGTCGAGGCCGAGCGACCCGAACGCATCGGCCTGTGCCAGCTTCTCGATCTCCTCGATATGGAGCCCGGAACGCAGCCACACGTCGCGCACCGATTCATAGCCGCTCCCGCGCCTGTCGAGGAATCGCTCCATCCGATCCTCGGACAACCCCTTGACCTGGTTGAAGCCGAGGCGGACGGCATTCATGGTCCTGATCACGCGGCGCATCTCGACATGGCGGGCGATGATGCGCGCGGGATCGAAGCGGGCCCGCTCCAGCGTGCAGCTCCAGTCCGAAAGATTGACGTCGACGGGCCTCACCTCGACGCCATGATCCTCCGCATCGCGCACCAGCTGGGCAGGCCGGTAAAAGCCCATCGGCTGCGAGTTCAGGATCGCGGCGCAGAAGACGTCCGGATAGAAGGTCTTGAACCAGCAGGAGGCATAGACGAGCAGCGCGAAAGACGCCGCATGGCTCTCGGGAAAGCCGTAATCGCCAAAGCCCTTTATCTGGTTGAAGCAGCGCTGTGCAAAATCCCTGGAGTAGCCGTTCTTGATCATCCCCTCGATCATTCGGGCTTCATACTCCTCGATCGTCCCATTGCGCTTGAAGGTCGCCATCGCACGGCGCAATTGATCCGCCTCGCCCGGAGAGAAGCCGCCGGCGTCGATGGCGATCTTCATCGCCTGTTCCTGAAACAGCGGCACGCCCAAAGTCCGGACAAGGATCTTCTTCAGCTCCGGGCTCGGATAATCCACCTTCTCGATGCCCATCCGCCGCCGCAGATAGGGATGCACCATGTCGCCCTGGATCGGACCGGGGCGGACGATCGCCACCTCGATGACCAGATCGTAGAATTTTCGCGGCCGCAGCCGCGGGAGCATGGACATCTGGGCCCGCGACTCGATCTGGAACACGCCCAGCGTATCGGCCCGGCAGATCATGTCGTAGACGCGCGGGTCCTCCTTGGGCATGGTGTCGAGCGTCAGCAGCCGGCCATGGCGGTCGCGCAACCGGTAATGTTCCTCGAGCAGGGCAAAGGCTCGCTTGAGGCAGGTCAGCATGCCGAGCGCCAGCACGTCGACCTTGAGGATACCGACCGCGTCGAGATCGTCCTTGTCCCATTCGACCATCTTGCGTTCCTCCATCGCCGTCTTGACGATGGGCACGATCTCGTCGAGCCGGTCCCGGGTGATGACGAAGCCGCCGACATGCTGTGAGAGATGGCGCGGGAAGCCCATGATCTCGTTGGCGCGCGCGATCACGTGCCGGGTCAACGGCTCGGCCCTGTCGAGGCCGCCGGCCTTCGCCTCCTTGTCGCCGAGCTCGGACGACGACCAGCCCCAGATCGATCCCGACAGCGCGCCGCGCACGTCGTCGGACAGGCCCATGGCCTTGGCGACCTCGCGCATGGCCGAGCGGCCGCGATAGCAGACCACGGCAGCCGCAAGGGCGGTGCGTTTCTCGCTGTATTTCCTGTAGATGTAGGCGATGATCTCGTCGCGCCGCTCGTGTTCGAAATCGACGTCGATGTCGGGCGGTTCGTCGCGTTCCGTCGACACGAAGCGCTCGAACAGAACCTCCGTTAGGTTGGGGTTCACCTCGGTGATGCCGAGACAATAGCAGATGACTGAATTCGCCGCCGAGCCGCGCCCTTGGCAAAGCACCTTGGCTTCCTCGCGGGCAAACCGGACGATGTCGCGGACAGTCAGAAAATACCGGGCATATTTCTTTTCGCCGACGATCCCCAGCTCATGCCGTATCAGGCCGGCGACCTTGTCCGGAACACCGTCGGGATAGCGTTTCCCTGCTCCCTCCCAGGTCAATCTTTCCAGTTCGGTTTGCGGGTCTACTCCCTCCTCGGTGGTCTCTTCCGGGTAATTGTGCTGCAGTTCCTTCAGAGAAAAGGACAGGCTTTGCGCGAACCGCAGCGTTTCGGCCAGGGCCTCGGGATAGCGGCGGAACAGGCGTGCCATCTCGGCCGGCGGCTTCATGTGGCGTTCGGCATTGGCGGAAAGCGCGAAGCCGGCCTCGCCGATCGGGACATTGAGCCTTATGGCGGTCAGCGCATCCTGCAGCGGGCGCCGGCTGGCCGAGTGATAGAGCACGTCGTTCGTCGCCATCAGCCGAAGCCCCGCCGATGCCGCAATTGCCGCAGCCTGCTCGATCCGGAATCGATCGTCACCGCCATAGTCGGGAGCGACGGCCAGCCAAAAATTGCTGGCGAAGCGCGCCTTGAGCCGGCGAAGCAGCGCAAGCGGATCATCGGCTGCGGGCGACAGGTCGGGCAGCACTGCAAGCGACATCCGGTCGCCCCATTCGAGCAGATCGCCCAGTTCGAGGAGCGTCGCGCCTTTCGGATTTTCCTCGCGCATGTTCGCCTGGGTGAGCAGGCGGCAGAGATGTCCCCAACCCTCCCGATCCTGCGGATAGGCAAGGATGTCCGGCGTGCCGTCCCCGAAAACCAGCCGGCAGCCGGGATGATAAGCCAGTGAAACCGGTTCGTCCTCTTCCGACAGCTTGATGAGTTTCGACCGGCTCCAGGCGCGGACCACGCCGGCGACGGAGTTGCGGTCGGCAAGCCCCATGCCGGCGTGTCCGAGAGCGCATGCCGCGACCACCAGCTCCTCCGGGCTGGACGCGCCGCGCAGGAAGGAAAAATTCGACTGCACGCCGAACTCGACATAATGCGGCGAAGCCGGCTGATGAGACCTTGCAGGCTGCGTGCTCATGCGAAGATCCCCTGCATGAACCAGCGCGGCGCTGTCGTCGCACCGTAAAGACCCTGCCGATAGAGCCAGTAGCGGCGGCCCTCCTCGTCCTCAATGCGGAAATAGTCGCGCGTCTCGCTCTTCTCCGCCTCGCGCCACCATTCCGGCGCGATGCGCTCCGGTCCCTCCGCGCGCACCACGCGATAGGACACCCGTCGCCAGCGGAACCGCAGCGGCGGTCCCTCCGGCACCTCGGCAGCGGTGATCTCGACATGTTCGGGCTGGTCGAAGACGCGGAGCGGGCGCTCCTTTCCGACAGCCGGCTGACGGATCGCCGTTCTTGCATCATCGGGCAGGCTGGAGAAGGGAACTGCCGCCGCTGCCCGCTCCGGAAGATGGCTTTCCACGAGGCGCGGCCTGCGGATGGCCTCGTCGCCGAGCTTGGCGCGCACCCGGTCGGCGAAAAGCGCGATGTCGCCGGCGGCGTCCGCCATGGTCCCGTCGAGATCGGCCTGTGCGGGATCGAGGCGTGCCGCCGCCAGCACGCACAGCCTGATCAGGTCGAAACCGAAACCCGCGTCGATGTCCGTTGCGAGCGCAGTCAATTTTTCGTGGAAGAGTCTCTGGATCAGCCCGGGTTCGCGCAGCGGGCGCGAACTGCCCACCATGATCCGGCTCACGGCCCCGTCGACCCGGAACAGATGCAGCTGCAGCCGCTCGGCGCCTTCGCCGCGCCGCTCCAGATCCCTCTTCAACTGCCTTGCCAGCAGCGCCACCATCATCTCGATGTCGTCCAGCAGGCCGATCGGCTCGGCGAGCGGCCGCTCGGCCGAGAGCGATGGAACCGGCAGCCGCGGCGAGATGGTTTCCTGCACCCGCCCCAGCGCCTGGTCGAGCCTCAGCACCACCTTTTTGCCGAACCGGCGCACCAGCGGCGCCCGCGGCGCGGCCATGATGGCGCCCGAGGTGCGCAGCCCGACGCTTTCGAGAAGGGCGCGCGTCTCCGGTTCCAGCCGCAGCGCCGCCAGCGGCAAGGGCGCCAGCAGGTCCTCCTCCTCGCCGGGCCCGACCACCGTGGCACCGCCGAAGCGCGCCGCCGCCCAGGCAGCCCCGGCCGTCGAGGCAAGGCCGGCGCGCACGTCGAAACCCTGATGGAAGAAGCGGCCGAGCAGGTCGTCCAGCATGGCGCGCTCGCCGCCGAACAGATGCGCGCAGCCGGTGATGTCGAGGAACAGCCCGTCCTCGTCGTCGAGTGCCACCAGCGGGGTGTAGCGGTCGCACCAATCGGCAAGGCTTTCGAGCAGCCGCCGGTCGGCCGCGCCATCCGCCTCGACGACCTCGATCGCCGGATGGATGGCGCGCGCCTCGGCGATGCCCATGCCGATCCTGAGCTTCAGCTCCCTAGCCCGTGCGTCGAAGGCGGCGATGCGCCGCGTATTGCTCTCCAGCCGGCTGAACACCAGCGGCTGCGTCCCGCCGTGCCCCTGCGCCCGCCAGGCCTTTCCCAGCCGCTGCCGCAACAGCCGGTCCGCGGGGAGGTAGGGGAACCACAGGGACAGTATCCGTTGCGGAGTGCTTCCGTCTTTCGCGAAAGGCATCATCGATCCACTCCAGGGTGAAGGCGGCGTGAATTGCGGTCCGGCTCTTGCCGATCGTCACCCGGAAGGCCGGCGGGCCGATCGAGCCGGCGAGAGGGCCCGCCAGGGTAAGCCGCGGTGCCGCCGGCGCCGCCGCGACGGTGAGGCGCAGCGGTGCCGCCGTCGGTTCCGGTTCGCCGGCGGCGCGGACGAGGAAGAGCGGCAGCCCGGCAAGCAGGGCGCGCCGGTGCAGGCGCCGCGTCGCGGTGAGGTCGAGCACCGGCGGATTGCCGCGGATTTCGAGCAGGACGGCCTGGAAGGCATCGAGACGCGCGGCCTCCTCGGCGATCCACAGCACGTCGGTGAGCTTTTCGGCTTCGGCGACGAGAAGGTTTTCCGGCGACAGGCCGAAACGTGCGGTCAGCCCCGGCGCATAGGGCCGGCCCGCCTCCCGGAAGATGTCCGCCGTGCCGACCCAGAGCAGGGGCCGGACGCCCTTCTCCTGCGCCAGCAGGCGCACGAGCGCCAGCGCGAAACCGGCGGCCGCGCCGGCATCGCGGCTGGCATGGCCGTGGATTTCGGCAAGGCCGCTGGCGGGAAGTCCGCCGCCGAGGGCCGCATCCAGGCGCTGCACGCCGATGGGGAGCATGTCCTTGCCGCCTGTGGCATCCAGCTCCTGAGAAGCCGCCTCCTGCCGCTCGTCGAGGCGTTCGGCCAGACGTCCCTCGATCTTCGCGATTTGATGGCGCAGGGTGCGAACGAGATCCTGCGCCACGGCATGCGCTGCCATGACGATAAACTTCCGACCGACATTGTTCCTGTTATGTTCTAATAGATTCCAGAGCGCCTCCCGGGAGTCAAGCAGACTCTGCAAGAATTTATTCCTCTGGGCTGGCGCTTTTCTCCGGTTCCCGCGCAAAAGCCTCGAAACCCGCGGGCCAAAAGGCTATATGCGCCCGAAAGGACAGGAAATGGCCCGCATCTATCAGACCCGCGCCTGGCATGACCAGCTTTCGCCCTCCATGGAGGAATTCGAGCTTCTGGCGCTGGAGGCCTATGCGCATCTTCCGCAAGAATTCCGCAAGCTGACGGGCGAGGTGATCATCCAGATCGCCGAATTCCCCACCGAGGAGATCATGGACGACCTCTCGCTGGAAACGCCGTTCGACCTGCTCGGCCTGTTCGAGGGCCGCGGCATCGCCGAACGCTGGAACCCGGCGACCGGCGAAGGTCCGAACCGGGTGACGCTCTACCGCCGCGCCATCCTCGATTATTGGGCCGAGAACGAGGAGACGCTGGGCTCGATCGTCAACCATGTGCTGATCCACGAGATCGGCCATCATTTCGGCCTTTCCGACGACGACATGGAAAAGATCGAGGAAAGCGTCGAATAGCGCATCCCTCAACCTTGAGCCCGCTTCACGACCGGCATGCGATCCTCGTGGATTTCCGGGTGCGCAATGCTATAGCGGCAGACAGCAACGGACCCGATCGGACACTCTCGCGTGACCCCAAAAACCCTGATCGACATCGGCCTCGCGGCCGGCCGCGAAATCATGGCGGTCTATGCCGACGGGGCGTTCGGCCACCGCCGCAAGACCGACGGCTCGCCGGTTACCGAAGCCGATCATCGCGCCGAGGCCGTGATCCTGCGGGGACTGGCGGCTGAATGCGCCGGCATTCCCGTGGTCGCCGAGGAGGAAGCAGCCGCCGGTCGCGTGCCGCGCACGGCGGAACGATTCTTCCTGGTCGACCCGCTGGACGGCACCCGCGAATTCATCCAGCGCAACGGCGAGTTCACCGTCAACATCGCCCTGATCGAAGGCGGCCGTCCGGTCATGGGCATGATCCATGCGCCGGCGCTCGGCCTGGTCTTCGCCGCCGCCGGCAACGAGGCCTGGCGCGCCGACGTCGAGCACGGCCTTGCCGGGCCGCTGCGCCGCATCGTCACCCGCCCTGCGCCGACGCGCCTGGCTGTCGTCGGCAGCCGCGTCAACTGCGCCGAGGACACCATCGAATGGCTGAAGCGCTTCGACGTCGAGGCGCTGGTGTCGCGCGGCTCGTCGCTGAAATTCTGCCTGGTCGCCTGCGGCGAGGCCGATCTCTACCCGCGTTTCGGCCGCACCATGGAATGGGACACGGCCGCCGGCGACGCCATCCTGCGGGCTGCCGGCGGCATGACCATGACCGTCGACGGCATTCCGCTCACCTATGGCAATCGCAACCGGCCCGGCCAAGCCGATTTCGCCAATCCTTCTTTCGTGGCGCTCGGCGACCTTATGCTGCGTGACGCTGCCGGAAGGCGGTTGCTGGAGCCGGACAGGCACGTTGTCCGCTGATCGGGCCGTCCCGCGTGCGCAACCGCGTTCCTGCCGCGGCTGCCTCAACGACATTTCCGTTCTCGCCCCTTGTGGGCGGCCGGGCTATTCTGGCTAATTGACGCAGACGAACCGCCCAGCAAGGACCGCCACGATGCCCCTTCTCCCGCTCTCGAGACGTTCGCTGCTGTCCGGCTCGGCCGCGCTGCTCGCCTCCACCGCCTTGCCGGCCCATCTGCGGGCGCAGGAGACGCCGAAGAAGGGTGGGCGCCTGATCGTCGCCGCCGATTCGGAGCCGCGCAACCTCAATCCGGCGATGGTCGCCTCCAACGGCGTGTTCTTCGTGGCGAGCAAGGTGGTGGAGCCGCTCGCCGAAGCCTCCTTTGACGGCGCCGACGGTCTGGTCCCGCGGCTGGCGACGAGCTGGGAAGGTTCCGACGACGGATTGTCCGTCACCTTCCGGCTGCGCGAGGGCGTCACCTGGCACGACGGAAAACCCTTCACCTCGGCCGATGTCGCCTTCTCGGCGCTCAACGTATGGAAGCCGCTGCAGAATCTCGGCCGCGTCGTCTTCAAGGACCTGGAGTCGGTGGACACGCCGGACGAGCATACCGCCGTCTTCCGCTTCTCCAAGCCGACGCCGTTCCAGCTCATCCGCAACGCTCTGCCGCCGCTGACCAGCGTGCTGCCGAAGCATGTCTACGAGCAGGGCGAGATCGCCGACAACCCGGCCAACACCGCGCCGATCGGCACCGGCCCGTTCCGCTTCGCCGAGCACAAGCCTGGCGAATATTACCGGCTGGAGCGGAATGCGTCCTATTGGGACAAGGACCTGCCGCTTCTCGACGAGATCGTCTACCGCGTCCTGCCCGATCGCGCCGCCGCCGCCGGCGCGCTCGAGGCGGAGGAGATCCATCTTGCCGCCTTCTCGGCCGTGCCGCTCGCCGACCTCGCTCGCATCGCCGAGGTCCCCGGCCTCAAGGTGGTGTCGCGCGGCTATGAGGATCTCACCTATCAGCTCGTCGTCGAGATCAACCACCGCCGCAAGGAACTCGCCGACCGCAAGGTCCGCCAGGCCATCGCCCATGCGATCGACAGGAAGTTCGTCGTCGACACCATCTTCCTCGGCTACGCCACCGCCTCGACCGGCCCGGTGCCGCTCAACAGCAAGACCTTCTATACCGACGAGGTGCCGCTCTACGCCTTCGATCCCGCCAGGGCCGATGCGCTGCTCGAAGAGGCCGGCTATCCGCGCGGCGGCGACGGCAAGCGCTTCTCGCTGAAGCTGCTGCCGGCCCCCTATTTCAACGAGACGCGGCAGTTCGGCGACTATCTGCGCCAGGCGCTCGCCGTGGTCGGCATCGATGCCGAGATCGTCAACAACGACGCCGCAGCGCATCAGAAGGCCGTCTACACCGACCATGCCTTCGATCTTGCGGTGGCCCCGCCGGTCTTCCGCGTCGATCCGGCGATCTCCACCACAATCCTCGTGCAGAGCGGCTTGCCGGACGGCGTGCCCTTCTCCAACCAGGGCGGCTACAGGAACGAGGCCATCGACGCCCTCATCGCCAAAGCGTCGGAGACGATCGATCCGGAGGCCCGCATCGCCCTTTATCGCGAATTCCAGAAGCTCGTCGCCGAGGACCTGCCGCTGATCAACGTCGCCGAATGGGGTTTCGTCAGCGTCGCGCACGAATCGGTCGGCAACATCGCCAACAATCCGCGCTGGGTGGTCTCCAACTGGGCGGACACCTGGCTCGGTGCGTAATCTGTGACAAATGCTTGCATACCGGCGTCGCGGATGCTGAATTCCTGAGGTGAGCGCCCTCATGAACCGCGTCCGCGCCGTCATCCTGCGCCGCCTTGTGGGCGCCGTCGCGGTCCTGGCGATCGTCATTGTCGGCGGCTTCTTCCTGCTCGAGGCAGCACCGGGGGATGCGGTGGACGCCTATGTCGTGTCGACCGGCGGCGATGCCGGCATGATCGAGGAGCTCAGAAAGGCCTGGGGTCTCGACCGCTCGCCGCTCGCCCGCTTCGGCCTCTATGTCTGGTCGCTCGCGCAGCTCGATCTCGGCCGTTCCGTCACCTTTTCGCGGCCGGTGCTCAACGTGGTGCTGGAGCGGCTGCCCAACACGCTGCTGCTGATGGGCAGCGCCACGGCGCTATCGTTTTCACTCGGCTCGCTGCTCGGAATCCTTGCCGGCTCACGCCCGGGCAGTTTTCGGGATCGCCTGCTGTCGATCGGCTCGCTCGCCCTCTATGCCGTGCCCGGTTTCTGGCTCGGCCTCGTGCTGACGGTGTTGTTTTCCGTGCAACTGCGCTGGTTCCCGGTGAGCGGCATCGAGACCATCGCGTCGGGCAAGCAGGGGCTGGACCGCGCCCTCGACATCGGTCGGCATCTGGTCCTTCCCGTCGCCAGCCTCGGCCTCATCTACCTGGCGCTCTACCTGCGGGTCATGCGCGCCGGCATGGCGGAGGCCTGGCGCATGGATTTCGTGCTCGCCGCCCGCGCCCGCGGCCTGCCGCGCCGCCGCATCGTCATCGGCCATGTGGCGCGCAACGCGCTGCTGCCGCTGGTCACCATGCTCGGCCTGCAATCTGCGGCGATGCTCGGCGGCAGCGTCGTCATCGAAAGCCTGTTTTCGGTTCCCGGGCTCGGCCGGCTGGCGCAGGAGGCGGTGGCCGGCCGCGACACGCCGCTGCTGCTCGGCATCATCCTGGTCAGCGCCGTGCTGGTGGTTCTCATCAACCTGGCGGTCGACATCCTCTATGCCGTGCTCGACCCGCGCGTCGGCGCCGGCGAGGCGGCATGACCTTGCGACGCTTCCTGCACTCGCCCGAGGCGCTTGCCGGCGCGGCGATCGTGTCCGCGCTCGCGGTGATGGCGCTTGTCGCCCCGCTCCTGTTCCCGGCCGATCCGCTGTCGATCGCCGGGCGGCCGCTGACCCCGCCGTTCCAGGACTGGTCGCTGCCGCTCGGCACGGACAGGCTCGGCCGCGACGTGCTCGCCGGCCTCTTCCACGGCGCCCGCACCTCGCTCGCCGTCGGGCTGGCCGCCGCCTCCGCCGCAATCGTTGCCGGCTCGCTTGTCGGGACTGCGGCCGGCTTCGCCAGCGGCCTGACCGATGATGTGCTCATGCGCATCACCGACGCCTTCCAGACCGTTCCCGGCTTCCTGCTGGCGCTGGCCTTCGTCAGCGTCGCCGGCCCGTCGCTGGCCACCGTGGTGGGCGCCATCGCCCTCGGAGCCTGGACCGGACCGGCCCGCATCGCCCGCGCCGAGATCCTGTCCATCCGCGAGCGCGATTTCGTCGCCGGCGCCCGCATCGTCGGCATGCATCCGGTCGAGATCGCCCTGCGCGAGGTGCTGCCCAATGCCCTGCCGCCGGTGCTGGCGCTGAGCTCGGTCATCGTCGCCGGCGCCATCCTGATCGAGGCCTCGCTGTCCTTCCTCGGCCTGGGCGACCCCAACCGCGTGACCTGGGGCGGCATGATTGCCGAGGGCCGCGCCGTGCTGCGCTCGGCACCCTTCCTCTCCATCATCCCCGGCATCGCGCTGGTGCTGTCGGTGCTCGGCGTCTATCTCGTCAGCGAAGGCGTGGTCGAGGCTTCGGCGACGCGCAGGAGCCTGTCGTGACGCCGCTGCTGGAAATCGCCGGGCTGCGCGTGCGTTATGCATCCGCGGCAGGCGAGGCGCTGGCCGGCATCGACCTGACGATCGGTGCCGGCGAGCGCGTCGCCGTCATCGGCGAGAGCGGCTCGGGCAAGAGCTCTTTGGCGCTGGCGATCGCCGGCCTGCTGCCGCGCGACGCGCGGGTCGGCGGCTCACTGTCCTGGCCCGGCCTGTCGCAGCCGCCACGCAACGGCAAGGATGTCGGCTTCGTCTTCCAGGACCCGGCGGGAACCCTCGACTCGGTCGTGCCGGTGGGTCGTCAGGTCGCCGAGGTCGTCGAAGTCCATCTCGGCCTCGACCGCCGCTCCGCCATGAGCCGTGCCGCAGGATTGTTCGGCCGGGTCCGCCTGCCCGATCCGGACAACCTGCTGCATGCCTATCCGCACCAGCTCTCCGGCGGCCAGAAGCAGCGCGTCGGCATCGCCGCCGCCATCGCGGCCGAGCCGGCCCTGCTGATCGCCGACGAGCCGACCAGCGCGCTCGACACCATCGTCCAGGCCGGGATCGTCAGGCTGATCGACACGCTGGTGCGCGACACCGGCATGGCGCTGCTGATCGTCACGCACGACATCGCCCTCGCCGCGTCGATCGCCGACCGCATCGTCGTGCTGAAGGATGGGGCGGTCGTCGAAACCGGCACCGCCACCGGGATCATCCTGGAACCGCAGGCCGATTACACACGCGCGCTGCTTGCCTCCTGCCTGCCGCTCGACGATCCGGCATCTCCCGGCGAGGGTCGGGCATGACCGAACTCCTGCTGGCTGCCACCGGGCTGCGAAAGACCTTCAGGCGGGGCGAGAACCGCCTGGCCGCACTGGACGGCGTCGATTTCTCGCTGGCGCGCGGCGAGACGCTGGCGCTGGTCGGCCCGTCCGGCAGCGGCAAGTCGACGCTCGCCCGCGTGGTCATGCGGCTCGTCGAGCCGGACGCAGGCAGCCTGTTCTTCGACAGAATAGACCTGCTTGCGCTACGCGGCGCCCCGTTGCGCCGCCTGCGGCCCAGAGTTCAGATGGTGTTCCAGGATCCGCTCGCCGCCTTCAACCCGCGCGCCACGGTCGAGCGCGTGCTCGACGACCCCCTGCGTATCCACGGCCTCGTTCCTCGATCCGGACGCCCGGCTGCGATCGACGCCCTGTTGGAGGAAGTCGGCCTCTCCCGCGCCTTGCGAGAGCGGCGTATCCACGAGATCTCGGGCGGGCAGCGGCAGCGCGTGGCGATTGCCCGCGCCATTGCCACGCGGCCGGAGCTGATCGTGCTCGACGAGGCGGTTTCGGCTCTCGACGTCTCCGTGCGCGCCGACATCCTGGACCTGCTCGCCGGTCTGCGTCAGGACCGGCAGATCGCCTATCTGTTCATCACCCATGACGTCGCCGTCGCCCGCAGCTTCGCCCACCGCATCGCCGTGATGGACGGCGGACGCATCGTCGAGACCGGCGACGCCCGTCGCGTGATCGCCGCGCCGCAATCGGCCATGGGTCAGGCACTGGTCGCGGCGGCGATACGGCTGCCGGCCGCGTCCCCGCGGCCATGATGCTCGACGCCGTTTCGCCCCATTCGTAACCATGCTAACCCCAGGCGCATGGCACAGCTGAAAGCCCATGAAGTCGATGCGTGGCTCGCCCGGCCGCGCCAGGAGACGCCCGTCGTCCTCATCTACGGCCCCGACCGCGGCCTGGTCAGCGAGCGGGCGCGCCGTTTCGCTCAAAACACGGGGATTGCACTGGACGACCCCTTCTCGGTCGTTCGTCTCGACGCCGCCGAGCTCGACAAGGATCCCGGCCGGCTTCTCGACGAGGCCAACACGATCCCGATGTTTGCCGGACGCCGGCTGTTGTGGGTGCGCAATGCGCAGGGCCAGAAGACTTTTGCCGAAGACGTGAAGGCGTTGTGTGCGTCCCCGCTCGCCGACGCCGTCCTGCTGATCGAGGCAGGCGACCTCAAGAAAGGGACCGGCCTGCGGGCGGCGGTGGAGTCGGCGGCTGCCGGCATAGCACTGCCTTGCTATGCCGACGACGCCCGCTCGGTCGACGCGGTCATCGACGACGAGCTGCGCAAGGCCGGCCTGTCGATCGATCCGGAGGCTCGCGCGCTGCTGCGCCGCAATCTCGGCGGCGATCGCATGGCCAGCCGCGGCGAGGTCGCCAAGCTGGCGCTTTATGCACTCGGCACCGGCAGCATATCGGTGGAGGACGTCCGCGCGCTGACCGGCGATGTCTCGTCAATTTCCGTGGACGAGGCCGTGGACGCCGTTCTGGAGGGCAATCTCCAGGCCTTCGATGCGGCCTTCGCGCGCCAGGCACTCGGCTCCAGCCAGGCCTATGCGGTTCTTTCGTCGATGCAGCGGCAGCTCCAGGCGCTTCAACTCATGCGCGTGGCGATGGAGAGGAACGGGACGAATGCCGCCTCCGCCGTCGCTGCCGCAAAACCACCCGTCTTTTTCAGCCGTCGGCGGCTGGTCGAACAGGCGCTGGGGCGATGGACCAGCCGCGGGCTGGCCCGCATCCTGTCCAGACTGCACGATACGGTGCTGCAGACCAGGCGGCGGCCCGACCTTGCCGTCGCCCTGGCGCACGGCACCCTGCTGCAGATCGCGGTGGAGTCCCGGCAGAACGCCAAGGGCGCTTTACGCTAGAGCATGATCCCGAAAAGTCGCGGACTTTTAGGATGAAGATCATGCGCTAAAACAAAGAGATAGAGCGGAATACCCGTCTAGGATAAGCCGGCAAACTATCTCGGCAATTATGTCTTTAGCCGGCGGCACAAATCGTCGAGCTGTTCCAGGCTGCGGTAGGCGATGCGCATCTCGCCGCCCTGTTGCTTGTGGTTGATCGCGACCTTCAGCCCGGTCACGTTGGTCAGCAGCTTCTCCAGCGCGACCGTATCGGCATCCTTCTCGCGCTGCGTCTTGGCCGGCGCCTCTTGCGGCGTCTCCGCCGGCTGCTGGGCCAGCGCCTCGGCCTGGCGCACCGACAGGCCCTCGTCTACGATGCGCTTGGCCAGGCCGGTCGGGTCCTGCGCCGTCACCAGCGTCCGTGCATGGCCGGCCGACAGGGCGCCATCGATCAGCATGCCGCGAACGTCGTCGGGCAGCTTGAGTAGCCGCAACGTATTCGCGACATGGCTGCGGCTCTTGCCGATCACCTGGCCGAGATCGGCCTGGGTATAGCTATGGTCGTCGATGAGCTGCTGATAGCCCATCGCCTCCTCGATCGGGTTGAGATCGGTGCGCTGGACGTTCTCGATGATCGCAAGCTCCAGCGCCGTGCGGTCGTTGACCTCGCGCACGATCACCGGGATGTCGATCAGCCCCGCCCGCTGGGCCGCCCGCCAGCGCCGCTCGCCGGCGATGATCTCGTAGCGCCCCGGCGTATTGCCGGACGGCCGCACCACCACCGGCTGGACGATGCCGTGTTCCTTGATGGATTGAGCCAGGTCGGTGAGGTCGGCGTCGCCGAATGCACGCCGGGGATTGCGCGGGTTGGGTTCGATGAACTCGATCGGCACCTTGCGCTCGCCCTGCACAATAGGCTGCTGCGGCTCCGCCGGCTTGTCGATTTCGCCGATCAACGCGGCAAGCCCGCGCCCAAGCCTGCGTCTGGAAGGATCATCGTTCATTGGCATGTCGCTCAGCCTACAATTCGGCCCGGATAAATCTCACGCAGCCCGCAGGCGGCGCTCCTGCCGGATCACTTCTGACGCCAGTTGCAGATACGCCTGGCTGCCCGTGCATTTGAGATCGTAGAGGATCGCCGGCTTGCCGTGCGACGGCGCTTCCGACACGCGCACGTTGCGGGGGATAATCGTGTTGTAGACCTTGTCGCCGAGATGAGCCCGCACGTCGTCGACGACCTGATTGGCCAGGTTGTTGCGGCCGTCATACATGGTCATGACGATCCCCTGGATGGTGAGATCGGGATTGACCGTCCGGTGGACCTCTTCGACCGTCTCGAGCAACTGGCTCAAGCCTTCCAGCGCAAAGAACTCGCATTGCAGCGGGACAAGCACGGAATCCGCCGCCGCCATGGAGTTCAACGTCAACAGGTTGAGGGAGGGCGGACAATCGATCAAGATATAGCTGTAGAGACCCACTCTCGCTGCCGAGGAGCGAACCGCATTGCGCAGCCGCAGCACGCGGTCGGGAGTGCCTGCGATCTCCATTTCCACGCCGAGCAGGTCGAGCGTGGAGGGAACGAGGAACAGGCCAGGAACGGCCGTCTCCATCGCCGCGTCTTCGAGCGACAGCGCCCCGGTGAGCACGTCGTAGGAGGACGAGACACGATCCCGGCGGTCGATGCCCAAGCCGGTGCTGGCATTGCCCTGCGGATCGAGATCGACGAGCAAGACCCGCTCCCCGATCGCGGCCAGGGCCGTCGCCAGGTTGATGGCGGTGGTGGTCTTGCCCACCCCGCCCTTCTGGTTGGCGATGGTGATGATCCGAGGCGATTGGGACATGGTTCCGCCGCGATGGCTGTTTCTGTCAGCGCGCCCGATCCAGCCGGCTTATCTCTAGGATAACGCTCTGCGATTCGACCGCGCTTGGGTGTTCTATCAGGTGATAGTGCCACAAGTGAGAACTTTCTTCGATCTCGCGGCGATATTCCCGACCTTTGTGAAAAAGCGCCGTTGCACCCTTTGTCAGCCATGGCTCCGAAAGAGCCAGCAGGTGGGATAGGGGTGCGAGGGCGCGCGACGTGACGACGTCGACCTGCCCGATTTTTTCGTGGACCTGTTCGATCCGCCGTCCATGGATGGCCGCCGGCAGGCCGAGCTCGCCGCTTGCCGTCTGAAGGAACCCGGCCTTCTTTCGGTTGCTCTCGACCAGGTCTATACGGAAGCCCGGCGTCTCGCGCCCCAGAATGGCCAAGACGAGGCCCGGAAAGCCGCCGCCGGACCCGAGATCGACCCATCTGCCGGACAGCGGCCGGAGCTTTGCCAATTGCGCGCTGTCAAGAATGTGGCGGGCCCACAGATCCTCCACCGTCGAAGCGGCAACCAGATTCGTTACCGCGTTCCAGCGCTGGAAAAGTGCGACAAACCGCTGCAGGCGGGAGAAAGTTTCACGTGAAACAGGCCCTGCGATCTTGACAAGCGCCTCGAATGCTTCGGCGCTCACGCCGCCCGGTCTCCAGCGGTCCGCTCTGCCTCGCGGACACGCGCGGCGATGATCGCCATCGCCGCCGGCGTCATGCCTTCCATCCGCGCCGCCGCGGCGATCGATGCCGGCCTGCGATGCGCCATCTTCTGCTTCAACTCGTTGGACAAGCCGGGAAGCGAAGCAAAATCAAGGCCTTCTGGAATCAGCCTTTCCTCGTCCCTTCTTATCTGCTCGATATCCCCGGTCTGCTTGTCGAGGTACACCGCATATCCTGCTTCGATCTCCAGGCTCTCCGCGGTCTTCGCGTCGAGAGCAGCCAACTCGGGCCATATGCCCGACAGCAGCGGGACATCGATTTCGGGATAGGACAGCAGCTCGAAGGCCGACCGTCGCTTGCCGTCCATATTGATGTTCAGACCGTGCCGCCGCGCTTCGTTGGGCGTCAGTGACAAGGATTGCGCAAGACCCATGGCCTGCTCCCGCCGGCGAGCCAGCGCCGCAAAGGCACTACGGCGCTCGACCGACGCCAGGCCCCATTTTTCCGCAAGCGGAGTCAGCCGCGTGTCGGCATTGTCGGCCCGAAGCGACAGGCGAAACTCCGCCCTGGACGTGAACATGCGGTAAGGTTCGGTCACGCCCCTTGTCGTAAGGTCGTCGACCATGACCCCGATATAGGCCTCGGAGCGGCCGATGACGACGCCGGCTTCGCCCGAAGCGCGCCGTGCCGCGTTGAGCCCGGCCAGCAGGCCCTGCGCCGCCGCCTCCTCGTAACCGGTGGTGCCGTTGATCTGCCCGGCCAGGAAAAGGCAGGCGATCTTGCCGGTCTCGAGCGTGGCGTGGAGCTCGCGCGGATCGACGTGGTCGTACTCGATCGCGTAGCCCGGCTGCAGCATCTTAGCGCGCTCCAGCCCCGGAATGGTCTTGAGCAGGGCGAGCTGCACGTCTTCTGGAAGAGAGGTCGAAATCCCGTTGGGATAGACCACCGGATCGTCCAGGCCTTCCGGCTCGAGAAATATCTGGTGGCCGTCTCGGTCGCCGAACTTGACGATCTTGTCCTCGATCGAAGGGCAGTAGCGCGGCCCGACACCCTCGATCGAGCCGGAATACATCGCCGACCGATGCAGATTGTCGCGGATGACGCGATGCGTAGCCTCCGTGGTGCGGGTGATGCCGCATTCGATCTGCGGATTGGCGATCGATTCGGTCATCAGCGAGAAAGGCACGGGCTCCTCGTCCGCGGCCTGCCGGCCGAGACCTGCCCAGTCGATCGTTGCGGTATCCAGGCGCGGCGGGGTTCCCGTCTTCAGGCGCTTTAGCGCGAAGCCGGCATGGCTCAGCGAAGCCGACAGGCTGGCGGCCGCCTTCTCGTTCATCCGGCCGGCGGGAATGCGCCGCTCGCCTATATGGATCAGGCCGCGCAGGAAAGTACCCGTGGTGAGCACCATGGCCCCGCAAGCGATATGCGTGCCGTCGGCCAGTATCAGGCCACGCGTCTGTCCATCCCCGACAACGATCTCGGCAACTTCGCCTTCCAGGACGGAAAGGTTCGGCTGCAATTGGATAAGGTGTTGGACCGCCTCGCGATACAATTTGCGATCGGCCTGGGTGCGCGGCCCGCGCACCGCCGGGCCTTTGCGCCGGTTGAGCAGGCGGAACTGGATGCCGCCCATGTCGGCCGCACGGCCCATGATGCCATCCAGCGCGTCGATCTCGCGCACGAGCTGGCCCTTGCCGATGCCGCCGATCGCCGGGTTACAGGACATGGTGCCGATCGCCGCGGCGCTCATCGTGACCAGAGCGGTCCGGGCACCGACCCGCGCAGCCGCCGCGGCAGCTTCGCTGCCGGCATGGCCGCCGCCGACCACCACCACGTCGAACATCACTGATTGTGCCATGTCGTTTGCAATAGGCGCCTTGCCGCGCCTGTCAAGTATTCGCGCTCGTGCACGGGCCGTGAAGCGCATGTTTCACGTGAATCACGAGCTACTTGCCGATGCAGAACTGGCCGAAGATCGCGTCCAGCAGATCCTCCACGTCGATTTCTCCGACGATCCGCCCCAGGGCATTGCTCGCCAGCCGAAGCTCCTCCGAGCGGAGTTCCAATGGTATCGCAGCCAGGCTGCGCCGAAGATGGGTCATGGCTTGCTCAAGCAGCCCTACATGGCGGATCCGCCATGGTATCAGTTCGCCACGCTGCGGCCCCGCCTTTGCCGCACGGTCCTCGATCGCCGCCAGCAACTCGGGCAAACCTTCGTCGCTTACGCAGGAGATCAGAAAGTCATACGGGTCCGTTGACTCCATCTGGCCGACCAGGTCGCGCTTGGTCCCCACCCGCAGGACTTCGCCGGGGAAGCGCTCGCTGACCGCCACGGGAGCGGACAGGTCTTCAAGCGCCAGCACGAGCGAGGCTCCTTGCGCCCGTGCCCGCGCCTTCTCGATGCCGAGGCGCTCCACCTTGCCGCCGGTTTCGCGCAGTCCGGCCGTATCCGTTAACCTTACTTTCGTGCCGTTCAGATCGAGCGCGATTTCGATCAGGTCGCGGGTCGTGCCTGGCTCGTCGGTGACGATTGCCACCTCGCGGCGAGCCAAGGCATTCAGCAGGCTGGATTTTCCGGCATTCGGGGCGCCGACGAGCACGACATCGAAACCGTCGCGAAGCATTTCGGCTTTCGCATAGCTGCCCGCATGCCCGCGGATTTCGGTCAGAAGCGTCTCCATGTCGGCCCAAACCTGATCCGAGACGGAGCCGGGCACGTCGCTTTCGTCGGCAAAGTCCAGCTCGGCTTCGACCAGCGCCCGCGCCCGGATCAACCGGCCACGCCATCCGCTGTAGAGCTTCGCATGCTGGCCGCTGCTGTTCTCGACAGCGAAGCGCCGCTGGCCTTCGGTCTCGGCGGCGATGATGTCGGCCGTCGCTTCGGCGTCCAGCAGGTCCATCTTACCGTTTTCGAAGGCGCGGCGCGTGAACTCTCCCGCCTGCGCCAGCCGGCAGCCCGGCCGCTGGACAATGGTCCGCAGCAACGTATCGACCGCCGCCCGGCCACCATGAATCTGGAACTCGCCGCAATCCTCGCCGGTAAAACTGTGAGGTCCGGGAAAGAACAACGTCAGGCCGCTGTCCAGCACCGACCCGTCAGGCAGCCTCAGGACACCGAACCGCGCCATTCGCGGTGGCGGCAGCAATCCGGCAAGATCCGTGATCGTCTCCCTGACCGCCGGTCCGCTCATGCGTACGACCGCGACCCCTGCCGGCAGACGCCCGCTCGACAGGGCAACGATCGTGTCACTTGTTTTGCCGGCAACAGGAGAGGAGCCTGTAATACGCATCTTCCAGCCGTTGGAATCCGGCGTCAGCCTAGCGTGGACCGCAGGCCTGTGGCCACTCGATTTCGCGGTGGCAGACCATCGCGGACCTCCGCGACAGTCGCGGCTCTATCCAACGGTTGCCACGTACGTTCCGGAGCCGAATCGAACCGCTTATCAGAAGACTTGTTTCGAGTGCGAATCGACAACCCTCGTCGATCTCGCGTCAGGTGTTCATCGAATCGAAGAAGTCCGAATTGGACTTGGTCTGCTTGAGCTTGTCGATCAGGAACTCGATCGCGTCGGTGGTGCCCATCGGCGCCAGGATGCGGCGCAGCACGAACACCTTCTGCAGGTCCTGCCGCGGCACCAGCAGGTCTTCCTTGCGGGTACCGGACTTGAGGATGTCCATGGCCGGGAAGATGCGCTTGTCCGCCACCTTGCGGTCGAGCACGATTTCCGAATTGCCGGTGCCCTTGAACTCCTCGAAGATCACCTCGTCCATGCGGCTGCCGGTATCGATCAGCGCGGTGGCGATGATGGTGAGCGACCCGCCTTCCTCGATGTTGCGCGCCGCGCCGAAGAAGCGTTTCGGCCGCTGCAGCGCGTTGGCGTCCACGCCGCCGGTCAGCACCTTGCCGGAGGACGGCACCACGGTGTTGTAGGCGCGGCCGAGGCGGGTGATCGAATCGAGCAGGATGACGACGTCGCGCCCGTGCTCGACCAGTCGCTTGGCCTTTTCGATGACCATCTCGGCCACCTGGACGTGCCGCACGGCCGGTTCGTCGAAGGTCGACGACACCACCTCGCCCTTCACCGAGCGCTGCATGTCGGTCACCTCTTCCGGGCGCTCGTCGATCAGCAGCACGATCAGGTAGCATTCCGGATGATTGCTGGTGATCGAATGCGCTATATTCTGGAGCAACACCGTCTTGCCGGTGCGCGGCTGCGCCACGATCAGCGCGCGCTGGCCCTTGCCGATCGGCGCCACCAGGTCGATGACGCGCGGCGAGATGTCCTTCGTGGTCGGGTTTTCCATCTCCATCTTCAACCGGGAGGTCGGATAGAGCGGCGTCAAATTGTCGAAGTGGATCTTGTGCCGGATCTTCTCCGGATCGTCGAAATTGATCGAGTTGACCTTGAGCAGCGCGAAATAGCGCTCGCCTTCCTTCGGGCTGCGGATCGGTCCCTCGACCGTATCGCCGGTCTTCAGCGAGAAGCGGCGGATCTGCGAAGGCGAGATGTAGATGTCGTCCGGGCCCGGCAGATAGTTGGCGTTGGCCGAGCGCAGGAAGCCGAAACCGTCCTGCAGCACCTCGACGACGCCGTCGCCGATGATCTCGACATCCTGCGCCGCCAGCTTCTTCAGGATCGCGAACATCAGCTCCTGCTTGCGCATGACGCTGGCATTCTCGACATCGAGCGATTCGGCGAAGGCGATCAGGTCGATCGGCTTCTTGTTCTTGAAGTCCTGAAGTTTCATTTCCTGCATAGGAGGCCTTGGCGAAGGTGAGAAAAGCTATCGACGAATGCGATGAGCGCGCCTGACGCAACCGACTGCGAATTCCAAGATGAGGGGCGGCGTGTGGCGGAGAGGAGGGCCCCGCTTTTACCGCCTCGCTAGAGAAAGAGCAAGGCGCCTTTTCGGTTCCAGCGATCAGAACGGTTTGACCACGACGAGGATGACGATCACGATCATCAGCACGGTCGGAACCTCGTTGACGATGCGCCAATGCCGCGCCGGCTTTTCGTTGCGGTCTTCGGCGAAGCGCCGCAGCGCACCGCCGAGATAGCCATGCACGGCCGACATCGCCACCACCAGCGCTATCTTGGCATGCAGCCAGCCGCCCATGAAACCGAACTGGCTCCAGGCCAGCCACAGTCCGAACACCCAGGTGGCGATCATCGCCGGATTGATGATCAGGCGGTAGAGCCGCCGCTCCATGACCTTGAAGGTCTCGGATTGCACCGAGCCCGGTTCGGCTCCGGCATGATAGACGAACAGCCGGGGCAGGTAGAGCATGCCGGCCATCCAGGAGATGACCGCGATCACATGGGCTGCCTTGATCCAGAGGCTGAGATCGACCGGATCGAGAAGGAAGAGCAGGCCCGCGGCGACTGCGAAAAGGACGAGGGCCATCGCCGCTCGCCTGGCGGCGACACGGCCGCTGCTGGTGTTGCTGTCCGTGCTGCTCACTGCACTGCTCCCACGCTGGTCGCCGAATGAAGCGTCCCGTCCGGCCGGAGACGGACTTCGCTGTCCCTGGCGCTCCTCTAAAACTTTAAACATTCATAAAGGAATTTCTGATTCTATGACTCTGTTGGAATCGGTGATTGGACGTTTTCCCGGCCGGGCATTGTGTCGCGGGCCGGCTTTCGGCTGTGGGTGCCTCCCACCGGGATGGGGAGAACTTCGGGGAAAACTTCTGAACCCGTTGTTTTTCAGAGAGTTCCAGGCAGTCGGATTCCTACTTTCGCGAAATGACGATTCGACCCGCCGGCTTTTCCCCATAATTGCCAGCACCGCGCCATCAGGCTCCGCGTCGCGGTGAATTGTGGACAAGCGGCGTTCTGATACAGTCCGCCCGACGGGCAGGGCGGATTCCGGCCCGTTGTCCACACCCCCCCACAGGACCGGGCGCGCTCTGTGAACAAGCCGCAGAACTTCTTCCACCTCCACCTGATTTCCGATGCCACCGGCGAGACGCTGCTCGCCGCCGGCCGTGCCGCGGCCGCGCAGTACAAGCATGCGCGGGCGATCGAACACATCTACCCGCTGATCCGCACTGAAAAGCAGCTCGACAAGGTGTTCGAGGACATCGACGAGGAGCCGGGCATCGTCCTCTACACCATCGTCGACCAGCATCTGGCGGGACTGATCGATTCGCGCTGCGCCGAGATGGGCCTGCCCTGCGTCTCGGTGCTGGAGCCGGTGCTCGGCGTCTTCCAGTCCTATCTCGGCACGCCGGCCGGCCGGCGCGTCGGCGCCCAGCATGTGCTCGACGCCGAATATTTCCGCCGCATCGACGCGCTCAACTTCACCATGGAGCATGACGACGGCCAGTCGCCCGGCGACGTCGACGAGGCCGACATCGTCCTGATCGGCATATCGCGCACGTCCAAGACGCCGACATCGATCTATCTCGCAAACCGCGGCATCAAGACCGCCAACATCCCGATCGTGCTCGGGGTGCCTATGCCCGAAAGCCTGGCGCTGGCGACCCGGCCGCTGATCGTCGGCCTGATCGCCAGCGCCGAACGCGTTTCGCATGTCCGGCAGAACCGTGTGCTCGGCATGACCACCGGCTTCGACTCCCAGGCCTATGTCGACCGCGCCACCATCGCCGAGGAGCTGGCCTACGCCCGCCAGATCTGCGCGCGCCACAATTGGCCGACGATCGACGTCAGCCGGCGCTCGATCGAGGAGACGGCGGCGGCGATCGTTGCCCTGCGCGGCAAGACGCGTTAGAGCATGATCCCGGGAAGCTGCAGACTTTTCCGACAAGATCATGCGGCAAAACAACGAGATAGAACGGGATGCCGGTTCGATCGGATCGCATTCCGCTCTAGGCGATTACCGACACCACTTGCGCGAGGGCGCGACGATGACGCTCATCCTGGCTTCTGCGAGCCCGTTCCGCAGGACGATGTTGGTCGATGCCGGCCTCGACATCCGGCCTGTCGCCGCCCGGATCGACGAGCGCACGGTCGAGGCGCCGCTCGCCGGTTCCGGTGCGACGCCGGAGGAGGTGGCCGAGGTGCTGGCCGAGGCCAAGGCGATCGAGGTGAGCGGGCGCAATCCCGGAGCCCTGGTGCTGGGCTGCGACCAGACGCTGTCGCTGGGCGACAGGCTGTTTCACAAGCCGAAGGACATGGAGGATGCGCGGCGCCATCTGCTGGCGCTCTCCGGCAAGACCCATCATCTCAACAGCGCGGCGGTCCTGGTGCGCGACGGCGAGACGCTGTGGCGCACTGTTTCGGTCGCGCGACTGACCATGCGGCCTCTCGACCCGGCCTTCATCGGCCGCCACCTCGCCCGCGTCGGCGACAAGGCGCTACGGAGCGTCGGCGCCTATCAGATCGAGGGCGAGGGGATCCAGCTGTTCGAGAGGATCGACGGCGACTATTTCACCATTGTCGGCCTGCCCCTGCTGCCGGTGCTGGCGGCGCTGCGCGACCTGGGGGCGATCGATGCCTGAGGCAAGACGCAGGGCCTTCGTCTGCGGGCACCCGATCGCCCATTCGCGGTCGCCGAAGATTCATACGCATTGGCTCGCCCGTTACCGGCTTTCCGGAAGCTACGAAGCCGTCGACGTTGCGCCGGGCGACTTCGAGGCCTTTGTTTCGTCGCTCGCAAGCGGCGCCTTCGTTGGCGGCAACGTCACCCTGCCGCACAAGGAGGCGGCATTCCGCACCGTCGACCGTCGCGACGACGCGGCCGAACGGATCGGCGCGGTCAACACGCTCTGGCTCGAGGACGGCCTGCTGCATGGATCGAACACCGACGCCTACGGCTTCGCGGCCAATCTCGACGAGCATGCGCCGGGGTGGGCGCATGCGGGGACCGCGGTGGTCCTCGGCGCCGGCGGAGCGGCCCGGGCCGTGCTCTACGCGCTCAAGGCACGGGGCTTCCGCGACATCCGTATCGTCAACCGGACGCTGGAGCGGGCTCGGCTGCTTGCCCGCGAGTTCGGCCCGGCCTTCTCCGCCCATCAGCTCGCCGCGACCGGCGAGCTGCTTGGCGATGCGGCGCTGCTGGTCAACACCACCTCCGTCGGCATGCATGGCGAGGCCGAGCTTCCGCTGGGCCTCGGGCATCTGCCGGACAACGCGCTGGTCACGGACATCGTCTATGTTCCGCTCGAGACGCCGCTGCTGGCCGCGGCGCGGCGTCGTGGCCTGAAAACCGTCGACGGCCTGGGCATGCTGCTCCACCAGGCGGCACCCGGCTTCGAGAGATGGTTCGGCGTCAAGCCGGAGGTGACGCCGGAGCTGCGCGCGCTGGTCGCCGCCGATATCGTCGCGAAGGCGGCATGATCGTCCTCGGCCTCACCGGATCGATCGGCATGGGCAAGTCGACGACCGCCCGCATGTTCGCCGACGCCGGCGTGCCCGTGCATGATTCCGACGAGACGGTGCACCGGCTCTATTCAGGCGCCGCCGCGCCGCTGGTCGAGGCTGCGTTTCCGGGTACGGTGCGCGATGGGGTGGTCGACCGGGCCGACCTCGCTGGACACGTGCTCGGCAGGCCCGAGGCGCTGGCCAGGCTGGAGGCGATCGTGCACCCGCTGGTACGAGCCGATGCCGATGCCTTCGTCGCCCGGCACCGCGCCGCCGGCGCGCCACTGGTGGTCCTCGACATTCCGCTGCTGTTCGAGACCGGCGGGCGCGGCCGCGTCGACAAGGTCGCCGTCGTGACGGCGGATCCGGAAATCCAGCGCAGGCGGGTGCTGGCACGGCCGGGCATGACGCAGGTGAAATTCGATGCCATCCTGGCGAAGCAGGTCCCCGACGCCGAGAAACGGCGCCGGGCCGACTACCTCATCGATACCGGGCTCGGCATGGAGAGTGCCCGTGAGGCCGTTGCCGCCATCATCGCCGATCTGGCGGGGGAAAACCGCAGCTGAGGCGGCGGACACCTTGCTCCGGCGGCCTCCCTGCCGGAAAATCGGTTTCATGAACGTCAGGCGGAAGAACTGATTCGGATGCGGGAAATCATCTTCGATACCGAAACGACCGGGCTCGACCCGCGCGATGACCGCGTGATCGAGATCGGCGGCGTCGAGCTGGACAACCGGTTCCCCACCGGCCGCACCTTCCACATGTACATCAATCCGCAGGGCCGGCCCGTCCACCCCGATGCGCTGGCCGTGCACGGCATCAGCGACACCGACCTCGTCGGCAAGCCCACCTTTGCCCAGATCGCCGGCGATTTCGTCGACTTCATCGACGGCGCCCGGCTGGTCGCCCACAATGCCGGCTTCGACATGGGCTTCATCAATGCCGAGTTCGCGCGTCTCGGCCTGCCGCCGGTGGCGCCGGAGCGGGTCGTCGACAGCCTGGCGCTGGCGCGCCGCAAGCATCCGATGGGTCCGAATTCGCTCGACGCGCTCTGCCGCCGCTACGGCATCGACAACAGCCGGCGGACCAAGCACGGTGCGCTGCTCGATTCCGAACTGCTGGCGGAAGTCTATATCGAGCTGATCGGCGGCAAGCAGGCGACGCTCATCCTCGACACCGCCGAGACGGCGCGCGTCGAGCAGTCGATCGAAGCCGTGGAGATCGCCATCAGGCTGCGGCCGCGGCCGCTGGCGCCGCGGCTGACGTCGGGAGAGACCGAAGCGCATGCGCGCCTGGTCGCACAATTGGGAGACAAGGCGCTGTGGCTGCAGGTGCCGGGCGCGGTGCGCCCGGCCGAGGCGCTCAGCTGACCTTGACCTTGGCGGCGGCCTGATCTTCCGCCAGCTTCTGCTGGAACATCTGGGCGAAATCGATCGGGTCGAGCATCAGCGGCGGGAAGCCGCCATTGCGGGTCGCCTCGGCGATGATCTGGCGCGCGAACGGGAACAGCAGCCGCGGGCATTCGATGAACAGCAGCGGCAGCATGTGCTCCTGCGGAAAGCCCTCGATACGGAAGACGCCGCCATAGACCAGCTCGACGTTGAACAGCACTTCCGCCTCGAAGGTCGCCTTGGCGTTCAGCGTCAGGTTGACGTCGAATTCCTTCTCGGAAAGCGGATTGGCGCTGACATTGACGTTGATGTTGATGCCGGGGGCCTTGTCGCGGCCGCGCAGCGAGTTCGGCGCGCCGGGGCTCTCGAAGGACAGATCCTTCACATACTGCGCAAGCACGTTGAGCGTCGGCTTGGCCTGCTGGGCGTTCCCGTTGGTCGCCGTTCCCGCCGGCGTGTTCTCGTTGCTGGCCATCGGCCGGAATCCTCTCGTTTCGGCCGCCTTGCGGCCCGATCAAAATCGCGGCCTCGCTAGCATGCTCGGCTGGGCAACACAAGTTATGCCGGGCAGGCGGACATGGTCGGATCCCGGGCTCGAGGTGACCTGCTATCGAACTTCGGGTCAGCCCCGGTCGATGCGCCGCCAAGGCGAATCCGGATCGGGCGTCCGTTTATAGTCGTCCTCGTCGAGATCGATCGTCGGCCCCTTGCCGCCACCGCGCCCGCCGCCCGCATGGGGTCGGCCGCGGAACGTCCCGAAGTCGCCGACGACCTGCACGCGGTCGCGGACCAGCCGCCAGCCGAGGTCGCGCACCGGCGGCAGGAACAGCAGCAGGCCGATGATGTCGGTGAAGAAGCCGGGGATGATCAGCAGGATGCCGGCGACCAGAATCATCACGCCATGCGCGAGTTGGCGTCCGGGGTCGCGTCCCTCGGCGACATCCTGGCGGATGCGGCTGAGTACGCCAAAACCCTGCAGGCGCAGCAGGATCGAGCCGAGGATGCAGGACGCCAGCACCAGGGCCATCGTCGCCAGCACGCCGATCTCGCTGCCGACGATCACGAAGCCGGCGATCTCGATCAGCGGAAGGGCGAGGAGGAACAGGGGCAGGAGGATGCGTCGCACTGGGATTCCGGATTGAAGGGGTTGGCCGAGCCGGCAATTGCTGCTGGCACATTGTGCCATACATAGGTATGCAGGTGTTTGATTTGAATGATCGCCCCCTGCGATCTATATGAATTGCTGCGACACGCGGTGCCGTGCCCGGTTCCTGTGCCGGGGTCGCACCTTCAATAAGATCGGGTTGGCGGAAGATATGGAATTCTTCGACTTCGGGACGATTTTTTTCTTGGTCGCGGCGGTCGTGATCTTCTTCCAGTTGCGCAACGTGCTCGGCCGCCGCACCGGCAACGAGCGGCAGCCCTTCGATCCCTATACTGCCGGCCGCACCCGCGACAAGGATCCTTCCAAGACGGACAACGTCGTGTCGCTGCCGCGCAAGCGCGGGCCCGGCGAGCCGGACGACACCTATGCGGCGATCGACGCCGTCGCCCCGCCGCCGAGCGACCTCAACAAGGGGCTGCGCGCCATCCGCGACGCCGACCCGACCTTCGAGCCGAAATCCTTCGTCGAGGGCGCCAAGATGGCCTACGAGATGATCGTCATGGCCTATGCCGACGGCGACCGAAAGACCTTGAAGAACCTGCTATCCCGCGAGGTCTATGACGGTTTCGTCGCCGCGATCGGCGATCGCGAGAGCCGCTCGGAGAAGATCCAGTCCTCCTTCGTCGGCATCGACAAGGCCGACATCGTCTCGGCCGAGATGAAGGGCGGCGAGGCGCACATCACGCTGCGCGTCGTCAGCGAGCTGATCTCGGCGACCCGCGACAAGGCCGGCGAGGTGATCGACGGCGATCCGGAGACCGTCGCGGAGGTCAAGGACGTCTGGACCTTCGCCCGCGACACCCGCTCCAAGGACCCCAACTGGAAGCTGGTCGCCACCGAAGCCGAAGACTGATCGTCCCGGCCGCCGAGCGCCGCCATGCCGCCGCTCTCCCCGTATTTCGTTTTCGGGCATTTCGACGAGCTTCCGGGCTGGCATGAGGATGATTGCCGGGCGGCTTTCGCCGCTTTTCGGCGCTCTGCCGTCCACGTCCTGTCGAAACCCTACCGGACCGGCGGCCTCGGCGTCGACTTCGCCGCCTTCGAAGCCGTCTATGCCGAGGCGAGGGTGGCGGAGGTCGCGGACGGCGCGCAGGCGCGGGCCTTCTTCGAGCGGCATTTCGTCCCGGCCCGGATCGCCGCGGAGGACGGCGGCAGGGGTTTCGTCACCGGTTTTTACGAGCCCGAGGTTTCTGCCTCGCCGGTCCGAACGGCAGATTTCACGGTTCCGCTGCTGGCGCGCCCCGACGATCTGGTCGACGTCGACGACGCGAACCGGCCGGCCGGCTTCGATCCCTATCTCGCCTTCGGCCAGAAGACCGAGGCCGGCATAAAGCCCTATTTCGACCGGCAGGCCATCGAGCAGGGCGCGCTCGACGCCGGAAAATTGGCGATCGCCTGGGTCGCCGGCAAGGTCGAGGCCTTCTTCATCCATGTCCAGGGAGCGGCGCGCCTCATCATGCCGGACGGCACGACCCGGCGAGTGAGCTATGCCGCGAAATCGGGACACCGCTTCACCGGACCCGGCGGAATCCTCGCCGATCTCGGCGAAATTCCGCTGGAAAAGGTGACGATGCAGTCCATTCGCGCCTGGTTTTCACAGAATCCGGATCGGATCGACGAGATTTTGTGGCGCAACCGCTCCTTTATCTTCTTCCGCGAGGCGACCGTCGACGATCCCGCCCTCGGCCCGGTGGCCGCCGCCAAGGTACCACTGACGCCCGGCCGGTCCATGGCGGTCGACCGCCTGCTGCACACCTTCGGCACGCCGTTCTTCATCCATGCGCCGGACCTGACCGCTTTCGGTGGAGAGCCGTTCCGGCGGCTGATGATCGCCCAGGACACCGGCTCGGCGATCGTCGGCCCGGCGCGCGGCGACCTGTTCGCCGGTTCGGGCGACGCGGCAGGAGAGATCGCCGGCGTGGTGCGGGCCAAGGCCGACTTCTTTGCCTTGATTCCGCGATCGCTTGCCATGGGCATCCGGCAATGAGCCGTCGGTCGCACAAGACGCTCACCGACGAGGACCGGGTGCTGTGGAGCCTTGTCGCGCGCTCGGCGACGCCGCTGAAAGGGCGAAAGCATCCGGAAGCGCCGGCCGAGCCGCCGCTGACCAAGAAGGAGGTGCTGGACAAGGCGCCTCCTGCTGCGCCGGCGTCGCCGCCGGTTGCGCCGGCTCGTCCGAAAACGCTCGCCCAGAACGCCCTCGACCGCCCGACGCATGACAAGCTTGCCGCCGGCCGGCTGCCGATCGAGGGTCGCGTCGACCTGCATGGCCTCACCCAGGACGAGGCCTATCCGCTGCTGTTCTCCTTCCTTCATCGCGCCCATGCCAACGGCATCCGCTACGTGCTGGTGATCACCGGAAAAGGCTCGTCCTCGGGCGGTGACGGCGTGCTGCGCCGCGCCGTGCCCGGCTGGCTCGCCACGGCGCCGTTCCGCGGTCTGGTCAGCAGCCACGATCACGCCGCGCGCAATCACGGCGGCGGCGGCGCGCTCTATGTGCGGCTGCGCCGCCCGGCGCCGCGATGACCCCGTTCGGCGCCAAGATGCGGGCGCTGCGCCGGGAGCGCGGCATCAGCCAGAAGGACATGGCAGCCGCGCTCGGCGTCAGCCCGGCCTATCTTTCGGCCCTGGAGCATGGCCGCCGGGGCGCGCCGAACTGGGCGACGGTGCAGAAGATCATCGGCTATTTCAACGTCATATGGGACGAGGCCGAGGAACTGGAGCGGCTGGCCTGGGAATCGCATCCGCGAATCATCGTAGACACCGCCGGTCTGAGCCCGGAAGCGACGCTGCTGGCCAACCTTCTGGCGGACAAGATCGGGCGCCTCGACAAGGCGACGCTGGACTCCTTGATCGCCATCTTGCAAACAGCCGGCCGGCCCATGTCGGAGTGAGCACGTGGCATTCGTCCTCGGCGTAGCAACGCGAACCGAGGGACGATGAAATGAACCGACGCATGATGACGATTGCCGGCTGGATCCTGACCGGCCTCTACGCGCTGTTCATGCTGGGAGCGTCGGTGACGCCGAAGCTGTTCGGCATGCCGGTGGCGGAGGAAACCATGGCGCAGCTCGGCTGGCCGGCCGGTTACGCCGTGATGATCGGCGTGATCGAACTCGCCTGCGTGCTGCTCTATCTCTATTCGCGCACCAGCGTCCTCGGCGCGGTGCTGACCATGGGCATTCTCGGCGGCGCGATGGCGACGCAGATCCGCGTCGGCAACCCGCTGTTCAGCCACGTCCTGTTCTCGGTCTATCTCGGCCTGCTCATGTGGGGCGGCCTGTGGCTGCGCGACCCGGCGCTGCGGGCAATCTTCCCCTGGCGGCGCTGACTTTAGGTAAGGGTCAGAACGCTGCGATATTCTGGAGAGCCTTTTGTGTGTCATAGGAGATTGCCCACAATATGCATGTCATTCCTTGACAATTTGCCGAAATCGAGTCTATTCAAGGTGATTCGTCTTTACATTGCCTAGGCAAATCACCTATATATGCACACGTAATCCCGTCGTGGCCTCGGCTGCGGCGCCTCCCCCGGGCCTCGGCTCGGGGGTTCTCATTTCTGGGGGGAAAATGGGAGAACGGACTCGGGTTGCATGCTTTATTGACGGCTTCAACTTGTATCACGCGATATCGAGGCTTGGTCGTCCCCATTTGAAATGGGTTGACCTCCGAAAGCTGATTGAGACGTTTACCGATCCTTCGGTACACGAAATTCGCGCCATCTACTATTTTTCCGCTTTCGCGACGTGGCTGCCCGATGCCCATCTACGGCATCGGCAATATGTTGAGGCTTTAAAAGCGCGAGGCGTTACGCCCATAATCGGACGATTCAAGGAGAAGGATATTCTCTGCAAGAAATGTGGAAAGCCGTTCAGGTCACACGAAGAAAAAGAAACGGACGTCAATATAGCACTTTGGCTCCTCAATCAGGCCTACAAAGACAACTACGATCAAGCTTTCATTATGAGCCGCGACAGCGATCTTACTCCAGCTATTCGAATGGTACGTCAGGAATTTCCAACGAAGAAGATCAAAGTCATTTCTCCTCCCAACGCCGGTCATAGCAAGGAAATGGCAGGTGTGGTCGGTAAGAACATGCTTGCCTCGGTCAAGCAGATACACCTTGAACGAAGTCTGCTATCAGCGACGGTCACAGACCCTGATTCCGGTCTTGTTGTAGCAAGGAGACCGCCGGCATATGATCCACCGAGTTGAGTTCCATCAGAACAGCGCCTGCAGCTCCGGCAGCTTCTCGTTGACCAGCCAGCCGTAATAGTTCTCCTCCGGCAAACGAGGCTCCTTGCCCTCGGCGACGCGCGCCTCGTTCTCGGTCCGCAGGAAATAGGCGCGTTCTTCCGGGTTGCCGGTGTTGTAGAGCGTCGCCGTGATGCCGGGATTCTGCGAGATGTCGAAGCCGGCGATGTCGCGATAGGCCTCGATCGCGGACTTCAGCGTCGCCGCCACATAGGCGAGCGTCAGGTCCGGCTCCATGATGGTCTCGTAGACCTGGTTGGGGTTGCCGGCGTCGAGCCGCGGCAGGCCGGAGACCTCGTGGACGAGGTCGCTCATCTGCAGCGCGGTCAGCGGATTGAGCTGGCCGATGCCGAAGGTCTGGCCCGCATAGAAGGGCTGGAAGAACACCGCGCTGAAGCGGTTGTCGGGGAATGCCTTGCCGTCCACGGTCTTGCCGCGGAAGTCGCGGTTCCACACCTGCTCGCGGCAGGTCCACAGCGCATCGCTGCCCTGTTGGTCCGCGCAGGTCTGGAATTGCGGCCGCTGGATGAAGTCGGTCACGTCCTCGCCTTCATAGGCGAAATGCAGCTTGCTGGAGAGGTAGGATACCGCCTTGACGTAGTAGGTCTGCAGCCGGTCGTAGGCATCGACGTTGTAGGTGTGCTCGCCGACGATGGCGCCGACCATGTGCATCGGGTCGATGCCGTAGGCGGCGGCCTGTTCCTTGATCTTGCTCCTCAGCTTGGCGTCGGTCTTCAGCAGCCGGTAGACCTTGCGGTATTTCGCGTCGAACGTCGTGCCGCCCGACTTGGTGCGTCGTGACGAAGCGCCGGGGATCGGCGGCTGCTCGGCATGGACGTTGCCGGGCGGGACGAGGGTCTGGGCGGTCGCGGGCCCGTCGGCCGTTACGAGCGCCAGCGTGGCCACCCCAAGGGTGAGAAAGAACTGTCGTAGAAGTTGCCGCACGTGCCCGAGCCCTGCCTGTCCCGACAAACTAGAAAAAGCGCCCGCATCCGTCGAGCGGTTTTCTCTCGGGCATTGTCTTGATCGGCCGCCGCGCGGCAGCCGGCCGGTATCGTCACAGGATGAAGCGCGACAGGTCGGTGTTCTTCGACAGGTCGCCGACATGCTTCTGCACATAGGCGGCGTCGATCGTCACCTTGCTGCCCGACTGGTCCGGCGCGGCGAAGGAGATCTCGTCGAGCACCCGCTCCATCACCGTCTGCAACCGCCTGGCGCCGATGTTCTCCACCGTGGCGTTAAGGTCCACCGCGATGCCGGCGAGCTGGTCGATGGCGTCGTCGGTGAAGTCGAGTTCGACGCCCTCGGTCCTCATCAGCGCGACATACTGCTTGATCAGGCTGGCCTCGGTCTCCGTCAGGATGCGGATGAAGTCTTCCTTCTCGAGCGCGCGCAATTCGACGCGGATGGGCAGGCGGCCCTGCAGCTCCGGCAAGAGGTCGGACGGCTTCGACACATGGAAGGCGCCGGAGGCGATGAACAGGATGTGGTCGGTCTTGATCGGCCCGTATTTGGTCGCCACCGTCGTGCCCTCGACCAGCGGCAGCAGGTCGCGCTGCACGCCCTCGCGCGACGGGCCGCCGGACACGTCGCTGCGCGCCGCGATCTTGTCGATCTCGTCGAGGAAGACGATGCCGTCATTCTCCGCCGATTCCAGCGCGCGCCGCACCACCTCGTCCTGGTCGAGCAGCTTGTCGGACTCGTCGTTGATCAAAAGCTCGTAGGATTCCTTGACGGTGGTCTTGCGCGACTTGGTGCGCTTGCCGCCCATCGCCTTCTGCAGCATGTCGTTGATGTTCATCACGCCGATATTGGCGCCGGGCATGCCGGGGATCTCGAAGCTCGGCATGCCGCCCGTGCCGGTGTCGGCCACCTCGACCTCGATCTCCTTGTCATCCATCTCGCCGTCGCGCAGCTTCTTGCGGAAGGAGTCGCGGGTCGCCGGGCTTGCCGTCTTGCCGACCAGCGCTTCCAGCACGCGCTCCTCGGCGTTGACATGGGCGCGCGCCTTGACGTCCTCGCGCATCTTGTCGCGCGTCAGGCCGATGGCGACCTCGACCAGGTCGCGCACGATCTGCTCGACGTCGCGGCCGACATAGCCGACCTCGGTGAACTTGGTCGCCTCGACCTTGACGAAGGGCGCGCCCGCGAGCCGGGCGAGGCGCCGCGAGATCTCGGTCTTGCCGACGCCGGTCGGGCCGATCATCAAAATGTTTTTCGGCATCACCTCCTCGCGCATCTGGCCCTCCAGCTGCTGCCGGCGCCAGCGGTTGCGCAGCGCGATGGCGACGGCGCGCTTGGCGTCCTTCTGGCCGATGATGTAGCGGTCGAGTTCGGAGACGATTTCGCGGGGGGAGAAGGTGGTCATGGTACTTCTTACAATCCACTTTGCCACTGCTTGATCGCGTCCAGCGGGTACAGCAGCATGATGATGTTGAGGGTCAGGTTGTCGCGGATGACGTAGCCGACGCCGATCTCGAAAACGACCGCGAGCGCCACCGTCACCCATATAGGAAGCCGCGCGGCGAGAGCAAAACCCAGCACCATCCACAGCGTGTCGGACACCGAGTTGATGACGCTGTCGCCGAAATAGTCGAGCGAGATCGTCGATTCACGATAGCGGTTGATGATGAAGTCGGTGTTTTCGAGCAGCTCCCAGGCCGCCTCGATGATCACCGCGCCGACGAGCCTGAGGCCGACATTGACGCGCGGCATCACCAGCCAGAGCAGGCCGTAGAACAGGAAACCGTGGATGACGTGCGAGAAGGTGTACCAGTCGGCGAGATGCTGGCTGTTCTCGCTGCTCTGCACCACCCCGTGCCAGAGTTTCACATAGCCGCACTTGCAGATGAGGGGCTGGCCCATCAGGTAGAGCGCCACGCCCTGCGCGGCGACCAGCGCCGCCGCCAGCAGCAGCCCGGCGAGGAAGACGCGCTTCTTCGCCGCGATCCCGGGATCGTCCGCCGGCGCCGGTAGCGTCGTCATGGAGAAAGCTCCCCCTCCTCGTTGTCCCGCGCCATCAGCAGCGCATGGCCGTATTGCGAGGTCCGCTCGCCGATCGGCCTGAACCCCGCCTTCTCATAGGCGCGGATCGCCCGCTTGTTGGCCTGATCGGGATCGATGATGACGCGCGGCGTGCCTTCTGCAAAGAGCTCTTCGATGAACTGCGCGAGCAGCGCCGAGCCGTGACCCTGCCCGACCAGTTCCGGCTCGCCGATCGAGAGATCCAGGCCGAGCGTGCCGAAAGGCTGGTCGGCATAGGGGTGGTCGTCCTCCAGATGCGGGTCGTAGCTCTGCAGATAGGCGATCGGTTTTCCGTCCAGCTCGACGATCAGCGGCTCGACCGAGATCGAGTCCATGTGCTCGCGGATCGCTTCAAGCTCCTCGTCGGCGTCGTCCCACCACTCGGCCACATGCGGCTCGCGCAGCCAGCGCCCGAGCAGGGGAAAATCCCGCTCGGTCACCGGCCGGAAGCGGTAGCGCGGCGCTGTCTTAGCCGGCATCGAGCGTTTCGACGACGAAATTGCCGTTGGTGTAGACGCAGATGTCGGCGGCGATCTGCATCGCCTTGCGGGCGATCTCCTCGGCGTCCTTGTCGCTGTCCATCAGGGCGCGCGCCGCCGCCAGCGCATAATTGCCGCCCGAGCCGATCGCCATCACGCCGTGCTCCGGCTCCAGCACGTCGCCGGTGCCGGTCAGCGCCAGCGAGACGTTCTTGTCGGCGACCAGCATCATCGCCTCCAGCCGGCGCAGATAGCGGTCGGTGCGCCAGTCCTTGGCGAGCTCGACGGCGGCGCGGGTGAGCTGGTCCGGATACTGCTCGAGCTTCGCCTCGAGCCGCTCCAGCAGCGTGAAGGCGTCCGCGGTCGCCCCGGCGAAGCCGGCGATCACATTGCCCTTGCCGATGCGGCGCACCTTCCTGGCATTGCCCTTCATGATCGTCTGGCCGAGGCTCACCTGGCCGTCGCCGGCGATCACGACCTTTCCTCCCTTGCGCACCGTCACGATCGTGGTGGCGTGCATGGTCAGTTCGTTCGACATGTCTTGCTCCGATTCCGCGCGGTCCCGGCAGGCGGCGATCCGCGCGACACGAGGGTTTGATGCGCCATATGTATGCCGCGGATGAGGGAATGCAAATTGTAGCACTCCTCGCGATTGTGTTGACAAAACCCTGCTTTCGACGATCGATGAGCCATGCGCATTATCGGTGCCCTCGCAGCTTGGCTTTCAGTCTTGGCAAACCTTGCTGCCGCCGCGGGCGAGCAGGTGACGGCGATTCAGGGCGAAATTCCCACTCTGAAAAGGATAGCCGAAGTTTGCAACAAGGCCGTGCATGGCGAGGTGGGTTCCGATCCGAATTTGCCGGCGATCCTTGTCCAGGAACAGTGCAATATTCAATGGCCGTCTTTGCTCGTGCTCCCTGCCGCCTGCCCGGACCGAAGAGCCATGGAAAAGTGCATTTCGGATACCTTCGACCGATCATTCCCGCTACCTCTCGGTGCGCCAAGGGTCATGCTCTCCCGCTGCGACGACGCTGACGCATGCTTTGACGTATACGAAGCCGAGGACCCCTATGGAAATGGCACCCGGCGGCCGGAGGTGTGCGGCTACGAAGTGAGTGGGAAGGCCATCGTTCGCACCGGCAAGATCTATGTCGCGATTGCCGACCTTGCGATCGTTCCAGTCTGTTGGGAGAACAACGGCTAAGCGTTTCAGCCGCCACGCGGCCCAACTTTCAATCCCCCGACCATGCTGTTACAAGGCTCGCGCTTTCGCCAGCAGCAAGGACCGCCCATGGCCGCCGCCCGCACCGCCGACGTCACCCGCTCGACCAGGGAGACGCGCATCTCCGTCTCGATCGCCGTCGACGGCACCGGCAAGGCCGAGATCGCCAGCGGCGTCGGCTTCTTCGACCACATGCTCGACCAGCTCTGCCGCCATTCGCTGATCGACATGAAGATCAGGGCCGAGGGAGACCTGCACATAGACGACCATCATACCGTGGAGGATACCGGCATCGCGCTCGGCCAGGCGCTGGCCAAGGCGCTGGGCGACCGGCGCGGCATCATGCGCTACGCCTCGCTCGACCTTGCCATGGACGAGACGCTGACGCGCGCCGCAGTCGACGTGTCGGGCCGGCCGTATCTCGTCTGGAACGTCGCCTTCTCCTCGCCCAAGATCGGCACATTCGACACCGAGCTGGTGCGCGAGTTCTTCCATGCGCTGGCGCAGAATGCCGGCATCACGCTGCATGTCGCCAATCTCTACGGCGCCAACAACCATCATATCGCCGAGACCTGCTTCAAGGCGGTCGCCCGGGTGCTGCGCGCCGCGCTGGAGCGTGACCCACGCCAGCCCGACGCCATCCCGTCCACCAAGGGCAGCCTGAAGGGATAGTCATGGCCCGTTTCGTCATCTTCGAGCCGGACGGTGCGCTGGGCAGCGATGCGGTCGCCGAGGCGCGCATCGTCCGCGACGGCTTCGCCGTGCTCGGCTTCCTCGTCCCGCCGCTCTGGCTGCTCTGGCACGGCCTGGTGATCGAGGCGGTGCTGGTCTTCGCCACCATGTTCGGCATCGGCGCCGTCGGCGAGCTGCTCGGCCTCGGCCCTGCCGGCTCGGCGCTGTCGCTGCTCGTCTCCGTCTATGTCGGGCTGGAGGGCGCGGCGCTCAGGATGGCGGCGCTGCGTCGCCGCGGCTGGCGCGAATGGGGCGCCGTCGAGGCCGACAGGATCGCCGACGCCGAGATCCGCTACGCCACCGAGGCGGTCGGAGCGGCCTCCTTGCCGCACGATCACGTCGCGAGCCCTCCCGAACCTCGGCCGGCGCGCCATGCCGCGCCACGACCCTCCACCGGCCCGGCGCTCGGCCTGCTGCACTATCCCGGAGGCGCCTGATGCGTGTCGCCATCATCGACTATGGCTCCGGCAATCTGCGCTCGGCGGTGAAGGCGTTCGAGCGGGCGGCGCGCGAGGGCGGCATCGCCGCCGAGATCGAGCTGACGGCGGATGCCGGGCGCGTGCGCGGCGCCGACCGCATCGTGCTTCCGGGCGTCGGCGCCTATGCCGACTGCGCCGCCGGACTGCGCGCCGTCGACGGCATGTGGGAGGCGGTCGAAGAAGCCGCGATCGAGCGCGGAAGACCGTTTCTCGGCATCTGCGTCGGCATGCAGCTGATGTCTGAGCGTGGTCTGGAAAAGACGGTGACGCGCGGCTTCGGCTGGATCGCCGGCGATGTGAAGGAGATCGAGCCGGCCGACCCGGCGCTGAAGATCCCGCAGATCGGCTGGAACACGATTCACGTGAAACATCCGCATCCGCTGTTTGCCGGCATCCCGACGGGCGAGGGCGGCCTGCACGCCTATTTCGTGCATTCCTATCATCTTGATTCTTTGCGTGAAGATGAGGTTCTGGCGGTAACCGACTATGGCGGCCCGGTGACCGCGGCGGTCGGCCGCGACAATCTTGCCGGCACGCAGTTCCATCCGGAAAAGAGCCAGGCCCTCGGCCTCGCTCTGATCGCCAACTTCCTGAGGTGGAAGCCATGACGAAAAAAGCCTATTGGGTCGCGATGGTCGACGTGACCGATCCCGAGACCTACGGGAAATACATCGAGACCAATGCCGCCGCCTTTGCCAAATACGGTGCGAAGTTCGTCGTGCGGGCAGGACAATATGCGAACCCGGAAGGTCCGACCGGGAACCGCCACGTGGTGGTCGAGTTCTCGTCCTACGAGACGGCGCTGGCCTGCTACAACTCGCCCGAATATCAGGAGGCGCTGAAATACCGCCTCGCCGCCTCGACCGGCCATTTCGTCATCGTCGAAGGTGCGTGACACCATGATCCTTTTCCCGGCGATCGACCTGAAGGGCGGCGAATGCGTGCGCCTGAAGCTCGGCGACATGGCGCAGGCCACGGTCTACAACACCGACCCGGCCGCGCAGGCAAAAGCCTTCGAGGACCAGGGCTTCGAGTGGCTGCATGTGGTCGATCTCGACGGCGCCTTCGCCGGCGAGAGCCGCAACGGCGCGGCCGTCGAGGCGATCCTGAAGGCGACCAAAAATCCGGTGCAGCTCGGCGGCGGCATCCGCACGCTCGCTCATATCGATGCCTGGCTGGAAAAAGGTCTTGCCCGCGTCATCCTCGGCACGGTCGCTGTGCGCGATCCAGAACTGGTGAAAGAGGCCTGTCGCCTGTTTCCCGGAAAAATCGCCGTTGGCATTGATGCCCGCGGCGGCAAGGTCGCGGTCGAGGGCTGGGCCGAGGCCTCGTCGCTCGGCGCGGTCGAGCTGGCGCAAAAATTCGAGGGCGCCGGCGTTGCCGCCATCATCTACACCGACATTGATCGCGACGGCGTCTTGGCCGGCATAAACTGGGAAGCCACCATCGCGCTCGCCGAAGCGGTGTCGATCCCGGTCATCGCCTCGGGCGGCCTCGCCTCGCTCGCCGATATAGGTCGCATGACCATGCCGGATGCGAAAAAGCTGGAAGGCGCCATCTCCGGACGCGCCCTCTATGACGGCCGCATCGATCCGGCCGAGGCGCTGGCGATCCTGAAGGCGGCATAGGAGACAGTCTGATGCGGCTTACGCTCGTTCTGGCGCCCTACGACAGCGGTCACCATCATGCCGGCATGGGCCTCGGCCCGGAAGCGATCCTGGCCGGCGGGCTGGTCGAGGCGCTCACCCTCAACGGTCACGACGTGGCGGTCGAGGACATCGGCGAGGTGGGCGACGCGCAGGGCCGCGAGATCACCACCGGCTTCGCCGTCTGCCGCGCGGTGGCCGAAAAGGTCCGCGAGAGCATCGCCGCAGGCCGTTTTCCGGTGGTGCTGGCCGGCAATTGCCTGACGGCCGCCGGCGCGGTGGCCGGGGAGGGGGCGGATGCGATCGTCTGGGCCGACCAGCACGGCGACATCAACACGCCGGAGACCTCGACCTGGGGCTATCTCGACGGCATGGCTCTGGCGACGGTGCTCGGCCTGTGCTGGCGTCCTCTCACCGCATCGATCCCCGGATTCCACACGATCGACCCGGCGCGCTGCCTGCTGGTCGACGCCCGCGACCTCGATCCCGACGAAAAACGGCTGCTGGAGAGCCTGCCCATCCTGAGGGCCCCATGCGGCGATGCGGTCGCCCAGGTGGAGAAGCTCAAGGCAGCCGGCGCGACCAAGGCGCATCTGCATCTCGACCTCGACGTGCACGACCCGGCGCTTCTGCAGGCGAACCGCTACGCGACGCCGGGCGGCCCAAGCCCGGAGGAGCTGCGGCGCATGGCCTGCGGCGTAGCCAGGTCGATCCCGGTCGCCGGCGTCACCATCTCCGCCTACGACCCGGCCTATGATCCCAAGGCCGAGGTGCCGCCGCTGGTCGGCGAACTGCTCAACGAACTGCTCGCCGCGCTGGAGCGGATTTGATAATCTGACCCCATGAACATCCAGTCGAAACTTCCGACCACGGCGGACGAATTCCTGCGCTGGAACGAGGGGCGCGAGGGCAAGCGCGAATTCGTAAGGGGGAGGGTGGTCGAAATGATGATTAACGTCACCAGGAACCATTGGCGTATTGCCACCCGGCTCACCCATCAACTGGTGTTGCAGCTTGGCCTGGAAGCCTACGACATCGGTGCAACGGATTTCGGCGTGCGGACTCGAGATGGCGTCCGTTATCCCGACGTTCTGGTAGAACCGACCGCAGGGGACGGCAAGGCGCTGGCGACCTCAGCACCTCTTCTGGTGGCGGAAATCCTGTCGCCGGCCAGCGTGGCAGAGGATTTCGGAACTAAGGCCAGCGACTATTTGGCATTGGCTTCGTTGCGCCACTATCTCGTTCTCGCACAGGACGAGCCGCGACTGTGGCTCTGGTCGCGCGCCGACGACGGCGCCTGGACCGAGCCGGACATGATCGAAGGCCGTGGCGAGACCGTGTCGCTGGCCGGACTGGGCATCACGCTTCAACTATCCGAACTCTACGCCGGCATCGAAGGCTGAGCTCCCGCATGACCCTGAAATCCCGTGTCATTCCCTGCCTCGACGTGAAGGACGGCCGCGTCGTCAAGGGCGTCAACTTCGTCGACCTGATCGACGCCGGCGATCCGGTCGAGGCGGCGCGCGCCTATGACGCCGCCGGCGCCGACGAGCTGTGCTTCCTCGACATCACCGCCTCCTCCGACAACCGCGAGACCATCTTCGACGTGGTGGCGCGCACCGCCGAGCAGTGTTTCATGCCGCTCACCGTCGGCGGCGGCGTGCGCCAGGTCGCTGACATCCGAAAACTGCTTCTGGCCGGCGCCGACAAGGTGTCGATCAACACGGCGGCGGTGAAGAACCCGGATTTCGTCGCCGAGGCCGCCGACAAGTTCGGCAACCAGTGCATCGTCGTGGCGATCGACGCCAAGAAGGTTTCCGCGCCCGGCGAGGCCGGCCGCTGGGAGATCTTCACCCATGGCGGCCGCGAGAAAACCGGCATCGACGCCGTCGAATTCGCGCGCAAGGTGGTCGATCGCGGCGCCGGCGAGATCCTGCTCACTTCCATGGATCGCGACGGCACCAAGGCCGGCTACGACATCGCGCTGACGCGCGCCGTGGCCGACGCGGTGCGCGCGCCGGTCATCGCCTCCGGCGGCGTCGGCACGCTCGACCATCTGGTCGCAGGCATCCGCGACGGCCATGCCACCGCGGTGCTCGCCGCCTCGATCTTCCATTTCGGCACCTATTCCATCGCCGAGGCCAAGCGGCACATGGCTGACGCCGGCCTGGCGATGCGACTCGACAGCGCCCCGCGGACAGCCTAAACGGCGCTCGATGAGCGGGTTCAGCCTTTCCGACCTCGAGAAGATCGTCGCCGAGCGCGGCAGCCAGGGCGATTCCGCCTCCTCCTGGACGGCAAAGCTGTTTTCGGCCGGCATCGACAGGGCCGGCAAGAAGCTGGGCGAGGAAGCGGTCGAGACAGTCATCGCGGCAGTCCGCGGCGACCGCGCGGAGCTGGTCTCGGAAAGCGCCGACCTTCTCTACCACCTGCTGGTGGTGCTGGCGATTTCGGGCGTGCCGCTGTCCGACGTTCTTGCCGAGCTCGAGCGCCGGACGGCCCGCTCGGGAGTAGCCGAAAAGGCATCGCGCGCCGGCGCCTAGCGCCGGCGGCCTAGAGCATGATCCCGAAAAGTTGCAGACTTTCCGGACACAGGTCATGCGGCAGAACAAGAGATAGAGCGGAATGCCGATTCATTTGATGGCGTTCCGCTCTAACGTCGAGGAGATCAGATGGATCAGCTCGTTCGGTCGGAAAAATACTCCCCCTACCGTTTCTTTTCCGCCGAGCGATGGGCTGAGTTCCGCGCCGACACGCCGCTGACGCTGACCGCCGAGGAGGTCGAGCGCCTGCGCTCGCTGCAGGACCGCGTCGACCTCGACGAGGTGCGGCGCATCTACCTGACGCTGTCGCGGCTGCTCTCCGCCCATGTCGAGACGAGCCAGTTGCTGTTCCGCCAGCGCCAGTCCTTCTTCAACGCCGGCGAGGTGCGCAAGACGCCCTTCATCATCGGCATGGCCGGCTCGGTCGCGGTCGGCAAGTCGACCACCGCCCGCCTGCTCAAGGAGCTGATGCGGCGCTGGCCGTCGAGCCCCAAGGTCGACCTGATCACCACCGACGGTTTCCTCCATCCCAACGAGGTGCTGCGCCGCGAGGGGCTGATGGAGCGCAAGGGCTTTCCCGACAGCTACGACGTCGGCGGCCTGCTGCGCTTCCTGTCGGCGATCAAGTCGGGTGAGGCCCATGTGCGCGCGCCCGTCTATTCGCACCTCACCTACGACGTGGTTCCCGGCCAGTTCGTCACCATCGACCGGCCCGACATCCTGATCTTCGAGGGGCTCAACGTGCTGCAGCCGCGCGACCTGCCGAAGGACGGCAAATACGTGCCGTTCCTGTCGGATTTCTTCGATTTCTCGATCTTCATCGACGCCGACGAGAATCTGATCCACGACTGGTACATCGCCCGCTTCATGCGGCTGCGCGAGACGGCCTTCCGCGACACGCAGTCCTTCTTCCACCGCTACTCGCAACTGTCGGAGGATGCGGCGCAGGCCATCGCCGAGGGGCTGTGGCAGAACATCAACCTGAAGAATCTCCGCGAGAACATCCTGCCGACGCGCCCGCGCGCCGACCTGATCCTGCGCAAGGGCGCCGATCACCTGATCGAGGAAGTGGCGCTGCGCAAGCTGTAGCGACCGCGGGCACCCGCACGGATAATGCCGGCGGTCGCCCGTGGATCGTCGGCGCCGACCGTCGAAGCAGGCAGCCGCTCCTCACGCCGGAGCTTCGGCCCGCCTCGGCACCGTCACCCGCCGCAGCGTGAGATTGATGCGGCCGCCCTTCGGCAGCAGCGTCGACGTGTCCGGATAGACACGGTCGACGCCGTGGAAGCAGAGCCGGCCTTCGCCGCCGAGCACGACCACGTCGCCGCTCTCCAGCCGCAACGATTCCGTCGGCCCGTTGCGCGTCGTCTGGCCGACGCGGAACAGGCAGGCGTCCCCGAGCGACACCGACACCACCGGCGCAGCGAAATCCCTCTCGTCACGATCCTGGTGCAGGCCCATTTTCGCGGTTCCGGAATAGAAGTTGACGAGGCAGGCTTCCGGCGGATGCGGATAGTCCGCGACGTCCCTCCACAGCGAAAGCAGCCGTTCGGGGATTGCCGGCCACGGTTCGCCGGTGACCGGATGGGTCGCCTGGTAGCGATAGCCGCGCTGCTTGTCGGTCACCCAGCCGAGCGCGCCGCAATTGGTCATGCGCACGCTCATCTCCTTGCCGCTCTTCGGCATGGCCGGCGTGTAGAGCGGGGCGCCGCGCACTACCTCGCGGATCGCCTCGACCAGATACTGCTGGGCCTCCCGGTCGAAATAGCCCGGCATGTGCCTGACGCCCGCTGGCAGGACGAGCATATCGCTTCCTCGTTAGATCGGCATAGAATCGGATCGCCTGCCTATGCTCGGTTAGACAACGCCGCTCCGATGCCGCGCGGGCGCCGGGCAATCGCCTAGTCCCGAATGGAATTCGAGTCCCGACAGCCATTCGTCGAGCAGCGCTGTCGACATTGGCATGTACGACCAACAGAAAAGCGTTTCTTCCGTTTGTACGGCCAGCGCCTCGATCTCCGAGACCATTTCCGGCCAGACCGTCACACGCCCCATTACGAGCTCTCCGTCAAGGTCCAGCGCAATGCCCTGCTGGTCGCAAAGCGTCCAGTTGCCGATCCGTTGCGGCTGGAATCTGCCGGCAAGACGACCGGAATTGTCCTCCAGCCATCGATCGAGCATCGCGGCTGTGCTGGCAACCATTGTGCTCACATAGGTTCTGCGGCCTCACCCTTGCCGGAAGGCGGCGGGGTCATGCACCCGCCGCTCGTTCGTCCGAAGCTCAGGCCGTCTCAATGTCCGGGATGCGCAGCACCTGGCCCGGATAGATCTTGTCCGGATGCGTCAGCATCGGCTTGTTGGCGTCGAAGATGATGGTGTTCTTGGCGCCCTTGCCCTTGCCGTACTGCGCCTCGGCGATCTTCCAGAGGTTGTCGCCCTTCTTCACCGTATAGAACACCGGCGCCTTGGCCGGCGTCGCCGCCTTGACCAGCGCCGTCATGTCGGTGCTTTCCAGCTTCAGCCCGGACTCCGGCGCCACCACCTTGAGCTCGTCGGCTTCGACCGACGAGACCCCGAGCGTATTGCCCACGGCGATGACCGCCTTCTCGAAAGCCGACTGGTCCTTGACCACGCCCTTCAGCACCACCTTGTCGCCCTTCACGGCGACATCGACCTTGTCGGTGCCGAGATTGTGCGATTGCAGTTCTTTCTTCAGCGCCTCGGTCTTGGCGGCATCGTCGTCATCCTCGCCGAAGCCCAGCTTCTTGCCGACGCTCTTCATGAAGTCGAACATACCCATGGCCGTGGCACTCCCTAGCCGTTGCATTGCCTACGGAATCTGCCCTGAAATCGCCGGGATGAAAAGCCCGGCGCACCCGCCGACTGCCCGGATGTTTAATTTCCCGCCGCGTTCGGAGCCGCCCCTCCCCAATATGCAGCCTCGTCATCCACGCATCCGCGCCGAAGCGATCGCGCCCGGGCGGCGGCTCAGTCGTCGCTGACCCTGCCGCGCAGCCGCTTCACCGTGGAGCGGCCGGCCTTGGATTTCAGCCGGCGCTCGACCGCGCCCTTCGACGGCCTTGTCTTCTTGCGTGGCGGCGGCGGCGGCTCGGCGGCCTTGGCGACCAGCGCCGCCAGGCGCTGGCGGGCGTCGATCCGGTTGCGCTCCTGGGTGCGGAAGCGGTCGGCCTCGATGACCACCACGCCGTTCTTGGTGGCGCGCTGGCCGGCCAGCGCCAGCACCCGCTCGCGCACGCGCTCCGGCAGGCCGCGCGCATTCGCGGCGTCGAAGCGCAGCTGCACGGCGCTCGCCACCTTGTTGACGTTCTGCCCGCCCGGCCCGGACGCGCGGATGAAAGTCTCCGCGAGGTCATCGGCATGGATGACGACGCCGTCGGCGATCTGGATGGGATCGTCAGGGTTCATGCACCAGACATGCCGCGACGGCGCGCAAAAGGGAAGGGGCCGCAGCCACCGGGCGGGCGCAAACGCCCGAAACCCGCGCGATCCCGCAGCCCGGCGGCAAAACAGCCTGTTCCCTTTCCGCGCGAATGCGTTATAGGCGCGGACCATGACCACGCCGCTCAAGAACATCCGCAACTTCTCCATCGTCGCCCATATCGACCATGGCAAGTCGACGCTCGCCGACCGCCTCATCCAGCTCACCGGCGGCCTCGACGCCCGCGAGATGGCCGGCAAGGAGCAGGTTCTCGACAACATGGACATCGAGCGCGAGCGCGGCATCACCATAAAGGCGCAGACGGTGCGCCTCAACTACCGCGCACAGGACGGCCAGGATTACATCCTGAACCTGATCGACACGCCCGGCCATGTCGACTTCGCCTACGAGGTGTCGCGTTCGCTGCGCGCCTGCGAAGGCTCGCTGCTGGTCGTCGACGCCAGCCAGGGCGTCGAGGCGCAGACGCTGGCCAACGTCTACCAGGCGATCGACGCCAACCATGAGATCGTCGTGGTCTTGAACAAGATCGACCTGCCCGCTGCCGAGCCCGAGCGCATCAAGGAGCAGGTCGAGGAGGTGATCGGCCTCGATGCCAGCAACGCCGTGCTCATCTCGGCCAAGACCGGCATCGGCATCGAGGAGGTGTTGGAGGCGATCGTCACCCAGCTCCCTCCGCCCCGCGAGGGCGACGCCCAAAAGCCGCTCAAGGCCATGCTGGTCGACAGCTGGTACGACGCCTATCTCGGCGTCATCGTGCTGGTGCGCGTCATCGACGGCGTGCTGAAAAAAGGCCAGCAGATCCGCATGATCGGCACCGGCGCCCGCTATCCCGTCGAGCGCACCGGCTTCTTCACGCCCAAGATGGTGCAGGCCGACCAGATCGGCCCCGGCGAGTTCGGCTTCATCACCGCCTCGATCAAGGAGGTGGCCGACACCCGCGTCGGCGACACCATCACCGAGGACCGCCGCCCCACCGAAAAGCCGCTGCCGGGCTTCAAGCCGGCGCAGCCGGTGGTGTTCTGCGGCCTGTTCCCGGTCGACGCCGCCGACTTCGAGGATTTGCGCGCCGCCATGGGCAAGCTCAGGCTCAACGACGCCAGCTTCTCCTTCGAGATGGAGACCAGCGCTGCCTTGGGTTTCGGCTTCCGCTGCGGCTTCCTCGGCCTGCTGCATCTGGAGATCATCCAGGAGCGGCTGGAGCGCGAGTTCGACCTCGACCTCATCGCCACCGCGCCGAGCGTCGTCTACCGCATGCGGCTCACCGACGGCACCGTGAAGGAGCTGCACAACCCGGCCGACATGCCCGACCTCGTCAAGATCGAGGCCATCGAGGAGCCGTGGATCCGCGCCACCATTTTGACCCCCGACGACTATCTCGGCTCCATCCTGAAGCTCTGCCAGGACCGCCGCGGCGTGCAGGCCGACCTCTCTTATGTCGGCAAGCGCGCCATGCTGGTCTACGACCTGCCGCTCAACGAGGTGGTGTTCGACTTCTACGACCGCCTCAAGTCGATCTCCAAGGGCTACGCCTCGTTCGACTACCACCTCACCGACTACCGCGAGGGCGACCTGGTAAAAATGTCGATCCTGGTCAACGACGAGCCGGTCGACGCGCTCTCCATGCTGGTCCACCGCTCGGCGGCGGAAAAGCGCGGCCGGGTGATGTGCGAGAAGCTGAAGGAGCTGATCCCGCAGCACATGTTCAAGATCCCGATCCAGGCGGCCATCGGCGGCCGCATCATCGCCCGCGAGACCATCTCGGCGCTGCGCAAGGACGTGACGGCAAAGTGCTACGGCGGCGACGTCACCCGCAAGCGCAAGCTGCTCGAAAAGCAGAAAGAGGGCAAGAAGCGCATGCGCCAGTTCGGCAAGGTCGACATCCCCCAGGCGGCGTTCATCGAGGCGCTGAAGATGGGGGACAGCTAAGTGCTGAGATCATGATCACCGAATGGTTAGGCGAAACAAAGAAAGCTATCCCTTGGCGTGTTCATAGAGGTGACATAAATGAGGTGCTCGCAAATCTAGATAAAAATCGTTTTCAGTGCGTAGTAACTTCGCCACCGTACTATTGGCAGCGAGACTATAAAGTTGATGGCCAAATAGGCCTTGAGCCGACCATTGATGGATACGTTGAAGCTATAGCAGATTCGATGAAATCGGTGCGGCGCGTCCTCAAGGATGATGGTTTACTATTCCTCAATCTAGGAGATACCTACTATTCGGCAAAGGGTCTCCCCAAGGGAACTGACGCGAAAAGTAAGGCTCGTCGGTTCGGTCTTCGTGCCGTTGATGCGAGTGGACTCGGCGTTCCTAGGAAGACAACCATAGGCATTCCTTGGCGCGTGGCATTGCGTATGATCTCCGATGGCTGGATTTTGCGTTCTCCGATTGTCTGGGAGCGTTCAAATGGGTTACCTGAACCTACGGCCAAGGATCGGCCTTGGCGCTCATACGAGTTCTTGTTCATGTTCTCAAAAAAGCCTCGCTACAAATTTTTTAGGACCGCATTGGGTGGAAGCGAGGATGTTTGGCGCATACCTGTAAAGCCAAACTCTTCAAAGGGTTTGCACAATGCAGCATTTCCGGAAGCTTTGGCACGAAAGGCCATCGATTGCTCGACGGAGAAAGGTGATGAAGTACTAGATCCCTTTGCTGGCACTGGTACGACGCTCACCGCCGCGGTTAACGCCGAGCGGCCAGCCTTTGGTATTGACCTAAACTATCAATTTTGTGAGTTCTCAGCCAAAAGGCTCGGGGCGATCTGAGATGTATCCATCGTTGTCGCAGGTTGTAACTTCGGTTGAACGTCTGTCCGGGGTGCATCCATTCTTCGGGTATGCTTTTTTAGGATTTAAGCTGGCCAGCCTGCCTATTGGTACGACTCAGGAATTTCGCTACTCGTTCATTCGGGACTCAATCCTTGAACCCTACTTTCGCTTTAAAGGCGTTAAAGGGTTCTATAACCCGTTCAAGAGTTCCAAGCAGTGGGTCAGCGAGCGGTACGACAGCACCTCACTCCAGCGTGTTATCGCGGACACATTTTCTGCCGCCTTTGTGCGTGATCCAGATACGCATGGTTGGGGATGGACGCAAAACTATGTTCAAGAGCTTAGTTTCTTGAGGGAATCAAATCGATCTGAAAAGATACCCCTTTTTGATATGGCCGTTTGGTATTGCAGAAATGTAAATATTCAAGCAGCATCTGGAAAAGAGCCTGGCGAGATTATAAGAACGTTTGTTAGCTACTTCAATCTTTTGGATGAGGAAATTGAAACGTTATTTGATAACACATCGATACGCGACATTGGGTTATCTCAGCAGCCAGTATCAGAAAACGAGTTGCTCTCTTACATAGGCTATCCCACCGAACAAGTGTCGGACAGAGCCGTGTCATTGCGTCGACTCTCAGTGCGAAATGTTGGACCATTTCAAGACGCCACCTATCCAGCGTCGCCCCGCCTCAACGTAATTGCTGGCGACAATAGCTTGGGCAAAACGTTGTTGTTAGAGCTTGTGTGGTGGTCGCTGACTGGCAGTTGGGCCGCACATCGAGCGGAACCACAAATTATGGAACAGCGATCAGAGATCGAATTTGACCTAAACAGAACTTTGACCAGAGGATCAACGGCCCTTGTTCCTTACAATAAGGTTGACGGTAGCTGGCAGCGCCCAAACGCAGATCTTAGCAGCGTGGCGCTATACTTCTCGTTTGATGGTGGTGTTAATATATTTATACCACGGCATTATTCTAGTGCTCTAAGTGGCAATGAAGTTATTAGACTAGGCCGAGAGCAACTCCTCGATGGACTTAAGACAACAAGCTCTGACGGTGTATCAAGACGCGCGTCGAATGGATTGCTACAAGACGTAGTATTTTGGCAGCTCTTGCCTGAACGATACCCAAAAAGACGAGAAGTATTCGAGGCCGCACTCCGAGCCCTCTCACCGCCGGAAGGTAGGCACCTCAGGCTTGGACCCCCCGGACGTATCCGTACCGATACGCGAGAGCTGCCAACTGTCCGAATGCCGTATGGTGATGTTGCCTTCCCATACCTGTCGGCCGGCATCCAAAAGGCTTTTACATTTGCGTACGTTGTAGCTTGGGTTTTTTTTGAGTTTCTAGATGCCGGAAAGCTTGAACGGGACGTTGACCCGCAAATCGTAGTGCTGATTGATGAGGTGGAAGCACACCTTCATCCAAAGTGGCAAAGGCAGATTGTGCCGTCGCTGCTCGCGGCATTGAGGCAAGTCGCTCCAAACTATCCCATTCAACTGCATATTGCGACCCACTCGCCGTTGGTGATGGCCTCTCTTGAGGACGGCTTCGACCCGACGAAAGATACCATACATGTGACTAAGCTCGTAGGTCGCGAGGTCTGCATTGCGACTATGCCTTTTACTAAACATGGGTCTGTCAACAGGTGGCTAGAGTCAGATATTTTTGGCTTGGACTCCGCTCGGTCGAAGATTGCCGAGGATGCATTGAAGGCAGCGAACGCGTTGTTGTCCAAGACCGACGTGGCAATTAGTACTCTAGACCGGATTGAGTCAGATCTTCGCAAAGCCCTACCGGACGATGATCCTTTCTGGGTCAGGTGGAATCGCTTCGCTTCATTCCATAGGCCTAGCGGGAAATGATCACCGTCATCCAAGCCGCTGAGCCGGAAGATTTTGAGAACCGAGTTCGAGGACCGGGTCGTACATTTCTTGAAAATCTCCCCAGCCTGGAAGACGTAAACTTTACAGGGAGGGAATACTGGAGAAAAGCGATTCCGGCCCTACGAAATTCATACAATGCCGTATGTTGCTACACAGCTCATTGGATATCTAGCGATACTGGGGCAAGTTCGGCGGATCATTTTATTGCACGTAAAATCGACCCGCGCCTGGCATACGAATGGACAAATCTCAGGTATTGCTGCTCTCGATTGAACTCGCGTAAAGGTCTTCGAAATATTATTGATCCGTTTCATGTTGTTGAAGGGATGTTTGAGATTGTTTTTCCAAGCCTGTTCCTCCGATCGGGTGCTGACTTCGCAAACAACGATCTCGTTCACCGGACGATAGAACTTCTTGGATTAAACGACGACGTCGTTGTGTCCGCAAGAGAAGAATATGTCAATCAGTATGCTGGAGGCAGTCATATCAATCATTTGAAGCGACATGCGCCCCTCTTGCATCACGAGATCTTACGCCAGAACTTAGACCGAGAGGCGTTACTCGCGATGGGCTTTGGACCTCCAGCTGTCTGAGTGCGAGGTTTCGTTATGCCACGTCTCTACGCGCATTTTTCGGCGCAAGTCGCGTCGCAAGAGGTGCGGGTGGCCAACGGCGTCTTCGGCGCCGACATGAAGGTCTCGCCGGTCAATGGCGGCCCGGTGACGATCTGGCTCGACACGGCGGGCTGAGGCGTCGGTTCGCCGAAGGCGAATCCACAGGGTCGACGGCATGAGAGTTGCGGAGGGCGAACTCCGGGCCGGGCCCATGGATGCTCGGCCCGGCGGATTTGGCGGGTCAAACACCGTCGCCGGCTTTGGCTTCGCGACCTCCGAGGCTTGGACTCCCGACACTATCCCCTCCCTTCCGTCGCTCACGAGGTCGGGAATGACGACATCGGCTGGGGCCTTCGCTAGCCGCAAACGTCGGTGATTGGCCGAAGCAAATCATGACTGTCGTCATTCCCGACCTCGTGAGCGAGCGCAGCGAGCGGAGAGTGTCGGGATCCAGGTCTCGGACTCGAAGCTGCAAGCCGGGGCGGGACGGCATCCACCTCAAGACCGACGGCGGAGATGCGCATTCGCGATACCCGCCGGGCCGGTAAGGGAAAGCCCGAAAAAGGGGATAGTTTTTCGCCCTTCCGCGAAAAGACGGCGGCACCCCAAGGCGGAAAAGTCAGCCGCCTCCGGCACTTGCCCTGCCACGTCGCGAGCGGCGCCGACGAAACAGGCCCCTGCCGGCCGATTTTTATCCCCGCTCTTCCCGCCTCCCGCATAATCGCCGTCAGTTCCTCCCGCGGGAACGCCGGTCGCGACGGTGGTTTGGTGGGGAGGAACGGCGCCTCCGGTGCGGGAAGACGTAGCCTGCGCCCGGGGAGGCCCGTCCGAAGGTTCCTCCTCCGCAACTATGTGCGGGGCGCACTGGACGAGTGCTGCGGCATGGCCAGCCGAGGCGACGCAAGAAGCCGGAGCCGGAGCTATAGCGAAGCGGAACGGGATAGGGCCCAAGTCGCCGGACGGGCGGCCGCGAGGTCGCGCAAATTTTAGATGAGCGACCTCGCGGCCGCCCGTCTTCCCGACCTTTCACAAAACTCGGCGGCAGCGCGCGAGAAGGAGAGCCCATGCCCAGACGTACCCGGGACGATATGAAAAGCCCAGCCGACGGCACGCCCCTGCCCGATCGGCGCTGGCTGGAGCGGCTGGCCGCCGTGCCCGGCCTCGGGGCGCCGCCGGAAGGCATGAGCGAGGAGGAATGCTGGTCGCCGAAACCCTGCGAGCCGGCCGACTGGAGCGATCTTCTGGTCGCCGACCGCTACGAGCATTTCGAGATGCCGCCCGGCTGCCCGCGCTTCCGCGTGCCGCATGCGCCGCGCGCGCCGTGGCAGAGCGAGGCGCAATACGAGGCCGACCGGCGCTCGACCGAGCAGTTCTACTTCGCGCTCTCCATCTGCCTCGGCATCGCCCAGCAGGCCGCCACCGTCGTCGGCCTGCACAGGAGCTGTCCGCGAAATCCCTGCCGGCGCGCCGGCCAATGCGTGTCGCGGCGCGCCGAGGACGACTGGACGGTGTTTCCGGGACCGATGCTGCCGCCCTGCTGCAACGACCGCGCCCGCACCGAGCTGGTGCGCCACATGGTCAACGTCAAGCTCGAGCAGATCCGCGAGGAGCGGGGCGGCGAGGAGCCGTAGCCGGTTTGCTAGGGGGAAACAATCGCATATGGCCGTGTTCGTCACCCCGCCCGCCTCCCTGAAGGCAGGGCAATCATATGTGGTGGTCGGCGAGGACTTTCGCCGCTTCGTACCCCTCGCCCCTAGCCGGCTGGCCTCTCCGCCAGGCGCCGATCGTCGACGATTTCGCGCGGCATGGCGACCACAAGGTCCCCCTCCCCCTTGTGGGGAGGGGCTAGGGGTGGGGGTAACTCACATGCGACTGTCCTGCATCGAGGGGAAGCAGGGTGACAAACCAGGGCCATGCGTTTGCCCTCTCCGCGAGGAGGGGCAAGCCGCGTCGCTCCCTGCGCTCAGCTCCGCCGGCGATACATGTAATAGCGCTCGGCCGGCACGCTGTCGGGCAGCGGCAGCGCGGCCAGCGCCGGGTGGTCGAGCGGCAGGCCGGAGACGACGATGCCGCCGCGCTGCACCAGCGAAGCCGTGAGGTCCGGCAGCCATTCCAGCGTCTGCCGGTCGAGCGCGTCGTTGCCGGTGCCGATGTCGACATGGGCGAGGGCGGCGCCGATGCCGGCGAAGCGCGGCGCGGTGACGCGGATCTCGCCGAGCACGAGATCGTCCTCGGCCGGCACGCAGCTCAGATGCGCCGCCAGCACGCGGTCGAAGGCGATGATGCGCCGTCCGGGCAGGTGCTCGCGCAGATGGTCGAAGGTGCGGCCGTTGCCGAGGCCGATCTCCAGGATCGGGCCGTCGAGCGAGGCCGCCTCGGCGCAGGCGGCGTCGAGCAGGGTGCGCTGCGCCGTCATGCGGCGGATGAAGCTGTCGAGGCGGCTCATCGGCGCCCGCCGCCCTGCTTCGCCCGGTGTGTCGGGCGCGGCGTCGTCATGCGCAAAGCCACGCCGTCACACCCCGGTGCGGGCCGCGCGCGGCAGGAAGCGTTCGATCAGCTCCTCGACATGCGCGTTGCGGGCGCGCGCCGTGTCGCCGCCCATGACCACCACGACGAGGCGGCGGCCGTCGCGGCCGACCGAGGTGCAGATGTTGAAGCCGGAGGCGCGGATGTAGCCGGTCTTGATGCCGTCGACCCCGGCGACGCTGCGCAGCAGCTCGTTGTGTCCGCGGATGGCGCGGCCGCGATAGGCAAAACTCTGGTTGGAGAAATAGGCGTACTGCGCCGGGAAGCGTTTGCGCAGAGCCAGGCCGAGCACGGCCATGTCGCGCGCCGTCGTCACCTGGCCGTCGTCGGGCAGGCCCGAGGCGTTGCGGAAGGTGGTGCCGCGCATGCCGATCGAGCGCGCCTTGGCCGTCATCATGGCGGCGAACTGCTCCTCGCTGCCGCCGAGATATTCGGCCACCGCCACCGCCACGTCGTTGGCCGATTTGACGGTGAGCGCCAGGACCGCGGATTCGGCGTCGATCGTATCGCCCGGCCGCAGCCCGAGCTTGCTGGGCGGGCGCCGCGCCGCATGGGCCGACACCGGGATCGGCGTGTCCCTGGCGATGCGGCCGGATTCCATCGCCTCGAACAGCATGTAGAGCGTCATCATCTTGGTGAGCGAAGCGGGATAGCGCGGCGAGGTGGAATCCGCGTCGTAGAGCACGCGGCCGGTGCCCGCATCGACCACGATAGCGGCGTATTTGAGCGAAGCCGGGCGCTGCGGCTGCGCCACGCGCAGCGTCTCGCTCGTCGAGCAGGCGGCGAGCGCCACCAGCATCAGCAAGAACATCGCCGCCGTCCTGAGCGGCGCGGTGATCGTCATCATGGATTCCCGCACGACGCCAATTGCCCGATTCGGGCCGCCCACTCCCCGTGAAGCAGCCGCGCGGACGCTACTCCAGGTGCGCCCCTTCCTGCAACGGCGGATGCCGGCGCCTCCCCAGCTCTTCGTCCGCATCGCCGGGTATTGAGCCAGCACACATGGTTGACATGGCGCAGCTTTCGTTCAACTATGAAAACGCGCCGGGCAAGCAGGCCCGACAAGGCGCAAAGCTGCATGACATATTGATGGCAAGCGTGCCCACAGTGCCAACTGTCGGGCACTTTTTGCGTTGAGGGGTCATGACGCAGGCGCAATACCACATCGGCGTGCTGTTTTCGCAAGGCGGCCCATACGGGGTGGTTTCGCGCTCCATGTACAACGGAGCCATGCTCGCCTTCGACGAGATCCGGGCATCCCGGGACTATGCCTTCGCCGTAACCCCGATCGTCGCCGACCCCGCCGGTCGCTTCGAGCAGTATGCGATCTCGACGTCGGATCTCCTGGGCAGGCAGGGTGTCCGCCACGTCGTCGGCTGCTACACGTCCTCCAGCCGCAAGGACGTCATCCCGCTCTTCGAGAAGCACGACGCGCTGCTCTGGTATCCTTCGCACTACGAAGGTTTCGAAAGCTCGTCCAACGTCGTCTACACCGGCGCGGCGCCGAACCAGCACATCGTTCCGCTGATCGAGTTCCTGCTCGCGCACATGGGCAAGCGCGCCTATTGCATCGGCTCCAACTACATCTGGGCATGGGAGAACAACCGCATCCTGCGCGAAGCCCTGTCCGCGGCGGGCGGAACGGTGCTTGCCGAGCGATACACGGCCGTCGGCGACATTGACCTTTCGAAGATGATCGCCTCCATCCTCGACGCAAGGCCGGATTTCATCTTCAACACGCTGATCGGCACCAGCGCCTACCGCTTCTTCCAGGACTTCCGCATCGCCTGCGCAGAACGCGGCATCGACCAGCCCGCTGAAATGCCGGTCGTGAGCTGCAGCCTTTCCGAGCCCGAGCTGGAGCAGATCGGGCCGCGGGCCATGGACGGCCATATCAGCTCCAGCGTCTATTTCTCCTCCATCGACACGCCGGCCAACCGGCGCTTCGTTGCCGCCTACCAGGCGCGCTGGCCCGACGGTCCCGCCACGTCGGCGGATGCGGAAGCCTCGTATGTCGCGGTCAAGATGCTGGCCGCCGCGATCGCGGCGGCGGGGTCCGACGATGTCGAAGCCGTACGCCAGGTATTGCCCAGCCTGTCCCTCGACGCACCGCAGGGGATCGTCAGCATCGACGGCCGGACCACCCACGCCTTCCTCACCCCCCGCATCGGCAAGTCGACCAAGGCGGGGCAGTTCGAGATCCTGTGGGCGGCAAGCCGGCCGGTCCGGCCCGATCCCTATCTGGTCCAGACCACACCCCGCTATGCGGTGCGCAACGGCATGCCGGCACTGAGGGCGATCAAGTGAGCGAACCGCGGATCATCCAGAACTTCATCGGCTACCGGGCCACGATCGCCACGGAACAGCCGGCGGCCGTCGAGCAGCTCGAAGACATGCTCGCCAAGCTCGGCATGTCCTCCGCGATCGCGGAGATTGCCGACGGCAAGCTGCAGATCGAGCCCGGCGACAAGGATGTGCTGTTCATCGATTCTGATCTCAACGTCACCGTCGAGACGGGCGGCGCCGAGCCGAGCCGATGCCTGCCGGTGATCGGCATCGTCGGCGTGGAGGCCCCCAGTAGGCTGCGGTCGCTGATGCAGTTGGGAGCCACCGCGACGCTGCGCAAGCCGGTTCACAGGGCGGCGGTCTATTCGGCGCTCTTCGTAGGCATCAACGAGTTCCGCCGCCGCCGCTACCTCGCCGATCGCCTCGAACAACACGAGCGCCGGCGGCTGCTGCGCAAGAGCCTGGTGAAGGCGGTGCTCGTCGTCATGCAGCGCACCGGAGCCGACCACTCCGCCGCCTATGATCTGCTGCGGCGCGAAAGCATGCGCTCGCGCCAGAGCATCGAGGATTTCTGCGAAACGTTCATCCAGGCAAACGGTCCCGAGTTGGATGAACCCGAAACAACGGTCGGGACGACGAAAACATACGCCAAAAAGCCTTGAACCAGAGGAGAAATAGAATGACTGTCAGTTTGCTACGGGCAGCTACATTGGTCTGCGCTTTCGCGCTATCGGCGACCGCCCACGCTGCCGATCCCATCAAGATCGGCGTGCTGGAGGATCAATCGGGAGACTTCGCCGCGGCGACCATCGGCAAGGTTCACGCCATCGAGCTCGCGGCCGAGGAAATCAACAAGGCCGGCGGCATTGCCGGCCGGCAGATCGAACTGGTCGTCTACGACACCCAGTCGGACAACAACCGGTATCAGGAATTCATGCGCCGGGTGCTCCAGCGCGACAAGGTCGACGTGGTGTTCGCGGGGTTCTCGTCGGCCTCGCGCGAAGCCTACCGGCCGATCGTCAACCAGTTCGACGGGCTGGCCTTCTACAACAACCAGTATGAAGGCGGCGTCTGCGACGCCAACATGATCGTCACCGGCGCCGTGCCCGAGCAGCAGTTCTCCACGCTGATCCCGTGGATGATGGAGACCTACGGCAAGCGCGTCTACACCATCGCGGCCGACTACAATTTCGGTCAGATTTCCGCGGAGTGGGTGCGCAACATCGTCAAGGAGAACGGCGGCGAGATGGCCGGCGAGGAGTTCATCCCGCTCGGCGTCTCGCAGTTCTCGCAGACCATCCAGAACATCCAGACGGCAAAGCCGGACTTCGTGGTGACGTTGCTGGTCGGTGCGGCCCAGGCTTCGTATTACGAGCAGGCCTCGTCGGCCAAGGTCGGCCTGCCGATGGCGTCGTCGGTCAATGTCGGCCAAGGCTATGAACACAAGCGCTTCACGCCGCCCAGCCTGGCCAACATGTATGTGACGACCAACTACATCGAGGAGGTCGACACGCCGGCCGGCAAGGCGTTCCTCGAAAAGTTCCACGCCAAGTACCCGAACGAGCCCTATGTGAACCAGGAAGCGGCGAACTCCTACATCGCCATGAACCTCTACAAGCAGATGGTCGAGCGCGCCGAGGGCTCCACCAACCGCGAGGATCTGCGCAAGGTGATCGCCCAGGGCGACGTCTGCTTCGACGGGCCGTCCGGCAATGTCTGCCTGGACCCGAAGAGCCAGCATATGTCGCACACCATCTTCCTGGCCAAGGTGGGCGACGACCACTCGATCTCGTTCCCGAAGGTGTGGGAAAACATCAAGCCTTATTGGCTGGGTGATGCCGGCTGCGACCTGACGCAGGCCGATCCCAGCGAGCAGTACACGCCGTCCAATCCTCCGGCCAAGCAGTAGTCCCTGACCGCCGGGCTGGCGCGGGTTCTTCGCGTCGGCCCGGCCGTAGCTGTTTGCCAACCGGAGAGCCTCATGGATCTTGCGACAGCAGTCGTGTCGTCGGCCTATCAATTCGGCGACGCCTTCGCGTTTCTGGTCCTGTCCGCCTGTGGCCTTGCGGTCATTTTCGGCATGATGGGCGTCATCAACCTCGCCCATGGCGAGTTCATCATGTGCGGCGCCTACATGACCGTTTTCGCGGTCGGCTGGGGCCTGCCGCTGCCGCTGGCGATTCTGTGCGGCAGCCTTTTCGCCGGGCTGGTCGGGATGGTGATCGAGCGCCTCGTGGTGCGCAGGCTCTATGCCCGGCCCCTCGATTCCATCCTGGCGACCTGGGGTGTCAGCCTCATCGCCTCGCAGGGCACGCTGATCCTGTTCGGCCCGACCATGCGCGGCGTTGGCACTCCGCTGGGCAGCTTCACGGTCGGCGCGTTGTCTTTTTCCTACTATCGGCTGGTGCTGATGGCGACGGCGCTCGCGGTGTTGCTGCTGCTCTATTTCGTCTTCAACAAAACCCGTTTCGGCGTGCTGGCGCGCGCCACCATCCAGGCGCCGCACATGGCCAACGCCCTCGGCGTCGACACCAACCGCGTCTACGCCTTCACCTTCGGCATCGGCGCGGCGCTCGCCGGCCTGACCGGAGGCATCTATGCCCCGACCATGACGATGATCCCGACCATGGGCACCACCTTCATCATGGAGGCCTTCGTCACCGTCGTGGTCGGCGGCGCCGACGTGTTCATCGGAACGGCGCCCGCCGCGGCGTTGCTGGCGATCGTCAAGGCCTCGCTGACCTCGTGGCAGGGCCAGCTGGCCGGCCAGATCGGCCTGCTGCTTGCCGTCATTGTCGTCATCCGCCTCCTGCCGAAAGGCATCACCGGCTTCATCCTGAAAGATCGGGCGTAAGCAACAATGTCAGTGTCACGGATGTTGAAACGGCTGGAAGGGCCACAGACCATGGGCAGGGGACCCGTGTTCTGGAGCGCCTTCGCTGTCGTGTTGGCCGTCGCGGTCGTCTATCCGCTGTTTGCCGACGGCTACGATGTCGGCAACAATATCTACTTCCTCAACTGGACGTTCATGGCGCTCGGGCTCAGCCTGATCTGGGGTTATGGGGGCTCGCTCTCCTTCGGCCAGACCGCCTTCTTCGGCATCGCCGGCTACAGCTACGGCATCCTCACCATCAACTTCGGCACGGCATACGGCTTCGGCCTGCTCTCGGTGCTGATCGCCGTCGCCATCGCGGCGCTGTTCGCCGCCGTCCTCGGTTATTTCCTGTTCTTCGGGCGGATCAGCGGCATATTCCTCGGTATCGTCACCCTGTCCGTGACCCTTGCCCTCGAACGCTTTATGGCCCAGACGGCCGGCCCGGAGTGGAAGGTCGGCAGCGCGCGCCTCAACGGCTTCAACGGAATGAGCGGCATGCCGCCGCTGACCCTGCCCTGGTTCGGCGGCGAGATCGTCCTTTATCCCGACATCGGCCTCTACTATCTGGTGCTGGGCCTGCTCGTCGTCGTCTATCTCGGCCTGCGCATCCTGGTGAACTCCAAGTTCGGCAATGTGCTGGTGGCGCTGCGGGAGAACCCGCAGCGCGCCGAGATGCTCGGCTACGACATCCGCAAGTATCAGCTCGGCTGCTTCGTCATCGGCACTGCGCTCGCCGGCCTGAGCGGCGTCCTCTACACCAGTTGGGGGCAGTACATCACGCCGTCCAGCATGGGCATCACCGCCGCGGCGCTGCCGATCATCTGGGTCGCCGTCGGCGGCCGGTCGGACCTCACCGCCACCCTCATCGGGACGCTGGTCGTGCTTTCGGCGTTCCAGGCGCTGACCATCTACGGCAGCCAGTACGCGCTCGTGGTGATGGGCCTGCTGCTCGTCTGCACCGTTCTCCTGGCGCCCAGGGGGCTGGTCGCCAATGCCGGCATCCTGCTGGCCTCCCTGTTCGACCGCAAGGGCAGGAGCAAATAGCCCATGGCCCTGTTGCAGACACAGAACCTCAACAAGCATTTCGGCGGCCTGCACGTCACCGCCGACGTCAGCTTTTCCCTGCAGCCCGGGAAGATCCACTGCCTCATCGGCCCTAACGGCGCCGGCAAGAGCACGTTCTTCAAGCTGCTGCTCGGGCAATACCAGCCGTCGGCCGGAACGATCGCGTTCGACGGCGAGGACATCACCCGCCTCAAGCCGTTCCAGCGCATCAACCGCGGCATCAGCGTCAAGTTCCAGGTTCCGGGCATCTTCGCGGCGCTCAGCGCGCAGCAGAACCTGCAGATCGCCCTGCAGCACCGGCTGGGCCCGGCCGACCTCGACGCCGAGGTCGAAAGGCTGCTCCGCTTCCTGCAGCTCGAGCAGGTCGCGGACCAGCAGGCGGGCAACCTCAGCCACGGCCTCAAGCAGTGGCTGGAGATCGGCATGGCCATCAGCCTGAAGCCCAAGCTCCTCCTGCTCGACGAGCCGACCGCGGGAATGTCGCCCGAAGAGACCTTCATGACCGGCGAGATCGTCAGGCAGCTCAACGCCGAGGGCATGACCGTGCTCGCGGTCGAGCACGACATGGCCTTCGTGCGCCAGGTGGCCGACCGCGTGTCGGTGCTGCATTTCGGGCGCATCTTCGCCGAAGGCACGATCGACGAGATCGTCGCCGACGAACGGGTCGCCGCCATCTATCTGGGGCAGAAGCATGACTGAGGCCTTGCTCGAAATCACAGGCCTGCGGGCCGGCTACGGCGGCAAGCCTGTCCTGCAGGGCATCGACCTCACCGTCGCGAAGGGTGAGATCGTAGCCGTCATCGGCCGCAACGGGGTCGGCAAATCCACGCTGATGAAGACGCTGATCGGCCTGGTCGAGAGCATGGCGGGGACGATCAGGCTGGATGCCTCCGAACTCACCGGGCTCAGCCCGTTCCGGCGCGCACGGCTCGGCATCGGCTATGTTCCGCAGGGTCGCGACGTCTTCCCGCGCATGACCGTGCGGGAGAACCTTCAGGTCGGCGAAGCCATGCGCGAGCGCATAGCTTCGGATGTCTACGACCGTATCTACAGCCTGTTCCCGATCCTGAAGGAGCGAGCCGGCCAGCAGGCGGGGACCATGTCGGGCGGGCAGCAGCAGCAGCTCGCCATCGGGCGGGTGCTGGTGGGCTCGCCGCAACTGCTGCTGCTCGACGAACCGTCGGAAGGCATCCAGCCGTCCATCGTGCAGGACATCGGCCGCATCATCCGGCAACTCAACCGGGAAAGCGGCATGACGATCATGTTCGTCGAGCAGAACCTCGACATGATCAAGGCCCTCGCCCAGCGCTGCTACGTCATGGACAAGGGGCGCATCGTCGCTCACGTGACGCCGCAGGAGCTCGAGGACCGCGACACCATCAGAAAGCACCTGGCCGTCTAGGCCGCGCGATCAACAAGGGAGAAAACGAGATGTCCTGGCTTCACGATTCGATCATGGCCAAACGCGCGGTGGCGAAGGGCAAGGTCAACAGCGTCCACAGCATGACGGAAGCCGATCAAGGCAAATATCACTACGTCTACGGCCCTTATGCCGAGCCTGTGCTCAGGGTCGACCCCGGTGCCGAGGTCTCGGTCGAGACCCACGACGCCTTCGAGGGCCAGATCAGGAGCGAGTCCGACATACCCAGTCAGATCCTGAATTTCCCCTATCTCAACCCGCAGAACGGGCCGATCTACGTCAACGGCGCCGAGAAGGGCGACTGCCTGGCCGTCTACATCAAGGAGATCCGCCCGCGCGGGGAGCAGCCGTCGGGCACGACCTGCCTCATCCCCGAGTTCGGCGGCCTCGTCGGCACGGGGGATACCGCCATCCTCAACGCCCCGCTTCCGGAGCGGGTGAAGAAGGTCCACATCGACGCCGTGAAGGGCGTGACCTGGAACGACAGGATCACCATACCTTACGAGCCGTTCATCGGCACGATCGGCACGTCGCCCGAGATCGAGGCGATCTCGGCGCTTCAGCCGGATTATTACGGCGGCAACATGGACCTGCCGGACGTGGCGCCGGGCGCCGTAGTCTACCTGCCGGTCAACGCGCCCGGCGGCCTGCTCTATCTCGGCGACTGCCATGCGAACCAGGGCGACGGCGAGCTGTGCGGCGTCGCGCTCGAGCACCCCACGGTCACCACCGTCCAGATCGACCTCATCAAGAACTGGAACTTCAAATGGGTCCGGCTCGAGAACGAAAAGGTTGTCATGACGATCGGCTCGGGTCGTCCGATGGAGGACGCGGCCCGTATCGCCTATCGCGAGCTGGTGCGCTGGATGGCCGCCGACTACGGCTTCGCCGAGCTCGACGCCTATATGCTGCTGACGCAGGTCGGCCGCGTGCGGCTCGGCAACATGGTGGACCCGAAATACACGCTCGGGGCCTCCATCCTCAAATCCTATCTCGCATAGCTATCCTTCCGCCGTTCGTCGCCGTCGTCTTGACGGCGGCGATGCGGCCGCAGCCACTCAAACGTGCTTGCGGCCGCCGGTCTCGCGGAACCAGCTGTCGGGATAGGGATACCACCATTCCTGTATCGCCGGCTTGTGGTCGATGACGACCATCTTGGAGCGGCGGAAGGCGTCGAGGCCCTGGCGCCCGAGTTCGCGGCCGAGGCCGGACGCCTTCCAGCCGCCAAAGGGCAGGGCGTCGTTGTCGATGAGCGGATTGTTGATCCATACCATGCCGGCCTCCAGCCGCTCCGCGGCCTCGTGCGCCTCGGCGAGATCGGTGGTGAAGATCGAGGCGCCGAGCCCGAACGGGCTGTCGTTGGCGCGTTCTATCGCCTCGTCGAAATCCTTCACCCGGCAGATGGCGGCGACCGGACCGAAACATTCTTCCCGGCAGATCGCCATGTCGGGCGTCACACCGGTGAGGATCGTCGGCTCGTAGAACCAGCCGATAGTGTGGGCCGGCGGAATGCGTCCGCCTGTCACGGCCGTGGCGCCGCTGGCAATCGCGTCGTCGACCAGCCGCATGACCTTGGCGCGCGCCGCCTCGTTCACCAGCGGGCCGATCTCGCTCTTGTCGAGACCGTTGCCGATCCTGAGCGCCCGCGTCCTCTCGGCGAACAAGTCGACGAAACGGTCGTGCACCTCGTCGACGACGAAGAACCGCTCGGCCGAGGTGCAGACCTGGCCGGAGAGGTGGAAGGCGGCGGTGACGGCGCCGGCCGCCGCGACATCGAGCGGCGCGTGCGCCGAGACGATCATCGGATCGGAGCCGCCGGCCTCGATGACACAGGGTTTCATGCGCTCGGCGCAAGCGACCGCAACTGCCCTGCCGGCCGCTACCGAGCCCGTGAAGGCCACCGCATGCGTGCGCTTGGACTGGATCAGCGCCTGCGCCGTCGCCGCGCCGCCTGGCAGGCAGGAGACGAGGCCCTCGGGCAGCGAGCGAAAGACGTCCATGTAGTCGAGCGTCGACAGCGTCGTCGCTTCCGCCGGCTTGATGATTGCCGCGTTGCCGGCCGCGAGCGAGGCGGCGACGGTCCAGCACATCAGCAGCACCGGGAAATTGTACGGCATGATGTGCACCGACACGCCGTAGGGCTCGTAGCGGGCATACTGGAACGAGCCGGCCTGCGTGGTGCCGGCGATCTTGCCAGCCTCGTCGCGCGCCATCTCGGCATAATAACGGAACACGGCAGAGCAATTGGCGATCTCGCCGATCGCTTCCGGATAGGGTTTTCCCATCTCCCGCACCATCAGCTCGGCGCAGCGGGTGAAGTCGGCTTGTTCGATGGCGTTTGCCACCTGGTGCAGGTGTTTTGCCCGGCTTTTCGCGTCGAGCCTTTTCCACATGGCCTGCGCGTGCGTGGCGGCATCCAACGTCGCCTCGATCTCGGCATCGGTGGCGGCGGAAATCGCGCCGACGGTCTCCAGTGTGGCCGGGTCGATGACGGGTTTCGGCGCGCCCGCCATCGGGTGATAGCCCGGGTTGACGAAGAACGTGGGTCGCTCGGGCAGGAATTCCATGCCGGCCTCCTGCTCAGCGGATCATATAGACCTTCTTGATCGTCTCGTGGACGGTGCACACGCCCTTCCAGTCCTGCGGGAAGAAGGCGGCTGTGTCCGGCTCGATCTCGATCACCTCGCCGCTTTCGTGGACATAGGTGCAGCGGCCTTCGAGAAAATGGCAGAATTCATCGCGGGTGACGTGGCATTCCCATTTTCCGGGCGTGCAGACCCACAATCCGCATTCGGAGCGCCCTTCCGGTCCCTTGTGCAGCAGCTTGCCGGAGGTGTGCGACTGGCCCTCGATCATGGTCGGGATGACACCCCAGTCGACGAGATCGGTTATGGAGAGCGGGTTCTTCCAGACGGGAGTGGTCATGATTCGTTCCTTAGGCTCATCTTCTGCCAGGATGTAGATATTGCGCATGGTCTCATGCACGGTGCATTCGCCGGTCCAGCCGGCCGGGAACATGACAACCGTGCCGGGCCCGACCTCGATCGTCTCGCCGTTGTCCGAGCGATAGGTCGCCTGGCCGGAGACGAAATGGCAGAGCTCGTCGCGCGGGATGGCGAGGCGCCAGCGGCCGGGCGTGCACACCCAGATGCCGCATTCCGGACGGTTGTCCGGGCCCTTGTGGACCAGTTTTCCGCTCGAATGCGAGGCGCCGGAAATCGCCTCCGGCTGCACGCCCCAGTCGATGAGGTCGGTGCGGGTCGAGGCGTCGTGGAGATGCGGGGCGGAGGTCATTGCGATATGACGCCCCCTCCACCGCCTTCGGCGGTCCCCCTCCCCCGTGAACGGGGGAGGAGCCAGGTTGCGGCCGGCCGCGGCGCCAGTTCCTCCCCTGCGAAGCGGGGGAGGGGGACCACGCGAAGCGTGGTGGAGGGGGCGGAAGGGATCACAGCAGTCCCTCCAGCAGCCGCGCCGCTTTCTCCGGTCCGTTCCGCGCCTGCATGTGCTTCGAAGCGGCAGCGAGCTTCGCCTTCATAGCCGTATCGGAAATGCAGCTTTCCAGCTTGGCGATCAACTCGGCGTCGGTCCAGTCGTAGCGCGGCATCCTAAAACCGTGCCCTGTCTCCTGCACGCGGGTGGCGTTGTCATGGCCGTCCCAGACATAGGGCATGATGATCGCCGGCTTGCCGAAAAACAGGCACTCGGTGAAGGAATTGTTGCCCCCGTGATGGATGACGGCGTCAACCTGCGGGATCACCGAGGGCTGCGGAAACCAGCTTTCGATGACCACGTTGGCGGGCACATCGGTGTAAGCCTCCTTGTAGCCGCCGACATTGACCAGCGCGCGGAAACGGCTGTTGCCGATCGCGGCGATGATGCGCTTCAAGAGGTCGGTGTCGCCGGCGCCGAGCGAGCCGAAGGACACATAGACCAGCGGTCCGTCATTGTTTTTCGCGAAGGCCGGCACCTCGTAGGGCGCCTCCTTGCGCACGCAGCCCTCCAGGTACTGGAATTTCGCCGGATCGAGCGGATGCCGGCGGTTGAACTTCACCGCTTCGGGGTAGAGCAGCAGGTTGAGATGCGGCGAGGCCTCGAAGAACTGGCCTATCGGATAAGGTCGCTCGCCGTTCTCGGTGAGGAAGGCGTTGAAGTCGTCGTGGATCGGCTTGATCACTGCGTTGAAGTGGTCGCGGTAGGCCTTGTGGCAGGCGTGGTCGTTCTCGCCGCAGCCTGAAAGATGCGGGGGTATGTCCTCGTCCTCGATTTCGTTTTCCGAGCAGGAGATGATGCGAACCCACGGTTTTCCGGACTGCTTTATCGCTGGAAACAGGATGACGTTGTCGACGCAGATGACGTCCGGGCTGATCTTTTCCAATACGCCAGGCAGGTCCTTCTCAGCCCATTTGGCGCTGTCGACGATCGCCGTCCAGCAGTCCTTCACGTAGTTGTCGACCTGGTCGTAGGGCGACTTTCGGAAGTTCGGGATGTGGCCGTTGATGAAGTCCTCCCAGAACTTCGCCATCTGCTCGGGCGGCATCGGCTCGGAAAGATTCACCGGCCAGGCCTCGAAGCCATACCCCTTGTAGACGTCGACAAAGCCGGGATCGGACAAAAACACCGCCTTGTGGCCGCGCGCCTCGACGGCCTGGGCGATGCCGACGGAATTCAGCGCCGGCCCGTAGGCGGCTTCGGGAAAGAATGCGATCGTCTTCTGGGCCATGCCTGCCTCCAACAGAACTCAATTCCTGAAAATGCGGGTGTCTTCCGCCGCCCAGCCGATCTCGACTGTCTCGCCGACCCTGACGGGACGGCGATCGGCGGCGTCGGCGGTGATGCGGACGAGGAAAGGTTTTTCGGTCAGCGCCGTGCGGATGTGAAGCTGCAGGTCGAGGCCGTGATAGGCGAGCGCCTCGACCGTGCCGGCGACGCGATTGGCGATGTTCGCCGCGGGGAACAGCGTCACTCGCTCGGGACGGACGGCGGCCACTGCCCTGTCGTCAACGGCCATGCCCTCCGGCACGCGGCCGCGAAGCATCGTGCCGTCCCGCGCCGTCACACCGTCAGGTGCGGCGCGGCCCTCGCAAAAATTCATCACGCCGATGAAGTCGGCGACGAAACGATCGGCGGGGCGCTCATAGATCTCGTGCGGCGTGTCGCATTGCAGCAGTTTTCCGTCCTTCAGCACCGCCATGCGGTCGGCCATGACCAGCGCCTCCTCCTGGTCGTGGGTGACCACGACGAAGGTAATGCCGACCTCGTGCTGGAGGCGCTTCAATTCCATCTGCATGGCGCCGCGCAGTTTCTTGTCCAGCGCGCCGAGCGGTTCGTCGAGCAAAAGCAGGCGCGGGCGTTTCACCAGCGCACGGGCGAGCGCGACGCGCTGTTTCTGGCCGCCGGAAAGCTGCTCCGGCTTGCGGTCCGCTAGCGCCGAAAGCTGCGTGGTCGCCATGATCTCGTCGACCCGCGTGCGGATTTTTTCCGTGGGCAGCCGCTCCATCTCGAGCCCGTAGGCGATGTTGGCGCGCACGCTCATATGCGGGAACAGCGCATAGGACTGGAACATCAGATTGACCGGCCGGCGATTGGGCGGCACGGCGGAAATATCCTTGCCGTCGAGCAGGATGTTTCCGCCGCTCGGCGTCTCGAAGCCGGCCAGCATCCTGAGCAGCGTGGTCTTGCCGCAGCCGGACGGGCCGAGCAGGGCAAAGAACTCGTTCTCGCGGATCGCCAGCGACACGTCGTCGACGGCGGCGATGCGGCCGAAATTTTTGGTGACACGGTCGATGGCGAGCAGAGTTTTCATCGCCCCACCCGTCCCTTCGGGCAATATCCCACATCAGCGGGAAGGCAATCGCAAATGACAAGCGACGAGGAATTCGGCTGTCGCCTACCCCCACCCCTAACCCCTCCCCACAAGGGGGAGGGGGACTTTGCTGCCGCCATGCCGAGTGCAGTCGTCGACGATCCAGAGCCAGCGGAGATGCCAGCTTGTCCCCCTCCCCCTTGTGGGGAGGGGTTAGAGGTGGGGGTAACTTCATATGCGTCCGCCGAAGGCGGTGGAGGGGGCATCATCGAACAATACGTCATTGCCCGACCACCCCGCGGTTGAGACGCTGCGAGATGGTGAGCGCCACCACGCTGACGGCCATGACGATGGTGGCGAGCGCGTTGATCTCCGGCGTGATGCCGAAACGGATCATCGAATAGATCTGCATCGGCAGCGTCGTGGAGGCGCGGCCGGCGCCGGCGGTGAAATAGGCGATGATGAATTCGTCCACCGACAGCGTGAAGGCGAGCAGCGCGCCGGCGATCACCGCCGGCAGGATGACCGGCAGGGTGATGCGCCGGAAGGTGGTGACGGCCGAGGCGCCGAGATCGGCGGAAGCCTCGGTGATCGACCAGTCGAAGCTTTTCAGCCGCGCCCGCACGACCGAGCAGACGAAGGCAATGTTGAACACGACATGGGCGAGCACGATGGTGTGCAGCCCCATGGTGACGTCGAGCATGGAGAAGAACGACAGCAGCGCGATGGCGAGCACGATGTCGGGAATGATCATCGGCGCGAAGATCAGCGCCTCCAGCGCCGAGCCGCGCTTCTTGCGCATCTCCACGCCGAGCGCCAGCAGCGTGCCGAGCAAGGTGGCGATTGCCGTGGAGACGCTAGCCACGATCAGCGTGTTCAGCGCGGCGGAAAGAATGTCGTTGTTGCCCGCCAGCGAGGCGTACCATTTGAACGAAAAACCGGACCACACGGTCGGCAGGCCGCCTGCGTTGAACGACAGGGCGATCAGCACCGCGATCGGGATGTAGAGGAAGGCGAAGACGGCGATCAGGATGGCGCGGTTCATGCCGCCTCCTCCCTGGCCGTCGCGCGGCCCGATGCCCGTTCGGAGGCGAAAGCCTGCAAGGTCAGCAGCAGCATCATGATGGCGATCAGCACCATCGACAGTGCCGCGCCGAACGGCCAGTCGTTGGCGGTGAGGAACTGGTCGTAGACGAGATTGCCGATCATCTGGAAGCGGCCGCCGCCGAGCAGCGCCGGCGTGACGAAATTGCCGATCGACAGCACGAACACGAAAACCGCGCCGGCAGCGATGCCGGGCAGCGTCAGCGGCAGCACGATGCGGCGGAAGGTGGTGAAGGCCGAGCCGCCGAGATCGCGCGAAGCTTCCGCCAGTTCCGGATTGAGGCGCGACAGCGGCGCGTAGCAGGCGAGGATGACGAAGGGCAGGTAGTTATAGACGAGGCCGGCGATCACCGCGCCTTCGGTGTAGAGCAGCGACGGCGGCTCGCCCGTATAGCCGATTGAGCGCAGAAGCTGGGTGATCAGCCCCTCGCGGTTGAGCAGCACGATCCAGGCATAGGTGCGGATCAGATAGTTCGACCAGAATGGCAGCACGGCGAAGAACAGGTAAATGGGCTGTCGGTGGCGCGGCGCGGCGGCGATGGCGTAGGCCGCCGCATAGCCGATGACGACGGCGATCAGCGTCGCCGTGCCGGCGATGCGGGCGGAGTTGAGGAAGATGCCGGCATAAAGCGGGTCGAAAACCTGCGCGAAATTTTCCAGCGTGAAGGTGTATTCGACGCCGCCATAGATGCCACGCCGGAAGAAGGCGAGCGCCAGAACCAGCGCGCAGGGAACGACCATCAGCCCGGTGAGCCAGGCCAGCGCCGGGGCCATGAGCAGGGGGGAGCGGGGGGTCACGGCCGCCACCTGCCGACGGTATAATCCTGCCTTGGGCAAGGGGGTCGCGCGCCTTCCCACCCCCCTCTGTCCTGCCGGACATCTCCCCCGCAAGGGGGGAGATTGGCAGCGTCAACCTTGCCGCTCGTTCTGCGGCGTTGGCGATTGGCGAAACCAAAGCGGCCGGAGCAATCTCCCCCCTTGCGGGGGAGATGTCCGGCAGGACAGAGGGGGGTGCGAAGGCGCGCGAACATCCCCGTCGTATCGGATCAGGCCGCCCGCTACTGCGCCGCCTTGATCTCGCTGACGATCTTCGAATACTCCCGCTGCGCCTCGCCGACATCGCGCAGTTCCTCGAACTTCACCAGGTCGGCGACCGGCATGGCCATGTTGGGATATTGCGCGGTGAGCTCGGCCGGCAGCGAATCCATCGCCGCCTTGTTCGGCACCTTGTAGAGGATATTCTGCGCCGCCCAGCCGTGGTTCTTGGCGTCGAGCATGAAGTTGATGAACTTGAAGGCGTCGTCCTTGCGCTCGGAGGCCTTCATCACCACCATCGTGTCCAGCCAGAGGTCGGAGCCCTCCTTCGGGATCACGTATCTGATGTCCTTGTTGTCGGTGATGCCGTAGTTGCACCAGCCGTCCCAGGCCTGCACCATCAGCGCCTCGCCTGACACCAGCTTTGAATAGAAGGTTGTGTCGTCATAGGCGAGAAGCGTCTTCTTGGCGGAGATCAGCAGGTTCTTGACCTCCTCCATCTTCGCCGGGTCGGTCTCGTTGACCGAAAATCCCTTGGCCAACTGGCCGGCGGCAAGCAGCCAGCGGTCGGTGGCGAGCATGGTGGTCTTGCCCTTGAGATCGTCCGAAGGCGCCAGCAGGTCGTTCCAGGAGGCAGGCTCCGTCTTCACCAGGTCGGAGCGGTAGCACAGGCCGGTCGTGCCCCAGGTATAGGGCACCGAAAAGGCGTTGCCCGGATCGTAGGGCAACTTGGTTGCCTCGGGATAGAGATTGGCGAGGTTGGGCACCTTGGCATGGTCGATCGGCTCGGCGAGGCCGAGCTTGTTCAGCACCTCGGCGAAAGGCGAGGAGACGAAGACCACGTCATAGCCCTTGCCGCCGGAGGCGACGAGCTTGCCCATGATCTCCTCGTTGGTGGCGTGCTTCACCACCTCGCCCGAGACGCCGGTCGCGGCCTTGAAGGTGTCCATGGCATCCGGTGCCATGTATCCGTCCCAGTTGGAGATGACGAGGTTTTGCGCGGCGGCTGGCGAGGCGAAGGCCAGCGCGAGGGCAAACAGGGCGGGGCCAGCCTTGAGGCTCCGCCGCGATATTCCCAATGCGGTCATGTCGAAACTCCCATTTGCTGTTTCGTCAGCGACGGTCGTAGGCGGCATGAGCCGCCCCCCGACCTGTTCCCGGTTTCTTGTCGTTTTGAGCGACAGTACTATTGCAATAAAAAATACGTCAATTCATATTCACGCCGATGCCGGCGGCTGCTTGTCCGATGAGCGGCGATGGGCCAGGTCTGGACGGCCGCAGCAAGCCGAGGAGTCGCCATGCAAGCCGCGATACGACGACCCCGGGCCAACCACCTCGATCTCGCGCAGCGCATTCTCGACGTCGCCCGGCAGCGGGGTTTCGGTCCCGGCACCCGGCTGCCTGAGCAGCAGATCGCCCGGCTCTGCAACGTCTCGCGCACGCCGGTGCGGGCGGCGCTGCGGCTGCTGACGGATCGCGGCATGGTGGAATGGCAGGCCGAGACCGGCTACCGCCTCGCCATCGATCCCGCGCGGCAGGCGCCGCAGGCGGCCGATCTGCCGAATGCCGAGGAAGACGAGATCGCCGATGCGATCCTGCGCGACCGGGCGGCGCGGCGCATCGACGGCACGATCACGGCGAGCGGCTTGATGCGGCGCTACGCCGTGGGACGAGGAGCGGTACTAAAGGCGTTGAAGAGACTGGAGGCCGAGAACCTGATCGAACGCGCGCCGGGCCAGTCCTGGCTGTTCCGCCCTGCCCTTGACGGCGCCGAGGTGTTGGCCGAAAGCTATGAGTTCCGGCTGGTCATGGAGCCTGCGGCGATCCTGGCGCCGGGCTTTCGCCTCGACGGGGCACGCGCCGTGGCTCTCAGGCAGCGCATGGAGGCGCTGCTGGCGATGCCGGATGCGAGCTTCGACATCCGGGCGTTCCATGCGGCCGATGCGGAGTTTCATGCGCTGATCGCGCACGGAACGGCCAACCGCTTCGTCGCCGAAGCGCTCGCCGGCCATCTGCGGCTGCGCAGCCTGCCGGGCGCGTCGCGCGGCCTCAGCCTCTTCCGACTGCGCCAGTCGACGCGCGAGCATCTCGGCATCCTCGACCATCTGGAGAGCGGCCAGTTCGAGGTCGCAGCGGACCTACTGAAAGTGCATCTCAGGCTGTCGCGCAACCAGCGCCCGCATGCGGCGAGCCGTGGCGCGCCGGCCCTGTTCGGCGCGATAAGCAGGCCGAACTGACCGCATCATGGCAGGCATAACCCGCCCCACGATCGCACTGTTTCCCGAGGCGAGCTTCGGCGCCGCGCTGAATTGCGTCGGCATCGCCCAGGCGCTGCAGGCGCGCGGCGCCCGCCCGGTGTTCATCTGCCATCCCGGCTTTTCCGGCGTCTTCGCCGATTATGGCTTCCAGGAATACCAGCTTCCGACCGCGGTGCCGCTGAGCGACGACGAGCGGCAGAACTACTGGCAGACATTCGTGAAGCGGCACCTGCCGCATTTCCGGCTGGCGCCCATCGACCAGCTCGAGACCTATGTGGCGCCGACCTGGGAGGCGATCGTCGAGACCGTCGTCGATGCCGAGGCGCCGCTTAACGATCTCCTGCCCAAGCTCAGGCCCGATGCGATCGTGCTCGACAACGTGGCCATGTTCCCGGCAATCGCCAATGCCGGCTGTCCATGGGTGAGGGTGGTCTCCTGCGCCGAGACCGAGCTGCCGGACGAGGCGGTGCCGCCCTATCTTTCGGGGCTGCCGGCGGACGATGCCGCCGGTCGCCGGGCATTCGAAACGCGTTACCGCGCCGCGGTCGCGCGGGCGCATGACAGGTTCAACCGGTTCCGGGCCGCGCAGGGGCTGCCGGCGCTGCCCGCGGGGCAGTTCCTCGAGCCGTCGCCGTCGCTGAACCTTCTGCTGACGCCGGAGATCGTTCGCCGCGAGCGCGCGGTGCCGCTCGACCCGGCCAGATACGTCTATCTCGAAGGCTGCGTGCGCTCGGACGGGCCGTACGACATGCCGGTGTTCTCGCCTGACAGCGGGCCGCTCGTCTATCTGAGCTTCGGCAGCCTCGGGGCGACCGACGTCGACCTCATCGAGCGCATGCTCGCGGTGTTCGCCGCCTTGCCGGCCCGCTTCCTGGTCAATGTCGGCAATCTGCGGGACGCCTATCGGGCGGTGCCGGACAATGTCCATCTCGACAGCTGGTTCCCGCAGCCGTCGGTGGTGGCGAGGGCCGACCTGTTCATCCATCACGGCGGAAACAACAGCTTTTGCGAGGCGCTGCGCTTCGGCGTGCCGTCCCTGGTGATGCCCTATTGCTGGGACGGTCACGACAATGCGCGGCGCGCCGAGGAAACCGGCACCGGCCGGCGCCTCGACCGTGCCGGCTGGACGCCGTCGCAGCTTTCGGCCGCGATCACCGGCCTGCTGGCCGATCGCGGCATGCGCGATCGGCTGCAGGTGAACGCGGCCAGAATGGCGGAAGCGCCGGGCACCGAGCGCGCCGCGGCCGCCATTCTGGCGCTGCTTGGGAATTGATCGGCTGAAGACGAGACGCATCGGCAAAGCCTGGCAGCGCACGTTCTTGTCATTGCGCCTTCGCGGCGATCTTCTTGCGGATCGAATGCAGCGCTTCGGCCTCGTTGGCCGGGGTTTTGGCGGTCGCGTCGAGGCGGACCGGCCGCAGCGTCTGCCCGCCCGGATCGATGGTGAGATGCAGCACCCGCGAAAAGAAGGTGCTGCCGGGCTGGGCGCGGCCGATGTTGAGGATGGCGGCCTCGGCAAGGTCTTTCTCGAGCATCGCGTACACGCGGCCGCGCGTCTCGCCCCGCAGCGCGTCGAGCGCCTCGTCGATCACCACCCAGCGCGGCTTGTGGAGCGCAAGGCGCGCGAAGGCGATGAGCCGCTGCTCCTCGTCGTTCAGGTCGCGCTCCCAGCGTGCGTTGCGGTCGAGCTGGCGCGACAGCCGCTGCAATCCCACGGCGGCCAGCACCTCGGCGAGCCGGGCATCGGCGAATGCCGCAGCGTCCTGCGGATAGCTGAGAACCTCGCGCAACGTTCCGTGCGGCAGGTAGGGTGTTCCGGGGATGAAGGTCACCGGCTCGCCGGCCGGCAGGCCGATGCGGCCGCTGCCCCACGGCCACAATCCGGCGATCGCCCGGAACAGCAGCGTCTTGCCGGCGCCGGGATCGCCGGTGATCAGCACGCGGTCGCCCGGCCGAATCTCCACCTGCGGAATGGAGAAGCGGGCGCACCCCTCGGGCGAGGCGACCTCGACCTGCTCCAGGACCATGCGCCCGTCTTCCGCCTCGGTATAGACGAGCCGTTTCTCCACGTCGTGCAGCTCGTCGACCGCGAGCATGGCGGCACGGAAGGTCGCGACGCGCAGCAGGGTGGCGCGCCAGTCGGCAATGCCGCCGATGTTGTCGACGAACCACCGCAGCGAAGCGTGCACCTGGGTGAAGGCGGCGGCGGCCATCATCAGGCCGCCGAAGCTCAGATCCCCGGCGAAATAGATCGGCGAGGCGATGACGATCGGCGCCACCACGGTGATCCAGCCGTAGCCGGCAGTGACCCAGTTCAGCCGCACCAGCGCCGTGAGGATGCGGCGGCTGGCCAGCAGCACGCTGCCGAGATCGAGATGCAGGCGCCGCTTCTCGTCCGTCTCACCGCCCGCCAGCGAAATGGAGTCGATGTGCTCGTTGACGTACATCAGCGAGAACCGCAGCTCCGCCTCGCGGGCGTAGCGGTCGCCGTTGAGCCTGATCAGCGGCCGGCCGACCAGCCAGCTCAGGGATGACGCGATGCCGGCATAGAGCACCGCCGCCCAGACCATGTAGCCGGGGATGGCGAACTCCCTGCCCCAGGCATGGAAGATGAAACCGGAGGACAGCGACCACAGCACGCCGACGAAGCTGGCGAGCAGTATGGTCGCCTGCAGCAGGCCTACGCCGAGATCGGTCGTAAGCTCGGTGAGATGGCGCGCGTCCTCGTGCAGCCGCTGGTCCGGATTGACTCCGATGGCGCCGGCATTGGCGAGGCGGAACGCCCGCTTCGGCCGCATCCACTCGGTGATCAGGTCGCTGGTCAGCCCCTCGCGCAGCTTGAGCCTCAGCATCTGGTTGAGCCAGGTCTGGGCGACATTGAGCACCAGCACCACGCCGGCGATCTCGGCGAATATGATCAGCTGGTGGAAGAACGCCTGCAGGTCGCGCCGCTCGAGCGAGTCGTAGAAGGGCCGATACCAGCGGTTGAGCACGACCTGGCCGACGGCTGTCGCCAAGATCACGGCGAATATGCCGAAGGCAAGCAGCAGGATGACGTTGCGCAGGGGCGAGGCCATGAAGGCGCGCCGCATCATCGCCAGCTGGGCGAAGAACCCGGCCTCGCCCGCCGCCATCGATTCAACCTGTTGGGTCATCGGTCAGCCTCGCAAGAATCGGATCCCGCCTGTGGCCGACAGGATGTAGGCTTGGGCCGCTTCGGCGCAATGGTCGGTACACCTGCCCTGCCGCCTTCCGGGCGCGCCGGACGGATGAATTGCCCCGGCCCTTCGCGGATCCGTTGAAATTGGCAAGGCCTCCGTTCTGGTTTATGTCGATATCCGGCGCCGCTGGCCGCCGGCGGGGTCGCTTGTTCCGGGAGGGATCGCATGTCGGAGATCGCAACGCTTGCCGCGACCATTTTCAAGCGCGCCGGCGGGCAGTCGCGGTTCGTGGTGGCGCTGGCGGGCCCGCCCGGCGCCGGCAAGTCGACGCTGGCGGAAAATCTCCTCGGCCTGTTCCCGCAAGGCAGCGCCGCCGTGGTGCCGATGGACGGCTTTCATTTCGACGATGTCGTACTGGAGGCGCGCGGGCTGCGCGCCCGCAAGGGGTCGCCGGAAACCTTCGACTTCCATGGCTTCGAGGCCCTGCTCAGGCGCATCCGGGCGAACGAATCGGAGATCGCCATTCCGGTCTTCGATCGCACGGTCGAGCTGTCGCGCGCCGGCGCGGCGATCGTCGGCCGCGAGGTCAAGTTCATCCTGGTCGAGGGTAACTATCTGCTGCTCGACGAGCAGCCGTGGAACCGGCTGGGCACATTGTTCGACCTGTCGGTCTATATCGACGTTCCGCGCGAGGAGCTCGAACGCCGCCTGGTGCAGCGCTGGGACGGCCACGGCAAGACGCCGCAGGAGGCGCGCGCCTGGATCGAGTCCAACGACATGCCCAACATCGACCGCGTGCTGGCGCGGCAGCGGCCGGCCGATCTCGTTCTCCGATCCGAGGCCGGTCGCTCGGAATGAGCCCAAAAACCGTGCCGACGCGGACTTAAACGCTGCGCTTCAACCGGTTTTTGGGCGGGATTGTCCTGAAATCGGGTCCATTTCGGACGTTTTTCAGGGGCGCGGTGGGATGTTCAGGCCGCGCTGGCTGGCGGGGCGCTCCAGACCCTTGTCCAGCCAGCGGTTGACGTTGGGCAGGCTGTCGAGCCCGACCAGTTGGCTGGCTTCGTAAAACACCTTCAAGGTCCGCACCCAGCCGAGCATGGAGATGTCGGCGATGGTGTAGTCGTCGTCCATGATCCATTGCCGGCCGTTGAGGCGCGTCTCCAGCACGCCGAGCAGCCGCTTTGATTCGTTGGCATAGCGTTCCAGCGGCCGCTTGTCGGCGATCTCCTTGCCGGCGAATTTGTGGAAGAAGCCGAGCTGGCCGAACATCGGACCGATGCCGCCCATCTGGAAGAACACCCACTGGACGGTCTCGTAGCGGCGGGCGGGATCGGCGGGCAGCAGCTTGCCGGTCTTCTCGGCGAGATAGAGCAGGATCGCGCCGGATTCGAACAGGCCGAGCGGCTTTCCGCCGGGACCGTCCGGGTCGACGATCGCCGGGATCTTGCCGTTCGGGTTGAGCGACAGGAACTCGGGCGTCCAGCTCTCGTCCTTGCCGATGTTGACGAGATGCGCCTCGTAGGGGAGTCCGATCTCCTCCAGCGCGAAGGAGACCTTCACGCCATTGGGCGTCGGGAAGGAGTAGAGCTGCAGCCGGTCGGGATGCTGGGCGGGCCAGCGGCTGGCGATCGGGAAGGCGGAGAGATCGGTCATGGGAGCTCCGGAGAATGGTGGCGGTGACGGGGCGGGCGTCTGCCGGAAGGTAGGTGCTGGCGGGCGAGGTGTCGACCTGGCCGCCGACTTCGTCAAGCGGCCTTGAAGGCGACCACCGCGTTGGTACCGCCGAAGGCGAAGCCGTTGCTGATCGCGGCCCGCACCTTGCGCTCGCGCGCCACGTTCGGCGTCACGTCGAGGTCGCAGTCCGGATCCCTTTCGGTGAAGTTCGCGGTGGGCGGGATGATGCCCTCGCGGATCGCCATGATGCAGGCGATCATTTCGAGCGCCCCGGACGCGCCCATGCAGTGGGCATGCATGGATTTGGTCGAGGATACCGACAGGCGATCGGCATGTGCCCCGAAAACGCGCCGGATCGCCTGCGTCTCGATCTGGTCGTTGGCCTTGGTCCCGGTGCCGTGGGCGTTGACGTAGTCGATGTCCTCCGGCGCGAGCCCGGCATCGGCGAGGCAGGCCCGCATCGCCGCCGCCGGCCCTTCGATCGTGGGAGCGACGATGTCGCTGGCGTCGCCCGACATGCCGGCGCCGGCGAGTTCGGCCAGAATCGGTGCGCCGCGTGCCCTGGCGTGCTCGTATGTCTCCAGCACCGCCATGCCCGCGCCTTCGCCGATGACGAGGCCGTCGCGATCGGCCGAGAACGGCCTGCAGGTGTCGCGCGCCAACGCCCGCAGCGCCTCCCAGCCCTTCAGCACGCCGAACACCAGCGGTGCGTCCGTGCCGCCCGCCAGCATCACGTCGGCACGGCCGAGGCGCAACTGATCGGCCGCCGCCGACAAGGCATGGTTGGAGGAAGCGCAGGCCGAGGTTACGCCGAACACCGGTCCGCGCAGCCGGTAGGCCATGCTGATCTGCCCCGCGGGGGCGCCCGGCATTGCCTTGGGCACGCTGAAGATACCGACCCGGGGGCGGTTTTCGATATGGACCTGGTAATACGCCTCATCGACGGTGGTCGCGCCGTATATACCGGTGCCGACCACGGCTCCGGCCCGAAATTCCTGCGCCTCGTCGATCTCGATCCCCGCGGCGCGGATGGCCTCGCCGGCCGCGATGGCGGCAAGCAGGCTGAAGCGGTCCATGGTGGCCACCTGCTTGCGATCGAGCCGGTGTTCCGGCAGCTCCTTGATCTCCGCGCCGATATTGCCCTTGAGGTTTCCGAGCGCGATCGTCGTGATCGGCCCGATGCCGGCACGGCCTTCACGCATGGCGTCGCATATCGCCGGCACGTCGGGGCCGAGCGCGCAGAGACCGCCTATGCCGGTGATGACGACACGCTGGCGCGACATGTCAGCCTTTTTTTGCAATGAGGACGCGGACCGCGTCGACGATGTCGCCGACGTCGGACAGCTTGCTCCAGGCCTCGGCCGTATTCATCTCGATCTCGATCCCGTATGCCTCCTCGAGGTCGAAGATGATCTCCGTCAGCTCGAGCGAATGGATACCAAGCTCGCTCAGCTCGGTTTCCGGCGTGATCGCGCCGATCCCGGGATCCGCATGGACCTTGATCTTGCCTATAATATCCTGGGCGAGTTGATCCATCGAACCTTCCTAGTCTTGCGCGCTCTTCTTTTGGGCGCTGCTTGTGCCTGAGTGCCCCCGCATTGTTGCGGCGACGACAATTCACTCCCTGAAACGCAGGAAATTCTATCCTGTATAAAAACCGTCCGCTACCAACGCAACACGCAACGCCGCATATTGCCATCTCGACATCGGCGCCAGCCCGCTTAAGCTCGCTGGCTATGGATTTTGCAGGTTCATCGGAGCGGACGACGGCCGAGCGGCTGGCGTCGCAGCGCGTTTCGGCCCGCGGCGCGCTCGCGGTTGCTCGTCGCCACGGGCGCACTCGCCTGGACCGCCTTTTCCAGGAAGGAGCCGCCAAGATACGCATGCCGCGTTCGGACGGCGAGCCGCTCGAGGCGATCCTGATCAACACGGCCGGCGGCATGACCGGCGGGGACCGGCTCGCCTGGGAGATCGATGCCGGTGCCGACACCTCCGTCATGGTGACGACGCAGGCATCCGAGAAGGTTTACCGGGCGGCGTCGGGGCAGGCGGAGATGGCGATTCGGCTGTCGGCGGAGGAGAACGGAAGGCTGGCCTGGCTGCCGCAGGAGACCATCCTGTTCGACCGCGCCGCTTTCTCGCGCCGGCTCGATGTCGAACTTGCCGCGGGAGCGCAGGCGCTGATCGCCGAGGCGACGGTGTTCGGCCGGGGCGCCATGGGCGAGCGCGTCGAGCGCGGGATTTTTCGCGACCGCTGGCATGTCGTCCAGGCGGGCCGTCTCGTCCATGCCGAAGCATTCGCCGCCGGGCCGGATTTCCACACCACGCTCGGCAAGCGTGCGGTGCTGGCCGGGGCGGCGGCGATGGCGACGGTGCTGCTCGTCGCGCCCGACACCGATGCCTGGCTGGACAAGGTGCGCGATATCGTCGGCGAGCGCGGCGGCGCCAGCGCCTGGAGCGTCGGCGGGACTGGCAAGCTTCTTGCGAGATTGTACGATGACGATGGCTACAGCCTGAGAAAGCGGCTGGTGCCGCTGCTCGGCCTGCTCAATGGACGGGCAGACATGCCCAAATGCTGGTCACTCTAGAGGACTGTCGAACGCATGAATCTCACGCCTCGCGAAAAGGACAAGCTGCTGATCGCCATGGCGGCGATCGTCGCCCGCAAGCGGCTGGAGCGCGGCGTCAAGCTCAACCATCCCGAGGCGATCGCGCTGATCACCGATTTCGTCGTCGAGGGCGCGCGCGACGGCCGCCCGGTGGCCGAGCTGATGGAAGCAGGCGCGCATGTGATCACCCGCGAGCAGGTGATGGAGGGCATCGCCGAGATGATCCATGACGTGCAGGTCGAAGCGACGTTCCCGGACGGAACGAAGCTGGTCACCGTGCATGAGCCGATACGGTAGGGAGGTTATGATGCTCGGACTGCGTCCCAACTGCGAGTGCTGCGACCGCGACCTGCCGCCGGATTCGCCGGACGCGCGCATCTGCACCTTCGAATGCACTTTTTGTGTCGATTGCGCGGATGATGTGCTGGGTGGCGTATGTCCCAACTGCGGCGGCAATTTTTCCGCCAGGCCGATCCGCCCGGCGAAGATGCTGGCCAAATATCCGGCGTCGACGAAGCGCGTGCTCAAGGCCGAGGGCTGTCCGCCCGCGGCGAGAGCGGCCTGAGCGGCGAAGGAGGTTCCATGATCCCCGGAGAAGTGATCACCGCGCCCGGCGACATCGAGCTGAACAGGGGCGCGGAAACTGTCACGCTGAAAGTCGCCAACGCCGGCGACCGGCCGATCCAGGTCGGCAGCCATTATCATTTCTTCGAGACCAACGGCGCGCTGCGCTTCGACCGGGAGAAGGCGCGGGGCATGCGGCTCGACATTGCCGCCGGCACCGCCGTGCGTTTCGAGCCCGGGCAGGAGCGCGACGTCACGCTGGTGCCGCTCGGCGGCAAGCGCGAGGTCTACGGCTTCCAGCAGAAGGTGATGGGGAAACTGTGAGGGTGCCGCCGCTGGCCGATTCGGCGTACTCAGCCGCCCGCCGGCTTGGCCGCCGCGTAGATCACCACGCCGGCATCCTTGAATTCGACGGCGAGGATGTCGCGGATCAGGATCTGCCGCGAGTCGATCGCATGATAGAGCATGGCGTTGCCTTCCAGCTCCTGCCGGAGTTCTCCGATCTCGTCCTTGTGCTCTTCCACCTTGGCGGCGATCTCGTCGGGAGGACCGCCTTCGGTGACGGCGGCGTCGGGCAGGAACACGATGTTGACGGCATCGAGCGTCGTGGCCTTTCGGACCGTCGCGATGTTTTCGGCGGTCTTGTCGATGGCCTTGATCACCGCATCGGTCTGGGCGGCGGCGGGCGTCTGCTCCTCATGCACCTCGGTGCCGACGATGGTATCGATCGCCTTGGGATCCTGCAGACCTTGCGCCATCGGCGCCGTCTGCGGCGCGAACGCCGCCAGGAAGGCTGCGGCCGCGACAGCATGCAGCCATTTGCTGTCCGGCAGGATGGTCGTCGTCATCGCTCGTTCCTTGTGGTTGCGCAGGCCAAAGGGGGACAACGGCAACTCCGCGGCCGGGGTTCCCGGCATGCGGCTGTTTGTCTGAGGCTGCTTGCCGGCGCCGAGTTAAGGACCGGCGCCGGCGAAGGAAAGGGACTGGCAAGGCCCGCCGCGAGCGGTCAGCCGGCCTTCTTGGTCACGAGCGTCAGCGCCCCCTCGCGGCTAACGCTTGCCGCGATGACATGCGCCGAGGTCAGCCCCTTTGCGTCCAGCGCCGACTTGAGCTCGGGATTGGCGTCGATCGTGCTGCGCAATTGCTTGAGCTCGGCGTCGCCGCCTTGAGCCACCACGTCGTTGACCTGCTTCTGCGTGGCTTCGGGCAGTTCGGTCATGTCGACGATGTTGACGCTGCGGATCGTCGGGGCGGTGGCCGGGGCTTCGGGCGCTGTCGCCGGTGCCTGGGCGGGCGGCTGCGTGGCCGGCGCTTGTGCGTTGGCGGCCATGGCGAAGGCGAGCGTGGTGCCCGCCGCCAGGATCGTGATCATGCGCATGGATTTTTCCTTCCATCGGTTGGCAGACGATCATGCTGGGGCGCGACCGCCACCCCATACGCCGAATCGGGTGAGAACCTGCCGCCGATGGGGTCGTTCCGTGGTTATTTCGTGTCGGAAATGAGGAGTGCCGCGGCCCCGCGGGCGCCCGGCCGGCCGCTGTTTGCGAGGCGTCGACCCCGACGCCTTCACGCCCACGAAATTCGACGGGAGAAGCCGGTGAGCGAAGATTCGCCGGGATTGCTTTCAGCCATAGCTCGCCTTACTTTCTGAGTTAGAAGTAAGGAGCTGCAAGATGCCGATAGCGTCCGCCAAGGTAACATCAAAGGGCCAGATCACCCTCCCGGCCAAACTGCGCGACCAGCTTGGAATCAAGCCGGGCGACCGGCTGGATTTCGAGCGGAACCGCGACGGCAAGGTGGAGCTGGTCGCGCGAACGGAACGCTTTGAAGATCTGCGAGGTGTGCTTCCCTATGACGGCCCTCCGCTGACGAACGAAGACATCGTCGAGATGGTGCGCCAAGCTCGGGCTGAAATGGGCCAGCGCGTCCTTGATGGGCTGAAGCGTTCCGGCAAGTGATCGGCCTTGACACCAACGTCCTCGTCGCCTGGCTCGTGCAGGGGCAAAGGCGCATTGTCCTTCCTTCAACGCAGTATCGCGTAAGCCATGTCGCCTTGCTGGAACTCGAATGGGTGCTTTCGAATAAGTTTGGCTATCCTAAGGATACAGTGGTCGCCATGCTGAGGCGTCTTGTTGCCGTGTCTAACATAGAGCTGGACCGGCCCGAAGTCGTTATGGCCGTTTTGGATGACCATGAACTGGGCGGAGCCGACTTTGGCGACTTTTTGATCGCTCGCGACAACTTGGCCGCAGGCTGCACGTCCACCCTGACGCTCGACGCAAAAGCCGCGCGCAAGACCGGATTCACACTCGCACGGAGTTGACAGATGCCTGCAAGACTCTCCCGCTCCGCCTATGCCCGCATGTTCGGCCCGACTGTGGGCGACAAGGTGCGACTGGCCGACACCGAGCTGTTCATCGAGGTCGAGAAGGATCTTTGCACCTATGGCGAGGAGGTGAAGTTCGGCGGCGGCAAGGTCATCCGCGACGGCATGGGTCAGAGCCAGGTGGCGCGCGCCGACGGGGCGGTCGACACCGTCATCACCAACGCGCTGATCATCGATCACACCGGCATCTACAAGGCCGATATCGGGCTGAAGGACGGCCGCATCCATGCCATCGGCAAGGCTGGCAATCCGGATACGCAGCCCGGCGTAACCATCGTCATCGGGCCGGGCACGGAAGCGATCGCCGGCGAGGGGCGGATACTCACCGCCGGCGGCTTCGACGCCCACATCCACTTCATCTGCCCGCAGCAGATCGAGGAGGCGCTGATGGCGGGGGTGACCACCATGCTGGGCGGCGGCACCGGTCCGGCGCACGGCACGCTGGCGACCACCTGCACGCCCGGCCCGTGGCACCTGGCGCGCATGATCCAGTCCTTCGACGCCTTTCCGATGAATATCGGCCTCTCGGCCAAGGGCAACGCCTCGCTGCCGAAAGCGCTGGAGGAGATGATTTTGGGCGGCGCCTGCGCGTTGAAGCTGCACGAGGACTGGGGCACGACGCCCGCGGCGATCGACTGCTGCCTGTCAGTGGCGGATCAGTATGACGTGCAGGTGATGATCCACACCGACACGCTCAACGAGAGCGGCTTCGTCGAGGACACGGTCAACGCCATCAAGGGGCGTACTATCCACGCCTTCCACACCGAGGGCGCCGGCGGCGGTCATGCGCCGGACATCATCAAGGTGTGTGGTCTGCCCAATGTCATCCCGTCGTCGACGAATCCGACGCGGCCCTACACCCGAAACACCATCGCCGAGCATCTCGACATGCTGATGGTCTGCCATCACCTGTCGCCGTCGATCCCCGAGGACATCGCCTTCGCCGAGAGCCGCATCCGCAAGGAGACCATCGCCGCCGAGGACATCCTGCACGACATCGGCGCCTTCTCGATCATCTCCTCCGACAGTCAGGCGATGGGCCGCATCGGTGAGGTGTTGATCCGCACCTGGCAGACCGCCGACAAGATGAAGCGCCAGCGCGGGCGGCTGCAGGAGGAGAGCGGCGACAACGACAATTTCCGGGTGCGCCGCTACATCGCCAAATACACGATCAACCCGGCCATCGCCCATGGCCTGTCGCGGGAAATCGGCTCGATCGAGGTCGGCAAGCGCGCCGACCTGGTCCTGTGGGACCCGGCCTTCTTCGGCGTCAAGCCGTCGATGGTGCTGCTCGGCGGCATGATCGCGGCGGCCCCCATGGGCGACCCCAACGCCTCGATCCCGACACCGCAGCCGGTGCACTACCGGCCGATGTTTGGCGGCTACGGCAAGGCGATCCACAATTCCTCCGTCACCTTCGTGTCGCGGGCGGCGCTCGATGCCGGGCTGCGGGAAAGGTTGGGCGTCGACAAGGCCATGGTCGCGGTGGAGAACACGCGCGACGGTATAGGCAAGCGCTCGATGGTTTTGAACGACGCCACCCCGCATGTCGAGGTCGACCCGGAGACCTATGAAGTGCGCGCCGACGGCGAGCTGCTCACCTGCGAGCCGGCGACCGTGCTGCCGATGGCGCAGCGGTATTTTCTGTTCTGAAATTACTTTTTTCCGCTTCAGCGGCGGCGAAGGGGGGTCGCGGTTACCCGAGATGGAGAAAAGACCCAACTTAATGGCTGGATCTATTGGGAGGTACTGACGCCGGGAGCGACGCGCTGGAAGCCGATTAGGTCCCTGCGGAAGCGTTAACCTGCCATCTGCTCATCGCGCGAGCTTAGATATGCCGCCACTTTGACGAATATCCAAATGAGTGCATGATGCGCCCATGAACCGGATCGACCCCAGCCCGCCACTTGTGGTCTACGAAGATGATTTTGCGCTCTGGTGCGCCCAGCAAGGCGCACTTTTGCGCGCCGGGCGCACGTCGTCGCTCGATCGTGAAAACCTTGCCGAGGAGATCGAGAGCTTGGGGAGGAGCCAGGAAGACGAGATCGAGAGCAGATTGAATGTGCTCGTCATGCATCTGCTGAAATGGTGCTATCAGCCCCAAAAATGCACGCCGAGCTGGCGCGCAACGATTATCGAGCAGCGTATGCGGATATCAAAACGGCTGAAGGCAAGCCCGAGCCTTAGGAATTATCCGGCAACTGTCCTTGATGAAGAATATGTCACCGCCCGCCTGCGCGCGGCAGGCGAGACCGGCCTTTCAGAGGTGATTTTCCCTGAGGGATGTCCTTTCACCATTGAGGAAATTCTCGACCCGGCTTTCTTCCCCGAAGGGCGGTAACTTGCCAAAGTCTGAGCCGAAGCCAGAGACCTCGCTCTACGAGCGCGATTCTATATTTGGACGCTGGAGCAGCGCGAGAAACTTCGCGCTCGCGTCCTCGGCATAAATGGGCTCGGGAGAGGGTCGCGATGGAGACAGGATTGCCTTCATCGGCCTTTCCGGAAAAAGTCCCGTTTTCCGTGGCGGAAGTGCTGAATTTCCGCTTCATGCCGGGGCGGCCCTGGTCGCCCGATGAATTGCGTGGCGATTGATGGTTTCCGAACAGACCGCCACCACAGCGGAGGTCTTCCCTCACATCCGCATCGTCATGGGCATGGTGATCGGTCTCGGTGTGACGCGGCTGCTGTCGGGCGTGGCGCGTATCGTCCAGCATCCGAAGCAGTATCCGCTCTATTCCGTGCATCTCGCCTGGGTGGCCTCTGTGCTGCTCATGCTCGCGCATTTCTGGTGGTGGCAGTTCGGCCTCTACGCCATCCCGGCCTGGACCTTCGGCGTCTATCTCTTCATCCTCGGCTATGCCGTCGTCCTGTTCCTGCTATGCGCGTTCCTCTTCCCCGACAGCATGCACGACTATCTCGGCTACGAGGATTATTTCCTGTCGAAGCGGGCCTGGTTCTTCGGCCTGCTGGCCGTCACCTTCCTGCTCGACGTCATCGACACGCTGCTCAAGGGCGAGGCGCATTTCGCCCGGTTCGGCAACGAATATCTTGTGCGCACCCCGTTGCTTGTGGCCTTGTGCATCGCGGCGATCGCGACGGACAACCGGACCTTTCACCGAGCCTTCGTGGCTTTCGCGCTGATCTATCAGGTTTCATGGATATGGCGGCTCTTCGACACGATACATTGACGGCCTCCGGTAGCCGGGACGGCGCCTACAAGGCCGTCGGCTTTCGCGGCTCGCGGGTTTCGCGCGTGCTGTGGATGCTGGAGGAGCTCCAAGTGCCCTATGAGTTCGTCGAAACGGAGCTGCGCTCCGACCGGCTCTACGCGCTCAACCCCTCCGGCAAGTGCCCGGTGCTGATCGACGGCGATCTCGTCGTCACCGATTCCGCGGCCATCTGCATCTATCTGGCCGACAAGCATGCGGAGAAGAACATGGGCGCGGCGCCGGGGCCGGCCGGCCGCGCCCAGATGGATTCCTGGATGCATTTCGCGCAGTCGGAACTCGAGGCGCCGCTGTGGAACAAGCTCCGGCACCACTACCTGCTGCCCGAGGACCTGAGGGTCGAGGTCGGGCCTGCGGCGGCCCACGATTTCGCCAGCGAGGTCAAGGCGCTCGACCGCCGGCTCGAAGGCCGGGAATACGCGCTGGGCGGCCGCTTCAGCGCCGTCGACGTGCTGGTTGGCGAGATCGGCGCCTGGGCGCGCAACGCCCGCTTCAGGATCGAATCGGACCGGGTCAACGCCTATCTCGACCGGGTGCTGTCGCGCCCGGCGCGGGCGCGGGCACAGGCCAATGGAGGCGCTTTCAAATGATGCGGGCAACGTCCGTCCTGCGGGCCGCAGCGGCCGGCGAATCGGCGCAGGGGAAGCCGATCGGCATGGCGATCCTCGCACATGACGAGCGCCACCTTCGTCGAAAGCTGATCGAGCTCGGGGGACAGGGTGGCCGGGTCATGGTCGATCTGCCGGAACCCGTGGCGCTCGGCGCCGGCGACCGGCTCGTTCTCGACGACGGCCGGCATGTCGGCATCGTCGCGGCCGACGAGGAGCTGTATGACGTGCGGGCGCACGACACCCGCCACCTTGCCGAGCTGGCCTGGCACATTGGCAACCGCCATCTCGCGGCCGCGGTCGAGGGCGGGCGCATCCTCATCCAGCGCGACCATGTGATCAGAGCGATGCTGGAAGGGCTCGGCGCCACGGTGACGGACGTCGTCGAGCCGTTCGAGCCGGTGCGCGGCGCCTATTCGGGCGGCCACGGCCATCACCACGATCATGGACACCATGACGCCCAGGATCACCCCGGGCATCATGGACCGCACAACCACAGCGACGATCATGCCCGCGGACATGATCACGGCTCGGACGACCACCATCATGGCGATGGACACCGTCACCGCCATGACTGACCGTCCTGCCGGCGCGCTGCTGCGCCTGATGGCTTGGCTGTCGCCGGCCTTTCCGGTCGGCTCGTTCAGCTACAGCCACGGGCTGGAGCGCGCCGTGCACGACGGTCTCGTCGCCGATGCCGAAAGCCTTCGCGATTGGCTGGAAACACTGCTTCAGTGCGGTTCGGGCTGGAACGACGCCGTGCTGTTCGCCGAGGCCTGGCGGCTCGCGCGCAAGGGCGGCGGTCTTCGCGATGCCGCCGATCTCGCGGCAGCCCTTTCCGGCTCGCGCGAGCGTCATATGGAGTCGACGCTGCAGGGTGCCGCTTTCCTCAAGGCCGCCGAGGCATGGCCTGTCGCGGGGCTGTCGGCCCTGCCCGAGGACTGCGCCTATTGCGTCGCGGTTGGAGCCCTCGCCGGCGCGCATGGCGTGCCGCTTGCCGACGCGCTCGGCGCCTTCCTGCAGGCCTTCGCCACCAATCTCGTACAGGCCGGCATACGCCTCGGCGTTACCGGGCAGCAGGGGGCGGTGGCGCTCATCGCCGGCCTGGAACCGACGGTTACGGAGGCCGCCGCCCGCGCGGCCGTCTCGTCGCTGGGCGATCTCGGCGCCTGCGCCATGATCTCGGACGTGGCGGCGATGCGGCACGAAACACAGTATTCACGGCTGTTCCGCTCGTGAGGACGGATGCTGGCGAGACCGACAAGGAGTTGATGAAATGAACGGACCTCTTCGTGTCGGCATCGGCGGACCGGTCGGCTCCGGCAAGACGACGCTGACGGAAAAGCTGTGCAAGGCGATGCACGCCGAATTCTCCATCGCCGTCGTCACCAACGACATCTACACCAAGGAGGATGCCATGATCCTGGCGCGGCTCCAGGCCCTGCCGGAAGAGCGCATCATGGGCGTCGAGACCGGCGGCTGCCCGCACACGGCGATCCGCGAGGATGCCTCGATCAACCTCGCGGCGATCGCCGAGATGAACAGGAAATTCCCGGACCTCGACGTGATCTTCATCGAGTCCGGCGGCGACAACCTGGCCGCCACCTTCTCGCCCGACCTCGCCGACCTGACCCTCTACGTCATCTCGGTCTGCCAGGGCGAGGAGATCCCGCGCAAGGGCGGCCCCGGCATCACCCGGTCCGATTTCCTCGTCATCAACAAGAGCGACCTTGCGCCTTACGTGAACGTCAACCTCGAAACCATGGAGCGCGACGCAGCAAAGATGCGTGGGCGGCGGCCGTTCGGCTTCACCGATCTGTCGCGTGGCAAGGGCGTGGCGGAGATCGTCGACTTCATCGTCGAGCAGGGCGGGTTGAGGCTGGCACAGCAGCGCAAAACCGCCTGACCCACGCTACCTCGGGCTGTTGCGGGGGCGCCCCTGTCGGTCCATGCTGCCGAAAAGCCGGAGAAGGAGCTGCACATGAGCATCGCCCACCTGCATCGGGAAAACCGCACCAATCTCCCCTTCTACGAGGAGCGGGTCGATCTCGCCGCCGCCTTTCGCTGGACGGCGCGGCTCAACATGCATGAGGCGGTGGCCAATCATTTTTCGCTTGCCGTAAACGACGACGGCACGCAGTTCCTGATGAATCCCAACCAGGTGCATTTTTCACGGGTCAAGGCGAGCGACCTGCTGCTGATCGACGCCAACGATCCGGAGACCATGAACCGGCCGGACGCGCCGGACCCTACCGCCTGGGGACTACACGGCTCGGTGCATCGCAACGTGCCGCATGCCCGCTGCGTCATGCATGTGCATTCGATCCACGCCACCGTGCTGGCCTCGCTGGCCGACTCGCTGCTGCCGCCGATCGACCAGAACTCGGCGATGTTCTTCAAGCGGCAGGTGGTGGACGAGCATTATGGCGGGCTGGCCTTCGAGGAGGAGGGCGAGCGCTGCTCGCAGCTCCTGTCGAATCCCAAGACCCAGATCATGATCATGGGCAACCACGGCATCCTCGTCATCGGCAACACGGTCGCCGAGGCGTTCAACCGCATGTTCTATTTCGAGCGCGCGGCGGAAACCTATATCAAGGCGCTGTGGACCGGCCGGCCCCTGCGCACCTTGTCCGACGCGGTCGCCGAAAAGGTCGCCGACGAGATGGACGACTATCCCGGCCAGGCCGACCGGCATCTGGCCGAGCTCAAGGCGATCCTCGACGAGCAGGAGCCGGTCTATCGGAACTGAGGCGCGTCAGGCTGCATGCCGCCCTCATGGGGGAGAGCGAGGAGCAGCCGACTAGCCGATGCCGAGATAGGCGCGCACGGCCTGCGGGCTGTCGGCGTTGAGCGCGCCGGGCGGCCCCGGCTGCGCCGGGAATTCCGGCCAGAAGATCGTCCGCATGCCGGCGGCCAGGCCTGCCTCGCTGCCCGGCCAGCTGTCCTCCATCACCGCGCAGTCGGCGGCGTCCAGGCCGGCAAGCCAGGCGGCGCGCAGGTAGGGTTCGGGATCGGGCTTGCCGCTGCGCACGTCGTTGCGCGAGACCGTGCGCATGCCGGCCTCGTGGATGCCGAGCGCCCGCAGATTGGCGTCGACGATGAGGCGGTCGGAATTGGAGACGACGCCCTGGACCACCCCGCGCGCCTTGAGTTCGCGAAAGATCTCGAGGGCACCCGGCCGCGGCTGCAGCCTGGGTGCATTGTCCAGGTAATGTGCGTATTTGCGCACGATCCATTGGTCGAACGGCAGATCGAGCCCGAACTCGTCGCGCAGCATCTCGTAGACCGGGTAGGCGGCGACGCCGAGCACGCGTTCGTGCAGGTCGGCCGGCGGCGTGATGCCGAGGGCCTTCAGCGCCACCACCAACGCCTCCTCATGCAGCGGCTCGCTGTCGATCAGCGTTCCGTCCATGTCCCAGAACACGGCCTTCGGGGTCATAAGCTCGATCCTCGTTCCCGTCCGTAATAGGACGTTTGCGGCCGGAGATAAACCCGCGGTCATCCAATCCGGCTTTCCTCGGCCGATGGGCAATTGTAAAGGGAACGGGCAATTGCCTTCAGACCGGATAATTGTCACACTCCGGCTGCCCGGCAACTGCCCGGACAGGGAGGAACTGGATCATGGCCGCCCGCCAGGACGCAGGCAGCGCACGGCTCGACGATGCGGCGCGGGCCGGGTGGCTCTACTATGTCGCCGGCAATACGCAGGACCAGATCGCGGCGAAGCTCGGGGTGTCCAGGCAGTCGGCGCAGCGGCTGGTGTCGCTCGCCATGGCGGAGGGGCTGGTCAAGGTCCGGGTCGATCATCCGATCGCCGCCTGCCTCGATCTCGCCGAGCGGCTGCGCAGCCGCTTCGCGCTGGACCTGGTCGAGGTGGTGCCGAGCGATCCAGCCTCCTCCTCGACGACGATCGGCATAGCCCAGGCAGCCGCCGCCGAGATCGAGCGGCGCCTCTCCTCGACCGAGCCGATCGTCATGGCGCTCGGCACCGGCCGCACGCTGAAGGCGGCGATCGAGCAGCTTCCGGCCATGGACTGCCCGCAGCACAAGATCGTGTCGCTCACCGGCAACATCGCGCCGGACGGCTCGGCCGCCTTCTACAACGTCGTCTTCACCATGGCCGACCGCATCAAGGCGCGCGCCTTCCCGATGCCTCTGCCGGTCATCGCCTCCTCGCCGGAGGAGCGCGAGATGCTGCTGGGGCAGCCGATGATCCAGCCGACCCTGGCGCTGGCCGCCGAGGCCGCCGTCACCTTCGTCGGCGTCGGCGACCTCGGGCCGCGGGCGCCGCTGTTCGTCGACGGCTTCATCAGCGAGGCGGAGCTGAAGGCGCTGCAGAAGGCCGGCGCGGTCGGCGAGATCGTCGGCTGGGCTTTCGACCGCGACGGCCGGCTGATCGAGGGCACCATCAACGACCGCGTCGCCTCGGCGCCGTTGCCGTCGCGCGAACGCTCGTTGGTGGTGGCGATCGCCATGGGCGAGAAGAAGCTGCCGGGCCTGCTCGCGGCGGTGACGCGCCGCCTGGTCAACGGGCTGATCACCGACGAGCGCACCGCCGAGGGGCTGCTTGCGGCGTGATGCCGGCGACCGCCGTGCCGTCCCTCATCCGCCTGCCGGCTCTTCTCCGCGTGATCCTTTGACAAACTCAGGAGGGGGAAGAGCGCAGGCCGCTCCGCTGGCACCCTACCTTCCCAGCACCAGCGCCCAATAGCGCTGGCCGTCCTGGCCGGTGCCGGCATAGGCGAGGCCGAAACGGCTGAAGCGCGGGTCGAGCATGTTGCGGCGGTGGCCCTGCGAGTTCATCCACATCGAGAACAGCCGGTCGAGGTCCATGCGGCCGAAGGCGATGTTCTCGGCCGCCGCGCCCTCGACGCCGTTGCCGTTCATGCGCGCGGCGAAGGTTTTGCCCCAGCCGGTGGTGTGCGCCATGCGGCCGGAACGCGCCATGTAGCCGGCCTGCTGCAGCGCCGCCTTCTCCAGCCGCGAATCCGGCGAAAGCGGCACCAATCCGTTGGATTCCCGAATCTCGCGGAGATAGGCAGCGCCGGAGTCCGACGCGCCGCCGGCGTCGCCTATGCCGCCGCCGGTCTGGCAGGCGGCCAGGAAGAGCGCCGCGCCGAGGGCGGCAGCGCCTGCGAGGAAGCGGCGGCGGTCGGCATTCGGTCCGAGGTGCATGGAAACTCCGCGGCAGATGGTCCTGCCGGGAGTTCCATAGCGGTCATTGTGGCATTTGCCGGGCGCGATCAATGATGGGGCCTACCAGGCATTCGCGTCCCGAGCTGGCGATCCGGCATTTCGTGCGCCGACGGCATGATGCCGTGGCTAAGCCGATGATCGCTGAGGTCCCCCTCTCCGTCTCGCCCTTCGGGCTCGCCACCTCTCCCCTGCCGTGCGGGGGCGAGGAACCCAAGCTGGATAGCGCCGGCATCGCGGCAGCGGTTCCTCGCCCCCACGCAGTGGGGGAGAGGTGGCGAGCCCGAAGGGCGAGACGGAGAGGGGGTTCTTGCCGGCAACGGCGCGAGGGTTTTTTACGTCGCAAAGTCGCGGCTTCGAGATGTGCCGGCCATCGCATCAGTGTCTTGATGCCGCGCCGGTCGAGCCCTACCGCCGCTTGCCCGACGGGTCGTTGCCGTCGAGAAAGCCGATGTCGCGCTTCAGATGGTCGGGCAGCGTCCTGGGATCGAGCACCGCCCGGGGCCTGGCTCTGCCGAAAGCCAGCGCCAGCCAGGATTTCCAGGAGCCTTGCCTGCGGTGCAGTGTGGTTGCGGGTGCTTGCAGCGTGGTCATGGTTGTCGCCTTCCCTTCGGTCCGGCTTATGGGCTGCCCTGTTATTTGTACGTGAAAGCGCCTAGTTTCCAATCGAACGTCGATCGGTACCCATTAACAGGGCTTATGTGTCGTGAGTTTCCAGCTTCCTCCGCTCGCAGCCATCCGGGCCTTCGAGGCGACGGCCAGGCTGGGCAGTTTCACCAAGGCCGCGGCCGAACTCGGCATGACCCAGGCGGCGGTGAGCTACCAGATCAAGCTGCTCGAGGAGCGGGTCGGCGCGCCGCTGTTCCTGCGCCAGCCGCGCCAGATCGTGCTGACCGAGGTCGGACAGCGGCTGGCGCCGGCCATGTCGGAAGCGTTTTCGCTGATCAGCGACGCCTATGCGTCGGCGCGCGGCGAGGCGCAGGGAACGCTGACGGTGAGCACCGTGCCGACCTTCGCCGGGCAATGGCTGGCCGGCCGGCTCGGCTCCTTCCAGTTCGCCCACCCGGCACTTGCGGTGAAGGTCGAATCGACCGGCCGGCTGGTCGATTTCGACCGCGAGGACGTCGACGTCGCCATTCGTGCCGGCAACGGGACATGGCCGGGCCTGACCACGCATTTCCTGCTGCCCACCGTGTTCACGCCGATGCTGAGCCCGGCTCTGGCCGAGACCATCGGCGGGGTCAAGGAGCCGGCCGACCTGATGCGCCTGCCCATCGTCGATCCCGGCGATCCCTGGTGGCCGCTGTGGCTGCGCATGGCCGGGCTGCCGACCGACTGGCTGAAGGATCGGCCGCGCAGCCAGCTCGGCTCGCAGATATTCGAGGCGCAGGCGGCGATGGCCGGCCGCGGCGTCGCCCTGCTGACCCCGGGCTTCTATCGCGAGGAGATTGCCGCCGGCCGACTTCTCCAGCCTCTCGACCTCATCGGCGACGACGGCCAGGCCTACTACCTCGCCTATGCGGAGGCGCGGCGCAACGCGCCGAAGATCAAGGCGTTCCGCGACTGGATCCTGGGGGAGCTGAAGGTGGCGGGGGGCGGGTGACGACAACGGGTGGTACGCTGCCGGCTGTGAGGCGCGCTCCTTCCCCGTCCCGCAGGCACCTCTCCCTGAAGAACGGCTGTCGGATTCGCATATTTCGCCGTTGACCGCCAAGTGATGCGCTCCCCGCTTCGTATGCGCTTCTTGCGTGCCTGTTTTCGACGCCGGAGCATGTCGCCGGCGGTACGGCATGGATCCTAGGGTCTCCGCCTCCGCTGCGCTCCGGCTTCGCCCTAGGATGACGAAGTGAAGAGACGCTGCGCCAACCTCCAAGGCCGGTGATCGGCAGATCGCAAACGTTGGCGACTGGCCAGCAATATCAACGACTTCGTCGTCCTAGGGCGGAGCCGGAGCGCAGCGGAGGCGGAGACCCTAGGATCCATGCCGTACCGGTGGCGACATGCTCCGGCGGTGCAGAATAAATTCGCTCAAGACGATATCGGATCGAAGTGCTCAACAATCGAAGTTGCTCAACATACGCCGGCACGCCAGGTTTCGGATGTGCGAAGCTCCGTAGCCGCAAGGACGGGAAAGGGGATAGATTTCTTCCGCGCACCGATCGTGACCGGCGGAATCTGACGCGAAATCAAGCGGTCGGAAAATCCGGCAGGCCAGAATCGCCCGGAATTTGTCCACATGCGTCGCAACGCCGGCGAGAAACGCCGGTCCGCCTGCCGCCTGCCGCCTCTCCGAGTCGAAAACGCCCCTCCCCTCGATTGCTCATGCTCGTTCTGTCCAGTTGCCCGACAAGCGCGGAATCCATCTTGACATAAATCATGGAGAGTGAATAATTGCCCAAGATCAAGGCAAATGCTCACCCTTGATATTTGGGAGGATATCTGGATGAAACTTAAATCGCTCATTCTGGGCCTGTGCGGCGCGAGCGCGCTCGCCTTTGCCGCGCATGCCGAGACGATCACCATCGCCACCGTCAACAACGGCGACATGATCCGCATGCAGAAGCTGACGGACGACTTCACCGCCAAGAACCCGGATGTCCAGCTGCAGTGGGTGACGCTCGAGGAGAACGTGCTGCGCGAGCGCGTCACCACCGACATCGCCACCAAGGGCGGCCAGTACGACGTCATGACCATCGGCACCTACGAGGTGCCGATCTGGGCGAAGCAGCAATGGCTGCTGCCGCTCGACAATCTCGGCGCCGACTACGACGCGGCCGACATCATCCCGGCGATCGCCGGCGGTCTGTCGGTCGACGGAAAGCTCTATGCCGCGCCGTTCTACGGCGAGAGTTCCTTCGTCATGTACCGCAAGGACCTGTTCGAGAAGGCCGGGCTGACCATGCCCGACGCGCCGACCTGGGAGTTCGTCGCGGAGGCGGCCCGCAAGATCAAGGCCGACAACCCGGACGTCAACGGCATCTGCCTGCGCGGCAAGGCCGGCTGGGGCGAGAACACGGCCTTCCTGACCGCCACCGCGAACTCCTTCGGCGCCCGCTGGTTCGACGAGAACTGGCAGCCGCAGTTCGACCAACCCGAGTGGAAGGCCACGATGGACTTCTACGTGAAGCTGATGACCGACGCCGGCCCGCAGGGCGCCTCGTCGAATGGCTTCAACGAGAACCTGGCGCTGTTCCAGCAGGGCAAGTGCGGCATGTGGATCGACGCCACCGTGGCCGCCTCCTTCGTCTCCAACCCGAAGGATTCGGTGGTCGCCGACAAGGTCGGCTACGCGCTGGCGCCCGACAGCGGGCTGGGCAAGCGCGGCAACTGGCTGTGGGCCTGGTCGCTGGCGATCCCGGCCGGCACGCAGAAGGCGGAAGCCGCGCAGAAGTTCGTGTCCTGGGCGACCAGCAAGGCCTATCTCGAGCTCGTCGCCTCGAAGGAGGGCTGGGCCAACGTGCCGCCCGGCACCCGCACCTCGCTCTACGAGAATCCCGAATACCAGAAGGCCGCGCCGTTCGCCAAGATGACGCTGGACTCGATCAACTCGGCCGACCCGACCAAGCCGACTGTGAAGCCCGTGCCCTATGTCGGCGTGCAGTTCGTGGCGATCCCGGAATTCCAGGGCCTCGGCACCACGGTCGGCCAGCTCTTCTCGGCGGCACTCGCCGGCCAGATGTCGGTCGACGACGCGCTGGCGCAGGCTCAAGCCGTCTCGGTGCGCGAGATGACGCGCGGCGGCTATATCAAATAAGGCGCCTCCCAGTGCCTTGGCCGTCCGGGCAACCGGGCGGCCACCTTTCGCGGGTTGTCGGTTCCGCTTCCTATTGTCTGAACCGCCGGAGCGCCTGGCCACCGGTACGGCATGGATCCTAGGGTCTCCGCGACGGCCTTCGGCCTGCTCCGCCCTAGGATGACGAAGGTGAAGTTGGCCTCTGCCAATCGCCAGCGTCGGAAATTGGCCGAATCGCTCCCCGCTTCGTCATCCTAGGGCGGAGCCGGAGCGCAGCGGAGGCGCAGACCCTAGGATCCATGCCGTACCGGCGACGAAATGCTCCGGCGGCGTGGAAGGTCGCAAGCCAGCGGCCCGGCAGATCGAAGCAGAAGGCGCCTTGGCGTCCGGTGCCTCCCAAGACCGGGAGGCTGAATTCAGGGCTCACAACGTCAATCGGCGGAGCGAACCATGGCCACCAAGCAGACCCGTTCCCTGGCGCGCCTGATGATGGCGCCGTCGGTCATCCTGCTCTTGATCTGGATGATCGTGCCGCTGGCGATGACGCTGTGGTTCTCCTTCCAGAACTACAACCTGCTCAATCCCGGCAATGTCAGCTTCGCCGGCCTGTTCAACTACCAGTTCTTCTATACCGACCCGGCCTTCTTCACCTCGATCCGCAACACGCTGGTGATCGTCGTCGGCGTGCTTTTGATCACGGTGATCGGCGGCATCCTGCTGGCGCTGCTGCTCGACCAGCCGATGTTCGGCCAGGGCATCGTGCGCATCCTGGTGATCTCGCCCTTCTTCGTCATGCCGCCGGTGGCGGCGCTGGTGTGGAAGAACATGATCATGCATCCGGGCTACGGCGTGCTGGCCGACATCAACCGCTTCCTCGGCCTGCAGCCGGTCGACTGGTTCGCGCAGTATCCGCTGTTCTCCATCATCCTGATCGTCGCCTGGCAGTGGCTGCCCTTCGCCACGCTGATCCTGCTGACGGCGCTGCAGTCGCTCGACGTCGAGCAGAAGGAGGCGGCGGAGATGGACGGCGCCAACTTCCTCAACCGCTTCTGGTACCTGACGCTGCCGCACATGGCGCGCGCCATCACCGTGGTGATCCTCATCCAGACGATCTTCCTGCTCGGCATCTATGCCGAGATCCTGGTCACCACCAATGGCGGCCCCGGCTACGCCACCACCAACCTGCCGTTCCTGATCTACCGCACGGCGCTGCTCGGCTACGACGTCGGCGGGGCCTCGGCCGGCGGCATCATCGCGGTCGTGCTTGCCAACATCGTCGCCTTCTTCCTGATGCGCGCGGTCGGCAGGAATCTGGACAAGTGAGGAGGGCGTGATGCGACTGGATTCAATGGATCGGGGTTCACCGGCGGCGATGGTGCTCTACGCTGCCCCCCTCTGTCCTGCCGGACATCTCCCCCACAAGGGGGGAGATCAGCCGTCGTCTCCGATTTCGCCAATCGCCGAGGTTGCAGGAAGAATGCCGACGCGGCGGCCGGCTGATCTCCCCCCTTGTGGGGGAGATGTCCGGCAGGACAGAGGGGGGCGCGAAGCTACGCCAGCCCGCAACCCCAATGCCGACGCTTGGGAGATCTAACCATGGCGCGCGCCGTCACGACACGCCACAAGACGATCGCCACCATCGCCGCCTGGGCGGTGGCGCTGCTGATCTTCTTCCCGATCGCCTACACCATCATCACCTCGTTCAAGTCGGAGACCGAGGCGATCGCCGGCTTCAACCTGATCCCCTCCGGCACGCTGGAGAGCTACCAGGCGGTGCAGTCGCAGAACGACTATTTCAAGCCGTTCATGAATTCGGTGATCATCGCCGTCGGCTCGACGCTGCTGGCGCTGCTGGTCGCCATTCCCGCCGCCTGGTCGATGGCGTTCTCGCCGACCAACCGGACCAAGGACGTGCTGATGTGGATGCTGTCCACCAAGATGATGCCGGCGGTGGCGGTGCTGGTGCCGATCTACCTGATCTTCCGCGACACAGGCCTACTCGACACGCGTACCGGGCTGACGATCATGCTGATGCTGATCAACCTGCCGATCGTGGTGTGGATGCTCTACACCTATTTCCGCGAAATCCCCGGCGAGATTCTGGAGGCGGCGCGCATGGACGGAGCGTCGCTGTGGAACGAGATCGTCCACGTGCTGACGCCGATGGCGGTGCCGGGCATCGCCTCGACGCTGCTGCTGAACATCATCCTGGCCTGGAACGAGGCATTCTGGACGATCCGGCTGACCACGGCCAACGCCGCGCCGCTGACCGCCTTCATCGCCTCCTTCTCGTCGCCGCAGGGCCTGTTCTGGGCAAAACTGTCGGCGGCGTCGACGCTGGCGATCGCGCCGATCCTGGTGATGGGCTGGTTCTCGCAGCGCCAACTGGTGCGCGGGCTGACGTTCGGCGCGGTGAAGTAGATTTAGGAGCAGGGGACAGTTTACTTTTTTCCGCCCGCGCAAACTCTCCGCTGCTGCGACCTTTCTGCGGAAGGAAAGTAAACTGTCCCCGGCGCCAACCCTCGGAGGAAACATGGGCAACATCGTTTTGAGAAACGTCCACAAGGCGTTCGGCGCAACGACGATCATCCCGAAGATCGACCTCGACATCGCCGACGGCGAGTTCGTGGTGTTCGTCGGGCCGTCGGGCTGCGGCAAGTCGACCCTGCTCAGGCTGATCGCCGGGCTGGAGGACACCACCGGCGGCACCATCCTGATCGACGGCCGCGACGTGACGGCGGAGGCGCCGGCCAAGCGCAAGCTCGCCATGGTGTTCCAGTCCTACGCGCTTTATCCGCACATGACGGTGGCCAAGAACATCGCCTTCCCGCTGAAGATGGCCGGCGAGACGCCGGAGGCGATCGACCGGAAGGTCAAGGACGCGGCGCGCGTGCTGAACCTCACCAACTATCTGGAGCGGCGGCCGGGGCAGCTTTCCGGCGGCCAGCGCCAGCGCGTGGCGATCGGCCGGGCGATCGTGCGCCAGCCCTCGGCCTTCCTGTTCGACGAGCCGCTGTCCAACCTGGACGCTGCGCTGCGCGGCACCATGCGGCTGGAGATTTCCGAGCTGCACAACCAGCTGAAGACAACGATGGTCTACGTCACCCACGACCAGGTCGAGGCCATGACCATGGCCGACAAGATCGTCGTGCTGAACGCCGGCAACATCGAGCAGGTGGGATCGCCGCTGGAGCTCTACCGCAGCCCGCGGAACCTGTTCGTCGCCGGCTTCATCGGCTCGCCGCGCATGAACCTGCTCGAGGGAGCGCCGGCCGCCCGCTACGGCGCAAAAACCGTCGGCATCCGCCCGGAGCATATCGGCGTGTCGACCACGGCCGGCGAGTGGAAGGCGACGGTGAGCGTCGCCGAGCATCTCGGCGCCGATACTTTCCTGCACGTCAACGCCGACGGGGTCGGGGCGCTCACCGTGCGCGCCGGCGGCGAGGTCGGGCTCGGCCATGGCGCGACAGTCTACTTGACCCCGGACCTGTCGAAGCTGCACAAGTTCGGCGACGACGGAAAGGCTTTGCAATGAGGCGGCGGGATATAATTGGTGATAGGCGAGATCCTGCTTGAGGCAGGGCGATTGCATGCCCTGCGGAAGGCGGACGGATTCGGAGCGCGCGGCGCCGGGACGATGGCATAGCGCGCAAGGATTTGATCGCTGGCTGGCGGATCGGAGGCAGGCCGGGCACGGCCGCGAGGACCCCACCCGGCCGCTTCGCCGCCACCCTCCCCTCGAGGGGGAGGGAGGCGCCGGCGCCGGCAAACGAAAACGAGGAACCATGTCCACCAAACTCTCGCTCGCCGATCTGGCAAGCCTCCCGGCAAGGGTCGCCCGTCCCGGTTACGCGCGCGCGGCGCTCACGCCCGGCATCCTGCATTTCGGCGTCGGCAATTTTCACCGCGCCCACCAGGCGGTCTATCTCGACGATCTCTTCAACGCCGGCCTCGACCATGACTGGGCGATCGTCGGCGCAGGCGTGTTCGAGGCCGAGAGGAAAGGCCGCGACATCCTCGCCGCGCAGGACTGGCTGACCACGGTGGTCGAGCAGGACGACGGCCACATGCAGGCGCGCGTCACCGGCGCCATGGTCGACTTCGTCGAGCCGGGCAATGGCGCGGCGATCGTCGCCAGGCTGGCCGACCCGGCGATCCGCATCGTCTCGCTGACCATCACCGAGGGCGGCTACTTCATCGACGCCGCCACCGGCCATTTCGACGCCGGCCATGCCGATATCGTGGCGGACGGCAGGAGCCCGGAGGCGCCGAAGACCGTGTTCGGGCTGATCCTCGCCGGGCTGAAGCGGCGCAAGGCGGACGGCACGCCTCCCTTCACGGTGATGTCCTGCGACAACATCCCCCACAACGGCCATGTGACCATGGACGCGGTGTGCGGGCTGGCGAAACTCTCCGATCCGGGCTTCGCCCGATGGGTCGAGGACAATGTCGCCTTTCCCAACGGCATGGTCGACCGCATCACGCCGGCGACCACCGACCGCGAGCGCACCATCCTCAAGGACGATTTCGGCGTGGCCGACGGCTGGCCGGTGTTCTGCGAGCCGTTCAAGCAATGGGTGCTGGAGGACAGGTTCCCGCTCGGCCGGCCGGCGCTGGAGAAGGCGGGCGTGCAGTTCGTCGCCGATGTGTCGCCCTTCGAGCTGATGAAGATCCGCATCCTCAACGGCGGCCACGCGACCATCGCCTATCCGGCCGGGCTGATGGACATCCATTTCGTCCATGAGGCCATGCAGCACGAGCTGGTGCGCGGTTTCCTGGAGAAGCTGGAGCGCGAGGAGATCATCCCGACCGTGCCGCCGGTGCCCGGCGTGGTGCTGGACGACTATTACCGGCTGATCGACAGGCGCTTCTCCAATCCGAAGATCGGCGACACCATCCGCCGGCTCTGCCTCGACGGCTCCAACCGCCAGCCGAAATTCATCATCCCGACCATTGCCGACCGGCTCAAGGCCGGCGCCGGCGTGGCCGGGCTGGCGCTGGAATCGGCGCTGTGGTGCCGCTACTGCTTCGGCGAGACGGACAGCGGCAAGGCGATCGAGCCCAACGATCCGAACTGGGAGCGCATGACGGGCACGGCGCGGCAGGCCCGCAACGATCCGGCGGCCTGGCTGGCGATGGAGGATATCTACGGCGCAGTCGGAAAATCGCCGGTGTTCGCGGCGGCCTTCGCCGAGGCGCTGGCGGCGCTGTGGCGGGACGGCACGGCCGAGACGCTGAGGCGGTATCTGGGTCGGGGGAAATAGCCCGCACGAAGGGGGAAGCGCGCTCGAGGAACGGTACGCCGCCTCGCGCGATCAGCCTGGAGAAAGCGTCGGCGCCGCTTGGCATTGCCGCTGGCCCGCCTGTAGAGTGCCGGCATGGTGGAGGAAATCCCATGTCCGGCCCGACTCCATGCGGCCTCGCTGCAAGGCAGTGTCGGGGTGCGCCGGGCCGTATCGGCCGATCTTTCCGATAGGGGTCGAGCTGGTCCGAAGCACTCCCTCACCGGCCCTTCGGGCCGCCTCTCCCCTTGCCACAGGGCAACCGCATATGGGATTTCAGCAACTGCTGCGCGGCCCTCTACCCCCACCCCTAACCCCTCCCCACAAGGGGGAGGGGGACTTTGCGGCCGCTATGCGGCGCATAATCGTCGACGATTAGTGCTCGGCGGAGACGTCAGCCGGTCCCCCTCCCCCTTGTGGGGAGGGGTTAGGGGTGGGGGTAAACGCATATGCGACAGCTCTGCCCTCTGCCGGGGCAGGGCAATCGCACATGCCGATGATGATCGTCATTCCGGGGCCGCGCAGCGGAACCCGGAATCCAGAGCGTTGGTGTCGAAGGAAAAGCGAAACCTCGCAAATATCCAGGAATTTCGAGCAGCGTCGGCACTCTGGATTCCGGGTTCCGCTGCGCGGCCCCGGAATGACGACGCAGAGCTGTCTGCCCCTCCGATACTCATATGCGATAGCCCTGCCCGCGCGCGGGAGAGGTGGCGAGGGGAGCGGGCCGACGAGGGCGCGCTTTGCCGATCGAAGCGTCTAACCTCCATCAGCATCGTCATTGCTCGCTCGTCCCACCACGGCAACCCAGGGCAGCTCGATGGCTGAGCTGGTCTGCGCCGTCGATGTCGGGACGAAGAGCGCGCGGGCCGGCATCTTCGACCGCGGCGGCCGGCTGCGCGGGCGCGGCGACCATCCCATCCTGTTGCACGAGCCGGGCGGAGGGCGCGCCGAGCACAGCTCCGACGACATCTGGCGGGCGGTGTGTGCCGCCGTGCGGAGCGCACGCCGCGCGGCCGATGCGCGGGCCGAGGACATTGCCGGCCTCGCCTTCGACGCGACCTGCTCGCTGGTGGTGCTCGACGCCGCGGGCCGGCCGCTACCGGTCTCGGCGTCCGAAGAGGAAGGCTGGGACACGATCTCCTGGATGGATCACCGGGCGCTGGCCGAGGCGGCGGAATGCTCAGCGCTCGCGCATCCGGTGGTCGCCGTGGCCGGCGGCGTGATGTCGCCCGAGATGCAGGCGCCCAAGGCGATGTGGCTGAAGCGGCACCGGCCCGACGCGTGGGAACGGACCGGCCTGCTGCTCGACCTCGCCGATTTCCTCGCCTGGCGGGCGAGCGGATCGACGGCGCGGTCGCGCTGCACGCTGACGGCCAAATGGCCGTATTCCGCGCATGAGCGCGAGGGCTGGCAGCACGACTTTCTCGAAAGCGTCGGCCTGTCCGACCTGCTGCGCAGGGGCGGCTTTTCCGGCGCCGCGCCGGTCGGCGCCGATCTCGGCGCGCTCACGCCGGAGGCGGCGGATGCGCTCGGCCTGACGCCGCGCTGCCGGGTCGCCGCCGGCATGGTCGACGCCTTCGCCGGCACGCTCGGCGTGTTCGCGCCGCAGGCGCTGGCGGCCGGTGCGGAAGCCGGCCATGCGGCGCTGATCGCCGGCACGTCGAGCTGCGTCATGATGATGACGAAGAAACCGATAAGCTTGGCGGGCTTCTGGGGACCTTATGCCGAAATCGCCGTGCCCGGCTACTGGATGACGGAAGGCGGCCAGTCGGCGACGGGCGCACTGCTCGACCACATGGTGCGCATGCATGCGGCCGGCGGCGAGCCGACCGCCGGGCGCCATCGCGCCATAGCGGCGCGGGTGGCGGAGTTGCGGGCGCGGGAGGGCGAAGGTTTCGGCGCGGGTCTGCACGTCCTGCCGGATTTCCACGGCGCCCGCGCGCCGCTGGCCGCGCCAGCCGCCCGCGGCGTGATCTCGGGGCTCACCCTCGACGCCTCTTTCGACGGCCTCTGCCGCCTCTACTGGCGCTCATGCGTCAGCATAGCGCTCGGCATCCGCCACATCCTCGACACGCTGGCCGAGGCCGGCCCGGCGATCCGCACCCTGCACGTCACCGGCGGCCACACCAAGAATCCGCTGCTGATGGAGCTTTATGCCGACGCGACCGGCTGCACCCTGGTCGAGCCGGTGGCGGACGAAGGCGTGCTGCTCGGCACCGCCATGGCGGCGGCAAGCGGCGCCGGCCTGTTCGGCGACCTGGCGGAAGCCTGCCTCGCCATGCGCCAGCCGACGCGCGAGCGCCGGCCCGACGCGACGGGGAAGGCGCGGTACGATCGCGACTATCGGGTGTTCCTGGAGATGCAGCGGCAAAGAAGCGTGCTGGAGGGGATGGGCTAGTGTTCGGTGGACGTCCTTCGAGGCTCGCCCTTCGACGGTTTCGCTTCTCGCCAACACATTGCGGGCTCGCACCTCAGCGGCTGTGAATCTTTTTGAACTTTGAGGCTTTGCAAGAGCGGCGGGGTATGATTCGGTTGAGCGCGGCGCTGCTTCTGGAGGATTGGATGCGCGGGGAAAGTCTTTTCGGGGACTTGCCGGAGCAGAAGGGTTCGGCGGCTGGCGTGGGCGGCTCGGCTGCGCCTCGAGGACCGTTGTGCCTGAAACGCTGACCTTCAGCGGTTGTCGTGAAACGAGCGCTGAGCCGATTGTATTGGCAGCGTCTCGAGATTGGCGGTCCGGCCGCGGTCCTCACCCGAGGTGCGCGCGGGCAATTCGCCGAAGATGCGAGAGCTGACCTTCGCGGGCGAGACTCGAACGACGCACGCCAGTTCCACCAAGGAGCACTCCATGTCCTACACACCCGCCGCCGATCGTTATGAGACGATGCGCTACAACCGCTGCGGCAAGTCCGGCCTGAAGCTGCCGGCCATCTCGCTCGGCCTCTGGCACAATTTCGGCGAGGACACGCCGATGCGCCTGAAGCGCGCCATCTGCCGGAAGGCATTCGATCTCGGCATCACCCATTTCGATCTTGCCAACAATTACGGCCCGCCGCCCGGTTCGGCCGAGACCGCCTTCGGCGATATCCTGCGCACGGATTTTTCCGGCCTGCGCGACGAGCTGGTCATCTCGACCAAGGCGGGCTACGGCATGTGGCCCGGGCCTTATGGCGAATGGGGCGGCCGCAAATACGTGCTCGCCAGCCTCGACCAGAGCCTGAAGCGCCTCGGCGTCGACTATGTCGACATCTTCTATTCCCATCGCTTCGATCCGGATACGCCGCTGGAAGAGACGATGATGGCCCTCGACCAGGCGGTGCGCTCGGGCAAGGCGCTCTATGCCGGCATCTCCTCCTACAATTCGCAACGCACCCGCGAGGCGGCCACAATCCTGCGCGAGCTCGGCACGCCGCTGCTGATCCACCAGCCGAGCTATTCGATGATCAACCGCTGGGTCGAGGAGGACGGGCTGCTCGACACGCTGGAAGGGCTCGGCGTCGGCTCGATCGTGTTCTCGCCGCTGGCCCAGGGCATGCTGACGACCAAATATCTCGACGGTATCCCGGAAGGCAGCCGCGCCACGCAGGGCAAGTCGCTCCAGCCTGCCTTCATCAACGAGCAGACTGTCAGGAACATCCGGGCGCTCAACGGTATCGCCGAGCGGCGCGGCCAGACGCTGGCGCAGATGGCGCTGGCCTGGGTGCTGCGCGGCGGCCGCGTCACCACGGCGCTGATCGGCGCCAGCCGGACCGAGCAGGTCGAGGATTGCGTCGGTGCGCTGAAGAATCTCGACTTCAGCGAGGCCGAGCTGGCCGAGATCGATAGCCATGCGCGCGACGCCGGCGTCAACATCTGGGCGGCCTCGGCCGAGCGGAAGGGACCACCGAGGAAATAGAGATGCAGGGGACAGTTTTACCCCGACTCCCTGGAGACCCGAAGAACGGCGTTGACGTTGGGGCCGCGTGCGATTCTGCTGGGATCATGATTCGCGGCGGCTTTCTGTCGAAGGATGGACGAGCACACCTCG
>NZ_PXYK01000021.1 GCF_003012745.1 Kumtagia ephedrae | reverse complement strand
GGGCTGCGGCGCTTCAAGGCTGGGCGCGGGCGGAAAAAAGTAAACTGTCCCCGGGAATCCCGGAGGCCAACATGATCCGCAACCCCATCCTGCCCGGCTTCAACCCCGACCCGTCGATCTGCCGGGTCGGCAACGACTACTACATCGCCACCTCGACCTTCGAATGGTATCCCGGCGTCCAGATCCATCATTCGACCGATCTGGTGAACTGGCGCCTGGTCAGGCGGCCGCTGGAGCGCGCGAGCCAGCTCGACATGCGCGGCAATCCGGACTCGGGAGGCATCTGGGCGCCTTGCCTGTCTCATGCCGACGGCCTGTTCTGGCTGGTCTATACGGACGTCAAGCGGCTCGACGGCAACTTCAAGGACGGGCACAACTACATCGTCACCGCGCCGTCGATCGAAGGGCCATGGTCCGACCCGGTCTACGTCAATTCCAGCGGCTTCGACCCGTCGCTGTTCCATGACGACGACGGCAGGAAATGGTTCCTCAACATGCTGTGGAACCATGTGTCGCACGGCGTCGGCGGCAGCCCGAAACATCCGTCCTTCGCCGGCATCCTTCTCCAGGAATACGACGCCAGGGCCGGGAAACTGGTCGGTTCCGCAAAGAACATCTTTGCCGGCAGCCCGCACGGGCTGGTCGAAGGACCGCATCTCTTCAAGAGGAACGGCTGGTATTATCTGACCACGGCGGAAGGCGGCACCGGCTACGACCATGCCGTCACGATGGCGCGCTCACGCGCCATCGACGGCCCCTACGAGCTGCATCCCGACATCCACCTGATCACGTCGAAAGACGCGCCGCAGGCGGCGCTGCAACGCGCCGGGCACGGCCAGATGGTGGAGACGCCGGACGGCGAGGTCTACCACACCCATCTCTGCGCGCGGCCGCTTTCCGGTCTGCGCCGCTCGCCGATGGGCCGGGAAACGGCGATCCAGAAATGCGTCTGGAGTGAGGACGGCTGGCTCAGGCTGGAGCACGGCTCGCCGGTGCCCGAGGTCAAGGTGCCGGCGCCGGCGGGCAGCCATGCCGTGGCGGCCCCGCGCCCGCGCATGCGCTACGAGTTCGACGGCGATGCCCTGCCGCTCGATTTCCAATGGCTGAGGACGCCCTTTGCGCAGCGCATCTTCTCGCTGACGGAACGCCCCGGTCATCTGCGCCTGTTCGGCCGCGAGTCGATCGGCAGCTTCTTCGAGCAGTCGCTGGTCGCCCGCCGGCAGGAACATTTTGCCTTCCGGGCGAGAGCGAGCCTCGATTTCGAGCCGGCCAGCTTCCAGCAGGCGGCGGGGCTGGTGCTCTATTACAACCGCCACAAGTTCCACTTCCTCGCGATCAGCCACGACGCACGGCGCGGCCGCGTGCTGACCGTGATGAGCTGCCTCGGCGACTGGCAGGACGGCCGTCTCAGCTTCCCGCTCGCCGAGCCGACCGCGCTGCCGGCCGAGGGTGCCGTGCGGCTCTCGGCGGAGATCGATCATGCGCGGCTGACCTTTGCCTACGACACTGGCGACGGCTGGAGGAAGCTCGCGCCGGACCTCGACGCCAGCCTCGTCTCCGACGAGGCCGGGCGCGGCGAGCACGGTTCCTTCACCGGGGCGTTCATAGGCATGATGGCCTTCGACACCAGCGGCGCCCGCCTGCCGGCGGATTTCGACTGGTTCGAATACGCACCGGGGTGATGGGCAGGCATGTCGTTGTTCCGGGCCGGCCGGTGCCCGAAGGGCAAGACGGAGACGGGGAGTTTGCCAGCCTGAAAGATCGCCGGACAATCGAGACCGGCGATCTGCTGCGACCCAGGCCTCACACGATCCCGCCGCCGCCCGAGACCGCGGCAGGCCGCTCTTCCGCGACCTTGCGGCGATAGCCCGCCTCGCGATAGGCCCCGACCGGATCGATGGCACCGCCGCCGTTCAGCCGCGCCATCGCCAGGATCGGCTCGACATCGGTGCGGAAGGCGGCTTTCAGCGTCTGCGTCGCCATCAGCGCGTCGTTCTCCGTCTGGTAGCTCTCCAGCGCCTTGCGATCGACCAGAAGCGCCGCCGCGTAGGCACGCTGCACCTCCACCGCCGATAGCATCAGGCTTTCGATCGGATCGGTGACGTTGTGGCTCTGGTCGAGCATGTGAGCGGGGTCAAAACCCTTGGCGCCCGAAAGCTCCGCGTCGACCAGCTCGTTGAAGACCAGGAACAGCCGGTAGGGGTCGATCGAGCCGGCGTCGAGATCGTCGTCGCCGTACTTCGAATCGTTGAAGTGGAAGCCGCCGAGTTTTCCGAACTGGATCAGCCGCGCCACGATCATCTCGATGTTGACGTTCGGCGCATGGTGGCCGAGGTCGACCAGACAGAAGGCCTTCGGCCCGAGTTCCTGGGCGATCAGGTAGTTCGTGCCCCAGTCCTGCACGACGGTCGAATAGAACGCCGGCTCGTACATCTTGTGCTCGGAAAACAGCCGCCAGTCCTCCGGAAGGGCGGCATAGATGTCGCGCATGGCGTCGAGATAGCGCTCGAACGCCTTGGTGAAGTTCACCTGGCCGGGGAAGTTGGAGCCGTCGCCGATCCACACCGTCAGCGCCTTGGAGCCGATGGTGCGGCCGATCTCGATGCATTCGAGATTGTGCTCGACGGCCTGGCGGCGCACCGCGGCGTCGGCATGGCTGAGCGAGCCGAACTTATAGGAGAGCTTCTGGTCCTTGCCGTCGGAGAACGTGTTGGAGTTCATGGCGTCGAAGGCAAGACCGAAGCGCGAGGCGGCCTGCTTCAGCCGCTGCGGGTCGGCCTTGTCCCACGGGATGTGCAACGAAACAGTGGGCGTAGCGCGGGTGAGCTGCTGGATGACCGAACAATCCTCGATCTTGTCGAAGACGTCGCGCGGCTCGCCCTCGCCGGGAAAGCGGGCGAAGCGCGTGCCGCCGGTGCCGACGCCCCAGGAGGGAATGGCGACGCCGAATTTTTCGACCTTTTCACGGATGGCGTCGATCCTGATGCCGCGCCGGTCGAGCTGCTCGCCGAGGTGCTCGTAGTCGCGGCGCAGGTTGTTTTCCCGCGCGGCGTTGTGGGCGGTGACGATGTCGGCGGCGATGAGTTTTTCGGTCATGGTGTCCTCCCTGCGACGGGTGCAGGGGACAGTTTACTTTCTTTCCGCAGACAGGCGCGGCGCGGCAAGGCTGGCGCGGGCGGAAAAAAGTAAACTGTCCCCGGCGCTACCGCGTAAAACTCTGCGCGTTGCCCGCATCGACGTTCAGAATGTTGCCCGTCGACTTCGCCGACAGGTCGGAGGCGAAGAACCAGACCGCCTCGGCGACATCCTCCGGATACACGCCGAGCTTCAGCATCGAGCGTTTGCGGTAGTGCTCCTCGAGCTCGTCGGGCTTCATGTTGTAGGCGGCGGCGCGCTGCTCGCGCCATTCGCCCTTCCAGATGTTGGAGCCGCGCAGCACGGCGTCCGGATTGACGGTGTTGACGCGGATGCCGGCCTCCGCGCCCTCCAGTGCCAGGCAGCGGGCGAGATGGATCTCCGCCGCCTTGGCCGTGCAGTAGGCCGAGGCGTTGGGCGAGGCAGCGAGCCCGTTCTTGGAGGCGATGAAGACGATGTTGCCGCCGGCCTTCTGCGCCTTCATCAGGCGGAACGCTTCGCGGGCCACCAGGAAATAGCCGGTGGCCAGGATGTCGATGTTGCGGGTCCACATCGACAGCTCGGTGTCCTCGACCGGCGACGCCGACGAGATGCCGGCGTTGGAGACCAGAATGTCCAGCCCGCCGAATTCCCTTGCCGCGAAAGTGAACGCCTCGGCGACCTCGGCCTCTTTTGTCACGTCGAGCTTCACGCCACGAACCACGTCGGCGGAATGGCGTTTCGCGAACTCGGTCTCGGCGGTCTCCAGCGCGGCGGCATCGATGTCGGCCAGCACCACGCAGGCGCCGTCGGCCATCAGCCGGTCGGCGATCGCCCGGCCGATGCCGCCCGCGCCGCCGGTGACCAGCGCGACGCGGCCGGCAAGCGGCTTCGGCTTCGGCAGGCGCTGCAGCTTGGCCTCCTCCAGCACCCAGTATTCGATGTCGAAGGCCTCCTGCTCGGGCAGGCCCATATAGTCGGAGACGGTCGAGGCGCCGCGCATGACGTTGATGGCATTGACGTAGAACTCGCCGGAGATGCGGGCCGTGGCCTTGTCCTTGGCGAAGGTGATCATGCCGACGCCGGGAACGAGATAGACGACCGCGTTGGGGTCGCGCATCGGCGGGCTGACGGGGCGCTTGCAGCGCTCGTAATAGGCGGCGTGTCCCCGCCGGTAGGTTTCCAGCGCGGCGGGCAGGCCGGCCAGTGTCCTGTCGATGTCCGGATTGGCGGGGCCGAAATCGATCACCAGCGGGCTGATCTTGGTGCGCAAGAAATGGTCGGGGCAACTCGTGCCGAGTGCCGCCAGCTTCTCCATGTCGCGGGCGGCAATGAACTCCAGCACGGCCGGCTGGTCGTCGAAATGGCCGACCTTGCGCTCCGTGGTCGAGATCATGCCGCGCAGCGCCGGCATCAGCTTCGCCGCGATGGCGCGGCGCTCCTCAGCAGGCAGCGTGCTGCGCACTTCGCCGCCGAAGGCCGGCTTGCCTCTGCCTTCGGCCTCGAAGAAGGCTATCGCCTTGTTGATGATGCGGATCGTGACCTCGTAGCACGCTTTGGCGGTGTCGCCCCAGGTGAAGAGGCCGTGGCTTTCGAGAACCACGCCGGCGGCGTTCGGGTTCTCCTTGCAGAACTTTTCCAGCCACAGGCCGAGCTCGAAACCCGGCCGCTTCCACGGCAGCCAGCCGATCTCGTCGCCGTAGATTCTCTGCGTCAGCGCCTTGCTGTCCTTCGCCGCCGCAATGGCGATGACCGCGTCGGGATGCATGTGGTCGCCATGCTTCCTCGGCACGAAGGCATGCAGCGGCGTGTCGATCGAGGCCGCGCGAGGGTTCAAATTGAACGTGCAGTGCGGCAGGTAGCCGACCATCTCGTCCTCATGCGCGAGGCCGCGATAGAGGCCCTTCAGCGCCTCGAGCTTGTCCATGTAGAGGCTGGCCAGCCCGTCCATCTTCATGGTGCCGAGATCGCCGCCGGAACCTTTTACCCACAGCACCTCGACCGGCTTCCCGGTGAGCGGGTCCTCCTCCACGGCCTTGGCCGAGGTGTTGCCGCCGCCGTAATTGGTGATGCGCTTGTCGGAGCCGAGCAGGTTGGAGCGGTAGACGAGCAACTCGGCCTCGCTCATGCCGGCAGCCTTGGCGTCGTCCCAGAGATCGGCGAGTCCTTGCGTGGCCATGTTTCCGCCCTTTCGAGATTTTTGGGGAAGCGTATGAGCCTATTCGCTCACGGTCAATCAGGATTCGCTCCGATTTTGAGCGTTTGCGGCGCACAATGGAATTGCTGCGACGCAATACGCTCACCGTTCTTGACGATCGTGAGCGAGCGTGCATTCATGTGATCGATTTTGTTCGGGGCAATCGCATCGACATGCGCGAGACGGACCGCCGATCTGCGATACTGGAAGCGATGGCCGGCAGGCCGGTCGTGCCGGTGCGCGAACTGGTCGGCCTCACCGGTGCCTCCAGCGCGACGCTGCGGCGCGACCTGGCGAAGCTGGAGGAGGAGGGGCTGGTCCGGCGCGTGCACGGCGGCATCTCCGCCCCGGCGACGACATTCCCCGCCACCCTCGGCGCGCCCACCTTCAGCTCGCAGCGCATCAAGAACGCCGACAAGAAGCGCGCCATCGCGGCGCTCGCCTGCGGGCTGGTCGAAGACGGCGAGTCGATCATCATCAATGCCGGGACGACCACCTTCGCCATGGTCGATTTTCTGCGCGAGCGCCGGCTTAACATCCTGACCAACTCGTTCCCGATCGCCGAGGCGCTGATCCGCGGCAGCGACAACCGCATCACGCTGCCGGGCGGCGAGGTCTACCGCGAGCAGGGCATCATCCTGTCGCCTTTCGAGGACGACGCGATCCAGAACCTGCACGCCACGACCATGTTCATGAGCGCCGCGGCGATCACCCCCCTCGGCGTGGTCGAGGCCGACCCGCTGGTGGCGCGGGCCGAGGCAAAACTGCTCAGCCGCACCGAACGGTTGATCGTGCTCGCCGATTCGACCAAGTTCGAGCCGCGCGGCAGTCTCGTCGTGTGCCCGCTGGCGCGCGTCACCACGCTGGTGACGGACGACCAGATCAGCGAGGCGGCGCTTGCGATGATGGAGAATGCAGGGCTCGATGTGAGGATCGCGCCCATTGCCAAGGAAATCGCTTCCGCCGCATGATCGGCGGACGGTTGGGCCGGCATGGGCCGGTCCGAAGATACAACTGGGATGGCAGGGAGGAGATTTGCCATGAAGACCACACGTCGTACCATATTGCAGCTTGGCGCGGGAGCCGCCGTCGTGCTCGCCGCGCCGGCGATCATCACGCGGCCGGCGCGCGCGCAGGCCAACAAGCGTATCGCGCTGATCGTCAAGAACCTCGGCAACAGCTATTTCGACGCCTGCGCCAATGGCGCCAAGGAAGCCGCGGCCGAGCTCGGCGGCATCGAGATCATCTACACGGCGTCCGCCAAGCCGACGGCCGAAGAGCAGATCGCGGTGATCGACGCGCAGATCGCGCAGAAGGTGGACGGCATCATCGTCTCGGCCAACGATGCCGACGCGCTGGTTCCCGTCGGCAAGAAGGCGGCAGAGCGCGGCATCAAGGTGATGAGCTTCGATTCGGCCATCGCGCCGGCCGGCCGCGTCGTTCACCTCTCCGCGTCGTCCACCCCGCTCATCGGCGCCAAGCAGGTGCAGATGATCGCCAAGACGCTGGGCGGCAAGGGCGAGGTCGCCATTCTTTCCGCCGCGTCCACCATGACCAACCAGAATTCCTGGATCGAGGCCATGAAGGAGGAGTGGAAGAAGCCGGAATACAAGGACATGCCGCTGGTGGCGACCGTCTACGGCGACGACCAGGACGACAAGAGCTACCGCGAGATGCAGGGCCTGGTGAAGGCGCATCCGAACCTCAAGGGCGTGATCTCGCCGACCACCATCGGCATCCGCTCGGGCGCCAAGGCCATCGTCGACGGCGGCCTCACCGGAAAGGTGTTCATCACCGGCCTGGGCCTGCCCTCGGAAATGAAGGATTACGTGCTTGCCGGCGCCTGCGACACCTTCGCCATCTGGAACCCGGTCGAATACGGCTATTCCTCGACCATGATCATGGCCGACATCCTCGCCGGCAAGGATACCGCCGAGGGCTCGAAGCTTTCCATGGGCAAGAAGGGCGAGACCACCGTCGGCAAGGACGGCGAGGCCGTGATGGGCGAGCCGTTCGAGTTCAACAAGACCAATGTCGAGGAATTCGCCAAGATATTCTGATCGGCCGGTTCTTACCCTCCTTGAGGGAGGGTCACCCGAAGGGCGGGGTGGGGGTGCGATCCGCACACTGACCTTACCCCCACCCCGTCTCGCAGGTGCCGCTTTGCGACACCTGCTCACCGACCCTCCCTACAAGGGGGAGGGTAAGAGGTCAGCGCTGTCGTGTCAGATCCCATCCTCACCCTCACCGGCGTCTCGAAGAGCTTTCCCGGCGTCCGGGCCCTGCACGACATCGGCCTGTCGCTGAAGCCCGGCCGCGTCACCGCGCTGATCGGCGAGAACGGCGCGGGAAAATCCACCATCGTCAAGATTCTCACCGGCATCTACCGTCCGGACGCCGGCGAAATTCGCGTCGGCGGCGAGCAGAAGCATTTTTCGTCGCCGCGCGACGCCTGGGCGGCCGGCATCGCCGCCATCCACCAGGAAACGGTGATGTTCGACGAATTGTCGGTCGCCGAGAACATCTTCACGGGCCACATGCCCACGGGATCGACGAGGCTCGTCGACTGGGCCGAGATGCGCAGGAAATCGGCGGAGCTGCTGAAGCGCATCGACGCCGCCATTCCGCCGGAGTTCAAGCTGAAGCGGCTGTCGGTGGCGCAGAAGCACCTGGTCGAGATCGCCCGCGCCCTGTCGCATGAGGCGCGGGTCGTCATCATGGACGAGCCGACCGCCGCGCTCTCGGCCAACGAGATCGACGATCTTTTCCGCATCGTCGCACAGCTCAAGGCCGAAGGCCGCGCTATCGTCTTCATCAGCCACAAGTTCGACGAGATATTCCGCATCGCCGACGATTTCGTCTGCCTGCGCGACGGCGAGAAAGTGGGCGAGGGGCCGATTTCTTCCGTCACCGAGGCGCAGCTGGTGCGCATGATGGTCGGGCGTCCGGTCGACCAGGTGTTTCCCAAGCGCGACGTGCCGATCGGCGAGGTGGTGCTTTCCGTAAAGGGCCTGTCGAACGCCACCGAATATGCCGACATCTCCTTCGACCTGCGAAAGGGCGAGATTCTTGGCCTTTACGGTCTTGTCGGAGCGGGCCGGACAGAGGCCATGCAAGGCCTGTTCGGCATCACGCCGGTGACGCGTGGCACGGTCACCCTGAACGGCAGGCCGCTCGCCGTTCGGTCGCCATCCGACGCGATCGCCGCCGGCATCTCCTACGTGCCGGAGGACCGGCAAGACCAGGGCGCCATCCTGTCGCTCGGCATCCGCGAGAACGTGACGCTCGCCAACCTGTCGAAATATGTGCGCGGCCTGTTCCTGTCGCGCGCCGCCGAGCAGGAGGCGACGCGGTCGCTCGGCCGGCGGCTGGCGATCAAGGCGGCGAGTTGGGAACAGCAGCTCGGCGAGCTTTCCGGCGGCAACCAGCAGAAGGTGGTGATCGCCAAATGGCTGGCGACCCGGCCGAAGGTGATCGTGCTGGACGAGCCGACCAAGGGTATCGACGTCGGCTCCAAGGCGGCCGTCCACGACTTCATCGGCGAATTGGCGCAGGATGGCCTTGCGGTCGTGCTGATCAGTTCGGAGCTGCCGGAGGTCATGGGTCTCGCCGACCGCATCATCGTCATGAAGGAGGGCCACATCGTCGACGAATTCAAGCGCGGCGCCTGGAGTGCCGAGCAGATCGTCGGCGCGGCCACCGGCGCCGCCAGGGAGGCCGCGTGAAGGTGATGACGGTCAGAAACGAGCCGTGTTGCTTGATAGCGCCCCCGCCCCTTGCCCCTCCATTCAAGGGCAGGGCAATCGCATATGGGATTTCAGGAACTGCTGCTCGGCCCTGTACCCCCACCCCTAGCCCCTCCCCACAAGGGGGAGGGGGACTTTGCGGCCGCTATGCAACACAAAGCCGTCGACGATTGGTGCTCGGCGGAGACGCCAGCCGGTCCCCCTCCCCCTTGTGGGGAGGGGTTAGGGGTGGGGGTATGCTGCCGCTGCGCCCTGCCGGGACATCGATGCAGGGCACCGCGTCATGACCAAGCTTCTGAACTTCCGCGAGCTCGCCCTCGCGCTGATCCTGGTCGTCGGCGTCGCCGCGATCGGCGCCTACCAGCCGGTGTTCCTGGCCTGGGACAACATCGGCGACCTGCTCACCGAGACGTCGGTGCTGTTCATGATGGCGCTGGCGCAGATGGTGGTGATCCTGACGCGCGGCATCGACCTGTCGGTCGCCGCCAACCTGGCGCTGTCCGGCATGATGGCGGCGCTGGTCAGCCAATATTATCCCGACACGCCGCTGCTGCTGATGATCCTGACCGGCGTCGCCACGGGTCTCGTGCTCGGCATGATCAACGGATCGCTGATCGCCTTTCTCGGCATCCCGCCGATCGTCATGACGCTCGGCACGCTCGCCGTCTTCCGCGGCATGATCATCATCATCGCCGGCGGCGACCAGGTGAATGCCTCGGAGATGGGCGTCAGCTTCCAGGCTTTTCCCAAGCAGATGCTGCTCGGCCTGACGACGCCGGTGTGGATCGCCGTGGCCGTCTCCATCCTGTTCTACATCTTCCTCAATCTCAGCCGCGCCGGACGCGGCCTCTATGCGGTCGGCGGCAACCCCGTGGCGGCGCGCTATTGCGGCATCGACCAGCGCAAGCAGGAGTTGCTCGCCTATTCGATCTCCGGCGCGGTGGCGGGGCTGTGCGGCTATCTCTGGGTGGCGCGCTACGGCGTCGCCTATTCCGAGATCGCCAACGGCTACGAGCTGACCGTCATCGCCGCCTGCGTCATCGGCGGCGTGTCGATCGGTGGCGGCGTCGGCTCGGTCGCCGGCACGCTGCTCGGCGCGCTGTTCCTCGGTATCGTCATGACCGCGCTGCCGGTGCTGCAGATCTCGCCCTTCTGGCAGATGGCGATCTCCGGCGCCGTCATCCTCGCCGCCGTCGTCATCAACGCGCGGGCGGAGCGGCGGCCCGACAAGCTCATCCTGCCGGAGGCCCGGCGCATCGGACGGGTGAAGGCATGAACGCGCCGATGCAACAGCCCGAAAGCCGCTACACGGTGCTCGACGCAGCACCTCGGCGCCTGCGCGACGTGCTGCTGCGCTGGGAGGTGATCCTCGTCATCCTCCTGGCGCTGACCATCGTGGTCAACACCATCGTCTCGCCCTATTTCCTCGACGTCTTCAACCTCGCCGACGCCACCTTCAATTTTTCGGAGAAGGCGATCATCGCGCTGGCCATGGCGCTGCTGATCCTGGTGCGCCAGATCGACCTGTCGGTGGCGGCGATCGTGGCGCTCGCCGCCATGGGCATCGGTTACGCCGCCGAGGCCGGTTTCGGGCCGGCGGCGCTGTTCGCCACCGGCATCGGCATCGGGCTGCTGTGCGGCGTCTTCAACGGCGTGCTGGTCACCTGGTTCGCGCTGCCGTCGATCGTCGTCACCATCGGCACCATGTCGCTGTTCCGCGGCCTCACCCAGGTCATCCTCGGCGACCAGGCCAAGACCAAATATCCGCCGGAGTTCCTCGAACTCGGCCAGAGCTACTTCGTCAAGATGAAGGAGACCGGCATCCCCTGGCTGTTCGTGCCGCCGCTGCCGCTGTCCTTCCTGGTTTTCCTGATACTGGCGGTGCTCTTCGGCATCGTGCTGCACAAGACCGCGATGGGGCGGAAGCTGTTCGCCATCGGTTCGAACCCGGTCGCCGCGCGCTTCTCCGGCATTCCGGTCGACCGGCTGACCTTTCTGCTCTTTGTCGTCTCCGGCATGCTCTCCGGCCTTGCGGCGGCGCTGCTGACGGCGCGTCTCGGCTCCATGCGCTCCAACATCGCCATCGGCTGGGAGCTCGACATCGTCACCATGGTGATCCTCGGCGGCGTGTCGATCGCCGGCGGCGTCGGCTCGATCGTCGGCGTGGTGCTCGCCGTCTTCGTGCTCGGCCTCGTCACCTTCGGCATGTCGCTCAACAACATCCCCGGCCAGGTCGTCAGCGTCTATATCGGCCTGCTGCTGATCGCGGTGATCGCCATCCCGCGCATCGTCGACAAGCTCGGCTTCCGGACCGGCAGGTGACGCGATGGAGAAATACGCCTTCCGCATGCGGCTCAATCCCGGCATGAAAGCCGAATACATCAGGCGCCACGACGCGATCTGGCCGGAGCTGGTGGCGCTGCTGCGCCAAGCCGGCGTCTCCGACTATTCCATCCATCTCGACGAGGAGCACAATCTTCTGTTCGGCGTGCTCTGGCGCCGCGACGACCACGCCATGGCCGAGCTGCCGAACCATCCGGTGATGCAGCGCTGGTGGGCGCACATGGCCGACATCATGGAGACCAGGGCCGACAACGAGCCGGTCGCCGTGCCGCTCGAGACGGTTTTTCGGATGGAGTGAGCGGCATGCCGGAAACCGTGCGAACCGTCGCCGTCGTCGACATCGGCAAGAGCAACGCCAAGGTGGCGCTGGTCGACCTGGCCTCGCTCGGGGAGACGGTGGTCGCCCGCACCGCGAACGGCGTGGTCGAATCCGGCCCCTATCCGCATTTCGACACGGAAAGGCTTTGGTCCTTCATCCTCGACGGCCTGACGCGAGCGCGCCATCTGGCAATGCCGGACGCCATCGTCGTCACCGCGCATGGCGGCTCCGGCATTTTGCTCGCCGCCGACGGCACGCTCGCCTTGCCGATGCTCGACTACGAATATTCCGGTCCCGAAACGGTAGCCGCGGAATATGATGCGCTGCGCCCCGCCTTCGCCGAGGCCGGCTCGCCGCGCCTGCCGGGCGGCCTCAATGTCGGCGCGCAGTTCTTCTGGCAGAGCCGTGCCTTCCCGGATGCCTTCGCCCGCGTCTCGACCATCCTGATGTATCCGCAATACTGGGCCTTCCGGCTGTGCGGGGTCGCCGCCAACGAGGCGACGTCGCTCGGCGCGCATACCGACCTGTGGGACCCGCACAGGCGCGACTTCTCCAGCATGGTCGACCGGCTCGGCTGGCGGAAGCTGATGGCGCCGGTGCGCAAGGCCGGCGACCGCCTGGGGATGCTCAGATCCGGGATCGCCGAGAGGATCGGCTTTCCCGAGGATACGCCGGTGTTCTGCGGCATCCACGATTCCAACGCCTCGCTCTACCCCCACCTGCTCGCCCGGCCGGCGCCGTTCACTGTGGTCTCGACCGGCACCTGGGTGATCGTCATGGCGGTGGGCGGCGAGACGAAAGTGCTCGACCCGGCGCGTGACACGCTGATCAACGTCAACGCTTTTCGCGATCCGGTGCCGTCGGCCCGCTTCATGGGCGGGCGCGAGTTCTCGCTGCTGCTCGGCGACAAGCCGGTCACGCCGGACGAGGCCGACATCGCCAGGGTGCTGGACACGCCGATGCTGCTCACGCCGTCGACCGACCAGGGTTCCGGCCCGTTCCAGCACCGCACGGCGGAATGGCTCCCGGCCGAGGCGACGGAGCCCGGGGAACGCTTCGCCGCCGTCTCCTTCTACCTCGCCATGATGACCGCCACCTGCCTCGACCTGATCGGCGCGCAGGGCGACACGGTCGTCGAGGGACCTTTCGGTCAGAACCGCTGCTTTGCGAGGATGCTGGCGACGGCGAGCGGCCGCCCGGTCGTGGTCTCGAAGGGCAGCACCGGCACCAGCATCGGCGCGGCGCTGCTCTGCGCGCGGGAGACGCCGTCGGGGCTGGCCACAGGCGACACGGTCATAGCTCCGGAACCGGCGTGGTCGACCTATGCGGAGCGCTGGCGGGCGGCCGTGAAATAGCTCTCTTCTCCCCTGTTTATCGCAGGGCAATGCATATGGGATTTCAGGTACTGCTGCCCGGCCGTGTACCCCCACCCCTAACCCCTCCCCACAAGGGGGACTTTGCGGCCGCAACGCATAACCGTTGACGATTAGTGCTCGGCGGAGACGCCAGCCGGTCCCCCTCCCCCTTGTGGGGAGGGGTTAGGGGTGGGGGTAACTCCACATGCGATAGTCCTGCCGTTTACCAGGAGAAGATGCCGGAAGGCAGATGAGGGGCGGCGCGAGCCTCGATGAGTGGGTGGTGCCGCATTGGACCTTCTGCTCTCTCCGCGAGCGGGGAGAAGGGATCACCCCCGCTCCCGCACCCGCTTCACCATGCGCTCCACATGGGCGATGGGCGTCTCCGGCGTGATGCCGTGGCCGAGATTGAAGATCAGCGGAGCGCCGCCGAGGGCTTCGAGGATCGCGTCCACGCCTTCGTCCAGCGCGCGGCCGCCGGCGACCAGCCGCAGCGGGTCGAGATTGCCCTGCACGGCGCCGCCGGCCTGCAGGGCGCGGGCCTGGGTGAGCGGCACCGACCAGTCGAGGCCGAGCGCGGTGACGCCGGTCTTTTCGCGATAGCCGGCATAGAGCGCGCCAGCGCCGCGCGGAAAACCGATGATCGGCGTCGCCGGATGTTTTTCGCGCACCCGCCGGACGATCTCCGCGACCGGCTCTACGCACCAGGCCTGAAAGCTTGCCTCGTCCAGCACGCCCGCCCAGGAGTCGAAAATCTGCACGACATCGGCGCCGGCGTCGATCTGGCGGATCAGATACTCGGCCGAGACCTCGGCCAGCCTGCCGAGCAGCCGCGCCATGGCTTCGGGCTCGCGGAAGCCGAGCAGCCGCGCCGGCGCCTGGTCGGGCGTGCCGCGGCCGGCGATCATGTAGGTCGCCACCGTCCACGGCGCGCCGCAGAAGCCGATCAGCGTCGTCTCCGCGGGAAGCTCGCGGCGCAGGCGGGAAACCGTCTCGTAGACAGGTGCCAACCTGGCGTGGAAATCGCCGCCCTCGCCGAGCCGGGCGATCTCGGCCGTCTCGATCGGAACGAGACGCGGCCCCTCGCCCTCGACGAAGCTCAAGTCGCGGCCGAGCGCGTGCGGCACCACCAGTATGTCGGAGAACAGGATCGAGGCATCGAAGCCGAAACGGCGGATCGGCTGCAGCGTCACCTCGACGGCGAAATCCGGATTGTAGCAGAGGTCGAGGAAGGAGCCGGCCCGCTGGCGCGCCTCGCGGTATTCGGGAAGGTAGCGGCCGGCCTGACGCATCATCCAGATCGGCGGCGGCGAGGCCGCCTCGCCGCCGAGCACCTTCATCATCCTGCGCTCCGGCGCGGGCCGGCCGGTCTCGTTGTCGGGCAATTGTTCGTCCTGCTTGCGTCGGGCCGGCCGGACCTATGTCACGCCGGCGCCGGATGGGCAATCACTCGTCGTCGTCCTCGACGGTCGGCCGGGGGGACATCAGCAGCACCGCCGTGCCGAGCAGCGCGGCGAGCAGCGAGCCGGCGAGGATGCCGAGCTTCACCGCCTGCTGCATGGCGGGGTCGTAGGCGAAGGCGAGCAGGCCGATGAACAGGCTCATGGTGAAGCCGATGCCGCACAAAAGGGCCACGCCGGTCATATGCGACCAGCCGGCCCGCATCGGTAGGTCGGCGAGACCGAGCCTGATCGCGATGGCCGAGGTGGCGAGCACGCCGACCAGCTTGCCGACGACCAGGCCGGCGACGACGCCCAGCGTCAGCGGCTCTGCCAGCGAGGCGAGGCTCATGCCGGCAAACGACACGCCGGCATTGGCGAAGCCGAAGATCGGGATGACCACGAAAGGCACGACCTTGTGCAGCGCGTGCTCCATGCGGTGCAGGGGCGAGTGCTCCAGATCGCGCGCGATGCCGGGCGAGGTGCGCAGCGGGACGGTCAGCGCCAGCGCCACACCGGCCAGCGTTGCATGCACGCCGGACTTCAGCACCAACACCCACAGCGCGACGCCCAGCACGACATAGGGGATCAGGTTGAGCACGCCCATGCGGTTGAGCACGATCAGCAGGGCCAGCACGGCGGCGGCCCCGGCGAGGTAAGGCAGCGCCAGGCCGCTGGTATAGAACAGCGCGATGATGATCACCGCGCCGAGATCGTCGATGATGGCGAGCGCGGTGAGAAAAACCTTCAGCGAGGCGGGAACGCGGTTGCCGAGCAGCGACAGCACGCCGAGCGCGAAGGCGATGTCGGTGGCGGTCGGGATCGCCCAGCCGGGCAGCGCCTGCGGGTTGTCGGAATTGATCGCCACATAGATCAGCGCCGGCACCACCATGCCGCCGACAGCCGCGATGCCTGGCAAAGCGCGGCGTGGCCAGGTGGAGAGCTGGCCGTCGAGCATCTCGCGCTTGATCTCCAGCCCGACCAGCAGGAAGAACGCGGCCATCAACCCGTCATTGATCCAGTGCTCGACATTGAGCGGACCGAGATAGGTCTTGAGCGCGCCGAAATAGGCGTCCGACAGCGGCGAGTTGGCGACGATCAGCGCCAGCACCGCCGCGCCCATCAGGATGATGCCGCCCGACGCCTCGCTGTCGAGGAATTCGCGGAAAATCGAGACTGGGCGGGCTTGGCGATCCGTCAAGGCAATTTCCCTCGTGTCGTTGGCTGCCCTGAATGACGCGTCCGCGCCCGCAAGGCAACCCCGCCGCGAACGGTCGGGGAGTTTCGTGCCGTCACGGTTCCGGGAGCAGCCGAGCTGCCGGTTTGCCGCCTGCCTGGACGAGTACCGGCGCGGCGGCGGCGCCTTGCAAGAGGCGCAGCCCGAAGCGGCCGAAGCGACTGCCCCTCGACATAGCCGGGTGAGGCGCTTATGTGCCGCGACACGAAAAACGCGGAAGAGCCATGCCGCTTCGCATCATCTTCATGGGCACGCCGGAATTTTCCGTGCCGACGCTGGCGGCGCTGGCCGAGGCCGGCCACGAGCTTGCCGCCGTCTACACGCAGCCGCCGCGGCCGGCCGGCCGGCGCGGGCTCGACCTCACGCCGTCTCCGGTGCAGCGGGAGGCGGAGCGGCTGGGCGTTCCCGTGCGCTGCCCGACAACATTGAAAGACAAGGCCGGTCAGGAGGCATTCGCCGCGCTCGGCGCCGACGTCGCGGTCGTCGTCGCCTATGGACTGCTGCTGCCGCGCGCCGTGCTGGAGGCGCCGCGGCTCGGCTGCTTCAACGGCCACGCCTCGCTGCTGCCGCGCTGGCGGGGCGCGGCCCCCATCCACCGCGCCATCATGGCCGGCGACGCCGCGACCGGCATGATGGTGATGAAGATGGAAGAAGGCCTCGACACCGGGCCCGTCGCGATGACGGCGCGGCTGCCGATCGGTCCGGACGAGACGACGGGCGAACTGCATGACCGGCTGAGCACGGCAGGCGCGGCGCTGATGGTCGAGGCCATGGCGGCGCTCGAAGCGGGCCGGCTGGCGCTGGCGCCGCAGGCCGATGCCGGTGTCACCTACGCCAGCAAGATCGACAAGGCCGAGACGCGCATCGACTGGTCGCTGCCGGCGACCGAGGTGCACAATCGTATTCGCGGCCTGTCGCCTTTTCCCGGCGCCTGGTGCGAGTTCGAGGCGGGCGGACGGCGCGAGCGGCTGAAGCTGCTGCGGTCCACCATGGGCGAAGGGAAGGGCGAGCCCGGCACTGTTCTCGACGACGGGCTGACCGTCGCCTGCGGCGGCGGCGCCGTGCGGCTGGTCGAGGTGCAGCGTGCCGGCGGCCGGCCGGTCGAAGCCGTCGAGTTCCTGCGCGGCGCCAAGCTGGCGCGTGGAGACCATCTGCCATGACCCCGATGATCAGGCCAGCCAGTGCCGGTGATCGCGCCGCCATCCATGCGCTGGTCGAGCGGGCGTTCGGGCAGCCGCTGGAAGCCGACCTCGTCGATCGGCTGGCGGCGGACGGCGATGCCGTGCTCGAACTGGTTGCCGAGACGGACGGTCGCATCGTCGGCCACGTCCTGTTCTCGCGGCTTCTGGTCGACGGCGACGGCATGCTGTTCCCGGCGGTGGCGCTTGCGCCGCTCGCCGTCGATCCGGCTCTTCAGCGTGCCGGCATCGGAAGCGCGCTGGTCGAGGAGGCGCATCGCCGCCTCGCGGCGGCCGGAGAAGAGCTCTCCGTGGTGCTCGGCGACCCTGCTTATTACGGCCGTTTCGGCTATCGGCACGAGCGCGCCCGGCTTTTCGCCAGCGATTACCAGGGCGACGCACTGCAGGCGCTCGCCTGGGGCGCGGCGCCCGCCACCGGGCGGCTCGTCTACGCCGCCGCCTTCGCGGACCTGTGAACGCCATGCCGCGCTACCGCCTCGACATCGAATATGACGGACGGCCCTATGCGGGCTGGCAGCGGCAGGACGGGCCGCGCTCGGTGCAGGAGGCGGTCGAGCGCGCGGTCAAGGGTTTTTGCGGCGAGACCGTCTCCCTGCGCGCCGCCGGCCGAACCGACGCCGGCGTCCACGCCACCGCCCAGGTCGCCCATGTCGATCTCGTTCGCGACTGGCCGGCCGACACGGTGCGCGACGCGGTCAATGCGCACCTGCAATCGGCCGGGGACAGCGTCGTCATCCTCGCCGCTTCGATGGTCGGCCCGGACTTCGACGCGCGATTTTCGGCGACCGGCCGCCGCTATCTCTACCGCATCCTCAACCGCCGCAGCCCGACGGCGCTGGAGAAGGGCCGCGCCTGGTGGGTGCCGAAGCCGCTGGACGCCGGGGCCATGCAGGAAGCGGCGCAGGAACTGGTCGGCCGGCACGACTTCACCACCTTCCGCTCCGCCCAGTGCCAGGCCGACAGCCCGCTGCGCACGCTCGACCGGCTCGATGTCAGCCGCACCGGCGACCTCATCGAGGTGCGCGCCGCCGCCCGCTCCTTCCTGCACAACCAGGTGCGCTCCATGGTCGGCTCGCTGAAGCGGGTCGGCGAGGGTGTCTGGAACGCAGCCGACCTGGCGGCGGCGCTCGCCGCGCGCGACCGCGCCGCCTGCGGCCAGGTGGCGCCGCCCGACGGCCTCTATCTGGTCGGGGTCGACTACGGGGCGGACAGGCCGAGCAACGCCTGAAGCGCCAGCAGCACCATCAGCGACGCAACGAACATGGCGGCGAAGACGGCGCTCGCCATGGCCGGGCCGCGTCCGATCGCGGCATTGGTCAGCCGCCATCCGAGAAACAGCGAGGCGCCGTAGAAGAGCAGCGACAGCAGCGTGACGAAGTCGGTGGCGCCGGGCGCCAGCATCGCGAGGATGGTCGGCGGCAGGGTCAGCCAGACCAGCAGCGCCGAGCCCCAGTTGGAGGCGACCACATAAGGGACGAAGCGGTCGGCAAGGCCGGCCGGCTTCGCCGCTAGCGCGAAGCCGATCAGCGGCAGCACCCACGTGCCGAGATCGCGCAGCGCATAGCGGACGACGAGGCCGCCGCGCGAGGCCATCTGGACGTCGGAGACCTGGTCCGCGAGCATGACCCAGCCGAGCGCCATGGCCGGCGCGGCGACGAGGATAGCGAAGAAGGAGTTCCAGAAACCGTCCGCCGACAGATCGAGCAGCCGCAACCCGTCGGCGCGGCCGGCCATCATGCGCCAGGCTCCCGACAGTCCGCTCTGGATCTCGGCGCCGGCCAGCATGGCGTCACCCGAACCAGTCCTGCAGGAAACGCTGGTAGATTCGGGTCAGCGTTTCCAGGTCGGAAAGGGCGACGCGCTCGTCCACCATGTGCATGGTCTTGCCGACCAGGCCGAACTCGACCACCGGGCAGAAATCCTTGATGAAGCGCGCATCCGACGTGCCCCCCGACGTGGAGAGCGCGGGCGTGCGCCCGGTCACCGCCGCGACGGAGGCCGACAGGGTCTCGACGAGGCGTTCGTCGCGGGTCAGGAACACATGGCTCGGACGGTCGCGCCAGACGAGATCGAAGTCGATTCTGTCCGTGCGGCCCTTGCGGTATTTGCGCCGGCCGGCAGCCGTATCGAGGCGGTTGTGGATCTCGGCCTGGATCGTCTCGGCCTCCCAGCTGTCGTTGAAGCGGATGTTGAAAGTCGCCTTCGCCCGCGCCGGAATGACGTTCACCGCCGGGTTGCCGACGTCGATGGAAGTGATCTCCAGATTGGTGGGCTGGAAATCCTTCGTGCCGCCGTCGAAGGAGGGTTCGAGCAGCGCATCCACCAGCGAGAGCAGCCCGCGCACCGGATTGTCGGCCAGATGCGGATAGGCGACATGGCCCTGACGTCCGTGGACCGTGACCTCCCCCGACAGCGAGCCGCGCCGGCCGATCTTGATCATGTCGCCGATCGCGTCCGGATTGGTCGGCTCGCCGACGATCGCCGCGTCCCATGTCTCGCCGCGCGCCGCCGCCCAGTCGAGCAGCTTCGTCGTGCCGTTGATCGCCGGCCCTTCCTCGTCGCCGGTGATCAGCAGCGACACCGACCCGCGCGGGCGGGTGCCGTCGGCCAGGTGCCGCGCCAAGGCCGCGACGAAGCAGGCGATGCCGCCCTTCATGTCGACGGCACCCCGGCCGATCATCTCGCCGTTGCGGATGTCCGCGGCGAAGGGCGGGTGCGTCCACGCGTCGGCATCGCCGACCGGCACGACGTCGGTGTGGCCGGCGAACATCAGATGCGGGCCGTTGCCGGAGAGCCGCGCATAGAGGTTCTCGATGTCGGGCGTGCCCTCCTCGGAAAACACCGGACGGTCGACGGCAAAGCCCATCGGCTCGAGCATCGCCGCCAGCGCCGCCAGCGCGCCGCCCTCGGCCGGCGTGACCGACGGGCAGCGGATCAGCGAAGCGAGGTTTTCGGCGGGATCGGTCGGCAGGTTCATGCGAACTGATTCATGCGGTTACGATAGAGGAGTCAGTGCGGCCTCGCCGCCGCCAAGTCAACGAAAAGCACCGGGATTCGCTGCCGAGGCATGATCGATGGCGGCCGCTGGCCCTGTCGATCTTGGGTGAAAGGCAGCGCCATCCGGCCGGCACGTCGGTCGCCGGACCCCGAAAAGCATGATTTTTGCAACGCCTGGAAACCATCCGGAAACCATGATCTCGCAAGAGCCTGCTTCGCGGCAGCCGCTCAATCATTCGGCAAGCGACAAGCGCTAGTCTTCCATGCAACGTCGAGGAAGAGTGGATGTCATGCTTGACAGGGTTGCCAGGCCGGCTGTCGGCACAGCTTTGCTGACCATGCAGGAAGCGCGTGCCGCGGAGACCGGCGACGACGCGCTGGCGACGCTGCGCGGCTGGGTCGAGGCCTATCTGATGCGCGGCCATGCCGATCTCGGCCGCACCGGCGCCGTTTGCCCGTTCACCAGGCAGGCAGCCAAGCTGGATACGGTCCGCCTCGCCATCTCCCCGGCCGGACCCGGCGATGAGGAAGAGGCCTTTCGGCTGATCCGCCAGGGGTTTTCCGATCTGGAGGCGATCCCCTGCAAGCCGTCCATGCGCCATTTCCGCACCGTCATCGTCGGCTTTCCGAACTGCGCCTCGCCCGAGGGCATCGCCATGCTGCAGGCGGTGCAGCGCCGCCACAAGTTCTATTCGCTCGCCCGCTTCCGCATGATCGGCTTCATGCACGCCACCAATGACGCACCGGGCCTGTGGAACCCCGAGTTCAGGCCGCTCAGGGCGCCGTTGCCGGTGCTCGCCATCCGCCACCTCGTCGAGCAGGACGCACCCTTCGCGGCGCGCCATCCGCTGCTGCTCGGACCGTACCTGCTGCGCTTCCCGCTGGCCGGGCCGAAGCGGCTGCTCGCCTATATGCGTGGCGGCGGATGAGCGATCCCGGCATCCTGACGGCGGGATCGGTCTCCGTCGCGACGGCCCGGCCGGTCGCGCCGGCTGTCGGGCAGGGGATCGAGGTCGTCGCCACGACCGCCGGTCTCGCAGCCCTGCGGCCCGAATGGGACGCATTTTTCGCGCGCGCCGGCCTGCCGCAGCAGGTGTTCCAGAGCCACGCCTTCCTGACGCACTGGGCCCGGCACTATCTCGAGCCGGGCATGACGCCGCATGTGGTGGTCGCGCGGCGGGACGGCCGCATCGTCATGCTCTGGCCGCTGGTCCTGCGGCGGCGCTTCGGCGTTTGCGTGCTGCAGGTCATGGGCGCTCCGGTGGCGCAGTTCGGCGATGTCTTGGCCGAGCCTGGGATCGACGCGGAGGTGGTGGCGGCTGCGTGGTCGGCGCTGGACCGCTCCGGCGCCGATCTCTTCCTTGCCCAGAAGATACGCGCCGATTCGGCGTTGCTCGGCATACAGGCACCCCGCCGTCCCGTCCTCCTGAGCCAGAGCCAGGCGCCGTTCGCAGACCTTGCCGGGCGCGTCGGCTCCGACGGGCCGGGTACCGCCTATCCGGCGCGGGAACGCTCCGCCTATCGCCGCCGGCTGCGCCGTCTCGCCGAATTGGGAGAGATTGCCCTGCGCAGCCTGCCGCCGGGCGAGGCGGCCGGGCTGGCGCGGCAGGCCGTCGCCTTCAAGCGCGATTGGCTGAAGCGCAATGCGATCCTGTCGCCGACCATGTCCGACCCGCGCTTCGTCGCCTTTTTCGAGGACTGCGCCGCCGATCCGGACTCGGCGCTGCGCATCTCCACCATCGAGCGCGACGGCCGGCCGATCGGCATCGATCTGTCCTTCGACTGCAAGGGCAGCAGCTTCGGCCATGTCATCGCATCCGATCCCGACTGCGAGCGCGAGGGCATCGGCAGCATCCTCATCCATCACGTCTTCGCGACGGCCCGGCAGCGCGGCTCGGCCACCTTCGACATGCTGGCGCCCGCCGATCCCTACAAGCTGCGCCACGCCGACGGCGAGACCGGCGTCCAGGATCTAGCTTACGTGTTCACCCCCCGCGGCCGGCTGTATTGCGAGGCGGTGCTGAAGCGCGCCCGCCCGCTGGCCCGGGATTTTGCGAAGAAGCTGCCGGCCGGGCTGGTGCGAAGGCTCGGCAGCGGCTAGCAAGACCCGGACCGATCATCGTCAGCGGCCCTGCATCTCCCACGACAGCAGATTCTTGGGCAGCCGTCCGGACGGATCGTGGACCATGACGCGCCACGGCAGTTCCGGTCGCCATTTCCACAGGACGAGATTGCGCATGTCCGCGCGGGCGCCGCGCGCGAAGGAGGGCACCAGGATGCCGGCACAGCTGCGCCCGATCAGGCGCCTGGCCAGGTTCCATGACGCGGGCTGGCGCCCCTCCGCGACGTCGAGCGCCCATGCACAGGCCAAGTCGCCCGGCGCGACGCCGGCCGCTGCTTGCGCTTCGGGGGTTGTGAGATCGAGGATGTCGTCGCAATCGATTTCGTAGAGGCAGACGGTCAGCGGTTCGAGCTTCGCGGCAAAGCCTTGCGCCGCTTCGATCACCGCGCCTTCGATCGTCAGGCCGAGATAGAGCGCTGCGGTTCCCTTCGGATTGAAGCGCCCGCCATGGACTTTGGCCCCACCGCCGGACAGCGGCGAGAACGACCATTTCGGATGATGCGCCCGGTAGCAGTCGCCGACAAACCTCAAGCAAAGCCGCCCATGGCGACATGATCGAGATAGTCACGCACGGCATTTGCCTTGCCGTCCTTGACGAGGCTTTCCGCCGTGCGGCCGCCGAAGGCCGGGATCGGCTCGGCGCGATACCACGCCATCGCCTGCTTCTCGCCCCCGGCCCATCCGGTCACCCGTGCAATGATCTCCAGCATCTCCGTGATCCTCGACTGAGTCTTCGCCGCCGTCAGGCGGCTGGTCCGGCGCAGCGTTTCCGGCGCCAGTCCGATGGTCTCTGCGAACTGCCCCTTCGACATGCCGAAGCGCTCCACCACATGATCTATGTCGACCATTCCGTCCGTGCCGAAGAGGCTCGCAGCCCGGCCTGCCGGCAGATGGACGGGAGTCGGTGCGAGATAGGGAGTGGCGCTTTCTTCAAAACCGCCGGGATGATCCCTTGAGGTCATCATTGCCACATCTTTCTACACTTCCATGTGACAGATTATGTGGCATCTTTCCCGTCACCTGTCAAGGAGCCACCGGCCAGGCACCTGCACCTATCCGCCCGCCTTCCCCTTCAGCCTGTACAGCGCCTCCAGCGCCTCGCGCGGCGTCATCTCGTCCGGGTTGAGCGCGGCCACCGCCTCGCGCAGCAGGTCGGGCTTGTCCGGCTTCGGCGCCTCGCGCCGCGCCGCCACGGAAAACAGCGGCAGGTCGTCGACCAGCCGGTCGGCCTTGCCGGAAGTTTCGCCGCTCTCCAGCCGGTGCAGCACCTCGCGCGCGCGCTCGACCACGGCTGCCGGCAGGCCGGCCAGCCGCGCCACCTGGATGCCGTAGGAGCGGTCGGCCGCGCCCTTGCCGACCTCGTGCAGGAAGATCACCTCGCCCTCCCACTCCTTCACCCGCATGGTGGCGTTGTGGAGCCGCGGCAGCTTCTCGGCCAGCGCCGTCATCTCGTGGAAATGCGTGGCGAACAGCGCCCGGCAACGGTTCTTCTCGTGCAGATATTCCACCGCCGCCCAGGCGATGGAGAGGCCGTCGAAGGTGGCGGTGCCGCGGCCGATCTCGTCGAGGATGACCAGCGAGCGCTCGCCGGCCTGGTTGAGGATGGCCGCCGTCTCGACCATCTCGACCATGAAGGTGGAGCGGCCGCGCGCCAGGTCGTCCGAAGCGCCGACGCGCGAGAACAGCCGGTCGACCGCACCGATATGCGCGCGTGCCGCCGGCACGAAGCAGCCGGCCTGCGCCAGGATGGCGATCAGCGCGTTCTGCCGCAGGAAGGTCGACTTGCCGCCCATATTGGGTCCGGTAAGCAGCCAGATGGCGCCGAACTTGCCCGTTTCGGCCGGCGACAGGTCGCAGTCGTTGGCGACGAAGGGTTGGCCGGAGATGCGGCGCAGCGACTGTTCGACCACGGGGTGACGGCCGCCCTCGATCTCCAAGGTCAGGCTGTCGTCGACAATCGGCCGCGTCCAGCGCTCGTCGGCGGCGAGCGCCGCCAGCGCCGCCGAAACGTCGAGGACGGCGAGCGCCGCCGCTCCGGCGCGAATGGTCTCGGCATGGCCGACGGCTTCGGCGACCAGTTCGTCGAACACGCCGAGCTCGATCGCCAGCGCCCGGTCGGCGGCATTGACGATCCTGGTCTCGAGATCGGCAAGCCCGGTCGTGGTGAAGCGCATGGCGCTCGCCATGGTCTGGCGATGGATGAAGCGGGCGCGCAGCGCGTCGGTCCCGCTCAACGCCGCCTGATGGTTTGCCGTCACCTCGATGTAGTAGCCGAGCACGTTGTTGTGGCGGATCTTCAGCGAACGGACGCCCGTCTCCTCAATGAGGTCGCGCTCCATGCCGGCGATGACTTTTCGCGATTCGTCGCGCAAGGCCCGCATCTCGTCGAGCTCGGCGTTCCAGCCCGGCCGCACGAAGCCGCCGTCGCGCTTGAGCAGCGGCGTCTCGTCGGCGAGCGCCCGCGCCAGCCGCTCGGCGAAGGAGACGGGCAGGTCGGCGATGGCCGTCAGCGCCGATGCGATCTCGGCGGGAGGCGAGGCAGCCGCCAGCAGGTGGCGAACCTGCGCGGCGGCGTCGAGACCGGCGGCAAGCGCGCCGAGGTCGCGCGGGCCGCCGCGATTGAGCGCCAGCCGGGTCAGCGCCCGCGGCATGTCGGCGAGGCCCTTGAGCAGCGCGCGCAGTCCCTCGCGCAGGTCGGTCTCCTCGACCAGCCAGGAAACCGAATCGAGCCGGGCATTGACCGCGGCCGGCGCCGTCAGCGGCGAGGTCAGCCGCTCGGCCAGCAGGCGCGCCCCGGCGCCGGTCACGGTGCGGTCGATCGCATAGAGCAGCGAACCGTCGCGGCTGCCCGACAGCGTGCGCACCAGCTCCAGATTGGCGCGCGTCGCGGCGTCGATGAACAGCGTCGAGCCGGCCGCCTCGCGCTCGGGCACGCCGAGCGGCGGGCGCTCGGCCTTCTGCGTCTTCTCGACGAAAGCGATGATGCCGGAGATCGCCGACAGCTCCGCCCGGCCGAAGCTGGCGAAGCCGTCCGGCGTGGCGACGCGGTAGAAGCGGGCGATGCGGTCGGCGGCGGAAGCCGAATCGAACAGGCTCGGCGGCTGCGGGCTGGCGACGCGGCCGAGCAGATCGAACACCGGCTTCAGCTCGGGATCGAAGAACACCGGCTCGGCGACGATCAGCTCGCGCGGGTCGATGCGGAAGACGTCGGCGACCAGCCGGTCGGCGGTGGTCTCCGTCACCCGGAAAAGGCCGGTCGACAGCTCCAGCCAGGCGAGCGCGAAGCCGCCGCCCTTGACCCGGCCGAGCGCCATCAGGAAGTTGGATTCGGCCGGCGAAAGCAGTCTGTCCTCGGTGATGGTGCCGGGGGTCACCAGCCGCACCACGTCGCGGCGCACCACCGATTTCGAGCCGCGCTTCTTGGCCTCCGCGGGGTCCTCGATCTGCTCGCACACGGCGACGCGGTGGCCGAGCCCGATCAGCTTCTGCAAATAGTCGTCGGCGGCGTGGATCGGCACGCCGCACATGGGGATGTCAGAACCCTGGTGCTTGCCCCGCTTGGTGAGCACGATGCCGAGCGCCCGCGATGCCACCTCGGCGTCGTCGAAGAACAGCTCGTAGAAATCGCCCATGCGGTAGAATAGCAGCGAATCGGGATTCGCCGCCTTGATCTCGATGTACTGCTCCATCATCGGCGTCGCGGCGGGAAGCGCTGCGAGCACCCCTCCCCCTTGAGGGGAGGGGATAGGGGTGGGGGTATGACGCACGCCGCCCTCCAAGTTCATTTCCATGCCACCATGCTTGTGAACCCCCACCCCTAACCCCTCCCCTCGAGGGGAGGGGGACTCGCAGCGCGGGCGCAGGACACTTCCTTCCTGCTTGGCGCTTTACTCGCTCGGAGTGTAGCCTTAATCCCGAACACTCCACAAAAAGAAGCGGCTAGGGAAGGAACGCGCGGCATCATGGCGGCATCGAAGAAACCGGAGAATGCGGGACCGTCGGTCAGCGCCCAGGAAGCGCTGGATTTCCATGCCATGGGGCGGCCGGGCAAGCTGGAGATCAATCCGACCAAGCCGATGGCCACCCAGCGCGACCTGTCGCTTGCCTATTCGCCCGGCGTCGCCGTCCCGGTGAAGGCGATCGCCGAGGATCCGTCGCGGGCCTTCGACTACACCACCCGCGGCAATCTCGTCGCCGTCATCTCCAACGGCACCGCCATCCTCGGCCTCGGCAATCTCGGCGCGCTCGCCTCCAAGCCGGTGATGGAAGGCAAGGCGGTGCTGTTCAAGCGCTTCGCCGACGTCGATTCGATCGATCTCGAGGTCGATACCGAGGACCCGGACACCTTCATCAACGCGGTGCGCTATCTCGGCCCCTCCTTCGGTGGCATCAACCTCGAGGACATCAAGGCGCCGGACTGCTTCATCATCGAGCAGAAGCTGCGCGAGGTGATGGACATCCCCGTCTTCCACGACGACCAGCACGGCACCGCAATCATCGCCGCCGCCGGGCTGATCAACGCGCTGGAGATCACCGGCCGCGACATGAAGACGACGAAGCTCGTCTGCAACGGCGCGGGTGCCGCCGGCATCGCCTGCATCGAGCTGATCAAGGCGATGGGTTTCTCGCCGGAGAACATCATTCTGTGCGACACCAAGGGCGTCGTCTACCAGGGCCGCACCGAGGGCATGAACCAGTGGAAGTCGGCGCATACCGTCAAGACCGAGGCGCGCACGCTGGCCGAGGCGCTTGACGGCGCCGACGTCTTCTTCGGGCTCTCCGCCAAGGGCGCGCTGACGCCGGCCATGGTGCAGTCGATGGCCAAGAACCCGATCATCTTCGCCATGGCCAATCCCGACCCGGAGATCACGCCGGAGGAGGTCGCCGAGATCCGCACCGACGCCATCATGGCCACCGGCCGCTCGGACTATCCGAACCAGGTCAACAACGTGCTCGGCTTCCCCTACATCTTCCGCGGCGCCCTCGACGTGCGGGCGACGACCATCAACGACGAGATGAAGGTGGCGGCGGCGCGGGCGCTCGCCGCGCTCGCCCGCGAGGACGTGCCGGACGACGTCGCGGCCGCCTATCAGGGCATGCGGCCGAAATTCGGCCCGAACTACATCATCCCCGTGCCGTTCGATCCGCGCCTGATCTCGGCGATCCCGATCGCCGTGGCGCATGCCGCCATGGAGACGGGCGTGGCGCGCAAGCCGGTCCTCGACCTCGCCCGCTACGCGCAGGAGCTGTCGGCCCGCCGCGACCCGATCGCCTCGACGCTGCAGCGCATCTACGACCGCGTGCGCCGCCAGCCCAAGCGCATCGTCTTCGCCGAGGGCGAGGAGGTGCAGGTGATGCGCGCCGCCGTCGCCTATGTGAACCAGAAGCTTGGCACCGCCATCCTGATCGGCCGCGACGAGGTCATCAAGGAGAATGCCCGCACCGCCGGCATCGACTTGAACAAGGCCGGCATCGAGATCATCAACGCGCGGCTGTCGCGCCGCAACGCCCTGTATGCCGACCATCTCTACGAGCGCATGCAGCGCAAGGGTTTTCTGTTCCGCGACTGCCAGCGGCTGATCAACAACGACCGCAACCATTTCGGCGCCTGCATGCTGGCGCTGGGCGATGCCGACGGGCTGGTCACCGGCCTCACCCGCAACTATTCGACGGTGCTGGACGACGTCCGCCGCGTCATCGACGCGAAACCCGGTCACCGCGTCATAGGCGCCTCGATCGTGCTCTCCCGAGGACGCACCGTCATCGTCGCCGACACCGCCGTGCACGACATGCCCAATGCCGAGCAGATCGCCGACATCGCCGAGGAGACGGCCGGTTTCGCGCGCCGCATGGGCTACGAGCCGCGGGTGGCGATGCTCGCCTATTCGAGCTTCGGCCATCCGCCCGGCGAGCGCTCCGAGCGTGTGCAGGAGGCGGTCCGCATCCTCGACCGGCGGCGGGTCGACTTCGAGTATGACGGCGAGATGGCCGCCGACATAGCGCTCGACTACCGGCTGATGCAGCAGCAGTACCCGTTCTGCCGCCTGTCGGGAGCGGCCAACGTGCTGGTCATGCCGGCCTTCCACTCGGCCTCGATCTCGACCAAGATGCTGCAGGAGCTCGGCGGCTCGACCGTCATCGGCCCGCTGCTGGTGGGCTTGAACAAGCCGGTTCAGATCGTGTCGCTGAACGCCAAGGATTCCGACATCGTCAACATGGCGGCGATCGCCGCCTATACCGCGGGGAGTTGAACCCGGGCTGGCGACCAGAGCGGCGATCAGCTCCAACGCGGCCGGCGCTTCGGCCCAGGCCCTGCGGGCAATCCGCGTCTGTCCGGCCGGGCGATGAGCGCGGTTGGATCAAGGAAATCTCGAAACAGCTTCGTCCCAGAACGCCATAGTCCGGCTCTTGTGCCGGCGAAGCAATCGGCGGATTGTTCCGGCGTCCGGCGCGGGCGGCGACATCCCGCGTCGAGAGGAGGACCAGCCGCAGCCGGGAATGGACCAGCGCTCGCTCGCGCTGCGGTCCCGTGGCGGGCGCCTGGACGTCGCCTGGGAGGAAAGCGTGCTGGAAAGACTGTTCAATCTGAAGGAGAGCGGGACGTCGGTGCGGACCGAGGTGATCGCCGGCATCACCACCTTCCTGACCATGTCCTACATCATCTTCGTCAATCCCGAGATCCTGTCGTCGACGGGCATGGACCGCCACGCCGTGTTCGTGGCGACCTGCCTGGCCGCGGCGCTCGGCTCGCTGGTCATGGCGCTCGTCGCCAACTGGCCGGTCGCCATGGCGCCCGGCATGGGGCTCAACGCCTTCTTCGCCTTCACCGTGGTCGGCGCCATGGGCTTCACCTGGCAGCAGGCGCTGGGCGCCGTGTTCATCTCCGGCGTGATCTTCCTGCTGCTCACCGTCAGCGGCATACGCAGCTGGCTGATCGCCGGCATACCATATTCGATGCGCAGCGCGATCGCCGCCGGCATCGGCCTGTTCCTGGCCATCATCGCGCTGAAGAATTCCGGCATCGTCGCCGCCAGCCCCGCCACCTTCATCACGCTGGGCGACCTCAAGCAGACGGGGCCGCTGCTCGCCATCCTCGGCTTCTTCATCATCGCCGCGCTCGACGCGCTCAAGGTACGCGGCGCCATCCTGATCGGCATCCTGGTGGTGACGCTGCTCTCCATGGCGCTCGGCGCCAGCCCGTTCAACGGCGTGGTTTCCGCACCGCCCAGCCTCGCCCCGACCTTCCTGCAGCTCGATATTTTTGGCGCGCTGCATGCCGGCCTGCTGCACGTCATCCTGGTGTTCGTGCTGGTCGAGGTGTTCGACGCCACCGGCACGCTGATCGGCGTCGCCAAGCGCGCCGGGTTGATCGAGAAGGGCAAGCCGAGCCGGCTCGGCCGCGCGCTGCTCGCCGACAGCACGGCGATCGTCGCCGGCTCGGCCCTCGGCACGTCGAGCACCACCGCCTATGTCGAGAGCGCGTCGGGCGTGCAGGCGGGCGGCCGCACCGGGCTGACCGCGCTGGTGGTCGCCGGCCTGTTCCTGCTGGCGCTGTTCTTCTCGCCGCTGGCCGGCTCGGTGCCGGCCTACGCGACCGCGCCGGCGCTGCTCTACGTCGCCTGCCTGATGATGCGCGAGCTGCTCGAGGTGGACTGGGTAGACGTGACCGAGGCAGCACCTGCGGCGCTGACGGCGCTGATGATGCCCTTCACCTATTCGATCGCCAACGGCCTCGCCTTCGGCTTCATCAGCTATGCCGTGCTGAAGACGCTGACCGGCCGGCCGCGCGAGGTCCACCCGGCCACCTGGATCGTGGCGGCGCTGTTCGTGCTGCGCTTCGCCTTCTTCGCCGAATAGCGCACGATCCCGAAAAGTTGCAGACTTTTCGGACAAGGATCATGCGACAAACAAGGAGATAGAGCGGAATTCCGGTCCACCTTCATCGGATTCCGCTCCGCTCCAGCGTCAGCCCCGCTCGCCGGGCGACTGGCGCAGGCCGGAGCGATACAGAAACCACCCGCCGCCGAGCATGGCGGCGCCCCACAGCAGGAAGCCGACGTCCCAATAGATCCACTGCTCGCGCGGCACCGTCTCGTTGACGTGGTGCAGCCCGAGCAGCTGGTGGTTAACGGTGCCTTCGACCAGGTTGAAGAGGCCGAAACCCATCAGCATCGACCCGGCCAGCAGCTTGCCGGACCACCAAAGATGCGCCTTGCGCGCGGTGTGCCAGAGCATGGCCAGCCCCAGCACCACGAAGATGTAGGTGCCGGCGTGGAAGAGCCCGTCGAGCAGCGTGTTGAACTCGAGATTCTCCACGCTGTCGGCGGGATAGCCGGCCGACGTCGCCATGTGATGCCATTGCAGCAATTGGTGCAGCACGATGCCATCGAAGAAGCCGCCGAGACCGAGCCCGAACAATATGCCGGCCGAAACCGGGAAGCGGCGCTCCCTGCTTTCCATGTCCATGACAGCCTCCTCGACGGACGAACTGTCGTCCAGCCGTCGTGTTCCGGCGATGGATCCATCGACTGCCGGCGCGACCGGCGCCGGCACTCCGGTCGTTCAGGCCTTGGGCATCACGCCGCCGGCGCCACCGCGGCGCGGCTGCGGATCCTCTCCCCTGTCTCGGTATCGAACAGGAACAGCGCCTCGTCCTTGAAGGCGATGCCGATCGGCTCGTCCATGGCGTATTGCGCCAGCTTGTCGGCCTTCACGGTCACATAATCGTCGCCCAGCCGGCACGTCACCAGCGTGTGGTCGCCCATGAGCTCCAGCGAGTACACCCGCGCAGATATCCTGCCTCCCGACGGGCTGGTCACGGTACAGTCTTCCGGCCTGATCCCGGCGGTCACGTTGCTCCTGGTTTCGTTGACGGTAACGGCGAAGCGCCCTTCCGGGAAGGCGAAGTGGCGGTCCGCGAGATCGCCCCGCAGGAAGTTCATCGGCGGCGCGCCGATGAAGCCCGCCACGAACAGGTTTGCGGGATCCTCGTAGATCGTGCGCGGGCTCGCGACCTGCTGGACGACGCCCTTGTTCATGATCGCCACCCGGTGCGCCAGGGTCATGGCTTCGACCTGGTCATGCGTGACGTAGATCGTCGTCACCCCGAGCTCGGCCTGCAGGCGCTTCAGCTCCGCGCGCATGTGGCCGCGCAGCTTGGCGTCGAGATTGGACAGCGGCTCGTCCATCAGGAACACGCTCGGCCGCCGCACCATGGCGCGGGCAAGCGCGATGCGCTGCCGCTGCCCGCCCGACAACTGGCGCGGATAGCGGTCGAGGTATTCCTCCAGATCCACCTTGACGGCGGCGTTGCGCACCGCCGCGTCGCGCTCCGCCTGCGGCACCTTCCGCAGCTTCAGGGGATAGCCGATATTCTGCGCCACCGTCATGTGCGGATAGAGCGCGTAGGACTGGAAGACCATCGCCACGTCGCGGTACTTCGGCAGCACGTTGGTGACGTCGCGCGCGCCGATCAGGATTTGGCCGGACGTCGCCGATTCCAGCCCGGCAACCATGCGCAGCGCTGTCGTCTTGCCGCAACCCGACGGGCCGAGCAGCACCAGGAACTCGCCGTCCTCGATGGTCAGGTCGAGCCCCTTGACCACCTGCACGGCGCCGAACGACTTGTGGATGTCCGAAAGTGTGACCTGCATCGCCTAGCCCTTTATCGCCCCGACCAGCAGACCCCGGGCTATGTGCTTCTGCAGCACGCTGGCGATGACCACGACCGGCGCGATCATCACGACGATCAGCACCGACATGTTCCACCATTGCGGGCCGCGGGTAGTGTTCTGCGCCGACACCAGCACCGGCATGGTCTGGGCGTTGGCATTGGAGAGGAAGAGCGCCAGCAGGTATTCGTTCCAGGCGAGGATCAGCACCAGCAGGAACGTGGCGACGAGTCCGGACCGCACCAGCGGCAGCGCGATGGTGAAGAACACGCGGAACTTCGAGGCGCCGTCGATCTCGGCGCTCTCCTCGAGGTCGAGCGGAATGCCGGCGAAGAAGTCGCGCGTCAGCCACACCACGATCGGCAAGTTGACGGCGGTGTAGGTGGCGATCAGCGCGGCCTGGGTATCGAGCATCCTGAGCTGCTGGAACATCACATAGATCGGCAGCACGGCGACGATCGGCGGCATGATGCGGTTGGAGATGATCCAGAACTCGATGTCGTTGTTGCCGAGCGCCAGCCTGGTGCGCGCGACGAAGGTGAAGAGCGCGATCAGGAACAGCGCGGCGGCGACGGCGACGGCTATCTCCCAGGGCACCCCGAAGGTTGCGACTGCGACGATGACCGCGACGAGCAGGATCAGGAAGACGGCGACGCCTGCCAGCTTCACCCGGAAGCGGATGCGCACCAGCGCATAGGCGGCAAGCGAGCCGATCAGCACGGCAAGCATCGTGCTGACCAGCGCCACCATCACCGAATTGAGGTAGGGGCCGAGCGTGTAGTTCTGCAGCAGCATGAAATCCCACGCCGCGAGCGAGGGTTGGAAGTCGACGAAGGGGATGTAGAAGGGTCCGTTGTCGACCTCGCCCGGGCCCTTGAAGGAGGTGATCAGCACCCAGTAGAGCGGCACCAGAACCACCAGCGACCACAGGATCAGCAAGGCATAGGTGATGAATTTCGCAGCAGGCGCCTGGCTGTCGATCGAGGCCGGCTCGAACAGCCGGCGCAGCAGCGGGCGCTTCTCGGGGCTCATGACTCGAACCGGCGCGCCGGCCGCACCGCGAAGTTGAAGAAAGACACGCAGACCACCGTGGAGATGAACAGGAGCATGTAGCCGACGGCCGCGGACCCGCCGAGGTCCTGCGTGCGCCAGGCGATGAATGAGTGCAGCGTCATCGATTCGGTCGCCAGGCCGGGGCCGCCGCCGGTCAGCACGTTGGGCAGGTCGATGATCTTGAACGCCTCGATCAGCCGGATCAGCACCACCGTCGCCGCGATCGGGGCGATGGCCGGCCAGGTGATGTCGCGAAAAATCTGGAAACCGTTGGCACCGTCGAGCCGCGCCGCCTCGACCTGGTCGCGCGGCTGGTTCTCCACCGCCGCCAGCAGCACGATGAACATGAAGGGCGTCCACTGCCAGGTGTCGCCGACCAGCACCATCAGACGCGCCGACCATGCTTCCGTCGCCCAGGACCACTCGCCGATCCCGAAGGCCTGGAGCAGCGGCGCGAACGGGCCCTTCTGCATGTCGGCCAGCATGCGGAAGGTGTAGGCGATGCCGACCGGCGTCACCATCAGCGGAATGAAGAACAGCACGCGGAAGAAGTTGCGGCCGCGCGTCGCCTGGCCGCAGAGCAGCGCCAGGCCGAGCCCGAGCGCGAACTGCACGGCGACGCCGACGAATACGTAAAGCAGCGTGGTGACCACGGTTCCGGGGACGCCGCCCTGTGCGAAAGTGAGGGCGGCCAGCGTGATGAGGGCCATCGCCATGGCGGCCGACACCAGGCGCCCGAGCGTCCCCACCACGGTCGGGCTGCCGCTGAAATAACGGACCAGCAGGAAGAGCAGCCCGGCGGCGGTCGCGGCCAGGATGATCCATTGGACAATGCCCAGCGTGCCGAACGCGCCCAGCAGGTGGTATTGCTGCGATCCGGTCAGCAGCTTGCGGAAATTGGCGAAGCCGATGAAGCGCAGCGTGAAGCCGCCGGGCGCCAGCGCGAAACGCGACAGCGACAGATAGGCCGAGATGATCAGCGGAAAGATCGCGAAGCACAGCAGCACGACCACTGCCGGCATCACCATGATGCGCCCGGAATGCCGATCGAGCCACTCCGCCCAGCCGAGCCGGTGGGGAGGTTGGGTCATGGTGCCGGCGGTTGCGGTCATCAGCGGCCGTATGCGGAGGGCGGGGGAACCCGGCGCGGCTCGCACCGTGCCGGGTCGTTCGCTGCGGACGTACAGAGCGGAATGCGATCAAGATGAATCGGCATTCCGCCCTATCTCCTTGTTTTGCGCATGATCTTGTCCGAAAAGTCTGCACTTTTCGGGATCATGCCCTACTTGGCTCCGATCGTCGCCTTGTAGAGTTCGAGCTGCTCGTCCTTGCCGATCTCGTCGTTCAGCTCGTTCCAGCCGTCCTCGACGGCCTTGACCGTCGCTTCCTTGTCGATCTCGCCGGCTAGGAAGCGCGACACCGCCTCGTCCAGCACCACCTGCTGGTACTTCTGGTTCTGCGGGATGCGCAGGTCGAGGATCATGTTCGGGCTGCTCATGCTCTGGTTGATGGCGCCGAGATAGACCTTGGCTTCCTCTTCCGTCATGCCGGCGCCCTTCCACAGGTCGCTGTAGCTGAGCTGCGAGGTCCGGTAGGGGTTGAAGCCGGTGCCGCCGACGGTGACGTCGGCGTTGGACTGGGCCGGCTGGGTCATGAAGGAGAAGTAGGCGTAGGCGGCATCCTTCACCTTGGGATCGGCCGCCGCGTTGATGCCGCCGCCCCAGCCGCCGAAGGCCGCGAACGGGGCGTGGTTCACGCCGTCGACGGCATGCGGGCAGATTTCCGGCGTGCAGGCCTCGAGCTTGCCGGTATCCCAGTTGAGCACCTCCCTGGCGCCCGGCATGATGGCGGCGCCCCACTTGCCCTGAACCTTCGACTGCTTGGGATCGATGGAGATGGTGCCGACGTCGCCCCAGTCGAGGTTGAGCGCGCAGCGGCCCGACGCGAACAGCGGGCGGGTGTCGGAGACGTCGAGGTTGAGCTCGTCCGGCGGCCCGTATTTCGTCGATTCGGACAGGAAGTCGAGCGCCTTGCGGAAGGCGTCGTTGTTGACCAGCGGCGTCATGTCCTTGGTGTTGAAGAACGTGCCCTGGCTGGTGCCCTTGGACTGCGTCATCGAGCCGACCACGTCGGTGACGAACCAGTAGCTCTGGGCGTTACGCTTCTTGGCGATGCACGAGCCGAAGTCCGGATTGCCGTCGCCGTTCATGTCCTGGCCGTGGACGGCCTTGGCGACCGCGAGATACTCGTCCCAGGTGGTCGGCACCTTCTGCCCGGCGGCGTCGAGCACGTCCTTGCGGTAATACATCATGTGGAAATCACCATCGAGGGTGATCATGTAGGTCTTGCCGCTGTACTTCTGCGAGAAGTCGCGGAAGAACGCGCCGACATCGTCCTCCTTGATGTCCTTGTCGGCCTCGATGCGCGCCGTCAGGTCCTCGAGATAGCCGCCGGCGATGTAGTCGACCATCCATTGCGGCGCGAACACGGCGGCGTCGACCGAATTGGTGCCGCTCGCCCAGTCGGTGAGGATCTTCTGGTACAGATCCGAGAACGGCACGGCGATGACGTTGACCTTGGCGCCGGTGAGCGCCTCGAAGTCGGGCGCGCGCCGCTGCAGCGGCTCCTGGATCGCCCCGGTCTGGGTGATGACGTTCACGGTAACGCCGGCAAACGGCTTGTCCTGCGCGAATGCCGGCACGCCGGCAGCCGCGCAAAAGGCCGAAACCCCGGCCAGAAAGGCTCCAAGTCTCATCAAGCTTCCTCCCATATTGACCGTACATTGCTGACGCGGCAGGCCATCTGGCAGCTGCCGTCGCCACAACGCATGGCTCCGTCCTCGAGGCCAACAATATCGGCATCCCGCGACGTGTCCAGTGCCCTTGCCGTTAGGGAATGTCGGGCTCTTGCCTTTTCGGCGCATCTCCGCTTCAAGCGCCGCCATGACCCAGATTCTCACCATCGCCATCGACGGCCCCGCCGCCTCCGGCAAGGGTACGCTGGCCCGCCGCATCGCCGACTATTTCCACCTCGGCCATCTCGACACCGGGCTTACCTACCGCGCCGTGGCGCACAGGATGCTGGAGAAAGGCTGGCCGCTCGACGACGCGGCGCATGCCGTCGAGGCGGCAAGACAGGTCGATCTCGGCAATCTCGACAAGCATGCGCTGTCGGCCCATGCGGTGGCCGACGCGGCGTCGAAGGTTGCGGTGATCCCGGACGTGCGCAAAATCCTCGTCGAAAAGCAGCGCGCCTTCGCCGCGCGCGACGGCGGCGCGGTGCTCGACGGCCGCGATATCGGCACGGTCGTGTGCCCCGACGCCGCGGTGAAGCTCTACGTCACCGCCAGCGCCGAGGTGCGCGCGGCGCGCCGGCTGCGCGACATCGAGGCGCGCGGCGGCACCGCCGCGCTCGCCGAAATCCTCGACGACATAAGGCGCCGCGACGAGCGCGACATGGGGCGCTCCGACTCGCCGCTGCGGCCCGCCGCCGACGCGCACTTGCTCGACACGTCCGAAATGTCTATAGAAGCCGCGTTTCAGGCGGCGCGGGCGATCGTGGACGACGTCCTTGCCAAGAGAGACAGAGCCTGACGGGCACGGCCGGTCTCCTTCCGGAGATTTCTCGCCGATCCCGCCTCGGGCATGAACCAGCCTGCCAGCATTCCCATGCGCCGGTCCGGCCGCTTGCGAGCGGCCCAGGGTTTCGAAACCCGGGAAAGCCGGCAGGCCAACGCAACACCAACCGACGGCGCCGCCTCGCGACAGACGCGAGGCCATCCAGGAGAAACAATGTCCCAATCCAATCCCACCCGCGACGATTTCGCCGCCCTACTCGACGAGTCGTTTTCCAGCGGCCATTCCGGTGAAGGCCAGGTCGTCCGCGGCGTCATCACGGCCATCGAAAAGGACATGGCCATCATCGACGTCGGCCTGAAGGTCGAGGGCCGCGTGCCGCTGAAGGAATTCGGCGCCAAGGCCAAGGACGGCCAGATGAAGGTCGGCGACCGCGTCGAGGTCTATGTCGAGCGCATCGAGAACGCGCTGGGCGAAGCCATGCTGTCGCGCGACAAGGCCCGCCGCGAAGAGAGCTGGGTCAAGCTCGAAGAGAAGTTCAACAAGGGCGAGCGCGTCGAAGGCGTCATCTTCAACCAGGTCAAGGGCGGCTTCACCGTCGATCTCGACGGCGCCGTGGCCTTCCTGCCGCGTTCGCAGGTCGACATCCGTCCGATCCGCGACGTCACGCCGCTGATGCACAACCCGCAGCCCTTCGAGATCCTCAAGATGGATCGCCGCCGCGGCAACATCGTCGTGTCGCGCCGCACCGTGCTCGAGGAGAGCCGCGCCGAGCAGCGCTCGGAGATCGTGCAGAACCTCGAAGAGGGCCAGGTGGTCGAGGGTGTCGTCAAGAACATCACCGACTACGGTGCGTTCGTCGACCTCGGCGGCATCGACGGCCTGCTGCATGTCACCGACATGGCATGGCGCCGCGTCAACCATCCGACCGAGATCCTCAACATCGGCCAGACGGTCAAGGTGCAGATCATCCGCATCAACCAAGAGACGCACCGCATCTCGCTCGGCATGAAGCAGCTCGAGAGCGATCCGTGGTCCGACATCGGCACCAAGTTCCCGATCGGCAAGAAGATCACCGGCACGGTCACCAACATCACCGACTACGGCGCGTTCGTCGAGCTGGAGCCGGGCATCGAGGGCCTCATCCACGTCTCGGAAATGTCGTGGACGAAGAAGAACGTGCATCCGGGCAAGATCCTGTCGACCTCGCAGCAGGTCGACGTTGTGGTGCTCGAGGTCGATCCGGCCAAGCGCCGCATCTCGCTCGGCCTCAAGCAGACGCTGGAGAATCCGTGGCAGGCCTTCGCCCGCAACCATCCGGTCGGCTCCGAGGTCGAGGGCGAGGTCAAGAACAAGACCGAGTTCGGCCTGTTCATCGGCCTCGACGGCGACGTCGACGGCATGGTCCACCTCTCCGACCTCGACTGGTCGCGTCCGGGCGAGCAGGTCATCGAGGAGTACCAGCGCGGCCAGATGGTGAAGGCGCAGGTGCTCGACGTCGACATCGACAAGGAGCGCATCTCGCTGGGCATCAAGCAGCTGCAGCGCAGCGCCTCCAATGCCGGCGAGGCGGCGGGCGACCTGCGCAAGAACGCGGTCGTCACCTGTGAGGTCACCGGCGTCAAGGACGGCGGTCTCGAGGTTCGCCTGGTCGAGAGCGGCCTGGACAGCTTCATCCGCCGCGCCGACCTGTCGCGCGACCGCGACGAGCAGCGCCCCGAGCGCTTCTCGGTCGGCCAGAAGCTCGACGCCCGCGTCATCGCCTGGGACAAGAAGACCCGCAAGGTTCAGGTCTCGATCAAGGCGCTGGAGATCGCCGAGGAGAAGGAGGCGGTCGCCCAGTACGGCTCGACCGACTCCGGCGCCTCGCTCGGCGACATCCTGGGTGCCGCGCTCAAGAACCGCGGCAACTAGAGCATTGATCCCGAAAAGTTGCAGACTTTTCGGATAAGATCATGCGGTAGGACAAGGAGTTGGAGCAGGATGAAGGACTCCGTCCAACTCATCCTGCTCTAATGTATCGCGGCCGGTCCGGCCGCGGCATCAAGCGAAAAAAGGCCCCGCCGGAGCGATCCGGCGGGGTTTTTCGTTGCCGGGATCGCCGGGAACCTCCCTTCGCCTGGTTCGTTGATCGTCCGACCGGCGCGGCAAGCGCTGGAAGAACAACCAGGAGATGCGACATGAATTGGAATCAGGTTGAAGGCAATTGGGAGCAGTTCAAGGGCAAGCTGCAGGAGCAGTGGGGCAAGCTCACCAATGACGACCTCGACGTGATCAAGGGCAACCGCAAGCAGCTGGCCGGCCGGCTTCAGGAGCGCTACGGCAAGGCGCAGGACGATGTCGAACGCGACATCGACGGCTGGCTCTCCAGACACTGAAGCTCATTCCGATCCAGTGCCAGCCCGCCGGGGCGACCCGGCGGGTTTCTTGCGTGCAAGGGAGCGTCCTCGCAGGCGGTCAGGGCACGAAATATTCGATCATCGCGGGCAGCGGGGACGCCGCGCGAAGCGCCGAGGCGAGATCGGCAGCGTTGGTCACCCTTGCATAGGGCAGGCGATAGGCCGCCGCGATCTTCTTGAAATCCGGCGGTGCCGGCGACACGCCGACCGGCTCGACGCCGGCGTCGCGCATCGACACCTCGATCTCGCGATAACCGCGATTGTTCCAGATGACGAAGACGACACCCGCACTGCTTTCGACCGCCTCGGCGATCTCCGGCAGCGTGAACTGGAAGCCGCCGTCGCCGGCGAGGCATACGACCGGCAGGTCGGGCCGGGCAAGCGCCGCGCCGATCGCCGCGGGCGGTCCGTAGCCCAGAGCGCCATAGCCGGTCGCGGCGTTGAACCAGCCGCCCGGCCGGTCGTGGTCGTAATAGAGGTTGCCGGCATAGACCGGCTGCGTCGAATCGCCGACGATCAGCGCGCCCGGCAGCGCGTCGCGGATGGCCTCCACCGCCTCCAGTTGCGCCGGCAGCCCCGGCCCCAGCCGCGCCAGTTCGGCGCGCGCGGCGCGGCGGCATTTTTCGGCGCGGTCGCCTCCGTTCGACGTGCCGGAGGGACGGGCGCGGTCCGAAAGGGCCGTGAGGATCGCCTCCAGCCCGGCGGCGCTGTCGGCCTCCACCTTGACGTCAGCCGGATGCCGGTCCAACTGCTCGGCGTCGATGTCGACCCGAACAAGATTAGCCGGCAAAGAAAAGCCGCCGTCGGCGTACATGTCGTAGTCCGTCGGCCCGAATTCGGTGCCCACCGCCAGCACCAGATCGGCGCTGTCGATCAAACTGCGCACCGGCTTCAGGCTGGGGCTGGCGGGCACCGCCAGCGGATGGCCATGCAGAAGGCCGCGCGCATTCACCGTCAGCACCACCGGCGCGTCCAGGCGTCCGGCCATGGCGACAAGCTGTGCCTCGGCATGCCGGCCGCCGCCGCCGGCAAGAATCGTCGGCCGCGCCGCCTGCGCCAGCAGGCGCGCCGCGGCAACGACCGCCGCATGATCCGGCAGGGGCGGCTCGGCCGTCTCTATGGGTTTGAGGGGCACGGCGGGCCTGCCCATCACGTCGAGCGGGATCTCGACATGCACGGGCCCCGGCCGGCCGGTCCTGAACTGCGCGAAGGCGCGGTCGATCGCCGGCTGCAGGCCGGCCGCGTCCTCCACCCGGGTCGACGACAGCGCCACCTTGGCGGCCAGCCCGCGCTGGTCGGGCAGCTCGTGCAGATAGCCAAGACCCTTGCCGAGCGTCTTCGAGGCGTTCACGCCCGAGATCACCAGCATCGGGATCGAGTCGGCGCGTGCCTGCGCCATGGCGGTGAGGGCGTTGGTCAGCCCCGGGCCGGTGATGACGAAGGCGACGCCCGGCCTGCCGCTGGCGCGCGCGTAGCCGTCGGCCATGAAGCCGGCGCCCTGCTCGTGGCGCGGCGTGACGTGGCGGATCTTCGAGCCGGCCAGCCCGCGATAGAGCTCGACCGTGTGCACGCCGGGAATGCCGAACACGGTGTCGACGCCATGGCGTTCGAGCAGGCTGATGAGAGCTTCGCCGACGGTGCTCATCGGCTTCCCTCCCCCTTGAGGGGAGGGTGCCGAGCGAAGCGAGGCGGGTGGGGTAACCTGAACTGCCTCGACGCGGAAAGAACGTAGAGCACTGCCGCGGCGACCCCACCCGGCCGCTTCGCGGCCACCCTCCCCTCAAGGGGGAGGGATAGCTGGCGCAGCGCGCTCATCCCCTCAGCACCGGCCGCGTCAGGCAGGTCGGCCCGCCTTCGCAGGCGATGCACAACGCATCCGCCGCGAAGGTTTTCACCGTGCATCCCGCCGCCTCCATCGCCGCCGCCGTCTTCGGAAATCCTGCCACGGCGATCACCTCGTAGGGGGCGGTCGGCAGCACGTTGAGGCTGAGCCCGTTGGAAGCAGAAAACTCGTCGGCGTCGCCTTCGACCAGCCGGATGCCCTTGGTTTTCAGCATCTGGTAGAAGGGCGCCGGCAGCAGCGGCGCATGGACCAGCGCCAGATCGTCGGCGAGCGGGCTGATCACCGACATCAGGTGCAGGCAGGCTTCTTCGCCGTGCCACAGCGGCAGATCGAAGCCGTAGACGGAGATGCCGTGCGGCGTCAGCAGATTGGCCATCTGCTGGATGCCGGCCTGGTTGCTGCGTACGCCGCGGCCGATGGCGAGCGTGGTGCGGTCGACCCAGACGCAGTCGCCGCCCTCGACCTGGCCGGGGGCCTCGATCCTGCCGAGGATGGGAATGCCGAGGCGGCGATAGGCGGCTTCATGCAGCGCCGGTTCCGGCTCGCGTAAAACCTTGCCCATCGACAGGATGACGGCGCCATGGTCGGTCACCAGCGACGGATCATGGGTGAAGACGGAATCGGCCAGCCCGTCCTCCTTGTCGTCGAGCCAGGTGATCTCGGCGCCCGACGCCGCCACCAGCTCCGCCAGCGCCTCATGCTGCGCCGCCGCCCGGCCGGCGTCGAAGCCAGGCCCGTAGTGCCAGTGTTTCGCGTCGGCGCCGCGCATGGCCGAAGCGGCGCGGCGCATCAGCACCCGTCTGAGTGGCGCCGCCATCGACTGCGATCCGAAGGCCGTCGCCACTGCAGTATCCACGCGGTTCCCCTCCGGTTCTGTCCTTACCGGCCAGTATCCACGCGCGAACACGGGCCGCAAGGGCCAGCACCGGCATTCGCCTTGGCGTTCGCGGCATCCGCGATTGCAAGATGGAGCCTGACCATGCGCTCCCAGGGCGAAATCGGCCAAACGGGGCGGTTTTCTGCATATGCAACCCTGTTGACCGCGGGGCGCCCGGCGTTGCGGCTGGATCCTCGACGGCGCCTGGCACCTGCTCGATGGCCGTCCAGGCGCACCGAGGGGGATGAAAAATCGCGCAGTCAGATATATTGCCCAGACTTTCCAATGGATTATCGCCTTCGTCACGGAAATCCCGCTCCACTTTATCCCCATCCCCTCCGCCTCCTTTATGGTTTCACCCAGTCCCTCCTGCGGGAACGCCGATCATGACGGTGGTCTGCGGGGAGGGGCCGGTGTCCGGAAGGTAGCGGCTAACGTGGCCGCGAGAGCCGGCGCTGCTTCAGAGTTTCCAACGATCCCGCCTTTGAGCGGGACGGGGCTCCGGTATGGCCTCAGGAGCCGTCATGAGCGGGATATCGCCGGCGTCACTTAAGCCGGAGTAGCGAGTACGATCCCATGACCCGGAAATGAAGCGGCGAAGAAGCACCGGACGGGCGGCCGAAAGGTCGCATATAAAATTTAGATGAGCGACCCCGCGGCCGCCCGTCTTCCCGACTTCTTCAGTGGCCAGGGCCGCAAGGCAGCGTGGCGAGGCTCGACACGCCGGTTCACCGCTCGGCGATGGCGGGTTGACGCAGGCGATGCGGAAAGTCCATTCTGCGGCGGGGAACAAGGCCGAGGTTGCGTAAAAGTGCACCGGCGTTTGATGGTAGCGTATGGGGGCGGTCGTTCATGACCGCGACGAAGAGCGACGCGTCGATCGAAACCGGCGGCAAGGCTGCCGCCGAAGCCATCCACATCGAGAACCTGCACAAGAGTTTTGGCAACCTTCACGTGCTGAAGGGCGTCTCGCTGTCGGCGCGCGACGGCGAGGTGGTCGCCATCATCGGCGGCAGCGGCTCGGGCAAGTCGACGCTGCTCAGATGCATCAACTGCCTGGAGAATCCGAGCAGCGGCCTGATCCGCGTCAACGGCGAGGAGATCAGGCTGAAGCCCGACGGCCATGGCGGCTCGGTGCCCGCCGACCGGCGGCAGATCGAAAGAATCCGCTCGCGCCTCGGCATGGTGTTCCAGAGCTTCAACCTGTGGAGCCATATGACCCTGCTGGAGAACGTGATCGAAGTGCCGATCCACGTTCTCGGCGTCGGGCGCGACGAAGCGGTCGCGGTTGCCGAAAAGCTGCTGGAACGCGTCGGTCTGGCGGACAAACGCAACGTCTATCCGGCCTTCATGTCGGGTGGCCAGCAGCAGCGTGGCGCCATCGCCCGCGCGCTCGCCATCCAGCCGCGCGTCATGCTGTTCGACGAGCCGACCTCGGCGCTCGATCCCGAGCTCGTCGGCGAGGTCCTGAAGGTCATCGCCGACCTGGCGCAGGAGGGCCGCACCATGGTGCTGGTCACCCACGAGATGAAGTTCGCGCGTCGCGTGGCGACCCACGTGGTCTATCTCTATAACGGGCTGGTCGAGGAGGAAGGTCCGCCCGAGCAGATTTTCGGCGCGCCGAAGTCCGAGCGCCTGAAGCAGTTTCTCCGCAACATCCATTGAGCCGCGGAGAAGGGGGTCAGAGAAAACAAGAATGGGAGATATCGTCATGAAGAAACTGTTGGCAGGTCTTGCCGTGGCCGTCGGCCTCGCGCTCGGCGCAGGTGCCGCCCAGGCCGAGCAGGTCAAGATCGGCTTCTCGCCCGAAGCCTATCCGCCGTTCTGGTCGCAGGATGCCTCCGGCAGCTGGGGCGGCTGGGAGGTCGAGATCATCAACGCCATCTGCGCCGAGCAGAAGCTCGACTGCGTGCTGACGCCGATCCCGTGGGACGGCCTCATCCCGGCGCTCGGCACCAAGAAGATCGACGCGATCATGAACTCGATGTCGATCACCGACGAGCGCAAGAAGACGATCGACTTCTCGGACAAGTACTACAACACGCCGACGGCCGTCATCGGCTCGAAGGACGCGAAGTTCGATGCGACGCCGGAAGGCCTCAAGGGCAAGATCATCGGCGTGCAGGTGTCCACCGTTCACGCCGCCTACGCCAAGAAGCACTTCACCGAGGCCGCCGAGATCAAGGAATACCAGACCCAGGACGAGGCCAACCAGGATCTCACCGCCGGCCGCATCGACGCGACCCAGGCCGATTCGATCGCCCTCGACGCGTTTCTCAAGTCGGATGCCGGCAAGGCCTGCTGCGACATGAAGGGCTATGTCGCGCCGGACGACGAGGTGCTCGGCCCCGGCGTCGGCGCCGGCGTGCGCAAGGACGATGCCGCACTCAAGGACAAGCTCAACGCCGGCATCAAGGCGATCCGCGACAACGGCAAATATGCCGAGATCACCAAGAAGTATTTCGACTTCGACGTCTACGGCGCCGAAGGCCAGACGAACTGATCGAACTCCGCCCTGCCCATCCCTTATGGGCAGGGCGGAGTGCCTGGGCGGCGAGCCGGCTCGCCGTTTTTGACAGTGTCATGCGGGGGACGGGCCCATAGACCTGCTGCACCTTTTCGGAGCGAGTTCCCTCGAGCTGCTGTCGTACAGTCCGCCCGGCTGGGGCGCGGTGCTGCTGCGCGGCCTCGTCAACTCGCTGATCATCGCCGCAGGCGCCTTCGGCATCGGCCTGCTGATCGGCATCGCCGGCGCCTTCGGCAAGCTATATGGCGGCCCGGTCACGCGCGACCTGCTCGAGGTCTACACCACGCTGGTGCGCGCCGTGCCGGAACTGGTGCTGATCCTGCTGCTCTATTACGCCGGCACCGACCTGATCAACCGGCTGATGGACATGCTTGGCTATCCGCCGGTCGACATAAGCGGCCTGGCCGCCGGCATCGGCGTGCTCGCCATCGTGCAGGGAGCCTATTCGACCGAGGTGCTGCGCGGCGCCATCCTTGCCATTCCGCAGGGCCAGATTGAGGCCGGGCGCGCCTACGGCATGTCGCCCTGGACGCTGATGAGGCGCATCACCCTGCCCGCCATGGTGCCCTTCGCCATCCCCGGCCTGGCCAATCTCTGGCTGATCGCCACTAAGGACACGGCGCTGCTCGCCATCGTCGGTTTTAGCGAGCTGACCCAGGCGACGCGGCAGGCGGCGGGCGCCACGAAAGCCTATTTCACCTTCTTCCTGGCCGCCGGCGGCATCTACCTGGTCGTGACCCTGCTTTCCCAGGTCATCCTCGCCCGCGCCGAACGCCGGACGCGCCGCGGCATGCCGTCCTTCGCGGGGAGCGGCCGGTGAGCGCGCTCGTCGTCAACGTCACCACCCGCCAGCGGGTGCTCGGCTGGCTGCAGCCGCACCGCATCGTGCTGATCGCCATCGCCCTGGCGATCGTCGTCTGCGCGGCCGTCTTCATGCGCTGGGACTGGATACCGAACTATGCCTGGCTCGCCGTCCAGGGCATATGGCGCACGATCTGGCTGCTGGTCGTCAGCGTCGTTCTCGGCTTCATGCTCGCGGTGCCGCTGGGGCTGGTGCAGGTCACCGGCCCGATCTGGCTGGCGGTGCCGGCAAGAACCTTCTGCACGATCATCCGCGGCACGCCGTTGCTGCTGCAGCTCTGGCTGCTTTATTTCGGCCTCGGTGCGCTGTTCCCGCAATTTCCCTGGATCCGCGAATCCTTCCTCTGGCCGTATCTGCGCCAGGCATGGCCATACGGCGTTCTCGCTCTCACGCTGTCCTATGCCGGCTACGAGGGCGAGGTGATGCGCGGTGCCTTCGCCGGCGTGCCGCGTGGACAGCTCGAGGCGGCGCGCGCCTTCGGCATGAGCCGCTGGAAGATTCTGCGCCGCGTTTGGCTGCCGCAGGCTACCTATCGCGCGCTGCCGACGCTCGCCGGCGAGACCGTGCTGCAACTGAAGGCCACGCCGCTGGTCGCGACCATCACGATGGTCGACATCTTTTCGGTCAGTTCGCGGGTGCGGCAGGAAACCTTCATCGTCTACGAGCCCCTGCTGCTGCTGGCGCTGGTCTACATGACGATCACGGCCATTCTGGTCTTCCTGTTCCGAAAACTGGAGGCGCGGATTCCGGCGCGCCCGGGATAACGACACCATGAGCGACACTGTTACCCTCCCCCTCGGCGACGCCCTCTCACTGTGCGAGACGGCAGCCACGCGTCTCGGCGCAAGTGCCGAGTTGGCCCGCTCGATCGCCGAAGCCGCGGTGCGCGCCGAGGCGGAGGGGCAGCCGGCGGTCGGTCTCGCGCATTACATCGATTATCTCGATTCACTGCGCGACGGCCGCATCGACGGCCGGGCGGAACCCGCGATCACCCGGCCGGCCCCGGCACTCATCCTGTCCGACGCCCGAGGCGGCGCGGCGCATCCCGGCTTCGACCGCGCCTTCGACGACCTCGTCGCCACCGCCCGCAATTTCGGGTTGGCGCTGTTCGTGCAGAAAAACGCCTACACCTGCGGCGCGCTCGGCCAGTTCGCGGCGCGTCTGGCGGAAGCCGGCCTCGTCGGCCTTGCCGCCACCAACGGCCCGGCGCTGATCGCCGGCTCCGGCGGCACGAAGCCGGTCTATTGCACCAATCCGCTGGCCTTCGCCGCGCCGGTCGAGGACGGCCCGCCGCTGCTGATCGACCAGTCCTCCAGCGCCACCGCCTTCGTCAACATCCGCCAGGCCGCACGCGAAGGGCGCCCGATTCCCGAGGGCTGGGCCGTGGACGCCGAGGGCAGTCCGACGACCGACCCGAACGAGGCGATGAAGGGCGCGCTGCTCGCCTTCGGCGGGGTGCGCGGCGCCAACATCGCGCTGATGGTGGAGGTGCTGGCGGCCGGCCTGTCGGGCGCAAACTGGTCGCTCGATGCGCACTCGATCTCGGAGGGCAGCGAAAATCCCGGAAGCGGCTTGTTCGTGCTGGCGATCGCTCCGGCCTTGCTCGATCCGGATTTTTCCCGGCGGCTTGCCGCGCAGCTCGACCGTCTGTCCGCCGACTACGGCGTCCACATCCCCGGTCCGGCCAAGGCGCGGGCGCGGCAGGCCGCGGAGCGCGACGGCATGACCGTGTCCCGGCCGATCTACGAGCGGATCGCGGGTGCCTCCCGCTGAAGCAGCGCCATCGCCGCGGACCGTACCAGGGAATTTCCGGTTCCGATGCATGCCGCCCGCCTCCCCAGGGCTGGGTGCCGTATATCGAGCCTGGAACGAGAAAGGCTTCACAGCCCCCACGGGCCGTGATGCGCACCGGGCTCGTCGATCCGCTCGAAGCCGTGCGCGCCGAAGAAGTCGCGCTGCGCCTGGATCAGGTTGGAGGTGCCGCGGCCCTGCCGGTAGCTGTCGAAATAGGCAAGCGCGGACGACAGGGCCGGGACCGGCAGGCCGGCTTCCGCCGCCTGGGCGACGATGCGGCGCAGCGCGGGATGCGCCTCCCGCATCATCGTCACGAAGGCCGGCGCCATCAGCAGGTTGGCGACCTTGCCGGCCGAAAACGCCTCGGCCAGCGTGCCCAGGAACTGCGAGCGGATGATGCAGCCGGCCCGCCAGATCTTTGCCACCATCGGCAGCGGGATGTTCCAGGAGAATTCGCGCGAGGCGGCGTCCATCACCGCAAATCCCTGCGCATAGGCGGCGATCTTGCCGGCAAACAGCGCCAGCTCCAGGTCGGCGAGCAATTTCTCCCGGTCGCCGCCGAACCCCCCGGCCGGCCGGGCGCCGTAGACGTCCTCCGCCGCCAGCCGCTCGTCCTTCAAGGAGGAGAGCACACGCGCCGCCACCGCGGCCTCGATGGCGGTGGCCGGCACGCCGAGCGTCTGCGCCTCGATCACCGACCATTTTCCGGTGCCCTTCTGGCCGGCGCGGTCGAGGATCACCTCGACGATCGGCTTGCCGGTCTTCTCGTCGTCGGCGGCGAGCACCGCCGCGGTGATCTCGATCAGGTAGGAGTTCAGCCGGCCTTCATTCCATCCGGCAAAAATCTTGCCGATCTCCTTCGGCGCCATGCCGAGGCCGTCGCGCAGCGCGCCGTAGATCTCGGCGATCATCTGCATGTCGGCATATTCGATGCCGTTATGGACGGTCTTGACGAAATGCCCGGCGCCGTTCGGACCGAGCCAGGCGGCGCAGGGCTCGTCCTGATACTTCGCCGAGATGTCGAGCAGCACCTTCTCGATGCGCTTGTAGGAGTCCTCGGTGCCGCCGACCATGATCGACGGGCCGTGGCGTGCGCCCTCCTCGCCGCCGGAGACGCCCATGCCGATGAAGGTCAGGCCGGTGCCCTCCAGCTCGTGGAAGCGGCGCATCGTATCGTGGAAATTGGCGTTGCCGGCGTCGATGACGATGTCGTTCTCCGACAGGACGCCGCGCAGCAGCGCGATCTGCTCGTCGACCGGCTTGCCGGCCTGCGTCATGATGATCACCGGGCGCGGCGGCTGGATCGCCTCGGCCAGCGCCTCTATGCTGTCGCAGGGCACGATCATGTCCGACAGCGGGCCGGCCTCGGCGGCGAATTCATGGGGGCGCGCGGTGGTGCGGTTGAAGACGGCGATGCGGTGGCCCTTCTCGGCGATGTTCAGCGCCAGGTTCGATCCCATCACGCCAAGGCCGATCAGGCCGATTTCGGCTTTTTCCATCGTCTTTCCCGCTGCTTCATCCATCGGCCTCTCGCCGCGGCGCTGTTTTGGCGCCGGGCGGCGGCTTCGTCAACCGGCGAACGTATTCGAGGCGAGCGGCGGCGCCCGGCGTTGACATGTCAGGCCCGAATTCTACCTGACGTATCCGGGCGCACCGTCACCTGGAGCGCTGTTCCGAAAGGAGCGTTCCATGAATCCGGCTTTGTGGGCGGCGTTTTGCGGAACCGTCATTCTGCTGCAATTGCCGCCCGGTCCCGACAGCATGCTGGTCATGGCGCGGGGCATCGGGCAGGGACGCAGGATCGCCTTGTTCACGGTGCTCGGGATGACCGTGGGCGCCGGCATGGTCCAGTTGCCGCTTGTCGCGCTCGGCGTGGCGTCGCTGGTGCGGGCGTATCCATGGATGCTGGGCCTGCTGCAATCGGCCGGAGCGCTCTATCTCGTCTGGCTCGGCACGCGGCTGCTGCTGTCGCCGCCTCCGGACGCAGCGCCGGCACGCCCTGTCGCAAAGCCGCTTGCCGCCGCCCGTGAAGGCATGATCGCCAATCTGGTGAACCCGTGGCCGATCACCTTCATGATCGCCTTTCTCCCCCAGTTCGTCGATCCCGCCCGCGGCTCCGTCACGCTGCAATTGCTGCTGCTCGGCGTCACCCAGAAGGTCACCGGCCTGCTGGTTCTTGGAAGCTACGCCATTGCCGCCGGCACGCTCGGCGCATGGATCATGCGGCGGCCCCGCGTGGGACTGTGGCAGCAGCGGATCGCCGGCGGTTTCGTCATCCTGCTCGGGCTCCGCATGGCCTTCAGCGGCGGGTCGAGTCGCTGAGTCGGCGGTTCGCAGATGTCGGCCGCGTCACGCCCGCCGCTTGCGGCCGTACAGCTCGAAGCGATGATGGACGATGTCGTAGCCGAGCTTCTTGGCGATCTCGTCCTGCAATTGCTCGATGCGGTCGGACGTGAACTCGATGACGTCGCCGGTCTCGATGTCGATGAGATGGTCGTGATGCTCGCCGCCGGCCCGCTCGAAGCGCGACGGGCCGCCCTCGAAGGCGTGGCGATGGATCGCTCCCATCTCCTCCAGCAGCTTCATCGTCCGGTAGACCGTCGACAGCGAGATGCCCGGGTCGATCGCGACGGAGCGCCGAAAGATCTCCAGCGCGTCGGGGTGGTCGTCCGTCGCCGACAGGATGCCGAGAATCACCTTGCGCGGCCGTGTGATCCGCACGCCCGCCTTGCGCAGCGCCTTCTCGTAGTCCGGCTTGATCGTCTTGTGCTTCACCATGCCGCGACTATGCGCCAGATGACAACCAGTTGCAAAGAAAACGGTCCGAAAGCCACAGGTCGCCGGCGTCGCCATGGGCGATTTTCGCAAGCGGCGAACAGGGTGCCGCGCCGCGCTACCCCGCGAAGCAGACGAGGTTTCCGTCCAGGTCGGCGACGATGAACGTCGAAGCTCCCCACGGCTCCTTCCGGAGCGCCTGGTGGAGGCGGACGCCGGCGTCCTGGTATTCGAGGAACAGCGCCTTGGCGTCATCCACCGCGATGGTCGCGGACAGGGCGTCGGCCTCGCGGTCGCGAAGGCTCTCGTCGAACACCCGCCCTCGAACACGCCGCAGGTTGAGCCGCGCCCCATCGCGGAACACCTGCGCATAGAAGGGCGGGTTGCCGTAGGAGAAAGCGACCTCGAAGCCGAGTTTCTGGACGTAGAAGCCGATGGCAGCTTCCATATCCGACGTGAAAAGCTGCGGCTCGGCGGCCAGCAGCACCGGCCGCGATCCTGGCTCCATTGCCCGCGCGTCCGTGATGGCGGCTCCTTCTTTCAGTGCCGCCCAGCTCTCGAAGCCTTGCTTGCGCGCCACCAGTTCCTGCGCGTCGGCGAGCTTGAACTCGGCATCGAGCACCGCGCGGTCGCCCAGCCCGGCGAAACGCGGCAGCCAATGGCTGATTGTCGCGGCGACGGGAAAATAGCGGTCCCGATGCCAGCGCACATACTGCTTGGCCTGTTTTCTGAGATTCTCGAGATTCGGCATGAAATCCTCCGGTCACTCGGAGGCGGGCATTGCCCAGCCGGCTGAAGCCGATGCGCCCTGCCGCAGCGCCCCGAAAGAAGACAAAAGCGGCTCGGGATTGTCAAGCTTGGCATGTCGCTGCAACCCCGCCCGCCCGCTTTCCTATCTCTCCTTTTGCAAACGATTTGCAATTGCATTGACATGGCGCCAGCGGGTCGCTAGCTATGCAGGGAGGGCGGCACAGGCCGCGTCACCGAAGGAGATTCCATGCGCCGCCGTACGCTGCTTGCCGCTTTCCTCGCCTTGCCGGCGCTCGCCGCCTGCTCCCCAGCCGACGAGGGCAAGGCGGAGAGCCGCGGCGAGAAGATGCTGGTGGCCACGACGTTCACCGTCATCGCCGACATCGCGCGCAACGTCGCGGGCGATGCCGCCGAGGTCGTCTCGATCACCAAGCCGGGCGCCGAGATCCACAACTATCAGCCGACCCCTGGCGACCTCATCGCCGCGCAGAAGGCCGACCTTATCCTGTGGAACGGCCTCAACCTCGAACTCTGGTTCGAAAAGTTCTTCGGCAATCTGGACGACGTGCCGAGCGCGGTGCTGACCGAGGGCATCGAACCTATGAGCATCGCCGAGGGGCCGTACACGGGCAAGCCCAACCCGCATGCCTGGATGTCGCCGGAAGGCGCGGTGATCTATGTCGAGAACATACGGAAGGCCTTCGCCGAGCGCGATCCGGAAAACGCCGACGTCTATGCGGCCAACGCCAAGGCCTATGTCGATAAGATCAGGGCGACGGTCGAGCCGGCCCGCACGGCACTGGCCGCGGTGCCCGAGGAGCGGCGCTGGCTGGTCACCAGCGAGGGCGCCTTCTCCTATCTGGCGCGCGACTTCGGCCTGAAGGAGCTATACCTCTGGCCGATCAACGCCGACCAGCAGGGCACGCCGCAGCAGGTGCGCAAGGTCATCGACGCGGTCAGGGCAAACCACATCCCGGCGGTGTTCTCCGAAAGCACCGTGTCGCCCGACCCGGCCGAGCAGGTGGCGCGCGAGACCGGTGCAAAATATGGCGGCGTGCTCTATGTCGATTCCCTGAGCGAGGCCGACGGGCCGGTGCCGACCTATCTCGACATGATGCGCGTCACCACGGAAACCATCGCCAAAGCCTTGTCGCAATGAATGCTCCCCTAGCCAGCGCGCGGCGCGCGCCAGCCACCGACGCCGACGGCCTCTCGGTCGAGAACGTCACCGTCACCTACCGCAACGGCCACACCGCGATACGCAATGCGAGTTTCGCGATACCGCGCGGAACCATCACCGCCATGGTCGGAATCAACGGCAGCGGCAAGTCGACGCTGTTCAAGTCGATCATGGGGTTCGTTCCGCTGGCGGCGGGACGGGTGACGATCCTCGGCGAGCCGGCGGCCGAGGCATTGCGCAAGAACGCCGTCGCCTATGTGCCGCAGAGCGAGGACGTCGACTGGAACTTCCCGGTTCTTGTCGAGGACGTCGTCATGATGGGCCGCTACGGCCACATGAATTTCCTGCGCATGCCGCGCCCCGCCGACCATGAGGCGGTGGACGCCGCCCTGAAGCGCGTCGGCATGGCGGATTTCCGCAAGCGGCAGATCGGTGAGCTGTCCGGCGGCCAGAAGAAGCGCGTCTTCCTCGCCCGCGCCCTGGCGCAGGACGGAAAGATCATCCTGCTCGACGAGCCGTTCACCGGCGTCGACGTGCGCACCGAGGAGGCGATCATCGCGCTCCTGCAGTCGCTTCGCGACGAGGGCCGGGTGATGCTGGTCTCTACCCACAATCTCGGCAGCGTACCGCGCTTCTGCGACCGCGCCGTGCTGATCAACCGCACCGTGCTATGCTACGGGCCGACCGCGGAGGTGTTCACCCACGCCAACCTCGAAAAGGCCTTCGGCGGCGTGCTGCGGCAGTTCACGCTGGGCGGCGCCGAACTGCACGACGACGCCGACCCGCGCACGGTCACCGTGCTCACCGACGACGAGCGTCCCTTCGTCATCTACGACCGCGGCGCCGATCCGCGTGACGAGCCGGACGCCGGGGAGTCCGGCCGGTGATCGCCACGCTCCTGGAGCCGTTCGCCTATGGCTACATGGTCAACGCCATGTGGGTGTCGGCTCTGGTCGGCGGCGTCTGCGCCTTTCTCTCCGCCTATCTGATGCTGAAGGGCTGGTCGCTGATCGGCGACGCGCTCTCGCATTCGATCGTGCCGGGAGTGGCCGGCGCCTACATGCTCGGCCTGCCGTTCTCGCTCGGCGCCTTCCTGTCGGGCGGGCTTGCGGCGGGGGCGATGCTCTTCCTCAACCAGCGCACAAAGCTCAAGGAAGACGCCATCATCGGCCTGATCTTCACCTCCTTCTTCGGCCTCGGCCTGTTCATGGTGTCGCTGTCGCCGACCTCGGTGAACATCCAGACCATCGTGCTCGGCAACATCCTCGCCGTGACGCCGGCCGACACGCTGCAGCTCGTGCTGATCGGCGGCATCTCGCTCGCCGTGCTGCTCGCCAAATGGAAGGATCTCATGGTCGTTTTCTTCGACGAGAACCATGCGCGCTCGGTCGGTCTCAACCCCGACCTGCTGAAGATCGTGTTCTTCACGCTGCTGTCGGCCTGCACGGTCGCCGCCCTGCAGACGGTCGGCGCCTTCCTGGTGATCGCCATGGTGGTGACGCCCGGCGCCACCGCCTATCTCTTGACCGACCGCTTTCCGCGGCTCATCGCGCTCAGCGTCGCCATCGGCGCCGGCACCAGCTTCTTCGGCGCCTATGCCAGCTATTTCCTCGACGGCGCCACCGGCGGCATCATCGTGGTGGCGCAGACGCTGATCTTCCTCGCCGCCTTCTTCCTCGCACCCAAGCACGGCATGCTGGCGGCCCGCCGGCGGGCACGGGAAGCGCTGAAGGAGGACGCGGCATGACCGATCTCCTCCTCCAGCCTTTCGCCTTCGGCTTCATGCAGCAGGCTTTCATCATCGCCCTGCTGGTCGCCATACCCATGGCGCTGCTGTCCTGCTTCCTCGTGCTCAAGGGCTGGTCGCTGATGGGCGACGCCATCAGCCACGCGGTACTGCCCGGCGTCGTGCTCGCCTACATCGCCGGTATCCCGCTCGCCATCGGCGCTTTCGCCGCCGGCATGGTCTGCGCGCTCGCCACCGGCTTCCTCAAGGAGAACAGCCGGGTCAAGGAGGACACGGTCATGGGCATCGTGTTCTCCGGCATGTTCGGGCTGGGCATCGTGCTCTACACCAAGATCCAGTCGTCCGTGCATCTCGACCACATCCTGTTCGGCGACATGCTCGGCGTGTCCTGGGGCGACGTGCTGGAAAGCGGCGTGATCGCCGCGGTGTCGGCCGGGCTGGTGCTGGTATTCCGCCGCGATCTCCTGCTCAACGCCTTCGACCCGCAGCATGCGCGCGCCATCGGCCTGCCGGTGCGGCTGCTGCATTACGGGCTGCTGTCGGTGCTGTCGCTCACCATCGTCGGCGCGCTCAAGGCGGTGGGCATCATCCTCGCCATCGCCATGCTGATCGCACCGGGTGCCATCGCCTTCCTGCTGACGACCCGCTTCGAGCGCATGCTGGCTGTGTCGGTGGCGGTCGGGGTGGTGGCCTCGTTCTTCGGCGTCTATCTCAGCTTCTTCCTCAACTCCGCGCCGGCGCCCACCATCGTGCTGTTGATGTCCATCGGCTTCCTGGCGGCGTTCCTGTGGTCGCGCCTGCGCATCGCACGCGCCGAGCGGCGGCTTGCCGCCGAGCCTCCCGCCTGAGCGGCGACGCGCCCCGCTTGCATTTTACCGGCCGTTGGCCACATTGACGGGCATGGATTCGTCGAGAGAGCCGGCGCGCCTGCCGCGCCCCGTCGAGAAGCGGCGGCGCGTTCCGATCGCCGTCATCATGGCGCTCAGCTTCGGAACGCTGGTTTTGCTGTCGGTCGGCGGCGTGCTGGCGCTGTCCGTAGGCGCCAACTTCCGCAACACCTTCGATCTGCTGGGCGCGCAGTCGACGCTGCTGGTCGACGCGATGGAGGATTCGCTGCGTGCGCAGATGCAGCAGGCCGAGCGCGCGGTCGACGGCATCGCCGGGCTGTATGCGCAGGGCGAATTCCAGATCGACGACGCCGACGCCATGTCGTCGGCACTGGCCGGGGCTCTTTCGGCCACCAGCGAAGCGACCGCCATGCTCATCTGCACGCCCGACATGGTCTGCCGCGGCGTCGCGCGCACCCGGGACGAGGGCTCCCACGCGATTCGCCGGCTGCCCGTCGAGGCGGAAAAGCTGCCGCAGACCATGGCGGTCCTGGAACAGCGGCGCCGGGTCGATGGCCGCCGATGGGGCGCGTTCGTGACCAACGAGCACGGCCTGTTCGCCCAGGTCTCGGCCCCGTTGAAGCGGGGCGGGGCGACGCAAGGCTGGGCGATCGCGGCGGTGGAACTGCACAAGCTGTCCGAGATCACGCGGCAGCTCTCGACGCGCTTCGGCACCCACGCCTTCATTCTCGACGGCGACGACCGCGTGCTTGCCGACGAGCGCCTTGCCGATCCCGATGCGCTGAAGAGCGGCATCGCCCCGCTCACGCCGCTTGCCGCCTTCGGCGATCCGGTGCTCGCCGCCTATGCCACGCGCAAGGTGGAGGATCAGTTCGATGCCCGGCGCACCCGCGACGTCGAGCTTGCCGAGGTCAATATCGGCGGCGCAAGCGGCTCGTCGCACTGGTGGGAGGACCAGGCGACCTACATCACCATCACCCGCAAGATCGCCGGCTACGGCGACCGGCCCTGGACGATCGGCGCCTATTTCGCCAGCGGCGACATCGCCGACGAGATCGAACGCGTCTTCATGTCGGCCCTGCTCGGCCTCGCGGCGATGGCCGCCGCGGTCATCGTCGCCATCCTGCTCGGCAGGCGCCTGTCCCGCCCGGTCCAGGCGATCGCCAGCCAGGCGCAGCGCGTCGCCGACTTCGAGCTCGACGGCGTGACCCCGCTGCCGCGCAGCCGCGTGCTCGAGCTCGACGACCAGGCTTCCGCCTTCAACGCCATGCTGATCGGGCTGCGCGCCTTTTCGACCTATATCCCGCGCTCGCTGGTGGCGAAGCTGGTGCGCACCGGCGAGATCGGCGTCGCCGAATCGCGCGAGGCGATCGTCACGGTCATGTTCACCGACATATCCGGCTTCACCGCCCTGTCGGAGCAGATGGGAGCGGCCGACGCCGCGCGGCTGCTCAACCATCACTTCGCCATCCTGTGCCGCGTGGTCGATGCCGAGGGCGGCACGGTCGACAAGTTCCTCGGCGACGGCATGATGGCCTTCTTCGGCGCGCCGGATCACCTGAAGGGCCATGCCGCCGCCGCGGTTCGCGCGGCCGTCAGGATCCGCGAGGAGCTGGACGCCGACAACCTGGCCGCCGCCGATGCCGGCCGGCCGACGCTCCGGGTGCGCATCGGCATCCACAGCGGGCCTGTCATCGTCGGCAACATCGGCGCGTCCGACCGCGTCAACTACACGATCGTCGGCGACACGGTGAATGTCAGCCAGAGGCTGCAGGAGCTGGGCAAGACGCTCGCTCCCGACGCCGCCACCGCCATCCTCATTTCCGCGGAAACCGCCGCCCGCCTCGACGAACGTTTCGAGACGGTCCCCGCCGGCAGGCACAAGCTGCGTGGACGGGGCGGCGCTACCGAGGTCTTCCTGGTCGACGGGATCTCCGCCTCCGCCATGCAGGCCGAGGCGAGCGCCGCATAAAGCAGGCGGGCCCCCTCTCGGGAGCCCGCCGCACAAAGGCGCCAGACGGGAGGAGGGGTCAGGCTGCCTTCGCCTCCTCGCGCGGTCGCGCGAACGAAAGGCCGTTGTCGTCGAAGATATGCAGGTCGCCCGGATCGGCGGCAAGCCGGATCGTCGAGCCGCGCTGGATGCCGGCGTTGCCCGGCAGCTTCGCCACGACCGGCTGGTTCGAGCGGCCGACGTCGACATAGACCAGCTGCACCTCGCCGAGCTGCTCGACATAGTCGACCGCACCCTCGAACAGGACGTTGTCGCCGGTCGCGACGGAGAGGTCTTCCGGCCGCACGCCGAAGCTGATGGCGCTGCCGGCGGAGGCACCCGACGTGGAGACCGGCACCGCGATCTTGCGGCCGGACACGTCGACCTCGGTCCGCATGCCCGGCCTGTCGATCGTGCCCGGCAGGATGTTCATGGCCGGCGAGCCGATGAACTGGGCGACGAACAGATTGCCTGGATGCTTGTAGAGCTCCATTGGCGTGCCGACCTGCTCGATGCGGCCGTCCTTGAGCACGACGATACGGTCGGCCAGCGTCATCGCCTCGACCTGGTCGTGGGTGACGTAGATCATGGTGGTGTTGGGCATCGATTCCTTGAGCTTGGCGATCTCGATGCGGGTGGCGACACGCAGGGCGGCGTCGAGGTTCGATAGCGGCTCGTCGAACAAAAACACCTTCGGATTGCGCACGATGGCGCGGCCGATGGCGACGCGCTGGCGCTGGCCGCCCGACATCGCCTTGGGCAGGCGGTCTAGCAGCTTGGTCAGCTGCAGGATCTCGGCGGCGTTCTTCACGCGCTTGTCGATCTCCTCCTTGCTCTCGCGGGCGATGCGCATGGAGAAGGCCATGTTGTCGTAGACCGTCATATGCGGATAGAGCGCATAGGACTGGAACACCATGGCGATGCCGCGCTTGGACGGCGGCACGTCGTTGACCACCTCGCCGGCGATCTGCAGTTCACCGGAGGTGATCTCCTCCAGACCGGCGATGGTGCGCAGCAGCGTCGATTTTCCGCAGCCCGAAGGCCCGACGAAGACGATGAACTCGCCCGACTGGATGTCGAGGTCGATGCCGTGCAGCGTGTACAGGCTGCCATACGCCTTCTTGACGTTCCTGAGGGTGAGATCGGCCATTGTTGTCCTCCCTTTGTCGCAGCGTGTCAGGCCATGCGGCCGAACCATGCTTGATAGCTGCCGAGGCGGATCGTGCCGCCGTCGAGCGTTCCCGAAAAACCGTGTCCCGTCAGCGCATGCGCCGCGCGTTGCCCGAGCTCGATCGTCGCCGGCTTCGATCCGAGATTGAAGGCGCAGACGATCTCCTCGTTGCCGTAGCGGCGGGTGAAGGCGACCGCGTCGCCCTCGGCGGCGAGGAAGGCGATCTCGCCCTTGGCGAAGGCCGCATGGTTCTTGCGGAAGGCGAGGAATCGGCGGTAGTGCTCGAGCAGCGACGAGGCATCGCCTTCCTGGCTGTCGACGGCGAGCCTAAGATGCTCGGCCGGCACCGGCAGCCAGGGTTTTGCGGTCGAGAACCCGCCACTGGCGGCCTTCGATTCCCACACCATCGGCGTGCGGCAGCCGTCGCGGCCCTTGAATTCCGGCCAGAAGCGGATGCCGTAGGGATCCTGCAGGTCCTCGAAGGCAAGATCCGCCTCGGTCAGCCCCAGCTCCTCTCCCTGGTAGATGCACACCGAGCCGCGCAGCGACATCAGCAGCGCCGAGATCACCTTGAGATAGGCGGCGCGGTCGGCCTCGCCCTCGCCCCAGCGCGAGGCATGGCGCTTCACGTCGTGGTTGGAGAACGCCCAGCAGGACCAGCCGTCGGTGGCGACCCGGCCGAAATCCTCCAGCACGGTCTTCACCTTGGCGGCACTGATCTTCTCCGGCGCCAGGAAATCGAAGGCGTAGCACATCTGCACGCGATCGCCGCCGCCGGTGTAGTCGGCCACCACCTGCAGGCCGCGCTGCGAATCGCCGACCTCCCCGACCGCGGCGGCCGCCGGATACTCGTCGAGCAGGGCGCGGAAGCGGCGCAGGAACTCGACATTCTCCGGCCGGCTCTTGTCGTAGATGTGGTCCTGATAGTTGTAGGGGTTGACGGCCGGCGCGGTCTGGTCGTTGCGCAGCTCCGGCGCCAGCGGCGGGTTGTCCTCCAGCCCCTGGCTGTGGAAGTAGAAATTGATGGTGTCGAGGCGGAACCCGTCGACCCCCCGCTCCAGCCAGAAGCGGGTGATGTCGAGCAGCTCGTCCTGGACCGCCCGGTTGTGGAAGTTGAGATCCGGCTGCTCGGCCAGGAAGTTGTGCAGGAAATACTGCTGGCGGCGGGTGTCCCACTGCCAGGCCGAGCCGCCGAAGATCGACAGCCAGTTGGTGGGCGGCGTGCCGTCCGGTTTTGCGTCGGCCCAGACATACCAGTCGGCCTTGGGATTGGTGCGGCTCGACCGGCTCTCCTTGAACCAGGGATGCTCGTCGGAGGTGTGCGAGATCACCTCGTCCATCATCACCTTGAGGCCGAGCCGGTGCGCCTCGGCGACCAGCGCATCGAAATCCGCAAGCGTGCCGAACATCGGGTCGACGTCCCGGTAGTCGGAGACGTCGTAGCCGAAATCCTTCATCGGCGACTTGCAGAAGGGCGAGATCCAGATCGCGTCGGCGCCGAGCCCGGCGATGTAGGGCAGGCGCTTGATGATACCCTTGAGGTCGCCAATGCCGTCGCCGTTCGAATCCTGGTAGCTGCGCGGATAGATCTGGTAGATTACCGCGCCGCGCCACCAGTCGCGATCGGGCGCCGGTTCCGGAACTGCCATCCTGCGTGCCGCCGATTGCATCAGATCAACCTCCTTTGACGGAGCCCGCGAGCAGGCCGCGGACGAAGTAGCGCTGCAGCGAGAAGAACACGATCAGCGGCACGATGATTGTGACGAAGGCCGAGGTCGTGAGGATCTCCCAGTCGCCGCCACGTGAGCCGAGCAGCGCATTGAGCTTGCCGGTGAGCACCAGCTGGTCGGCGCCCGAGCCGAGGAAAACCATCGCCACCAGCAGATCGTTCCATACCCACAGGAACTGGAAGATGGCGAAGGACGCGAGCACCGGGAAGGACAGCGGCAGCACGATCTTGACGAATATCTCGAAATCGCTGGCGCCGTCGATACGCGCCGATTCCATCAGCTCGCGGGGCAGGCCGGCCATGTAGCTCCTGAGCAGGTAGATGGCGAAGGGCAGGCCGAAGCCCGTATGCGCCAGCCAAATGCCGAGATAGGTTTTCGACGGCACGCCGAAGAACAGGGCGACGCCGTTGTAGAGCTGCAGCAGCGGGATCAGCGCCATCTGCAGCGGCACCACCAGCAGGCCGATGATGGTGGCGATGATCAGCGCCCGGCCGGGGAAGCGCATCCAGGCGAGCGCATAGGCGGCGAAGGCGGCGATCATGATCGGGATGACGGTCGCCGGGATCGTCACCGTCAACGAGTTGATGAAGGAGCGGCCAATGCCTTCCGAAAACAGCACCGCCTCGTAATTCTCGGTGGTGAAGCGTGCCGGCGCCGAGGCGGCGAAGTAGACGCGCTGGCCGCGCTCGCCCTCGAAGGCGGTGGGCGAGGCGAGCACGAAGCTGCCATCGGCATTGATCTGCAGCGTCGCGCCGTCCTTCAGCTCCGCGACGGTGCCGGCCTCGAATTCGGTCGGAGCCACGGCGCGCGTTCCGAAGGCGCGGATCTCGCGGGCGCCGGGCTGCTCGAACAGATTGCCCTCGATGACGAACTTGCCGTCCTTCTCCTGCTGGGCCGAGGCCGGCGGCAGGCGGCCGTTCTCCGTCTGCACCGAGCCGGCAAACGAGTTCCACCATCCCGAGGCGATGATCTGGTCCTTGTCGCGCAGGGACGACACCAGGATGCCGAGCGTCGGGATCGTCCACAGCACGACGAAGAACAGCACCGCGATATGGACGCCGAAGCGGCCGAGGAAGGACTTTCCGCTGGCCTTCGCCATCTCAGTGTCCTCCCGTTTCCTTGTTGGCCTGGCGGATGTTCCAGACCATGATCGGCAGCACCGCCAGCATGATGATGATGGCGATCGTGGCGCCACGGCCGAAATCGCCGCCGCCGCGGAACATCCAGTCGAACATGAGATTGGCCAGCACCTGGCTGTTCCACTGGCCGTTGGTCATGGTCAGCACGATGTCGAACACCTTAAGCACCAGGATGGTGATGGTGGTCCACACCACCGCGATCGTGCCCCAGATCTGCGGCACCATGATCTTCCAGAATATCTGGAACGGCGAGGCGCCGTCGATCACCGCCGCCTCGATGGTCTCGTCGGGAATGCCGCGCAATGCCGCCGACAGGATCACCATGGCGAAGCCGGTCTGAATCCAGATCAGGATGGCCATCAGGAAGAAGTTGTTCCAGAAGGGCAGCGATATCCACACCTGCGGATCGCCGCCGAAGAACCGCACGACGGCGTTGAGCAGGCCGATCTGCACCTGGTCCGCGCCACGGAACTCGTAGATGAACTTCCAGATGACGCTGGCGCCGACGAAGGAGATGGCGAGCGGCAGGAAGATCAGGCTCTTGGCGATGGTGCCCCACCAGATGCGGTCGGTCAGCACCGCGATGATCAGGCCGAGGAAGGTGCAGGCCGCCGGCACCACCAGCAGCCACAAGAGGTTGTTGAGGATCGAATTGCGGAACTCGCGATCACCGAAAGCCCAGGCATAGTTGCCGAGGCCGACGAAGCTCTCCCCCGCCCGGTCGTGGAAGGAGAGATAGAGCGTCTGCACGACCGGATAGATCAGGTAGACGATCAGGATGATCATGGCCGGGCCGATGAACAGCCAGGGCCGGATCATCGCCTGCCGGCGCAGATTGTCGACCGCCGTGCCGCCGCTCACCCCGCGCGACGGGAAGACCAGGTCGAGCGTCTTGTTGGCGCCCCAGAAATAGGCAACGCAGCCGCCAACGCCGACGATGATGACGAGAATGGCCGAGAATATCTGACCAGCCATGGGTTCCTCCCCTCTATGAGGACCGATGTCTTTGCTCTGCTCGCGTGTTCAAGAGACCGTTCAAACGCTGGAACTACCGATACTGGTTGGCGCCGGCCCTCACCTGGCTGCCGCCATCCTCTCCCCGCAGGCGAGGAGAGGGACGCCTCATCGGCCCTTTCGCCAACCTCCGACGTCACGGGGTGGCGAAACCGGCCCAGCTTCGTCCCTCTCCCTGCTTGCGGGGAGAGGATGCCGGAAGGGCAGCGCCTTACACCTCGGGCGAAGCTGACCCCTTCAATCCGAGAGCCCTTACTTGATCGCGTCCCAGCTCTTCTGGATGTCGCCCGCCACATCCGCCGCCGGCTTGCCGCCGACCAGGTCGATCATGCCGGTCCAGAAGGCGCCGGCGCCGATCTTGCCGGGCATCAGGTCGGAACCGTCGAAGCGGAAGGTCGAGGCGTTGACCAGGATTTCGCCCTGCTTCTTCAGCTGGTCGTTGGCATAAGCCTCGGTGTTGGCGGTCTTCAGCGCCGTCAGCAGGCCGGACTGCGCCATCCAGATCTCATGCGCGAGCGGCATTTCGAGGAACTTGATGAACTCGCGCGCCGCCTTGGAATCCTTGGTGATGGCGACCAGCGTGCCGGCGCCGAGCACCGGGTTGCCGAGGTCCGGCTTGGAGGCCATCGGCGGCAGGTAGAAGAAATCCGCATCCTCGCCGAGCTTGGTGCCCTCGGGGAAGAAGGAGGAGATGAACGAGGCCTGCCGATGCAGATAGCACTTCGGCGGGATGCCGAAGAGGCCTTTTGGGCTGTCGCGGAAGTCGGTGGCGGCAACCGCCGCCTTGCCGCCGTCGACATATTTGTCGTTGGTGGCGATGTCGGCGAAGATCTGCAGCGCGTTGACCACGGCCGGGTCGTTGAACGGGATCTCGTTCCTCGTCCACTTGTCGTAGACGTCCGGGGAGGCGGTGCGCAGCATGATGTCCTCGACCCAGTCGGTCGCCGGCCAACCCGTGGCGCCGCCCGAGCCCAGCCCGATGCACCACGGCACGCCGCCGTCCTCGACGATCTGGTCGGTCAGCGCCTGCAGCTCCTCCCAGGTCTTGGGTACCTCGTAGCCGGCTTCCTCGAAATTCTCCGGTACGTACCAGACGAGCGACTTCAGGTCGGCCTTGTAGGGGAAGGCGAAGAACTTCGCCGTGCCGTCCTTGTCCTTGTAGGTGCCGAGGTCGACCCAGGACTGGCCGGCGCCGTAATTGTCCTTGACGAAGGTGGCGACGTCCTCGCCGAGCGGCACCAGCAGGCCCTTGGACGCCAGATCCTGCAGCAGGCCGGGCTGCGGCAGGATGGCGATGTTGGGCGGGCTGCCGGCCTGCGTGTCGATGACGATCTGCTGCTCGTAATTCTCGGACGATGAATAGTTGATGGCCGCGCCCGTGGCCTCGGAGAAATAGTTGAGCACGCTGCGCACCAGCGCTTCGTCCTCGCCGCGCCACGGCCCGAAGATCGACAACGTCTCGCCCTTGAGATCGACCTTCTTCAGGTCATCGTAGTTCGACCAGGTGAAGCGCGCATCCTCGCCCGGTGCGAACTTCAACTCCGCCGAAGCCGGACCGCCGAGCGCCAGCGCCGCCAGCGCGACGCCAACAAACAAGCTTTTCCTCATCGGATTTCCTCCCTGCCGATTTGGTAGCGGACGGAACCTCCCTTCCGTCCGGCCGGCGCTACCCTGAACCCGTCCCGCCGGCATGTCCACAGATGTTCCCGTGGCGCGCGGCTTTCCGGCGAGTTCCAAAGCGCTTTGGCTGATTTTCATCTTCACTCCGGCGCATCCGGAATGTCAAGAGCAGACAATAATAAATCGATTTAGGTTGCCGGCATCATTGCAGTGCAGCATGCCTTTTCGGCGTTGCATTACAAATTTTGCTTCAAAGCGGTGGCCAAGCGGCCTAATTTGGTCACTCGGCAGGCGCTTCTCGAGCCCCGCCGGTCGTTTGAAATTTGAAAGCGCTTTGGGATGGCGGCGCGCTGATGAACCTCAAGCAGCTCGCAACGATGCTGGACCTTTCGCAGACGACGGTCAGCCGTGCGCTGAACGGCTATCCCGAAGTCAGCGAGGAGACGCGCCGGCGGGTCATGGATGCCGCCAAGCGGCACGGCTACCGGCCCAACCCGAGCGCCAGGCGGCTCGCCACCGGCAAGGCCGGCATGATCGGCCACGTGCTGCCGACCGGCGCCAGCGTCGACATCGACCCGCATTTCGTCGAGTTCCTCTCCGGCCTCGGCGACTATGCGCGCTCGCACGATCTCGATCTCGTGCTCAGTCCGGCGGAGGCCGGCGACGAGGAGACCACCTATCGCCGCGTTGCCGCCAACAAGCAGGTCGACGCCGTCTACGTCTCGGCACCGCGTCCCCGCGACCGCCGCATCATGCTGCTGCAGCAGCTCGGCCTGCCCTATCTCGTGCATGGCCGCTCCGAGGGGCTCGACTTCCCCTATGCGCATGTCGACATCGACAATGAAGGCGCCTTTCACGAGGCGGGGCGGCTGCTCGTGCAGCTCGGTCATCGCCGCATCGCGCTGATCAATGGCGACGACACGCAGACCTTCGCCATCTTCCGCGAGCGCGGCCTGCGGCGGGCGCTGGCGGCGGGCGGGTTCGATCTCGCGCCAGCGATGGTCCGCTCGGTGCAGATGACGGAGGAGAACGGCTATCGGGCGACGCTCAGCCTGCTCGACCAGGCGGGGGCGCCCACGGCGATCGTCTGCTCCAGCCTGATCATGGCCCTGGGGGTGGTCCGCGCGTTGCGCGAACGGAACCTGGCGGTTCCGCAGGACGTCTCGCTGGTCGCCCATGACGACGTCTTTCCCTGGCTCAGGCCGGAGAATTTTCCGGTTCCGCTGTCGACGACGCGGTCCTCAATCCGGGCGGCCGGCGCGCGCCTCGCCGAACGCCTCGCCGCCCGCATCTCCGGTGTCGAGGACGGGGCGCGCGGCGAGGTCTGGCCGGTCGATCTGGTGGTACGCGGGTCGGTCGCCGGCGCGCCGGGCTGATCCGGCGCGCATGTCAGCGATGCATTCCCGAGACGATGGGCGGCCGCGGTTTGGCTGTCGGATCCGGCTTGAACTGGCGCCGCGCCAGAATGCCGGTGATCCTTGCAAAGCTCTCGAAGGCCTTGCGTGCATCGTCCACCTTCATGGTTCCGGCAAGCGCCGCTTCGCAGCTCCTTTTGGCGCAGGCATAGACGGGTCCCTGGCGGCCACGCGGCCAGTCGGCGAGAAAGGCGACGGCCTCGTGCAGGGTCTCTATTTCAGTCACGGAGTCCTCGACACGCAGCCACACAGGCGCGCGGAAAGGCTTGGTGTCCATTCCATCTCCTCCCACGGATTTGGGGTAAGCAGGCATCAACGCGCCCCATGCTAAATGGTTCCATCGGCCATCAGAAAAAATTGACGCGCCGGGAGGTGCCCGACGACCGCTCAGACGCGGCTCGGCACGGAATCGAGAAGCGTGTTGCGCGCCGATGTCAGATGCGCGCCGCAGGCAGCCTGCACGCGGCCGCGGTCGCGTGAACGCAGCGCCTCCGCATAGGCGAGGTGCTCGGCGACGGCCGAGGCGTTGCGCTCCCGCTCGCCGACCTTGTTCCACTGGTAGTGGTAGTGGAAGATCATCGCGATGACGTCGTAGAAATCGATGATGAAGCGGTTGCGCGACGCGTTGTGGATGAGCCGGTGGAAGCGCTCGTCGAGTTCCGAGAAGTCGCCGTAGCGCGTCGCCATCGACGCCGCCAGCGCGTGGTGCTCGGCCTCGATGCGGTCCAACGCCGCCCAGGCCGGATTTTCCTCGGCCAGCGTCGTGAAGGCAAAAGCCGAGCGCAGCTCGAACATCTCGCGGATCTCGATGAGCTCGAGCGCGAAGTCGCGGGTGAAGCCCTTGAACCTCCAGCGGCTCTTCGGCCGTTTCTCGATCAGTCCGAAGCGGCTGAAGCGGATAAGGAATTCGCGCACGCTGCTGGCGCCGACGCCCATGTCGCGCGCCAACTCCGCCTCGGTGAGCTGCGTTCCCGGCTCCACGCCCTGCGCCAGCAGGCGCCGCATGAAGCCGCGCTCGACGATATCGGCGGGAGAATCCGTTTCCTCCGCCGGATAGAAATCGGCAATGCAAGGCTCACGCAGCCGCACCTTGCTGCGCTTGTTCCAGGAGATCAGCCTCGTCCCCTCCAACTGCGTCAGCACGGCGCGGACGGTGGTGCGGCTGACGCCGAGCGTCAGGCCGAGCTCCGGCTCGGAAGGCAGACTCTCGCAGCCCTCGAGAAGGTGCAAACAGCGGTTGTAGGTCTGCTTGAATACGATGCTGGTCTTGGACATCCGGCCCGCCCGCTTACCCGGATCCTCGCGACAGCGAGGCTAAAAAGCAATTGACGTCAAAATGTTTTTTTAACATAAAAGACAATGCTATCCGCCACTGTCAACTGCGGATAATCCGACCTTGCCCAATCGATCCCGCCGGCGCTCGATCCACCGCCCCTAGCCAATGTCGACCCCAGCCAGGAACCACTGCCGTGACCGTCGCGAAATGCATTCTTCTGTCCGAAGCCGACAACGTGGTGGTCGCCAACGGCCGCATCGAGGCGGGTGAGGCGCTTCCGGGCGGCGCGGTGGCGCTGACGGTCATCGAACCCGGCCACAAGGTGGCGATTCGGCCGATCGCGAAAGGCGAGGCGGTGATCAAATACGCGCAGGCCATCGGCCGGGCGACAGAGGACATAGCCGCCGGCGCGCATGTGCATTCGCACAACCTCATCTTCGAATCCGGCCGCATGCCGGTCGTACCGCCGTCGGCGCCAGTCGAGGCGACCGAGGCGGACAAGGCGCGCACCTTCATGGGCTACCGCCGCGCCGACGGGCGCGCCGGCACGCGCAACTTCGTCGGCATCGTCGCCAGCGTGAACTGCTCGGCGACCGTCTGCCACGCCATTGCCGACGAGGCCAACCGGCGGTTGCTGCCGCTCTATCCCGGCATCGACGGCTTCGTGCCGATCGTTCACGGCCAGGGCTGCGGCATGAGCGCCACCGGCGACGGCATGATGGTGCTGCACCGCACGCTCGCCGGCTATGCTCGCCACCCGAATTTCGGCGGCGTGCTGATGGTCGGGCTCGGCTGCGAGGTCAACCAGCTCACCCTCTACGGCCAGAAGGGCGTGGCGGCGGGAAAACGCCATTTCAACATCCAGGACGCCGGAGGCTCGCGCAAATCGGTCGAGAAGGCGATGGGCGTGCTGGCCGAGATCTGCGAGGAGGTCGGCAATCTCCAGCGCGAGCCGATCCCCGTCTCGGAGATCGTCGTCGGCCTGCAATGCGGCGGCTCGGACGGCATGTCGGGCATCACCGCCAATCCCGCCTTGGGGGCGGCGGTCGACATCCTGGCCGGCGTCGGCGGCATCGGCATTCTGTCCGAAACCACCGAGATCTACGGCGCCGAGCACCTGCTCGCCTACCGCGCCGCCTCACCGGAGATCGCCCAGAAGCTCGACGGCTACATCAAATGGTGGGAGGATCATACCGCCAAGCACGGCGCCTCGATCGACAACAACCCGTCGCCCGGCAACAAGCGCGGCGGCCTCACCACGATCCTGGAAAAGTCGCTCGGTGCGGTCGCCAAGGGCGGGCAGACGCCGCTCAACGGCGTGTTCGGTTATGCCGAGAAGGTCGCCGGCAGCGGCCTCGTCTTCATGGACACGCCCGGCTACGATCCCGTCTCGGCCACGGGCCAGGTAGCGGGCGGCGCCAACGTCATCGTCTTCACCACTGGCCGCGGCTCCTGTTTCGGCAGCCATCCGACGCCGTCGATCAAGGTCGCCACCAACAACGCGCTCTACAATTCCATGGAAGAGGACATGGACGTCAATTGCGGGGTCATCGCCACGGGCGAGAAAACGATCCCGCAGATGGGCCGCGAGCTGTTCGAGCTGATCGTCGACACGGCATCGGGCAAGAAGACCAAGAGCGAGCTGTTCGGCTACGGCGACAACGAGTTCGTGCCCTGGCATCTCGGCGCGACCTTGTAGGCCGGCATGGCTGACCGCTTCACACCCTTTCGGCCTTCGGCCGCCTTCCCCAGCGCGCGGGAGTGGAAAAATACGCCGCGAACCGCTACCTATGACGGACTGGTCGCGCCGTTGCGGCCAGGCTAGCGGTAGCGAAGGCAAGATGGCGACGCGGGCATCCCTGACGAAGAACCAGGCCAAGGTGCTGGACCGGCTCGAAGCGGCTTCGGCGCCGCTCAGCGCCTATACGCTGCTCGACCAGTTGCGCCCCGACGGTTTTCGTGCCCCGCTGCAGGTCTACCGGGCGCTCGACGGCCTGATCGACGCCGGCTTCGTGCACCGGCTGGAAAGCATGAACGCTTTCGTCGCCTGCTGCGAGCCGCACGACCACAACCACCGCATGATCGCCTTCGCCATCTGCGACAAGTGCGGTCACGTCGCCGAGTTCTCCGACGAGGAGATCGGCCGCCGCCTCGACGCCTGGGTCGGCGCCAACGGCTTTGCGGCCAACAGGGCCGTCATCGAGTTCCGCGGCACCTGCGCCAATTGCGCCAAGGCGGCCGCCTGACCGATCGCGTCACGGCCGTGGCATGCAGGTCCTGGGCGAGCGATCAGATCGAGCCTGAAAAGGCCGCGCCGCCCTGCGACAAGGCAGCGTGGCGATCCTGCGCCATCCTCCATGGGACACTTCGCCGGCAGGCGGCGGAAGAGACGCTCATCCGAAAAACACCCAGCCCGCGACCAGGAAGATCGGGATCAGCACCGCGCCCGACCAAAGCATGTAGCCGAAGAAGCTCGGCATCTTCACCCCGCGGTGCCGGGCGATCGCGTAGACCATGAAGTTGGGCGCATTGCCGATATAGGTGTTGGCGCCCATGAACACCGCGCCGGTGGAAATCGCCGCGAGCGTCGTGGCGAGCGTCGTCATCAGCATCTGCGGATCGCCGCCGGCGAGCTCGAAGAAGACGAGATAGGTCGGCGCGTTGTCGAGGAAGGAGGAGAGCCCGCCGGTCAGCCAGAAATAGGCGAGGTCGTTGGGCAGGCCGCTCTCGGTCGACACCAGCGCGACCAGCGGGGCGAGCGCGCCGGCTGCGCCGGCCCTCAGGATGGCGATAACCGGCACGATGCAGATGAAGATGCCGGCGAACAGCTTTGCCACCTCGGCGATCGGCCCCCAGGCGAAACCGTTCGCCCGGCGGTATTCCGCCCGCGTCACCTTCAACGAGGTCAGGGCGAGCGCCAGGATGATCAGGTCGCGCACGATGTTCTGCAGCTCCAGCGCCACGCCGGCAATGGTAAAGGCGATGCCCGGCTTCCAGCTGGCCGACAGCAGGATGGCGGCGATGACGCCGGCAAGCAGCGGCAGGTTGGCGAGGCCGCGCACCCGCACCCTGCTGTCCGGCGTCGGGTCCTTGATCTTAGGCAGACCGGCCTCGCGGTGGTGGAACCAGTAATCCAGGGCGAGGAAGACGGCGAGCACGACGACGCCGACGAACAGCGTCTCCTTCCACAGATGCGCGGCCGTCCAGAAGAAGTCGACGCCGCGCAGGAAACCGACGAACAGCGGCGGGTCGCCGAGCGGCGTAAGCGCGCCGCCGATGTTGGACACGAGGAAGATGAAGAAGACCACGACATGCGCGTTGAACGGGCGGTTGTCGTTGGCGCGGATGACCGGCCGGATCATGATCATCGAGGCGCCTGTGGTGCCGACGACCGAGGCGAGCAGCGCACCGATCAACAGAAGCGCGGCATTGGTCAGCGGCGTGCCGTGGATGTTGCCCGCCACCAATATGCCGCCGGCGATGGTGAACAGAGCGAACAGTAGGATGATGAAGGACATGTATTCCAGCAGCAGCGTATGCAGCAGCGCCTCGGCCGAGACCGCCCAGCCGTGCAGGACCAGCATCGGCAGCACCACCAGCGCCGCCCAGGCGGCGGTGATCTTGCCGTAATGGTGCTCCCAGACATGCGGATAGAGCAGCGGCCCGGTGGCGATCGACAGCAGCAGGCCGACGAAGGGCAGCGCCCAGAAAAGCGACATGGAGTCGCCAGGCAGTCCATGGCCCTCGGCGGCAAAGGCGGTCGTGGGACACAGAAGCAGAGCCGGCAGCAGGGCCGCGCAAAAAACCGAACGCATGAAGTCCTTCATCGAATGGCGGTACGTCCTTCGAGGCACGCCCGCTGACCAGTTTGCCTCAATCGTCGATGCGGTGCGGGCGAACCGAGTCCGACCGTTGGCGGGCGAGCATCGAAGGACGCACCCTCCTCACGCCAGCACGACGCCGGCGTCGCGCATCTCGCCCAGTCTCGCCTCCAGCGAGCCGCCGAGATCAATGCCGCGGCAGGCGTCGAGCCGCACCGTCACATCGAAGCCCAGCCGCGCCGCGTCGAGGGCGGAAAAGGCGACGCAGAAGTCGGTCGCCAGCCCGACCAGCGTGAGCTGGCCGATGCCGCGCTCGCGCAGGTAGCCGGCGAGACCGGTCGGCGTGGTGTGGTCGTTCTCGAAGAAGGCGGAGTAGCTGTCGATCGCCGGGCGAAAGCCTTTTCGCACGATCAGCTCGGCCTTGGCCCATTGCAGGCCGGGATGGAAGGCGGCGCCCGGCGAGCCCTGGATGCAGTGATCCGGCCACAGCGTCTGCTCGCCATAGGGCATGGTGATGGTCTCGAAGGGCTGCCGGCCGGCATGGAAGGAAGCGAAGCTTGAATGCAGATCGGGGTGCCAGTCCTGAGTCAGCACGACGTGGTCGTAGTCGGCGATCAGGCCGTTGATCACCGGCACGATCGCATCGCCGTCTGCGACAGCGAGCGCGCCGCCAGGGCAGAAATCGTTCTGGACGTCGATGACGACGAGCGCTTCCTCGCTCATATGCTCTCCCATTTCGAAAACCGCCGCGCTGCAGCGGCTTGCGAAAGTCAACGCAAGCGGGGTCGGCGTCAACCCCGCATACGAGGATTCCGGCACCCCTCCCCGACCGGATTTCCGCGCGGCGGCCACGGCGTGCGGCTTTGACAATCTGCCGGCCGCTGATATCATTTGCATACGAATGAATTTCGCCGGTTTCTTCCGTCGGAAAGGCATTGCGTGATCCGCTACGCGAAACCGAAAACGGTCGGCGAAGCCCTCGCTCTCCTGAGCGAGCGGCGGTGGCGGATCCTCGCGGGCCGAACGGATTTTTGCGCGGCTCCCGGCGCGCGCCCCTTCCCGTGCCGCTGCACGGGGTATCAGAAAATCGTCGCGGCGGTTTCAGCGGTCGAGCGGCACCCATGAGCGAGCTCGCCGAACGCTTCGACACGCACGACCCCGGCGCGAAGCAGGTGGCGGAGAAGATCCGCTGCGATGCCTGCCCGGTGATGTGCTACATCGCCGAGGGCCGCACCGGCGCATGCGACCGCTACGGCAATGCCGGGGGGAAAATCGTGCGCTGCGATCCGCTCACTATCCTCGAGCATGCGGTCGGAGGCGGCGGCGCGATGGTGCCCTTCGGGGCGGAGGGCGAGGCGTGGAACGGCGAACTGGTCAATACGGGGCGGCGCTTCGTAACCGCGATCGGCGCCGGCACCACCTATCCCGACTACAAGCCGGCGCCCTTCATCGTCAGTCAGGAGGTTGAGGGTGTCGACCTCGTCACCGTGGTGACGGAAGGCATCTTCTCCTATTGCGGGGTCAAGATAAAGATCGATACCGACCGCCATATCGGATCTGAGACGGCGATCGTGCGGGCCCAGGGTGAGGCGGTCGGCCATGTGACCACCGGCGAATACGGCTCGCAGATGCTGTCGCTGGGCGGCGTGCACCATCTCACCGGCGGCTCCAAGCAGGAAGGCCGCGCCACCTGCGATGCGATGCTCGACCTATGCAACCGCAAGCCGGTGGAACTCGCCATCGACGGCGGCGCGACAGTGGTGGTCGAGGCCGGCAAGGCGCCGGTGATCGACGGCAAGGTCGAGCACCGCATGCGCGTCGGCTGCGGCTCGGCCACCATCGGCATGTTTGCCACCCAGTGGCGCGGGCTTGTCGATGAGGTGGTGGTGGTCGACGACCACATCACCGGCGTGATCTCGGAGCACCAGGCCGGCAAGGTCTTGGGCTGGGAGGATACGGGGATAAAAATCGTCGGGCGGCGCTCGACGCCGGGGCGCTACTTCAAGGTGTCCGAGCCGGGACTGGGCTGGGGCGGCACGACCATCTCCGACCCGCTGTCGATCCTCGGCGAGTGGAACGCCAGGAAGGGCGCGCGGCCCGGCCTGTCGCTCTTGATGGTGTCGACCACCGGCGAGCAGTTCGCCTATTACGAGCTCGACGAGGATCTGAAGCCGGTGGAAAAGCCGTTTCCGGAGCGGCTCAGGAAATCGGTGCGGCTGATCGAGGAGAATTGCGAGCCGGCGCTGTGCACCGTGCTGTTCGTCGGCGGCGCCGGCGGAAGCCTGCGCGCCGGGGTCACGGAGAACCCGGTCAATCTCACCCGCTCGGTGCAGGGTTTTGAGACCTATGTCACGGTCGGTGGCGCTCCGGTCTATGTGTGGCCGGGCGGCGGCATTACGCTGATGGTCGACGTCACCCGCGTGCCGGAAGGCGCCTTCGGCTCTGTGCCGACGCCGGCGCTGGTGGCGCCGATCGAGTTCACGCTGCGGCGCGACGACTATGTGCGGCTGGGCGGCTACGAGGCCGAGATCCGGACGGTCGACGACGTCTTGGCCAAGGGCGGCGAATATCTGAACGAGCGTCGCGCCGCGATCGCCGCCCGCGAAAATCCGTGGCCGCCGCTGCAGCAGCTCCGGCGGACGAGATGATGCACGAGCCGCGGGCCAGCTGGCTGCCGGACGGAAGGCGGCTGCACCTCAACCACGGGCCGATCGACCTGATCGTCGAGGCGTTCGGGACGGCGGAGGAGGTGCATGCGGCCTATGCGCAGGCGGCGGCGCGTTTCCGCTCGGTGCTGGCCGAGCTGGTGGCGGAGCTGCCGGAGTTGAGGCGGGTGGCGCGTCTCGGTGCGCCGCGTGCCTTCATAGCCTCCACGGCGCGGCGCATGGAAGCCGCGGTCGAGCCGCTGGCGGAAGAATTCATCACGCCGATGGCGGCGGTGGCCGGCTCGGTGGCAGACGAGATGCTGGCTGCCATGCTGGCAGGCCGGACGCTGGAGCGGGCCTATGTGAACAATGGCGGCGACATCGCCCTGCACCTTGCGCCGGGACAGGAAATTTCGCTGGCGATCGCCGGCACCGGCCACGGCTTTGATGACAGGATCACGATCCGCGCCGCCGAGCCGGTGCGTGGCATCGCCACCTCGGGCTGGCGCGGCCGCAGCTTCTCGCTCGGCATCGCCGATGCGGTCACCGTTCTGGCGCGCACCGGCGCCGAGGCCGACGCCGCCGCGACGGTGATCGCCAATGCCGTCGACCTGCCAAAACATCCGGCCGTTTCGCGCCGGCCGGCAGTGGAGCTTGCGCCCGACAGCGACCTGGGGGCGCGGCCGGTGACGGTCGGCGTGGGCGCGCTGACGGCTGCCGAGATCGACGAGGCGCTGGCGCGCGGGCTGGCGGTTGCCGAGGCCTTGCGCTTGAGCGGCCTGATCGACGCGGCGGCCCTGTTCCTGGCCGCAGAGGCGAGGGTTTGCGGCGCTCTTGCCCTCCCTGCCGGAGCTAAGCCTGCCGCATCGCCGCCCGCCTTGCGGGAGGACAGAGCGAGCGACGTGGAGCGAATCCTGCCCAGGGGCTTAGCAGCCGCATTTCCGAACCAACGGCCAAGACAATCCAAGGACTGCACGCATGCCTGAATTCCCCATCCGCAAGGTTGCGGTCATCACCGAAGAAATCTTTCACGACGGCGGGCCGTCAGCCAAAAACCCGCGGCGGCGCGCGGCCGCCCTCGCGGTGGTGAAGAACCCCTTCGTCGGCCGCTATGTCGAGGATCTGCAGCCGGCGATGGAGGACCTGAAGCCGCTCGGCCTGATGCTGACGGACCGGCTGATCGCCGCGCTGGGCGGCGACCCGAACGCGATCGACGGCTACGGCAAGGGCGCCATCGTCGGCACGGATGGCGAAGTCGAGCATGGGGCGCTGTGGCACGTGCCGGGCGGCTACGCCATGCGAGAGCGGCTCGGCGGCGCCAAGGCGATCGTGCCGTCGGCGATGAAGGTCGGCGGCTTCGGCGCGAAGCTCGACGTGCCGCTCGGGCACATCAACGCCGCCTATGTGCGCAGTCATTTCGACGCGATGGAGGTGGGCGCTGCCGACGGCCCCCGGCCGGACGAAATCGTCTTCCTGCTGGCCATGGCGGTCGGCGGAAGGGTCCACGACCGCATGGGCGGACTGGCGGCCGCCGACATCAAGCTGTGGGACGGGCTGAGGTGAGCGGCGAGGAGAATATCTTGAAGCTGGTCGAGGCCGGCGAGCCGGCCGCCGGGGAGTATCGGCTCGACGACCAGATCGGCTTCATCCTGCGGCGCGCCCACCAGCGCCATGTCGCGCTGTTCGCCGCCCACATCGCCGACCTGACGCCGCCGCAGTTCGCCGCGCTCGCCAAGCTGCGCGACATCGGCGAGACGTCGCAGAACCAGCTCGGCCAGCTCGTCGCCATGGACGCGGCCACCATCAAGGGCGTGATCGACCGGCTCAAGGCGCGCGGCATGGTCGAGCTCGGCCGCAACGACGGCGACAAGCGCCTGATCATGGTGCGGCTCACCGACGCCGGCCGCCGCGCGGTGGAAGAGCTGGTCCCGCTGGCCGAGAAGATCACCGCCGAGACGCTGTCGCCGCTGACGTCCAGGGAAGTGGATACGCTGGTCAGGCTGCTGGCGAAGATCGCGTGAGGGCAAGAAGCTCGCGCTTCAACTGAGCCATAGCTGGAAAGTCTCCGCAGTGGATGACGTACAGTGTCTTTTCCAGCGACGTGGGAAAAGTCGCATGGACGAAGAAGGAAGCTACGTCGTCGGCAGGCTCCTCTTGATGGGATGTCGTCAGCACGTCGAGATACCGCTGGTCCGATTCGACAAAGGCATCCACCTCGTCTTCAACCCAATTGGCGATCTCTCCCCACGACAGGAAATACTTGCAGCCGGATACCAATAGCCTGCGGATCAGCGAATGCATCGCGGGGAACTCGTCCGTGGATCGGGACACGATGAGGCAAGCGATGTCGCCGGAAAACAAGCCCAACTCCTGATCACCTCCGGCAAGATCGAGAAAGCGTAGTTGGGTGCGCAAAACGGTCGCTTTCAATGGACGCTCCTGCCGAGGAGACTCGACCTTGTGCAGAGCGGCTACGCTGCGTCTCCCATGGTGATCACCGCCCGGATCTCGGAATAGCTGGCCGTCAGCGTTCCGTCCGGGCCGACTTCGATCAGCCCGATCTCTCTCAGCGCCGACACGTCCTCATGCACGCGCTTGAAGTCCCGGCCGAGAGTGCGCGACAGCTCCCTGATGCTGGCGGCAGGCCTGCGATGCAGCGCCTTGAGCAACTCATAGCGCTTTTCCGTCAGTGCGGCGGACAAGCCAGCCCAGGAGACGAAGGTGACGTTGTCCTCGGGCTCGAAAACCTCGCCCCGCTCGGCCCGATGCCACGCGTCGGCCACCCGCTTCGCTGCATCTGCCAGATTGCCGCCGACGATGATCTGTTTTCTCATCTGTCGCCTCTCATCTGTTCGACTTCCGCGACGAACGCTTCGAGCAAGGCCTCGATCGAAAGGAACCGGATGGCCGATTCTTCGCCGCGAAAATGGCGATGATCGCCTTTGCCGCGCTCGTTGTCGCAGGCCAGGACGCGCTGGCCCTCGCGGATATAGACGAGCCGGTACTTGAAGCCATGCGTCGTCGGAGGCACCGGCTCCGGCAGCATCCAGACAACCATCTCGACAATGTCGCCGTCGGGATAGACCACGCGTTCCCGGACGATCAACCTTGCCGCCATGATGGCACTTTATGCCATCAATTCAGTTGGTTTTCAACGGTTGCCGTGGAGGCCTCTCCGAGGCAACCCTCACCCCGAACATCTCCGCCGCCTGCTCCGGCGTATAGTACCCCATCGCCACGTCGCGCCGCACCAGCTCCGGGTCGCGCTGGCGCGGGTCGCCGAAGCCGCCGCCGCCGGGGGTTTCCACGCTGACGCGGTCGCCGGCCTGGAGCGGGATGTCCTGCTCCTTCGACAGATGCGGCGGCACATGGGCGACGCCGTCGCGCCAAACCGTGACCTTGTTGACCGCGCCGTCGCTGCCGCCGAGCACGCCTTGCGGGCCGACGCGGCCGTGGTCCATGACGAAGGAGGCGCGTGCCTCGCCGCGCAGCAGCTCGACCTCATAGGCCAGCCCGAAGCCGCCGCGCTGCTTGCCGGCGCCGCCGGAGCCTTCGCGCAGCCTGTAGTGGCGGTAGAGCACCGGAAAGGCCTGTTCCATGATCTCGACCGGCGGCGATTTGGAGATGCCGATGGTCGAGCAGCCATTGGTCAGCCCGTCGCCGCCGGCATGGCCGCCATAACCGCCGCCGGAGATCTGGTACATGACATAGTCGCGGCCGCGTGCCGGATCGGAGCCGCCCAGCGCGAAATTGCCGCTGGAGCCGGCGGGCGCGGCGGTCACCTTGTCGGGCAGCGCCTGCACCATCGCGGCGAACACGGCCTCGGCGATGCGCTGCGACACCTCCGCCGCGCAGCCGGAGACTGGGCGCGGATACTTCGCATCGAGGAAGGTGCCTTCCGGCCGCTTCACCACCAGCGGCTCGAAAGCACCGGCGCTGATCGGCACGTCGGGGAAGATGTGGCGCATGGCGAGGTAGACCGCCGACAGCGTCGTCGCCAGCACGCTGTTCATCGGCCCGGCGCAGGGCGCGCTTGACCCGGCAAAGTCGAAGATGAGCGTGTCGCCAGCCTTCTCGACAGCAAGGGCGATGGTGAGCGGCTGGTCGACCACGCCGTCGGAATCGACATAGGCGGTGGAGCGATAGGTGCCGTCGGCAATCTTGGCGATATGCGCCCGCATCTGCTCGGCGGCGCGGCGGCGCAGCTCGGCGATCGCCTCGCCGACGGTGTCGTCGCCGTAGCGATCGAGAATCTGGAAGAGCCGCTCGCGGCCGACATGCAGTGCTGCCGCCTGCGCCTTGATGTCGCCGATGCGCTGGTCGGCGACGCGGATGTTGGAGGTAATGATGGCATAGATCTCTGGGTCGAGCGCGCCCTTCTTGAACAGCTTTACCGGCGGCAGCCGCAGCCCCTCCTGCTCGACCGCGGTGGCCGAGGCCGAAAAGCCGCCGGGCACCGCGCCGCCGATGTCCGGCCAGTGGCCGGTGTTGGAGAGCCAGCAGAAGATTTTCCCGCCCCGATAGACCGGCATGGCGAAGCGCACGTCCATCAGATGCGTGCCGCCGAGATAGGGGTCGTTGACGATGTAGATGTCGCCTTCCTGCGGCGGTAGGCAGCGGCCGGCGGCGATCATCTCGATGATGGTCCTGGTCGAATGCTGCATGACGCCGACGAAGACCGGCAGGCCCTCGCTGCCCTGGGCGATCAGCGAGCCGTCCACTGCCGAGTAGATGCCGTCGGAACGATCGTTCGCCTCGGCGATCACCGGCGAGAAGGCGGCGCGGGAGAAGGCGAGGTCCATCTCGTCGCAGGCCTGCTGGAGCGCTGCCTGGATGACGGAGAGGGTGATGGCGTCGAGGGTCATGGCTCTGCACTCCCCCCTCCCCGTGAGAGGAGCAGGGCGGCCGCATATGGAGTTACCCCCACCCCTAACCCCTCCCCACAGGGGGGAGGGGGACCGGCTGGCGTCTTCGCCAGGCACCAATAGTGGACCGTTTCGTGCGGCATTGCGGCCGCAAAGTCCCCCTCCCCCTTGAGGGGAGGGGTTAGGGGTGGGGGTAACCGGCCAGGCGACACCTCTAGAACTTCCATATGCGGTCGCCCTGCCCTAGAGGGGGACGTCGGCGCCGTGTTCATCCGCCCACCTCCACGATCAGGTTGCCGTCCGCGTCGGAGCGTGCGCGGTCGCCTGGCTCCAGTACGGTGGTGCAGTCCATCTGCTCGAGGATCGCCGGGCCGGCTGTTTCCGCGTCGAGCGGCAGTTTTTCGCGCGCATAGACCGGCGTGTCGTGCCATACGCCGTCGAACCAGACGGGGCGCGTCTCGGTCAGCGCCTCGGCAAGAGTCGCGGCGCGGCCGGCCGGATCGATCAGCCGCGACAGGTCGAGCGGCGGCCGCATGCCGGTGACGGAGGTATTGAGATTGACCAGATTGGCGCGGATTTCCGGCAGCTCGACGCGGAAGCGCGCGAAATAGGCTTTTTCGAACAGCGCCTGCAATTCGGCCCGCGACACCGCGGCAGAGGGTAGCGGCACGGTGATGATGTGGGTCTGGCCGACGAACTGCATGTCGGCGGAATGGCTGAAGCGGATCGTCTCCGGTTTCACCGCCTCTTCTTCGATCAGCGCCACGCCCTGCGCGCGCTGGCGCTCCAGGATCAAGCGCATCTCCGCCTCATCGAGGGTGGCGACCGGCCGGTTGACGGTGTTGACGAAGTCGTGGCGCATGTCGGCCACCACGCAGCCCAGCGCGTTGGTGATGCCCGGCCGGGCCGGCACCAGCACGCGCGGCAGGCCGAGTTCGCGCGCCAGCGCCGACGCGTGCAGCGGGCCGGCGCCGCCGAAGGCAAACAGGGCGAAGTCGCGCGGGTCGTGGCCGCGCGCCACCGAGACCATGCGGACGGCGCCGGCCATCTTGATGTTGCCCAGCCGCAGCACCGCGCCGGCGGCGGCGAAACCGTCGAGGCCGGTCGGTCGGCCGATCCTGTTCTCGAAGACTTTCGTCACGTCCTCGACGGTGACGGGGTGCTCGACGGCGAGCAGCTTCTTCGGGTTGAGCCGGCCCAGCACGAGATTGGCGTCGGTGATGGTCGGCTCGGTGCCACCGCGGCCGTAGCAGATCGGGCCGGGGTCGGCGCCGGCGCTCTGCGGCCCGACCTGGATGAGGCCCGAGGCGTCGACGCGGGCAATCGAGCCGCCGCCGGCGCCGACCGTGTGCACGGCCACCATCGGCACGTGGATCGGCATCGCATATTCGATCTCGATCTCGTTGGAGACGGCAGGCTGGGCGTCGCGGATCAGCGCGACGTCGGTCGAGGTGCCGCCCATGTCGTAGGTGACGAGCGAGGCGAAGCCGGCGCGCCGGCCGGTATAGGCGGCGGCGATGACGCCGGAAGCCGGACCGGACATCACCGTCTTGGCCGCCTCGCGGGTGACGTTGCGGGCCGAGATCATGCCGCCATTGCCGTTCATGATCAGGAAGTCGCGGGCATAGCCGCGCGCCTCCAGCTCGGCGCGCAGCCGCGCCACGTAGCGCTCGAGGATCGGCTGGACGCTGGCGTTGACCGCCGCGGTGACGCCGCGCTCGAACTCGCGTGCCTCCGACAGCAGCGAATGCCCGGTGGTGATGTAGCCGTTCGGCCAGAGCTCCGCGGCGATCTCGGCGGCGCGCCGCTCATGCGCCGGATTGGCATAGGCGTGCAGGAAATGGATGACGAGCGACTCGCAGCCGGCGGCGAGCAGATTTCGGACCGCCTCGCGCACCTCCTGCTCGTCGAGCGGCACCCGCACCGCGCCCGAGGCCTCTACCCGCTCGGACACGTCCAGCCGGAGATCGCGGGGGATGACGGGCACGAAGCTGCCGGTCATGCCATAGGGCTGTGGCCGCGTGCGCCGGCCGAGCTCGATCACGTCGCGGAAACCGCGCGTCGTGATCATCCCGGTGCGGGCGAGCCGGCGTTCCAGCACGGCATTGGTCGTTGTGGTCGTGCCGTGGACGATGAGGTCGATGCCGCTGACCGGGAAATCCGCCTCGGACAGTGCCGAGACGACGCCGAAGGCCTGGTTCCGCACCGTGGTCGGCGTCTTGGCGATGCGCACCTGACCGCCGCGGCCGTCGATCAGGATGAGATCGGTGAAGGTTCCGCCGACGTCTATGCCGGCGACGACGCTTCCGGCCTTCGCGGAAATATTCTCTCGCATTCGACCTATCCGAAACGCCCGGACTACCGGGCGCAGACAGTTTGGAAAGCTGTTTTCCGCCCGCAGCTTGACCTAAAACTTGTTTGTATACTAATAAACTCACGACACAAGAGCTTAGCTTCCGGGCATGCGTCACTCGACGGCGGGGCCGAAGCGCCCGCCGCGCTAAGGGCGTCTGTGCGCGAAAATAAAGACGAAAAGGCGCGGCGCCGATGAATTCTCCCTTGCTGCTTGAGACGCGCGACGCGCGCCCGCTGCCATTCCCCATTCCGGCCAACGTGCATGTCGAGACGGTGGTGTCGGTCAAGCACTACACCGACCGGCTGTTCGCCTTCCGCGTCACCCGGCCGCAGTCGCTGCGCTTCCGTTCTGGCGAGTTCGTCATGATCGGCCTGCCCAATGCGGAGAAGCCGGTGTTCCGCGCCTATTCGGTGGCGAGCCCGGCCTGGGACGAGGAGCTCGAATTCTTCTCCATCAAGGTGCCGGACGGGCCGCTCACCTCGGAGCTGCAGAAGATCCAGCCGGGCGATCCGATCCTGATGCGCCATAAGGCGACCGGCACGCTGGTGGTCGACGCGCTGACGCCGGCCAGACGCCTGCTGATGGTCTCGACCGGCACGGGCATTGCCCCCTTCGCCAGCCTGCTGCGCGACCCCGACACTTATGAGAAGTTCGAGCAGGTGATCGTTACCCACACCTGCCGCGACAGGGCCGAGCTGGTCTACGGCCAGGAGCTGGTCGCCGGCCTCGCCGACGATCCGCTGATCGGCGAGTTCACCAACGGCCGCGTCACGCTCTATTCGACGACGACGCGCGAGGAGTCGCCCTTCATGGGCCGCATCACCGCACTGATCGAATCCGGCAAGTTCTACAGCGATGTAGGCATCGAAAAACTCGATCCGGCGGTCGACCGCATCATGATCTGCGGCTCCATGCACATGCTGAAGGACGTCAAGGAGCTTGCCGAGAGCCTCGGCTTCAAGGAAGGCTCCGTCAGCCATCCCGGCGACTTTGTCGTCGAGCGGGCCTTCGTCGGATAATAATATCAGCGGTTGTTTATTTGACCGGTCGGTGCAGCCCCTCACCTGCCGGCATCCTCTCCCCGTGAAGAACGGCTACCGCGTTCACACATCTGATAGGATGCCGTCGGCGCCGGAGCACTTCACAACCGGTACGGCATGGATCCTAGGGTCTTCGCCTCCGCTGCGCTCCGGCTCCGCCCTAGGATGACGAAACCCTTGATGTTGCTGGCTAATCACGTCAAACGCTCACGGGCCGCTGGCGAGTAGCCGAACCATTCCGCCGTTCGTCATCCTATGGCGGAGCAGGCCGAAGGCCGTCGCGGAGACCATAGGATCCATGCCGTGGCGGCAGCGACACGCCCGACAGAGCAGAATGAAGCACTCATAAAGCAGCGCATATCAACATGATGCGCCAACGATGGAAGATGTTAGAATCCGACAGCCGTGAAGAACGGGGAGAGGGCCGCCTGCAGCGCGGTCCTGAGACAATCCACATCACCCGCCGTTGCCAAGAATAATGTCGAGGATGGAGTTCTGCCGCCGCACCGCCGGGCCCCCGACGTCGGCGCTGGGCACCGGGTGACGGATCGAGGCGGTGGGGTCGTCGGCCGTCGGGTAGGCTACGGGATCCACGGCCGGGTCTTGCGGCAGTCCGGCGACCGGTTCGGCCGTCTGGCCGCCGACATCGCCGGCGACGGCCGCGTCCGGCACGCTCTCGTCGATCAGGTCCGGCACCGGCTCCCAGCGGCCGGGCAGCTCGGCCACCGGCACGCCCTGGTGCGCGGCGGCCATGAACTCGTGCCAGGCGAGCGTCGGCAGGGCGCCGCCGGTCACCTTCTTCATGGGCCGGCCGTCGTCGTTGCCGAACCACACGCCGGTGGTGAGATTGGCGGTGTAGCCGACGAACCAGGCGTCTCGCGACTTCTGGCTGGTGCCGGTCTTGCCCGCTGCCGGCCAGCCGAAGCGGGCCTTGCGCGCCGTGCCGTCGGACAGCGTCTCCTTCATCATGGCGTTCATCATGCCGACGATCTCGGGGCTGATGACGCGCGGCGACGCGCCGGACGGGTGCTCGTACAGCACCTTGCCTTCGGCGGTGGTGACGCGGCGCACGAAATGCAGGTCGGGCCGATAGCCGCCATTGGCGAACGGCACGTAGGCGGCGGTGAGCTCCAGCGGCGTCACCTCCGACGTGCCGAGCGCGATCGCGTTGTTGGCCTGCAGCTCGGACTGGATGCCCATGCGCTGGGCGGCCTCCACCACCGAGCCGGCGCCGACCTCCATCACCAGCTGCGCAGCCACCGAGTTCAGCGATTTTGCGAGCGCGGTGGCCAGCGTGACCTGGCCGTAATATTTGCCGTTGTAGTTCTGCGGCGACCATTTGCCGATGCGGATCGGCGCGTCGTTGCGCATGCTGTCCGGCCGCACGCCCTGCTCCATTGCGGCCAGGAAGACGAAGGGCTTGAACGCCGAGCCTGGCTGCCGGCGCGCCTCGGAGGCGCGGTCGAACTGGCTGTTGGCGTAGTCGTAGCCGCCGACCATGGCGCGCACCGCGCCGGAACTGTCGATCGACACCAGCGCGCCCTGGCTGACGTCGAGCTTGTCGCGGTTCTCGTCGATCAGCCGGCGGATCGACTTTTCGGCGAATTGCTGCAGGTCGAGGTCGATGGTGGTGTCGACGACGATGTCGGCGCGCACGTCGCCGATGAGCGCCGGCAGCTCGCCCATCACCCGGTCGGCGACATAGTTCTCCGAGCCGGTCCAGAAGGCGGCGGCGCGGGTGGCGGGCGCGCTCATCGCCGTCGTCAGCTCGTTCTCGCCGATCAGGCCCTCGTCGCGCATGGCGGCGAGCACGAGCTGCGCCCGCCGCTCCGCCGCCTGCGGGTCGCGCGCCGGCGACAGCCGCGACGGCGCCTTGAGCAGACCGGCGAGCAGCGCAGCCTCGGAGAGCGTCACATCGCGCGCGGACTTGCCGAAATAGCGGCGCGACGCCGCCTCCACGCCGTAGGCGCCCGAGCCGAAATAGACCCGGTTCAGGTACATTTCCAGGATCTGGTCCTTGCTGTGCTCGTGCTCCAGCCACAGCGCCAGCAGCACCTCCTGCACCTTGCGCTCGATGGTGCGGTCCGGCTGCAGGAACAGGTTCTTGGCGAGCTGCTGGGTGAGCGTCGAGCCGCCCTGGCTGAAGCTGCCGTCGAGGACGTTATGCAGCATGGCGCGGGCGAGGCCGATCGGGTCGACGCCGAAATGCGAATAGAAGCGGCGGTCCTCGATCGCCATCACCGCCTGGGGGATGTAGGGCGACATCTCGTGCAGGCCGATCGCCTCGCCGCCGGTCATGCCGCGATTGGCGATCTGGGCGCCGTCGACGGCGACGATCTTGACGTTGGGCGGCCGGTCGGGGATCGACCAGTTGGCGACGCTGGGCAGTTGCGCGCCATACCAGGCGACGATGCCGGCAAGCCCGATGCCGGCCCACAGCATGAGCACGCAGCACCAGTAGAACAGCCGCCCCAGGCCGAGGCGGCGGCGCCGCGGCGCGGCGCGGCGCTGCTCCCGCCGCGCCTTGCCGGCCTTGCGTGCGGCTGGCGCGCGCTTGCGCTGCGACGGCAGCACGCGGTCGTCCTCGTCGAGCGCGAAGTCGTCGGACGCCGGACGCCGGGACGGCCCGTCGAATGTCGGCTCGATGCGCGTGCCGTTGCGTCTTGCCATTGCCTGCGTCGCTGTCCCCGTTTTTGCCGAGCGGCAACCGGTTGGAGACTAAATGCGGCGATTTAAGGGGGCGTAAACTTTGGTCCGGCAGCCATGCGCCGGGGCGCGTCGCGCTTGCGCATGCTGGCATGAGCCGCGGACGCGCCGCCTCAATACCCCGCCTGCCGGTCGACGAGGTCGCGCAGCGGCTCGCCGCGGTCATGCGCCTCCATCTGCGCCAGCATCGGCGCGACCAGATGGTCAGGGTCGGAGGTGGCGGCGGCGTGCGGCGTGACGAAGACGCGCGGATGGGTCCATAGCGGGCTGGTCTTCGGCAGCGGCTCGACCTCGAACACGTCGAGGCTCGCCTCCTTCAGCGTGCCGTCGTCCAGCGCCCGCAAAATGTCGTCGTCCTTCTGCAGCCGGCCGCGGCCTGCATTGATCAGCACCGCGCCGCCGAGGCCGTTGCGCTTCCGGAGTTCCTTGAGCAGGCCGTAGTCGACGATGCCGCGCGTCGCCTCCGTCAGCGGCAGCAGCACGACCAGAATGTCGGTGGCGTTGAGGAAGGGCCGCAGGCCGGCGTCGCCGGCGAAGGTGGTCACGCCTTCGACCCGGCGCTCGGAGCGGCTCCAGCCATTGACGCGGAAGCCGAGCGACAGCAGGGCGCGGGCGGCGTCGCGGCCGAGGCTGCCCAGTCCCATGACGCCGACGGAGACGTCGCTCGCCGTGCGCTGCGGCAGCTCGCGCCAGATCTTGCGCTTCTGCTGGGCCTGGTAGGACGGGCCGAAGCGGTGATGGTCGAGCACCCGCCACACCACATATTCGGTCATGTGCCGGGCGAGGTTGTCGGCCACCACGCGCACGATCGGCACGTCGGGCACCGTCGGGTCGGCCAGGATATGATCGACGCCGGCGCCGATCGAGAAGATCGCCTTGAGATTGGGCAGCCCGGCGAGGATGCTGGGCGGCTGCTTCCACACCACCGCATAAGCGATCGACGGGTCGCCCGGCCCGTCCGGCTTCGTCACCACCTCGCGGCCGGCAGCCAGAAGCTCGTGCCAACGCTGCGGGTTGAACCCGCTGACCGACAGCAGAACCTTGCCCTTGTCCATTCGCATTCCTCCTGACCCAACTGGATTAGTCTTCCCAACCGGATTCGCGCAAGGCCCTGAACGGTGGCCGGCTGGGGCCAAGGCGCGGATGCGCAAGGCGGAGCGCGTTCTTTTCAGGGAACGCGCGCGTCTGCCGCCGGCGTTTTACGTGATTTCCGCCGCATCCGCGGGCGCTTTGCCTTTTCGGCGAAACCGATTATGAGACGGGCGACAGCCAAAGGCCTGCCCGGAGCCAACAGATGACCGAGATTCTCCAGACCCCGAAACTCGTGACGGTCTTTGGCGGGTCCGGCTTCGTCGGCCGGCATGTCGTGCGGGCGCTGGCCAAGCGCGGCTACCAGGTGCGCGTCGCCACCCGCCGGCCCGACCTCGCCGGCCATTTGCAGCCGCTCGGCAATGTCGGCCAGATCCAGGCAGTGCAGGCCAATCTGCGCGTGCGCTGGTCGGTCGACCGCGCCGTGCAGGACGCCGACCACGTCATCAACCTCGTCGGCATCCTCTACGAGGGCGGCAAGCAGCGCTTCGCCGCCGTGCAGGAAGTCGGCGCCCGCGCGGTGGCGGAAGCCGCGCGTGCGGTCGGCGCCGGCCTCACCCATGGCTCGGCGCTCGGCGCCGACGCCCGCTCGCAGTCTGTCTATGCCCGCACCAAGGCCAAGGGCGAGGAGGCCGTGCTGGAGACGGTGCCGAACGCCGTCATATACCGTCCGTCGATCGTGTTCGGGCCCGAGGACCAGTTCTTCAACCGTTTCGCCAACATGGCCCGCTTCTCGCCGGTGCTGCCGCTGATCGGCGGCGGTACCACGAAATTCCAGCCGGTTTTCGTCGGCGACGTCGCCGAAGCCATCGCCCGCTCGGTCGACGCCAAGGTCGAGGGCGGGAAAATCTACGAACTCGGCGGCCCGCAGGTTCTCACCTTCCGGCAGTGCATGGAGGAGATGCTGGATATCATCGAGCGCAAGCGGCTGCTGGTGTCGGTGCCGTGGTCGATCGCCTCGCTGCAGGGCGCGATCCTGGGGATGCTGCCCAAGCCGCTGCTGACCTCCGACCAGGTGACATTGCTCAGGACCGACAACGTGGTGTCGGAGGCGGCGGAGCGGGAAGGCCGCACCTTCGCGACCATCGGCCTGCAGCCGCAGACCATCGCCACGATCCTGCCCTCCTATCTCTGGCGCTACCGCCCGGCCGGACAGTTCACCCGGCGCACCGAGGCCTGAGCACAGGCCCGACCGTCGAGACTCCGTGTTGCTTGTCGCGAAACCGTGCGTCCGCGTTCGCGTGACGCGGCCCTTGTCCGAATCTGCCGTCTGCGTGCAGATAGGGCAGGTTTCCGCGAGCGAGGTTCGAAATCATCCACATGACGACCCGGCCGCAGCCGCGCGTGCTGACCATCCCGTCCGGCCTGCCCTTCCTGCCGACGCTGGCGCAGGCGCTGGCCGACGGCCGGCTGGTGCCGGACTTCCGGGCGGACGGCGATCCGCTGGCGCTGGCCGAGGTCACCGTCTACGTGCCGACGCGCCGCGCCGCGCGCGAGCTGCGCAGCGAATTCGTCGAGCGCGCGGCCGGCCGGCCGGTGATCCTGCCGACGATCCGCCCGCTCGGCGAATTCGACGAGGACGGAGCTGCCTTTGAGGCCGGGAGCGAGGCTGCGCTGGAACTGGATCCGCCGCTCGCCGCGATCGACCGGCTGCTGCTCCTGGCACCGATGGTGCGGTTGTGGAAGCAGCGGCTGCCCGCCCATGTGGCGGCAAAATTCGCCGAGGAGGTGGTTGTTCCGGCCTCCGCCGCCGACGCCGTCTGGCTCGCCCGCGATCTGGCCGCGCTGATCGACGAGGTCGAGACGGAAGGCACCGGCTGGACGAAGCTCGGCGAGCTGGTGGCCGGCGACCTCGCCGGCTGGTGGCAGGTGACGCTCGATTTCCTCGCCATCGTCACAAAACACTGGCCAGAGCTCCTGGCGGCCCGCCGGCGCTCCAATCCGGCGGCGCATCGCAACGCGCTGATCCTGGCGGAAGCCGCACGGCTGAAGGCGCGCCCGCCGGCCGGCCCGGTGATCGCCGCCGGCTCGACCGGCTCCATTCCCGCCACCGCGGAGTTGCTCGCCGTCATCGCCCGGTTGCCACGCGGCGCGCTGGTGCTGCCCGGCCTTGACGCCGATATGGACGAAATATCTTGGGCAGCATTGAACGACCTCGAGCCGGAGCCGGCCATCCTCGGCCATCCGCAGTTCGGCCTGGCGAAGCTGCTGCGGCGCATCGGCGTGCCGCGAGAGGAGGTGGACGAGATCGCGTCGCCTGCGCCCGCGCTGGCGAGGCGGGGCCGGCTGGTGGGCGAGGCGTTTCGTCCGGCGGGCACTACCGACACCTGGGTCGCACGTCGCGCCGACTTCAGCGCGGAAGACGTGGCCGCCGCCTTCTCCGGCGTGGCGCTGGTGGATGCAGCCAACGAGCGCGACGAGGCGGCGGCGATCGCCATTGCGCTCAGGCGCGCCGTGGAGACGCCAGGCCGCACCGCGGCACTGGTTACCGGCGACCGCGGCCTCGCCCGCCGCGTTTCGGCCGAGCTGCTGCGCTTCGGCATCCGCGCCGACGATTCGGGCGGCACGCCGCTTTCCGGCACGCCGCCGGCGGCACTGCTCACGCTGATGCTGCGTGCCGTCTTCCAGCCCGGCGATCCGGTTCCGGTGCTGGCGCTGCTGAAGCATCCACTGCTGTCGCTCGGCCTCGGACGCACCACCGTGCGCCGCGCCGTGGAGGCGATCGAGCTCGTCGCGCTGCGCGGCGGCTATGGCAGGCCCGACGTTTCGGCGCTGGCAAAGCTGTTCGAGCAGCGCCTGGAGGCGCTCGCCGGCGCGCCTCGCAGGCCGTTCTGGCTGACCAGTCTATCCATGGACGATCTCCGCGAGGCGCGAACCGTGCTCGCGGCGCTCGACGAAGCGCTGGCGCCGCTTACCGCCATCGCAACGGCCGGCGAGGTGCAGCTTGCCGAGATTGCCCGCGTCTCGGTCGTGACGCTGGAGGCGCTGGGGCGCGGCGAGGATGGCGGGCTCGACGCACTCTATGCCGGCGACGCCGGCGACAAGCTCGCCTCCTTCCTGCGCGGGCTGGTGGCTGCGGAAGCCGCGTACGACTTCGCGCCGCGCGAATGGCCGGACGTGTTCGACGCGCTGATAGCTCCGGAGGTGGTGAAGCCGGCACAGGGTTCCGACAGCCGCGTCGCCATCTGGGGCGCGCTGGAGGCGCGGCTGCTGTCGCCGCATACGCTGGTCGTCGGAGGCCTGAACGAAGGCGTGTGGCCGCGCAAGGCGGTGTCGGACCGGTTCCTGTCGCGGGTGATGAAGATCGGCATCGACCTGGAGCCGCCGGAGCGCCGCATCGGCCAGTCCGCCCATGATTTCGAGATGGCGATGGGGGTCGAGCAGCTCTTGCTGACGCGTGCCGCGCGATCGGGCGAATCCCCCGCCGTCGCCTCGCGTTGGCTGCAGCGCATCCTCACCTTCGTCGGACCGGAAGAGGCCGGGCGGATGCGCCGGCGCGGCGCCGACTACCTCGCCTGGGCGCGGGCGCTGGATGTGCGCGGCGAGGAGATGCTGGCTCCGCGACCCAATCCCAAGCCGCCGCTGGAGATGCGGCCGCGGCATTTCTCCGTCACCGAGATCGAGACGCTGCGCCGCGACCCCTATGCGATCTACGCCCGGCGCATCCTGGAGCTCATGCCGCTCGAAGCGCTGGTGCGCGATCCGGGTGCTGCCGAGCGCGGCACGCTGTTTCACGAGATTCTGCACGATTTCTCCGCATCCGGCGTCGACCCCGCCGCGCCGCAGGCGCTCGAGGTGCTGCTCGAGGCCGGCCGCGCGTGCTTTGCCGCCTTCGCCCTGCCGGCGGACGTCCATGCGGTCTGGTGGCCGCGCTTCGCCAAGCTGGCGGCGAACGTCATCGCCTGGGAAGCGGGCCGCGTCGTGCGGGCACGCGTGCCGGAGGCGAGTGCCGCGAAGACGCCGGTCGGCCGCAGCGGCGTGACGCTCTCCGGCCGCGCCGACCGGATTGATCTGCTGCCGGCGGAGATGGCCGACATCCTCGACTACAAGACCGGCTCGTCGCCGTCCAAGGTGCAGGCGCACCGGCTGATCGCGCCGCAACTGGCGCTGGAGGCCGCGCTCCTGAGGCGCGGCGCCTTTGCCGACATCGGCCACTGCGAGCCCGCCGACCTCGCCCACGTCCGGCTGAAGGCCAATGGCGAGGTGGTGCCGGAATCCATTCTGGAGATCAAAGGCAGCATCCGCACGGCCGGCGACCTCGGCGAGGAGGCCTGGGCGCGGCTGGAAAAGCTGCTCGACCACTACGCGCTGCCCTCGACCGGCTACCTGTCGCGGGCGCTGCCCTTCCGCGAGGGCGACGTCGACGGCGACTACGACCACCTCGCCCGCGTGCTGGAATGGTCCGCCGGCGGGGACGAGACGGAGGGCGGCGATGTCTGACATCCTGACGCCCGACGCCCGCCCCTTCCGTCCTGAGCCTGTCGGATGGGCCGGACATCTCCCCCACAAGGCAGGAGATGTCGCATGCGGCCTTACCCCCACCCCTAACCCCTCCCCTCAAGGGGGAGGGGAACTGGCTTGCGTCTCCGCCAGGCGCCAATTGCCAACGATTTCGCATGGCATAGCGGCCGCAAAGTCCCCCTCCCCCTTGAGGGGAGGGGTTAGGGGTGGGGGTACGATGACGCGCGAAGGCGGGACCTCCGGGGTCGTGCCGTCATGAAGCGCACCTACCCAGTCCCCGAAGCCACCCGCGACGCCCAGGCCAGGGCGTCGGACCCGGCCAATTCCGCCTGGGTGTCGGCCAATGCCGGATCCGGCAAGACGCATGTCCTGTCGCAGCGCGTCATCCGCCTGCTGCTGGAGGACACCGACCCGGCGCGCATCCTCTGCCTGACCTATACGCGGGCGGCGGCCGCCAACATGTCGAACCGCGTCTTCACCACCTTGTCGGAGTGGACGATGCTGTCCGACGAGGCGCTGGCCGAGCGCATCGAGGCGATGGAGGGCAGGAGGCCGGGCCGCACCAAGCTGAAGCGCGCCCGCCAGCTCTTCGCCCGCGCGCTGGAGACACCGGGCGGATTGAAGATACAGACCATCCACGCCTTCTGCGAAGCGGTGCTGCACCAGTTCCCGCTGGAGGCCAACATCGCCGCGCATTTCGAGATGCTCGACCCGCTGATGGAGGAGGCGCTCTATGCCGAGGCACGTCGCGAGCTGCTGACCGGCGCGGTGGGCGCCGACGCGCCGGATCTTGCCGCCGCCTTCGCCGCGGTGCTGGAGCGCGGCGGCGAGGCCGGGCTCGACGCGCTGCTCGCCGAAATCCTAAGGAACCGCGACGGCCTGCGCGCCTTCATCGACACGGTCGCCGGCGACGATCCACCTTATGCCGCCCTGCTCGAGGAGTTCGGCTTCGCGTCGGACGTGACCCGGGCGCAGGTCTCAGCGGCGGCCTGGCCGCTACCCGGCTTCCCGCCCGCCTTCTTCAACGCCTTCGCCGCGGCGGCGCAGCAGACCGGCGCCGGCCGCGTGCTTGACATCGTCCTGCCGGCAGCCGCGCGCGCGCTTGCCGAGTCCGATCCGGAAAGGCGGCTGCCGCTGCTCGCCGAGGCATTTCTCAGCGCCAAGGGCGAGCCGTACAAACCCACCTGGCTGTTCAGCAAGGCGTTGCTGGGCCGCCTGCCAGACCTGCCGGAGCGGTACGAGGCGGCCTGTCAGGCCATCATCCGCACCGGCGACCGGCTGGCGCTGCTTGCCATGCTGGAGAACACCCGCGCCGCGCTGACTATCGCCGACTGGCTGATCGGCCGCTACGAGCGGCTGAAGACCGGCCGCGGCTTCCTCGACTTCAACGACCTGATAACCCGCACCGTCCGGCTGCTCTCGCGCCAGGACGCCGGCCCGTGGGTGCTCTACAAGCTCGACAAGGGCATCGACCACATCCTGATCGACGAGGCCCAGGACACCAGCCCGGACCAGTGGAGCGTGGTCGGCCGCATCGCCGAGGAATTCTTCGCCGGCAAGGGCGCACGCGACGATGTGCAGCGCACCGTGTTCGCCGTGGGCGACGAGAAGCAGTCGATCTATTCCTTCCAGGGCGCGGCGCCCGAAGCCTTCGCCGCCAGCGGCCATGCTTTTTCGCAGAAGGTGCGCGGCGTCTCCGGCAACTTCGAGAATGTGAGGCTGACGCTCTCCTTCCGCTCTACCGACGACGTGCTCGGTGCCGTCGACCGCGTGTTTTCGGCCGAGCAGGCTCGCCGCGGCCTCACCTTCGCCGGCGATCCGGTCGAGCACAACGCCATCCGTGCCGGCGCGCCGGGCTATGTCGAGGTCTGGCCGTCGGTCGGGGCCGATACGGTCGAGGAACCGGACGATTGGACGATCGCCATCGACCATGCGACCGCGCCGGCGGTGCGGCTGGCCGAGACCATCGCCCGCACCGTCGCGCACTGGCTGAAATCCGGCGAGGTGATCGAGGGCACCGGCAAGCGGCTGACGCCCGGCGACGTGCTGGTGCTGGTGCGCAAGCGCGGCAGCTTCGTCAATGCGCTCGCCAAGGCGCTGAAGGACAGGCACATCCCGGTCGCCGGCGCCGACCGGCTGAGCCTGCCCGCCCACATCGCCGTCAAGGACATGATCGCGCTCGGCCGCTATCTGCTGCAGCCGGAGGACGATTTGTCGCTGGCGGCGTTGCTGAAGAGCCCCGTCTTCGGTTTCGACGAGGAGGCGCTGTTCAGGCTGGCGGCAAGCCGGCCGGGCTCGCTCGGCGAGGCGCTGCGGGCTCGCGCCGCGTCCGACCCGGACTGCGCCGAGGCGGCCGGGCGGCTGGAGCGCTGGGCCAACGAGGCGGCGTTCCGCAGGCCGTTCGAGTTCTATGCCGGGGTACTGGGCCGGGATGGCGTGCGCGCCAGGATGATCGCGCGGCTCGGCCAGGAGGCGGGCGACATCCTCGACGAATTCCTGAATTTCGCGCTGGCGCAGGAGCGCGCCGGGCAGCCCGGCCTGGAAACCTTTTTGGCGACGCTGGAGCAGGCCGCGCCCGAGATCAAGCGCGAGATGGACCAGACACGCAACGAGGTCCGCATCATGACGGCGCATGCCGCCAAGGGCCTGGAGGCGCCGGTGGTGTTCCTGGCCGACGGCGGCTCGCAGCCGTTCAGCGCGCAGCACCTGCCGCGGCTGGTGCCGTTCGCGCCGAAGGGTGGGCTGGCGGGAGCGAAGGGGTATCTGTGGCGCGCGCCCGGCGAGACGTCCAACGGTTTTATGCGGCAGCTCGAGGCCGAGATCGGCCAGCGCGCCGACGACGAATACCGCCGCCTGCTCTATGTCGGCATGACGCGCGCCGAGGACCGGCTGATCGTCTGCGGCTTCCACGGCCGCCGGCCGCCGGCCTCTACCACGTGGCATTCGCTGGTCCGGGCGGCCCTGACCGGCGATCCGCGCTGCATCGAGATCGATCACCCCGTGGCGGGAGCCGTCCATCGCTTTCGCGTCAACGGTGCGGTCAGCCCAGCGGCGGCGGTTGCCGAATCCGATGAGGCGCCGGCAGCAGCGCAATCCCTGCCGGAAAGCCTGCTGCGGCCCCTGCCGCCGTCGCGCGCGCTGCCGCGGCCGCTCGCACCCTCCGGCGCGGCGTCCCTGGTGGTCGAGCCGGGCGAGGCGGTGGTGTCCGGCCGCTCGCCGGTGCTCGACCCGGAGGCCGAGCCGGCCTTCGCCATCGAGCGCGGTACCGTGCTGCACAAGCTGCTGCAGGTACTGCCCGATCTGGCGGAGGAGGACCGCGAGCCGGCGGCCCGCCGCTATCTCGGCCGCGCCGCCGCGCACTGGCCGGAGCACGAGCGCGAGCGGGCGCTGGCCTCCGTCTTCGGCATCCTGCGGGCGGAAGACTTCCGGCCGCTGTTTGCCCATGGCTCGCGCGCCGAGGTGGCGGTGATGGGTCGCGTCGCCGTGCGCGGCGAGGAGCGCGCCATCTCCGGCAAGATCGACCGGCTGGCGGTGACGGCGCGCGAGGTGCGGATCGTCGACTACAAGACCAACCGCCCGGCGCCGTCCGGGCTCGAACAGGTGCCGCCGGCCTATGTCACGCAGCTGGCGCTCTACCGATCGCTGCTGCGGCCGATCTATCCCGGCCGCACCGTGTCGGCCGCGCTGCTGTTCACCGAGGCGCCGCGGCTGATCGTGCTGCCGGCCGCGGCGATGGACGAGGCCCTTGTCCGACTCACCATGGCGTGAAACAACAACTGCTTGAAGGCGATTGCCCGCGCCACTACATCTTGTACGAATTCGAACCGGAAAGGATTTCCCGCATGGCCACCGTCAAGGTCGACAAGAACAATTTCAAGGCCGACGTCCTCGACGCCGAGGCGCCGGTCGTCGTCGATTTCTGGGCCGAGTGGTGCGGTCCCTGCAAGATGATCGGCCCGTCGCTCGAAGAGATCGCGACCGAACTCGCCGGCAAGGTGAAGATCGCCAAGCTCAACATCGATGAGAACCCGGAGCTTGCCGCGCAGTTCGGCGTGCGCTCGATCCCGACGCTGATGATCTTCAAGGATGGCGAAGTGGCGGACATGAAGGTCGGGGCGCTGCCCAAGACGGCGCTGTCGCACTGGATCAACGGCGCCGTCGCCTGACCACCCGACATCGAAATCCTGCCTGCAAACCCCCGGCACCGCCGGGGGTTTTCGTTTGGCGAAGACGTTGCGCCAACCACTCGCGGATCGACAGGTTCCTGCTGGCCTGCCGGCCACCGCAATGTTGGCTCCATCGGCTCCCGTCCGCTCCGTCTATCGTGCCGGACCTTGTGCAGGAACCGCGACCCATGCCGGAAGCCACGCTCGTCCGCATTCCCTCGCTCGAGACCGCGCGGACGGTCCTGCGGGCACACCAGCCTGGCGATTTCGACGCCTATGCAAGGATGTGGACCGTGCCGGCGGTGACGCGCTTCATCGGCGGGAGGGCACGGAGCCGCGAGGAGAGCTGGATCCGCTTCCTGCGCCATGCCGGCATGTGGGCGATGACGGGCTTCGGCTTCTGGGCGATCGAGGAGAAGGAAAGCGGGCGCCTTCTCGGCGAAGCCGGTTTTCACGAACTCAGGCGCGACCTGACGCCTTCGATCGAAGGGTTTGCCGAGGCCGGATGGTCGCTGGTCCCGGAAGCGCATGGACGCGGCATTGCGACGGAAGTCGTCGGCGCGGTGGTGGCCTGGGGCGACCGCGAGCTGCGCGGCCGGCGGCAGGTCTGCATCATCGATCCGAAGAACCATGCCTCGCTCCGGGTCGCGCAGAAGTGCGGGTTCCGCGATCCGGTGGAGGCGCGTCTCGGAGAGGAGACGGTGCTGCTGTTTGAGCGGGAGCGGATGGTTTTTGCGTAGCCTGGTGCCCGTTCACAAGCGCAAACGGGCGAATTTATCACAAGAACTGCGGTTTTCCGCGGATAAGACCCGGTTTCAGGTAAGCTTTGGCATCAACCACTGTTCCAAAGCCTGTTCGGCGACGCCGGAACTATGCCGAGAACGCGCCGTCCAAGCGGACCTATTTGATCTTTTGTCGGCACGAGATCGGTCGCGACGGCTGGATCGCGGGTACGCAGCGGGAATTTGATCTCACCGTTCATTTTGACGGTGGCGGCATCTCTGTCGTGCGCAGACTGCTGGACGCCCGATAACCGCCGACATCCACACGCTGATAACGGAATGTCCGCAGGAACGCGTCGCCGGAACCAGAATTGCCCGGTACCGCCCCACCTCGTCGGCGACGGCATTCGCAAAGCCCATGTGACCCAGCCCTGTGTACCAGTTGGGGTCGAAAAGCCAGAAACATGAGCAAAAACAATGGAATGGTGCCCAGAAGAGGACTCGAACCTCCACTCCTTGCGGAACACGGACCTGAACCGTGCGCGTCTACCAATTCCGCCATCTGGGCAGCGCCGCCGATGTAAGCGGGCGCGGCGCGCGTGTCAACGCAGTTTTTCCCGATTGTTGGTGTCGGCGCCCTCCGCGCCGGACTTGTTGCGCCGGCGCGGTCGCGCAAGCGGTTGCCTTCATGCGTAGCGCGCGACCTGCCGCCGCACGCGCTGCTCGGATTTGAGCCAGGAGACCGCGTCCTCGCAGGAGATCGGCGCGTTCGACAGAGGATGGAAGTAGCGCGGGTAAAGACAATACGCCGCGGCCAGCACCTCGCGTGGCGATAGCCGGCGCTTGCGGCGCGCCACCGGATGCCGGTCGTCGGTGAACCCCCAGCCGGAATAGAAGGGCGCGCCGAAAAGCGTCACGCTCTTGCCGCGCAAGGCGGCCTCGAAGCCGGCCAGCGAGGTGATGCAATAGACGCGGTCCGCCGCCTCCAGGCATTCGGCGAGGGAATAGTGGGGGCCGAGCACGTTATACCTGCTGCCGTTGCCGGCCAGCGCCGGCGTGGCGCCGCGGCGCTGCATCGCCACGCTCTCGGGATGGGGCCGGAAGAGAACCTCGTCGTTGGGGTTCTCGTCGAGCGCGATCTGCAGAAGTTCGTCATTGGTCATCGGCTTCGCCGCGCCGTAGCGGATGGAAAGGTCGGCCTCCACCTGTCCGATGACGAGGATCTTCCGGCTGTTCCGGCGCAGGCCGAGATCCCCGATCCGGCCGTGATCGCTCCAGAAGTTGTATTTGGTGAGACCCGAATTGGTCAGGGTGTCGAGGAGAGCGTCGGCCCGGCGCATCAGCCGCGCATCGGCGGCGAAATCATGGGATGCGAGGATGGTCTCGAGTTCCGACGGATTCCTGTAGTCGAAATGCATGGCTTTGCGGTCGAACACCAGGCTGAGCGGCTTTGTCCTGTTCACACCCAGTCCGAGGGAGCGAAGGAAGCCGTCCTCGACCACGACCAGCGGAATCCCCTCGCGCTCGCACAGGCCGCGCAATCCGCTCGGAAACTTGTAGCTCCAGGCAAAGATCTCCGGTCGCGGCATCGTGAAGATCGTCTCCAGCGTGCGCGGACCGACGCGGGGGCTGTGACCGAGGAAGATGACGTTATGGTCGGGAAGAAAATCGACCATGAACGACTTCCACTTCGAAAACCCGACAAGAACGGCGGTTTTTCGCCCATTGTCAGGAAGATTCTTGGACAATCCGATTATTTTTTGAGCATACATGCCATCCGCGATTGCAGAGCGGATGTAGATATATGGTCTATAGATTTCCCGCTGGATCGCGTCACGCATCTTTGCTTGAAGCCGCAGCTGCTATTTTTCCTTCACGCTTGCGTCGGACAGTCAGCCGATAGTACGGCGTTTTCGTTGCGTTGCAACAACTTTGCTGCACTGCAACGATTGCGGGGCTGCTGTCTTGGAAAGCGGTTCGAGCGCCGGGCTGGCCGGTTGCCGAAGCGCCAATCGAGGCAAGACGGAGGACCGCGCGGCACGTCGCCGGCCGGCAACGGTCAGACGGCGACGCTCTTCAGCGGCTCGGCAACCTTTTCGGCGATGCCAGGCTGGCCGATGCCGATGCCGAAATGCCGAAAACCCCGGTCTGCCATCTCGGCCGTCTTGTAGATGTTGCGCAGGTCGAAGAAGGCGTCGCCCTTCATCAGCCGCTTCAGCCGAACCACATCCAGCGCGCGATAGGCGTCCCATTCGGTTATGACGACGATGGCGTCCGAGCCCTCCGCCGCATGGTAGGGGCCGTCGCACCATTCGACATCGTCGAGCAGCTTGGCAGCCTCGGCCATGCCTTCGGGATCATGCGCGCGGATGCGCGCGCCGGCGGCCTGCAGGGCAGGCACGATCACCAGCGACGGCGCCTCGCGCATGTCGTCGGTGTTCGGCTTGAAGGTCAGGCCGAGCACGGCGACGGTCTTGCCGCTGAGATCGCCGTCCAGGGCGGCCAGCACGCGTTCGGCCATTGCCCGCTTGCGCGCCTCGTTCACGTCGACGACGGCCTCGACGATGCGGATCGGCGCGCCGGCGGAGCGGGCGGTGCTGACCAGGGCAAGCGTGTCCTTGGGAAAGCACGATCCGCCATAGCCCGGACCGGCATGCAGGAATTTCGGGCCGATGCGCCGGTCGAGGCCGATGCCGCGCGCCACCTCCTGCACATTGGCGCCGACGCGCTCGCACAGGTCGGCGACCTCGTTGATGAAGGTGATCTTCGTGGCCAGGAAGGCGTTCGCCGCGTATTTGATGAGCTCCGCCGTTTCCAGGCCCGTGAACAGGATCGGCGTCTCGTTGAGAGAGAGCGGCCGGTAGAGGCTCTGCATGACGGCGCGGGCCTGCTCGGACTCAGCCCCGACCACCACGCGGTCCGGGCGCTTGAAGTCCTCGATCGCCGAGCCTTCGCGCAGGAACTCCGGGTTGGAGGCGACGTCCACGGCGGCATCCGGGCGGATCGCCTTGATGCGGCGCAACACCTCGCGGTTGGTGCCGATCGGCACGGTCGACTTGCAGACGACGACGCAAGGGCCCGCGAGGCAGCGCGCGATCTCGTCGGCGGCCGCATAGACATAGGTCAGGTCGGCAAAGCCGTCGCCGCGGCGGGTCGGCGTGCCGACGGCGATGAACACGGCATCCGCACGCTTCATGGCGGCGGGCAGGCTCGCCGTGAACGACAGACGGCCCGCATCGCGATTGCGCGCCACCAGATCTTCCAGGCCCGGTTCATAGATCGGAATTTTCCCGGCTTCCAGCCGGGCGATGCGGCTCTTGTCCTTGTCTACGATGACGACTTCAAAGCCGAAATCCGAGAAGCAGGCTCCAGAGACAAGGCCGACATAGCCGGCGCCGATTACCGCGATTCTCACAACAGGTCCCCTTTTGTGGTTATGCCACGGAAGACCCTCCCTGAAGGCATTAGGGTCTTGGTTTGTCTATTAGTCAAGAACTTTTGCGGATATTCGCTATATTTACGAATTTTGTGCTGTCTAGGAAGGTGTAATTGAGCGAAACCATTCATTATGTCCGTTTCGCAAAGAAAAGGCCAGCACAAACTTGACACAAGGAAAGAGACGCTACTCATTGTATACTTGGTATCTTTTTCCCTTTGCATAGGTGACCTCCGCATATGCGGCGATGAGCCGGGCAACATTGTTCCGCTCCACCAATCCCGGCTCGACATGGAACTCCGCCATGCGGCCGATGGTCCTGGTCGGCTTCACGAACTCCTCGACCTGATGATACGCTTCCCTGTCGACATAGTCGTCGAACAGGACAGTGACCGGACGATCGACCATCATGCAGACGGCTGCCAGGCAGGCGGGACGGAAACGGCCGTCGATCAACACGACGTCCGGTTGGCGGAAGAACGGCTCGTCCCATATCGCCAGCGGATAGCGATGGAACAGTTGCCATGAGCGGCTGTCCCGAGGGCGGCCCCACGTGCCTGTCGGGCCGATGTCCACATGATAGAGCATGGCCGGCGAGGGGAGGTCCGCCTCGTCGATATGGAGTTGGAGCCCCATCGCCCAGTCGCGATCGCTTTCGACGCTGAAGATGAGCTTGCCCGGCCTTTTGGAGGCCATGACGGTCGAGCCGCCCGACCCGTATTCAAGGATGACCCGTGCCGCTTCGTAGGCCGCCCGCACGCAGTCGGCCTCCGCCTCGGGCATGGTCAGCGTGTATTTCTCGTCCATGAAGCCTCACAAACAACGCCAGAGAGGGATCTGAGCCCGTTCGCCCTGTCGGTCAACGCAGGCCGCCCGATAAGGCGCGGCTGCCGCGAGCCGGAATCTTGGCGGGATTGCCCGATGCGATGCAACCCGCAGCCCGAGATCATGCCGTCTCCGCTTCGGAAAACCGGGAGACATGCTCCTCGAACGAGATATGGAGTTTCTTGCGACCGCCGGCGCTTTGACGCTGCCATTCGAGCCATTGCGCCCTGTATGCCTCCCGGACCGGCGAATAGCGGTTCTCGTCATAGGCCGCGGTGCCCGACTGGGTAAGGGAATCGGCACGGTGCAGGCCGAAGGCCAGCGGCTTGTGAAGCACGCCGACCGCATTCGGCCCGAAAACGGTCCGCATCCGCTGCAGGAACTCGCTGTCGGCGCCGGTCGTGTTCGCATCGAAGCCGCCGATTTCGTCGAAGACGCTCTTCTGCACGAACATCGACGCCGGGTTGTGGTGGAGGATGAGTCCGGAGCGGCTGAGAAGAAAGCGTCCCTCCTCGTCGATCCGCGCCCATCGCGACGTCGACGCGACCAGTTCCGTCCGCAAGGACATGAACTTCAGGTGTTCCTGGATATGATCCGGGTGCCACCAGTCGTCGGAATCATGGAACGTCACGTAGCTTCCCCTGGCGCTGGCCAGGACGCTATTCTTAGACCGGTAGGTACCGACATTCGCCTTGTTGGCGACCACGGTCATACGGTCGTCCGCCCTGGCCAGTTTCTTCAGGATATTCAGGGTGGAGTCGTCGCCGCAGTCCTCGACCACGACGAGCTGCAGGTTGGAATGGGATTGCGCGAGAACGCTCTCGACGGCGAAGCCTATGGTCGCTTCCGCTTGGTATGCCGTCATGATCACCGTGACCAGCGGCCCCCAATTGTTGCGGGGTGGGCGGATGTTGACGATGTTGGGAAGGGCGAGCGGCCTGTCCGCATTTGCGAAAGCGATGCCGCGCAGCGCGTAGGAGGCAAAACACTTGTCGATCGACATCTTGCTCAACGCCAGATCGCCCTGCTTCAACGCGATGTTGGAGATCATCAGATGCGCGTCCGACGGGCAGTTGGGACGCCGCAGCGCCCGCTCCAGTTCGAAGCGGGCGAGCTCGTGGTCGCCCTGCGTCTCGAGCAGGAAGGCCTTGAGTATCTGATCGCGCGGCGAGAAGGTCAGCAGGTCTGCCTCCAGCCGGCCCAACTCCTTGAGAGCCGATTTCGCATCGCCCGCCCAGGCATGGATCGACGCCTTCTTGCGCAGCAGGGCGGGCGGCTCACCCAGCCGGCTCGATCCGCGATTCAGGACGTCGATCGCCTCGCCCGCCTTTCCCACACGGGCTAACGCATTGGCATAGATGTCGAAGAATTCCTGCCACATCGAGGCCAGGACGAATGGCTGCGCCCCGTATTTTTCGAGGAAGGCGGCGCATTTCCGCGTCTGCAGGGAGTACAGGCCGTTGCGGTTGTCGACGATGATATCGGCCAGATCCAGCACCGAAACGACCTTGTCGCCAGCCGCTTCCGGATTGGCGCGCAACCATCGTCGGAAGCGGGTGACAAAGACGATGTCGTCGCGGGTGACGTAGCTTTTGACCGTCCGGAATATGTCGGACATGGATTTCCCGCACAGATCGCGGAAGATCGTGGAATCGCCCCCGCCGGCCACCGAGCCGTTGACCAGCGCATATTCGATCTCGTCGAAGACGGGTGGAGCCGGGATCGCGTCGATCTCGGCGTTCCTGTCCTTGCGCGCCAGCTTCCCGGCGCGCTGGCGGGCGGTCTTGATGTATTCCTCGGCGCTGTACAGCGGATGCAGCCAGCGCGGGAACATGCCGCCGGCCAGCCGGCTCAGCGCGATCCTGGCCCGCCACTGGGCCGACCCTCGCAGCTTGCGGGCGCGAGCTTCGTAGATCATCGCCAGATGAAAGTAGTAGAAGGCGAGCGCCTTCGCGTCATCGTCTACCTTCTTCATTTCTTTCAGCTGATCGAAATCAAGTTCTTGCAGCCGAATTGCCTTATCCGATCCGGGGAAATTCTTACTCATTTCTCCGCCTCTTCTACGAAAATCAAGCACGTCGTGCATCTTCCCTTGTCACGAGCGGGCGATTCTCTTCTCGGCCATCTCGCGACCGAATTTGCGGTCCGGATCGACGTCGTAGACGCAGATCAGTCGCTTGTGCTTCGAACCCTGAAACGGCTCCTCGACCACAATCTTGTAGTTGGCTTGCCGCCCCATCCAGTCCGACACCTTTTCGTAGTCGACGGGATCGTGCACGTGGCCGCGGGTAGGGCGACCGCTCCAATTGTAGGGCACGGAGATGATCACGAGATCGCTTAGTTCCAGAAGTCTTCGGGCGAAGCGCTTCGCGTCGGGCACGTGCTCGAGAACTTGCAGGCAGGAACAAAGATCGAACTTCTTGCCGAAGTCGAGCTTGAAGATGTCCCCTTTGACCGGCCTCACATTGGCCGATTGATAGGGCACACGGATGTCGACGGAAACGCGCTCGGGAATCCAGTCGAACCAATCGAGATAAGGACAGTTGCCGGAGCCGACGTCGAGCATGCTTTTCGCCGAGACGCCGACCGTGCGCACCATATAGTCGATGTACCGGTAATAAAGCATGTCGCTGCGTTTACGCCAGTAATCCTGGGTGCTGTAGGGCGACTCCCTGAGAGCCGGAGTTCCTATATGATCCATTGGAGATCCTCAGGATATCTCGAGATCGCTGGGGGACAGCATTGCGCGCTCGGCGGAAAGCCGGTCGGCAACAGGCGATCGAAGGAGTTGCCGAACGAGCCTGGCGAACCGAACTCCAACCGATGTCTGTGGCCTTCCGTTCGTCGCGCCTGGATAAGCGCGTTCTATCGCCGCCAAAAAACGCTCTTTCGTAGGCGGATTGTGCCCGGCGACTGGATCGGTGTAAAAATTAAAAGAGACATTCTTTTGGATCTCCGCCGGCAGGCGCGCCACTGCATCCCTAAAATTCTTACAATGATTTCGGAAGTGAAAGTGATCGTCGGTATTCTGCCAGTAGACGATCTTCGCGCGTGCGCTATAGCGTGGGATACTCTCTATAAGCGATGTTCGATCTCCCCATTGGCCCGAAGAATCGCCCATATCCGGACAAAAGCGCGCCATGAAACGCGAGATGGCCCGCTCGCGGTAACGCATGATGTCGACCTGAGGGTTGAAAACGACCGCGCCGTCGCACCGGTTCCGGCAGGCCGCCATAAGGGCGGCGAAACCGCCTGCCGATGACCCAACGCACACGATCTCGGCATTTTTCCCGACTGTCCTGGTGCAGACGTCCTCGACCAGATCCATCAAGTCGTCGAAGGTCCCGCCATCCCGGTCCGCGACATACCAGCCGATTTGCAGGTCATCGCGGCCGTCTACCGATGCATCGCTGACGCACAGGACGGGATTGGAAAAATCGCTAGCCCAAGTCCATCGCTGAAACGTCGGTCCCTGGCCCAGGAGATGAGCCGGAATCTCTCCGTTGAAAAACACGAAGATGCGAGAATGGTCCGGGTTGTTGCGGAAAAACAGATGATCACGTTTTCCGCACGCGCCGACCGCGACATCCGCGAGATCCGGCACGTCCGGGATATGCCGGCATGGCCGGCTGGCGCCGAATGCCTTCAAGGAGACCATCCACTAGATCCGTTTGACCGGGAAAACGGAAGCGCCGCACAGACGCCACCACCGCTTAGGAATATTGGCGGCGAGGAGATCATTTTCCGAAAAATAGTCCCGAAGGTCGTAGTCCTTGTCGATGCCCAGCACCATGCCGACGGTTCGGTCGAAATCAAGGCTTCCGAACATGCGGAAATGGTCGAATTGCTTGAACTTCTCAGCCCTTTCCTTGCTGCTCAGCTTGCGATCCAGGTCTTCGCGATAGTAGCCGCCTACCTGCATCGGGATTGAAAAAAGCTGGTAGCCGCCAGGCTTGACCGCTTGTTGCAGCTTCTGGAGGACCACCGCGTAATTGCATGGAAGATGCTCGAGCACATGATTGTGCACGATCAGATCGTAGTGGCTTTCTTTCAGCGAACCCAGGTCACTGCAAAGGTCAAACTTCCTGATCGGCATCCCGATGTCGTAACGCTCGGGATCCAGGTCGCAGGGCTCATATGCCGAGAGTGACAGCGACTGGAAAAACTTCGACAATCCCGGCTCCGGAGCAAAGTGGAGAATTCTTGCGCCAGGCTTCAATTTGACGATCTTGTCGATAAACAGCTTTGCGACGCGCGTCCGCTCGACCGAATGACAGGTCGAGCAACGGCTATTCAGGCGACCTCTGAAGTCATAAAATGTGCTTCCCGCGCAGATCGGGCACTTCATCTTGATTTGCGAAGGGCTTAAAACTATTGCGTCCACTTCTTTCTCCAATTCGCCTGATCTGAAATCCCGTTGTTGGATAACACGGCAGGAGCGCCGTCGGATCGTCAACTGCTTAGGTGAAGTTGCTCGTCTTAGCGGCTTCGCAGGCAGCCCCAGGAACGATGACGGCTGTGTTCTCCTTTGCCAGGAGTTCGAAGAATTCGTCGCAGAAGCGCTGGGCATACATGGGCCACTCGATATCGTTCTTCGGGTCCATCACGTGCGTGATCCCGTAGCGCATCGTGCCGTCCCGGGCCGCCGCCGTCATCTGGCGCACAACCGCCGGGTCGGAACAATCGCCCAGCAGATGCTCGTCGACCACGATCGCGGACTCGTCCCGGGTGAACATCTGACGCGGTATCATTCGCCGCTTCATCTCTTCCTGTTCCGGTGTCAGGCGCCCGCCCACGCTTTCATGCCAGTACCTGCAAATTTCTCGGTAATAATGCCGCAGCCCGTAATATGTCGTGCTTACGTGCGTAAGCTTGGTGCGTGTGAGGGAGCTTTCATCGTCCAGAGCGAAGGCCATCGGGGTTTCGCGCAGCAGCTTTTTCACCGCCGCCTCGCCGAAAGCATTCTCCACCCGCCAGATATATTCTGTGTCGGCGGACACGCGCACATTGTCCCAGCCGCCGAGCCGATCGAGCACCGCGCGTCGAAACAGGAAAGACGAGTGGCTCCAGTGAATGACCTGATCGGAGAGCCGCCAGTTGGTGGTGAAGCGCAGATCGTGATGGACCCGCGCCCAGTGGGTCAGGACCCCCATGAGATCCGGATTCTGGACGAGAGCCCCGATCTGCCGCTCGATCTTTTGCGGATGCGACCAGTCATCCGCATCGTGAGTTGTGATGAAATCGCCTGAAGCCACCTCCAGCCCACGATTGCGGGCGGGGTAGGCGCCCTGGTTGCGCTCCTGCCGTACCGGCACGATCCGGCTGTCCGAAGCGGCCAGCCGGCACACGACGTCATAGGTGTCGTCGGGGCTGCAATCGTCGACCACGATGATTTCGAGGTTCTGGTACGTTTGCTTACAAAGCGAGCGGAGAGCGACATCGATGAAGCGCGCTGCGCTATAGGCCGGCATGATCACGGACACCTTGCCTACATCGGCCTGCGCGCAGGGCGTCGGCACTCCTTCTATGTTGGACAGGGCAAGCGGCTCGCCGGTCTTTCGCAGCCGGATTTCGGCCAGGTCATTTCTGTGGAACGTCTTGTTTATCTGTGCCAGACGCGCTTCGTCGTCGTCCTGCACATTGGCCAGCGCCAGATAGACGTCGGAATCGACCTGCTGCTGGCGGATCTTTGCGAACGAAGCACCGGCGCCCTTAGCATCTCCGAAATTAAGGCGGAGAAAGCCAAGCCGCATCTGCACATCCTTCGACGAACCGGCGTGCGACGACGAATATGCGGCCTTGAGCAATATACCGAGCGCCTTGAAGGAATCGCCCCTATAGTCCAGCCAGGTAGCGACCGTCACGGCCGCGACCCGTCTAGCCTTGTTGGAATAGCCTTCCGCCTGGGCGATTTCCTCGAGCTCCACGGCAGCACTCTCACCCAGGCCCGCCCACAGCTTGCGGTACAGCCGGCGCACAACGTCCACGTCGCTCGTATCGACCCTGTAGGCCCGCCCTTGCGTCTGCCCGTGCAGCACATAATGCACGACGGGATTCAGGCCGGAATCCTCGACGTCGGGATAGCGCTCCACGTAATATCTGGTGTCGAAGTTCTTGCCGGGGTTGCGGCCGAGGCGCGCGCCGTACTTCAGATAGTGCTCTGCGGGGTCCATCCCGAGGATGCCTACGTCGGGATACTGGTCGCGATACCACTTCGAATGAAGCTGACCGGAGTTCCTTAGATGCCGCAGTTGCTCCTGAAGCTCCATCCTCAAGCCTTTCGTCTCTGCTTCTCCGTCAACGGCCTGCTCTTGGCCCTACCGTGAAGTTCATAATGGACGAGCGCATTCTCCCCGGACCTGGACACGTCCCGGTTGGCTCCGTAATAAGCCATGGTATCGAAGCGAGGACCTGGGTTTCGTCCTTCGTATGCACCATAAAAAAGATAATGCTGCGCTGCGTCAAGACCCACTTCGGCAATATCGCTATAAGTCTCCAAGTACCATCTGCTGTCGAAGAACTCAGATGCACGTATAACGTCCAGAGCCTCACGACTTTGCTTGGTGAGGAATCTACTTGTCAGCCCACGATTAAGGCTTATCTTGCCGCTTTTTAGTGCAGATGCCCTGATCTCGTTTTGAATTTGCTTCTCAGTGAGCAGCTGCTCATTGGCATCACGAAGTGCAGAAATTTCGCGCTCCAGCGCGTTGCGGGCGGCATCGCGCTCATCAGCGATGCTGGTGATGCGGGCAATCTCCTCGAATCTCCGTGCTAGATTGCTGCGCGCCTCCTCGAACTCGGCCTTCAAAGTCTCTTCCGCGACGCTGCTGGCCTCCAGCTCACGCTGCAGGCGGCGCGCTTCCGCCGCAGCTTCCTTCCTGGCCTCATCGAGCGCCTGAGAGGCCTCGTCGCGACTCTTCTCCATCCGGTCCCGGTCGGCTCGCAGCTTCGACAGCGCGGCGTTGGCGCTTGCCAGTTCCGCCTTCAAAGTCTCTTCTGCGGCGCGGCTGGCCTTCAGTTCGCGCTGCAGGCGGCGTGCTTCCGTGCCGGACTCCTGGCGCGCCTCCTTGAGCGCTTCGACGGCCTCGCCATGGTTTGCAACGAGCAGATCGTGCTCGGACTGCAACCGCGTCAGCGAGGCGCTAACGGCCGCCAGTTCGGCGCCGCGCTGCTCGCAAAGCTCGGTCATGCGCGCAAGCTCGTCGAAACGGAGCGCAAGAGCGGACTGCGCCTGATGCAGCTCTACCCTGACGTCCGCCTCCACGACTTTGTTCTTCGCGAGCTCCCGGTTGAGGTGCTGCACCTCGCTTTCAGTGGCCGACCGGGCCTGCTTCAGCTCCTCGATCTCGTCGCGCAGCGCCACGGCGTCGGACCGGTGCTGCGCGGCCTCGCCCTCCAGCCGCTGGCGGTCGCGTTCATGCCGCGCTTCCTCTTCCTGGCGTTCGGCGCGCAGTTGCGACAGCTCGGCGTCGCGCCGGCCGATTTCGTCGTGCCACGCTTCCCGCTCGGCGCCGTGCTCCGTCTCCAGCTTGGTCAGCAGCCCGCGCAGACGCGCCAGTTCGTCGTCTCGGGCGGCGGCTTGCAGGCTCCGCTCGGCCTCCGCCGCCCTCTGCCGTTCGAGCTCTCCGGCCAGCGATGCGATTTCGGCGTCCTTGGCGTTCAGGCCCTGCTCCAGACCGGCCCGTTCGGCAAGCTGCGCCCGGAGTTCGTCCTCCAGCGTGCCTCGCCGTGCCAACTCCTCCTCGGCGCGCCGGTAACCGGCAGCCGCTTCCGCCTGCGCGGCTCTCGCCTCGTCACGCTCCCAGACCAGTTCCCTCAGCGCTTCTTCCTGGGCGGCCAGTGCCGCGTTCAGATCGCGCTCGACCGTCTCCCGCCGACCGATTTCGCCGGCAAGTTGCTCCGCCCCGACCCGGACTGCGGCCAGTTCCTCGTCGCGCGCGGCAAGCCGGGCCGCCATCTCGTCAAAAGTCGCTTGATTGGCGGCCCTTGCGCTCTCCGATTCGGCCCATGCGTCCTGCAACCGGGCGATGCGCCCTTTCGCCTCGGCCAATTCCGCCGACCTTTGCGCTTCGCCGGTATCCAGTCTGGAGGTGAGATCGAAGATCGTGGACTGGAACGATGCGATCTGGCGGCTGCGGGCGTCGTAGGCGCGCCCGCTCTCCTCGAGCTTTCCGCGCAGTTCGGTGACCTCCGACTGCAGCCTTTCCGCCTGCTCGACATGCATGGCCAGCGCCGCGCTCGAATCCGCCTGCCTTGCTTCGAGCGCATGCATCGCCTGCTCGGCCGCATGCGCCTGCCCGAGCCGCGTGAAGATGGTCTGGACGGCCCCGTAGCCGTGGCCGCCCAGCGTCAGCTTGGCCAGTTGCTGCAGCCGTTCGTTCTGCAGTGCCTCGCGGAAGAAAACCGTCAGCCCAGGGCCCTGCTCGAACCCGATCCTGGTCGCGGATTCCAGGGCGAGAGCGTCTATGCAGTCTTTGCCGACCTGCTCGTCCACATGATCCAGGCCCTCGAAGATGACCACGCACCGCTCGGACAACTGCGACTTCAGCGCCCGGAGGAGGCTGTGCTGCTCCTCGTCCAGCAACGCCTGCGATACGTAGAGCAGGTCGATGCCCGCTATGCGGCTGCGGCCCTCCCAGCCCTTGCGGGGGAGGATGAATGAAAAGTCCGAATAGTTCTCGTCGTTGTAGCGCCGCTGGTCCTCGGCAATCCCCGCGACAGCGGAGGCGAAGCACCTGGTTTCCAATCCGTTCCGCTCGACCGACTGGCACACCGCGAAATAGGCGACGCCGTCGCCGATCTCGGGAGCCAGGAAGACGGTCGGCCGCACGACCTCGGTCAGCCAGAACAGGGCGGGAATGTTGGGCAAGAGCCTGGAGGCGCGCACATATCGTGCCTTCCAGAAGAGCGAACGGGAGGCGAGGGGCTGCACGGATTGCAGGCTCGGTTCCTGCGCGTAGTGCGTGATACCCTTGTCAGCGTCCATCACAGTCCGTTCCCTTCTTCGCATGAGCTTCACCATGTCTGTTCGACCCCGGCCGGGGTCGAAAACTCAATCCTGCAGATGGAACCGTCCAGTCCGGCTATCGAGACTCCGTATCAGCCGCCGGAGGGCGGGCACTCTGCAAAACCGGCACTGCCTTACGGAGAGGCAGGCGCACGTCGATCGTTCCCCGTCCGGTCTGCTCAGGCAGCCCGTAGCGTCCCGTCATGCGGCCATGCCGCTCGCCAATCGCTGGTGACATCATTTGGTCAACAATGATGACCTATGAGTACAACCGATGGAAGCGCGGTGTCTAGTCGCGGCGCGCCCCAGTTCCGGCGGTGGCCAGGAGCATTTCATGGCGATCGTCACCCACGAGTGGGAGGATGAGCCGCGGGCAGCGCACTGCCCGCGGTAAAGTCTTTGCCGCCGCTGTCCGTGATGTCTCAAGTCAAGCCGCCAAGTCGAGCGACGGGCCGTCAACTCATGGCTACCCGAGCCTTTGGCCGGCGGGAGAAGGGATAGCTCGCGCTTTACCAAATCGCCGATTGGTTACACACTTGGCGCCCGGCGGCATTGTAGGGTGAGCGGTTCGGCAGTATAACCGGGAGCTGAGCTTGGGTGTCGTTCGGGGCAAAACAGCCGCCCGCGCGAAACTCTTTGTTAAAATTTTGTCGTCTTGCGGGCCTTCAATGAAGCCGAAGAATATCTTCAACGATGGGCTGCGGTCCTATCGATCCGTCCTCGGGTCGGTGGTGGTGTTCAGCGCGGCGATCAACATTCTGATGTTCGTCGGCCCCCTCTACATGCTGCAGGTCTACGACAGGGTGCTGCAGAGCCGCAGCGAGATGACGCTACTGGTGCTGACCGGCATCGCCGTGGCCATGCTTGCGCTATACGGCGTGCTCGAATGGATACGCTCGCGCGTGCTGGTGCGGGCGGGGCTGCGCTTCGACAACACGGTTTCAGGCCCGCTGTTCTCCCGCGTCGTTTCGGCCAGCCTGACGCAGCCGGGTACAAAGTCCGAATTCGCGCTCATGGACGTCGACCGGTTGCGCGAATTCCTGACCGGAACGGGGCTGATCGCCATCTGCGACGTGCCGTGGGTACCGGTCTTCCTGGTCGTCTGCTTCATGTTCCATCCCTGGATCGGCTGGCTGGCGACCGGCGGCGCGGCCCTCATCTTCGTGCTGACGCTGCTCAACGAGGTGCTGACGAAGAAGACCCTCAACGATGCGAGCACAAGCTCGCAGACCGCCCAGCATTTCGCCACGACGACGCTGCAGAACGTCGAGGTGATCCGAGCGCTGGGCATGGAGCAGAACCTGCGCGACCGGTGGTCAGGTATGCACCGGCGCATGCTCGAGTTGCAGGCGGGCGCCAGCGATCGGGCCGGAGTCCTGCTGTCGACGTCGAAATTCGTGCGGATGGCGCTTCAGGTGGCGATCCTCGGCCTGGGTGCCTATCTCGCGCTGGAAAACAAGATCACTCCCGGCATGATGATCGCCGCCTCGATCATGATGGGGCGGGCGCTCGCCCCGGTCGACCAGGTGGTCGGTCAATGGAAGCAGTTCATCGGCGCCAGGCAGGCCTATGGCCGGCTGCGGGACCTGTTCGCGCGCATTCCCGATGAACCCGAACGGACCAAGCTGCCGCGGCCGCAGGGAGGCCTCGCCGCCGAGCAGATCATCGTGGCGCCCCCGGGGTCGCGCATGCCGATCGTCAGCGGCGTCACCTTCTCGCTCCAGCCGGGAGAAACCATGGCGCTGGTCGGCCCGAGCGGCGCCGGTAAGTCCAGCCTTGCCAGGGCACTGGTGGGCGTCTGGACACCGCTCGCAGGCGCGGTGCGCCTGGACGGGTCGGAGCTTTCGCACTGGAACAAGGACGAACTCGGCGACTATCTCGGCTATCTGCCGCAGACGGTTGAGCTCTTTGGCGGAACGATCGCGGAGAACATCGCGCGGTTCAAGGATGCCGAGGCGGAGGACGTCATTCTCGCCGCGCAGCGTGCCGGCGTGCATGAGATGATCCAGAACCTGCCCGACGGCTACGAGACGCAGATCGGCGTCGGCGGCCGGCAGCTTTCCGGCGGCCAGCGGCAGCGCATCGGCCTGGCGCGTGCCCTGTTCAACGATCCGGCCGTCGTCATCCTCGACGAGCCGAACGCAAATCTCGACATGGAGGGCGAAGAAGCCCTGCTGCGGGCGCTGAAGGATCTGCGCGACCGCAAGCGCACCGTCATCTTCGTCAGCCACAAGATCGGGCTGCTGGCGCTCAGCGACAAGTCGCTGATCCTGGCGGAAGGCCGGATGCGCGCATTCGGGCCGACGAAGGACGTGCTGCAGCCGAAGGCGGTGGCGCCGCTGCCGGCGGTCGAGGAGCAGCCGGGCTCCCGCACCCGGCTGGTCGTCAACTGACGAGGCACGAACGGAGATCGCGAATGCGCGGCAGGCGGCATCGCGCCGGCGAGATGGCAGGATAGGACGATGATGCCCAAGAAGACGCCCGAGAAGAGCTTCTCTCCGGCCCCCTACGTGGTCGCCGGCTATGCGACGATCGCGCTCGCCTTCGGCGTGTTCGGAACCTGGGCGGCGACGGCGCCGCTGTCCAGCGGCGTGGTGGCGCATGGTGTCGTTGTCGTCTCTACCAATCGCAAGGTCATCCAGCACCTGGAAGGCGGCATCGTTTCCGAAATCACCGTCAAGGACGGCGACGTCGTCGAGGCCGGCGACGTGCTTGTCCGCCTCGATCCGACGCAGGCGGTCGGCAATTTCACCGTGCTCAGCGAACGCCTCGCCCTCTTGCGCGCCGCCGAAGCGCGGCTGGAGGCCGAGAGCATCAATGCGGACGACATCACCTTCCCGCCGGACATCTTCGACCCCCAGAGCACGGAAGAGCCCGCCTACATCAAGCTGCACCGCACGCTCTTCCGCGACCGCAAGGCGACCAGGGACGGACAGACGAGCATTCTCAATGCCCGCGCCACGCAGCTGGAGGAGGAATCGCGCGGACTGACATCGCAGCGCAAGTCGATCGAAGACCAGCGCGGCTCGCTGGTCGAGCAGATCGAGCGCATGGAGGAGGGCCAGCGCAAGGGCTATGTGTCGACCAACCATGTGGCGCAGCTGATGCGCGGCCGCATGGAACTGGAAGGCAATCTCGGCCGCCTCATCGCCGACATGGCCAAGGCCAACGAAGCGATCGCCGAGACGAAGCTGCGGGCGCTGCAGCTCAACCAGGAATTCGTCGAACGCGCCAGCACGGAGCTGCGCGAGGTCCGCGACCAGGTCGCCGAAGTGTCCGAGCGCGTCAAGCAGGCGCAGGACATCCTCGATCGCACCGTCATCCGCGCTCCGGTCAGGGGGATGGTGCAGGATATAAAGATCCACACCAAGACGGGCGTCGTCCGTCCGGCCGAAGCGATGATGGAGATCGTCCCGATCAACGACGAATTCATCATCAACGCGCGGGTGCGTCCGATGGACGTCGACGAGGTGATGATCGGCGGCAAGGCCGAGGTGCGTTTCCCCGGCTTCTCCAGCCGGCTGACCCCGGTGATCTTCGGATCGGTGCAGGTGCTGTCGCCTGACATCATCATGCCGGAGAACCCGCAGATCGAGCCCTACTACAACGCCCGCATCAGTGTGGCGGAGAAGGACATCCCGGACACGATCCGCGGCCGCCTGCAGGCGGGCATGCCGGCGGAAATCATCGTCAGCGGCGGCGAGCGCACGCTCGTCCAGTACCTGGTGAAGCCGCTGACCGATTCCTTCGCCAAGGGCATGCTGGAGCAGTAGCGGCCCGGGTCCCCTCGGGGCGGGCGTTGGCGCGCCCTCGACCATGCCGGAGCCCGCGGTCGTCAGGGACTATCCGGGAAGGGCATTCCGGCATGTCTGGGGCCGAGACATTCCGCGACCGCGTCTGCGCATCTGCACCAGGTGATGCCCGAGGCGAGCGCGTCGCCCGATCGGGATCGAATGGCTGTGGATCGATCGGCGCCCGCTCGTACCCACAGCTTGTGTTGAGCGTTCGCGCCGTCCCTCATCGCCCTGCTAAAATTAGGCACTTCTCCCCGGATTCCTTCGACTAGCTCAGGACGGAAAGGACGCTGTGGCTGCCGAACCCGCCAATCGGCACCGCTGGAGACTTGCGAAGAAGCCGCGGCAGGCGACCCCTCCCGTTCTAGTGGGGAGAGCGCAACCATTAGGCTGGCAGGTGAGGGGCGGCGCAAACGGTCAAGATGAACGGCAGAGCGGAATGCGGCCGAGACGATCTCGGCCATGGCATCTCAATAGTCGCGGCGTGACTATAGCCGCGTCACTGATCGGTCGGTCATGGGTGACGTTGACGGCGCCGCGCGTCAGAACGAGCTGACGGCGCGGGCAATCACGAAGGTCTGCGCCACGGCGCTCATGAAGCGGAAGATTTCCACCGACGGATGCTGCGCCAGATAGAGCACGTCCTTGTTGCGCATCGGGAAGTTCTGGCCGACCAGATAGGCGTCAGGCTTGGACAGATCGATGCGGTAGACAATCGGATACATGTCCGCCGCGTTCGGATGCATGCCCTTGGAGGCAAGCACCTGGAAGCGCTGCTCGCCGAGGATCGACCGCAGCACCGGCGCATATTCGTAGCGGAAGATGAACAGGCCCCGCGGATTCGCCCGCGACGCATTGGCGCCGCCGGCCAGTGCGGCCGCCTCGATCACGCTGATGCTGGCGGCGCCGAGCGGGATCTTCGCCGTCTTGCCCGTCGACCCGAGGACCGAGAAGGTCTGCGGATCGTGCGTCAGGAAGAGCTGGTCGCCCGGCCGTGCAAAGATGTTCTCCGACGGCCGGTCGATCAGCGTCTGCAGCAGCGCCTTGCCGGTCCTGCCGCCGCGCGTCAGCGTCACGAAGGTGTCGTAGGGCGGGTTGGTCGGTCCGCCGGCCTTGGCGATGACGTCGGTGAGCCGCTCGCTGGACAGGCCGAGCGGGACGACCGACGGCTTGCCCACCACGCCGTTGACGGCGATGGTGCGCGATGCGTTTTCGGCAAGCCCGACGATCACGTCCGGCTCGACGGCCCGCGTCTTCAGCGACTGGACGATCGAGTTGCGGGCCGCTTCCAGCGTGTTGCCAGCGAACTGCACGGCACCGATATAGGGCACCGGCGCCCGCCCGTCGGGCTGCACGGTGACGGTGACCGACGTCGCCTTGTTGTCCTGGGTCGAGAACAAGCCGTCCGGCCCCGCCTCGAAGATGGTGATCTGCAGCACGTCGCCGACGCCGATCGTCGGATTGACGCCGCCCTTGCCGAGCCCGAACGTCTTGTTGAAAGCCGGGCTCTGATAGGCGGCCACGACCGAGGCGACATTCGGCGTCATGTCGACCACGTCGAAGACGTATTGCTGCTTGGGGTTCTGGCGCGGGTTCTGGCCCTTGTTGTCGGAAGCCGACACGATCGAGGAGGCCATCGGGCCATCGCCGGAGAAAGCATTGCAACCCGCGACCAGCATCGGCAGCAACGCGGCAACGACGACCCTGCGAGCCGTCAGACCTGCGCGTCCGCTGCGAGCGGAAGAAAGCTCTATCAGACAGTCACTTGCCAAACCAATTCCCTCTGCCTCGCCGACTCTGTCCCCGCGGCTCCGTCCGGCAGCACGCGAAGACATGACGGACTGGACCCAAAGCGTCAATGTCAAACTCCGTCGGATCATTAGCATTGAAACTGCAGCGTAAACGCTTCGCTAACCGAGAGCCTCCGGCGAGTCGCCGAACTGCTCTCAACGCATTGTTTTTGTTAGGCTTGGTGCCGCCGTGTCGAATTGAGCACAGATCGCAACTTTCTTGCGGCCGAATGACCCATCCCAGCGGCAGACGCCATCCGCTCCGCCGGAGTCGATCCGGTCGGTCCAGCGGGCGAACCACCGCATCGCGACCGGCCGCGGCCGAATCGGGCGGACAATGGGCCGGATTCCTTTCCGTCCCTAGGCCGTCAGAACCTCCTTCGAAGCCACGGTCGAATCGGCGTTCAGGCGGTAGACGATCGGCACGCCGGTCCCGAGTTCCAGCTTGACCACCTCTTCCTTCGACAAGCCGTCGAGCGCCATGATCAGGGCGCGCAGCGAATTGCCGTGCGCGGCGACCAGGACGGTGCCGCCGCGCAGCACATGCGGCTGCATGTCGTGCAGGTAATAGGGCCAGACGCGGGCGCCGGTGTCCTTCAGGCTTTCGCCGCCGGGGGGCGCGATGTCGTAGGAGCGGCGCCACACATGCACCTGCTCCTCGCCCCACTTCTGGCGTGCGTCGTCCTTGTTCAGCCCGGACAGTTCGCCGTAGTCGCGCTCGTTGAGCGCCTGGTCGCGGATCGTCTCGAGGTCGCTCTGGCCGACGGCGTCGAGGATGTGCTGGCACGTCTTCTGCGCCCGTTGCAGCACCGAGGTGAAGGCGAGATCGAATTTGAGCCCGCGCGCCGCCAGCGTGGCACCGGCGGCCTTGGCCTCCGCATGGCCCTGCTCCGTCAGGTCGACGTCGCGCCAGCCGGTGAACAGGTTCTTCAGGTTCCAGTCGCTCTGTCCGTGGCGGACCAGCACGAGTGTTCCGGACATTCGTTACCCCTTGTTGCGGTTGACTGCTGCGCTCATGCCAGTCCGAGCACGTCGCGCATCGAATAGAGGCCGGGCTTGCGCCCGTGCGCCCACAGGGCCGCCCTGACCGCGCCGCGCGCGAAGATGGCGCGGTCCTCGGCGTTGTGGCTGAGCACCACGCGCTCGCCGGGACCGGCGAGGATCACCGAATGGTCGCCGACCACCGAACCGCCGCGCAAGGTGGCGAAGCCGATGGCACCCTCCGGCCGCGGGCCGGTATGTCCGTCGCGCACCCGCACGCTGTTGTCGGCAAGCCCGATCTCCCGCCCCGCGGCCGCGGCCTGCCCGAGCAGCAGCGCGGTGCCCGACGGCGCATCCACCTTGTGGCGGTGGTGCATTTCCACCACCTCTATGTCGAAATCCTCCGGGCCGAGCGCCCTGGCCGCCTGCTCCACCAGCACGGCGAGAAGGTTCACGCCGAGGCTCATATTGCCGCTCTTGACGATGGTGGCGTGGCGAGCCGCCGCGGCGATCCTGGCGTCGTCCTCGGCCGAGCAGCCGGTGGTGCCTATGACGTGGACGATGCGCGCCTGCGCGGCATAGCCGGCGAACTCCACGGTCGCCGCCGGGACGCTGAAATCGAGCACGCCGTCGGCTCTGGCGAAGACCGGCAGCGGATCATCGACGATCGGCACCCCGAGCGGGCCGACGCCGGCCAGTTCCCCGGCATCGCGGCCAAGAAACGGCGAGCCGGCGCGCTCGATGGCGCCGGCGACGCGCACCCCGGCAACCTGCTGCACCGTGCGGATCAGCGTCTGGCCCATGCGGCCGGCTGCGCCGACGACGACGAGTCCCATCTCGCTCATGCCGGTGCTCCCGTCCGCTTGGCGCGCTTTGCCGGATCCGCCGCGCGCTTGATGTCGTTCACCAGCCCGAGGCCCTTGGAACTCTGAACGCGGTGGAAGCGCGCATAGACCCCGTGCGGATCGGCGAGCAGCGATTGATGCGTACCTTCCTCGACCACGAGGCCGTTCTCCAGAACCACGATCTTGTCGGCATTCACTACCGTCGAGAGGCGGTGCGCGATCACGATGACGGTCCGGCCCTGCATGACGGTGGCCAGCGCGTCCTGAACGCGCGCCTCCGATTCGGTGTCGAGCGACGATGTGGCCTCATCGAGCAGCAGGATCGGCGCATTGCGCACGATGGCGCGGGCGATCGAGACACGCTGGCGCTGGCCGCCCGACAGGGTCACGCCGTTCTCGCCGACCAGCGTGTCGTAGCCCTGCGGCTGCTCGCGGATGAATTCGTCCGCCGCCGCCAGTTGCGCGGCCCGCTGCACCTCGGCTTCCGTCGCGCTCTCGCGCCCGTAGCGGATGTTGTCGCCGATCGAGCCTTCGAACAGATAAGGCTGCTGCGATACGAAGGCGATCTGCTCGCGCAGCGACCGCTTCGTCACCTTGGCGATGTCCTGGCCGTCGATCAGGATCGAGCCGCCTTCGACATCATAGAAGCGCTCGAGCAGAGCCGTCAGCGTCGACTTGCCGGCACCCGACGCCCCGACGATCGCCGTCATCTTGCCGGCCTCGGCAACGAAGCTGACGCCATGCAGCACCGGCAGGTCCTGGTTGTAGCCGAAGCGCACGTCGTCGAAGCGCACCTCGCCCTTCGTCACATCCAGAGGCCTGGCGTCGGCGACGTCGCCCTGCCGGGGCTTCAGGTCGAGGATCTCGTAGATCATGCGCGCATTGACCAGCGACCGCTCGAGGCTGACCTGGACGCGGGCGAGCCGGCGCGCCGGGTCATAGGCGAGCAGCAGCGCCGAGATGAAGGAGAACACCGCGCCGGGCGGCTGCTGGCTGAACGTCGAGCGGTAGCCGGCATAGACCACCACCAGGGCAACGACCGCGCCGGCGAGAATCTCCGATATCGGCGTGAGGCGCTCGGAAACGCGGGCGATCTTGTTGTTGCGCCACTCCGCGTCCTTGATCAGCTTGGCGATCCGCCGCGACAGCTGCTCCTCCATGGTGAAGGCCTTCACCACGGCGATCCCCTGGGTCGATTCCTGCATGGCGCCGAGCAGGCGGGAATTGACCTCGACGGATTCGCGGCTGATGCGCCGCATGCGCCGCATCAGGTTGTTGACGGCGTAGACGAGCGGAGGTCCGATCAGGAAGGCGAAGATCGACAGCATCGGATCCTGCATCACCATGACGGCGACCAGGGCGACCAGCGTGACGACGTCGCCAACGACGGCCCTCAGGGTGGTGCTGAGCAGGTCGCGCACGCCGCCGACGTTCTGGCTGATCTGGGCGGCCAGCTGGCCGGAGCGCATCGACGTGTGGAAGTCGACGCCGAGCCGCATCAGATGGTCGAACAGGCGCTGCTGATAGCGCGCCACCATGTTGTTGCCGACCTTGGCGAGGATGACCGACTGGGCATAGCTGGCGAAGCCGCGGATCAGAAAGGCGGCGAAGATGGACACGCTGATCAGGACGATCAGGTCGCTGCGCTGCTTGTAGAAAATCTGGTCGATGACGTCGCGCATGATCCATGCGCCGAAGGCCGTCGTCGCCGCCGTTGCCAGCAGGCATAGGCCAGCGGCCACGTAGCTGCGCACATAGTCACGGCCGTTCTCGGAGAGGATGCGCCGGATGATGGCGATGACCTCACCTGGGTCGGCTCGCCTCTTGTCGTGTTTGGTTTTCAATTCCGGTTCGGCTCGCGTTTCTTTGGCCGGCACGCGGCCGGCGGCTCCTCATAGCGGCAACGGGCGGCCTTGCCTATGGCTTCCGCACGAACAAACGGCCATGTGACGTCCGCGCCGCCCAGGAAGGACACATCGCCGCAAGGCGTGAGAAAAGTATTTGCCCGGTCCGCAGGTCGCCTATAGGCTACCGACGCATGATCGAGGTCCGCCAAAGTCCGCCATTTGCGCAGTGGCTGCGCGGCTTGCGTGACGCAAATGCAGCGGCCCGCATCCTGCAGCGCATCCGTCGGATGGAGCGGGGCAATCCTGGTGACGTCAAGCCGGTCGGCGGGCCGGTCATGGAGATGCGCGTCGACTACGGGCCAGGCTATCGGGTCTACTACATGCAGCGCGGCGCGGCTCTCGTCGTTCTTCTGTGCGGTGGGGACAAGCGGAGGCAGCAGGCGGACATACAGCGAGCCTTGGACATGGCTGACAATTGGAAGGACTGAGAGATGGAAACGACTCGCTTTGATGCGGCCGAATATCTCGATACCCCGGAACTTCAGGCGGCCTATATCACAGCCGCGCTCGAAACCGGTGATCTGGCCGAAGTGCGGGACGCTATAGGACTCGTTGCTCGTGCACGAGGAATGGCCGACATCGCTGCAGCCGCAAAGCTTAACCCCAAAAGCCTGTACAAGGCGCTGGGCGACAGCGGCAATCCCGAATTCGCGACCGTGCTGTCCGTGCTGAACGCGCTTGGCCTGACGCTGTCGGCAACGCCTACCGACAAGTCGCAACGGGCCAGACGGAAGCGTGCTTCGCCCCAAAAATCCGCTGCCTGAATGTCGAAGATACCGTTCAGCTGCGCCAGCGCCGGCCGCGGGTTTCGACGCCGAACCGCTGCGGCGCGCGGGCGTAGGCGGCGAGCCCGGCGAGTGCCGCCAGCGTGTGGGTGATGACGTAGACCGGCATGCCCCGCATCATCTCGGTATGCGGCGCCTTGTCCTCGAAGGCCGCCCGGAATCGCGGCTCGCGCAGCGCCGGCACGATCTTCTGGGCAATCCCGCCGGTCAGGAACACGCCGCCCTGGCTCTTGAACACCAGCGCCAGGTCGCCGGCGGTGCGGCCGAGGCAGGTGACGAAGAAGGCAAGGGCCTCCTCCGCCACCGGATCGGTACGCTCGAGCGCGGCGGCGGTGATCTCGGCCGGCGTGGTGAAGCGCGGCGTTCCGCCGTCGGCCAGCGCGGTCGCGCGATAAGCGTTGACCAGGCCGCGGCCGCACAGGATCTGCTCGCCGGAGATGCGCCCCTCGATCGGCTCGAGATGCGGAAAAATCTGGCGGTCGCGGTCCGTGCGCGGTCCGATGTCCATGTGGCCGCCCTCGCCCGGCACCGGTATCCACAGGCCGCGCGAATGGACGAGGCCGGCGACGCCGAGGCCCGTTCCCGGCCCGAGCACGACGCGGGCGGCGCCGGCCTCCGGCGCCCCGCCACCGATCTTCTCCATATGCTCCTCGCCGAGTGCCACGACGGCGAGCGCCTGCGCCTCGAAATCGTTGAGCACGACGATGTCGGAGAGGCCGAGGCTGCCGAACATGCCCTTCGGCCGCACCACCCAGGGGCAGTTGGTCAGCGCAATCTCGTCACCGTCCACCGGACCGGCCACGGCGATGACGGCGGATTTCGGGCGGATTGCGGCATCGTCCAGGACCGCGGCCTGGATGGCTTCGTCGATCGTCGGGAAATCGGCGGTGCGCACGACGCGCGGCGCGCCAGCCTCGGCATCGGCCGATTCGACGACGGCGAAGCGGGCATTGGTGCCGCCGACGTCGCCGATCAGGATGGGAAAGCGAAAACCGTCCTCGGCCTCAGCCATGCACATCGTCCTCCCTTGCGGAAGCGCGGCTTGCGCCGTTCTCGTGGTCGCGAAGGATGATCTCAGCGGTCGCCCGGTTGAGCGCCATCGGTATGTCGTAGACGATCGCCAGCCGCATCAGGGCCTTCACATCCACGTCATGCGGCATCGGCGTCAGCGGATCAACGAAGAAAATGAGGGCATCGACCTTTCCCTCGGCGATCAGCGCGCCGATCTGCTGGTCGCCGCCAAGCGGACCGCTCTTCAGGCACTTGAGCCGCAGGCCTGGGCAGGCGTCGAGGACGCGGGCACCGGTCGTGCCCGTGGCGACGATGTCGCAGATCTCGAGGAAGCCGACATGGCCGCGCGCGAAGGCGACCAGGTCGTCCTTCTTCTCGTCATGCGCGATCAGCGCCAGCCGCAATCGGGATGCCATGGACTGGCCTCCACCGTTAAACCGATTGAAGGCTCATAGACGGGAACTGTGCGCGGGGGAAGCCGCCGGATCAGGACCCCGGCCTGGGACGCGGCAGCGGAATGCCGATCTCCGGCGTAGGCGCGAACGCGTTGAGCGGGATGGCGCCGGTGGAGGCGACCGCTGGTGCGCTTCCCGCCGGCTCGAGCACCGCCGGCGCCGCTGCTTCCGCCGCCGCGACGGCCATGGCATCGGCGCCCGGTCCGACCGTGACCGCCGCTTCCGAGACCGGTTCCGGGGCGCTGAGGACGGCACGGCATTCCTTCGGCAGGCTCGCCATGGTCATGATGTCGCGCGCTTTCGGCCTGTCCGGGTTCTTGTTGGGCCGCCACGGTTCTTCGGTGAACCACCAGGCAAGTGATTCGTCGCAGCCCTCGCCGCGCACCGTCTCCGCCTGCTTCTTGCAGCCGGTCGAACCGGGCTGGCAACCGATACGGATGTGGAAATGGTAGTCGTGGCCCCAGAACGGCCGAACCTTGCGCAGCCATGACCGGTCGCCGGTCACCGTCTCGCACAGCTTCTTCTTGATGCCCGGATGGACAAGGATGCGCTCGACCTCCGGATAGCTCGCCGCACGCTTCAGCAGCCGCGCATGCGCCTTGGTCCAGATGCGCTCGTCGACGGTGAGCCCGCCCTTGCGGATCATGGAGATCGCCGACATGTTCTCGCGCTCCTCCGCGGTCAGGCGGCGGTCCGGCATCGGCGTCAGCCAGATGTCGGCGTCGAGGCCGATCTGGTGCGAGGCGTGGCCGGTCAGCATCGGGCCGCCGCGCGGCTGCGAGATGTCGCCGACGAGCAGGCCCGGCCAGCCGTCGGCGGTCGCCTGGCGCGACAGCTTCTCGACCAGGTTGATCATCACAGGGTGGCCCCAGCGGCGGTTGCGCGACAGCCGCATCGCCTGCCAGGTCGGTCCGTCGGTGGCGATGGCGAGGCCGCCGGAGAAGCAGCCCTTCGAATAGAAGCCGTAGGACTTCGCCGCGGTCGCGGCCGGCAGCCGCTGACTGCCGAACAGATCCTTGGCGAGCTCGGCCGACTGCGCCGGCTGCGCCGCCGGAACGGCAAAGGCCAGCATCGCGGCAAGGACGGCGGCGGCCCGCGCCGCCCGTGCGATCAGAAACGTCATGCGGTCTTCCCCGGGGTCCGGCCCCCTCGCCAGCCTGACGCCGGCTGGTAAACGAAGCATGAATCGGCAGCGTGGCGAAATTTGGTACGACGCATCCGCCCGCAAGGCAGCCCGGCGGCATCGAGATCGAAAGGGCAGGAATTTTGCCCCGGTGGTGTCGGCATGCGATACTGCCATACGTCATAAGAGCGGCACCGTGCGCTCGGCGCGCGTCAACGGCCCCGAACAAACAGGCCATGTGGAGACAGGATATGAACCCCACCGCCCAGACCTCCCGCCCCTCCGAGCGCGAGCTCCTGCTCACCCGCGTCATCGACGCACCGCGCGAAAAGCTCTACCGGGCCTGGACGGATCCCGAGATCATCACGAAATTCTTCGCGCCGAAGCCGTGGTCGACGCCGCGCGCCGAGCTCGACGTGCGGCCCGGCGGCAGCAACCTCATCGTGATGGCCGGTCCCGACGGCACCGAATTCCCGAATCACGGCGTCTACCTCGATGTCGTCGAGAACCGGCGCCTGGTCGTCACCGATGCCTATGTCAGGGCTTGGGAGCCGTCGGAGAAGCCGTTCATGACGCTCACCCTCACCTTCGACGACGAAGGCGGCAAGACCCGCTACACGGCACGGGTAACCCACTGGTCGAAGGAAGATTGCGACGCCCACGAGAAGATGGGTTTTCACGAGGGCTGGAGCCAGGTCACCGACCAGTTGGAGGAGCTGGTGCGGACACTCTGAAATCCGCATCGTCTTTCTGGCGGGCGGGAAAGCCTGTCCATCACTCCTTGCCGGAAAACAGCGCCTCGAGTTCGCCGAAGGACATGGTGTCGCGGGCGAATTCGAAGGTGCCGGCGCCGAGCATCTCGTTGGCGGCGCGCCGCAGCGCCCCGAAGGCGTGGGCGGTCAGCTTAGAGCCCAGCGAGATGCGCTTGGCGCCGGCCTCCGCCAACGCGGCGACGCTGAGGCCGGGCACCGCCAGCACGTTGACCGGACGCGGCACGGCCGAACAGATGGCGCGGATGGTGGCGACATCGGAGATGCCCGGCGCATAGAGCACGTCGGCGCCGGCGTCGGCGAATGCCTGCAGGCGCTTGATCGTGTCGTCGAGATCGGGGCGCTCCCACAGGAAATTCTCGGCGCGCGCCGTGAACACGAAGTCCTTCTTCAACGCCCTGGCCGCCTCGGCCGCCGCCGCGACCCGCTCGACCGCGAGCGAGAAGTCGTAGATCGGATCGTCTGGATCGCCGGTGTGGTCCTCGATCGAGCAGCCTGCCAGGCCGGCCGCTTCGGCGGCGAAGATGGTCTCGGCGGCGCTGTCGGGGCTGTCGCCCTTGCCCTTCTCCAGGTCGGCGGAGACCGGCACCTCGACGGCCGCGACGATGTCGCGGCAATGCGCGACCATCGCCTCGAAGCCGACGCCGCCGTCGACCAGCCCGCGCGAGAAGGCGAAACCGGCGCTGGTGGTGGCGAGCGCCTTGAAGCCGAGCGAGGCCAGCAGCCTGGCCGTGCCCGGATCCCAGGGATTGGGCATCACGAAGATGCCCGGCGCCTCGTGGAGGCTGCGGAACGTGCTGCCCTTGTCCATGGCATTGCCTGTTTAGCCGAGTTGTGACCGTCAGATCCTGCCTGCACCGGCGCGGTCGCCGGGGCTGCGCGGGATTCTCCGCAGCAATCTTGTCAAAACTCGGATGGAACTGCACCCATTTCTCGCCGGCGGAGGTCCGCCTGCTGAAGGCTCCTGCCGCCGGGATGGCCGACGCTTGGCGACCCGCTCAGGCGGTGCCGGTGGAACCGAAGCCGCCGGCGCCGCGCGCTGTGCCACCGGCCAGGCTGCGCTCCTCGATCACGGCCCGCGCCACCGGCGCGATCACCAGCTGGGCCACCCGCATGCCGCGGGTGACGGTGAAATCGTCGTCGCCGAGATTGACGAGCAGCACCTTCACCTCGCCGCGATAGTCCCAGTCGATCGTGCCCGGCGTGTTGAGGCAGGTGATGCCGTGCTTGAGGGCAAGGCCGGAGCGCGGCCGCACCTGCCCCTCGAAACCTTCCGGGATTTCCAGGATGAGCCCGGTCGGCACCAGCGCGCGCCTTCCCGGCAGGATCAGGATCGGCCGGTCGTCGGCGACGGCGGCGCGCAGGTCCAGGCCGGCGGCGCCGACGCTTTCATAGGCGGGCAAATCGAGGCCATGCGCATGCGGGAGGCGGACGACGCCGAGGGACGGTTTCATCGAGATGCCCTTGTGGTGAACTGGCGCTGTCTGGCCCGTCGCGCTCTTCGATGCAACGCGGCCGCTCACGAATCCCCAACTACGAGAAGAGCCGCCTCCTCGTCCAGCAGAAACGCGTGAAGCGAATCAACCTCTGGAGTTTCTATCTGACCTCCACCGGTACGACCGTCGTCTCGCGTATCTCCTCCATGACGAAGGAGGCGGAGACGTCGGACAGCGGCACCTTGGCGATCAGCCGCTGGTAGAGCCGGTCATAGGCTTTCACGTCGGCGACGCGGGCGCGCAGCACATAGTCGAGGTCTCCCGACATGCGGTAGACGCCGGTGATCTCCGGCAGGCTGGTGACTGCGGCGCGGAAACGGGTCAGCCAGTCGGGATCGTGGTTGGAGGTCCGCACCATGATGAAGACCGAGAGGCCGACGCCGAGCTTTTCCGGATCGACCAGCGCGACGCGGCCTTTGATGACCCCGGCGTCCTCCAGCCGGCGTATGCGGCGCCAGCAGGCGTTGCGCGACAGGTTCACGCGCGCAGAGACGTCGTCGACCGAGAGCATGGCGTCGCGCTGCAGCTCGGCCAGGATGCGGCGGTCGATAATGTCGATTTCAGTCGTCATCTTGGGATGATCGTCCCAAACAATCTCCAGTTCAAGAGACGATTTGGGACAAGCAGTCGCTGCAACGGACCTATCATGCCACCGTTCGGCAGTAATGGAGGACGGCAGATGACAACGCGGCTGGCAAGACTGTTTCACGATCATCCCGCTTCCGTCGGCGAGACCTATTTCGGCCACATGGCGTTTGCCGCCGGATTCTCCGCGCGGCTGTTCGCGGCGGCGTTTGCGGCGCTGGTCCACGCCGTCCTGCCCTTCCTGTTCGAGACCACCGCCAGCCGCATCGTCCGCGATCTGCATCAGCGGACGCATAATCGACAGCCGGATGCGTAACGGCCGCGTCGCTTTGCATCGACACGCCGACGAAGGCGGCAGTCCGGGCGTCGGTTCACAATTCTGTCATGCACGATTCCGCCTTCCCCGATCGGATCGCCGGCGGCATGGTGATCGCGTCAGGTCGAAACGATTCATGCGAGAACATAGATGCAAGGACGATTGAAGTTGGCTGCCCTTTTCGGGCTCGTGGCAGCCACCCTTTCCGGCACCTGGAGCCTTCAGGCACGCGCCGGCGAGCCGATCAAGCCGAAGGTGCTGGTAATCACCATGTTCGGCGAGGAAGCAAAACCGTGGCTCGCCGGCAAGAAGCTCGACACCAAGGTGAAGGTGCCCGGTCTGTCCGGCGAATATCCGGAGGTGTCCTGCGATTCCGAGGGGCTCTGCCTGATGACGACGGCGATGGGCTTCTCCAATGCGGCAAGCTCGGTGGCGGCGCTGGTGTTCGGCAAGCAGTTCGACCTCGGCCAGACCTATTTCCTGATCGGCGGGATCGCCGGCGTCGATCCCAAGGACGGCACGCTGGGCTCGGCGCTGTGGGCGCGTTACGTCGTCGACGGCGGGCTGCGCCACGACATCGATCCGCGGCAGATTCCGCAGGATTGGCCGGACGGCATGGTGGCGCTCGGCGCCAAGCGACCGGGCGAGAAGGCCGGCTGGGGCGCGGGCACCGAGGTCTATGCTCTCAGCCCGGCTCTCGCCGAAAAGGCGTTCGGGCTGACGAAGTCCGTCGAGCTCGCTGATGGCGACGATGCCGCCCAATATCGCAGCCGTTATGAGGAGGAGGCCGCGCGCGGCAAGCCGTCGGTCAAGCTGTGCGACACGGTCTCGCTCGACACCTACTGGCACGGCTCGAAGATCGGCGATGCCGTCGAGCGGTGGACGGCGCAGGTGTCCGACGGCAAGGCGAACTACTGCACCACGCAGATGGAGGACAATGCGACGCTGACGGCGCTGAAGCGCGGCGCCGATGCCGGGCTTCTGGATTTCAGCCGGATCGCGGTGCTGCGGACGGCCTCGAACTTCGACCGCGAGGCGCCGGGACAGACCGCCATCGATTCGCTCGGCGCCAAGTCGGGCGGCTTCATGCCTTCGGTGACCAACGCCTACAGGGTCGGCTCGGCGCTCACCGACACGATCATCGCCGACTGGGACGTCTGGTCGGCCGGCGTGCCTCGATAAGCTGACCGGGAACCGAGGCTGCGCCTGGCAGATGCCGGGCGCAGTCACCTCGCAAAGGACTGCTACTCCTTGTAGAGCAGATCCGGGCCGGCCTCGCCGATCAGCCGCTTGCCGCAAAGCGCCAGCGTGACGTCGAGCTCCTTGCGGATGATCTCCAGCGCCATCGTCACGCCCTGCTTGCCGAAGGCGCCGAGGCCGTAGAGGAAGGGCCGGCCGATATAGGTGCCCTGTGCGCCGAGGCAGAGTGCGCGCAAGACGTCCTGGCCGGAGCGGATGCCGCCGTCGAGATGGATTTCGGTGCGGTCGGCGACCGCCTCGACGATCCCCGGCAGCACCGAGATAGAAGACGGCGCGCCGTCGAGCTGGCGGCCGCCATGGTTCGAGACGATGATCGCGTCGGCGCCGGTCGCCGCCGCCAGCTTCGCGTCCTCGGCATCGAGGATGCCCTTGAGGATCAGCTTGCCGCCCCAGCGCTCGCGAATCCATTCGACGTCCTTCCACGACAGGCGCGGATCGAACTGCTCGTTGGTCCAGGAGGAGAGCGAGGACAGGTCGCCGACGCCCTTGGCGTGACCGACGATGTTGCCGAAGCTGCGGCGCCGGGTCTTCAGCATGCGCGCGCACCAGGGCAGGCGGAACGCCATGTTGACGATGTTCGCCGGGGTCATCCTGGGCGGCGCCGACAGTCCGTTGCGCAGGTCCTTGTGGCGCTGGCCGAGAATCTGCAGGTCGAGCGTCAGCACCAGCGCCGAGCATTTCGCCGCCTTGGCCCGGTCGATCAGATTGATGACGAAATCGCGGTCGCGCATGACGTAGAGCTGGAACCAGAACGGCTTTTTGGTCACCGAGGCGACGTCCTCGATCGAGCAGATCGACATGGTCGACAGGGTGAACGGCACGCCGAACTCCTCCGCCGCCTGCGCCGCCAGCATCTCGCCGTCGGCATGCTGCATGCCGGTCAGCCCCGTGGGCGCCAGTGCGACGGGCATCGCCACCTTCTCGCCGATCATGGTGCTTTCCAGCGAGCGCCCGGTCATGTCGACCAGCACGCGCTGCCGGAACTTTATCTTTTTGAAGTCCTCCTCGTTGGCCCGGTACGTGCTTTCGGTCCAGGCACCGGAATCGGCATAGTCGAAGAACATTCTCGGCACGCGGCGGCGCGCGATTTCCTTGAGGTCGGCGATATCGAGGGTGGGCTTCATGGTCGGAGCTTTGGAGTGGCGGGGGCGCGGCATTCCCGGCAAGGTAAGCCGCAACCGACCTAATCCGCTTTGGAGCGGATGTCATCCCGGAAAACGATCCCGGTCCATGCAACAATGCGATTTGTTCGGAACGGCGCAGGCAAGCTTCATCCTCGCCACGCCCTGCTTTCGCAGTCTGGCCATTGAAAGGAAAGTGCGGGAAGCGGGGCGCGGGGCCGAGCCTCTCTAAGTTAATACGTGGCGCGGTGACCCGCGCCCCGCCGGCGTTCTTGCCCGTCCGCTAGCGCTGCATTCGCGCAGGTGTCGCGGCTGGGGCCCGGGTCTCCAGCTCTCGCCAGCCGCGCTACCGATTGCACGACCGACCCGGCGCCGACGCTCCCTCCTGATACCCGGTGCGCACCAGATTCCCGCAGGGAGCGGCTTTCGGGCGCAAGTATGCGGCAGGCGGAAGGGGAGGGGATAAAATGGTCCGCGAAAAGCGGATTCTGCCGACGCGAATTCACGGCGAGCCAGGAGGTAAGTGCCGGGGACAGTTTACTTTTTCCGCCCGCGCCAGCCTTGAAGCGCCGCCGCTT
>NZ_PXYK01000020.1 GCF_003012745.1 Kumtagia ephedrae | reverse complement strand
CGCACCCCTGAAAGAACCTCTAGCCGACGGCGAAAGGCGCGGCCGAAAAGCCTCGAAGGAGACGCGGCGGCAGCAGCTGATCGAGGCGACGATCGATTCGCTCGCCAAGCGCGGCTATTCGGAAACGACGATGGCTGATGTCGCCGACGGCGCCGGCCTGTCGCGCGGCATCGTCAATTTCCATTTCGAGAGCAAGGAAAAGCTGCTCGTCGCCACGCTGCAATACATGGCCGACGAGTATTCGGCGCATTGGCGCGCGGCGCTGGAAAAGGCCGGCGACGATCCGGCACGCCAGCTCGCCGCTCTGGTGGCCGCCGATTTCGACCGTGCGATCTGCAACAAGCGCAAGCTGGCCGCCTGGTGCGCATTCTGGGGCGAGGCGAAGTCGCGCCCGACCTACCAGATGCTGTGCGGCGCCAATGACGAGGCCTATCAGCAGGTCTTCATAGATCTCTGCCGGCGGCTGAAGGAGGACGGCGGCTACGACTTCGATGCGTTTTCCACGGCGCTGGGGCTGAGCGCCATGCTCGAGGGGCTGTGGCTGCGCCTCATGATGGGCACCGAAAACGCCACGCGCGAAAGCGCTCGGCATGCGGCATCCGACTATCTCGCCTCGGCGTTTCCGCGGCATTTCAAGCGCGAGGCGCCGCCGGCGAGAAAGGTCGACTGAACAACAAGAACCACAGAGGATGGAACGACAATGACTTCTACTCGACGCATTATTTTGACGGTCGCACTCGCCGCGACGCTGTCGGCTTCCGCGCCGGCACTCGTTGCCGCCGCGGACTCGGAACTGACCATTTTCGACTGGTCCGGCTACGAAGCCGAACAGTTCCATCCCGACTATGTGGCGAAACACGGCGATTCCCCGACCTTCACCTTCTTCGGCGACGAGGACGAGGCGTTCGAGAAAATCCGCTCCGGCTTCAAGACCGACCTGGCGCATCCCTGCTCGCAGAGCGTGGTGAAGTGGCGCGACGCTGGGCTGATTGAACCCCTCGACACATCCAAGATCGCGGCCTGGAAGGACCTCAACCCCGGCATCATGGCGATGAAGGATCTCGCCACCACGGCCGACGGGACCGCTTGGTTCATGCCGTGGGACTGGGGCAACACGCTGGTGACCTACAATTCGGAGAAGGTCGACGAGAAGGACATCCAGTCGCTGAAGGCCTTCGCCGAACCGAAATTCAAGGATCGCGTGTCGATCGGCGACAATGTCGACGACGCCTACGCGCTGGCCTCGCTGGTCATCGGGCTGAAAGACTGGACGCAGATGACCGACGAGCAGTTCAAGCAGGCGTCGGACTTTTTGCGCGAGGTGCACAAGAACGTGCGGCTCTACTGGACCGACAATACCGACATCGTGCAGGCGATGAGCGGCGGCGAGGTCGACCTCGCCTGGGCCTGGGACGACGCCAGCGTGCAGTCGGCACTGGCCGGCGCGCCGATCAAGGCGAAAAAGGATACAGACGAGGGTCTGTCGACCTGGGTGTGCGGCTATGTCCGACTGAAGGGCGCGCCGGGGAATATCGACAAGACCTACGATTTCCTGAATTCGATCAACACCGATCCGGTCGCGCAGTTCCTGCTGTCGGACTGGGGCTATGGCCACGCCAACGCCAAGGCGATGCAGTCGATCGACCCGAAGGTGCTGGCCGAGAAGGGTTATGACAATGTCGAGAAATTCGTGGACAAGACGCTGTTCCAGTCGCCTGTGCCGGCGGAGCTGAAGCAGAAGATGATCGCCGAGTTCGAGAAGATCAAGGCGGGGTACTGAGCCGACGCGGGGCGTGAGCCGGTTTTTTCCGGCGCTCGGCGGCCCGGTCGCATACCTTTGGAGGCCGGGGTTTTCCCGGCCTTTTCATCGATGGATCAGGCGGCGGCCTCTTGCGCCTCTTCCGCGGCCTCACCGGCGCGCTCGGCTGCCTCTTCGCACTTCTTGCGGATTTCCTCGAGCTCGCTCTCGGTCAGGTGCTCGATGCCGATGAAATGATTCTTTGCCTTGGAACTGCGGATCAGTTCGTCGAGCTTGGTCTGCAGGGCGGCGCTGTCCCGGTTCTGCGTGTTCTGGATCAAAAACACCATCAGGAAGGTGATAATCGTCGTGCCGGTGTTGATGATCAGCTGCCAGGTGTCGGAGAAACCGAACAGCGGCCCGCTCACTGCCCACACTATGATGATCCCGGCGCAGAGGATGAAGGTCCCCGGTTTGCCGGCCGCGTAGGCGATGGCGTTCGCGATTCTCGTAAAATGCTTTTCCACGGCATCCTCCTGTGACCTATTCCGGCCTGCCAGGGAGGTCGGCGCGGCTAAGGCCCTGGAATAACAATCAACATCCTCCCGAAGTTCCCTTCGTGTGGGCCGTGGCCGCTGGAACGACGGCCGCTCCGGTGCGTTTTGCCGCGACCAATTGGAGAGCCGATCGATGGTTACGTTCAGGGAAATGAAGGTGCGGGAGATCGTCGAGGACGGGTCGCTCAACACCCGCCAGAAGATCGAGAGGTTGAGGGAGATCGAATCGGAGGCGCGCGGGCTGCAGCGGGCCGCCAGCGAAAGCCCGATGAATCCCGGCGATGGGTGGGACAACGAGCTGCGTGAAGTGCGGAAGGCATTGGCCAAACTCGGCGCGAAGCGACTGCGGAAGGGCGCCGCGACGCTGTGACGACAATGGCTCCGATTTGGCCGGCCGGCTGGAATGGCTGCGTTGGCCACATCGGCGCCGCGGAATCACCAGGTCGGCAAAATCCCGATGCGCCAGCACCATGGCCATGGACATTAACCATGCGTCATCGGAAAATGACAAGGGGGAGCGGCCCGGGAGTGGCCGCTCGGGAATGGCAGGTCGGGCTGCCGGAATGGCCAGGCAGGGGGCAGGCAATTGAGTGCGAGGGTCGTTCGGTCGCAGGTGATCGTCATCGGAGCCGGGTTCACCGGCCTGTCGGCAGCGCATGTCCTCAAAGCGGCTGGGATCGACGTCGTTGTCCTCGAGGCACGGGATCGGGTCGGCGGACGGGTGGAATCGATGTCGAACGGGCTCGGCGAGCGCGTTGACGTCGGCGGCCAGTATTACTGCGACGACATGCCGGAGATTTCGGCGCTGGCGGATGCCTATGGCAAGACGCGGGTGAACGGGCTGTTTCCTGGAAAGTGGCTGATCGAGCCGGCGACGATCGTCGGCACGGTCGAAGACCTTTACCGCCGTTCCGCGAGGATCCGTGACCGGGCGAACGCTCTCGACCCCGACGATCCTGCCATCGCCAACCTCTCGGTGCGCGGCTGGGCGGAGGCGCAGCCCGACGCGCATGACGCGCAATGGGCCTTCCTCGGTTCGATCGAGGGCCTGTGGTGCCAGCCGGCGGACCTTCTGCCGCTCTGGTATTTCGTTTCCAACGACCGGCGCATCACCAACGAGGCGCCTGAGTTGCAATATTTCCTGAAGGAGACGATGCATTCGCTGGCCGAGGATCTCGGGCACCAACTCGGCTCAGGGCTGCGCCTCGGCGAGGCGGTACGCAGCATCCGGCACGGTCCGGGGAAAGTCAGCCTCCGCACGGACGCGGGGCTCTACGAGGCCGAACACGCCATCCTCGCCGTGCCGCCGGTGATGGCGCGCCGGCTCACCTACGATCCGCCGCTCCCGGTCGAGCTCTGTCAGGCGACTTCGGTGTGGCGCAGCGGCAAGGTGATTAAGGCGCTGCTGCGCTACGAAAGACCGTTCTGGCGCGACAAGGGGCTGAGCGGCAGTGTGTTCTTCCTCGATCCGCTGGGTCTTTATGCCTGCGACGCAAGCCGCGACGACGATCACGCGGCGATCGTCGTTTTCGCCGGGGGCAGCCTTGCCGAGCGTTGGCGGCGGATGGGGCATGAGGCTGTCAAGCTGGCGATCCTGGAAAAGCTCCGCGCGGCGTTAGGGCACGAGGCGAAGACGCCGCTCGACGTCACGATGCGCGACTGGACGGACGACAAATGGAGCGGCGGCGGCTATTCCGACACGATCATGGATTTTTCGGCGAAGGACGCCGAAGCCATCCTGCGGCGCGGTCTGTCCTCCGTGGCATTCGCCTCGTCGGAACTGTCGCCGTCTTTTCCCGGCTACATCGAGGGCGCCATCGTCGCCGGCAGGGCGGCGGCGATCGGCGTGATCGAATCCCTTCAATCCGCCATGGCGACCAGCGCGTCGGGATCGTAGCCCAGCCGGATCGGCGCGCCGAGCGGCAGGTCGTCGGCGCCGAAATCGTTGGTCTCGGTGACTGACAACGGCTTGTCCATGCCGGGCACCTCGACGACGAGGTGGGTGATCTCGCCGAAATAATGCCGTTCCACGACCGTGCCCGCCACCTCGTGCCTGGCGCTGGCATCGTCCCACAGGACGCGCAGCCGCTCGGGGCGGATGCCGATGGTCGCGGCCGAGCCGTTCTTGACATAGGCGGCCGGTTTGTCAGTCCTGACGCGGCCGAAGCCCAGCGTGTCGACGACGATGGACGTGCCGGCGTCGTCGACGATCTCGGCCTTGATGAAATTCATGCCGCCCAGAAAATCCGCCACCTGGCGGTTGACCGGCCGCTGATAGATTTCCTTTGGGGCCGCCACCTGCGCGATTTTTCCGCCGAACATGACGGCGATGCGGTCTGACATGGCGAGCGCTTCGTACTGGTCGTGGGTGACCAGGATGAAGGTGATGCCGACGGCCTTCTGCAGCCGGCGCAACTCGACCTGCATCTGCTCGCGCAGCTTCTTGTCGAGTGCCGACAGCGGCTCGTCGAGCAGCAGAACCTTTGGCCGCATCACCAGGGCTCGCGCCAGCGCGACGCGCTGCCTTTGGCCGCCGGAGAGTTCGGTGGCGCCCCGCTTGCCCAGCCCGGCGAGCGACACCATGGCCAGCGCTTCCTCGACGCGGCGCTTTTCTTCCGCGGCCTCGAGCTTCATGCGCTTGAGCCCATAGGCGACGTTCTGCTCGACGTTCAAATGCGGGAAGATGGCATAGCTCTGGAACACCATGTTGGTGGGGCGGCGGTTGGCCGGAATGCCATCCATCGGCTGGCCGTCGACGAGGATCGAGCCGCCGGTCGGGGTATCGAAGCCGGCGATCATCCTGAGCAGCGTGGTCTTGCCGCAGCCGGATGGGCCGAGCAGCGAAAAGAACTCGCCCTCGCGAATGGCGAGATTGGCGTCGTCCAGGGCCTTGAACGTCCCGTAGCTGCGGGTGACGTTCCTGATTTCGATCATGGTACGGTCAGGCAAGGGACACCCCCGGCGCTTGGGTGCGCCGCTCGGCGCGGCGGCGCAGGATTTCGGCAATGGTGAGCAGGGCGAAGGAACCAACCAGCAGCAGCGTGCCGAGCGCCAGCACGCTGGGCAGTTTTGCGGCGAAACGCAACTGGCCCCAGATGTAGATCGGCAAGGTCGCATCCGTGCCGCCGAGGAAGAAGGCGATGATGAAATCGTCGAGCGAGATGGTGAAGGAGACCAGCAGCGACGAGATGATGGCCGGCGCCACCATGGGCAGCGTCACGCGCCGGAACGTGCCCCACGCCGTCTCGCCGAGATCCGCCGAGGCCTCCTCCAGGCTCGCGTCGAAACCCTCGAAGGCCGCCGTCAGCACGCTGACGGAATAGGGAATGCAGATCAGGATGTGCCCCAGCACGACGGTGAACAGCGACAGGCTGAGGCCAAGCCGCAGAAGCACCAGCAGCATCGAGACTGCGACGATGATCTCCGGCAGGACCAGCGGCGCCATGATCAGGCCATGGGCCGTCCCGCGTCCGGGAAAACGGTAGCGGGTGATGGCGCGCGCCGCGCAGATGCCGAGCACCGTTGCCAGCATGGCGGAGGCGACGCCGACGACGAGGCTGTTCCACGCCGCGTCGAGCAGAGCCTGGGTGCGCGGCAGTTCCTCGTACCATTTGAGCGTATAGCCGGTGAGCGGAAATTTCGGCACCGCCGACGCGTTGATCGAGAAGACCGGCAGCAGAAGTACCGGCAGATAGAGGAAGATCACGTAAAGAATGGCATAGGCCGGCAGCCATCGTTCGAGCAGGCGTTTCATCGGGCACGCCTCGCCGCCAGCTTGAGCAGGAGGACCGAGGCCGCCGCCATCGCGGTCACCACCACCATCGTGGTGACCGACAGCGCCGCGCCGAGCGGCCAGTTCAGCGCCTTGCCGAATTGCGCCTGGATGGCGTTGGAGATCATCACGCCGTCCTTGCCGCCGACGAGCTTCGGCGTGACGTAGTCACCGACGGTCGGGATCATGACGATCAGCAGTGCCGAAATGACGCCGGGCATCGACAGCGGCAGCGTTACCCGCAGGAAGCTGCGGATGGGGCCGTCGCCGAGGTCGGTGGCGGCCTCGATCAGCGTGCGGTCGACCTTCTCCAGCGACACGAAGATCGGCAGGATGGCGAAGGCGGCCCAGGCATGGGTCAGCGTGATGATCACGGCACTTGAATTGTAGAGCAGCGCCGTCGACGGTTCGTCGATGATGCCGAGGCCGAGCAGGCCGGAATTCAGCACGCCGTTGTAGCCGAGGATCACCTTCCACGACATGACGCGCAGCAGGTAGCTGGTCCAGAACGGGATGGTGATCAGGAACAGCCAGAGGCTCTTGTACCGGCCACCGCGGAAGGAGATGTAGTAGGCGATCGGATAGGCGAGCGCGACCGTGAGAACGCTGACCGAGAAGGAGATGAACAGCGAGCGCAGCAGCAGGTCACGATAGATCGGCTCGGTCAGAGCGATGCGGTACTGTTCGAGCGTGAAGGTCCGGTCGATGGTGAGATAGTTCTGGGTCCAGAAGCTGTGGGCGATCACCACTAGGATCGGCACGACCAGCAGCACGAGCGCGTAGAGCAGGGGTGGACTGACCAGCGCCAGGCCGCGGGCAGTTTCCGATTGCAGAAGGGGTTTCGAGCCGGGCCGCGCCTTGCGGTACGCGATTTCCCCTTCCGCGGCAGCCGTCATTGCAACGGCTCGCCTGTCGCGGATCGCGTGAACTCACGTTCCATGGCTGCTCTCATGCCGGCCGGGCGTTCCCTTGTTTCCGGGCTTTCCGTCATCATGAGCGCAAGAGCGGATTGAAATCAAGCCGCATTTCTGGAATATTGATTGAACGGATATTCAGAAAGAATTCGATAACGTATTTTTTACGGCTATTTAAATGCGTCGCCGGTCCGGATGCCGGAGAAAAGGAGATCGATATGGCGGCGGTCAGGGACAGCAGCTTCGAGCGACAGGCCCCGGAGGCGGACGCGGAAGAACTGGCGAGGCGCCATCTCGTGCAGCCGTGGCCTTATGCCGGCTCCATCGGCAGCGAGGCACGCGGCCTGATCGGCAGCGGCGACGGCATCTACGTCACCGATGGCGAGGGCAGGCGGCTGATCGACGGGCCGGCCGGCATGTGGTGCGTCAATGCCGGTCATCGCCGCGAGGAACTGGCTGGGGTGATGTACGAGCAGGCGATGCGGCTCTCCTACAACACGCCCTGGTACACGATGAACGAGCCGTCGGCGGTGCTTGCCGAGCGCATCGCGGCTCACGCGCCGGGCGACCTCAGTCATGTGTTCTTTACGACCGGGGGATCGTCGGCGGTGGAAAGCGCGCTGCGCTTCATGCAGTTCTACAACAACGTGCGCGGTTGGCCGGAGAAGAAGCTGCTGCTGTCGCGCGGCGGCGCCTATCACGGCTCGACCTATCTGTCGGCCTCGCTCAACGGCCGCCCGCGCGATCGCGACTGGATGGATGTCGCCGACGGGCTGGTGGTAAAGCTGTCGTCGCCGGACCCATTCCGTCGCCCCGAGGGCATGACAGTGGAGGCGTTCGCCGACCAGCTCGTCGACGAGTTCGCCGAAACGGTGGCGCGGATCGGCGCCGACAAGATCGGCGCTTTTGTCGGCGAACCGGTGCAGGCATCCGGCGGAGTGATCGTGCCGCCGCCGGGCTACCTGCCGCGTATCCGTGAAATCTGCCGCGACAACGACATTCTTTACGTGTCGGACGAGGTGGTGACGGGTTTCGGCCGGCTCGGCGAGATATTCGCCTCGCAGGACGTGTTCGGCATCGATCCCGACATCATCACCTTCGCCAAGGGCGTGACTTCCGGCTATTTTCCGCTCGGCGGGATGCTGGTGTCGGAACGGCTGCTCGCCGACCTGCGCCGTTCCAACCACCCGGATGCCATGTATGCGCACGGGCTGACCTACACCAGCCACCCGGTCGGCTGCGCGGTGGCGCTCGCCAATCTCGACCTGCTCGAAGGCGGCATCCTCGACCATGCGCGTGCCGTTGCGCCGTATTTTCAGGAGCGGCTGAAGACTTTGGAGGAACTGCCGCTGGTCGGCGAGGTGCGCGGCGTAGGCCTGATGGCCTGCGTTGAATGCGTCGCCGATCGGGAGAGCAACGATCCGCTGAAGCTCGACTACGAAGTGGGAAAACGCATCGACGCGCACTGCCACTCGCTCGGCCTGCTGGTGCGGCCGCTCATCCACATGTGCGTGATGTCGCCGCCGCTGATCATTTCGCGCAGCCAGATCGACGACATGGTGGCGATCCTGCGCGAGGGCATTTCGCGGACCATGGACGATCTCGCCACGGAAGGTGTCTGGCAAGGGTGATCATGCCCGCGCCGCCCGCCGGGCGCTCCTCCCCTATCAATGAAAGTTGCCGCGCTCCCTTCGGCCTGAGCTTGCGAAGGGAGCGCGGCGCGGCGCCATTGGGGCCGGGCGCCGATCACGGGTCTGCGGGTCCGCCGCGCCTGCGCACGCAGGGCGTTCCGAATCGGCACGCCGAAAATCTACTTGCCTGCGCGACGCATTGCTGATGGCAATGCGGGGCATATCGGGGCATCTGGGTGGACATGGCGGCGCTGGACGGGCGCAACGGGGCGGAAAGGCCGCTGAAGAGCTGGAAGGAGATCGCCAGCTTCTTCGGCCGCGACGAGCGGACGGTGAAGCGCTGGGAGGCAGAACGCGGCCTGCCGGTGCATCGCGTGCCGGGCCAGACGCGGGCGTCGGTCTATGCCTATCCCTCCGAGCTGGAAGCTCGACCAGAACCTTGCCGCGGCGCATGCGGCGCTAGGCTTCACGGTCTTCTACTGGGACCGCGACTTCGTTCGCTCGCGGGCGCTGTTCGACCGCGCCCTCGAACTGGATCCCGGCTCGCCCGACAACAATCACTGGCTGGCGTTGACGACCATGCAGACGGGTGCCTTTGACGTGGCGCTCGACGCCATTCGCCGGGCCCAGGAACGCGATCCGAACTCACGGCCATCCTCGCCAACAAGGCGCTCATCCTGTATCACGCCGGTCAAGTGGAGGAATCCGGCAGGCTACTGAGGGAATTCGCTGAAAGCGCCCCGGACTATCCGGCGCCGCATTTCTATCTCGCCGACATCTATTTCGACCAGGGCCGCTACCGGGAGTCGCTCGCTGAATCACTGGAAGCGGCGCGGATCGTCGGGGAGGAGGGCATGGCGAAGATCTACCGGGCGGCGCAGCAGGGCTATGCCGCCGATGGCCGGGAAGGCCTGCTGGAGGCGATGCTGGCCGAACAGCTTGGGCAGCATGCGCAGGGCAAGGTATCGGCCTACAAGGTCGCGCGCACGCTGGCGTTTCTCGACCGGACCGAGCCGGCCCTCACCCATCTCGCGCTCGCCGTCGCCGAGCGCGAGCCGGACAGCCTAGGTATAAAGATCGATTCGGCGTTCCGCAGCCTGCACGGCAATGCCCGCTTCCGCGGGATACTCGCGCAGGCGGGACACGCAATGTCCTTTTCCGGAGAAGCCGTCGAAATGGCGGTCGATGCGGTCAGGAGCGGGACCGAAGCGCCTCGTTGAGCCCCCACATATCCTTCTCCTCCGGCGCCGTCTCCAGTTCCAGCACCGGCAGGAGCCCGCGCAAATGGTCGTGGTGGCTGCGCACGCCGTATTCGAGATCGGACAGATAGAAGCCGGAGAAAGCATCCGACAGCATGGATTCGTTCGACCACACGGTGAGCTGGATGTCCTCGGCGGTGGTCTCGCGGTCGATGCGCCAGGCCAGATAGCGCGCCGCCGCCTGCTGGCGCGTCTCGTCGGCATAGCGGTATATGGCGCCGCGCAGCAGCGTCTGACCGGTGGAGAGCGGGAATTCCTGGTAGAACTGCGCCGTCTCCGGCGTGACGGCGATCACCGCGTTGGGGAAGAGGCCGTAATAGATCCAGGCCTTGCGCAGAGTCTCAGGCAGGCGCTCCGGCTGGGGCGCGATGCGGACATAGTTGCGCACGCTCCAACGCCGCCCGGCATGCGGATTGTAGGTGGCGAAGGAGCGCGAAACGCCGTTGGCGAAGGGCTCGTCGAAATAGGTCGCGCCGTAGAGATCCTGCAGGGCCGGGTGCGCCATGGCGACATGGTAGCCCTCGTTGTCGACGTCACGCACCGACTTCCAGTTGACCGGTGTCTTCTGCGTCCACACGCCATAGGCCGGCACCATGCCGGCAATACCGTAAGGGGCGATCTCCGCCTCGACCGGACTGAGGAGTTCGGCGACCGAGGGTTGCGGCCCTTGTCGGAAGCGTACGAAGATGAAGCCCATCCAGATCTCAAGCTCGAGCGGCGACAGCCCGAACTCGGCCTTGTCGAGATCCGGAAAGGAGCCCGGCCGCGCCGCGCCGCGCAGGGTGCCGTCGAGATTATAGACCCAGCCGTGGAAGGGGCAGACCAGCGCATTGCGGCAGGTGCCCTTGTCCTCGGCGACGACGCGGGAGCCGCGATGCCGGCACATGTTGTGGAAGGCCCGCACCACGCCGTCCTTGCCGCGCACGACCAGGGCGCGTTCGCCGACGACGTCCATGGCGAGGTAGTCGCCGGCATTGGGCACGTCGGAGACGTGGCCGACGATCTGCCAGTGATTGCGGAAGACGTGTTCCTTCTCCAGGTCGAGAAGAGCGGGGCTATGATAGCTCCAGCCCGGCAACCCCCGGCGGTCCCAATCGTTGGGGATGGCCACGTCACGGCTGTGCAGGTTCATAATAGGCTCTGTTTTGTTTGAACGCTCATTCAATATAATCATGTTTTTCTATTTTTTGCAATGTGTTGCGGGTTGCGTTCGTGTCTTTGTTGGTGGACAGGATGCCTCGCTCCCTACCCGGAAGCGCCGGCGAGGCAAGTGAAAGCTGGGCATTCCCAGCGGCTTAGCCGACCACACGCGCGGGAGCCCTGCCTCGGAATCGCGAACTCGATCCGACGGCAAATGATCCGTCTTCGGACGAGTCATGCATGGTAGGTCAGGGCTAACGAGCGGACTTCCGCGATTTTTGGCGACGAACCGCTCGCGCTGCTCAATCAATCGGATCGGCTGCAGCGCCGGCGGTGGCCAGCCCTCATGTCAGCCTGATGGCCGACGTCCGCCAATGCCTGCCGCCGCTACTTCGCGTGGAGCGAAGGCAAGGCCTGCCCATCCTGGCGGAAGAGGTGGCAGGACGCCGGGGCGATATCCAGGGCGATCGGACTATGGAGAGGCGTCGCGTCGCCGCCGTCTGCCTGCACGACCAGCGTAACCTCAGGTGCGACCTTCACATGCAGGATGGTCAGGCTGCCCAGTCTTTCGGCGAGCATGGCCTCGCCCCTGAACTGCCCGTCCGGCGCCACGCGCAGATGTTCCGGGCGGATGCCGAGCAGCACCTCGTCGCCGACACTGACCGTATCGGCGGTGGCGGGAACGGTAATCGTGTGGCCGCCGGGCAACGTGACCGACACGCCGTCGGGGCCGGTCGAAGCCACCGCCGTCGTCAAGAAATTCATCTTGGGCGAGCCGATGAAGCCGGCGACGAAAATGTTCGCTGGCCGGTGGTAGAGGTCGAGCGGCGAGCCGACCTGCTCGATCTGGCCGCCGTTCAGCACCACGATCTTGTCGGCCATGGTCATCGCCTCGATCTGGTCGTGGGTGACGTAGATCATGGTGGCGGCCAGTTGCTCGTGCAGGCGCATCAGCTCGAGCCGCATGCTGACGCGCAAGGCGGCGTCGAGGTTGGACAGCGGCTCGTCGAACAGGAACACTTTCGGATTGCGCACGATGGCGCGGCCGATGGCGACGCGCTGGCGCTGGCCGCCCGACAGTTCCTTGGGCCGGCGGTCGAGCAGTTGCGAAAGCTGCAGAGCTTCGGCTGCCTCCAGCACCTTGCGGCTCCGCTCCTCCAGGGACACGCCGGCGATCTTCAGGGCAAAGCCCATGTTCTCGGCCACCGTCATATGCGGATAGAGCGCGTAGGACTGGAACACCATGGCGAGCCCGCGCTCGGACGGATCGATGTCGTTGGCGCGCTCGCCGTCGATGACGAGATCCCCGGCGGTGATCTTTTCCAGACCGGCTATCATGCGCAGCAGCGTCGATTTTCCGCAGCCTGACGGGCCGACGAAGACCACGAACTCGCGGTCTTCGACGTCAAGGTCGACGCCCTTGATGATCTCGACGGCGCCGTACGACTTGCGCGCGCCGCGCAGCTTGAGTTCAGCCATGGTGTGCCTCGCCGGAAACGGGGTTTTCGGATGCGTCCTCGTCCTGCACGATCGCGATCGGTGCGCCGGGCTCGCCTTCCCACAGGATCAGGCTGGCGGCGCCCACCAACCCGGCATTGCCGCCGAGCTGCGCAGGCATGATGGGGACATCGCGATAGGCGGGCATCGCACGCCGGCTGACGGTCCGCCGGAGAGTGCCGATCAGCAGGTCGAAGCCGTTGGCAAGACCGCCGCCCATCACCAGCACGTCCGGCGAATAGAGATGCAGCAGGTTGGTGAAGCCGATGCCGAGCCACTGCGCCTCGTCCTCGATCAGCGCCAGCGCCGCATGGTCGCCGGCGCGCGCCGCCTCGACCACATGCCGCGCCGTGACGTCGCCGTTCGCCGATAGCCGCCGCATAGGCGAGCCGTCGCCGGATGCGGACAGCGCCGTGGCGCGGCGACCGAGCGCCGTGCCGGAGGCGACGGCCTCGAAGCAGCCTACGGCGCCGCAGAAGCAGCGCTCGCCCTCGCCGGTGATGGTCATGTGGCCGATCTCGGCGGCGAGCCCGCGCCGGCCATGGTAGAGACGGCCTTCGGCGATGACGCCGCCGCCGATGCCGGTCGATACGGTGACGAAGACCAGCGACTCCGCTCCGCGCCCGGCGCCGAAGCGCAATTCGCCCAGCGCGGCGGCGTTGGCATCGTTTTCGAGCCGCACCGGCAGGCCGAACCGGCTGATGAGGATGTCCATCAGCGGCACCTCGTGCCAGCCCGCCAGCGTCGGCGGGCCGATGACGATGCCGGCCTTTGGATCGAGCGGACCCGGCGCGCCGAGCCCGATGCCCGCCACCTCCGCATCCGGCCGCATCGCCCGCAACTCGCCGGCGAGCCCGACGATCTGGCCGATCACCGCTTCCGATCCGGCCAGCGCCAGTGTCGGCGCCGAGGCGGAAGCGAGGATGCGCCCGCCGCTCTCGACGAGCGCGCCGCGCAGCTCAGTGCCGCCGAGGTCGAAGGCGAGGGCGACCTTTGGCATCAGGCGGCGACCTTCAGCCTGTGCAGCCAGGCCATCCGTTGCGCGAGGTCGGGGGCGCCGAAGGCGAGCGATCCCAGCACGACCGTCTCGGCACCGGCGGCGCGCAGCCGCGGCACCGTCTCGTCACGGATGCCGCCGTCGGCAGCGAGCACGACCTCGGCTTCGCGGCCGGCTTCCCGTAGCAGCTTGCGCGCGGCGATCAGCCGGTCGCAGGCATTGTCGGCAAGGCCGACGCCCTTTATGCCGATGGAGGTGCCGAGCAAGGTGACGAACTCGACCTCGGAGAGGAACGGTTTGACCGCCTCGACCGGCGTCTCCAGCTTGAGCACGACGCCGGCCGCGGCGCCACGCTCGCGCGCCAGCCGCACCGCGCGCAGCCCAGCCTCGCCGTTTTCGGCATGCACGCTGACCAGATCGGCGCCAGCCTCGATGAACTGGCGGGTTTGCTCCTCGACGATGTCCGCTTCGACCATGAGATGAACATGGACCGGCTTCGCCGTCAGGTTCGCGATGCGCGCGACGAAGTCGGGGAAGAACAGCAGGCCTGGCGTGAAGCGGGCGTCGGCGACGTCGATATGCTGGAGATCGACATGCGCCTCGATGCGGTTGAGGTCGCGCTCCATGTTGGCGAGGTCGGCCGACCACAGCGAGAACTCGCCGATGAGCCGGTTGCGGGGCAGGGCGGCGATGGCGGCGCGGCCGGAAAGGGTTTTGGTCGTCATGAGGATGCACCGTTGGGGATGTCGAAATGGCTGCGCAGGAAGGCTGCGATCGCCGCCTGCACCTCCGCGAAATGGCGGTTCTTGTCACTCGCCTTGGGCGTGACGATTCGGATGGCGGCGCCGGGGATGGCGGCGGCAAGTGTTTGAGCCATCGGCAGCGGATGGATCGCGTCCAGCTCGTTGCCGATCACCAGCGTGGGGATGGCAAGTGCGGCCGCATCCTGTTCCGAGACGTCGGGCCCGTCGCTGGAAATATCCTCCAGCACCTCGGCGAACCGAAGGATGTCCGGACGGTCGAAATAGCCGAGCAGCGAGTTCAGATTGTCGGGAGCCTCAACCTTCAGCCGCACCGCCGTCTGCGACCGCTCGAAGTTGGCGCGGGCCTCGGCGAGCGGGTGGCTGCGCACCAGCCGCGCGACTTCGGCGATCGGCGCGAGGTTTTCGGGAGCGGCGGAAAATGCCCAGGCGGGGCGCACCAGGAGGAGCCCGCTCACGCGATCCGGATGACGGATGGCGAGGCGCAGCGCCAAGCCCGCGCCCATGGAAATGCCGCCGGCGACGAAGCGCTCGATACCCGCTTGCTCGGCGGCGGCGACGATGTCGTCGGCGAACATGGCGAAGGAGAAAGGACGCTTGCCGCCGAGGCTGGAGCCGCCATGGCCCCGGCACTCCAGCGTCAGCCGCCGGCAGGAGAGCGATCCCGGAAAAGTCTGCGCCACCTGCGCCTCGTCGCCGCCAAGACCGTGCTGGAGCAGCACGGCCGGACCTCGCCCAAGGTCGAAGATTTTTAGCAGCGCGCCGCCGCGTTCGAGCGTGGTGACGGTCATCGCACCAGCTCCTTCAGGAAGCAGGCGACGCCGGGCGCCTCCCCGGCGGAGAGGCCGTGGGTGACCAGCGGGCCGTCGAAGCCGGTTGCTTTCAGCCGGGCGACGAAATCGGAGAAGTCGACGATTCCATGCCCGGCGGTGGCGAAGCGGCCGTCGGCAAAGCGGTCTTTCGCATGGGCCACGGCGACATGGCCGGCGCTGCGCTCCACGGCATCCGCCACGACGGCGCGGGCCTGGCCAGGTGTCGCGCGTTCGAACAGGTTCGCGGGGTCGAGCACGATCTTCAGCCTGCGGGAGCCCATATTGGCGATCAGGCGCATGGCCTCGGCGGCCGACGTGACTATGTTCGCCTGCTCCGGCTCGATGCCGAGGTCGACGCCGTGCCGCTCTGCAAGCGCCAGCGCCTTTTCCATCTCGCGCGCCATGTCGACCCAGGCGGAGGAATCGGCGTTGTCCGGATGGTGCGCCCACTGATCATGGGGATCGCGGGTGCCGGTGCACAGCGTGACCAGCGGTATGGACAGCGTCGCCGCCGCCTCGATCACCACGGCCAGCCGGCGTAGGCCGTCTTCACGCACCGCCGTGTCGGGATGGGCCATGTTGTAGGTGCCGGAGAGCGCCGCCAGCGACACGCCCGTCGTCTCGGCCGCTCTTGCTATCGCGGCTATCGTTTCCGCCGGTACCACGTCCGGCATGGAGGACAGGCCGGCGCAGGCGAGATTGAACTGCGTGGTCGCATAACCCGCCCCACTCACGGCTGCCAGCACGCTGGCAGGATCGGTGCCGGGAAAGGTCTTCGCGAAAATCCCGACCTGCATCAGACTGCGCCCGTCACCGAGGCGAGCTCGACGCGCTCGCCGCTTTCCACCGAGCGGGCGATCGCCACCATGGCGCGGATCGAGGCGATACCGTCCTCGACGTCGGCGCCGCGCATCGGCGTCCCGGTGAGCACCGTGTCGGCAAGACCCTCGAGCTGGCGGCGATAGAAATGTCCGTCGGCGCCGAGCGGTTTTCTGATCGTCGCGTCTTTCTCGTGAAAAATTTCCACCTCGCTGGAGCGGAAGAACCAGGGGTTGAAGGTTTTGGCGATCACCGAGCCGTTCTGGCCGTAGAGCTGGAAACCCTCGTGCCAGTCCATGCGCACGGCGACGGTGAGGTCGAGATGGCCGAGCGCGCCGCTGGCGAATTCCGTCTCGACGAACCAGCAATAGGCGCCGAAACGCTCGTGAAGGCGGGCGCGCACGGCGACGATGTCGCCGCACAGGAAGCGCGCCGTATCGACCAGATGCGAGCCGTGCGCCAGCATGAAATATTGCCGCAGATCGGCCTTCGGGTTGCCGGACGGTTTTCTGGCCAGCTTGCTGGTGACCGGAAGCGGCTGCACGGCGTCCGTGTTGGTGTAGCGGTGGGTGGAATCGCAGTACCATGCCTTCAGCGCCAGCACCTCGCCGATCTCGTCGCGGATGAAATCGCGCGCCACCTCGATCGGCTGGTCGAAACGTTTCATATGGCCGACCTGGAGGATTTTGCCCGTCCGCCTCACTGCCTCCGCGAGTTGTTCGCCTTCCTCGACGGAGACGCCGATCGGTTTTTCGCACAGCACATGCTTGCCGGCCTCCAGCGCCTTGATCGACATCGGCACGTGATAAGCGTCGGAGGTGGCGACGATCACCGCTTCCAGCTCGGGATCGGCGAGCATCCGGTCGTAATCGTCATAGAGCTTTTGCGGCTCCCAGGTACCGCCCATGCGCTGGAGAAGATCGGGCGCGACATCGCAGATGGCGTAGAGCTCGGCGTTCCTGGCCTTGGCGCAGGATTCGAAATGCGCGAACTGGGCGATCGGCCCGGCGCCCAGCACCCCGACGCGAAGACGACGTTCGTCCTTCCTGATCATCGCCGGTCCTCAGTAGCCATAGCTGCGCATGGTTTCGCGGTTGGTCTTCACCGCGCCCGCGGGGTCGGCGGCGGCAGTTTCGGATTCCTCCTCCAGCACCAGCCAGCCGTTGAAGTTCGGCGCCGCGGTGACGATGTCGATGACCGCCGGCGTGTCGCAGATACCCTTGCCGAGCATGGCCCAGGTGCCGGCCGCGTCGACGTCCTTCAGATGCAGGTAGCGGATGCGGTCCCGGTAGGTGCGCAGCGTGTCCAGCATGTCGGCATGGCCGCGCAGGATGTGGCCGGTGTCGGGCACCCAGCCAACGAGAGAGGGATCGAGCAGGCCGAAGATGCGGTCGTAGTCGGGACGATCGTAGAGCAGCGTGTTGTGGTGCGAGCTTGGATGCACGGCTACCTGCACGCCGGCCTTGCGGCCGAGCTCGCCGGCGCGGTTATAAGCCTCCGCGGCTATGGCGAACTTTTCCTCGCGCGGTCCGTCGGAAACCACTGTCGCCGATCCCATGGACACCAGCGCGCCCGGGAAATTGGCGGCGAAATCGATCCAGCGCCGGGCGCTTTCGAGATCGGCGTCGATCTCTTCCCTGACGGTAAAGCCGCTGTCCGAGCCGAAGGCGAAGGAGACCAGCGTCAGCCCCGCCTGCTTCAGCGTTGTGGCGAACTCCACCGGCTTGCCGGCATAGCGGCCGATCATCGTGTCGGTGATCTCGATGCCGGAATAGCCGCCGTCCGAGATCGCCCGGACCAGATCGTCCGGGCCGCCGGCAAAGCGATCCCCGAGCATTTCCCAGGTAAAGGTCTGGCAGCCGACCTTGAGGCTTCTGGCAGTCATTTCATCATTCCTTGATGCCGCCCTGGGTCAGGCCTTCGATGATGTGGCGCTGGAAGAACAGCACCAGCACGATCAGCGGCACGGTCACCACGGCGGAGGCCGCGGCGATGTCGCCCCAGGGCACGTAATATTGGTTGGTGAAGTTGGCGATGCCGACCGGAATCGTCTGGCGGTCGATATTGGAGGTGAAGGCGAGCGCGAACAGGAATTCGTTCCACGCGGTGATGAAGGCAAGCAGGCCGGTGGTGACGAGGCTGGGCAGCGACATCGGCAGGATGATGTGCCAGAGCAGGCCGAGCACGCCGACCCCATCCATGCGCGCCGCCTCGTCGATCTCGCGCGGCAGCGTCTCGAAATAGCCGAACAGCACCCAGGTTACGAGCGGCAGACCGAGCGCCAGGTAGGTGATGATCAGCGCCGTGTAGGTGTCGAGCAGGCCGAGATTGCTCGCCACCAGATAGAGCGGCCCGACCAGCGCGATCTGCGGAAACATCGACACCGACAGGATGACCATCAATATGCCGAACCGGCCCCTGACGTTCAGCCGCGACAGCGCGAAGGCGGCGAGCGAGCCGACGAACAGGCAGAGGAAGGTGGTGGCGAGCGACACGACCAGCGAGTTCCAGACATAACGGTGAAGCTGCTTTTCGACAAAGGCGTTGTAGTAGTGCTCGAAGGTCAGCGGATCGGGGATCAGCGACGGTGTGCCGGAGGTCAGCGCCTTGTCGAGCTGGAACGATGTCGAGAACTGCCAGATGAAGGGCCCGGCCGACCACAGCAGGATCAGGGCCGCGCCGAGATAGAGGACGAAGCTGCGCAGGGGCGACGAGAGGCCGGTCATCGCGCCCTCCTGATCTGCCGCATCAGATAGAGGCAGAAGGCCACCGCTATGGCGAGCTCGGTAACAAACATGGCCGTCGACACGGCCGAGCCGTAGCCGAATTCCAGCGTGGAGAAGAGCACCTTGTAGGACAGCGTCGACAGCGTCTCGGTCGAATCGGCCGGACCGCCGCCGGTGAGCACATAGACCAGATCGAAGACCCGAAAGGCGTCGAGCGCCCGGAACAGGCCGGCGATCAGCAAGGTCGGCATGAGCAGAGGCAGGCGGATGTGCCAGAAGGTGGTCCACGCCTTCGCGCCGTCCATGCGGGCGGCTTCGAGCAGCGATGTCGGCACGGTCTGCAAGCCTGTAAGCAAAAGCAGCGCCATGAAGGGCGTGGTCTTCCACACATCGGCGATGATGATGGTGGTCATGGCGGTGTCGGGAGAGCCGTACCAGTTGACGTTCTGGTCGATCAGGCCGGCATGCAGCAGGATGTAGTTGATGATGCCGTGCTGGCCGTCGAACAGCCAGCCGAACATTTTTGACGTCACCACGGTCGGCATCGCCCAGGGAACCAGCATGGCGGCGCGCACCAGCCCCCGTCCCTTGAACGCCTCGCACAGGATGAGCGCCATGCCGAGCCCGATCACCGTCTCCAGCACCGTCGACGCGAAGGTGAACCACATGGTGTGCCACCAGGCGTTCCAGAACTGCGCGTCGCTCCAGAGCCGCAGGAAATTGGAAAAACCGGTGAACTCCTGCTCCTGGGTGATCAGGGAGGTGTTGGTGAATGAAAGATAGAAGCCGTTGACGATCGGGTAGAAGGAAACCGACGCCAGCGAGACGATCGCTGGCGTCAGGAGGATCAGCGGCCAGAGCGCGGCCGGCAGCAGCTTCGAACGTCGGCGCGGCCAGCCGCTTGCTGATGAACTGACCGCCGCCGACATCGGATCAGCCGACGATGCCGTCGATCTGGGTCGCCAGCGCATCCATCTCTTCCTGGACCTTGCCGGAAACCAGCGCCTTGGAGATGCCGGACTGCAGGGCGAGCGTCACCTTGGCATATTCCGGCGTGATCGGGCGCGCCGTGGCGCCGGTGAACACTTTTTCCAGGCTCGCCATGAACGGCTGCTCGGTCTTGATCTTCTCGTCCTGGAACAGCGCAGGCCGCGTCGGCGCGAGGCCGAAATTCAGTGCGATGCGGTGCTGGGTTTCCGGCGATGACAGCCAGGTGAGCAGCTCGATCGCGGCTTCGCGCTGCTTCGAGTTGGCGTTGACGCCGAGCTGGTAGCCGCCGAGGCAGGCCGAGCTCTTGCCGCCCGGGAAGGACGGAAGCGGCGCGACGCCGACCTTGTCGACCACCTGCGAGGCCTTCGGATCCTGGGCGATCGGATAGACGTAGGACCAGTTGCGCATGAACATCGCCTTGCCCGAGGTGAAGGGCTGGCGCGACGGCTCCTCGTCCCAGGACAGCACGTCCTGCGGGCTGATCTTGGTGGTGTTGATGGTGTCGTGGAGGAACTGGATGGCCTCGACGGCTTCCTTCTTGTTGATCAGCGACGACTTGCCGTCCGGCGCCAGGATCGAGCCGTTGTTGGAGGTGATGATCTCGACCGCGTCGCAGACCAGCACTTCGGCCTGCTTGCCCTGCCAGAGATAGCCGAAGTCGACGTCGCCGCCCTTCTGCGCGGCGGCGGCGATGGTCGCCATGTCGGCCCAGGTCTCCGGAACCTTGCCGCCATGCTTCTCCAGCACGTCCTTGCGGTAATAGAACATGCCCGAATCCATGAACCAGGGCAGGGCGGTCAGCTTGCCGTCATAGGTACAGGCGCTGAGGGTGCCGGAGAAGTAGGCGTCGCGCTTGTCGGCGGGGAAATATTCGTCGAGCGGCAGCGCCCAGCCCGCGGATGCGAAGCCGGCGATCCAGATCACGTCCTGGCTGAACACGTCCGGCGTGCCGTTGCGGCGGGCGAGCTGCTGGACGAGACCCTGATAGACCTCGGTCGACGAGCTCGGGGGCGGCAGCTCGATGTTCTTGACCAGCACCCGGTCCTGGGATTCGTTGAAGGTCTTGATCAGGTCGCCGAACGTCTCCTTGCCGAAGAAGGCGGCGCTGGCGAAGCTGATTTCGGCGCGTCCCTGGGCTCGGGCCGGGCGAGTACCAAGCCCGGTGCCAATGCCGAGCGCGGCGGCGCCGAGCAGCCCGGCGCTTCCGATGAGAAATTGCCGGCGGTCGGCCTTGGTCACATGAGCGACGAGTTTCGAGCCGGAGCGCGGCCCCTTTCCGGTGTCAGACATTGCTTCCTCCCTGAAAGCTGGCGGCGTCACCAGCATTGCCGCATGTTCGATAAAAAATTAACGCGCGTCAATATTTAAAGTGTTCCATAGTGATTTTTAGCTGTTCGCCGCCGGGCAAAAGGAGTATCGGACAGAGCGTCCGCGACGTCGGGAGGAGCTTGGAATGCATGGAAAATCAGTGGCGGCGCTGGGAATAGGCGTCGTCGGATGCGGCAACATCTCGATGACCTATCTGCGCAACGCGGCGCTGTTCGATGGCGTGGAACTGCGGGCCTGCGCCGATATCTCCGCCGACATGGCGGCCCGGCGCGCCGGCGAGTACGGCATTCGCGCAATGAGCGTCGACGCACTGCTGGCCGATCCGGAAGTCGACCTCGTGCTCAACCTGACCATCCCCGCCGCGCATTTCGACGTGACGCTGTCGGCGCTTTCCGCCGGGAAACATGTTTTTACCGAAAAGCCGCTGGCGACCTCAGCCGCCGACGGCCGGCGCCTGGTCGCGGAGGCGGAGAAGCGCGGCCTGCTGATCGGCTCGGCCCCGGACACGTTCCTGGGTGCGGCCGGCCGCCGCGCCCGCCGGCTGATCGACGAGGGCGCCATCGGCCGCCCGGTCACCGGCACCGCCTTCATGATGGGGCGCGGCATGGAGCACTGGCACCCCAATCCGCAATTCTACTACCAGCCGGGCGGCGGCCCGGTGTTCGACATGGGACCGTATTACCTGACCATGCTGGTCAATCTGCTAGGCCCGGTCGCCGGCGTCATGGCGATGGCGACCAGCGGCCAGGAGGAGCGGCTGATCACCGCCGACGGGCCGTTCAGGAACACCACCTTCAAGGTCGGCACGCCCACCACCGTGCAGTCGCTGCTCGAATTCCGCTCCGGCGCGACGGTGACTTTCGGCGCGTCGTGGGACGTGTTCCGGCACTCCAGCCACCCGATCGAGCTGCACGGCACCGAAGGGTCGCTGCGCCTGCCCGATCCCGATACGTTCGGCGGTACCGTGTCGCTGTCGGAGCGCGGCGCCGAGTGGAAGGATTTCCACAGCGAGGAAGAACTCTACGGCGCGCGCAACTGGCCTTTCGCCGCACCGGACCGCGCCAACTACCGCATGCTCGGCGTTGCCGACCTGGCACGGGCCTTGACCACCGGCGCCGCCCCGCGCGCTTCGGGCAGGCTGGCTCTGCATGTGCTGGAGATCATGGAGGCTATTCTCGTGTCGGGTGAAAGCCGCGAGGCCGTTGCCATTGTCGAGGGGCCGACCGTCCAGCCGCCACTGCTCGGCGAGGAAGAGGCTGGTAGTCTGCTTGCGTGACCTGCCGGCCGGAGGAGCCAGCCATGTCGATATTGCCTTCTGTTGACCTCGATCCGGGTGCCCGGCACGTGCTGGAACTCGGAAGGGAGGCCGCCCTCCCACCCTTCGAGACCGGAACGCCAGCCGAAGCCAGGCGCGCCTACGATGCCGGCGTTCCGACGCTGCAAGGCGAGCGCGAGCCTGTCGCCTCTGTCGGGGAGCGCGTCTTCGCCGGACCCGGCGGAGCGCTGACCGTCAGGCTCTATCGCGGGCAGGGCGCGCCGGAGACAGATGCGTCGGCGCTGCTTTATCTGCATGGCGGCGGCTGGGTGATCGGCAATCTCGAGTCGCATGACGAGGTCTGCCGCTGGTTCGCCAACATCGCCGGATGCGTCGTCGTCTGCCCGGATTATCGGCTGGCGCCCGAGCACAAGTTTCCGGCCGCCGTCGAGGACTGTCTTGCGGCGCTCTCCTTCATGCGCGATTCCGCCGATGCGCTCGGCATCGATAGGCGACGCATTGCGGTTGCCGGCGACAGCGCCGGCGGCAATCTTGCCGCGATCGTCGCGCTGACGGCGCGCGATACACGGGACGCTCCGCTGACGGCGCAACTGCTCCTCTACCCCAATACGGATGCCTCGCAGACGGCCGACAGCTATCGCCGCTTCGCCGAGGGTTTCGGCCTGACGGCCGCGACCATGGCCTGGTTCCGCGACCACTACATCCGCGACAAGGCGGACATCGACGACTGGCGCGTGTCGCCGCTGAAGGTGAAAAGCCTCGTCGGAGCGGCGCCGGCCTTCGTCGCCATCGCCGGTCACGACATATTGGCCGACGAGGGTGAGGCCTATGCGCGGCGGCTTGCCGAAGACGGTGTGGAGACCGTCCTGCGCCACTGGCCGGATCAAATCCATGGTTTTGTGTCCATGGGCCGCCATATCCCGGCGGCGCGTGAAGCTGTCGAGGCCGCCGTCGATGCCTGGCGCGGCTTCGATCGGGGTTTCGCGCGAGAATAGGCGCCGCCCCGCCGCGATTCACGCGGACTGGCGCATCACCAGAGTGGCGTCGAGAGCGAGCTTGCCGGCGGCCTTGCCATTGTCATCCTCCAGCAGCGACAGCAGCGTCTCGACGCCGCGGCCGGCCATGGCCGCAAAATCCTGCGCCATGGTGGTCAGCGCCGGGCAGGTGTAGCGGCTGAGCGGGTGGTCGTCATGCGCGGCGACACGCAGGTCGCAATCGCCCTTCCGCCCGACCTTGAGCCCGTGCGAGAAGGCGGCGGCCATGACGCCGAAGGCCAGCCGGTCATTGGCGCAGAGTAGGGTCTTCGGCAGCCCGCCTTTGGACAGCATCGCCTGCGTCTGCTCGTGGCCGATCCGCTCGAAATCCCAGGTGTAATCGCGTGTATTGCCGATCACTACAGGCTCGTGCCCCAGCCTTTCCATCGTGCCGACATAGCTTTGCAGCCGTTCCGGGGAGTTGTGGTTGACGTGCGGTATATCGAAATAGACGGGAGCGTCGCCGGACCGGCAGAGATAGTCGACCATGGTCGACACGCTTTGCGTGTTGTTGTTGCCGACGAAGGGCGTGTCGCCTTCGACAAAAGTGTCGAAATAGACGGTCGGTATCGTCCTGGTCAGCTTCTCGAGCACGCGTTGATCCGACCGCAGCCCCAGAGGGGCGACCAGCGCGCCCGAGACTTTCAGCGACAGCATGGTGCGGGTCGCCTCGACCTCCAGTTCGCGCGAGCCATGCGAAGAAATGACGATGGGCCAATAGCCATCGCCGCGCAAGCGCAGTTCGATGCGATTGACCATCTCGGAATAGAACGGGTCGGCGATGGTCGGCACGACGATGCCGATATTGCGGGTCTTCTTGCGGTTGAGGTTCCGGGCATAGAGATTGGGCTGGTAGTCCGACGAACGCAGCGCGGCCTCGATCCGCTCTCTGGTCGCCGGCTTGACGCTGGTCGGATCGTCGAAATATTTCGACAGCGTCGGCCGCGATACGCCGCAGGATTTCGCGAAATCCTCCATCGTCTTGTGCGTCATTGTTCGATAGCCCTGGACGCCCGCGTTGCCGAAACCATGGCGCTTAGATAGAGCGCGGTGACGAGAGGCCGCAAGGCAAAATTTTACACAAAACGTCGACGTCTTTGGTGCGTAGCCTAAAATCTTGTCATGCGTAAATTTGCTGAGTGCCACGGCCGCAAGTCGTACGACTCATACGAGTGTCGGTCGAGCGTCTCGTCCGTCCGCCGCGAGATGGAGTTCGCAGCCGATCGCAGCAGCGTTCCGAACTCTAACTTTACGCACGTTGGTTTCAATATTGACACGAGTAAATTTGTGACTGATTGTGCAGCCACTGCGCGGGGCCGCAAAGCCCCAAGCGTCCTTTCAAGCGAAACCGGGAAGTCGCCATGTCCGAAATGACCACCTCCGAACGCCGCGGCTACCAGCAGATATGCGGGGCGAACGGCGTGATCATGGCGATCGCCTGCGACCAGCGCGGCGGCATCCGCAAGCTGCTCGCCGCGACGCCCGAGGAAGAAGCGAAAATCACTGACGGCATGCTGGGCGACACCAAGGCCGACGTGGTGCGATATCTCGCCAGCCACGCGCCCTGCATATTGCTCGACGCGGTCTGCGCGGTGCCGCGCGTCGTCGACGAGGGCGTGCTGCCGCGCGACGTGGCGCTGCTCATCGGCCTCGACGCTTCCGGCTACGACACCGACGCAAACGGTTATTGGCTGTCGCGGCTTACGCCTGGCCTGACCGCGCGGCGTGTCCGCGAGCTGGGCGGCACGGGCGGCAAGATCATGGTTTATCTGCGCTCCGACCGGCCGGAGGCCAATCGCCACAACATGGCGATCATCGAGCAGTGCATCGCTGATTTCGCCCGCGAGGATCTGCTGCTGGTGGTGGAATTCCTGACCTACGCGCTGCCCGGCGAGGACAAGGCGGCCTATGCGGAAAAGTTTCCGTCGCTGATCGAGGGCGGCACGCGGCTTTGCCTCGATGCCGGTGCAAAAGTGCTGAAGCTGCCCTATCCCGGCAGTGAAGAGTCCTGCGCGGCGATCACCGCCATGTGCGGGTCGGTGCCCTGGTCGGTCCTGTCGGCCGGGGTAGATCACGAGACGTTTCTCGGCCAGGTCGAGATCGCCATGGCGAACGGCGCCGCGGGCGTCATCGCCGGACGCGCGCTGTGGAAGGACTGCGTCTCGCTCGACCGCGATCGCCAGCGCGAGCTGCTGGTGAGCCGGGCGGTGCCGCGGCTCAGGCAGATCCAGGCGGTGCTGGATCGCTATCCCCGCACCGGCGCGGCCGCCTGATCCCATGGCCACCGCGGTCGGCGTCGATGTCGGCGGAACCCGCATCCGCGCCGCGCGGATCGACGCGGCCGGTGCGGTGCTGGCCCGGCTGGAACAGCCGACGGCGGGCGCGCCGGAGCTGGTCTGCGCGCAGATAGAAGACCTCGTGCGCGCCCTCGACGATGCGACGGTGGACGCGGTCGGCATCGGCGTGCCGGGACGCGTCGACATCAGGCATAATCGCATGATGTCCGGCGGCTACGTCGATCTCTCCGGCATCGATCTCGGCAACATCCTCGGCAAAACCTTCGGTCGGCCGGTCGTGCTCGACAACGACGGCAACATGGCGCTTTTGGCCGAGCATGCCGTAGGTTCCGCCCGGTCGGCCGGAACGGCTGTCATGTTCACCATCGGCACCGGCATCGGCGGCGCCGTGCTTGCCGAGGGCAGGATCTTGCGGGGCAAGGCGGCGGCCGGCCAGCTCGGCCATCTGACCGTAGACAAGAACGGCGCGCGCTGCCTGTGCGGGCGGCGCGGCTGCGTCGAAACCACCAGCTCGGGCACGGCGCTGGCCGATCATCTGGCCGCCGCGGGGTTGCCGACGGCGACGTCCGTGGACCGGCTGCTCGAAGAGGCCCGCAAAGGATCGGAAGCAGCCAGGTCGGTGCTGGACGCCTGGGCCGGGCCGATGCGTTTCGCCGTTGACACGGCGATCGCCGCCCTCGACCCCGACGTGGTCGTGCTCGGCGGCGGGCTGGGAGCTGCCATGCACGAAGCCCTCGCGGAAATTCCGGTCGAGGCCGTATGGTATCGATGCCCGGTCGCGCCGGCCATGCTGGGCGACCGCGCCGGCGTCATCGGCGCCGGCCTGGCGGCCTTGAGCCGGCAAGGATAGCCCGATGAAGCGCGTGCTTCTGGTCAACGGCGTGCCGGCATCGGGAAAGAGCACCGTCGCCCGCGCGCTGGCCGACGCCGGCGGCTGGCCGCTGCTGACGCTCGACACGGTCAAGGAGGCGTTCTTCGCCCATCTCGGCACCGGCGACCGCGACTACAACCGCCTGCTCGGCAAGGCGAGCTACCAGGCGATTTTCGCGCTGATCGGCGATTTTCCGGAAGGCAGCACTACCGTCATCGACGCCTGGTTCGGCTTCCAGCCTGCTGCCGTGCTGAACACCCATCTGGAGAACGCGAAAGTCTCCCGCACCGCCGAAATATGGTGCCACGCGCCGCCTGCCGCGATCGGAAAACGCTACCGGTCGAGGCTGTCGTCGCGCCATGCCGGCCATCTTGGCGAGGCCTACGTGCCCGAGTTGATCGAGCTTGCCTGCCATGCGACGCCGCTCGGCACCTGGCCGCTGTTCAGCGTCGACACGACGCTGCCGCTGGACCTTGCGGCGCTGATGGACTGGGTCGCATCCCTCGACTGACCGCTACAGCCGCGCGCTGCTCTGGCGATCGAAGATGTGCACGCGGCTGGGGTCGATCCTCAGCCGGATCTCCTCGCCCGGACGAACCTTCAGCCTGGCCTTGACCACCGCGTCGATCGGATCCTCGCCGATCCTGGCGAAGATCTGGGTCTCCGAGCCGGTCGGCTCGAGCACGGAGACGGTCGCCGGCAATCCGTCGCCGTCGAGGTCGATGTGCTCGGGCCTGATGCCGTAGACGACCGGCCGGCCGCTTTCGGCGTTGACCCCGCTTACCGGCAGCACCGCGCCCGCGTCCGACACGAAGATCTGCCCGCCGTCGCGCGCATCGATCCGGCCCTTGATGAAGTTCATCGCCGGCGAGCCGATGAAGCCGGCGACGAAGACGTTGCCGGGGTTGTCGTAGAGGTCGAGCGGCGCGCCGACCTGCTCGACATGGCCGTCGCGCATCACCACGATCTTGTCGGCCATGGTCATCGCCTCGATCTGGTCGTGGGTGACGTAGACGATGGTCGTCCCGAGCCGCTGGTGCAGTTCCTTGATCTCGACGCGCATGGCGACCCTGAGCTTGGCGTCGAGGTTGGACAGCGGCTCGTCGAACAGGAACACCTGCGGGTCGCGCACGATGGCGCGGCCCATCGCCACGCGCTGCCGCTGCCCGCCGGAAAGCTGCCGCGGAAAACGGTCGAGCAGCTTGGTCAGGTCGAGGATCTCCGCCGCCTTGCGCACCTTGGCATCGATCTCCGCCCTTGGCCGGCCCTTGATCTTGAGGGAAAAGCCCATGTTGTCGGCGACGTTCTTGTGCGGGTAGAGCGCATAGTTCTGGAACACCATGGCGATGTCGCGGTCTTTCGGCGCGACATCGTTGACCACCTTGCCGCCGATGGCGATCTCGCCGTCCGAGATCGCCTCCAGCCCGGCGATCATGCGCAGCAGGGTGGACTTGCCGCAGCCGGACGGGCCGACGAGGATGACGAACTCCCCGTCGGCGATCTCGACGTCGACGCCGTGGATAACCTGCACGCTTCCGTAGCGCTTGACGACGTTTCTGACGCTGACACCGGCCATGTGGCTTCCTCTATTGCGGTAGTTCGATCTGCATCTTTACCTCGCCCTTCGGTGCCGACGCGGCGATCTCGAAGGCGCGAACGCTCTCCTCGAAGCCGAAGGTGCGGGTGATCAGCGGCTTCACGTCGATCGCGCCGGACGACAGCATGGCGACGCAGCGCGGGAAGACGTGGGCGTAGCGGAACACGTGCTCGACACGCGCCTCGCGCACCATCGCCTTGCCGACGTCGTAGGCGATCGGGTGCATCTGCACGCCGATGAAGACCACCCGGCCCGCCGGGCAGAGCGCGTCGAAGACCGCCTCGGCGGCGCGCGGGCTGCCGGCGCATTCGAAGACGATCTCGACGCCCCAGCCGTCGGTCGCGGTCAGGATCTCCTGGGTCAGATCCTGCCTTGAGACGTTGACCGGCGTGATCGTACCGAGCTTCGCCGCCAGCTCGAGCTTGCTGTCGTCGATGTCGGACACGAACACCTTGGCGCAGCCGGCGGCGAGCGCCGCCAGCGCAGTGACCAGGCCGATGGGCCCTGCGCCGATCACCAGGGCGACGTCGCCGGGCTTCACCTGAGCCTTGGTGGCGGCATGCACGCCGACGGCCAGCGGCTCGACCATCGCTGCCTCGGCGAAGGAGACGTTGTCGGGAAGCTTGAAGGTGAAGTTTTCCGGATGCACGACGGTCGGCCGCAGCACGCCGTGCACCGGCGGCGTCGCCCAGAAGCGCACGGCGGGATCGACATTGTAGAGGCCGAGGCGCGTCGCGCGGCTGTTGGGGTCGGGAATGCCGGGTTCCATGCAGACGCGGTCGCCGACCTTGAGGGTCGAAACCTCGCTTCCGGCTTCGATCACCGTGCCGGACGCCTCGTGGCCGAGGATCATCGGTGCCCGCACCTGGAAGATGCCGGCGCCGCCATGGGTATAGTAGTGGACGTCCGAGCCGCAGATGCCGACGGTGTGCAGCTTTATGCGCACGTCGCGCGGACCCAGCGTCTCCTCGCGCTCGATCGGGAAATCCCGCAGCGACAGTTTCAGCTTCTCTTCGAGGACCAGCGATTTCATGGTCGGGTATCCCTGCTTGTTCGGGGCGCGGCGCGCCCCGGTTTCCGTTTGCTATCCACGCCAGACGATCAGCGCTCCGAGCGCCAGCGCCAGAACATGGCAGACCGTGAGCGGTATGGCCTGCTCCAGAAAGCGCATCCACAACAATTCGAGCGCGACGAACAGGTAAATGCCTATGAACACGCGGTCGAACCAGTTGGTGACGATCGGCAGGAAGCCGGTGCGCTCCGGCGTGGCGGCGAGCGTACCGGCCTCTTCGTCGGCCTGGTCGAGGTCGGCGGCGTGCTTCATTATCCTACTCCTTGACCGCGCCGAAAGTCAGGCCGGCGACGATCTGGCGCTGCACCACCGAAAAGACGATCAGGGCCGGCACCAGGGTAATGATGGCGATCGACGCCATGGTGCCCCATTCGGTTCCGGTGGTGGTGACGTATTCCGACAGGCCGGTGGTGATGGTGCGGGCGTTGAAACTCGTCAGCGTCGCCGCCAACAGGAACTCGTTCCAGGCGAACACCCAGGTGAGGATGAGGGTGACGGCCAGGCCCGGCCGGGCCAGCGGGAAGATGACCTCGCGGATGACCTGCCAGGTCGAGGCGCCGTCGACCGTCGCCGCCTCGTCCAGCTCCTTCGGAATGGCGTCGATGGTCGGCCTCAGCGTCCAGATGGCGAAGGGCAGGTTGAAGGTGCAGTAGAGCAGGATCATGCCGATCTTGGTGTCGTAGAGCTTCCAGTCGCCGATCACGAAGACCTGCGTGAACAAGAGGAAGAACGGCAGCAGGAACACGGCGGCCGGCGCCATGCGGTTGGTGATCGTCCAGAAGAAGATGTTCTCCTTGCCGGCGAGATCGAAGCGCGACAGCGCGTAGCACGCCATGAAGGCGAGCGTGGTCACAAGCAGCGCGTTGCCGGACGAGATGACGATCGAGTTGTACATGTAGCGGCGCAGCGTGCTGTCGTTGAGCACCTTGACGTAGTTGTTCCAGTAGACCGTATCGAGCAGCACGCTCGGGGTGGTAAACAGCTCGACCGCCGGCTTCACCGAGATGACGAACAGCCAGTAGATCGGGAACAGCGTCAGCAGGCTGAGCAGGGTCCAGAGGAGGACGGTGAGATAAGGGCGGTCGGCGCGCATCAGCTTGGCCTCTTCCGGTCGCGGCGGGCGACAAGCCCGACATAGAGCAGCCAGCACATCACCAGGGTGAGATAGAGCACGATCACCGAGATGGCCGAGCCGTAGCCGTAGTCGGTCTTGGGGAAGACGAGCTTCCAGATGTGCAACCCGACATAGCGGGTTGCCGCGCCGGGGCCGCCGCCGGTCAGCATCCACACTTCGTCGACGGTGCGCAGCGCGTCCATGAGACGGATGAACACGGTCGCCAGGATCGCCGGGCGGATCATCGGCAGGGTGACGTGCCAGAAGATCTGCCAGCGGTTGGCGCCGTCGATCTGCGCCTGCTCGAAAGGCTCCTTGGGCAGCGACACCAGCGCGGCCAGCAGCGTCAGCGTCACCAGCGGAGTCCAGTGCCAGATATCCATGATGACGGTGATGACGAAGGCCGAGGTGGCGTCGCGGCCGATGTTGAGGTCGTAGCCGAACCAGTCGTTCAGCAGGTAGGGGATGATGCCGATGCTGGGCGTCGTCATCAGCCGCCACACCGATCCCACCACGATCGGCGCCACGATCAGCGGCAGCGTGTGGATGGTGCGGAAGAAACCCTTGCCGGGGGAATCCTTCATGAAGAGCTGCGCGAGCAGATAGCCGAGCGCGACCTCGCTGGCCACGGCGAAGAAGGCGAACTTCAGCGTGAACCAGACGGAGGTGAGAAATTCCGCGTCGAAGACCAGACGGCGGAAATTGTCGGCGCCGTTATAGATCATGTTCGGATTGGCACCGAACGGATTCCACTGGTGGAACGCGACGTAGAGGACGTAGAGAAAGGGCACGATGCCGAACACGGCCAGGATGAGAATCGTCGGGGCGAGGAGCAGCCAGCCCACCCTGTTTGATCGCATGAAACCACTCTCCTGGCGCCGGTCTGCCCGGCAGTTCCGCACGCCGCGTGGCGTCGGATGCGCATTCGGGCCGCCGCGCCCGGCGGCGGCCCGTGGAGTCCTTGGGAGGTTGGACTACTTGCGGTAACCGAGATTCTTCAGTTCGGCCTCGGCGGCCGCGGCCATCTGGTCGAGACCTTCGTCAGGCCCGACCTCGCCGGTCAGGATCCTGTAGAAGATCGGTGCGGTGGCCTCGCGCACTTGGGCGTGGAACGGATAGGGCGGAGCGCCGGCGAACAGCTTTCCCTGGTCCTTGAGCATGGTGTAGTAGCCGCCGAGCGTCTTATCCATTTCGATGACCTTTGGATCATCGTAGGTCGCCGTGTTGGTGATGCGTGGTGCCGCGACCGCCCAGTCGCCTTGGACGGAGTCCTGGCCGATATATTGCAGGAAGAGCAGGGCTGCTTCCTTGTTCTTGGAGGTGACCGGCAGGCCGAAGGCGCCGCCGTCATAGTAGCCGATATAACCCTTGCCGGCCTCGGCCTCCTCCATCACGCCTGGTTCCACCGGCGGCAGGGCCACGCCGACATTGCCGACCACCTTCGACTTCTCGGCGTCGGACGCGATCCAGGCGGCGTTCTCGCCGTAGACGAAACCTTGGGCGGCGCGCCCGGCGGCGAAGGTCGTGCCGACTTCGGTCCAGGTGCTGGCGGCCGATTCCGGCGGCGCGATGTCGCGCAGGTGCAGCCACCATTTCAGCGCGGTCTTGGCCTTGTCGCTGTTCATGGAGCCGCCCTCGGCGACGGAGGCGGCGTAGTTCTTCGATGCGTCGATGCCCCAATTGTAGACGCCGAAGGTCGGCGCGACGGATTCGAAGAACTCGTACCAGGACGCGGGGTGGCCGGTATGCGCCTGGGCGGTCGAGCCCCAGATTTCCTTGCCGTTGTCCTTGCCCCACTTGGTGAAGAACTCGGCGATCTGCGTGTAGTCCTCATGGGTCTTGGCGGGGGCCAGGTCCTTGCCGGTCTCCTTCTTGAAGGCCTCCTTGATCGCCGGATCGTTGAACAGGTCCGTGCGGTAGAGGTAGAGCTTGATGAAGGCTTCCATCGGGATGCCGAACAGGTCGCCGTCGGCATTCTTGAAGTAGTTGGCGAAGGTGGTGAAGCGGCTTTCGTCGAAGTCCGGCGCCTTGAGCGACGGGTCGTCCTTCAGCGACTTCGTGATGTCGACGAGGAAGTCGCGGGCAAGATAGGCGTAGATGATGTCCTGCTCGATATAGACCATGTCATAGATGCCGGTCTTGGCTTCCATGTCCTTGATGGCCTTATCGTACATCTGGTCCCAGGACGTCGTTTCGATCTCGACCTTGATGCCGGTCGCCTTCTCGAAGGCGGGGGCAAGCACGTCCTTGATGTAGTTGGACGGCGGCGTGCTCTCGGTCACGCCGTGCAGCGTCACGCCCTGGTATTTCGCGCCGGCGTCCGACCAGAAGTCGGCCATGGCCGGTGCCGCGGTCGCGAGCAGGCCCGCCGCCAGTGCGGCGACAATCGTTCCACTTCGTCTGAACATACACTCCTCCTGTGTTTTCCAGCGCTCGCGGCGGGTCGCCGCCAAGCTCATTCCCCACGCCGGATTGTTCTTCAGCGTCTTGGAAAGCCCGGCCGCACGGCTCCTCCCGGCGTTCGAGCATTCGTTCCGCATTTACCCGATCGTTGCGGCGGTCTTCCGTCGCGCCGATCCGGTAGCGTCCATCGAGCTTATGGACCGGCGGCCGGCGCCGCTACGCGCGGTTTGAAGCCGATCTATACTTTTCCGCCGGCTGCCGTTCTTCCAGGCGATAGGCGCCGATGTCTCGGAAGGGGTCGGCGCGGGCCAGCGTTCCGATCATATGGGCGTTGCGGCGGTAGTCGGACGGCGTGCGGCCGCAGATCTTGAAGAACTGCCTGTTGAAATTGGCGACGTTGTTGAAGCCGACGGCGAAGCAGATGTCGGTAATCGGCTGGTAGGTCTGGATCAGCAGCGAGCAGGCGGCGTAGATGCGCGCAAGGATCACGTAGCGCGCGAAGGTGTGCCCGGTGTGTCGCTTGAAGAAGCGGGAGAAGGCCTGCGGTTCCAGCCCGCACAGCCTGGCCACGGAGGCGAGGTCGATCGCCTCGCTGTAGTGCTCCAGCACATGCCGCATGGCGACATCGAGTTCCGGAGGAAGCTCGAGCCGCGCCGCCGCCGGCGCGAGCCGCGAAAGCCGCCGCCGTTCGGCGGGATTGCGGGAAAGCGCGATCATGAGCTGGAGGAACAGGACCACGCGGTCCGCACCGCGCGCCGAGCCGATCTGGGCCAGGAGCCGCTGCCCTGCCACCGCCGTCGCGCCGGTGAACTCCACCCCATGGACGGCGTCGTCATACAGCTCCCGGATGGAGCCGAGCTCCGGGCAGAAGCCGGTGACGCGATTTGCCCATTCGGCGCTGAACTGGATGAGCATGTCGCGGTTGCGGATCAGCGTGCCCGGCTCGATGTCGCTGACCCAGTTATGCGGGACGTTGGGCCCGGTCAGGACCAGGCAGCCCGGCTCGAACTCGCCGATGTGATCGCCGACCATCATGACGCCGGACGTGGCGCGGGTCAGATGCAGTTCGTATTCCGGGTGATAGTGCCATTTCGCCTTGTGGAACGGGTAGTCGTGCATGTTCCACCGGAAGGATTCGGCGGGCGGGCATATGATCATCTCGAAATCCGGAACGATCCTCGGATCGGCCTTCATGAAACGGCTCCTCTCCCCGTAACACAGCCATCGGGCTCACTCTGCTCCGTATTCTCTGCTGCAGGCACTGGCGAAGGCTCCTCTTCCTTTCGCGAGGCCTAGTGCAATCCCGGGCGCGTCCTTCCTATATGTTGTTTAACAGGACAAATTAGAGCTTCTCTCGGGCATGTCAATTGAAAACATGGCTCGCCAGCACGAGGCGTCGGAGCCCTCTGTCGGAAGTAGGTAGCCCGCAATTGCGCTCCTGGCGTCATCGGGACGTCATGCTCCCACGAGGACCGAGTTCGTGCCGATGCGGTTCCGCGAGGCCTTGACATCGGGCTGCTTCGGCTATTTTGTCGCGTAACCCAACATATATAGGCAGACTTACCCGGGAGGGGATCATGCGCAGACTGGGGATTCATTCGTTCGTCTGGACGGGCGGCGGCACGCAGGCGATGCTCGAGGAGGCCATGGAGAACTCGGCGGCCTGCGGCTACCGCCTTATCGAGTTCGCCTATCTGCGGCCCGAGAAATTCGACCTGGACAGGCTGGCGAAACGCGCCCAAGCCCTCGATCTGGAGATCGCGGTGACCATGGGACTCCCCCCGAGCGCCGACGTCTCCAGCGAGGACAAGGCGGTGGTTCAGGCGGGCGAGCGGCTTCTGGCCGATGCCGTCGCTGCGGTCAGGGATGTGGGCGGCACAAAACTCGGCGGCATTCTCTATTCGGCGCATACGAAATATTCGACCATGCCGACCGACCGCGGGCGCAAGAACAGCGTCGCGGCTATCGCCGGGACGTCCGATGTGGCCAAGGCCGCCGGCGTCGACCTGGTGCTCGAGGTGGTCAACCGGTTCGAGACCAATCTCCTCAATACCACCGCGCAGGGCCTCGACTTCATCGCCGCGACAGGGTCCGATCATGTCAGGCTGCACCTCGACACCTTCCACATGAACATCGAGGAGGCCAATCCTGCGGCGGCGATCCGCCTGGCCGGCGACAAGATCGGTTATTTCCACATCGGCGAGAGCAATCGCGGCTATCTCGGCGACGGCACCATCGATTTCGACCGCATCTTCGACGCGCTGCTGGACATCGGCTACGCCCGCGACATCACCTTCGAATCCTTCTCCAGCAAGGTGGTGGACGAAGCCCTGTCGCTCGCCTGCGCGATCTGGCGCGATACCTGGACCGACAACATGCCGCTCGCCCGGCACGCCAAATCCTTCATCGACTTGAAGATGGACGAGGCGGTGCGGCGGCGGGCAACCAATGCCCGCCCGTAGATGGCAGTCATGCCGGCCCCGGCGAGGACGCGCATAGCCGGCGAAGTCGGCTGGTCGGGCGCCGGTTGCTGGCGTCGGATACGGCGTGTATCCCGAGCCGGCCCGCCATGGCCTCGCCGGAGCGGCGCGGGCAGCCTGGGGAGCCTTCCGTGAACGATCCGGCGCTGACCGCCAACTCGCCGCGCAGAATCCGGCAGAGCAACGAAGTCGCCGTGCTTCGGGCGCTTCACCAGTCGGGGCGCCTCAGCCGCGCCGATCTGGCGCGTCGGCTTCACCTCAACCGCTCCTCGTCGGGCCACATCATCGCCGGTCTGACCGCCGACGGCCTCGTCCGCGAGGCGGACGAGGCCGCGCCGGGCGAGGCAGGCCGCGCCAGGGCAGGCCGGCCCGGCATCATGCTCGAACTGGTGCCCGAGGCAATCTGTTTCCTCGGCGTCGAGATCGGCGTCGAGCATATCAGCACCGTGGAGATCGATCTCGGCGCGAGGATCGTTTCGACCGGCTTCGAGCCATTCGACGGGCCGAACACCAGCGTCGAGGCGGCGGTGGAGCGCGCCGTGGCGCTAGCGCTCAACTCCATACCGTCCGAGAGACTGGCACGCTGCGAAGGTTTCGGCGTGTCCATTCCCGCGCATATGGACAAGAGCGGCTTCGTTCGTCTCGCGCCGCTGCTTGGCTGGCGTGATGTCAATGTCGCGGCGATGGTGCGCGAGATGCTGCCTATCCGCGTCCCGGTCATGGCCGAGAATGATGCCAACGCCTTTGCCCTCGGGGCCACTCACGGCCGCAACGAGGCGCATGCCGGCGTCACCCTCTTCCTTGTCATGGAAAGCGGTGTCGGCGGCGGCATCGTCATCGACGGCAGCGTCTTCCGGGGCGGCGGCGGATTGGCCGGCGAGATCGGGCATCTGCCGATGAACGGTCCTCAGGAACCACGGCGCACCCTCGAACAGATGATCGGCCTGAAGCAGATCATGACCGAGTACCGCAAGGCGAGCGGCCGGGCCGATCCGAGCTTCGCGACCTTCCTCGACGACGTCCGCGACCGGCTGCCGAGCGCCGTGGCGATCGCCGAGGATTGGGCGCGCGCCCTTGCGGTCGGCGTCGTCCATGCATGCCGCATCATCGACCCCAGCCATATCGTGCTCGGCGGCTCGGTGGCGGCGCTCTACCCGCTGATGGCGGCGCGGGTGGCGGCACACATACAGGCAATCCAGGAGCCCAGCTTCCCGATGCCGTCGATCGTTGTGAACGACGAGGGCACCGTCGGCTCGGCTTTCGGCGCCGCCTGCATGCTGCACCAACGCTATCTGTCGATGGAAAGCCGTCGCTTCAGCGAAGGCGGCGCGGAGGACAGCGACTGAGCGTGTTCGCAGCGCCAGGCAATATGTTGTGCAATGCTGCAATCTCAACTATCGTGACTTCCGGAGGAGTGTCAGAGGCATCGCTGATGTGACCGCGCCGGCCCGTGCATGCCGATCGCAGCATCGGGCGCCGAGGCCGGGTCGCGCATGGCACGCGCTCCCGAAGTCCAACCAGAGTACCGTGCAATGCCCGTAGCTTCGATCGAAACCCGGACCAGACTGGCGCCCGATGCGCTGGGGCCCACCATCGTGGTCGGCGAGATCCTGGTCGAGATCATGGCGCGCACGCGTGGCGTCGGCTTTCTCGAGCCGATCGACCTGATCGGCCCCTTTCCCAGCGGGGCGCCGGCGATCTTCATCGACCAGTGCGCCAAAATCGGTGGCGCTGCCGGCATCATCGCCTCGGTCGGCGACGATGATTTCGGCCGCCTCAACGTCGAGCGGCTGCGCCGCGACGGCGCCGACGTGTCGGCCATCTCGGTCAGCCCCGATTACCCGACCGGCAGCGCCTTCGTCCGTTACCGTGCCGACGGCTCGCGCGACTTCGTCTACAACATAGCCAAGTCCGCGGCGGGGCTGCTGGCGTTGACGGCGGACGCCAAAGCCATGATCGCGCGCGCCGGCCATCTGCATGTGATGGGCACGGCGCTCGCCATTCCCGAGGTCTGGGCGATCCTCGATCATGCGATAGGCATCATCAAGGGGCGCGGCGGCAGCATCTCGCTCGATCCGAACCTGCGCAAGGAACTGCTCGGCGGTCAGACCGAGGAGCGTTTCGCAAGGCTGATCGACGTGGCCGATCTGCTGCTGCCCTCCGGCGACGAGTTGTTCGTCGCGGGCAAGGCCGACGGCGAGGCTGCGGCGACGGCGGCGCTGTTCGGCCGCGCCGTCACCGAAATAGCGCTGAAGCGCGGCGAGGGCGGCTCCACCTTCTTCGGCGCCGACGGCTCGCGCATCGATTGCCAGGCTTTCGCGGTTGACGAGGTCGATCCGACGGGGGCCGGCGACTGTTTCGGCGGTGCCTATGTCGCCTCCCGGCGGCTCGGCATGCCGGCTGCCATGGCGCTGGAATACGCGAACGCCGCCGGCGCCCGCAACGTCGCGGTGCTAGGCCCCATGGAGGGCGCCGGCTCGCGCCGGGAACTCGATGCCTTCATCGCGACCACGCCGAGGCATGGAGTATGACGCTGCTCATGGACCTGGCTGCGGCGCGCCGCGGCAACTCACCGCGGGGGATCACCTCGGTCTGCTCGGCGCATCCGCTGGTGATCCGCGCCGCGGCGCGTAATGCGGCAAAGCATGGCGACACGCTGCTGATCGAGGCGACCTGCAACCAGGTCAACCAGTTCGGCGGCTATACCGGCATGCAGCCGGCGGATTTCGTCGCGCTGGTAGACCGCATCGCCAGGGAAGAGCGGCTTCCCGGCGAGCGCATCATCTTCGGCGGCGACCATCTCGGTCCCAATCCCTGGCGCAAGGAAAGCGCCGATGTCGCCATGCACAAGGCCGAGGCCATGGTCGCCGCCTATGTCGCGGCCGGCTTCCGAAAATTCCATCTCGACGCCTCGATGGGCTGCGCCGGCGAGCCGGCCGCACTCGATGACGCCACGACGGCGGCGCGCGCCGCGCGCCTGGCCCGGGCAGCCGAGGCAGCCGCGATTTCGGCGGGAGGTCCGGCACCCGTCTACATCATCGGCACCGAGGTGCCACCACCCGGCGGCGCCGACCATGCGATCGCCAAGCTCGAGCCGACCGATCCTGCCGCGGCGCGCCAGACGATCGAAATCCATCACAAGGTGTTCGTCGAGAACGGTCTGGAGCAGGCGTTTTCCCGCGTCATCGCGCTGGTGGTGCAGCCCGGCGTCGAGTTCGGCAACGAGAACGTCGTGCTCTACGACCGCGCGAAGGCCGCGGGCCTGACACGCCTGCTCGACGAGGTTACGCAATTCGTCTACGAGGCGCATTCCACCGACTACCAGGGGCGCACCGCCCTGCGGCAACTGGTCGAAGACGGCTTTCCCATTCTCAAGGTCGGTCCGGAATTGACGTTCGTGCTGCGCGAGGCGCTGTACGGGCTCGACCTCGTCGCCACCGATCTGCTGCCGGACTATGGCGACCGGCCGCTCTGCCAAGCCATGGAGCGGCTGATGCTTGCCCAGCCGGGCTATTGGCAGGGGCACTATCACGGCTCGCCGGCCGAGCAGCGGCTGCAGCGCCACTACTCATTCTCGGATCGTATCCGCTACTACTGGAACCAGCCCGAGGCGGAAGCCGCGGTCGCGCGCCTGCTGGAGGCCTTGCGTGGAAAGAGTGTGCCGGCGACGCTGATGCGGCAGCATCTTGCCTCGTTCGAAGTTTTTGCCGGTGTGGCGCTCGATCCGGAAAAGCTGCTGGTCGCCGCCGTTCAGCGCTCGCTCGATGACTACCGCTTCGCCGCGACCGGCGAGGCGGAGGCGGCCTGACGCGCCGCCGGGATGCACGAACAAGAGGAGGAAAAAATGTCGCTCAACCAATTTCGGCTGGATGGAAAAGTCGCCCTGATCACCGGCGGCAACAGAGGCATCGGCCTGGCGGTCGCGGAGATATTCGGGGAGGCTGGTGCGAAATCGGTCCTCACGGCGCGTCGCGACAATCCCGATGCGGACGAGATACTGACGAAGAAGGGTTACGACTACGATTTCGTGTCCGGCGACGCGACTGACCCGGAAACGCCGGAAAGGCTCGTCCGGCATACCATCGCAAAATACGGACGCATCGACATCTTGGTCAACAATGCGGGCGTCGCCGTTCATGGCGATACGCCCGAATTCAGCGACGAGAAGCTGGAAAAGATCATTTCGACCAATGTCGTCCAGGTGTTCCGGTTCTCGCGCGCGGCGCTGCCGGCTATGCGCGAGCAGGGTGGCGGGGTCATCCTCAACGTCGGGTCGATGTCGGGGCTGGCGTCCAATGTTCCGCAGAACCAGGTCGCGTATAACAGCTCGAAGGCGGCCGTGCACATGATGACCAAGAGCCTTGCCAGCGAATTTGCCGCCGAGGGCATCCGCGTGAATGCCGTGGCGCCCGGCTACATCGACACCGACATGTCGCGCGGCGGCTTCAGCAATCCCGATTGGGACCCGGTCTGGCGGCGCATGACCCCGATGGGACGCTATGGCCAGCCCGAGGAAGTGGCCAACTGCGTGCTGTTCCTGTGCTCGCCCGCGTCGAGCTACGTCACCGGCGCGGTGCTGCTCATCGATGGCGGTTATCTCACCCGCTAGGGCAGCCCGCTCGCCAAGTGCAGCAAGGTAGATCCGGCAGGGTCGATCATGAGTGGAGGACGAAGATGAGCGGACAACTTTCGGGAAAGGTCGTGGCAATCACCGGCGCGGCTTCGGGCATCGGCTTGGCCTGCGTGCGTGGCTGCCTCGATGCCGGCGCCAAAGTGGTGTTGGTCGACTATGCCGAGGACAAGCTGCGCGACCTGGCTGCCGAACTCGGCCCCGACGCGATCCCGCTCAGGATCGATCTCACCGATCCGGCGAGCGTGGCCACTATGCTGCCGGGCATCCTGCAGAAGGCCGGGCGCCTTGACGCGTTTCACGCCAATGCCGGCGCCTATATCGGCGGCGACGTCGTCGACGGTGATCCCGATGCCTGGGACCGCATGCTGACACTCAACGTCAATGCGGTGTTCCGCACCATCCACGCCGTGCTTCCGCACATGATTGAAAGAGGAGAGGGCGACATCGTGGTCACCAGCTCGGTCGCCGGCCATACCGCGGTCCCCTGGGAGCCGATCTACACCGCCTCCAAGCACGCGGTCCAGGCGTTCGTCCATGCGCTGCGGCGGCAGGTCGCCAAGCACAACATCCGCGTCGGCGCCATCGCGCCAGGGCCGGTGCTGACCCCGCTGGTCGCCAATTGGCCCAAGGAAAACCTCGACCGGGCGATCGCGGCCGGCAACCTGTTCGACCCGAAGGAGATCGCGGAGGTGCTGGTGTTCATGCTGACGCGCTCGCGCACGGTGACGATCCGCGACATCGTCATTCTTCCACGAAACTTCGACATCTGAACGGCATCGGAATCAGGGAGGACGGCATGTATCAGAAGCGTTTCAGGACGGAGGGCGACGTCGCGGTGGTGACGGGCGGCGGGCGCGGCATTGGCCTGTGCAGCGCCGAGGCACTGGCCGAATCCGGGGCGCGGGTGGTCATCGTCGAGCGCGACGAAACGGTCGGTCGGGCAGGCCTCGAGGCGCTGCTTGCGGCCGGCCATCAGGCCGAGCTGATCGTCGGCGACGTCACCTCCTCGGCGCGGATGACCGAGATCGCCGACGAACTGGCGGCGCGCGGCAAGGCCGCCTCGATCCTCATCAACAATGCCGGCATCGGCCGCGGCGGCGTGCCGTCGCAGGATGTCGGCGATGCCGAATGGCTCGAGACGATGGACGTCAACGTCAACGGCGTGTTCTGGTGCTCGCGCGCCTTCGGCCGCCACATGATCGCGGCCGGCCGTGGCTCGATCGTCAATCTCGGCTCGATGTCTGGCACCATCGCCAACCGGCCGCAGCCGCAGACCCCCTACAACGTATCGAAGGCGGCGGTGCACCACATGACGCGGTCGATGGCGGCGGAATGGGCGCCGCACGGCGTGCGCGTCAACGCGGTCGCGCCCACCTATATCGAGACGCTGATGGTCACGGCCAATCCGGAAAACGCCAAGCGCATGGAAGCGTGGCTGCACGACACGCCCATGGGGCGGATGGGCCAGGCCTTCGAAGTCGCCAGCGCTGTGCTTTTCCTGGCGTCCGAGGCGTCGAGCCTGATGACTGGCGCCATCGTTCCCGTCGACGCGGGCTATACCTGCTGGTGACAGGGGAAACTTCAATCGGCGAGCATCAAAGTTTACACCCGTAAACTAATTCCGACCGTTGTAAACTTACGACCCGGCTGTTAGTCAAGTGAGACAGCCGGAATCGCCGCATTGCAGTCGAAGAAGATCGGTACGATGGAAGAATTCGCGCGGGCGGTCGGCCTGTCGCGGCCGACCGTTTCGAAATTCTTCCACGACCCGATGTCCGTCCGCCCCAAGACACGGGCGAGGATCGAGGCAGTCCTGCAGAAGTCGGGCTTCCGACCCAACCTGTTTGCCGTGAACCTCAACCGGCGCAGGTCCAAGATCATCGGACTGATCATCCCCGATCCGACCGACCCGTTCTACATGACGCTGGCGCAGCGCGTGGAGACCGAGGCGACCGACGCAGGCTATCTGGCGCTGGTGCTGAGTTCCAACGGACGCCCGGAGATCGAGGCGCGCGCCATCGAGACGATCACCGCGCTCAACGTCGCCGGCGCGCTGATCGCGCCGCTGGGCGAGACGTCGCACCATGCCCGGCTGAAGAGCCTGGCGCGGGAGACGCCGCTGATCTTCGTCGACGCTCCGCTCGATGAGGATGGCCCGTTCGTCGGCACCAACAACCACCAGACCATTCCGCTCATCACCGAATATCTGTGCCGGTCGGGCGAGCCGCCGACCTATCTCGAAATGCCGCGCACCAACAGGAACTCCTCGGACCGGCGGGCCGCCTATACGGCGACGATGGAGCGGCTCGGGCTGCAGCCGCGCTATGCCGGCCTGTCGCCGTCGGACTGGGACTTCGAGAAGGTGGCCTTCGAGGAGACGGCGCGCATCCTGCGCGAGGGCGGTTTCGCGACCCGCACCGTGCTCTGCCCTAACGACCGGATGGCGCTCGGGGTGATGGCCGCCATGTACGAGGCGGGGCTGAAGGTCGGCTACGGTCCGGACTGCGACTACCGTGTCGCCGGCCACGACAACCAGCGTTTTAGCGCCTACACCTCGCCGCCGCTGACGACCGTCGCGCAGGATTGCGACGAGATGGGGCGAGTGGCCGTGCGCATGCTGCTCGACCATATCGCCGGCGACGGTGCGGCCGCCGGCGACAGGATTCTGCTGACCGGCGCCCTGGTGCTGCGCAAGTCGGCCTGACGGAACTATTTGCCCACCATCAGCCTGACGATCTCATCGCCCGTGGTCTCGCCCGGGATGCGCTCGCCGGCGTTCTCGCCGCGCCGGAACACGACGATCCGGTCGGCAACCTCGAAGATGTCGCGCAGATTGTGCGAGATGAAGATGATGCCCTTGCCCTGCGCCTTCAGCGACTGGATCAGCGAGATCACCTTGCGCTGCTCCGGGACACCCAGCGCCGCCGTCGGCTCGTCCATGATCACCAGCCGCGCGTTCCAGTACATGGCCCGGCCGATCGCCACCGCCTGCCGCTGGCCGCCGGAAAAAGCCGAAACCGGCGCATCGAGGCGGCTGACGTGGAAATCCAGCTTTTCCATCGTTACCCTCGCTGCCTCGGCCATCATCTTGCGGTCGATGACGGGGAGGAAGCCGAACAGCCGGGTCATCGGCTCGCGGCCGAGGAAGATGTTGGCGCCGATCGACAGATTGTCGGCGAGCGCGAGGTCCTGGTAGATCGTCTCGATGCCGTTTTCGCGGGCCTCCTGCGGGCTGGAGAAGGCGATGCGCCGGCCGTCCAGCTCTATGTCGCCCTCGTCGTAGCGGAACACGCCCGAAATCGCCTTGATCACCGTCGACTTGCCGGCGCCGTTGTCGCCGGCGAGCGCCACCACCTCGCCCGGATGGATGTCGAACGAGACCTTGTTGAGGGCCTGCACGCCGCCGAAATGTTTCGAGACGTTGCGGACGGAAAGGATGGTTTCACTCAACCTGGCGTCCTCCGGTGAAGCGGCGCTGCGTCTGGTCGACCAGCACGGAGATGATGATGACGGTGCCGACGGCGATGAACTGCCAGAACGGCTCGACGTTGATGAAGACCAGGCCGTACTGGATGACGGCGATGACCAGCGCACCGGCGACGGTGCCCAGGATGGTGCCGGAGCCGCCGAACAGGCTTGCGCCGCCGATCACCACGGCGGCGATCGAATCGAGCAGCAGCGGCTCGCCGGCCTGCGCCGCACCTGCCGAGAAGCGCCCGGTGTAGAGCACGCCCGCCACCCCTGCCATGATGCCGGACAGCAGGTAGATCTTCATCGTCAGCTTCTTGACGTTGATGCCGGCCCGCCGCGCCGCAGCCTGGCTGGCGCCCATGGCGTAGGTGTGCTGGCCGAAGCGCGTCTGCGACAGCAGGTAGTGCATGATCAGGCAGGCGATCGCCACCAGGATCACCAGAACGGGTATGCCCAGCACCCGGCCGTTGCCGATGGTGCTGTACCACGAGTTGCTGACCGAGATGGTCATGCCGCCCGCGAAGAGGTAGGCGGCGCCGCGCGCCACGCCGTACATGCCGAGCGTGCCGATGAAGGGCGGCACCTTGAGATGCGCGATCAGCCAGCCGTTGACGAGGCCGGGGATGATCGTCATGGCGATGCCTGTGAGCATGCCGACGAGCATGGCCGCCAGCGGCGGCAGGCCGAGCTGCAGGGCGGCATAGTTGGCGACATGCGCGGCGATCACCGACGCCAGGCCCATGACGAAGCCGAGCGACAGGTCGATGCCGGCCGAGATGATGACGAAGGTCTGGCCGAGCGCCAGCAGCAGCGGCGCGGTCGCGAACACCGAGATCGACTGCAGATTGTAGGTGTTGAGGATGAAGCTCACGCCGTAGGCGGAGCGTGACCAGACTTCGAAGAAGGCGATGAGGACGACGAGGAACAGCCATGCCCGCATATCGGCGATGCGCATGAGCAGCGAGCGTCTGGGCATGTAGATGCCGGACTTGCCGGTGGGGACGACGGTTTCGGGAGCGGTCATTTCACTTTCCCTGGAGCGCGGATGGAACGACCGCCGCGCACCGGCGGCGGTCGTTCGGCGAAGGGAAGGTTATGAGCTCTTGTAGAGGTATCTGCTGACGTTCGGATCGTCGATATTGGCGGCTGTCATTACGGTGAAGCCGGTTCCGATATGGGTCGGGACGGGATTTCCGGTGGCGTGGGCATAGGCGGCCATGAAGCCGAAATAGCCGATTTCCGCCGGATGCTGGGCAATCGTCAGCTCGAAGGTTCCGTCCTTGAGCTGGGCGACGATGGATTCCGGCGCGTCGAAGCCGGCCATCTTCACCTTGCCGGCGACGCCGGCCTGCTTGGCGCCGTTGGCGGTGCCGCCCGCCGAGAACAGGTTGGCGCCGAAGACGCCGGCGAGATCCGGCACGCGGCCGAGCACCGCCTGGAACTGTGCCGCCGCCTTGTTGGCGTCGTCGTCGTTGAACTGCGTCTCCAGCACCTCGATGTCCTTGTGCTGGGCGATCTCGAGCTTGAAGCCCTCTTCGCGCTGGTCGGTGGTCGAGATGCCCGGCTTCACGTTGGAGACGTAGACCTTGCCCTTCTCGCCGATCGCCGCGGCCAGCGCGCGCGCCGCCATGCGGCCGCCGAGCACGTTGTCGGAGGCGACGTAGGAGATCGGGAAATCCGCATCGCCGGCGCCGGTCTGGAAGACGCCGCTGCCGATGAAGGTATCGACGCAGACCACCGCGATGCCGGCGTCATGCGCCTTGCGCAGCGGCTCGATCATCTGGGTCTTGTCGTTGGGCGCGATCAGGATGGCGGCCGGCTTCTTGGCGATGACGGCGTCCAGGATCGGCACCTGCAGCGACACGTTCCATTCCGCCGCGCCCTGGTAGATCAGTTGCGCGCCGACCGCCTCGGCCGCCGCCTGCGCCCCCTTGTGCATGGTCACGTAGAAGCCGTCGGCGGTGAGGCCGGGGATCAGCGCGATGGTCGGCTTGTCCTGGGCCGCGGCGCGGCCGGTGGTCAGGATCGCCGGCGCGGCAAGGCCGGCGGCTCCCATGAATTTGACGAATGAACGACGTTCCATTTGCAGGTTCTCCTCCCTGATGCAAACGATCGGGACAAGGCCAAGGCAGGCCGTCCCGTGAACGAGGATTGCAATATTCTTGATCCTCGTCAACTCTGTTTTTTACATGCGTAAACTATCGGTCGCCGGGCCTGACGCCCGTCGCGACGGCCCGGCGTGCCTTCCTCGTCTGCCCCCGTCTTCCGGAGGCCGCTACTTTTTCCGCCGCAGCGTCTCGACAGGCGTCTCCCCATAGCGCCGCCGATAGGCGATCGCCGCCCGGCCGAGATGCCCGAGACCCGCCGCGTAGGCGGCCTCGGTCACCGTCTGCCGGCCCGACGGATCGGTGAGCGCCGCACGGAACCGGTCGAGGCGGATTGTCTCGACCATACGCATCAGCGTCGTGGCCTTTTGCCTGCGCAGCCCCTCCTGCAGCGAACGCAGGCTGGTGCCGGCCGCCTCGGCCACGTCGGCGGCGGTGAAAGGCCGGTCGACATTGTCCCGGATCCACTCCTCGGCGCGCGCCACGGCATTACGCCCGAGCGCGGCGGGGGGCGGCCCGTCGAGTGCTGCTCGCTGCGAATGAGGCAGGGACGACAGCAGCAGGTAGCCCAGGCTTTCACCCAGCCGCGCCAGATAGTTCGCCGCCATCGGCCCGCCCGCCGCGACGCTTTCAGCCATCAGCCCGACATGGTCCACGATCAGCCGTCCCGGCGCGGCTGCGATGTCGATCGCGGTGGCGAACTCGATGTCGCCGATGCCGCGCTCCGCCAGTGCCGCCCCTTGCAGTTGCAGTGCCTCGCGCTCGATGAGCACGATCAGCTTGTCGCATCCGTCCGACCATCGCATCACCGTCGGCAGGGTCGGCGACAGCAGCGAGGCGACGCGCCGCGGACTGGCCAATGCCGTCTCCTTGCCGCAGCGCACGCTGGCCGTCCCCGACAACGGCATCTGCAGCAGGAAGAAGCGCGACAGCTCGCCGGGATCGATGTCGACTGCGCAGCCGTAGCTGACGAAGTTGAGTGAGAAGCCTCGCTGCCGCGACGATCGATGGACGGCGTGAAAACCTTCGCGGCCGACCGGCGACAGGAAATGCGGACAGAAGATGCGGCCGATCTCCTGGCGCGCTTCCTCGGGCGAGCGCGTGTCGACCAGCGTGTGCGCCGCGAGCATGCCGCTGTGACTGACCGCCTCCACTCCGGCAACCCTCCAACGATACCTCGTCGATCGTTCGGACTGCGCAATCCGGATAGTGGCCGCGCAATCCGGATTGCGGGCCGGCCCATCCGACTGTCAGACTAGTTGAAGTCTAAAAGAAATGCGAGCCCGGTCTTCGGCCCTGCGCCGCCGCTCATCGCATCGGACGGGAACGGATGATGGAGGGTTCCGATGTCGATGGACCTATTCCTTGCGGGCATGCGCAAGGTGGCGGGCGCCGTTACGGTCGTCACGACGATCGGCAGTGATGGTGAACGCCGCGGCCTGACGGCGACGGCGATCTGCTCGCTCTCGGCCGAGCCGCCCTCGCTGATCGCATGCGTCAACCGCAAGACCTGGGTGGCGCAGTTCGTGCCGGCCTCCGGCGTCTTCGCCGTGAACGTGCTGTCGCATGCACAGGAGGACGTCGCGCGTGCCTTCGCCGGCCAGACGGCGCTCGCCGCAGGCGAGCGGTTCTCGATCGGCGAATGGCAAGCGGGCGCTACCGGAGCGCCGGTCGTCAGGGATGGTCTCGCCACCTTCGAGTGCAGGCTGGAGCGGCTGGTGCACCATGCCACCCATGTCATCCTGATTGGCCATGTGGTGGCGACCGTTCTCGGCGAGGGGCATTCGCTGGTCTATGTCGACGGCGGCTTCTCCCCGGTCCTGCGCCAGCTTTCGGCGGCCTGAGCAACACATGACGATAAGGAGGTCCCGATGAAGGGATTGGATGGGAAGACGGCGATCATCTCCGGCGGCGCGACGCTGATCGGCGAGAAATGCGCCGAGATATTGGCAGGCTACGGCGTCGACGTGGTGATCGCCGACATCGATGCGGAAGCGGGTGCGCGAGCTGCCGCCGGTGTCGGCCCCAAGGCGAGCTTCGTGCGCGCCGACGTTACCAGCGACGCCGACATCGCCGCCCTGGTGGCGGCGACCGTCGAGCGCCACGGCCGTCTCGATTTCCTCGTCAACGTCGCCTGCACCTATCTGGACAATGGCGCGGAGACGGTCCGTGCCGACTGGCTGAAGGCGCTCGACGTCAACATCGTCGGCTCGGTGATGCTGATGCAGGCGGCGCGGCCGCATCTGGCGAAAGCGGGCGGCGCCATCGTCAACTTCGGCTCCATCTCGGCACGCGTCGCGCAGGTCGGGCGCTGGGTCTATCCGGTGTCCAAGGCGGCAATCCTGCAACTCACCCGCAACCAGGCGCTCGACCTTGCGCCCGACGGCATCCGCGTCAACGCCGTGTCTCCCGGCTGGACGTGGAGCAACATCATGAAGCAGCTGACCAATGACGACCGCGCCAAGACCGACGGTGTGGCCGCGCCCTTCCACCTGCTGAAGCGCACCGGCGACCCGTCCGAAGTGGCGGAGGCCGTCGCCTTCCTGCTCTCCGATTCTGCGAGCTTCATCACCGGCACGGACCTGCGCGTCGACGGTGGCTACACGGCCATCGGCCCCGAACGGGTCGCCCCGGCGATTCCGCTGCTGATGCAGTGACGGCAACGACGGAAGAAAGGGGACCATCGATGACCGGCAAACGAAAGATCACCATTTTGGGCGGCGGCCAGGCCGGCCTGCAGCTCGGCTGCGGCCTGCTTCGGCATGGCTACGACGTGACCATCGTGCAGAACCGCACCGCCGACGACGTGCGCTCCGGCAGGGTGATGTCCAGCCAGTGCATGTTCGACTCCGCCCTGCGGAACGAGCGCGACGTCGGTCTCGACTTCTGGGGCGCCGAATGCCCGACGGTCGATTCGATCAACTTCGTCGTACCCTCGCCGGAAAGGGCGAGCGAAAAGCTGATCGCATGGAACGGGCTGCTCGAACGCCCGGCCCAGAGCGTCGACCAGCGGATGAAGATCCCCGTCTGGATGGGCGAGTTCGAGCGCCGTGGCGGCATCCTCGAGATCCGCGACGCCGGCATCGGGGACCTGGAAATACACGCGGCCGCCTCCGACCTCACCATCGTCGCGGCCGGCAAGGGCGACATCGGCAGGCTGTTCGAGCGCGATGCGGAGAAGTCGCCATTCGACAAGCCGCAGCGGGCGCTGGCGCTGACCTATGTCCACGGCATGACGCCGCGTCCCGACCATTCGGCGGTCAATTTCAACCTGATCCCAGGCGTCGGCGAGTATTTCGTCTTTCCGGCGCTCACCCATTCGGGCCCGTGCGAGATCATGGTGTTCGAGGGCATTCCGGGCGGCCCGATGGACTGCTGGAAGGATGTCGCCACCCCGTCGGAACACCTCGCCCGCTCGAAATGGATTCTCGACACCTTCCTGCCGTGGGAGGCGGAACGCTGCCGCGCCGTCGAACTCACCGACGCCAACGGCATCCTTGCCGGCGCCTTCCCGCCGACGGTGCGCAAGCCGATCGGCCGGCTGCCGTCCGGCCGGCTGGTGCTCGGGCTGGGCGACGCCGTCTGCCTCAACGACCCGATCACCGGGCAGGGTTCGAACAACGCCTCGAAAGCCGCCCGCATCACCATGGACGCGATCCTCGCCCATGGCGACAGACCATTCGACGGGAACTTCATGCAGGCGACGTTCGGCGCCTATTGGAACTATGCCCGGTTCGTCGTCGGCTGGACGAATGCGCTGCTGCAGCCGCCCCCGCCGCATGTGCTGTCCCTCATGGGGTCGGCGCAGGCCTTTCCGGCGCTGGCGAAGCGCATCGCCAACGGCTTCGACAACCCGCCGGACCTGTTCCCATGGTTCGCGGTGCCGGAGGAAGCCGAACGCTACCTGCAGCAGCTCGCGGCTTGATCCGACGCCCTCGGCATATTGACCTTTGCCTGGCGGCGCCGCAGATTTTCGGTGTCATCAGCGATTGGCAGCGGGAGGGGAATGATGCCGGACGCGCCGTCCGCCGGGCAGGACTGCCGTGCCGCCGGAACCACCGTGCATCGCAAGCGGGCGACGGATCTGTCCGACGCCGCGGCCTACATGTCGCAACGCTATTGCGGCCACAGGCTGGACGTCATGTCCGGCAGCCAAGCGCTGGATTTCCGCCACATCGCCATGGAGGGCGGTAATTCCGCCTTCAACATCCTTCAATACGGCGCGGAAGTCTCCATCGCCTCGAGCTTCGAGGATTTTTACATGCTCGAACTGCCGCTCGACGGCGGCGTGGACATCGATTTCGGCAGCGACAGCTTTCGCACCGGCCGCGGCCTTGCCCTGTTGCTCTCTCCCGGCCCGCGTTTCGTGTCCCACTGGCGCGGCGGCACGCGGCAGTTGATGCTGCAGATCCGCCGCGAGCTGGTGGAGGCCAGGATCGAGCGCTTTGCGCGGCGCTCGCCGAGCAGCCCGCCGGTGTTCAACCCGGTGATCGATCTGCGCAGCGCCTGCGGCCGCCACATCGAGCAGGTGCTCGGCCACCTCGCCGATGCGGTCACCAACGGGCAGCCCGCGGCTGACCGGGAACTCGATGCCGTGGTGCCCAGCCTGATCGACGACCTGCTGCGCAACATCGCCTTCCGCCAGGCCGGCTCCATCGTCCTGGAGCGCCTGCACGCCACCCCGCGCCAGGTCAAGCTGGTCATCGACCTGTTTAGGGGGCGATACGGCGAACGTCTGTCCATGCCGGACGTGGCGCGCGCCGTAGGCATCTCCGAACGGTCGCTGTTCGACGGGTTCCAGCGCTATTACCAGCGCTCGCCGCTGGCTGTTCTCACCGACATCCGCATGGAGCAGGCGCGCCGCTTCATCCGCGAAGGCTTTTCGGCGGCCGAAGCGGCGAGGCGTGCGGGCGTCCATCATCCCGGCCGGTTCTCGTCGGCCTACAGACGTGCGTTCGGCGTGCTGCCGTCGGAAGACCGGGCCTGACCTGTCCATATCCTGCAGATTTCGAGCGCTATCCCGGCGGTCCACCTGACGGCGACGAAAAAAGCCGGCTAGACAACGTCCTCGTTACCCGACGAGGCGTTGAGCGTGCCGGAAATGGTCAAACACGGAGCAGTTGCCGCCGGCAAAACGCCGGTGCTCTCCTGCTATTTTCCGCTCGGCGATCCGCTCGTTCCGGTCGAACTCATCGACGTCTACGCCGGAGAGGGCGTCGACGTGATCGAGATCGGCCTTGCTTCCCCCGATCCTTATCTGGACGGACCCGCCGTGCGGCAGTCGATGGCGCGTGCCGACCGCAGCCGTGCCCGACGCGACCTCGACCTGCTGCTGGCGCGGCTCTCCCGGCACCGTCTGCGCCCCGCCGCGCTGCTGATGACCTATGCGGACGAAGATCATCCGGGCCTGGTGGATGAGGATTTCTGGAACGGGCTCGACAGCCTGCTGGTGGTCGCGCTGGAAGCCGATCCGCTCCGCCAAACTCTCGAAGCCACTGCCGGGCTGGCGGGACTCGAACGCTCGGCCTTCGTCGCCCTGCCGATCGGCAAGGACGCCGTCGAAGCAGCGCGCCGTGCCGAGTTCTATGTGATGCTCCAGGCCGCGGCCGGCGTCACCGGACCCCGCGCCGCGGTGGATCCCGGCAACGCCGAACGCATCGCGGGCTTGCGCCGTGCCGGCGTGGCGGCGCCGATCCTGCCCGGCTTCGGCATCTCCAGCGGCGAGCAGGCGCGCGCCATGGTCGAGCTCGGTGGCAGCGGCGTCGTCGTCGGTTCGGAAGCGCTGCGGGCCGCCCTGTCGGGTCCGACGCGCCTTGCCGGACTGCTCGGTGACCTGCGGAGGGGGCTGGATGGCTGAGCTGTTCGTCGGGTTCGACATCGGCACCACCCAGGTCAAGGGCGGCCTGTTCCGCGCCGACGGCGCCGCCGTCGCCAGCTGGAGCCGCGCCTACCCCACCGAGCGGCCGGGCTTCGGCGTGGTCGAGCAGGACCCGCGCCATTGGCTGGACGGCGTCCGCGACGGCATCGCCGCGCTTGCCGCCCACGCCGATCCTGCCGACATCGCCGCGGTCGGGCTTTGCAGTCAGGTCAACACCGACGTCTTCACCGACCGGAATGGCGTGCCGCTGGCGCCGGCGATCGTCTGGCAGGACGTGCGCGCCTTTGACGAGGCCGCCGCTCTCGGCGCCTCGATCGGCGCGGCGGACAAGGCCGAGTGGTGGGGGGAGGGCGTCGACGTCCCCATCGGCGCCAGCCATGTGCTCGCCAAGATGGCCTGGTTCGCCAGACATGATCCCGCGCTGTGGGCGCAGACGGCCTACGTCTTCTCGCCCAAGGACTACTGCATCTTCCATCTGACCGGCGTGGCGGTGACCGACCCGATGTCGGCCTGGGGGCAGGTCGGGCCGGACCACCGCTATGTCGCCGGGCTTCTCGCACGCGTGGCCGGGGCGGCCGAGCGTCTGCCGCCAGTGCGTCCGATGACCGAGATTGTCGGCGGCATGCGCGTCGGGGGCCGCACCGTCCCTTTGGTCGCCGGCACCATGGACGCCTGGGGCAACCTGTTCGGCTGCGGCGTCTTCCGACCCGGACAGGGCATGTACATGAGCGGCACCAGCGAGATCCTGGCGATGGCTGGGGACCGCCGTGTCGGCGCGCAGGGCGGCGTGGTCACGTTCCCGGAACTGGAGGGCATGGTGGTGCATGCCGGCCCCACCCAGAGCGGCGGCGACAGCCTGCGCTGGTGGGCGGGCGTCGCCAATGTCGAGCCGCTCGACGTGCCGCGGCTGGCCGGGCAGGCGGACCGCTGCGGCCGGCCGGTGCTTTTCCTGCCGCATCTGGAGGGCGAGCGGGCGCCGCTCTGGGATGCCGATATCCGCGGCGCCTTCATCGGCCTCGACAGCCGCGCCTCGGCGCCCGAATTTGCACTGGCCGTGCTCGAAGGCGTTTCGCTCTCGGGACGGCTGCTGTTCGAGGCACTGACCGCCGCCGCCGGGTTCCGCCCCGGTCACCTGCTCTATGGCGGCGGCGGGTCGCGCTCGGATCTGTGGAGCCAGATCCGTGCCGACTGCCTGGGTGTGCCGATGCATCGCCTCGCCCATCCCGACATCGGCTGCCTCGGCGCGGCGATCATGGGCGCCGTCGGTGTCGGGCGCTTCGCCCGTATGGCCGATGCCGTTCCGGCCATGACGGTGGTCGAGCGCGTGTTCGAACCGGACCCGGCCATGCAGCCGCGCTACGACGCCCTGTTTTATGCCTACCGCGGCGCCATCGAGGCGTTGCGTCCGATTCAGCTCTTCGGTCAGCCAGGCAGCAAGGGAACGGCCTGATGCGAACCGCTTTGCCAGCAAGGAGGACTAGCCCATGAAACTGACAGCGATCCCGATCGCCTTGGCGGCCATGATGACGGCCACCGCCGCCTTCGCCGCCGACGTGACCATCCTGACGCCCTACATCAGCTCCATCCCCACCAACGAAATGGCGCAGGCCTTCAAGGCCGAGGGCGACAAGCGCGGCTGGAACACGACCATCATCGACACGCGCAACGACTTCGGCCAGCTCGCCTCGCGCATCGAGGACACGGTCAACGCCAGGCCGGACGCCATCGTCCTGATCTCGGTGGACCACGCCCAGGTCGGCGACCAGGTGGCAGCCGCCGCAGCGGCCGGCATCCCGGTGGTGTCGCTCGACGGCACCGCCGGAAAGGACGTGACGGTCAACGTTACCTCCAACAATTTCGATCTCGGCGTGATGTTGTCGGAGGAGCTGTTCAAGGCCATCGGCGGCAAGGGCAAGATCGTCAAGTTCTACCACTCCGCCCATCCCGGCGTGCACCAGCGCGAACTCGGCCTCGACGAGGTGCTGAAGAAGTACCCCGACGTGCGGATCGCCGCCGCCCACTTCGTCAAGGTGCCCGGTCCCATCGACGACGGCCGCATCGCCATGGAGAATTTCCTGCGCCAGTTCGGGGACGACATCGACGCCGTCTGGGCAGCCTTCGACGATCCGGGCATCGGCGCCGAGCTTGCGGCCGAATCCGAGCGCCCCGACGCGAAATTCATCATCATGGGCATCGACGGCAATGCGCAGGCCGTGGACATGATCAAGTCGTGCACGCACTTCAAGGCGACGCTCCGACAGGACTTCGGCAAGATGGCGGCCATCGGGGCCGAGCAACTCGACGAGGTTTTGGGCGGCGGCAAGGTCGACAGCGGCGAGATCTACGTGCCGGCGGTCATGATCACGCCGCAGACCCTCGGCGTCACCTGCAACTAGCCATGCTGCTGGAAGTCCGCCATCTCGGCAAACGGTTCGACGGCGTCCGGGCGCTCGACGGCGTTGATCTCTCCGTCGTGGCGGGGTCGGTGCATGGCCTTCTCGGCGAGAACGGCGCCGGCAAGTCGACGCTGATCAAGACGCTGTCGGGTCTCGTCACGCCCGATTCTGGCGAGATCAGGGTCGACGGCGCGCTGCGCGGCATCGCCGGCGTGCGCGAAGCGGAAGCCTTAGGCTTCCGCTTCATCCACCAGGAGCTCAGCCTGGTGCCGCATTTCACCGCGGTCGAGAACTGCTTCGTCGGCAGGCCCTATCCCAGGCGCGGCCCGGTCATTGATCGGGCGGCCATGCGCGCTCGGGTCGAGCCCGCCGCCCGGCTCGTCGCCCCCGATCTGCCGCTCGATCTGCCGGCCGGCCGCATGACGACCGGCCAGAAGCAACTGGTAGAAATCGTGCGCGCGCTGATGACCGACGGCGCCCGGCTGATCGTCATGGACGAGCCGACCGCCTCGCTCTCCGACGGCGAGGCGGAGCGCCTCCACCGGGCGGTGCGGGCGTTGGCGGCGCAGGGGGTTGCCGTCATCTTCATTTCGCATCGGCTCGACGAGGTCCTTGCCATCTGCGACCGCTACACGGTCCTTCGCAACGGCCGCACGACGGGCACCGGTGGCATCGTGGGCACGACCCGGGCGGACCTCATTCGCCTGATGTCCGGCCATGAGGAGCGCCGGCCAGCGCCATCCGCGCCCGTCGCTCCGGGCAGACCGGTGCTGGAGCTTTCGGACCTGCCTTTCGGCCCTTCGGGCGGGAGCGTTTCGCTGACCGTCCGCGAAGGCGAGATCGTCGGCCTCTATGGCCTGGTGGGAGCCGGCCGATCCTCGCTGCTCAAGCTCGTCTGGGGTGCGCGGCACCATGCCGGCGGCCGCATCCGTATCGACGACGTCGAACTCGCGCCCGGCCGGATCGACCGGCGCATCGCCGCCGGCGCCGCCTACGTGCCGGAGGACCGGCGCGGCGAGGGTTTGGTCACACAGCGCAGCATTGCCGACAATCTCGCCATCGCCGACCTTTCCGCCGTCCGGACCCACGCCCGTCTGCCGGTTGCGAGCGCGCGCATGCTTTCGGCCCGCGCCATGGCGATCCGGGACCAGCTTTCGATAAAGATGGCGTCGCCATGGGCGAAACCGCTGACACTGTCGGGCGGAAACCAGCAGAAGCTGCTTTTCGGCCGCTGGTCCGGCCGAAAAATCCGCCTGCTCATCCTCGACGAGCCGTCGCGAGGTGTCGACGTAGGCGCCAAGGCGGAGATCCACGCGATTGTCCGGCAACTGGCCGCGCAGGGCGCGGCGGTGCTGATGGCGACCAGCGACATGGACGAATTGCTGGCCCTGTCGAGCCGCGTGCTGGTCATGGCCGGCGGCGTCATGACCGCGGAACTCGCCGGCGACGACATCGTGCCCAAGACGATCGTTGCCGCGGCTTTCGCCCATTCGGACCGCAAGGAGCAACGATGATGAGCGACCTATTCGGCAAATACGGTACGCTCTTCGCGCTGATCCTCATCGTCGCGGCCTTCGCCGTCGCCTCTCCGGGCGCTTTCGGCACGCCCGGCAACCTGATCAACATCACTCAGCAGATGTCGCTGCTGGCCATCGTCTCCGTCGGCGTCACGCTCGTCATGGCCGCCGGCGAGTTCGACCTGGCCACGGCCTCGCTGGTCTCCTTCGGCGGCATTCTGGTCATGGTCCTGTTCGCCGCCGGCGTTCCGGCCCCACTGGCTTTCGTCATAGTCCTGATGGCCGCCGGCTGCTTCGGTGCCTTCTCCGGCTTCATCGTCTCGCATTTCCAGGTGCTCTCCTTCGTCGCCACGCTGGCCGTGGGCACCATCGTCGGCGGCGTCACCTTCATGCTGTCCGACGGCGCCACCCTGTTCGGCGGCATGCCGCCCGGCGTGCGCGACATCGCCCGCGGCTGGACGTTCGGCCTGCCGACGCTCACCTGGTGGATGATCGGCGTTTCGGTGGCGGCCTGGCTGCTGCTCGACAAGATCGAGTTCGGCAGGCGCCTCTACGCCATCGGCGGCAACCGCGAGGCGGCGCGGCTTGCGGGCGTCCGCATAGTGCCCAACACCATGGCGGCCTTCGCGCTCTCGGCCATGCTGGCGGCGCTGGTGGGCATGCTCCTGACCGGCCGCATCGGCAGCGCAAATCCGACGGGAGGCGGCGGCTACCTGCTCACCGCCTATGCCGCCGTCTTCCTCGGCATGACCGTCTTCCGCGACGGCGAGGCCAACGTCCCCGGAACCCTGGTCGGCGCCACCATCATCGCCGTCATTAGCAACGGACTGACCATTCTCGGGGTCTCGACGTTCCTGCAGGACATCATCACCGGCAGCATCATCCTTGCCGCCGTGCTGGTCCGCCGCATCGGCAAGGCGAAATGACCATGGCTCTCGCACAGCCTCTCGCGCCGGACCGTCCCGGCCGCTATGGCAGGTTCGGCGGTCAGTTCGTGGCGCCGGTGCTGCTACCCGTCCTCGACCGCCTGGAGGCTGCCTTCGAGGAGGCCTGGATCGATCGAGGCTTCCGCATGCGGCTGGACGGCCTGCTGCACGACTTCGTCGGGCGTCCCACGCCGCTGTCCGAGGCAGTGGCCAGGCTGCTGCCGACTGCGGGCGCCCGCATCCTGCTCAAGCGCGACGATCTCACCTTCAACGGCGGCAACTACGCCAATTCGGCCCTCGGTCAGTGCCTGCTCGCCGGCCGCATGGGGCTTTCCTGCGTCGTCACCGACACCGGTTCGGGCCAGAACGGCATCGCCACGGCGGCCGTGGCAGCCCATCTCGGCATGGCCAGCATCATCTACATGGGTGCGCGCGACGCCGCGCGACATCCCGGCGCGGTCAAGAAGATGCGGGCCTTCGGCGCCGACCTCAGGATCGTCCAGGATGCCGACGGCACGCTGCACGCGGCCACCAGCGCGGCGGTGCGCCATTGGATGGGGTCGAGCGACACAACCGCCTATGTCGCTGGCGCGCCCATCGGCGCGCATCCTTTTCCGCGTATCGTCGGCGCCTTCCAGGCGGTGATCGGCAGCGAGACCAGGCTGCAGCTGATCGCCGCCGGGCTGATGCCCGGCGCGGTGGTCTCGGCGGTCGGCGGCGGGTCCTCGACCGTCGGCATCTTCTCGGCCTTCGTCACCGACCCTGGCATCCGCCTGATCGCCGTTGAGGCCGGGGGAAGCGGCGAGGGGCAGCCGCATTCGGCGCGGCTGGCCTCGGGGCGCACGGGCATTCTGCATGGCGCCGAGACTTTCGTGCTGAGCGACGAGAACGGGCACATCCTGCCTGCCGGTTCGATCGCCTCCGGCCTGGCCTATCCAGGCTCGCCGCCGGAACTGGCCGATCTGGTGGCGGGCGGCCGTGTCGAGACGGTACGAATCATGGACGAGCAGGCCCGTGACGCGGTGCGCCGCCTGGCGTCAGGAGAGGGCATCCTGATCTCGCTGGAGGCCGGCCATGCGCTGGCCGCCGCGGAGGCTTTGGCGCAGACCCTGTCGCCGTCGCAAGCGGTGGTGGTCATGGTGCCCGCCGCCGGCGACAAGGATCTCGACATCGTCTGGCCGGAGAGCTGACCATGGCCGCCTCGATCTGTCCCTATCGGTCCATCTCCCGTGTCGATGCCATGTTCGACCGCCTCCGCGCGGCGGGCCGCAGGGCATTCGCCACCTACGCGGTCGCCAGCGACCCCAGTTTCGAGGAAAGCCTGGCGGAACTGCACGGTTTCGTCGCGGCAGGCATCGACCTCATCGAACTGGGCTATCCGTTCTCCGATCCCATCCTGGACGGTGCCACCATCCAGAAGGCCAACCGGCGCGGCATGGCGGCCGGCGGCAATCTCGCCCGCACCCTCGACCTCGTCGCCGCCTTCCGCGAGACCGACGGCGCGACCCCGATCGTTCTGATGGGCTACGCCAATCCGCTCGCCGTCATGGGCTATGAGGCGTTCGCGGCGCGGGCGGCGGCCAGCGGCGTCGACGGCATCATCGTCGCCGATATGCCGCTGCGCGAGGCCGGGGCGCTGCTGGCGGCGCTGGCAATGCATGGCATGGTGATGATCCCGCTCTTTGCCATGACGCTGGAGGAAAAGGATGTCGCGCCGCGTCCGGGCGTCGGCGGTTTCCTGTACTGCATTCCGGTGGTCGGACCGACCGGCGGCCCGTCCGCCACCATCGAAACCATCGGGACGGCCGTCGCGTGCTGCCGACGCTCGACCACCCTGCCGGTGATGGTGGGTTTCGGCATCAAGACCCCGGAGGCGGCGGCGGCAGTGGCCGCCATCGCCGACGGCGTTATCGTCGCGAGCGCCCTGATCGACCTCGTCGACGCCGAAGCCGGACCAGCCGCCGGCGTGCAACGCCTGTCCCGCTATTCCCGCCACATCTGGGCGTTCAGACAGGCGATCGACCTGGCGCCGGCGAGTTGAACCTGGCGGTCGCCCGATCGGGATGAACGGATAGCTTCATGAGCGGCCGCAGCTTCTTGCAAGGTGGAGCGTGCGTCCCATGCTGCCCGGTTCGGGTGTTTCCCTTGCGTTACAATCCACAAAATCGGGCAACACCGGTCGGAAACAAAGTTGGGCTAATTTCGTAGTCACAGGGAAGATACAATAAGAACCAACAGGCTGACGACGATGACCGCGCTTTCCGACCGCGCCGACCTCGGTTCCCGTTTCCAACATCGGGAACGCCACCGTTTCGTGCCGTCGCTAGCGTTGCGCCGGCGCTCTGCGGACCATCCGATCATGATGTTCTCGCTGGCCGTGAGCGCGGCCTTCCTGTCGATGGCCTTTGTTCCGAGCGCGGGTGGACCGGCTTTCGCGTCGTTCGCCGCGCCGGCCAAACTCGACGAAGGTGTGCGGACCACGGCGAAGACATCGCGCCTGCGGTTCCGCGAAGCCGATCCGGCCTGCTTCGGGCTGCCCTCCGGAATGGTCGACCTCGAATGCCTGGTCCGGGTGGTGAGGAGCGAGCAACTTGAACCGCAATGGGCCGCTGCCGCCACCTCCACCGGCATCGCCCAGATCCTCTGACATCCTCCCACGCCGTCTCAGGCGTAGAGCGGGGGCTCCTGTCGTCAACGGCGGCAGGGGCCCTTTGCCTGAGGGCTACAGCATGATCCTGAAAAGTCGCAGAAGTTGCAGCCTTTCGGACAAAAATCATGCGACAAAATAAAGAGACAGAGCGGAATGTCGATTAATCTTGGTCGTATTCCGCGCTACCGTTTCAGCTGGTCGTTGACGACCGCGAGAACGCCGCGCACGTCGAGCGTGCTGAACGGCTTTTCCAGGATCTGCGGACGATGGTCGGCCGGCAGCTCGTCGACTTCCGCGCGTGCCCCGATCATGTCGCCGGTCACCAGAACGAAGCGGTCGGCGAGGTCGGGACGTTTGGTGATCAGCTCGCGGAAGATGGCGAGGCCGTTGGCACCGGGCATTCTGAGGTCGCTGAAGACGATGTCGATCTCCTCCTCGCCAAGCACCTCCTCCGCGGTCGTCCAGGTCAGGACGCAGCGGGATTTGATGCCCATCAGCAGCAGCAGGTCCGACAGCGACGCGGCGACGTCCGGCTCGTCGTCGACGATGAGCGCATGGCTGATGCCGCTCGCCGAAGCCGGGCCAACGGCGAAGGAGTCGGCACCGCCGTTCACCGCCGGCAGCTCGACCACGAAACGGGCGCCGGTCGGGAATGCCGATTCATACCAGATGCGGCCCTTGTGGCGCTCGACGATCGACTTCGAGATGGACAGCCCGATGCCGGTGCCGACGCCCACCGGCTTGGTGGTGAAGTAGGATTCGAAGATGCGGTGGCGGATGTTGATCGGGATGCCGGGACCGTTGTCCTCGACCAGGAAGCCGCATTTGCCGTTGTCGCGGCGGAAGGTCCGCACCTTGATTCGCTTGTCGCCGGTCGAGGCGGCGAGGGCGTGCTGGCTGTTGACCAGCAGGTTGGCGGCGACCTGTGTGAGGTGGTCGGAATCGGCCATGACCGACAGCGCGCCGCGGATCAGGTCGGTTTCGATCATGATGCCGCTCGAGCGAGCGCCATAGGCCGTCACCTCCAGCGCGGCGCGGACCGCGTTGTTCAGGTCGACCTCGCCCTGGCTCGGCGGGTGCAGGCGCACCATGCCGAGGAAGCTCTTGACGATGCGGCCGCAGCGCTCCGCCGCCGCGCGCACCTTCTCGGCCCGCAGCTTGGTCTGCGGATCGGGCGCGAATTCGTGCAGCAGGGTCGATTGCGCCACCACCACGGCGAGCGGATTGTTCAGTTCGTGCGAGACGCCGGCCAGCAGCGAGCCCATCGCCGCCATCTTCTCGTTCTGGTGCAGCCGGTCGCGCTGGCGGTTGATCTCCTCCTCGGCGCGATGCTTGTCGCGCAGGTCGCGGATCGAACCGAAGATCAGGCGGCGGTCGGCGACCTGGATCTCGGTGGCGGTGAGCTCGATCGGAAAGACCTCGCCGGAGGCGTTCTGCGTCACCGTCTCCATGCGCTGGCCGATCATCGGCGCGCCGCGCCCGGCCATGTATTCGGCGCCGTTGGCGTAGCCCTCGCGGTAATATTGCGGGATCACGGTTTCCAGTAGGTCGCGGCCGAGAATTTCGTTGCGGCTGTAGCCGAACATCTTCTCGGCGGCGGGGTTGAACTCCATGATGCTGCCGGTCTCGTCGATGACGATGATGGCGTCGAGCGACGCCTTGACCATGGTCCGGCGGATGATCTCGCTCACATGCGCTTCCGAGAAGGAGCGCTCGATGGCGTCGCCGACGGCCATGGCGATGATCTCGATCGTTGCCACCTCGTCGTCCGACCATGCGCGCTCGCGCACGCAGTCGTTGACGGCGAGCGTGCCCCACAGATGGCCGTGCGCGAAGACCGACACGGACAGGAACGACTTGATGTGCTGCTCCTCGAAATCCCGGCGAAGGAAACCTTCGATGTCGCGGGTCAGGCCGGTAAAGATCTTGCCCTGCCTCACCTCGGTCGACAGGCGGTGCAGCAGTGGATCGGCTTCGGCAATCTCCTGGCTGATCGTCGTCGGGGAGCCGGCGATGCCCTCGAGCGATTCGTCGGCCCAGTATGCCGCGATCGACTGGGAAAAGCCCTTGTCGGGCAGTTCGCGCAGCCGGAACAGGATACCGCGATGGCTGTTCGTCCCGCGGGCGAGCGCCTCTAGCACCTCCGGTACGACCCGCTGCCAGTCAGGCGCCTGCCGCAGCAGACGGGTCAGCCGGAGCGCCGCCACGGTAGTGCCGTCGGCCCCGGGCCTTGCAGCCTCTCGGATGTCCCGTTCATGCATCGGTGCAGTCTCCGGCGGGCTTTCGTCCGCCTCAGTGCGTGTCTTCCGGCAGCGCGAATATGTAACCCTCGCCGCGTACCGTGCGCAGGTAGCGCGGATTGGCCGGATCGGCCTCGATCTTCTTGCGCAGCCGCATGACGCGGATGTCGACGGCGCGGGACGTCTCCGGCTCCTCGCCAAGGCCGATGGCCTCGGACAGGGCGGCGCGCGTAAGCAGGCGGTTCGGGCGCGACAGGAAAACCTCCAGCACGTCGAATTCGCTCTTGGCCATCTCGATCACGGTGCCGCCGCTGCCGGTGAGCACCCGGCCGTCGAGATCGGCGCTGAAGTCACCGAAGGCAACCGCGCGCCGCGCCGGCTCTTCGCCGGCGGTTCGGTGCGGCGGAATCTCCTCGGGCGGCGGGACCCGGCGCAGCACGCTGCGCACGCGCGCCAGCAGTTCCCTGAGCTCGTACGGCTTCACCATGTAGTCGTCTGCGCCCAGCTCCAGGCCGACGATGCGGTCGATCGCGGTGCCGGCGGCGGTCGCATAGATGATGCCCACCGGCATCCTCGAGCGTAGCCAGCGGCCGAGCGACAGGCCATCCTCGCCGGGCATGGCGATGTCGAGGATCGCCAGATGGAAGGAAGAGGTCTCGACGGCGGCGCGCATGGCGTCGGCGCTTTCCAGCGCGGTCACGTCATAGCCGTTGGCGCCGAGATATTCGGCTACCGCCTCCCGCAGGTCGGGCTCGTCCTCGACGATGGCTATTCTGGCGCGCAGGTCCGTCTGGCCTCCAAATTTGCCGGAAACTAGATTAGGTTGCAACATGATGTCCAGTCGGGTTCGCGTTGCGGACAGAATATCGGGATAAAGATGACGCGAAGACCAACGGTTGCACTTGCTTGTCTCCCGGAAGCATTTGCCGAACAGTTCGGCGATTATCTCGATCGGCGCGGCTATGACGTGCGTCGCGCCGACGAGGAATGGGAACTTCGGCCGCTGCTGGCATCACCGCGGATCGACGTGCTCGTGCTCGGCGACGAACTGCCGTCGGCGGCGGTTTTAAGCCTGCTGCGCCGGCTGCAGGGCGAGTCCGATCCCTGCGTCGTGCTGTTGCGCACCAGGACCGAACTGGTCGAGACGGTGCTCGCGCTCGAACTCGGCGCGGCGGACGTCATCGATGCGCCGGCCGACATGCGCGAGCTGGCGGCTCGCATCGCCGGGCTGCTCGTCCGCCGCGGCAGGCCGGGACCGGAACTGGTCTCGCTGGAGAACGCCACCGTCGACGTGCGTTCGGCCCTGGTCATGCATCGCTCCGGGGAGGAGGAGCAGCTGTCGCCCGGACAGGTGGCGCTGCTCAAGCTGTTCCTCGCCAATCCGCGCAAGGTGCTGAGCCGCGACGACATTATCGCGGCGGCGCCGGCCGAGAGCACCGAGGCGTTCGACCGGTCGATCGATTCGCGCATCGTGCGGCTACGCCGCAAGCTCGACACCGACACGATCGTCACGATCCGCGGAACCGGATACCGGTTCGATCCGCCGGCCGACTGGCCGGAATGATCGGCGTGCGCTTCTACAGGCGGACGGCGTCCGCCGGCACGACCGTCTCGGCGGCGACATTCTGCGCGCTGACGCGATCCCGCAGCAGGACGGTGGCCGCGCCCGCGAAACACAGCACGACCTGAACATAGATCAGGGCGGTCAGGACGCCCGAGGCGAGTTTGGAGTTCATGTCCAATTTCCCAAAACCGGCGCATCGCTCCGCGACGATCCGATGAGCCGAGTGCATTTGAAACCGTGTCGGCGCAGGTGTGTCGGATCGTCGACGCCGCCTTAACGCGCGGTGCCGCGGAAGGTTCAACGCCGAACCTCCACCGGCCGTCTTTTCTCAAGCGGCGGGAATTTCCCCGACCTGGGTTGCCGGCTCGGCCGGCAACCGGCTTGCGCCGCCGTCTTCCGTCCGCGCTGCCCGGCCCGCATCGGCCAGAAGGCCGATCACAGCCAGGGCTGCCGTCGCGATGACGACCCGCTTCAGCCACAGGTAAGTGCTCCCCCGCATGCGTTCTTCAGTCCACTTTCGTTACTGAGCACAATCATGTCCGGATGTATCGGGACGATGCCGCAACGATGAGGCATTGTTGCATTCGCGTTACCAAGCCTCTTGGCCCTGGAATGCGGCACCTTGCCGGGCGACCGGATAGTGGCTTGGAAACCGAAGTGCAGCCTTCTATGACCACATGTGACCGAACTTGTCCAGACTATTTATTCATTTCGGGCAAATTCGGGCGAAATCGGATACAAAATCGAAACGTAGCGACAAACAAGCGAAATAGAATCGAAACATGACGTTGCGATAAGCCCGCCCGGAAAGACGAGGGGAGGGACCCGGACATGAGCAGGATTCTTTCGGCGAAACTCATCAACATCGCCGCCGCCGGAACGATGGCGGCCATGGCGCTGCTTCTCGATGCCGGCGCGGCCGAAGCGTCGAGCGGAAAGCTCGTCGCGCAGGTGTCGCTGTCAACGCAGACGATGCACGTGTCGATCGACGGCCGGCCCACCTTCGCCTGGAAGGTGTCCACGGCGGGGAAGGGCTACGTGACCCCGACGGGTTCGTTCAGGCCAACGCGCATGCACCGGATGTGGTACTCGCGCAAATACGACAACGCGCCGATGCCGCACTCGGTGTTTTTTCACGGCGGTTATGCCGTGCATGCGACCGACGCCATAAAACGGCTCGGCCGCCCCGCCTCGCACGGCTGCATAAGGCTGCACCCCAGCGACGCCGCCGATTTCTACGGCCTGGTCGAGACGTTCGGGCCGACCAACACCAGCATCGTGATCACGCAGTAGGGCAGTAGGGCAGTAGGGCAGTAGGGCAGTAGGGCAGTAGGGCAGTAGGGCAGTAGGGCAGTAGGAGTCTCCCTCTCGGGAACAGCGGGTTAAGCGCGCATCGATAAATACCGGTTATCCCGCCGGGATAAAGGTTGACGTCTGCGTGAACTCGCGTTCCCTTCTACTGCCCTACTGCCCTACTGCCCTACTGCCCTACTGCCCTACTGCCCTACTGCCCTAAACAGTCCAAAAATACCGCACGATGTGAAAGAACACCGGCGCGGCGAAGACCAGGCTGTCGGCGCGGTCGAGCATGCCGCCGTGGCCTTCGATCATGTGGCCCCAGTCCTTCACGCCCTGGTCGCGCTTGATCGCCGAGGCGACCAGCCCGCCGAGAAAGCCCATCAGGCAGACGGCGAAGGCGACGACCGCCGCCTGCAGCGCCGTGAACGGCGTGAGGAAGGACAGTCCGGCGCCGAGCAGGCATGCGGACGCCACTCCCCCGACCAGGCCTTCCCAGGTCTTCGACGGCGACACCGCCGGGGCCACGCTGCGGCGGCCGAGCAGCTTTCCGAAGACATATTGCAGCACGTCGCTGCCCTGCACGGTGATGATCAGGAAGGCCACGAGCAGGAGATGGCGTCCCTCGAAGCCCGGGATCTCCAGCGTCAGCAGCGCCGGCACGTGGCTGACGCAGTAGACCACCAGCATCACTGCCCATTGCTGGGCGGCCACCCGTTCGAGGAAACGCTCGGTATCCCCCTGCAGCGCGGTCACCGCGGGCATCAGCAGGAAGCAGTAGACCGGGATGAAGATGGTGAAGAGGCCGTACCAGGCGGTCCATACCAGCCAGTACTGGAACGGTATAATCGCCAGGAACATGGCGAGCAGCACCCAGTGGTCGCCGCGGCGGGTGTGCGTCAGCGTCACGAACTCGCGCAGCGCCGCAAACGAGATCAGCGCGAACAGCACGGTCATGCCGGTCATGCCGAAGATGAAGGCGACGCCGATCAGCGCCACCATAACCCACCAGGCCTGGATACGCTGGTTGAGATTGACGAGCACGGGGCCGACCGGGTCGCCCGAGCGCCAGGCGAGCAGCGCCGAGACGAGGCTCGCGGCCACGAGCACGCCGCCCAGGCCGAGAAAGAGCAGGGTGGTCTCGCGCATCATCTCCTGTCCCCCCGCCGGTGCGGTCTCAGCGCAAGCAGCGCGGCGTGCGCGCGGTTGAGGAAATCCAAACGATCCTCGCCGTCGCCGATCGCGATCGGCGGCCCGAAGACGACGCGGCAGAGCAGCGGCACGGGCAGGAACTGGCCTTTCGGCAGCACGCGCGACATGTTCTCGATCCAGCACGGCACCAGTTCGACCCGCGGCCGCGCCATGGCCAGATTGTAGAGGCCGGAGCGGAAGCGCAGCAGCGGTTCGTCCTCCGTCATGTTGCGCGTGCCCTCGGGAAAGAGGATCAGCGAATAGCCCTGGTCGAGCACGCCGAGCATGGCGTTGACCGGATTGTCCGCCGGCTCCTTCCAGTCGCGACGGATGAGCACGGACGACAGCATGTCCTCGGCGATGAAGCGGCGCAGACGCGACTTGCCCCAGTAGTCGGCCGCGGCCACCGCGCGGGTGCGCTGGCGCTCCTGTTCAGGCAGGCAGGCGGACAGCAGGATGAAGTCGCCGTGGCTGGCATGGTTGGCGAAATAGATGCGCTGGCGTTCCGACGACGCGCTGCCGATCCAGATCGGCCTGACCCCGGTGATCGCCCGCGCCAGCGCCGACAGGCCGATGGAACTCGTCCGGTGCAACTGGCGGGAGAGGAAGCTTCGCAACCCGTTCATGGTCTTCTGCCGTGTGGAGGGGTTGTCACGCAGTCGGCCGCAGGCCGGCGCGGACGCGGTTGACAATGGTGGCGAGCGACAGCAGCGCCAGGATCGGGAACACGTAGGGCGCTATCGCGGCAATCCGCAGGTCGGCGGCGAGCAACACGGCGAGCAGCCCGAGCGCGAAAGCGCGGTCGCTCTTGCCGAACGGCCCGGCATAGTTGCGGCCGATCCCGGCGGGGATGCCGAGCACGCCGGCGAATTCGACGGCCACCGCCGCGACGGCGAAGGCGACGACGCCCCAGGCGGGGAAGGCCGGGACGGCGGCGAAGCACAGGATCAGGGCGATATCCGATGCGACGTCGCATAACTCGTTGAGGTACATGCCGAAGGTCGAAGCCTGGCCGTGCTCGCGCGCCAGCATGCCGTCGACGGCGTTCAGCGCCATGCGCAGAAACAGGGCCAACGGGATGAGCAGGAAGATTTCGCGCCCCTGCGGGAACGCCACGACCATCGCGGCGGCGGCGAACGACAGCAGCGCGGCCGCGACGGTCACCTGATTGGCCGTCACGCCGGCCCCGGCCAGCCGCCTCACCAGCGGCCGCAGCCTCGCCTGGAAAGCCGGCTTCAGCGTGTAGAGCGTCGCCATTGCCCGATGATCCCTTGACTTGAACCCCGTTCACGTTATCTCTGCCACAATTATGAACAGCGTTCAAGGATTATTTGAACGCTGTTCATGGCCGGATGAAGGAAGAGCAATTGACCGGGAAGACCCAGCAGCGACGCGAAAGGCTGCGCCAGGCGCTGATCGAGGCGGCCGAGCGCAGGATCGCGCAAACCGGCTATCGCTCGCTGACGGCTCGCGACATGGCGGCGGAGGCGGGCTGCGCGGTGGGCGCCATCTACAACATCTTCGCCGACATGGATGCGCTGGCGGCGGCCGTCAACTCGCGCACCGCCGAGCGGCTAGAAGCAGCGGTCACCGGGGCGCTTGCGGCGGAGGCCGGCGGCGATCCCAAGCGCCAGCTCGTCCAGCTCGGCCGCACCTATCTCGCCTTCGTCATCGACAACCCGCTGCTGTGGTCGGCCATCTTCGAGCTCGGCGCGCGTGCCGGCCCCGACTTCGCGGCGCGCCGGGAGGCGGAGAACGCCCGGCTGATCGGCCACGTCGTCAGGCCGCTCCGGCTGCTCCTGCCGGCCGAGACGGAGGAGCGCCTGGCGCTGGTGGCGCGCGCCCTGTTCGCGGCCGTGCACGGCATCGTCAGCCTCGGGCAGCAGCGGCGCTTCCTCGGCGTGCCGCCCTCGGAAGTCGCGGCGCAGATCACCTTCATCGTCGAGGCCTTCTGCGACGGCGTCGCGGCGCATCGCGATATTGCGCCGCACAAGGCGTGAACCGCCTCCAAACGTGGCACAATCTGCCTTAAACGCTGGCATACAGCCTTGCATTTGTGCATTGCAACCATGCAAAGGCATCCATTCAAATTCGAAGGGCGGTCTCTTATCTCAGCGTCGCAACGAGAACATCGGCACGCAAGAAAAAAGAGAGACCAACCATGAACATCATCCGCAACTACCGCAACTGGCGCCGTTATCGCGACACCGTCAACGAGCTGAGCCGCCTTTCCAATCGCGAGCTCGCCGACCTCGGCATCAGCCGCGCCGACATCACCGTGGTGGCCGCCAAGGGCCGCCAGTAAACATCGGTTTTCGCTGCGGTTTTCTCCTCCCAGCCGCGGCGACAAGGACCGGCATTCGTTCCCCTCCTCCTCCCCCAGAATGCCGGTTTTCTCGAGCCCGTCGGTTCCCACCGACGGGCTTTTTTCTTGTCGGCATCGCTGAAAAAGGGGATGAATTTCCTGCGTGCCGGAGTCGCGGCGCGCAATCGTCCAGCAAAATCAACGGTCTGCCTCCGGAAACCGGCCTGCGAGGCGCGGAATTTGCTCACAACCGCTGAAACCGGCTCTTCCCGGGGCATTTTGCTTGCCAAAAGCGCGAAGCCGGCGCCGGATGGCTGCTGGCCGAAGCGTCCGCCCAGCAACGCTAATCGTCGTTGGAGGCGTCGAGCTCCTCGGGGCGCTTGCCGGTGTCGCCGGCACCGCCGAGGCCGGCCGCCTCCCGCAGTGCAGCATTGATGCGCTCCTGCCAGCCCGGCCCGTCCGCCTGGAAATGGTCGAGCACGTCGCGCTCGAGCCGCAGCGTCACCGTTTCGCGGGCGGCGCTGCGGACGGGCGCTTGCGCCTGCACGGCCGGTGCCGGTTTTCGCTTGAAGACTGCCTCCGCCGCGGCGAGAGGGTCGCCGGGCCGCCGGGTCCGCGTTGCCATGATCATTCTCCGTGTTGCCTGCATTTTTCCGCCATTCCAACCGTAACGTCGCTTCCAGTCAAACGCACGGGTTCTTGCGAGGTTTCCGTGCGGGGCCGCCCGGTGCGGCGATCGGCCGACTGGCGCAACGGTCCCGCGGCGGGTAGGCGGGGCATAGGGCAGGGGTCGGCGCCCAGCAGGGCAAGCGTCCATCGTCCCGATCCCTGCCGGACAGCAGCCGCGGTGTGCCCGGAGCCTTTGCAGATGACCGACACTGCCGACCGCATACTGATCCTGCTCGCCGGCCTGGCGGGCGCGCTGGGCGTCGCCCTGTCGGCCGCCGCGGCACATCGGGGCGGAGCGAACCTGCAGACCGCCGCGACCTTCCTGCTGGTGCATGCCCCGGCGCTGATCGGGCTGTCGCTGCTGGCTTTCAGGACGGCGCGCCTGGGTGGCTACGTGCTGGCCGTCGCCCTGGTGCTGTTCTGCGGCGACCTGGCTGCCCGCGACTTTCTCGGCGAGCGGCTGTTCGCCTACGCCGCACCGGCCGGCGGCACGCTGCTGATCGCCGGCTGGGTTCTGGTGGCGGTGTCGGCGCTTTTGCGACGCTGAGGCTGAGCCGGCTTCTTATATCCCGACGGTTCCGACCCCGCATTTGCCTGTGACGAGGCCCCCCTTCTCCGGCCCTTCGGGCCACCTCTCCCCCACTATGTGGGGGCGAGGAACCCAGGCTGGAGAGGCGCCGGCATCGCGGCAGCGGTTCCTCGCCCCCACATAGTGGGGGAGAGGTGGCCCGAAAGGCCGGAGAGGGGGTTTCGATCAGAACCCGCGACCGGCGGTATGGCTTCCAGCCCGGGCGGCGTTGCCAACCCGAACTCTTGCTCATAATATGAGCGCTCATCAGCGCCGTATGACCAGCGGCGGGACGAACCTGGGAGGAAAACCATGACCGTTCACACGGCCGCGGCCGCCATCGACGTTTCGGCCGACATCGCGACGCTGACGGCGGACGGCATCGTCGGCAGGAAAGGCGCCTTCAGCCGCGACTTCGCCGAGGCGATGCGCGAGGACATGATGACGGCGTTTTGGAAGGCGATCCAGCGCCCGGGCGGTGCGGTCGGGCGTGGGCCGCGCCGCTGGTATGTGGAAATCCACCCGCAGGAGTTTTCCGGCTTCGTCGAGCTGACCACCCATCCCTGGGTGGTGGCGATGTGCGAGGCGGCACTCGGGCCGGACTACAAAATCGTCGAGATCGGCTTCGACACGCCGTTCCAGGGCGCCAAGAACCAACCCTGGCACCGCGACTTCCCGTCGCCTCAAGACACCTATCGCGACCGCCGCATCACCTCGCTCGCCTTCAACCTGACCGGCGTCGACGTCACCGAGGACATGGGGCCGTTCGAGGTGGCGCCGGGCACGCAGTATGTCGACGGCCGCGACTGGAAGCACGAAATGTTCCCGCCCGAGGAAATTTGGGGGCAGTTTTCGGCAAAAGGCGTGAAGAAATACCCGAAAATGGGCGACATCTCCTGCCGTTCGGCGCTGACCATCCACCGCGGCACGGCGCATCCCTCGCCGATCGCCCGGCCGGTGATGGTGCTCGGCGTCGACGCGCCGGGTGCGGGCCACGACAAGCTGCACGACCTGATGGTGACGCAGGATTATTACGACGTCCTGCCGGCAAGGGTGCGCGAGCATCTCGTCTGCCGGGTGGTCGAGGAACTCGTGCCGGTGACGCAGAAGCACGACATCGAGGGGCTGGTGATGGGGGTGGAATAGGATTGGAACGCCGCATGCGCGGCGTATGTCAGCGGAAATCGGCGGCGGTCAGGGTGTAGGAGGGACGGCGGCCCTGGGTATAAGCCTTGCGGGCGACCTCATGGATCGAACTGCGGGCCGCGTCGAAGGCGGCGAGACAATCGGCTTCGCCCGGCCCGGTCCTGCCCGGCGCTCGAAGCGGTCCCGCGAGCGCGCCGGCCTCAATGAAGAACGGCACTTCGAACATGCCGTCATGGCCGATGAAGCGAACCGCGTTCCTCGTCTCGTCGAAGCTGCGGCTCGGATTGGGAAAGCCCAGGGTCATGACCGCGCCGCTCCGATCTCGCCGGACATCCGGGCATACCCTTCGACCCGCTGCCTGCGGCGGTGCTCGTTGCGAAGGTTGAGAGACGTCATGCCCGTGGTGGCGGCGGACCGGCTGAGGCCGGTCATCGAACCGCCGCCGATGTCGGCCGGGACGCCCGTGAAGACGTGATAGATGCTCCAGGTGCCGTCCGCTTCGACCCGGCGACCATAATGATGATCCATGGAATCGCGGCCGGAGGTTCCGCCTTCATTTTCCCAGATGTCGATTGCCAGCGCGTGCCGTCCGTTGTCGGTTCCATTGTCATGAACGTGCATGATGGTGGCCTTTCTTTAAAAACTGGCGGCGTCGAGCCTGCCTGAATAGATCTCGTTGCCGTCGATATCGGCGATCGACACGGCATCTGGCCGCTGGGGCATGCTGAGCGTGCGCGACAGAGAGCGCGCGATCCTGATCGCGCCCTCGACATCGGCCGCCTCGTCCATTTCGCGCCCGAGGATCGCGCGAGCGTCGTCCTGCCAGCGGGTGCGGTAGAACTCGATCACGATCTTCATCGGCGCGCCCGCCCTCCGCGTTGTGGCGGCTCAGCCCTTTGTCTTGCCGCGGATCCCGTTGGCGTTCGCGGCGAGCTTGATCTGGTTGCCGACCGTGTTTTCCGCTTTCGGCGGCGCCTTTTCCTGCTTCGGTTTGCGGATCTCGCGGTTGCCGCGCTTTTGTTCCTTAGCCATCGCCGAACGTCCTTTCGATGAGGCCTGCGCCCTCCGACGACGTGTCCGCCGGCTGCAGGCTGTCTTCCGTCGTCACCCGTTCGTGACGCTCGCCGTCGCTATGAATGCGGTATTGCGGTGCGTTTCCGCTCGGCGGGAGCGTCGCGGTGATGCGATAGATTTCCGAATCCTTCGGAAAGCTCCCAAAGTCGTTCCTCAGCCGGACGGTTTGCCCGACCGCGAAACGATGGGACGCGGCCTCATGCCGGATCGGTCGCCCTGTACGCCGGGTCGTGGCGGTCATGATCCTGTCCGATCCTGTGCCAGTGCGGCATCGAGGAAGGCCGGGTCGAGCGGCACCAGATGCCGCGTCGAAGCCCGGCTCGCGATCGCCGGCAGGTGGATGAAGGCGGCTACGCGCCGCCATGCGATCCGCGAGTTGCCGTCGACGACTTCCTCGTCATGGTCGACGAGATAGTCTCCGGGCGGTTGCGGCGTATCGAAACCCGGTAGCGAGAAGGCCGACGGGAAGTGGACGACCGTCTGCGTGGTACGAGCGTTCATGGTCGGCAGTCCTCCGCAGGACCGCGCGGAGGGCGCATCCTGCATCGCTCCAATCCGAACCGGAACCATGCCGCCAGTACATCCGTGGTCGGCGCGCGTTCCAAGGTTCGAACGGAGCGGCATGCGGCGCCAGGATCGGCGCTGCAATTCGCTTTCGAGAATTCGGTAGTCAGTGGCGGGTCTGAGGTCTCTGACACCGCGAGAGCCAAGGCGGCCAAATCAACGAACTCCATACATAGGCGAAAGCGTCGATTAAAACAAGGAAAAATCCCGTATAGAGCGGCGCCCAGACGTAATGAAAAAATAAAAATCCAAGAATTTTGTGCGAAAAGAGGCGTGTCATCCTCTCGTGTGGATGTAGTTTTTCTCTGGCCTTCTCGAATTATTTTTTTAGGATTTTGGGTTTTTCAAGAAAATTTCAGTAATCCTATCATTCAAGCGCAAAAGGCGCTATGGAGGGAAGCGGTCGCCCTATGCGCCGGCTGCGGAAAGAATCCTCATCGGAATTCCGGCGACTCCACGACCGCATCGTCATTCGACGCGCGCGCAAGGCGTGGGCGTAACCTGTCCTCGATCCAGACGCCCGAATGCCTGCCGGCAACAGCCAAAGCGGGCAGGGCCGGGATATCACCACAACGGAGCAGTTCCATGGCCATGCAGAGCAGCAGCAAGACATCGCTCGCCCAGCGTTGGGAAGACTACAAGCCGTCGAAATCGGCCCTCGTATGGGCTTGCGCCGCCACCGCGGTTGCCACGATGATCGTCGGATTCACCTGGGGCGGCTGGGTTACCGGCGGCACGTCGCGCATGGCGGCCACTGCGGCCGGGGATGTCGCCCGCGGGGACCTGGCGTCGGTCGTGTGTGCCGAGCGCTTCAAGGCCGCTCCGGATTCGGCGGCGCGCCTCGTCGAACTCAACGCCATCACCGATACCTATAAGAGACGGCAGTTCGTCGAAGCCGGCGGCTGGGCAACGATGCCGGGACAGACATCGCCCGACAGGCGCGGCGCCGAAGGCTGTGCCGTGGCGCTCGCGACCTGAGCCCCGGAATGCCGTTGCGAGCGGATTGAGCCGCGGACATTTCCCAAGGAGCCACATCCAATGATCTCTTATAAAAAGACGGTCGAAGCGCCGCCCTTGTCCAAGGAACCCGAAGACCAGGGCTCTGAGCAGATCCAGGACGCCGCTGTGGAGCGAAACCGCAAGGCCGATACCGACGGCACGCGCCGTCGCGCCCGGCAAACGGCGGCGGACAACAAGCTTATCTGATCGCCGTCCTGCCCTGTCGTCAAACGGCGGGGAGGCCGGCCGCCGGCGGCGCAGGTCGAGACGAGATGCGTTCCGCCGAGCTGTGCCGGGTTCGAGGAAGAATTCACCGCCCCAGCAGATTCCGCGCCACCGTGCCGAGATGCGCCGTCATGGCGGCCCGCGCCGCTTCGGGGTCGCGGCGCAGCAGCGCGTCGACGATCTTTTCGTGCTCGTCGCAATAGGCGAGGCGGCGCTCTTCCGAGAAGGAGCGTTTCTTCATCTCGAACCAGGGCGACTGGTTGCGCAATATGCGCATGAGATTGTGCAACTCTTTCAAGAACTCGTTGCGCGAGCAGGCGAAGATGCGGTGGTGGAATTCCGCGTCCCAATGCTCGAAGCCGGGCATGTCGGTGGCCTCGCAGGCGGTGCGGTAGGCGTCGCGCACGGCGTTCAGCTCGCCAATGGTGGCGTTGGTGGCGGCGAAGGCGGCGGCGGCGGGCTCCAGCAGGTGGCGCACCTCCATCATGTCGGCCGGGCTGGTGCCCTCCATGCGCGCCACCACCGCGGCCAGCGAATTGGGATCGGGGGCGGCGAGGAAGGTGCCGCGGCCGACCTGGCGCACCACCGTGCCGTCCTCCTCAAGCAGGCCGACGGCGCGCCGGACCGTGTTGCGCGCGACCTTGAACTCGTCGGCGAGATCGCGCTCCGGCGGCATGCGGCCGTTCTCCCACTCGCCGTCGGAGATCCGCTTCTTCAGCGCGAGCGCGATGTCGCCGGCAACGAGTTTTGGCATCGGAGTCTCTATCTGAACCGATAATGGACCAATCTAGCCGGCTCCGGCGTGCCGGTCCACTGGAATTCCGCATTTTTGGTGGTGATTTACAAGAAAATCAGCCGGATTGGTAAGCGGCGGGCTTGCGAAAGGAACCAATCGACGCTAGCCTGATCAAAATAGCCTTTGATTGGTTCATTAAAGGCGCAAATAGATAGGGAGGAGCATCGGGTGAGGGTGGCCACGTTTTCGATCGCCGGCGAGCGCCGGGTCGGCCTCGTCGATGCCGGCGGCGCCAGCGTCGCGCCGTTCGACCTGCCGGTGGAGCGGGCCGAAGCCGGCGTGCTGGCGCTGATCGATCTCAACGGCGCCGGGCTGCCGCGCACGCTGTCGCCGCTGCCGCTCGCCCAGGTGACGCTGGAGGCGCCGATCCCCAAGCCGCGGCGCAACATCTTCTGCGTCGGCAAGAATTATCACGAGCACGCGCACGAATTCGCCAGGAGCGGCTTCGATTCGAGTGCGGCGGCCGGCGCGGTGCCGAAAAATCCGATCATCTTTTCCAAGGTGCCGGAGAGCGTGATCGCGACGCAGGCGAATGTGGTGATCGACCCGGCGGTGTCGGCGGCGATCGACTACGAGGCGGAGCTCGCCGTCATCATCGGCAAGGAGGGGCGGGGGATTTCGCGGGAAAACGCGTTCGACCATGTGTGGGGCTACACCATCGTCAACGACGTGACGGCGCGCGACCTGCAGGGAAAATACAGCCAGTGGCTGATCGGCAAGTCGCAGGACACGTTCTGCCCGATGGGGCCGTGGGCGGTGACCCGGGACGAGATCGACCTGGAACGGACCGGCATACGCTGCTTCGTCAACGGTGAATTGAGGCAGGATTCGCGGCTGCCGCTGCTCATCTTCGACATCCCGACCATCATCGCGACGCTGTCGCAGGGCATCACGCTGAAGCCCGGCGACATCATTGCCACCGGCACGCCGGCCGGCGTCGGCATCGGCTTCTCGCCGCCGAAATATCTCAAGGCCGGCGACACGGTGCGGGTCGAGATCGACGGCATCGGCGTCTTGGAGAATTTCGTGACGGAGCGGGCGCAATGACGACGGTTTCGGTCGGTCCGGCCGTCGCCGAGGTTTTTGGCGAAGGCTTTCCGGTGGTGATGATCCACGGGCTCGGCGGCACGTCCAACATGTTCGAGCCGCAGATGCGGGCGCTTTCCGGCTGCCGGGTGGTGCGGGTCGACCTGCCGGGATCGGGGCGCTCGCCGCGGCCGGTCGAGCCGCTGACGATCGAAGGCATGGCGCAGGCGGTGCTGAAGGTGATGGAGGCGACCGGCGTCGGGAAGGCGCATGTCGTCGGCCATTCGATGGGCACGATCGTGGCGCAGCAGATCGCAGCGGAGAGGCCGGAGAAGGTGGCCTCGCTCACGCTGTTCGGCGCGCTGGCGGAGCCGACGGAGGCGACGCGCAACGGCCTGCAGGCGCGGGCGAGGCTGGCGCGCTCGGGCGGGATGTCGGACATCGCCGACCAGATCGTCGCCAACGCCGTCTCGGCGCATACGCGCGAGCATTCTGCGGCGGCGGCGGCCTTCGTGCGGGAATCGATCACGCGACAGGACGCGGAATCCTATGCGCTGAGCTGCGAGGCGCTGGCCAGGGCGCAGGCGGTGGACGCCGGGCGCATCAAGGCGCCGGCGCTGCTCGTCACCGGCGATGCCGACACGGTGAACCCGCCGGGCGTGGCGCAGGCGCTTGCCGACAAGATCAAGGGGGCCGTATTCTCCTCGCTCGACCGCTGCGGCCACTGGGCCACGGTGGAGGCGCCGGGCGAATGCGGCCGCAGGCTGGCCGATTTTATCAGGCGGTTCGGGTGAGGATCGAGCCTTGAGGAAACTGCCCGGCATCATACCCCCACCCCTGACCCCTCCCCTCAAGGGGGAGGGGAACTCCGCCGCTGCCGTTTGGACCGAAAATGTCGAGGTTCGGCGCGAGACGGCGATGCCGCAAAATCCCCCTCCCCCTTGAGGGGAGGGGTCAGGGGTGGGGGTATGATGCCGGGCTGATGAGGGCGGCGCGACTGTAGACGCGACGAATCTGGCGCAGCCATCGGGAGGAAGACATGGCGGACGACTGGAACAACGGCTGGAGCGGCAACGGCTCCGCCAGCACGCTTTTCACCAATGTGCGCATCCTCGACGCGACGGGGGAGTATCCCTACACCGGCGAGGTGCTGGTGCAGGGCAACCGCATCAAGCAGATCACCCGCGGCTCGTCGCGCTTCGGCTCGTCGTCGGGCTATGGCGGCGGGATGTCGGGCGGCGCCACCGTGATCGACGGCATGGGCGCGACGCTGATGCCGGGCATGATCGACGCGCATCTGCATCTCTCCTGGAACAACGCGCCCGGCATCGACCCGATCCAGATGATGGAGCTGGAAGAGCACATGCTGGTCACCATGGAGATGGCCAAGCTGGTGCTGGATGCCGGTTTTACCGCCGGGCGCGGTGCCGCGGCGGCGAAGCCCAGGCTTGACGTGGTGGCGAAGAAATTCATCAACCAGGGGCGGTTCCCCGGGCCGCGCTACCTCGCCGCCGGGCCGGAGATCACCACGGTGGGCGGGCTGGGCGACGCCGCGCCCTCGCACATCCCGCATGAGGGGCTGAATCTCGGCCTCGTCGTGTCGGGGCCGGAGGAGATCCGCCGTACGGTGCGCCAGCTCATCAAATACGGCGTCGATTCGATCAAACTCAACCTCTCCGGCGAGGCGCTGACCGGCATGGGCGCGGAAGAGACGCCGATGTCGGAGGAGGAGGTGGCGATGGCCGCTTCCGAGGCGCGCTGCCGCAACAAGGTCCTGTCGGCGCATGCCCGCTCCTCCGGGTCGGTCAAGCAGTGCATCCGCCACGGCATCCAGAACATCTATCACGCCTCCTTCGCCGACGAGGAGGCACTCGACATGCTGGAGGCGGCGAAGGACCGGCATTTCGTCGCGCCCGGCATCGCCTGGCTGATCAACACGGCGCGCTATGCCGAGCCGTGGGGCATCAAGCCCGGATCGCCGGTGGCGATGGAATATGAGCGCGAGCTGGAGATGTGCGTCGACACGATGAAGAAGATGCACCGGCGCGGCATCAGGATCTGCATCGGCGGCGATTACGGTTTCGCCTGGACGCCGCAGGGGACGAACGCCAAGGACATCGAGACTTTCGTCACCATGCTCGGCTTCTCGCCGATGGAGGCGATCCTGGCGGCGACCAAATATGGCGGGCAGATCATGGGCATGAGCGACGAGCTCGGCATGGTCAAGGAGGGTTATCTCGCCGACCTGCTGCTGGTCGACGGCGACCCGATCGCCGACGTGCGCATCCTTCAGGACAGGAACCGGATTCTTGCGATCATGAAGGACGGGAAATTCCACCGGGCGCCGAAGATGAACGAGGCGCGGCGCAGGCTGACGGCGTAGGTGGTCGACTCGATGGCCGCACTCCGTCGCACCCCCCTCTGTCCTGCCGGACATCTCCCCCTCAAGGGGGGAGATTGGCCGGCCGCTTTGGGTTCGCCAATCGCCATTGCAGGGCAAGCGATAGCGGCGAAGCTGCCAATCTCCCCCTTTGAGGGGGAGATGTTCGGCCCATTCGACAAGCTCAGGACAGAGGGGGGTGGGACGGAGTGCGGCCGGGGACAGTTTACTTTCTTTCGGCAGAAACGCCGCGGCAGTTCAGACGTCGCGCGGGCCGAAAAAAGTAAACTGTCCCCCAGTTCCCCGAGGCACCCCGCATGAGCCTGTTCGAGCAACCGCGCACCTCGGTCGAAGGCGGCGGCATCACGCGAAGGCAGGCGTGGGGTTTCTTCTGGCTGATCGTCGCGGCGGTCGTCGCCTGGATGATCTTCGCCGTCTGGCCGGCCTGGCTGAACGCGGTGCTGATCTCGAAGAAGGCGTTCGTCAGCGCCGTGCTCAACGGACTGACGCTGGCGGGGCTGTATTTCCTCGTCGCCAGCGGGTTCACGCTGGTGTTCGGGCTGATGCGCAACGTCAACCTGGCGCATGGTTCGCTCTATCTGCTCGGCGCCTATATCGGCTACGAGGTCGGAGCGCGCACCGGCTATTGGCTGCTCGGGGTGGCCGCGGGCTTCCTTGTGCTGGCGGCGGTCGGCGTGGTGATGCAGGTGCTGGTGTTCCGCAGGCTGGAGGGCGACGACCTGCGGCAGACGCTGGTGACCATCGGCATCTCCATCGTCGCGGCCGACCTGATGCTGGCCGTGTGGGGCGGGCAGACCTACCAGCTGGCGACGCCGGCATGGCTGGACGGCGCGGTGACGATGCCGGTCATCACCGCCGTGCGCTCCAACGGCGCGTCGGTGTTCCTCACCTATCCGTTCTATCGCATCGTCGTGCTCGTCGCCGCTGTGGTCATCGGCGTCGGGCTGTGGCTGATGCTGAACCGCACGCGCGTCGGCATGATGATCCGCGCCGGGGTGGACGACCGCGCCATGCTGTCGGCATCGGGCGTCAACGTGCATGCCGTGTTCGCCATCGTCTTCGCGGTCGGCGCCGGGCTGGCGGGTTTCGCCGGCGTGGTCGGCGGCTCGGCCCTGTCGGTGGCGCCGGGCGAGGACGTGCGCTACCTGCTGGCGTCGCTGGTGGTCGTGATCGTCGGAGGCATGGGCTCGATCACCGGAGCGGCGATCGGCGCGCTGCTGATCGGGCTCGCCGAGCAGATCGGGCTGGTCTACTTCCCGACCTACGGCGTGGTGCTGACCTTCATCATCATGGTGGTGACGCTGGCGATCCGGCCGCAAGGCATCATGGGGAAGGCGCGATGACGGCCGTCGTCTCCGCCCCCGGCGCCCCGGCGCGGCCGACGGTGATCGACCGGATCGGCGCCGCGCACATCCCGCTGGCTGCCGTCCTGCTGCTCTATCCCGCTTTCGCCTCCGACTTCTTCCTCACGCAGATCGGCGGCTACTCGCTGATCTTCGGCATGATCGGCCTGTCGCTGATGGTGCTGGCCGGCTATGGCGGCATGGTCAGCCTGGCGCAGATCACGGTCGCCGGCATCGCCGGCTACGCGGTGGCCATCCTCGGGCTCAACAATTCGGGCGTGCACGGCTTCGGCTGGCCGTGGTGGATCGTCGTGCCCTTCGCCGTCCTGCTCGCGGCGACGGCCTCGGCGCTGATCGGCTGGATCGCGGTCAGGACCGAGGGCATCTACACGATCATGATCACGCTGGCGATCGCCACGGCGGCCTTCTATTTCGCCCAGCAGAATTACACCATCTTCAACGGCTTTCCAGGTTTCAACGGCCTGCGCGCGCCGGAATTCTGGGGCGTCAACTGGCGCGATCCGGTGCCGTTCTACTATCTCTGCCTGGGGTGCGCAGCGCTCGCCTATGCGGCGGTGCTCTACTGCTCGCGCTCGACCTTCGGCCTGACGCTGCAGGCGATCCGCGACAACCCGCGGCGCATGCGCGCCATCGGCTACCACGTCACCGCGCACAAGGTGTTCGCCTGGTTCCTGGCGGGCCTGATCGCCGGACTGGCCGGCGTGCTGCTGATCTGGTTCAACGGCCGCGTCTCGCCGGGCACGATCAACGTGGCGGCCGCCATCAACGTGCTGGTGATCGCGGTGATCGGCGGGCTGAAGCATCCGGTCGGACCGTTCCTCGGCGCGGTGGTGGTGGTGCTGATGCAGACCTTCGCCATCGACATCGTCGGGGCCGAGCGCTTCAACACGCTGATCGGGCTGGTCTTCCTGGCGATCGTCTTCGTCTCGCCGGACGGCCTGCTCGGGCTCTGGAGCCGTCTCAAGCCGCATCTGGCGCAGCAGCCGCTGCGCTCCGGGCCGTGAGGTCCAAATCGTCGACATCCATGGTCAACAAGGGAGGAAAAACCATGAAACTTCACAGACGCAGCCTGCTTGCACTGGCGCTGGCGACGGGGCTGACGGCGCCGTCGCTGGCACTCGCCCAGGACGACACGATCAAGATCGGCCTGCTCGCCACCTTCGAGGGGCCGTTCACGGTGCTCGGCGAGGACGGCGAGCGCGGTGCCATGACGGCGGTCGAGGAACTCGGCGGCACCGCCGGCGGCAAGAAGATCGAGATCGTAAAAGGCTCGTCCGACGCCTCGCCCGACAGCGCGGTGCGGGCGGCGCGAAAACTGGTCGAGCAGGACGGCGTGAAGGTGCTGGTCGGGCCGCTGTCGGGCGACGAGGGCATCGCGGTCAAGGACTATGCCAAGACGCAGCCCGGCGTGACCTTCCTGAACGGTGCCTCGGCGGCGCAGGACACCACCTTCCGCGACCCGGCGGAGAATTTCTTCCGCTTCGGCACCGACGGCGCGCAGTGGATGGCCGGGCTCGGCACCTATGCCTTCAACGACAAGGGCTACAAGACCGTGGCGGTCGTGGCGGAGGACTATTCCTTCCCCTACACGCAGGTGTTCGGCTTCATGGCCGAGTTCTGCAAGGCCGGCGGCAAGGTGCCGTCGAAGTCCTGGGTGCCGATCGGCAACAAGGACTATTCCTCGGTCATCGCGGCGCTGCCGGACGACGTCGACGCCATCTATGTGGCGCTGGGCGGCGCCGACGCCGTCAACTTCCTGACGCAGTACCAGCAGTCCGGCGGCTCGGCGCCGCTGGTGGGCGGCTCGATCACCGTCGACCAGACGGTGCTGACCTCGCAGGGCAAGACCCGCGAGGTGCTGATCGGCACGCCGGCCGCCGGCCCGACGGCGGACACCAACGACGCGCCGGCCTGGCTTGCCTTCACCGAGGCCTACAAGAAGCAGCCCAACGCCTTCCCGTCGCCGTCGCTGTTCGCACATGCTTATTACATCAACATGAAGGCGGCGATCCTCGGCCTGAACGAGGTGAACGGCGACGTGTCGGACGGCGGCGCGAAGCTGCGCGAGGCGCTGGCGAAGCTCTCCTTCGACACGCCGACCGGAAAGGTGTCGCTCGACAAGAACCGCAATGCGATCGCCGACATCTACCTGACCGAAGTGGTCGAGGGGCCGGACGGCAATCTGCTCAACAAGCTGATCAAGGTGGTGCCGCAGGTCAACCAGACGCTCGGCATCGAGGAGGCCGAGTTCAAGGCGCTCGGCGCGGTCAGCCGCGACAATCCGAGCTGCGAGTGAGCGATTAGCTTAGAAAATGATCGTGGCGCTCCTTCGCACCCCCCTCTGTCCTGCCGGACATCTCCCCCGCAAGGGGGGAGATTGGCAGCTTCACTCTCCGCGCTTCTTCAGCAACGCCTGCGATCGGCGAAACCAAAGCGGCCGGCCAATCTCCCCCCTTGCGGGGGAGATGTCCGGCCCATTCGACAAGCTCAGGACAGAGGGGGGTGCGAAGGAGCGCCACGATCGGTGGGTCGAAAGCGGCCATGTCTGAATCCGTCGCAGCACGTTTGCAAGGCACCGGAGCCAATGCGCTGGAGCTGGACGGCGTGGCGCGTCATTTCGGGGCGCTGGTGGCGCTGACCGGCATATCGATGCGGATCGCCGCGGGCGAACGGCGCGCCGTGCTCGGCTCCAACGGCGCCGGCAAGACGACGCTGTTCAACGCCATCACCGGCGATTTCATGCCGACGGCGGGGCGGATAAAATTCTTCGGCGAGGACATCACGGACTTGCCGCCGCATGAGCGGATACGGCGGGGGCTCAGGCGCACCTACCAGATATCGCAGCTGTTCAAGGGATTGAGCGTGCTGGACTCGATCTTCCTCGCCTGCCGCGGCGTGTCGCGGCGGCGCTTTTCGCTGCTGCGCCCGGCTGTGACCGACGTCAGCATGGCGCAGGCGGAATCGATTTTGAATGCCGTGCATCTGGAGGGTGACCGCGATACGCTGGTGGCGACGTTGTCGCACGGCCAGCAGCGGCAGCTGGAGATCGCGCTGGCGCTGGCCGGGGCGCCGCGCTTCATCCTGTTCGACGAGCCGGCGGCGGGGCTGTCGCCGACCGAGCGGCGCGACCTCGTCGCCATTTTGAACGCGCTACCGAAGCATATCGGCTACATCATCATCGAGCACGATCTCGACGTGGCGCTGCGCGTGTCCGATTATGTGTCGATGATGCACAATGGCCGCCTGTTCAAGGAAGGCACGCCGCGCGAGATCGAGGCCGATCCGCAGGTGCAGGAGATATACCTGGGAGGCCGGCATGGCTGAGCGCTCCGCCCCCGCCGGAAAAGCGGCGCTGAGGATCGACGATTTGCAGGTCTATTACGGCGAGAGCCATGCGCTGCAGGGCGTGTCGCTGACGCTGGAAAGCGGCGTGCTGTCGGTAGTCGGCCGCAACGGCATGGGCAAGACCACGCTGTGCAACACCATCACCGGGCTGAAGCGTGCGCGCTCCGGCTCGATCCGGGTGAACGGCCGCGAGGTGTCGGCGCTGGAGCCGCACGAAATCCACCGGCTCGGCGTCGGCTACGTGCCGCAGGGCCGCCGCGTCTGGCCGAGCCTGACGGTGGACGAGCATCTGCGGCTGGCGGCGGGAAGCCGGCGCGACTCCGCCTGGACGGTCGAGCGCGTCTACCAGACCTTTCCACGGCTGGCGGAGCGCCGCGGCAATGGCGGCTCGCAGCTTTCCGGCGGCGAGCAGCAGATGCTGGCGATCTCGCGGGCGCTGCTGTCGGACCCGAAGCTGCTGGTGATGGACGAGCCGACGGAGGGTCTTGCCCCCGTCATCGTCGACCAGGTCGAAAAAATGCTGGTCGAGCTCGGCCGGGAAGGCGAGATGGCGATCCTCGTCATCGAGCAGAACATCGGCGTGGCGACGGCGGTGTCGGACCGCGTGGCGATCATGGTCAACGGCCGCGTCAACCGGGTGATGGACGCCAAGGCGCTGGCCGCCGACCGCGAGCTGCAGCAGCGGCTGCTCGGCGTCGGGCGGCATGCCGAGGAGGAGCCGGTGACGCCGGCGGCGGCCGCGCAGGCAGCCTCGCAGCTCGCGGACGTCTATCGGATCGAGCGGGCGGGGGTGCAGCCGGCGGCGGTACCGGTCCAGGGCGCGGGCGGCGTCTACCGGCCGGTCACCGACCTGCCCAACCGCTGGAACGTGCCGGTGACGGCGATGCGGCAGGCGGCGGTGGACAAGACGCAGCCGGCGGAGGATTTCCGCCAGGTGTTCGCCATCCCCTTCGCCGAGCGGATCGGGCGGACCGTGCTGGTCGCCGGCACCTTCGACACCAAGGGGCGCGAGCTGCGCTTCGTCGCCAAGCGGCTGAAGGCGCTGAAGATACCGGTCAGGACCGTCGACCTGTCGACTTCGGGAAAGCCTTCGAGCGCCGACGTGCCGGCGGGCCAGGTGGCGGCGATGCACCGCGGCGGACCCTCCGCGGTGATGTCGGGCGACCGCGGCGGCTCGGTGGCGGCAATGGCCGAAGCCTTCGCCCGCTGGATCGAACGGGAGCCGGGCATCGGCGGCGTCATCTCGGCCGGCGGCTCGGGCGGCACGACGCTGGCCACCGCCGGCATGCGCGCGCTGCCGGTCGGCGTGCCGAAGATCATGGTTTCGACCGTGGCGGCCGGCGACGTCGGCAAATATGTCGGCGGCGCCGACATCATGATGTTCCACTCGGTTGCCGATGTGCAGGGGCTGAATTCGATCACCGAAGCCGTGCTTTCCAACGCGGCGCACGCCATGGCCGGCATGGTGGCGCAGCTTCCGACCGGTGAGCAGTGGGAAGCGAGGCGGAAACTGGCGCGGCCGGCGGTCGGCATCACCATGTTCGGCGTGACCACGCCGGCGGTGCAGGCGGTGACCAGGCGGCTGGAGAGCGACTACGACTGCCTGGTCTTCCACGCCACCGGCATCGGCGGGCGGGCGATGGAGAATCTCGGCGACTCGCGGCTGCTTTCGGGTTTCATCGACCTGACCACGACCGAAGTCGCCGACATGATCGTCGGCGGCGTGTTCCCGGCGACGGAGGACCGGTTCGGGGCGGCGATCCGTACCGGCCTGCCCTATGTCGGCTCGGTGGGGGCGCTCGACATGGTGAATTTCGGGCCGCGCGACACGGTTCCGGAACGGTTTCGCAGCCGCAAGTTCGTGATCCACAATCCGAACGTGACGCTGATGCGCACGACGCGCGACGAGAACCGCGCGTTCGGCGCGTGGATCGGCGAAAGGCTCAACCGGATGAACGGGCCGGTGCGGTTTCTCTTGCCCGAGGGCGGAGTGTCGCTGCTCGATGCGCCGGGGCAGGCGTTTTTCGATCCGGAGGCGGATGAGGCGCTGTTCGAGGCGATCGAGCGGACGGTGCGGGTGTCGCCGACGCGACAGGTGATGCGGGTCAAGGCCAACATCAACGATCCGGTATTTGTCGACGCGGCGGTGGCGGCGTTCGAGGGCATCATGCCGAAGATGCAGAGGAGGGCGTGATGGAGATGCTTTCGTTCCTTCGCACCCCCCTCTGTCCTGCCGGACATCTCCCCCGCAAGGGGGGAGATTGGCTTTCATATGCGGTTTCGCCAATCTTCAACGCAGCATGGGCGCGTCGAAAGCGGCCGGCCAATCTCCCCCCTTGCGGGGGAGATGTCCGGCAGGACAGAGGGGGGTGCGAAGGAACGCGAACCCTGAAGAACTCGCCGCCGCAAGCCACTGACTATCTCCGGTCGCCAGCCGACCGCTTCTCGTTTCGGAGGACAATTTGATGGCCGCGCAGACGTTCGGCACTTTTCTCTTGTGGCTGATCATCGTCGCGATCGTCGTGGCGATCGCCGTCTATATCCTGCGGTGGCTCTACCGGCGTTCGACCAAGGAAACCGCCTTCGTGCGTACCGGCTTTCTGGGCGAAAAGGTGGTGGTGAACGGCGGCGCCTTCGTCATCCCGGTGCTGCACGAGATCACCCCGGTCAACATGAACGTGCTGCGCATCGAGGTGCGGCGCGAGGACGGCACGGCGCTGATCACCAAGAACCGCATGCGCGTCGACCTGATCGCCGAGTTCTTCGTGCGGGTGGGGGCGACGCGCGAGCTGGTCGCGGCGGCGGCGCAGACGCTGGGGCGCCGCACCCTGCAGGAAGACGGGCTGCGCGAGCTGCTGGAGGGCAAGTTCGCCGCTGCCATGCGCACCGTGGCGGCGCGGATGACGCTGGAGGAGATGCATGAGCAGCGCGGCGACTATGCGCAGAAGGTGCGGGCTCTCGCCGCCGAATCGCTCGCCGCCAACGGGCTGGAGCTGGAAAGCGTGGCGATCGTCGACCTCGACCAGACCAGCCTCGAATTCTTCGACCCATCCAACGCCTTCGACGCCGAGGGCCTGACGCAGCTCACCGAGTCGATCGAGACGCGGCGAAAAATGCGCAACGAGATCGAGCAGCGCACGCTGGTCGACATCCGCAACCAGAATCTCGACACCCAGCGCAAGGTGCTGGAGATCGATCGCGAGAGCGAATACGCCCGGCTGGAGCAGGAGCGCGAGGTGGAGATCCGCCGCGCCGCGCAGCGGTCCGAGCTGGCGCGCGAGCGGGCGGTGCGCGACCAGGAGGCCGAGCAGGCGCAGCTCTCCGCCCGCGAGGCGGTGGAGAAATCGCGGCTGGCGCAGGAGCGCGCCATCACCGAAGAACGCATCCGAAGCGAGGAGGACACGCAGCGGCGCGAGATCGCGCGGCGGCGTGCACTCGACGAGGCCGAGCTGAAGACGCGCGAGCTGACGGAGCGCGAGCAGATCGCGCTGGAGCTGGCGCTGGAGACGGCGCGCATCGAGCGCGAGCAGGCGCAGAGCCGGCTCGAGATCGAGCGCAGGAAGGCGCTGGAGATCGTCGAGCTGGAGCGGCAGATCGCGCTTGCCGCCAAGGCGCTGGAAGTGACGAAGGCGGAAGCCGAGAAGCGGCGTGCCGAGATCGTCGCCAACCAGGCAACCGAGGCCGAGCGGATCGCGCAGGACCGGGCGCTGGACGAGGTGCGCATCGCCCGCGAACGGCATCTGGAGGCCTTGCAGATCGCCAAGCGGCAGGCCTTCGAGGAGGCCGAGATCGCTTCGGCGGAGGAGGTGGAGCGGGCGCGCATCCAGACCGAGCGCGGCATCGAGGAAGCAAAGCTGATCAGCCAGCGCGAGCTCAGGCAGCTGGCGATCGCGCGCGACCAGAATGTCGAGATCGCCGAGATCCAGAAGGCGATCGACATCGCCAAGAAGACGCAGGAGCGGTCGTCGGCGATCGCCGCTTCCGAGGCGGTGCGCGCCAAGGCCATCCAGGCCGAGGAACAGGCGCTGACGGCGCGCGAGCGCGAGATCGCCGAGCGGCGCAAGCTGACCGATCTGATCGGTGCCAGCCGCGAGGCCGAGCGCGAGGCGCTGCGCGTCACCGCCGCGGCGGAGGCCGAGATGCGCGCGGCGAAGAGCCTTGCGGAAGCGCAGAAGATCGCCGCGGAAGCCACCGCCGAGGCGGAGAAGATCGCAGCGCTTGCCGCCGCGCAGCGCTACGAGATCGACGCCGCCGGCCACCGGCAGCTCAACGAGGCGGAGAACATGCTTTCGGAGCCGGCGCGCGCCAGCCGCACGCGCGGAAAAATCATCGACAAGCTCGAAGGCATCATCCGCGAAAGCGTCAGGCCGATGGAGAAGATCGAGGGCATCAAGATCCTTCACGTCGACGGCATGACCGGCGGCGCTGCCGGCGGTTCGGGGCGCAACGTCACCGACGAGGTGATCGATTCGGCGCTGCGCTACCGCGTGCAGGCGCCGATGATCGACAGTCTGATGAAGGAGATCGGCATCGAGGGCGGCTCGCTCGGGCGCATGACCGACGTGCTGAGGGATGCCAAGGACATCGCCAGCCTGTCGCGGGAGAAGAAGGGCAACGGTAAGCCGAAGGCGGCGAAGGACGATGATGACGACCGCGATCGGTGAGCGGGGCTGGTCGCGCAGGATGGCGTTCCGTCGCACCCCCCTCTGTCCTGCCGGACATCTCCCCCGCAAGGGGGGAGATCGGCCGCCACCGCGGCTTTCGCTAATCACCAGCCTTGCAGGAGAGACGGCAAGGCCGAAGCTGCCAATCTCCCCCCTTGCGGGGGAGATGTCCGGCAGGACAGAGGGGGGTGCGAAGAAGCGCAAACCTCTGCACGCCTATCAAGTGCCGAAGCTTGCCTGATGCCCAAAATCTTCATCTCCACCGTCATCGCAGCTCCCGCCGCCGAGGTCTGGCGCGTGGTGCGCGATTTCAACGGGCTGCCGAGCTGGACGCCGTTCGTCGCCGAAAGCCGCATCGAGCAGGGCGCCAAGGCCGACCAGATCGGCTGCATCCGCAACTTCGTCCTCAAGGACGGGGGGCGCATCCGCGAAAGGCTGCTGGCGCTGTCGGACTACGATCTTTCCTGCACCTACACGATCCTCGAAAGCCCTATGGGCGTGTCGGATTACATCGCCACGCTGGCGCTGACGCCGGTGACCGACGGCAACGCCACCTTCGCCTCATGGCAGGCGGAGTTCGATTGCGCGCCGGAGCGCGAGGCGGCTCTCGTCCAGCAGATCGGGCAGGGGGTTTTCCAGGCCGCCTTCACTGCGCTGAAGCAGCGGTTCGGGCGATAGTCCCGGCGCATGATCAAGGTCCGGCAGAGCACAATCATCGACGCGCCGGTCGATACGGTCTGGCGCCTGCTGCGCGATTTCAACGGCCATGAAAGCTGGCACCCGGCGATCGCGACCAGCGCCATCGAGGGCGGCGAGCCGGTGGACATGGTGGGCGCTGTGCGCCGCTTCCGGCTGAAGGACGGCGGTGAGCTGCGCGAGCAGCTGCTGTCGCTGTCCGACCGCCAGCGGCGGCTGACCTATTGCCTGCTCGAGGCGCCGCTGCCGCTGATGGGCTATGTCGCGACCATTTCGCTGAAGCCGGTGACGGACGGGGATCGCACCTTCTGGGAGTGGTCTTCGGAGTTCCACCCGCCGGCGGAGCGGCGCGACGAGCTGGTCCGGCTGGTGACGGAGGGGATCTATCGGACCGGGTTCGAGGCGATAAGGAGGCTGGTTGGTCGGGCGCCTGTCCTCGGGACTCTGCCTCTACCTAGTCCGGCTGGCGGTGCAGGGGGGAGACCCGCGCCCCAGGCAGTTTCCTTTAGTCACGATGAGAAGGCGGATCGAGCGCAAGTCGGCGCCCTCATACCCCCACCCCTAACCCCTCCCCTCAAGGAGGAGGGGGATTCTGTCGGCGCTCCGGGTGCTCGAACCGGAGACGTTGTTCGGCTTGGAGCCGGTGTTGCCGAATCCCCCTCCCCCTTGAGGGAAGGGGTTAGGGGTGGGGGTACGCCGGCGGAAGGTTCGGATGTTTCGCGACAGGACCGCACCCGCGCCATCGTCGTCGAGCGGCATGGCGGGCCGGAGGTGCTGCAGCCCGGCGAGATCGCGTTGCCGCCGCCGGGAACCGGCGAAGTGCGGGTGCGGCACACGGCGATCGGGGTCAACTACATCGACGTCTATTGCCGCACCGGCTATTTCGACCTTTTGCAGCCGCCCGGCGTGCCGGGCATGGAGGCGGCCGGGGTCGTCGAGGCGCTGGGGCCGGGCGTCGGCGATCTGGCGATCGGCGACCGCGTCGCCTATGCCGGGCCGCCGCTCGGCGCCTATTGCGAGCGCGCCAACCGGCCGGCCGGGATGCTGGTCGGATTGTCGGACGACATTGCGGACGAGCTGGCCGCGGCCGGCCTGCTCAAGGGCGTCACCGCGAGCTTCCTCCTGCACGACGTGTTCGCGGTAAGACCCGGCCATGTCGTGCTGGTGCATGCGGCGGCGGGCGGCGTCGGACAGCTGCTGGTGCAGTGGGCGCGGCACCTCGGCGCCACCGTGATCGCCACCACCTCCAGCGAGGCCAAGGCGCGTGTGGTGGAAAGGCTGGGTGCGCAGCATGTGCTGCTCTACGGCCGGGGTGCGGATTTCGCCTCGGAGGTGATGCGCATCAGCGGCGGGCGCGGCGCCGACGTGGTCTACGACGCCGTCGGCAAGGACACGTTCGCCGGCTCGCTGGTGGCGCTTGGCGTGCGCGGGCATCTCGTCAGCTTCGGCCAGGCCTCCGGGCCGGTAGGCGACTGGGACATCGGCCGCTTCGCCTCGAAGTCGGTCACCGTGTCGCGCCCGAACTACGGCCATTTCACCGACACGCCGGAGAAGCTCGGGCCGCATGTCGCGCGCTTCTTCGCGGCGGTGCGCCGGGGGGTGGTGGCGCTCGACCCGCCGCGGCGCTATGCGCTCGCCGATGCGGCCGACGCACATCGGGACCTCGAGGCGCGTGCGACGACCGGATCGCTGGTGCTGGTGCCCTGACCGCCGGCAGGCGCCGGAACATTGTGCCAGCGGTTTTGAACCCTGACCTTTGGGATTGTTCGGCAGCACCCCTCTCCGTCTCGCCTTGCAGGCTCGCCACCTCTCCCCCACTGCGTGGGGGCGAGGAACCCGGGCTGGAGAAGCGCTGCATCATCGGTCAAGCTTGATCAGCCATTGAAGCTGCGTCTCGATCGGCAGGAAGGCGAAGCCTCCACGGCCGAAGCCTTCCGGACAGCTTGATCATCCGACAATCACTCGTATCCATATACCGGATGCAGCATCCGTCATCTGGAATCGCGCTTGATTCCCTCCGAGCGATATGCATTATGTGAATGCAATATCTACTATATGGATACGGAGGAGATCGGATGGGCTTGCGGATTGCCATCGACACGGGCGGCACGTTCACCGACGTGGTCGCCATCGACGAGGCGACCGGGCGGATCACCGCGGTCAAGACGCCGTCCACTCCGGCCGATCCCAGCGTCGGTCTGCTCGATGGCGTCCGCCGCGTGCTCGACAAGGTCGGCGGCAGCGACGCCGACGTCGGCATGCTGCTGCACGGCTCGACGGTGGCCACCAACGCCGTGCTGGAGCACAAGTTCGACGGGCTGGGGCTGATCGTTACCCGCGGCTTCCGCCACATGATCGAGATCGCCCGGCAGTCGGTGCCGGACGGCTACGGCAACTCCTTCTTCTGGGTGAAGCCGCCGCGGCTGGTGCCGCTCCACCTGGTGCGCGAGGTCGGCGGCCGCATGAACTTTGCCGGCGAAGAACTGGAGCCGCTCGACGAAGAAGGCACGCTGGAAGCGGTGCGCGAGCTGGTCGAGGACGGCGTGCGCTGCATCGCGGTGTGCCTGCTGCATGCCTACGCCAACGACGCCCACGAGCAGCGCGTCGGCGCCCTGATCAGGGAGCATTTCCCGGGTGTGTTCGTGTCGCTGTCGTCGGTCGTGCTGCCGGAGTACCGCGAATACGAGCGGGCGATGACGACGCTGATCGACGTCCTGGTGAAACCCTACTGCAAGACCTATCTGCAGAGCGCGGCCGACCGCATCCGCTCGCGGTCGGGCGACATACCCTTCCTGATCATGCAGTCGAACGGCGGCGTGGTGAAGCATTCGACCGCCGGCGAGAAGCCGGTGACGATGCTCTTGTCCGGGCCGGCCGCCGGCATCCTCGGCTCGATCCACATGGCGCACCTCGCCGGCTACAAGGACATCCTCACCATCGACGTCGGCGGCACCTCGACCGATGTCGCCATCATCGAGAACTACACGCCGATGTACACCTCGGCCTCGATGATCGAGAGCTATCCGGTGAAGACGCCGATGCTCGACATCGTCACGGTCGGCTCGGGCGGCGGATCGATCGCCTGGACCGATCCCTACGGCCAATTGAAGGTCGGGCCGCGGAGCGCGGGCGCCGATCCGGGGCCGATCTGCTACGGCAAGGGCGGCAGCAAGCCGACCGTCACCGACGCGGCGATCACGCTCGGCCGGCTGCCGGCGGCGCTGATCGGCGGCGCCATCAAGCTCGACGCCAAGGCGGCGCGCGAGGCCTATGAGCGGCTGGGCGCCGAGTTCGACATGTCGGCCGAGGAGGTGGCGGCGGGTGCGCTGGAGATCGCCGCGGTCAACCAGGTGTTCGGCATCCGCCAGGTGACGACGACACGCGGCCGCGACCCCGGCGCCTACGCCATGGTCGCATTCGGCGGCGCCGGCGGCCTGTTCGCGGCGGAAGTCGCCGACTTCCTCGACGTGCGCACCATCGTGTCGCCGCCCAACCCCGGCAATCTCTGCGCCTTCGGCCTGCACGTCTCCGACGTGCGCCGCGACTACATCCGCACGCTGGTGCGCCGGCAGTCGTCGGTGGACACGGCCGAGATCATGGCGGCCTGGGACGAGCTGGTGCGCGGCGGCATCGCCGACATCGCCGCCGAGGGCATCGACGAGGAAAAGATCGAGGTGCGCCGCGTCGCCGACATGCGCTATTTCGGCGAGGGCCACGAGGTGCAGGTCGACATCCCCGCCGGGCTCACGGGCGAGGCCGCGGTCGCCCACATGTTCAAGGACTTCCACCGCGTCCACGACCAGACCTTCGGCTTCCACTACGAGGGCGAGCAGGACGTGGAACTGGTCAACCTGCGCGTCCAGGCGATCGGCATGCAGCACCGGCCGGCGCTCGAGCCGGACGCGGCGACGCGCGTGGCGGCAAGTCCGTTCGGCCGCCGAAAGGTGTTCTGGCGCGCCGGAGGCTGGGTCGACTGCCCGCTCTACCGGCGCACCGAGCTGGCGGTCGGCCAGCAGATCGCCGGGCCGGCGATCGTGGAGGAATACGGCTCGACCGTGGTGGTGCCGGCGGGCTGGGACATGCGCGCCGACGCCTACGGCAATCTCATCCTCGAAAAGAACGGCTGAGCGGAGGAAACCATGCTGGACAAGACGCGGCAGACCATGCTCGGGCCGATCGAGCTCGAGGTCATCCACGGCACCATCCGGGCGGCGGAGCTGGAGATCGAGGCGGCGGTGGAGCGCACCGCGCGCTCGCCGATGATCCGCGACCAGCACGACTATCGTGTCGCGCTGTTCGACGCCAAGGGGCGCAAGCTGACCGGCCGCTCCTATTCGGCGATCGTCGAGCCGGTGTTCGAATATTTCGGCGCCGACCAGATCTTTCCGGGCGACGTGTTCTTCTGGAACGACCCGTACAATTCCTGCGGCGGCATCGGCCATGTGCCGGACCTCTGCACGACGGTGCCGATCTTCCACGGCGAGCGGCTGATCGGCTTCAGCCAGGTGTTCGGCCATCACGACGACATCGGCGGCGCCGTGCCGGGCAGCCTGCCGGTGCACGCCACCGACAGCTGGATGGAGGGCGTGCTGATCCCGCCGATAAAACTCTACGAGCGCGGCAAGCTGAACGAGGCGGCGTTCCGGATCATCGTGCGCAACTCGCGGCTGTCCGAGCACCTGGCGGGCGACCTCGACGCCGAGATCGGCGCGGCGAAGCTGGGCTCGAGAAGGATCGTTACGCTGGCGGAACGTTACGGGATCGAAACGTTGGAGGCGGCGTTCGACCAGATCCTGAAGAATACCGCGGAGATCTTCCGGCGCGAGATCCTGCCGCGAATCAAGGACGGCGAGTATCACTTCGAGGACTATATCGAGGCCGACGGCGTCGACGAGCCGCGCCTGCATGCGTTGCGTGTCAGGATGATCAAGACGCCGGAGAAGATCGTGCTCGACTTCACCGGCACCGACCCGGAGGCCAAGGGCCCGATCAACTGGTCGCTCGACGAGGCCGAGGGCCGCTACTTCCGCAAATGGCTGGCGCCGACGCTGCGCTCGCTTGCGGCGTCGCCGGAACGGGCGGCGGAGATCGATTCCAACGAGGGCGTGCTCGACGTCATCGAGGTGGTGTTCCCGGAAAAGGGCACGCTGATCACGCCGACTTTCGGCAAGCCGACCGGCATGCGCTTCTTCCTGATGCTGCGCACGCTGGGCTCGTTCGCCGCCTGCCTGTCCAAGGCGACCGAAGGGCGCATGCCGGCCGACCACGAGACCATCCGCATCTGGGGCGTCACCGGCGGCAACAGGCAGCAGGATTTCTATCTGTTCCGCGAGGTGCTGGGCGGCGGCAGCCCGGGAAGGCCGTGGGCGGACGGCTCCGACGTGGTGCACATCGTGCCGAATTCGAAGAACCTGCCGGCGGAGTTCTCGGAAACCCGCTACCCCATCCTGGTCGAGCGGCTGGGGCTGAAGCAGGGGTCCGGCGGGCCGGGCTACCACCGCGGCGGGCTGGGCTACGACAAGCGGATAAAGATGCTGGGCGACTGCCGGCTGATCTCCAATGCCGACCGCTCGCTGCTCGGCTGCTACGGCGTCAACGGCGGCAAGGCCGGCGCCAACTACCAGGTGTCGGTGTCCGAGGCCGGTGTCGACACCGGCCATCCCGGCATGTGCGACACGGTCACGGTCAAGGCCGGCTCCTCCATCACCATCGTGACCACCGGCGGCGGCGGCTGGGGCGACCCGCTGCAGCGGCCCGTCGACAAGGTGGTGGCCGACGTGCAGGCAGGGCTGGTGTCGCCGGAGTCCGCGCATGACGACTACGGCGTGGTGCTGGCGAAGAGCGGTCGCAAATGGGCGGCCGATGCGGCGGCGAGCGCGGCCCGGCGTGCGGCGCTTGCGGCCGGGCGCGGCACGCCGCCGATGTTCGATCGCGGCCCGTATTTCGAGGAACTGAAGGCGGCCGGCAAGATCTCCCGGCCGGAAGGCTGGACCGATCCGGACGCCGGCTGGTACGCAAAGCCGGTCGTCTGAATCGATCGCAGGTCCGGGAGCTTGGCATGAAGATCAGTCAGTCCTTCGAGGTCGCCCGGCCGCTTGCCGTGGTCTGGGAACTGTTCCAGGACGTTCCCGCCGTGGCCGCCTGCATGCCGGGCGCGGAGTTGACCGAGGACAAGGGCAACGGGCTTTTTGCCGGCAAAGTGGGCATCAAGCTCGGGCCGTTCGGCGCCTCCTTCGAGGGTGAGGCGCAGGTGAGCGCCGACGCTGCGACGCATAGGGGCCATGCCGAAGGGCGCGGCCTCGACCGCAAGGGTGGCAGCCGCTCGAAGCTGGTGATGGACTACCGGCTGAGCGAGGCCGGCGAGGCGACGCGCGTCGACATCGACGCCGACGTGCAGCTCGCAGGCCCGATCGCCCAGTTCGGCCGTACCGGCATCATCACCGAGACGGCCAATGTGCTGATCGGCCAGTTCGTCAGGAACGTCGAGGCGCGGCTTTCCGCCGACGGCGCGGGCGAGGCGGCGCCGGCGAACGAGCTCAGCGCGCTCAAGGTCGCCGGCCTGGTGATGAAGTCGTATTTGAAGCGCTCGGGGAGTTGAGGCGCGGGCGCCGATATCGGTCTCGGCATTGATCGATTGAAACGAGGAACCTCAACGTCGATCTATTGAAGCACCCCCCTCTCCGTCTCGGGCTTCGCCCGAGACGGAGAGGGGGGCTTTGCACAGGCCAGGCGATCCCCGCAACGATTGGCGAGGTGCGCAATCCTACCCTTACAGCCCTACCCGTACAGCCCCGCATAGGTCTGGCGCATCAGCGCCTTCTGGACCTTGCCCATGGCGTTGCGCGGGAGGTCCTCGACGAACAGAACACGCTTCGGCAGCTTGAACTTCGCCAGGCGTGATTGCAGGTGCGCAAGGATGGCTGCTTCGCTCGGGGCCCTGGCCTTGTCCGTCACCACGACCGCGGTCACGCCCTCGCCGAAATCCCGGTGCGGCAGGCCGATGACGGCGGATTCGATGACGCCTTCGATCAGGTCGATCTCGGTCTCGACCTCCTTGGGATAGACGTTGAAGCCGCCGGTGATGATGAGGTCCTTGCCGCGGCCGACGATGGAGACATAACCGTCGGCGCCGATGCGGCCGAGGTCGCCGGTGATGAAGAAGCCGTCGGCGCGCAGCTCCTCCGCGGTCTTTTCCGGCATGCGCCAGTAGCCCCTGAAGACGTTGGGGCCGCGCACCTCGATCATGCCGACCTCGCCGGCCGGCAGCGTCGCGGCGCTGGCCGGGTCGGTGACGCGGACCTCGACGCCGGGCAGCGGCCTGCCGACCGTGCCGGCGAGGCGGGGTCCCTCGTACGGATTGGAGGTGTTCATGTTGGTCTCGGTCATGCCGTAGCGCTCGAGGATGGCGTGGCCGGTGCGGGCCTCGAATTCGGCATGGGTCTCGGCCAGAAGCGGCGCCGAGCCGGAGACGAAGAGGCGCATATGCGCGGTCGCCTCGCGGGTGAGGCCGGGATGCTGGAGCAGCCGCGTGTAGAAGGTCGGCACGCCCATCATGGCGGTCGCCCGCGGCAGCAGGCGCAGCGCCTCGTCGGCGTCGAATTTCGGCCGGAACAGCATGGTGCCGCCCGACAGCATCAGCGTGTTGGTGGCCGTGAACAGCCCGTGCGTGTGATAGACGGGCAGGGCATGCAGCAGCGTGTCGCCGGACGTGAAGCGCCAGGTGTCGACCAGCGCCAGCGCATTGGAGGCGAGGTTCCCGTGCGTCAGCATGGCGCCCTTGGAGCGGCCGGTGGTGCCGGAGGTGTAGAGGATGGCGACCAGGTCGTCCCAGCCGATTTTCGCGTCGGCGAAGGCGCCGTCGCCGGCGTTCGCCGCGTCCATCATCGTGCCGTCGCCGGCGACGCCGAGCGAGAGCACCGTCGCATTGTGGCGTGCCGCGAGGTCAGCCAGGGCCGACACCCGCTCCGGGGCGACGACGATGATTTTCGGCTCGGCGTCGCCAACGAAATAGTCGAGCTCGGCCAGCGTGTAGGCGGTGTTGAGCGGCAGGAATATCGCGCCGGCGCGGGCGCAGGCCAGGAACAGCGCAATGACTTCCGGGCTCTTCTCCACCTGCACGGCGACGCGGTCGCCTTTTTCCACGCCGGCCTCGGCCAGCGCCCGGGCGATGCGGCCCGACAGCGTCCAGAAATCGGCGAAACTGAAGTCGCGGCCGTCGGCGTTGCGGATGAAGGTCTTGTCCAGTCCGCCGGTGCGGGCACGCACCAGCGCGGGCAGGGAGGTTATCGAGGCATCCGCCTGATAGAGCCAGCTCATGTGTCGTCGCAGTCCCCTGTTGGTTGGCTTGTTTGATCGATCACGGATGGGATTGGCAAGAGGCGGTGGCGTCGGGGTGCGGGCACTCGCTTGAAGGGATCACCCCCACCCCTAACCCCTCCCCACAAGGGGGAGGGGGACTTTGCGACCGCCAGGCCACGCTAGATCCGCAACGATCGGTGCTTGACCGTGCCGTGGCAGGATTCCCCTCCCCCTTGTGGGGAGGGGCTAGGGGTGGGGGTGATCCCTTCAAACGATGATCCCGCTGTTTCCTGCTCATGAGGAAGCCGTCACGCGCTGGGCACGCTGCCCGTTGCCGACAGGCCGCTCCGCCGACAGCAACCTTCGCACCGCCCGCGACATCGCCACCTCGCCCTTGTTAGCATAGGCCTCGTGATGGGCTTCGATGGAGGACAGGTCGTAGAGATAGTTGACCATGACGCCGTGCGACTGCGTGAGGCCCTTGGGCGAAAGATCGGCATGGACGTTGATGCGTTCCAGGCGGGCGCCGTTGCCGAGATGGAAGCGGGCGACCGGGTCGAGCGGCCGGCCGGCGGCGTCCTTCGTCTCCGTAAGATAGACGGCGACCGCCGCGGCCAGAACCGGCTCGATGGCGTCGCGTGCCGCGGCGTCCTCGGACCAGTCCGGCCGTTCGAGCAGGTGGAGCGGTCCGTCGCGATCATACGCTTCGTCGCGGAACCGCTCGCCGAGCCAGTCGGCGAAACCCGGCAGCGGCGACAGCGTGACGAAGCTGCGCAAATTGGGCAGGTCGCGCACGATATCCTCGACCACCTGCTTGATCAGGAAGCTGCCGAAGGAGATTCCCCGCAGGCCGCGCTGGGTGTTGGAAATGGAATAGAACACCGCCGTATCGGCCGCACCCGGATCGATCGGTTCGCGGTCGCGCGCCAGCAGCCCGTCGATCCGGCCGGGAATGCCGGTGGTCAGCGCCACCTCGACGAAGATCAGCGGCTCGTCGGGCATCTGCGGGTGGACGAAGGCGAAGCAGCGGCGGTCCGCAGGCTGCAGGCGCCGGCGCAAATCGTCCCAGTCATGAATCTCGTGCACCGCCTCGTAGCGGATGATCTTCTCCAGGATGTGCGCGGGCGACGACCAGTCGATCCTGGTCATCAGCAGGAAGCCGCGGTTGAACCAGGAGCCGAACAGGTGGACGAAGTCGTGGTCGACCACTTCGAGTTCGGGATGATCGGCCAGATGCCGCAGCAGGCCGGCGCGCATGGCGACCAGCGTCGCGGTGCCGCCCGGCGCCAGATTGATGCGGCGGAACAACTCCTGGCGCAGCGGCTCGGCGGCGCTCGCCAGATGCGAGGCGGCCTCGGCGGAGCGCGTCCCGCGCCAGGCCTCGACGGCGGCGTCGAGGCGCTTCTCGTCCGGCCCGAACCGGTCGGCGAGCGTACGGAACCATTCGAGGCGAGCGCCATCGTCGAGCTGCCGCCATGCCTTCAGCAACTCCATCGCCAGCGCCACGCCCGATGCCTCGCCGCGGCTCGACATCAGCTTGGCCGCCAGCGCGCCGATCGTACCGGCCGGAGCAGCCGACGACTGGCCGCCCCATAGCAATCGGCGGCCGCGTTGCGCGATCTCGCTGAACAGTTCGCCGAGAAACACGCTCTCGCGATCGAATGGACGCATCGCTTCCCGCCCCGTTACCCGCCGCACCGCCGGCGCCACCGCAAGAACGCGATTGCCGGCGCCGCGTTCCAATGCTTATATAGTAGATATCGTATCCGCATTGTGAATACTATGCGAAAGCCGGATCGATGCAAGCCCAAGCTGGAGGAGCCGCTATGGAACGCCGCATGTCGTTCATGACGCAGATGGAGATCGGCGAATCCATCGCCGCCGGACGCGCCGTCATCCTGCCGACCGGAGCCACCGAGGCGCATGGGCCGCATATGCCCACCGATACCGACACGCACCAGGCCGACCATATCGCGGCGCTTCTGGCCGAACGCATCGACGCGCTGGTGGCGCCGCCGGTCGCGTACGGCATATCGAAGACCTTCGAGTTCTTCCCCGGCACCATCTCGCTGTCGATCCCCACCTACCAGGCGATGCTGTTCGAGATCGGTGCCGCGCTGGTCCGCCAGGGATTCGGGCATCTCATCATCCTCAACGGCAACCGGCCGAACGGCACGGCCAACGATGCGGTGGCACGGCATCTCGTCGACGAGCTGGACACGACATACGGCTTCAAGGTGTCGGCAGTGAGTTACTGGGAGCCGGGTGCCGCGAAAGTGAATGCGCTGCGCAAGTCGGTGCCCGGCGGCATGGGGCATGGCTGCGAGTTCGAGGCGTCGTTCCAGCTCGCCACGCGGCCGGGCCTGGTCAAGATGGAGCGGCTCGCCGGCGCCCATTACGGGCCGGTCGGCTGGGATCTGGTGGCGCCGACCAACCCGACCCGCACCTATGCGCGCCGGCCGCGGCCCGAGGTCGGGCACGCGGCGATCTTCGGCGACCCGACAAAGGCGTCGGCAGAGGCAGGCAAAGTGTTCATCGAGACGGTGGTCGATGCTCTGGCGGAGACATTCCAGTCGCTGCAGGGGTCGTATGAGGAGCGGAGATAGGGCTGTTCCTTCTCCCCGTTCACGGGAAGAAGGTGGCCCGAAGGGCCGGATGAGGGGCCGCACCATGTTTTCCGGCGCTCGAGCCGCCCCTCGTCTGCCCGCCGGCGTCTTCCTCGTCTACGACAGGGCAAATCGCACATGCCGACCGACGAGGACTTTCGCCGCCTCGTACCCCCACCCCTGGCCCCTCCCCACAAGGGGGAGGGAGACTTTGCGGCCGCTATGCCGCTCGAAAACCGCCGTCTATTGGCGCCCGGCGGAGAGGCCAGCCGGTCCCCCTCCCCCTTGTGGGGAGGGGCCAGGGGTGGGGGTACGAGGCGGCGAAAGTCCTGCCCTCAAGGGGAGAAGAACGCTGCCGCTACCGCTGGCCCGGATGCCAGCCGAGGTCGATGCTGATGGAATGGGTGGCCTGCTGCAGCTTGTCCTTGAGATCCTCGAGCCGGCGGGCGTTCTTGGCCAGGCCTTTTCGGAAAACGAAGCAGATGCAGGCGATCACCCGGCCGCCGGCGTCGCGGATCGGCGCGGAGATCGAGCCGGTGAAAGGCTGCACGTCGGCGATGGTGAGCGAGAAATCCTCCGCCCGCACCTGGTCGAGCACGGCGCGCAGGCGCTCGGCGTCGGTAATGGTGTCGGGCGTCAGCCGCTCCAGGTCGCGCTTCAGATAGTCCGCGACGAAATCCGGCTCCTCATTGGCGAGCAGCACCAGGCCCTTGGAGCCGCAATGCAGCGGAAAGTGGTAGCCGTAGTGGGCCTTGGTGATGTCCTCGTCGACGCGCTGGTGCGAGTAGATCGCCACCGACTGCAGGCCGATGCGCTCGACCACCTGCATGGCGATGCCCTCCTCGCCCTCCAGCCGCGCCAGATAGGGCATGGCGACGCGCAGCACGCGGTGGTTGGCGAGATAGGCCGAGCCGATATGCCAGAGCCGGGGGCCGATCTCGTAGCGGTTGGTCTCGGGGTCGCGGCGCAGGAACTGCGCCTTCTCCAGGCCGATCACCGTGCGGTGGACGGTCGCCCAGGGCAGGTTGAGGCTACGCGTCACGTCGACCACGCGGCCGGGAGAGGAGGCCAGGAAGTCGAGCACGGCGAAGGAGCGCGCCATGCCGCGCAGCGCGTCCTCGGCGCCTTCCTCGGCGGCCGTCTCGCCGTTGGACTCCTGGGTCTTGGCCGGCTTGGCCGCTGTGGATTTGCGTGGGGTGGCTCTCAAGTCGGACAACCGCGTGGCATTGAAGTCTTGTCAACTCATAAGCGAGAATGTCTGTCCGCTCAATGGATGCGATATTGAATAGTTGGAAGAGGAAGCGGCGATGAGCGACGAGGCGTGGACATGGTCGGCGGTAGCGGCGGTCGAGCGGCTGCGCAGCGGCGCGGTGTCGCCGCGCGAGCTGCTGGAAAGCCTGCGGCGCCGCGTCGAGGCGGTCGACGGCAAGGTCAACGCGCTGCCGACGCGCTGCTTCGAGCGGGCCGGGCGCGAAGCGGCGCGGCTGGAGGCGCTGCCGCCGGGCGAGCGCGGCCGGTTCGCCGGCCTGCCCTGGCCGATCAAGGATTCGGCGGCAGTCGCCGGCGTGCGCACCACCTGGGGCTCGCTCGCCTATGCCGACCATGTGCCGGAAGACTCCGACTACGTGGTCGAGGCGATCGAGGCGGAAGGCGGCGTGGTGTTCGCCAAGTCCAACACGCCCGAGTTCGAGGCCGGCGCCAACACCTTCAACGAGGTGTTCGGGCGCACGCTCAACCCGTGGAACCCGGCGCGCTCGGCGGGCGGCTCGTCCGGCGGGGCGGCGGTGGCGGTCGCCACCGGCATGGCCTTCCTGGCGCAAGGCTCGGACTTCGCCTGCTCGCTGCGCTATCCCGCGGCCTTCTGCAACGTGGTCGGTCTCAGGCCGACGCCCGGCGTCGTGCCGCAGGGGCCGGGCGCGCTGCCCCATCAGGTGTTGTCGGTGATGGGTCCGCTGGCGCGCGACGTCGCCGACGCGGCGCTGGCGCTGGACGGCATGGCCCGCTTCGAGCCGCGCGACCCGCTGTCTTTTCCACGCGGCGGCGGATCGTATCTGAAGGCCGCACGGGCGCCGCGCAAACCCGTCCGCGCCGCCTTCAGCATGACGCTGGGGCTCGCGGCGGTCGACGAGCCGGTGCGGACGACGGTGCTCGAGGCCGTCGGCAGGCTGGCGTCGGCGGGGCTGGCGGTCGAGGAGGCGCATCCGGACCTGGCGGCGGGCGACCGCGCCTTCCGTACGCTGCGCGCCTTCCAGTTCGCCGCATTGCGCCGCGAGGCGCTGGAGCGGCATCGCGACAGGCTGAAGCCGGAAGTGGTCTGGAACATCGAGGAGGGGCTGAAGCTCACCGCCGCCGATCTCGCCGGAGCGGAGGCCGGCCGGGCGAGCGTGCGGCTCGCCATGCTCGACTTCCTCGACACCCACGGGGTGCTGATCACCCCGACGGCGCCGGTCGAGCCGTTTCCGGTCGAGCAGCGTTTCGTCGGGGAGGTCGACGGCCAGAAGCTCGCGACCTATCTCGACTGGCTGACGCTGGGCTACGCCGTCACCATCTGCGGCTGCCCGGCGATCTCCATCCCGTGCGGGCGGAGCGCCGGCGGCCTGCCGGTCGGCCTGCAGCTTGTCGGAAAGCCCTATGGCGAGGCCGAGCTGCTCGCCGCCGGGGCCTGGTGCGAGGCCCTGCTCGGCCAGTCGCTGGCGCGGCCGATCGATCCGGCGGAACGCGCATGAGCCGGGCGGGCGGCCCCGGGCGCCTCGAGCCGGTGCTGCTGCTGTTTTCGGCGGGCTTGTGCATCGGCTCGATCTTCCCGCTCGGCAAGATCGCGGTGGCCGCCGGCATCCCGTCGCTGGTCTATGTCGGCGCCACCGCGGCCGGTGCCAGCGTCGTGCTGGCGCTGCTGGCGCTGGCCGGCGGCTTCTCGCTCCGGCCCGACCGGGCGACGCTCGGCTATGCGGCCGTCGCCGGCCAGCTTACCTTCGCCATACCCTGGACGGCGGTGGTGACGGTGATGCCGCATCTCGGCTCGGGCATCCCGGCGATCATCCAGTCGCTGGCGCCGATCGTTACGCTCGCCATCGTCTACGCGCTGGCGCTGGAGCGGCCGAACGTCGTGCGGCTCGCCGGCCTCGGCATCGGCATGGCCGGCACGCTGGTCATCCTGTTTTCCCGCAACGGCGGCGATGCCGCGCATGCGCCGTTCATTTGGTATCTCGTAGCGCTGGTGACACCGACGGTGCTCGCCGCCGGCAACGTGTTCCGCACCACCCATTGGCCGAAGGGGCAGGTGGCGCTGCCGCTCGCCGCCTGGACGCTGGCTGCCGCGGCCGTCGGCATCGCCCTGACGCTGGTCCTGCTGCGGCTCGCGGGGGCGATGCCGGATTTCGGCACCGGCCTTGCGTCCGCCTTGCACCTGGTGGCGCTGCAATGCGTCGCCACGGGCGTCGGCTACGGGCTGTTCTTCCGCCTGCAGCAGGTCGGCGGGCCCGTCTATGTCAGCCAGATGAGCTATGTGAACACCGCCGTCGGCGTCGGCTTTGCGGTGCTGCTGTTCGCCGAGAGCCTGTCGGTGTGGATATGGCTGGCGCTGGCGCTCATCGCCGCCGGCGTGTTTTTGGTCAACAGCGCGCGCGGGTCCGGCTAGTATCCTTTCATCCCTGATGATCTTCCACATCTTGCCGTTGGCGCGGCCAATCGGTGACCGTTGCGGTGCCCTCTTCGAACTAGGCGCGGCCGCCTCGTCGAGCCCGTACCGCAATAGCTGTTGACAGCGTCGCCTATCGCTATTTAGGATGCGGTATCCAGATTGTGGATAGAAGAATCCGCTCAACAAATGAGCAGTCCGCATAGTCTGGAGGCGATGAGGGGCTACCGGGACAGGCTCCTCGAAGTGAACATAACCGTCCGGCCGCAGGTGCCGCCGGATGCCGGGAGGTAGCATGAAGCCACCGCTTTTCGAGTATTGCGCGCCCCGCACGCTCAAGGACGCGGTCGCCATGCTCGCCGGCGATCCGGGCGCCATGGTGCTTGCGGGCGGCCAGAGCCTGATCCCGGCCATGAACATGCGGCTCGCCAGCCCGGCACGGCTGGTCGACATCCAGCATGTCGACGGGCTGAAGGGCATTTCCATCGAGAACGGCCGGATCGTGGTGCGGGCGATGACCCGGCATCGCGAGTTGGAGCTCGACGAGGCCGTCTTTCGCGCCAATCCGCTGATCCGCGAGGCGATGGCGCATGTCGCGCATGTGCCGATCCGCAACCGCGGCACGGTGGTCGGCAGCATCTGCCATGCCGACGCGGCCGCCGAGATGCCGATGGTGCTTCTGGCCACCGGCGGCAGCGTCGTCCCCGAGGGGCCGCGCGGCCGCCGCGAGGTCGCGGCGCAGGAATTCTTCCAGTTCCACATGACGACGACGCGCGAGCCCGACGAGATCGTCGTCGAGGCGCATTTTCCCGTGCTGCCCGAGGGCGCCGGCTGGGCCTTCGAGGAGTTCACGCGCCGCCATGGCGACTATGCGATCGCGGCGGTGGCGGCGATCGTCGAGCCGTCCGCCGGCCGCGTCTCGCTGGCCGCCTGCGGCGTCGCCTCGCGGCCGGTGCGGCTCGAGGCGTCCGAGCAGATACTGGCAGGGGCCGAACTCACGCCTGAGCGGATCAAGGCGGCGGCGGAAGCCGCGACGGATGCGGTCAGCGCGCCGGACGACATGCACGCCACCAACGCCTATCGCCGCCACCTGCTCTCGGCGCTGGTGCGGCGCGCCGTCGTGAAGGCCGCGTCGAGAGCGAAGTGAAGGACATGCCCATGAACCGCGGAACGATCAGGCCGAGGCTGCCGGCGACATCCATCGACCCGAAGGCGGCGGTGGCGCTGACCGTCAACGGCGAGAAGGTCTCGGCCGAGGTCAGCGTGCGCATGCTGCTCTCCGACTTCCTGCGCCACGAGCTCGGCCTGACCGGCACGCATGTCGGCTGCGAGCATGGCGTCTGCGGCGCTTGCACCGTGATGATCGACGGGGTTTCCGCGCGCTCCTGCCTGACCTTCGCCGTGCAGGCGTCGGGCGCGGAGGTGCGCACCATCGAATCGGTAGCTGCCGAGGACGGCGGCCTGCACCCGTTGCAGGAGGCGTTCCGCGACTGCCACGCGCTGCAGTGCGGCTACTGCACGCCGGGCATGATCATGAACATTTTGAGCAATCTCGAATCCGACCGGCCGATGGACCTCTCCGAAGAGGGCATCCGCGACATGCTGTCGGGCAATCTCTGCCGCTGCACCGGCTACCAGAACATCGTCGCGGCGGTGCGCCAGGCCGCCGATGCCATGGCTGCGCGGTAGGGGAGGCGGCGATGTCCACCAGAGCCTTCGGGGCCCGCGTCCAGCGCAACATCGATCCGCAACTTTTGCGCGGCGAAGGGTCGTTCGTCGACGACATCCCGCTGGCCGGGGCGCTGCATGTCGCCTTCGTGCGCAGCCCGTTCGCCCGCGCCAGGATCAATGCGATCGACATCTCCGCGGCGGCGGCGCATCCCGGCGTGGCGGCGGTCTACACCTGCGACACCATCGGCGAGCTCGACCGCGAGATGCCGCTGCTGATCCCGCATCCGTCGATGAAGGATGCCCGCACGCAGCGGCCGCTGGCGCGCGGCGACGCCTATTATGTCGGGCAGACGGTAGCGATGGTGGTGGCGGTCGACCGCTACACGGCCGAGGACGCGGCGGCGCTGGTCGACGTCGACTACGATCCGCTCGACGTCGAGATCGAGCTGGAGAAGGCTATCCTCGACGAGGCGCCGCTGGTGCACGAGACGCATCCGAACAATGTCGCAGCGCATTTCGTGCAGGTATCCGGTCATCCGGACAAGGCGATAGCCGGGGCGGAGCACGTCACCCGGGTCAAGGTGCGGGTCGACCGCTCGACCGCCGCGCCGATGGAATGCCGCGCCGTGGCCGCGACCTTCGACCGCGTCACCGGCGAGCTGACGGTGTGGGACGGCACCCAGGCGCCGATCTCGGTGCGCGGCGGGCTGGCGTCTATCCTGAAGCTCGACGAGGACAAGGTGCGGGTGATCGCGCCGCATGTCGGCGGCGGCTTCGGCCAGAAGGTGCTGCTGTTCTATCCCGACGAGCTGCTGGTGCCCTACGCCGCCATGCAGCTCGGCCGTCCCGTCAAATACATCGAGGACCGGCGCGAGAATTTCGTCGGCTCCTCGCAGGAGCGCACCCAGATCCACACGATCGAGCTCTACGCCAAAAAGACCGGCGAGGTCGTGGCGCTGCGCGACAGCTTTTTGCACGACACCGGCGCGTTCATCCCCTACGGCATCGCCATAGCGCAGGTGGCGTCGACCTCGATCGCCGGTCCCTATCGCATCCCCAACATCTGGGTGGAATTCACGGCGGTCTACACGCCGACCGTGCCGATCACGCCCTACCGCGGCTGCGGCCGGCCGCAGGCCTGTTTCGCCATCGAGCGGGCGATGGACCAGCTCGCCGACGAGCTCGGCCTCGACCGCTTCGAGATCCGCCGCCGCAACCTGATCGCCGACGCCGAATTCCCGGTGCTGCGCGACGGGCTGCTGTTCGCCGACGGGCTGGCCGTCAGCCTGGACAGCGGCCAGTACGGCAAGGCACTGGAGATGCTGGCGGAGCGGCTCGACGTCGACAATTTCGCTGCCGAGCAGGAGAAGGCGCGCCGCGAGGGCAAACATCTCGGCCTCGGCATGGCCTTCTACGTCGAGGGTACCGGGCTCGGCCCCTATGAGGGCGGCCACATCAAGATCCACCCGATCACCGGCAAGGTCTATGTCAACACCGGGCTGACCTCGCAGGGCCAGGGCCACGACACGGTGTTCGCGCAGATCGTCGCCGACCAGCTCGGCGTCAAGGTCGAGGACGTCATCCTGGTCGAGGGCGACACGAAAGCCTTCGACTGGGGTGTGGCGACCTTCGCCAGCCGCGCCGCCGTGGTGTCGGGCAACGCCATCCACAAGTCGGCGCTGATCGTGCGGCAGAAGACGCTGACGGCGGCGGCCAACATGCTGGAGGCCGATATCGGCGACATCGAGCTGCGCGACGGCGCGGCCTGGGTGAAGGGCACCGACCGCGCCGTGCCGCTGGCGGCGATCGCCACCGCCACCAACCCGCTGCGCTATGCCTTCAACGAGGCGGCCAAGGCGGCGACGCAGTTCGCGCCGGCGAGCCGCCACGACGGCCCGGCGCTGGCCGAGGGCCAGCACCCCGGCCTCGAGGCGACCGACTATTACAGCCCCGCCTGCGCCACCTGGGCCTATGGCGTGCACGGCGCGATCCTCGAGGTCGACCCGGAACTCTGCTCGGTGAAGGTCAAGCGCTACGTCTGCATCCACGACTGCGGCAACATGATCAACCCGATGATCGTCGAAGGCCAGGTGATGGGCGGCATCGCCCAGGGCATCGGCGGGGCGATGTACGAGCGCATCGAATTCGACAGCGACGGCAACCTGGTCAACGCCAATTTCGTCGACTTCCTGGTGCCCTACGCCACCGAGGTGCCGCAGGTCGAGATCCTGCACCTGGAGACGCCGTCGCCGCTGAACCCGCTCGGCGTCAAGGGCGTCGGCGAGGCCGGCTGCATCCCGGTCGGCGCGGTCATCGCCTCGGGCGTCGAGGACGCGCTCAGGCCGTTCGGCGCCGGACGCTTCCACCAGGTGCCGCTGACGCCGAGCATGATCCACGCCGCGCTGGCGGCCGCCTGAATTGGACCAGCCGCGCCCGCCGGCGCGGATCGATGAAAAGAGCCCAGCCGAAGCGGGGCCGGAACAAAGGGGAACATCATGATCAGGAACTTCAGGACCACGCTCGCCCTCGGCCTGCTCGGCGTCGCCGCGGCAGCCGCACCCGCCAGCGCCGCCTTCAAGCTCGGCGGCCCGCCCAAGATCGCCATGGTGATCTTCTCGCAGAAGAACGACGGCGGCTGGTCGCAGGCGCTCGACGAGGCGCGCCAGCGCATGGAGAAGGAGATGGGTCTCACCATCCCCGTGGTGGAGAACGTGCCGGAGAACGCCACCGCCATCCGCCCGGCGGTCGAGCTGCTGATCCAGCGCGGCTACAACGTCATCATCGGCTCGGCCTTCGGCTACTCCGACACCTTCAAGGAGCTTTCCGAGAAATATCCGGAGGTCGCCTTCCTCAACCCGGCCGGCACGACCAACGGGCCGAACCTGGAGAGTTTTTACGGCCGCACCTATGAGAGCCAGTATCTGTGCGGCATGGCGGCGGCCGGCGCCTCCAGGAGCGGCAAGCTCGGCTTCGTCGCGGCCAATCCGTTCGGCCTCGTCAACTGGACGGTCAACGCCTATGCGCTGGGCGCCCGGCAGGTCAATCCGGACGCTACGGTGACGGTCGTCTACACCGGCGCCTGGAACGATCCGGTCAAGGAGCGCGCCGCCACCGAGGCGCTGATCGAGCAGGGCATCGACGTCATCGGCCAGCATGTCGACACGCCGGCGCCGCAGCTGGTGGCGCAGGAGAAGGGCGTCTTCGGCACCGGCCACCATCGCGACCTCGGCGAGTTCGCGCCGAAGGCGACGCAGTGCTCTTCCGTCTGGGTGTGGGACCGCTTCCTCATCCCCGAGATCAAGAAGATCGAGACCGGTACCTGGGAGCCCAGCCCCTACGGCGCCTTCCTCTCCATCAAGGAGGGCGGCACCGACATCGCCTGCTGCGGCGACGCCGTGCCGAAGGAGGTGGCGGAGAAGGTCAAGGCGGTGCGCCAGGAGATCGTCGACGGCAAGCTGCAGGTCTATGCCGGACCGCTGAAGGACCGCGACGGCAAGGAGCGCGTCGCCGCCGGCGCAACGCTCGGCGACGCCGAGCTCTGGGGCATGGACTGGTATGTCGACGGCGTGATCAGCCAGAAGTGACGTGCGGCGGCGTGCGATGACAATTGTTCGGCCGGTTTACCTTCCCCACAAGGGCAGCATAGTTGAACATGGGATATCCAGAAGCGTTGTCCGGCCGGATACCCCCACCCCTAACCCCTCCCCACAAGGGGGAGGGGGACCGGCTTGCGTCTCTGCCAGACGCCAATCATTGACGATGTCGCTCGACATGGCCGCAAAGTCCCCCTCCCCCTTGTGGGGAGGGGTTAGGGGTGGGGGTAAACTCATATACGATTGCCTCCGCCAGAGGGGGCATGGCAAGCAGGCAATGGCGGAAAACTCCCGCCGTTCCATGGTGCCATCGCCATGACACAGCCGGCGCTCGACCTTGCGGCAGTGTCGAAGAGCTTTGACGGCTTCCCGGCGCTTGCCGGCGCGTCGTTTTCGGTCGCGGCCGGCGAGGTGCATGCGCTGCTCGGCGAGAACGGCGCCGGAAAATCGTCGCTGATGAACGTCGCCGCCGGCCTCTACCGGCCGGACAGCGGCGTCATCCGCGTCGACGGGCGCGAGGTGGCGATCGACGGCCCGGTGGCGGCGAAGCGGCTCGGCATCGGCATGGTGCACCAGCACTACAAGCTGGTGAAGGCCTTCAGCGCGGTCGAGAACATCCTGCTCGCCTGCGGCAAGGGGCGCTTTGCCGGCGCCGCCGCCGTGGAGCAGGCGATCCGCCGGCAGGCCGAGGCGATCGGCTTCCAGGTCGACCTCAGGCGGCCGGTCGGCGCGCTGTCGGTCGCCGAGCAGCAGCGCGTCGAAATCCTCAAGGTGCTGGTGGAGGGCGCGCGCATCCTCATCCTCGACGAGCCGAGCGCGGTGCTGACCGACAAGGAGGCCGAGGCGCTGCTCGGCATGATGCGCCAGCTGGCGGCGCAGGGCGCGGCGGTCGTGCTGGTCACGCACAAGCTCGGCGAGGTGAAGCGCTTCGCCGACCGGGTCACGGTGATGCGCGGCGGGCGCACCATCGCCACCGCCGATCCGAAGGCGCGCACGGTGGCCGAGCTGACGTCCATGATCGTCGGCGAGCTCGTGGCGGAGAAGCGGCATCCGGCGCGAGACGTCGGCGAGCCGATCCTCACGCTGGAAGGCGTCGCGGGCTGCCGCGCCGACGGCCACCGGGTGCTCGCGGATGCCAGCTTCGCGCTGCGCCGCGGCGAGATCTACGGCATCGCCGGCGTCGGCGGCAACGGCCAGACGGAGCTGGCGGAGATCCTGATGGGCGTTCGCAAGCCGGTGCAGGGCCGCATCGCGATCGACGGCACCGGCGACGTCACCCATGACGGCGCCAGCCGGCGCCGCGACCTCGGCCTCGCCTCCATTCCTGCCGACCGCCAGACCTACGGGCTCGCCGGCGAACTCTCGGTCGCCGACAACTATGCCGTCCAGGCGGTGCGTTCAGGGGGCCTCGGCGGCTGGATGCGGGTCGACGGCCGCGCCGCGCAGGCGCAGGCCGCGACCGCCGTGAGCGCCTTCGAGGTGCAGGGCGTGCGCGGGCTGCGGCAGAAGGCGTCGCTGCTGTCCGGCGGCAATGCGCAGAAGCTGGTGATCGCCCGCGAGTTCGCGTCGCAGCCGCGCATCGTCGTCGCCCACAGCCCTAGCCGCGGCCTCGACATGCGCGCCGCCGGCGCGGTGCACCGCCGCCTGCGCGAGGCGCGCGACGCCGGCGCCGGGGTGCTCTTGATCAGCGAGGATCTCGACGAGGTGATGCTTCTGTCCGACCGCATCGGCGTGATGAGCGGCGGCCGCATCGTCCGGGAGTTCGACACGCCGGCCGACCGCCAGGCGATCGGCACCGCCATGGTGCATCATGGCTGACATCGGGCACCGCGACATGGCGATCCTCTCCAAGCCGGAGGAAGCCGGCAACACGAACCGCGCCCGCATCGGCCGGCTCGGCCTGGAAAGCCGGCAGCATGCGCCGGGCTGGTACCAGGCGCTGGTGCTGGCCGGCGGCGTGCTCGCCGGCCTCGCCGTCTCGGCGCTGATCCTGATGGCCTCGGGCATCGGCTTTGCCGAGCTCGCCAACGAGTTCGTCGTCGCCATCTTCACCAATGCGCAGAACGTCTCGGCCGTGCTCACCCAGGCGGCGCCGCTGCTGATCGCCGGGCTCGCCGCGGCGGTCGCCTTCCGCGTGCGCTTCTGGAACATCGGCATCGAGGGCCAGATGATCATGGGCTCGATCGCCGCCACCGCGGTCGCCATCGGCGACGTCGGGCCGGAGTGGGCGCGGCTCGGCCTGATGACGCTGGCGGCCGCCCTCGGCGGCCTGGCCTGGATGCTGCTGCCGGCGCTGCTGCGCATAAGACTGTCGGTCAACGAGATCATCTCGACGCTGCTCTTGAACTACGTCGCCTTCAATCTTCTGCTGCATCTGCTCTACGGCCCCTGGAAGGATCCGCGCAGCAGCTTCCCCTATTCGCAGCAGTTCGACGCGGCCGAGCGGCTGGCGCCGATCGGCTGGCAGACGCTGACTTACGCGCTGCCGCTGGCGCTGGTGCTGGCGGCGCTCTGCTGGTGGCTGCTCAATGTCAGCCGCGTCGGCTTCTTCACGCGCGTCATCCACGCCAATCCGAAGATGGCGGCGGCGATGGGCCTGCCGGTGGTGGCGGTCACGCTGGGCGCGGCGCTGCTGTCGGGGGCGCTGGCGGGCGTCGCCGGCTTCGCCGTCAGCGCCGGCGTCGAATACCGGATGACGCAGAGCTTTTTCGTCGGCTACGGATTTTCCGGCATCCTGATCGCCTTCATGGCGCGCAACAATCCGCTCGGCGCGGTGCTGGTGGCGCTGTTCGTGGCCACCCTGTTCGTCGCCAGCCAGAGCCTGCAGGTGTTCTACCAGATACCGGGCTCGATGGTTCAGCTGATCCAGGCCGTCATGGTGATCGCGGTCGCGTCCTCGGAATTCTTCATCCGCTTCCGCATCCGGCTGGTGAGATAGCTCGATGGCCGACTTCCTGATCAACTGGATCGCCAACGTGCCGGCCTTCGCCGTGCCGTTCGCGCTGGCCGCGCTCGGCCTGATCGTGACGGAGAAATCCGGCGTGCTGTCGCTCGGCGCCGAGGGTTTCATGCTGACGGGCGCCATGGCCGGCGCCGGCGCGTTCCTGGTCATGGGCGGGCATCCGTTCGCGGCGCTGCTGGTCGCGGCGCTGGCCGCCGCGGCGCTGTCGCTGGTGTTCGCCGCGATGACGGTGACGCTCCGGGTCAACCAGGTGATCGCCGGGCTCGCCATCGTCTTCCTGGCGCAGGGCCTGACCGGGCTGATCGCGGCGAAGCAGGGCTGGACCAACCGGCCGGTGGAGGGGCTCGGCCGGCTCGATCTCGGGCCGCTGTCCGACCTTCCGGTGGTCGGGCCGATCCTGTTCTCGCAGGACATCGTCGTCTACCTGACGGTGCCGATCTTCCTCGCCGTCACCTATGTGCTGTCGCGCACCATGGTCGGCCTCAGGCTGCGCGCCGTCGGCGACGGCCCGGACGCGGCGGATGCGGCCGGCGTCAATGTCGCGCTCTACCGCTACGGCGCGATCATGGTCGGTGCCGCGCTGGTCGGGCTCGCCGGCGGCTACCTGTCGGTCGGCGTCGCAAAACTGTGGGTCGACGGCATGGCCGGCGGGCGCGGCTGGATCGCCATCGCGCTGGTCATCTTCGCGCGCTGGCAGCCATGGCGGGCGCTGGCGGGCGCGGTGCTGTTCGGCGGCATCGAGGCGCTGATCCCGCGCATCGCCGCCGTCGGCCTGCAGGTGCCGCAATATTTCGTGCTGATGACGCCTTATGTGGCGACGCTTGCCGTCATGGTGTGGGCGAGCCTGAGAGCGGGCGCGCAGAACCGCTTCGACGAGCCGCGCGCGCTCGGCCAGCCGCATCTCAGGGAAGAGCGGCGGTAGGCGGGGCTTTTTGCACGTTCACGTAGAGAAGACTGCTCGGCGAAGGTCGCTGAGCGCCCCCTCTCCGTCTCGCCCCAGTCCGTCCGCGCGGCGCGACCGCGGCCGGGCAGGCGCACGCCGGCGTCGGCAAAACGCTCGGCCAGCCGGGCAAGACTTTCGGCGAAGCCGTCATTGCCGAAGCGGGCCGGGTCGATCGCCAGGATGAACTGGCCGGTGCCGGGCGGGCCGCCCTTGTCGTCGCCGAACATGCTCGCCTCGACGCCGAGCTTCGAGCCGGTGAGCGCGGCGGCGAGGATCTCGACCAGCAGCGCGATGTTGGCGCCCTTCTGGCCGCCGCTCGGCAGCAGCGAGCCGAGAAGCCCCTCGGCGGCGTCGGTGGTCGGCGCGCCCGTGCGATCCTGCGCCCAGCCGAGCGGGATCGGCTCGCCGCGGTCGCGGCGCATCACCATTTCCGTCTTCGTCACCGCGCTCATGCTCTGGTCGGCGACGATGGGGCCGTCGGGCGCCGGAACGGCGAAGGCGAGCGGATTGGTGCCGAAGAGCGGCGCCCGCGCGCCGGGCGGGGCGACCGAAGCCGGCGCGTTGGCGACGCAGAGGCCGATCAGCCCGCGCTCGGCCAGCGGCGTCACGTGGTGCGCGAGCGCCAGGCAGTTGTAGGAGTTGCGCACCGCCAGCGCCGCGATGCCGAATTGCCGGGCGGCCTCGGCCAGGTGCGGCAGCCCCGTCTCGATCGCCGGATGGGCGAAGCCGTGGCGGGCATCGACGCGGATCGCCGCGCCCGCGCGCTCGATCGCCGGCACCGTTTTTCCGTCGACCTTGCCGCAGGCAAGGTGCGCACAGAAGATCGGCAGGTAGAACAGGCCGCAGACGAAATTGCCCTCGGCCTCGGCGCGGGCGATGGCGCGGGCGACCGGCGCGGCGTTCTCGGGCAGTGTGCCGGCGCGGACGAGGGCGGCGCGGGCGGTTCGCTCGATCTCGGCGGCGGTGACGGCGGCCATGGTCAGCCTTGCCGCGATGCCTGGAAGCGGCGCTCGCCCTCGGCAATCAGGTTTTCGTCCAGCGTGAAGCCGAGGCCGGGCTGCTGGAAGGCGTCGAGCCAGCCGTTCTTCGGCGCAAGGTCCGGCGAAGCGACGATGTCCTTGCCAACCAGCTGCCACATGATCTGGTTGCCATCGTCGAGATTGGGGATCGTCAGGCCGATATGGTGCTCGGCCGAGGTGGTGATGCCGGTGGTGAAGGAGGAGTGGATGCAGATTTTCAGCCCCGCCGCCTCGGCCACCGCCGCCGCCTTCAGCATCGGCTGGATGCCGCCGATCTCCCGCGGGCCGATGCAGATCATGTCGGCGGCGCGCTGCCGGCATATCTCGTAGACATCGTGGAGCGTGAAGGCCGACTGGTCGGCGACGATCGGGATGCCGACGGATTCGCGCACCTGCGCCATGGCCGGGATGCTCCAGCTTACCGTCGGCTGCTCGATGAACTCGATGTCGAATTTTTCGAGCTTGCGGCACATGGTGATGGCCTCGTGCACGCCCCAGGCCTCGTTGGCGTCGAGGCGCAGCCGCGCCCCGCCGATCTCCCGGCGCACCGCCGCGACGATCTCAAGGTCCAGCGCCTCGCCGCGCCCGACCTTCAGGTAGAAGACGCGCTCGCCGGCGGCATGAGCGCCGGCCGCGTCGCGGGCGAGCTCCTCCGCCGTCTCGCCCTGGAGGAAGTAGAAATAACCGACGGCCTTGCGGTGGGCGCCGCCGAGCAGGCGATGGACGGGCAGCTTTGCCAGCCGGCCCTGCAGATCCCACATCGCCATGTCTATGCCCGAAAACATCTGGTTGGCGGCGCGCATGAGATTGGCGCCGTGGCCGAGATATTCCTGATGGAAGATGCGGGACAGCAAGGGCACGACGTCATAGGGAGACTGGCCGACCAGATGCGCGGCGAGGCGCTTCAGGATGGCCGCGGTGCCGCCCTGGTCCGGCGCCACCGTGCATTCGCCGATGCCGACGGTGCCGTCGTCGGCCTCGATCTCGATCAGGTTGACGGCGAAGGTCTGGCGAATGCCGTAGGACCAGTGGTAGGGCTGCTTCAGCGGCAGCACCAGCGGCCTCACCCGGACGTTGGAAATCTTGACCACGCTTGGGTTCCTTCAGTGGTGGCGGAGGGGAGCCGCCGTTTGGTTGATGGTGGGAGGCCTGAGGGGTTCTGCCGCTGAGGGCACCCCTTCCGTTGAGACGGGACGTTGGACGGAATTACCCCCACCCCTAACCCCTCCCCTCAAGGGGGAGGGGGACTTTGCGGCCGCTATGCCACGCGAAACCATCGACGATTGGCGCCCGGCGGTGAGGCCAGCCAGTCCCCCTCCCCCTTGAGGGGAGGGGTTAGGGGTGGGGGTAGCGAGAGGTCGCGCCCTCGGCGATTGACCGTATCCGATCGCATGACCTTCAAGGGGAGGGGAAACGACTCTCATCCCGCCCGCTCGCTCCTGCCGAGCGCGTCGACCGCCTGAACGATACGAATAAAGCTGTCGCGAGCGCGCGCCACGGTAGCGCGGGCGCGGAGGTAGCCGTGCGGCAGGCCCTTCTCCTCGTGCCACAGCGCCTTGCCGCCGGCCGCAAGCAGGCGGTCGCGATAGGCCTCGCCGTCGGAGGACAGCGGGTCGCATTCGGCGGTGAAGATGATCGTGGGCGGCAGGCCGGAGAAGTCGCTGTCGGCGAGCGGCAGGTAGCGCGGGTCGCCGGAGGTATCCTCGCCGCCGGTGCGGATGTTCTTGTAGACCGCGACGTCGCGGGCCGACAGCAGCGGCGCTTCGGCATGGACGACATAAGAGCCTTTGCTCTCGTCGCCGCCGAGCATCGGATAGACCAGCACCTGGCCGGCCGGCGCCGACCCATGACCGCGCAGATGATGGGCAAGGCACGCCGCCAGCGTGCCGCCGGCGGATTCGCCGACGAGCACGACCGGCCGACGGAAGGTTTTCGTGGCCCATTCGTAGGCGGAGACCGCGTCGTCGAAAGCGGCTGTGCCGGTATGCTCCGGCGCCAGCCGGTAGTCGACCGAGACCACGGCAAAGCCGGTGCCGGCGCAAAGATCGGCGCAGATGTCGTCATGGCTGTCGAGGCCGCCGAGGATGAAGCCGCCGCCGTGAAAATAGAGCACGACGGCCGCCTTGTCCGGCGCGTCGCGTCGATAGATGCGAACCGGAATGGCGTGTCCACCAGCCTCCATGGAGTCGGTCTCGGCCGTCACACCGGCCGGACGGCCGGCGTGGAAGGCGCGGCTCATCCGGTTGTAGATCGCTCGGTTCTCTTCGATCGGCAGGCCGATCGCCTCGGGCGGATAGAAGGCATCGATGCGGTCGATGAAGGCCCGGGTCTCGGCATCCATCCGTTTCCGATAGTCGGGTGCCTCCGACGGCCGCATCGTCGTCTACGCCTGCTCGATCCAGGCCTTGTCCCAATGCTGCTCCAGCGCCTGATGCTGGTCGCAGCCATGCACGCCTTCCCGGTAGGTGCGGTAGACCTTGCGCCAGTAGGGTTGGATGATGACGCCGGAATCCCTGAGGTTCTGCTCGATCTTCGCCATCAGCTCGCGGCGCTTGCCGGCGTCGGGCGTTGCCAGCGCCTGCTCCAGCAGCTTGTCGAACTCCGGATCGGAATAGCCGCTCTCGTTCCAGGCGCCGCCCGAGCGATAGGCCAGCGCCAGCACCTGCACGCCGAGCGGCCGCCCGAGCCATTCGGTGCAGGAGAAGGGATATTTGTTCCAGTCGTTCCAGAAGGTGGCGGCCGGCAGCACGGTGCGCTTGATCTTCAGGCCGGCCTCGCGCATCTGCCCGGCGATGGCGTCGGCGGACGATTTCTGCCATTCCACGTCGACCGAGATCAGCTCGTATTCGTGACCGCTCTTGCCCGCCTCCTCGAGCAGCTTCTTCGCCTCCTCGACATTGCGGACATGCGGGCCGATGTCGGCATATTCCTCATGCATCGGCCCGACGTGGTGGTTGGCCGCCGGAACGCCGCGATCGTCCAGGCCGATCTTCACTACCGCGGCGTTGTCGACTGCGAGCTGCGCGGCACGACGCACCCGCTGGTCGTCATAGGGCGCGTTGGTGACGTTGAAGCGGGCCACGATGGTCGAGCCGGTGGCGATCTCGGAACTGGCGAGCCCGAGCGCCTCGGCCTGTGAGACGGTGTCGGTGGAGGTCTCGTGGTTGGTGTCGATCTCGCCGGATTCGAAGGCCGAGAACATCGGGTTGGGATCGGAGCCGTAATCCGTCCACTGCACGCCATCGAGCAGGAAGTCGCCCTTCCACCACTTGTCCTTGCGGCGGACTTCGGCGCCGACCTCGGTGTCCCAGCGCACCAGCTCGCATGGGCCGGTGGTGATCGCCAGCGCCTTCAGAGGATCGGTCTCGCCGTCATAGCTGCGGTGCATGATGAGCGCCGGATAATCGGCCATGCCGGGGATCAGCGAGATGTCGGGCTGCGGCAGCTTCAGCCGTACCGTGTAGTTGTCGACCCGCTCGATGGCGCCGTCCAGCGCCTTCCTGGTGTTCGGGTCGACGAGCCCGCCCATGCGCCCGGCGAGCGAGTTGCCTTCCACCGTCGCGTCGCACCAGCGGGTGAGGTTGTGGATGACGTCGTCGGCGTTGAAGGTATCGCCGTTCGACCAGGCGATGCCCTGCCGGACATGCAGCGTCAGCTCCCTGGCGTCGTCGCTGACCTCCCAGCTTTCGAGCAGCCACGGCTCGAAGGTGAAGTCGCGGTTCCAGCGCACGAGGTATTCGTTGCACTGGCGGGCGACGTTCGACATCTCTACGCCGTCGAAGGTGCGCGGGTCGCGCCAGCCCTTGACGTTCATGGCGACCCGCAGCACGCCGCCGCGCTGCGGCTCCTGCGCCGCCGCGGGCGTCGGCGCCAGCCCGCCGAGGGCGAAGGCACCCGACGCGCTGACGCCGAGCGCCGCCATGGTGGCGAAAAACTCCCGCCGGTTCACCTTGCCCGTCCTGAAACCCTCCGCCACCGCCGGGGCCTGCGGATGAAGCGGTCTGTCGGTCAGCATCATCTTCGTCATTGGATCCTCCGATCACGGTTCGCTGTCGTCGGAATGGCGGGGCGGCACGGCCACCCCGCCGGGCTCGCTCACATCAGGCCGCTTTCCTTGAGGAAACCGGTGGAGACGGCCTCGACCGTCTTCCTGTCGACGTCGACCTCGGCGTTCAGCCGCTGCATGACGCTGTCGTCGAGTTTTGCCGAGAGCGATTCCAGGATGGCCTGCAGGTCGGGATTGGCGTCGAGCACCTCCTTGCGCACCACCGGGGTGAGCGCGTAGTCGGGGAAGAAGCCCTTGTCGTCCTTGAGCAGCTTCAGCTTCATGGCGGCGATCTGGCCGTCGGTGGCCTGGGCCGAGACGACGTCGAGATCGCCATTGGCGAGCGCGTTGTAGGCGAGGCCGAGATCCATCGGCCGGACATTGGCGCGGCCGGCCTCGAAGCCGTAGGTCTTCTGCAGGCCGATCAGGCCGTCCTCGCGCTTCGGGAACTCGGCCGTGGTGCCGAGCGTAACCGCCGTGCCGGCATTGTAGGCGGCGGCGAGGTCGGAGACGGTGGCCATGCCGTCCGTCTTCGGATTGTCGCCGCGCACCACCATGGCGTAGGTGTTGTTGGCCTTGGAGGGCTTCAGCCAGACCAGGCCCTTCTCGCCGTCGAGCTGCTTCACCCGCGCATAGGTGTCCTCGGGCGACAGTTTCTCGGTGACCTTGTTGAAGGTGATCAGCGAGGTTCCGGTATATTCCCAGTAGAGGTCGACCTCGCCGTTCTCCAGGGCGGCGCGGACGATCTTGGTGCCCATGCCGTCCTTCTTGTCGACGGTGTGGCCCTTGCTCTCCAGCAGCTGCTTCGTCATCTCGGCGATGATCAGCTGCTCGGTAAAAGCCTTGCCGCCGACCGTCAGCTCGGCCGCCGTGGCGGTATGTGCCAGTCCGAAAACCGCCATAGCGGAAGCAAGACCGCCGACAAATTTCGAAAAAGCTCCGAGTTTTTTCAGAAAAGCTCCCATTTTACTCCCCTTTTGGTTGACTTGTTTCCGCCCGCGTCAGCGCAGCGGGTTGATGCCTCGCGGAACGAGATGGAATTGCAGCCGGCCGACGACGAAGTCGGTGATGACCGCGATCAGCGCGGTGGGAATCGCGCCGGCGAGCATCATCGGCAGCTCGTCGAGCGCGATGCCGGTGAAGATCAGCTCGCCGAGGCCGCCGGCGCCGATCAGGAAGACCAGCGGAGCCGAGCCGACGCAGATGGCGAGCGCGGTGCGGATGCCGCCGAAGATGACGAACAAGGCATTGGGCAACTCGACGCGCCAGAGCACCTGGGCGGGCGTCATGCCCATGCCGTGCGCGGCCTCGACGAGATGGGCCGGCACGGCGCGCAGGCCGGTATAGGTGTTGCGTACGATCGGCAGCAGCGTCGCCGCCCACAGGCCGAAGATCGCCGGCACCGTGCCGATGCCGAGCACCGACATCGACAGCGCCAGGATGGCAAGCGTCGGGATGGTGGTGCCGAGATTGAAGATCTGCAGCGCGGCCTCGGAAACCTTCCGCAGCGCCGGGCGCGACAGCACGATGCCGACCGGGACGCCGACGAGAATGGCCAGACCGCCGGACCATGCGACCAACTCGATATGCTGGACGGCGAGATAGGTGATGTCCTCCCAATAGGTGAGGATCTCGGCCGGCATGCTGCTGGACCAGAGCCACCACGCCAGCGCCAGGGCGATGACCAGCCAGACAAGGAAGGCCGGTGGCAGTGTTGCTCTTGTGGGCAGGGTAACCGCATAGGGGTTTACCCCCACCCCTAACCCCTCCCCACAAGGGGGAGGGGGATCTGGCTGCGTCTCGGCCAAGCCCCATTCGTCAACGGTTTTGCGCGGCATGGCGGCCGCAAAGTCCCCCTCCCCCTTGTGGGGAGGGGTTAGGGGTGGGGGTATCTGGCCGGCCGATGCGGGCCCGGCCGGGGCGGCGAGGCGGCCGGGTGCCTGCAGGGTCCGGGTCGCGGCCTCGCTCATTCCGGCGCCCCGGTGGCGAGGCTCTTCACGACGGAGCGGTAGGTGAGCACGCCCGCCAGCTTGCCGGCATCGTCGACGCAGGGCAGCAGCGGCATGTCGTGCGCGAACATCAGCGCCACGGCGTTGCGCAGGTCGGTCGCTGTGGAGACGGTGGCGCGCAGCGGCTGCCGGCTTGCCGTGGAGCCGCCGCCGTCCGGAAGCGAAAACCAGCCCTCGGGGCGGCCTTCGGCATCGACGGCGACCACGCCGGGATGGCCCGACGCGCGGATCAGCTCGGCCGCCCGGTCAAGTGGATCGTCGCCTCGGACTGCGTCGTGCCCCGCGACCATGGCGTCGGCGACCGTGACGAGGCGCAGGCGCTTGAGCGCCCGGTCGGAGCCGAGGAAGCTTTCGATGAAGCCGTTGGCCGGCCGGGCGAGCAATTCGTCCGGGCTGGCGAACTGCTCCAGCCGGCCGGCGCGGAAGATGGCGATCTTGTCGGCCATCTTCACCGCCTCGTCGAGGTCGTGCGAGACGAAGATGATGGTCTTGCGCAGCGTCTGCTGCATGCGCAAGAACTCGTCCTGGATCACCTCGCGGTTGATCGGGTCGATGGCGCCGAACGGCTCGTCCATCAGCATGACCGGCGGGTCGGCGGCGAGCGCCCGCAAGACGCCGACGCGCTGCTGCTGGCCGCCGGACAGCTCCTTCGGAAAGCGGTCGAGGAAGGTGGCGGGCGCCATGCCGACCAGCTCCAGGAGCTCGCCGGCCCGCTTGCGCGCCTTCCTGCGGTCCCAGCCGAGCAGGTCGGGAACGACGCAGATGTTGTCGGCGACGGTCTTGTTGGGAAACAGGCCGATCTGCTGGATGACGTAGCCGATCGAGCGGCGGAGCCGGATCGGGTCGGTCTGGGTGGTGTCGCGGCCGTCGATGAAGATCCTGCCGCTCGTCGGCTCGATCAGCCGGTTGATCATCTTCATGGTGGTCGTCTTGCCGCAGCCGGACGGCCCCAGCAGCACGCAGATCTCGCCGGCCGGCAGCTCGAGGCTGACGTCGTCGACGGCGAGAACGCCGCGCTGCGGGTCGCCGAAGACTTTTGTCAGGTGCTCCAGCCTGATCATGCCGGCGCCTCGCTGGCGATGCCCCTCGAGGTGAGCAGCCGCTGGACAAGCGCAAGGAAGAGATCGGCGGCGATGGCGAGCAGCGACACGGCGACGGCGCCGGTGACGAGCTGGCGCGGGTCCGACTGGCTGATGCCGCGCGAGATGAAGGTGCCGAGGCCGCCGGCGCCGATATAGGCGGCGATGGCGGTGACGGCGATGTTCATGACGACGGCGGTGCGGATGCCGGCCATGATGACCGGAACGGCCAGGGGAATCTCGACCTGGCGCAGCCGCTGGAAGGTGCTCATGCCCATGCCCCTGGCCGCCTCGCGTAGCGCCGGGTCGACATTGGCGATGGCCGTGTAGGTGTTGCGGATGATCGGCAGCTGCGAATAGAGGATGACGGCGATCACCGCCGGGACGTAGCCGATGCCATGGCCGATCGGCGACAGCAGCGGGATCATCAGCCCGAACAGCGCGATCGACGGCACCGTGATCATCATCGAGGCGAAGTAGAGCACGACGTCGGCCGCGCTCTTCGACAGGGTGATGGCGATGCCGATCGGCACGGCCGTGACCACGGCTATGGTGACCGCCACGAAGACGATGGAGATATGCTCCACCGCCCGCTCGCCGATCAGGCCGAGGTTCTCGACCATGAATCGCAGGATCTCCATCGTCCCGGTCAGCCTCCTCTCGTCAAAGATCCCGGTAGAGACCGGCGGCGTTGTCGAAGGTGAAGCGCAGCGGCACCGAACCCTCGATCTGCCAGGCTTCGATGGTCTCGCCGGCGAGCAGCCGGCAGGCGCCCTCCGTGTCGGTCACCGCGCCGCCATAAAGGCGGTTGGCAAGGTTCAGGATCGCCGTCTCGTGCATGGCGGCCGTGCCGCTGCCGCAGGCGTCCTTCACCAACAGCACGCGGAAGCTGAGCGCGACGGCGTCCTTCACCGTTGCGTCGACGCAGGCTTCCGTCCAGACGCCGGCGACGACCAGCCACTCGATGCCCTGCATGCGGATGTCGGCCGCCGGCGACGCGGCGCCGAAGGCGCTGGGCTCGTTCTTGATGATGAGCGGCTCGCCGTCGGAGGCGGCGACTTCCGGGCAGACGGCCGTCAGCGGATCGCTCTTGTCGCTGAAGGCGGAGGTGCCGTCGGCCTGGACCGGATGGAAAGGGCGCACGTGATTGTCGAGGTCGACGACATAGGCGAAATGATAGAGCGGGGCGCCGGCATCGCGCGCGGCGGCCTGCAGCCGCTGCACGTTGGCGAGCACGGCGTCGAAACCTTCGACCAGATAGCGTTGGTCCTTCCGGTGCTCCTCCTGGAGGTCGATGAACAGGGCTGCGACTTTGCCTGGCTCTATGGCTAGGGGGCGCTTCATCTAGATCTCGCCGCTCAGGAAATCGTCCTCGTAGGGGAAGCGCGACAGAAGCTCGGTGCCGGTCTCGGTGATGAGGATCTCGTCCTCGAGCTTGACGCCCTCGCGGCCGCCCTTCTCGCCGATGTAGCTTTCCACCGAAACCACCATGCCGGGCACGACGTGGCCGTCGCGGCCGTAGGTCTCGTAGTCCATGGCGTGGGCGATGAACGGTGTCTCGCCATGCATGCCGACGCCGTGCATGACCGAGGTGTAGCGCTGGTCGACGAAGCGGCCGGGGATCTTCCACGCCTTCTCGGCGATCTCGCGGAAGGCCATGCCCGGCCTGACGATGCCGATATTGTGCTGAACCTGGTCGTAGGCCATGCGGTAGAGCGACTTCTGGTAGGCCGTCGGCCTGCCCGGGCCGCAGCGGAAGGTGCGCGAGAAGTCGGAGTAGTAACCGTAGCAGCCGATGGTGTCGGTATCGAGCGCGACAAGCTCGCCGGGCCTGATCTTGCGGCCGCTCGCCTCGTTGAACCACGGATTGGTGCGCTGGCCGGAGGTCAAGAGCCGCGTCTCGATGAACTCGCCGCCCTGGCGGATGACCTCGTGATACATGATGGCGAAGAGGTCGTTCTCCGACACGCCCGGCCTGATCGCCTCGCGCACGGCGGCAACCGCCGCCTCGGCGCCGGCCATCGACACCTGCAGGCACTTGATCTCCTCCGGCGTCTTGACGGCGCGCACGGCAAGGATCTCGCCCTGGCAGTCCCTGACCTCGCAGCCGCGCTTCTCCAGCGCCAGCGCCTGAAGATGGCCGCAGCGGTCGAGGCCGAGCTTCATCGACCCGCCGCCATGCGCCTTGAGCAGATCCGTGATCTCGTCGGCGAACGGGCCGGCGGTCTCGTCGTCGCGACCGGATACCGACGACCACACCAGCTTCGACGGGCGTGCCTCGTCGACGGTGTCGAGCACCATGGAGACGTGGTAGCTCTGCGGGTATTCGAAGAGCACGACCGGCCCTTCGGTCGGGATGAAGAAGTAGCGCGTGGAATTGCGCAGGAAGTAGCCGAACATGTTGCGCGAGCCGGTGGCGTAGCGCTGGTTGTAGGGGTCGAACAGCACGACCGCGCCGTAGCCCGCCTCGCGCATCCAGGCGCGCAGCTTCGCCAGCCGCCCCTTGCGCAACGCGTCGGCGTCGATGAAGGACGGCTCGGTGTCGGACAGCCACATGCCGCCCGCCGGATCGGCCGCGGCGGGATGGCGCATGCGCTCCTTGAAATCCACATCCTCGGTGCTGTCGGGATCGAAAACGACGATGCTCATGTCGGGAACTCCAGAAGGTTCGGACAATGAACGAGGGCGGGTTGGAATGGTGTGCGAATTACCGCAGATTCTGTGCAAGGTTCCGCGTGCTGGTCGAGCGATTTCAGGGAATGACCAAGTCTGCGACGCTGGCCCGGACCCTCCCGGATTGGCTGCGGCTCGCGACCGTGGGACACAGTCAATTCGTTGCCAACTTTGACACTGCCGCTCCGGCATCGCACTTGAGACCGCAGTTTGGTGGATCGGACAAGTTTGGCTATTTTCCGGATTTTTGCTATTATGGGGAAAATTTGAAAGGAGGTGACTTATGATCACTGTCACAGCCGCCGAATTGCAGAAGCAGTTCGGCCGTTACCGGGATTTGGCGCTCAAGGAGCCGGTTTCGGTCACCCACCATGGGCGGGAAAGCCTCGTCGTCGTGTCGGCGGAAGAATATAAGCGACTTAAGGCACTCGATACCCGGCAGGCGTTTTACACGCACGAGCTTCCCGACGATATCGTCGCCGAGCTCGAAAAGGGCTATCAGGGCGAGCCGACGCCGCACCTTGATCACCTGATGAAATAGTGGCGTGGCGCTCGAACCTAAGCCCGGTCTGGTGGTGCGCTATGACTTCCTCTGGAAAGAGGAAAAGCAGGCGGGTCTCGATAGCGGCAAGGATCGGCCTTGCGCCATTGTGATAACCTCCGCTGAAAGGCCAGACGGTACGAAGGATGTGTTGCTCTGCGCCATCACGCATTCACCGCCCGGTAGGAGCGAGGCCGGTATTAAGGTACCCGCCGCCGTCGCGAAGCATCTTGGCCTCGATTACGAGCAATCCTGGATAAAGACGGATCAGGTTAATCGGCTCACGTGGGAGAAAGGCCGGATACCTTATGGGATCAGCCAAGCCCGCAAGGGCGAATGGTCGTTTGGGATGATACCGCGCGGCCTCGGCCAGCAGGTCTTTGACCAAGTGCGAGAAAAGGCGCGCAACCGCACGCTCTTGACCGTCAGTCGAGACGAATAGCCGAAGGATGCGGCCTATTGGCCAGCAGCGGGAGAAACAGGGCCGCGCACCCCGGAAAGGGAATCCACAGCCGCGCCGGGACCGTAACCGGGATCAAGACCGCGAAAGGTGACGCTGGTTCCAGGCGTGAGGGGGCCGGGCCATTCCACGCCTAGTTGCGCGGCACCTCGCCGGCGATCGAGCGGCGGCGGCGCACCTCGCCGGGCGCATGGCCGAACTGCTCGCGGAAGGCGCGCGCGAAGCTGGACGGGTTGGCGAAGCCGCAGGACAGCGCGACCTCGCCGACCGGCAGCGAGGAGTGGGTCAGGAGCTCGGCCGCCCGGCGCAGCCGCAGCCGCCGGTAATAGGCGCTCGGCACGGTCTTCAACTCGGCCTGGAAGGCGCGCTCGAGCTTGTCGGGCGAGATGCCGAGGCGCTCGGCCAGCGCCGGCATGGTGAGGCGCTCCTCGACCGAATCCTCCATGATGGCGACGGCCGACAGCACGAGCTGGTCGCGGATACCGGTCCTGAGGCGCAGCGGCATCATCCGCCTGTCGATGCTCGAGCGCAGCGGGCTGTGCACGTACCATTCGGCGACCCCGGCCGAGAGCTCCGCGCCATAGTCCCTGGTGATCAGTTCCAGCATCATGTCGAGGCAGCCGACGCCGCCGGCCGAGGTGAAGCGCCGGCGGTCGATGACATAGAGGTCGCGCCGCATGTCGAGTTCGGGAAAGGCCTCCCGAAAGGCGGGCTGGCTGGTCCAGTGCAGCGTGCAGGAATGGCCGTCGAGCAGGCCGGCGCGGGCGAGGAAGAAGGCGGCGTCCGCCACCGCGCCGATATGGGCGCCGGCGCGCAGGCTTTTCCGGATCCAGGCGACCGCGTCCTCGGCCACGAGGTTGTCGGCATTGCCGCCCGAGCACACCACGATGCGGTCGGCCGGCGGCGCGCTGCGCACGCCGTAGTCGGGATCGATGCCGACGCCGTTGGAAGCGACGATCTTGGCGTCTTCCGGGCCGACGGTGATCCATGAGTAGCACTGCTTGCCGGAGAGGATGTTGGCGGCGCGCAGCGGTTCGATCACCGAGGAAAAGGCCATCAGCGGAAAACCGGGGAAGACCAGCACCGCATAGCGGACCGCCGCGGCGGCGGGCTTCGGCGGCGCGTTCTCCGCCGGGCGTGCCGTCCGGCTCTTCTCCATCTTCTCGGACATGTTCCGGGTCATCGTGGGAAGGCGTAGGGTGCCGGAGGGGCGAACGTCAACCGGAGGACCGGCATGGCGCGCGCTGCATTCACGCAATGCACGGGATTTTGCCGGAACCTGGGGCAGCCGGGGACGTTTACGGCCGATTGTGTCGGGCTCCCGGCGGGACGGCACCAGGTTCCTCCAGAACGGACGTCGGTTGTTCAGGATGCGGGTTTTGCCAGCTCAAACGGCCGGCGCGGCGACAAAACCCTGATGGCCAGGTCGACCATCCGGGACGAGTGGGTCGGTCCAGGCTTCGCCCATGTGTGCGTCGACATGCAGCGGCTGTTCGCGGCCGGCACCGAATGGGCGCTTCCGTGGATGCCGCGCGTGCTCCCCAACGTGGTCCGGCTATGCGAGCGCGACCCGGCGCGGACCGTCTTCACGCGCTTCATCCCGGCGCGCAGGCCGGGCGAGGGGCAGGGGGCGTGGCGCCGCTACTACCGGCGCTGGGCGTCCATGACGCTCGACCGCATCGGCGCGGACATGGTCGAGCTGGTGCCCGAGCTGGCGCGGTTCGTGCCGCCGGCCGAGATGGTGGACAAGCCGGTGTATTCGCCCTGGCTCGGCTCCGATCTCGATGCGCGCCTGCGGGCGCGGCGCTGCGACACGCTGCTGATCACCGGCGGCGAGACGGACATGTGCGTGCTGTCCACCGTGCTCGGCGCGGCCGACCTAGGCTACCGCACGATCCTCGTCAGCGACGCGCTGTGCAGCGCTTCCGACGAAGCCCACGACGCCATGCTAGACCTGTTCGCGACGCGCTACGGCCAGCATGTCGAGACCGCGACCGTCGACGAGGTGCTGGAACGCCTGCGCGGCTAGATGCCGGACGGCGTCAGGCGTCGCCGTCGTCGCGGGCGACGACGCTGTCCAGCGGCGCGCGCAGCCACCAGGTGATGCCGCTGTCGCCGTACAGGATCTCGCTCGAACCGTTGAGCGCCTGCGGGGTGATCCTTTGCAGCACCACCGAGCCGAAACCGGTCCGCTCGGCCGGCGTGGCGGGCGGGCCGCCTTCCTCGCGCCAGGCAAGCTCCAGATAGTCGATGCCGTCGTCGCCCGGCACGATCTGCCAGTCCACGACGATGCGGCCGCCCTTCACCGAAAGCGCCCCATGCTTGGTCGCGTTGGTGGCCAGCTCGTGGAAGGCGATGCCGAGATACTGGACGGCATTGGGATGCAGCAGCAGCGGCGGGCCCGACAGCGTGATCCGCTCGCTGTCGGCGAAGGGCTTCACCTGCGCCCGCAGCAGCTCGCAGACGGTGGCGCCGCTCCAGTCGGCGCTGACGAGAAGATCGTGCGAGTCCGCCAGCGCCATGATCCGCTCGCGCACCTGAAGCTCGAAGCCGGCCGGGTCGCTGCTGCGCTTGCCGCTTTCGCGGATCATCGCCAGGATCACCGAATACTGGTTCTTCACCCGGTGATTGACCTCGCGCATCAGCACGCGGATACGCCGCTCGCTTTCCTTGTGGCTGGTGATGTCGCGGGCGATCTTGGACGCGCCGACGATCCTGCCCCGCGCGTTGCGGACGGGGGAGATCGTCAGCGAGACCGGAATGAGGGTCCCGTCCTTGCGGCGGCGCATCGTCTCGAAGGTGTCCACCCTTTCGCCGCGCCTGATCCGTTCGATGATCGTCGTCTCCTCGTCCTGCCGGCCTTCCGGAATGAGCATGAGGACGGATTGCCCCACCGCCTCATCGGCGGTGTAGCCGAAAAGCCGCTCGGCGGCGGGATTCCAGCTGGTGATGATGCCGTTGAGGTCCTTGCTGACGATGGCGTCGAGCGAGGATTCCACGATCGCCGCCATATGCATGCCGATATCGGCCGCCTGCTGCTGCTCGCTCACGTCGAGCAAGGTGTTGACGGCGCCGACCAGCGATCCCGCCGCATCGTGCAGGGGCGTTGGGAAGGCGACGAACGGGACGAGCGTGCCGTCCGGCCGCTCGGCGACGGCGCGGCCCCATCGGATCTCGCGTTCTTCGCGCAGCGCCGTGGCCATCGGGCACTGGTCGTGCGCCATCGGCTCGCCGTCGAGGTGGCGGAGCCGCCAGGAACCGCACCACTGGCTTACGCCGATCTCCGGCCGCCATCCCCACAATTCCGCCGACGCTTCGTTGAAGAAGGTAAGCGTGCCGCTCGTATCCGTCGTGTAGACGGCCACGGGCATGGCCTGCAGGATCTGCTGAAGCGAATGCTCGGCCTGCTTGCGGCCGGTGATGTCGTGAAAGCAGCTCACGCCGCCGATCACCTGCCCGGCGCCGTCGAGAAGAGGGTTCAGGTTGGCCTCGACGACGATGCGGCTTCCGTCCGGCCGCTCGAGGCAGAGTTCGCGGGCCCTCAAGGCCTTGCCGGTGGCGAGGAGCTCGGCCATCGGCGAGTCGGCGGGCCTGAGCGGCTTTCCGTCCAGCCCATAGGTCCTGTAGGCGCCGCAATAGGCGTGATGCTCGGCGAGGTCGGGCGAACGCCCCCACAGTTCCGCCGCCAGCTCATTGTAGCGGACGACGCGGCCGGTCGCGTCGCAGGTGTAAATCCCGACGGGAAGCGCCGCCATGAAGGGGTGCCAGCTCAACTGCTCGGTGTCCGGGGGTACTGCTGTCAAAAGGCCTGCCGCTTCGACGGATGCGACTGTCATTCCCGAACCCCCGGCTAAAGATCAACCTTTCGCAACGAAGATCGGTTCGATTGGTTCCATGTCGTCGTGGCCGACCTGGTGGGGATACGCATCGCGGCTCGACTGCCGGCCATGGAACCATCCGCCGCCCGACGGGTTGCACTGCAAAACGAGGCCGTGGAAGCGGAGGCTCGAGCCTGCGGCTTTCATGCGCGCCTCGCATCGATGTTTGAGGGGATAGTCTTGAAACGAATGAAGATCGCCCACGTCGCGCCGCTTTTCGAGGCCGTGCCGCCGCGCCTCTATGGCGGCACCGAGCGGATCGTCTCCTATCTGTGCGACGGTCTCGCCGATCGCGGGCATGAGGTGACGCTGTTCGCCAGCAGCGATTCGGCGACGCGCGCCAGGCTGGCCCCCTGCCGGGAGACGGCGCTGCGGCTCGACCCGCGCCCGCTGACCTCGGCGATCGCGGCGCATCTGTCCATGCTGGACGAGGTGCGCCGGCGGGCCGACGAGTTCGACCTGATCCACTTCCATCTCAGCCATTTCCAACATTTCCCGTTCTTCGAGCATTGTCCGGAAAAGACGGTGACGACGCCGCATGGCCGGCTCGACTACAGCGACCTGCCTGGCGCGCTGGCGCGCTGGCCGGACTTTCCGTTCATCTCGATCTCCCTGAGGCAGCGCCGGCCTCTGCCGGCGGCGAACTGGGTCGGCAATGTCTATCACGGCCTGCCGCTCGCGCATTTTCCTATGCCCCCGCCGAGGAGCAGCTCGACGGAGCCGTATCTCGCATTTCTCGGCCGGCTCTCCCGCGACAAGCGTCCCGACCGGGCGATCGAGACCGCGCGGCGCAGCGGCCTGCCGCTGAGGATCGCGGCCAAGGTCGGCGCGGACGACCGGGCGTATTTCCACGACGAGATCGAGCCGCTGATCGACGGCGAAAAGGTGGTCTATGTCGGCGAGGTCGGCGAGACGGAGAAGGCCGATTTCCTGCAAGGGGCCGCCGCCCTGCTGTTCCCGATCGACTGGCCGGAGCCTTTCGGGCTGGTGGTGATCGAGGCGATGGCGTTCGGCACGCCGGTGATCGCCTGGAACGAAGGCGCCATGCCGGAGATCGTCGACGACGGGGTGAGCGGCTTCATCGTCGATTCGGTGGATGCGGCGGTGGCTCGCGTCGGCGAACTCGGCAGGCTCGACCGCAACGAGATTCGCGCCGTGTTCGAGCGGCGCTTCTCCGCCGAGCGCATGATCGACGACTACGAGGCCGTCTATGCGTTGCTGCTCGCGGATTCCGCCGCGTCGCCGCAAGCACGCCCCCGGCCGTTTGGCCAAAACATTGCCGCATCGCGGGTGAATGGTAGCAGGCATGCCCCACCAGAATGAACGCCAGCTCGACCCCGCAATCGCCCTTTCGGCTCTCGATGAAGCAACGCCCCGCGACCCGCACCGGCAGTTCGCGCTGAAGCACGAGGACTGCTTCATGGTCACCGACGCGCATGGCGACGTGCGCGGCGTCGGCGACGGGTTCTTCCGCAACGACACGCGCGTGCTGTCGCTGCTCAGGCTCACTGTCGACGGGCAGGTGCCGTCGCTGCTCGGCGCGTCGCTGTCGCAGGACAACATCCTGTTCACGGCGAACCTGACGAACAGGACATCGAGAGGTCCCGGAAACGAGGAGACGCCGCAGGGCGTCGTCCATATCCAGCGGACGCGGCTGCTCTGGCAGGACCGCATGTACGAGCGGATCGCGCTCTCCAATTACTGGGGCCGCACCGTCCGGCTGCGGCTGCGCATCGAGTTTGGCGCCGATTTCCGCGACATGTTCGAGGTGCGCGGCACGCACCGCAGCAAGCGCGGGCGTTTCCTCGACGCCGACATCGCCGAAGGCACCGTCACCTACGCCTATGAGGGCCTGGACGGCGTGCTGCGCAAATCCGTCATCAGCTTTTCGGCGCGGCCGGAGACGCTCTCGGCCGGCGCCATCGAATTCGCCATCGAGATCGCTCCGCGCGGCCGCGAGAAGCTGTTCATCGAGGTCGGTGGCGAGCCGACATCGCCGGGCCGGGAGAGTTTTCGGGCGGCGGCGGCACGCGCCCGCTACGCCATGCGCTCGAAGCGCCGCCACGGCGCCACGGTGTTCAGCTCCGGCCGCGTGTTCAACGACTGGCTGACCCGCGCCCGCGCCGACATCGCGCTTTTGACGACGGAACTCGAGACCGGACCCTATCCCTATGCCGGCATACCCTGGTTCTCCACCGCGTTCGGGCGCGACGGCGTGATCTCGGCCATGCAGATGCTGTGGCTCAATCCGGCCCTCGCGCTCGGCGTGCTGTCCTTCCTGGCCCAGCACCAGTCGACGGAGACCTCGGCCTTCAGCGATTCCGAGCCCGGCAAGATCATGCACGAGACCCGCAAGGGCGAGATGGCGGTGCTGCGCGAGCTGCCCTTCGGCCGCTACTATGGCGGGGTCGATACGACGCCGCTCTATCTCTACCTGGCGGCCGCCTATATCGAGCGCACCGCCGACGCGGAATATCTCGAGCGCAACTGGGAGTCGCTGTGCGCCGCGGCGTCGTGGATGGAGCAGGTCGGCCGGCGTGACCCGCACGGCTTCGTCACCTACAAGCGCGGCGCCGATTCCGGCCTTTCCAACCAAGGCTGGAAGGACAGCTGGGACTCCGTATTTCACGCCGACGGGCGCATCCCGCCCGGACCGATCGCGCTGGTCGAGGCGCAGGGCTACGTCTTCGGCGCCTATCAGGGGCTCGCGGCGCTCGCCAAGCGGCGCGGCGAAGCCGACCTCGCCAAGCGCTGGCGCAAGCTGGCGGAACGCATGCGCGCGGCGGTGGAGGATCATTTCTGGATGGAGGAGCTCGGCACCTATGCGCTCGCCATCGACGGCAATGGCGAAAAATGCGCGGTCCGGACGTCCAATGCCGGCCATCTGCTCTATGTCGGCCTGCCGTCGGCGGAGCGGGCGGCGCGCGTGGCGGAACAACTGCTCGGCGCCCGCTTCAACAGCGGCTGGGGCGTGCGCACCCTTGCCGACGACGAGGTTCCCTTCAATCCGATGTCCTATCACAACGGCTCGATCTGGCCGCACGACACTGCCATCTGTGCCGCCGGGCTGGCCAACTACAAGGAACGCGACAGCGTCGTGAAGCTGATGAGCGGCATGTTCGAGGCGGCCGTGCATTTCCAGATGCGGCTGCCGGAGCTGTTCTGCGGCTTCACCCGCTCGCCCGGCGAGGCGCCTGTCGCCTATCCCGTCGCCTGCCTGCCGCAGGCCTGGTCGGCGGGGTCGATGTTCATGCTCATGCAGGCCTGCCTCGGCATCCGGGTCGACGGATGGCGGGGCGAGATCAACATCGACCGGCCGCGGCTGCCGATCGGCATCGACAATCTGACCGTCCGCCGGCTCGCCGTCGGCAAGGCGCAGGTCGACCTTCATTTCCAGCGGGTCGGCGACCGCGTCGTCTGCTATCTCGACGAGCGGCACGAGGGGCTGGCGCCGCTGATCGTCCGCTCGTGACCATTTTTCACGGAACTATTTCGCACTGCAACAGTTTCGGCCTTGTCGACCGGTCTGCCGGCAAAGCTGGAATGAGTGAATGATCCCCGAAAGCGAGGTTGCAGCGGTCGCGTCCTGGAGCGCGATCGGAATAAGTCTTTTCTTGTCGATCATGGCTGTTGGGTTCTCGCTTTTCGTCCTGAGGCGGCGCGCCAATGAGCAGGGGAAGGTGCAATCCCCGCCGATCGCAGTACCCATGGTGGCCACGCCGCCTGCGGCCGACCACAATGGCCAATCTCCCGACGACGGTCTCATCCAATGGTCACCGGACATGCTGCGGCAGGTTCTCGAACGTGAGCTGCCGGACGAGGAGCTGATCGTCGTCTCTAACCGCGAGCCCTATGTGCACGAACGGGTCGACGGCCGCATTAAGCTGCACGTTCCCGCCAGCGGCCTGGTCTCGGCGCTGGAGCCGATCACCCGCACATGCGCCGGCACCTGGATCGCCCATGGCAGCGGCACGGCCGACAGGGACGTCGTAGATCGCAACGATCGTATCGCCGTCCCGCCCGACGACCCGGCCTATACGCTGCGGCGCGTCTGGCTGAGCGAGGAGGAATACAAGGGTTATTATTTCGGCTTCGCCAATGAAGGCCTGTGGCCGCTCTGCCATATCGCCTTCACGCGGCCGATGTTCCGCGCCGCCGATTGGGAATGCTACCAGGCGGTCAACCGCAAGTTCGCCGAGGTGGTGGTCGAGGAGGCCAAGAGCGATCGTCCGATCGTGCTGATCCAGGACTATCACTTCGCCCTGCTGCCGCGGCTGATCCGCGAGAAGCTGCCGGACGCGACCATCATCACCTTCTGGCACATCCCCTGGCCGAACGCCGAGGTGTTCAGCGTCTGCCCATGGCGCGAGCAGATCCTGGACGGCCTGCTCGGCAGCTCGATCGTCGGTTTCCATATCCAGTTGCACTGCAACAATTTCATCGAAAGCGTCGACCGGTTCCTGGAGTCGCGCATCGACCGCGAGGCGGCGGCGATCTCCTATCGCGGCTCGCTGACGGCGGTGCATTCCTATCCGATTTCGATCGAATGGCCCGAGGACGAGGAGGGCCGGGCCGGAGCGGCCGAGACACGGCAAGCCGTATTCCAGCGGCTCGGGCTGCCTGCCGACGTGAAGCTCGCCGTCGGGGTGGAACGGCTCGACTACACCAAGGGCATCCTCGACCGCTTCCATGCGCTCGACGAGTTCTTCCAGCAGCATTCGGACTGGATCGGCCGGCTGGTCTTCCTGCAGGTGGCAGCCCCCAGCCGCGGCACGCTGCCCGCATACCAGCAGCTCTACCGCGAGTGCGTCGAGCTGGTCGACGAGATCAACGAGCGCTACGGCCGCGGCGACTACCGGCCGATCGTGCTGCTCGACCGCCACCACGACCAGGACGACCTTGCCATGCTCTACCGCGCGGCGGATTTCTGCGTGGTCAGCAGCCTGCACGACGGCATGAACCTCGTCGCCAAGGAGTTCGTCGCCGCACGCGACGACGAACTGGGCGTGCTCGTCCTCAGCGCCTTCACCGGCGCCTCGCGCGAGCTGCTGGAGGCCCTCGTGGTCAATCCCTACGATCCGAGCGCCATGGGCGAGGCGTTCTACCAGGCGCTGACCATGTCGGAGGAGGAGCAGCGGGGCCGGATGCAGCGGATGCGCGAGAACGTCAGGGTCAACAACGTCTACCGCTGGGCCGGCAACATGCTGCTCGACGCGGCCCGCCTGCGCAAGCGTGCCGCCCTGGACGAGACGATGGCGAACCAGAATCTTTTCAGAAGCGCGCAGCAACCGATTGGAGCGACGACGGCATGATCCACGGCAACCAGCGGTCCGAAGGTCTTCCGCCCGGAGCCGGCATCGCTCTCTTTCTCGATATCGACGGCACTCTGCTGGAGCACCAGCCGCATCCGGATGCGGTCAAGGTCGATGACGATCTGCGCGCGCTGCTTTCGCAGGCGGCCTCAGCACTCGACGGCGCGCTCGCCTTCGTCACCGGCCGCACCGTCGCCATGGTCGACCGGGTGTTTTCGCCGCTCTCCCTGCCGGCGGCCGGGCTCTACGGGCTGGAGCATCGGCTGACACCCGACGGCCCGATCGAGGCGGCCGACGAGCCGGCGGATATGGCGGCGGTCGCGGACGCGCTCGAGAAGGAGTTCCATACCGCCGAAGGCGTCTATTTCGAGCGCAAGGGTCCCGTGCTGGCGATCCATACACGCGCTGCACCGGCGGTCTTCCCGGCCGTCCGCGCCGCCGCCCAGGCAGCCCTCAGCAGCCTGTCCGAGGGTTATCGGATCGTCGCCGGCAACGCCGGGCTCGAATTTTTGCCGATCGAGGCGCTGAAGAGCGCCGCCATCGCCCGCTTCATGGAGGTCGAGCCGTTTGCCGGACGTGTTCCGGTCTTCATCGGCGACGACGTCGCCGATGAAAGCGGCTTCGAATACGTCAACGACGAGGGCGGCATCTCGATCCGTGTGCGCCCCGCGGGACCGACCGCCGCCAGCGTCACGCTGCCGGACGTCGCCGCCGTCCACCGATGGATCGAGCGGGAGGTTCTCGCCGGCGTGCCCGACGGGGACATGGGAACGGCTTCGGCACGGCGGAGTTGACCGAGAGAGTTGAGACAAACGGGAGAAATCCGATGACCGCCGCATCCCCGTCGCCCAGGCCGCAGGAAATCTCGATCGAGCCCTTTGCCGGCACCGTGACCGCCAGGTTCTCCGACGCGATCATCGCATCGAGCGAACGGGCGAGGGTGCTGTACGAGCCGGGTCACGATCCGGTCTTCTACATTCCCTTCGACGACATCTATTTCGATCTGTTCGCCAAGAGCAACACGGTGTCGCGCTGTCCGATCAAGGGCATGGCCAGCTACTGGAACGTCAGCGCCGTCGGTGACGGCGCCAAGGATGCCATGTGGGCCTACGAGACGCCGAATCCGGTGGCCGTCGGCATCGCGCGCCATGGCGCCTTCGACGAGCGCGTCGTCCGCATCGAAGCCACGCCGATGCCCGACGCGCTGCACGATCCGACGACGCCATAAAACGTCTGGGAATGACCCGAAAATCGGGAGGAATGCGAGGATTTCAGCCTTCCGCCTTGAAGGTTTTGGCGATTTCCATCAGCTTCTTGCGATCTGTTCCATGCCGGCGCACGAGTTCGTGCGCCTGTTTCGGCGACAGATCGGTATTTTCGGCGAGATGACGGATCTCGGCCTGCTCCCTCTCGGTCGCGTCCAGCCCTTCGGCAACGGATTGTCGGTCAGCCATGGTGCCCTCCCGAGCAAGGAACGAGCCGGCCGAAGCAGATCGGCCGGCTCACCAGATGATGTGTGCGTCAGTTCAGGATGTGGACGATCTTGCGGCTCTGCGGTTCGACCAGAACCGTCCGCCCGTCGACCACGACATAACGATACTGCACGTCCGGCACGTCGAGCGTCTGCAGCTCGACGGTCTCGGGGACGGTCGAGCCGATGTTCAACTCCACGCCCGGCAGGTTGACCGAAGCAAGCGGCTGCTTCTTGACGTATTCGCGGATCACCGTCTCCTGTTCGGGCGCGATCACAACGTCCTGGGCGACAGCCGCTCCGATACCCCCGAGCAGGACAAGACCGGCCAGGGCGCTGGAAAGATGCATTCTCATGATGGGCCTCCTTTTGGGTTGGCGAAAGCGCCGCCGCGATGCACGGACGAAGCCCTCAACCCGGGCAAAGCCGCGGCGCATGGTCGCTAACTGCCGAGGCAGGCCGTTGTTCCACCTCGACCGCCGGTGGCCCGAAGCCAGCCGGCCTGGTGGAGGCGCTTTATTTCGCAGTTTGCCGGGAGCCGGCACCGACCTGACGCGTTGAGAGGAACCGGTCCGAACGCGGCCGGCCTCACGGACGCTGCGAGGACCGCCAATGTATTTCATCGCGCTCGCCACCGACTATGACGGGACGCTCGCACATGACGGAATTGTCGGCCGTTCCACCTTCGAAGCCATCCAGCGCCTCAAGGAAACGGGCCGCAAGCTCATCCTGGTGACCGGGCGCGAGCTGCCGGACCTCAAGCGGGTCTTTCCCGAACTCGACATCTTCGACACCGTCGTCGCCGAGAACGGCGCGGTCCTCTACCAGCCCGACAGCGGCGAGGAAAAAACGATCGCGCCGGAACCGCCGGCGGCCTTCGTAGAGGCGCTCGCGGCAAGGGGTGTGCAGCCGCTTTCGGTCGGCAACTCCATCGTCGCCACCTGGGAGCCTCACCAGGCGACCGTGCTGGAGGTGATCAAGGCCCAGGGCCTGGAACTGGACATCGTCTTCAACAAGGGCGCGGTGATGATCCTGCCCAGCGGTGTCAACAAGGCGACGGGGCTCGCGGCCGCGCTCGCGGAACTCGGGCTGTCCGCGCACAATGTCGCCGGCGTCGGCGATGCCGAGAACGACCATGCCTTCCTGCGCGCCTGCGGATGCAGCGTGGCCGTCGCCAACGCCCTGCCGGCGGTCAAGGACACCGCCGACCTCGTCACCGCCGGCAGCCGCGGCGAGGGCGTGGAGGAACTGGTCGCCGCCTTGATGGAACTGGACGCCGATCTCGGGCGCGCGCCGCGCAACGGGCTTCGCATCGGCGTCGACCAGGAGGGTGGCGATATCCAGTTGCGGCCGACGGATTGCGTCCTCATCGCCGGCAGCTCCGGCATCGGCAAATCGACGCTGGCGACCGCCATCACCGAACGATGCGTGGAGGGAAAATTCCAGTTCTGCGTCGTCGACCCCGAGGGCGATTACGACGGCCTGGACGGGTCGGTGAAGGTCGGCGAGCCGACCGCCGTGCCGACGACGAAGCAGGTCTTCGACCTGCTCGCCAAACCCGACACCAGTATCGTCGTCAGCGCCCTGGCCGTGGAGGTGGACAAGCGGCCTGGCTTCTTCGCCGAGTTCCTGCCGAAGCTCGCCGCGTTCCGCGCCCGTACGGCGCGGCCCCACTGGCTGTTCGTCGACGAGGCCCACCACATGCTGCCGAAGCCGCGCGACGGTGCCTCGCTAGCGCTTCCCGGCGAACTGCCGGGCACCATCCTGATCACCGTCCATCCGGAAACAGTGGCGGCGGGCGTCCTGAAGATGGTGACCGCCGTGCTGGCACTCGGGCCCGAGGCGCCGGAGGTCATCCGCACCTTCTGCGGCGTCACCGGGGTGGAGCCGCCGGACGGACTTGCGTCGCCCGATGCGGAGCACGTGCTGTTCTGGCGGCCGGCCGAAGGGCGGCTGCGCCTGGTGAAGCCGGAGATGCCGCGGCAGTCGCGCAAGCGCCATACGAAGAAATACGCCAAAGGCGAGATCGATGAAGCCGGCAGCTTCTATTTCCGCGGGCCCGACAACGCGATGAAACTGCGGGCGCAGAACCTGATGATGTTCATCCAGATCGCGGAAGGGATCGACGACCGCACCTGGGAGCACCACCGGCGGCAAGGCGATTATTCGGACTGGTTCCGCACCCAGATCCGCGACGAGGAGCTCGCGGACGAAACCGCCGCGGTGGAGGTGGACGAGGCGCTTTCGCCGGAGGAGAGCCGGCAGCGGATCGCCGAAGCGATCAAGCGCCGCTATACCGGGCCGGCCGACGCACCGGACGCGGGCTGAGCTACTCGGTACCGTCCGAGCGAGGAACCGGGATCACGGCAGGTCGCGGGCGAGCGATCCGAGACCCGGATGCTCGATCAGCTTCTCGGCCACGGACGGCTTCACCCAGGCACGCTTGCGCTGCCGCTTCTCGGACCAATCCGACAGTTCGCGGCGTACGCGCATCGGGAACATGGTGACGCGGATCGGCGCCACGACGGAACCGAGGCGCTTGCAATATTCATAGCGTCCGATCGCCGAGCCGGCCGGCGTGCCGACCACGCCGGCTTCCTCAAGCGCTTCCCGCGCGGCCGCCTCGGGAGCGCTCTTGCCCTTCATCTTCCAGCCCTTGGGGAACAGAAACCGGCGCTTGCCGCGCGACGTGATCACCATCACCTCGATCTCGCCCTTGCCGGTGACCCGGTACGGCACCGCGCCCACCTGGCGCAGCGATTTCCCCTTTTTCGCGCGTGCCTTGGCCTTCCGCTTGTTCATGACACTCCCCGGGCTGCACTACCCGACCGAACCTGGAGTTCGGGGCTTCGGTTCCCTGCCCGTTTCGTCGAACGGTCTTGTACCGAGCTGCGGTGCGCCGTTTCAGGGCACGAACCGGGCGCTTACGAACGCCGATCCATCCAACCCGAAACGCCATTGCTTCTCGACGGCGCGCGTGATGCCGACGCGGCTTCCCGACGCGACGGGCATCGGTGCCGCCGGCATGCGGAGCTGGAACGGCGGCTGGTCGAGCGGCAGTCCGTCCAGCCGCCCGTCAACCGCCAGCGCCTGGCAGAGCCGTCCCGGTCCGGAGCAGAGCAGGTTTGCACGATCCATGCCCCGGCGGGACTGCATCTCGGCCAGGCCCCAGCGCGGCTCCAGGGCGCGGATCAGGACGGCGCTGCCGGGAATGCAGACGACGTTCAGGCACCAGTGCAGCCCGTAGGAACGGTAGACATAGGCGCATCCGGGCGGACCGAACATGCTGCGATTGCGAGGGGTCTCGCCGCGGTAGCTGTGGGAGGCGGGGTCGTCCGGCTCATAGGCCTCGGTCTCGACGACGATGCCGCCCACGCCGTCGACCAGAAGCTCGGCGCCGATGAGATCCTTCGCAACCGCCAGCGCCGGGCGTCTGCAGAAGCTCGCAAGGCTCATCTCGCATCCCTCAGGAACATGGATGCCGCTCAACGGAGACTGCGCGGCCCGGTTGCACCGGCGACCAGAGATTTTTCACCGAGGCCGGAGCCGGCATCCGCGGCCGTGTCCTCTCCGACGATCGCCCGGTGGAATCGCGCGGCGTCGGCCGCGGCGCGCGCGATCGTCAGCACGTCCGGCTGCCGCAGCCGTCTCGAGATGGCCGCAAGCACGTTGAGATGGGCGGTGCGGTCCCGCGCCGGGGTGAGCAGCAGCACGACGATATCCACCGGCACCTCGTCGATCGACTCGAAGGCGATGGGCCGGGCGAGCCTCGCCGCCAAACCGAAAGGCATGGCGATCTCGCCAAGGGGCGCGTGAGGGATCGCCACGCCGTAGCCTATCCCGGTCGATCCGAGCTTCTCGCGGTTGCTCAGCGCGGCCAGGATTTTCCGGCCGTCGGTGCCGAGCGCCTTTGCCGCCCGCTCGGAAAGCAGTTGCAGCAGCCGGCTCTTCGACGCGGCGGCAAGATCGACGACAGCGTTCTCCGCCCTGAGGACATCGGAGATTTTCATGAAAGCTCTCTCTTGATGCATATCGGGCATGCAGCGGCTCGCCTGTGCCCGGGGACGCTATTCGGCTTCACGCAGCCGGTAACCGACGCCGGTCTCGGTGAGGATATAGTGCGGCTGGTCCGGCACCGCCTCGATCTTCTGCCGCAGCTGGCGGACATAGACGCGCAGATACTGGACATCGGTGGAGCCGCCCCAGATCTGCTCGAGCAGGTGGCGATGCGTCAGCACCTTGCCGGCGTGCTGAACAAGGATGCGCAGGATGTCGTATTCCTTCGGCGACAGCTTCACCTCCCGGTCGCCGACCTTGACGATCCTCCTGACCAGGTCGACCGACAGGTCGCCGGTGTGGAAGACCGGCCGCTCGCCCTGCTGCTGCAGGCGATGGCGCAGCGCCACGCGGATACGCGCGACCAGCTCCTTCATGCCGAACGGCTTTGTCACATAGTCGTCGGCGCCGAGTTCCAGCGCCTTGACGATGCCGGCCTCGTCGGTGCGGCTGGACAGGACGACGATCGGCAGCTCCAGCTTCTCGGCGCGCCACCTGGCCAGCAGGTCGTGGCCGGGAATGTCGGGCAGGCCGAGATCGAGCAGCACGAGATCGGGCCGCTCGTCGCGCATCCGATCGGCGGCCTCTCGGCCGTTGCCGGCCTCGGCGATGGCGTAGCCCTCGGCGCCCAGGCCGACACGCAGCAGCTTGCGGATCGGCGGCTCGTCGTCCACCAGGAGTATCTTCACGTCCGAGGTCGTCATGGTCAGGGCTTCCAGCCTGGTGTTTCGCCGGGGATCGGCATGCGGATGGTGAAGACCGCGCCGGAGCGGTCGGTCCTGTTGCCGGCCGCGATCGTGCCGCCCATCGCTTCGATGAAGCCCCGGCAGATCGACAGCCCGAGCCCGGTTCCGGCCCGCACCTGGTCGCCCTTGCGGACCCGGTAGAAGGTGTCGAACACCCGCTCCAGGTCGGCCGGCGGAATGCCGGGTCCTTCGTCGACCACCTGCAGGAGGACCGCGGTCTCCTCGGCCCAGCCGCGGAGGCGGACGACGGAGCCGGAAGGCGCGTATTTGGCCGCGTTGTCGAGCAGATTGAAGAACACCTGCTCGAACAGCACCGGGTCGAGCCTGAGCATCGGAAGGTCGGCGGGAATGTCGACCTCGGTCCGGTGATGCGCGAGGATCTTGGCGGCCCGCCGCAGCGCCGTGCCGATGACGTCGCCGACGAAATGCAGCGAGCTGTTCGGTTCCATAGCGCCGGATTCGATCCTGGTCATGTCGAGCAGGTTGCCGATGAAGCGGTTGAGCCGTTCGGATTCGTCGACCATGGTGGCGAGCAGGTCGGCGCGATCCGCCTCCGGCATCGATCCCGAATACTCCCGCAGCGTGCCGGCTGCCCCCATGATGGCGGCGAGCGGCGTCTTCAGGTCGTGCGAGATCGAGGTCAGCAGGGCCGAGCGCAGCCGGTCGGCCTCGGCCGCCAGCTTTGCCCGGTCGACGTCGGCGACGAGCTGGATGCGCTCGATCGCCAGGGCCGCCTGGTCGGCGAGCGCGTCGAACAGCCGCTGCTGCTCGGGCGTGAGCAGCGGTCCCTGCCGGTCGTCGTCGAGGCCGACGACGCCGATCGCGGTGCGGCCGGTGCGCAGCGGCAGGTAGAGCCGCCGGGCGCCGGGCAGCGTGTCGGCGCCGCGGCCGGCGGCGCGGTTGTGCTCCCAGGCCCAGCGCGCCGCGGCGATGTCGGCATCGGCCAGGGTATCGTCGGGCGGGTAGCCGGCCTTGACCGCGATGCCGTCATTGTCCGGCATCAGCACGACCACCCGCACCTTCAGCATCGAGGCGATCTGGAAGACGGTCGCCCAGAGCACGTCGTCGAGCGTGCCGGTGCCGGCAAGCTTGCGGCTGAACAGATAGAGGTCCTCGGTGGCGCGCGCCCGCTGCCGGGCCGCCGCCGCCTGGCGCTGCACGCGGGCGGTGAGGTTGCTGGCGACCAGTGCGACGACAAGGAAGAAGACGAGCGCGATCACGCTCTCGGGATCACGTATGTCGAGGGTGTAAAGCGGCTGCAGGAAGAAGAAATTGAAGACGGTGGCGCTGACCAGCGAGGTGTAGAGCGCGGGCCAGAGCCCCACTGTCACCGCCGAGGTGAGCACGGCCATGAGAAAGACCAGCGCGATGTTGCGAACGTCGAGGAACTGGTCGAGCAGGAAACCGACCGCCAGCGCGCCGAGCACGAACACCGTGCTCATCGCATAGGGCCAGACGTCGAAGCGCGTCGGCTGCGGCGCGGTCTTCACGCCGCGCTGGACCAGGCCGGCGTCCTGCTCGGTGCCGGTCGTGACATGCACGCTGATGTTGCCGGCCTGGCGAATCAAGTCGTGGGTGACCGAGCCTTCGAAGATCTCGCGCCAGCGCGGCTTGTCCGGCCGGCCGATGACCACATGGCTGAAATTGTGCGTGGTGGCGTGGTCGACGATCTCGGCGGCGACGTCCTGGCCGGGGATGGTGACGGCCTCGCCGCCGAGCTGCTCGGCCAGCCTGAGCGTCGCGGCGAGGCGGTCCTTGTCGGCATCCGGCAGGCCGGCGGATCGTGAGGTCTCGACATGCAGCGCCGCCCAGGGCGCGCGCAGGCGGTCGGCCTGGCGGCGGGCGTAGCGCACCAGCGAGGCGCCGCGCGGCCGCTCGTCGACGGCGACCAGCACCCGGTCGCCGGCGGCCCATGGGCCGGGGATGGCGTGGGCCTGCATGTGGCTCAAAAGCTGCTCGTCGACACGCTGGGCGGTGCGCCGCAGCGCCAGCTCGCGCAGCGCCGTCAGGTTGCCCGGCGAAAAATAGTTCTCGACGGCGCGCCGGGCCGTGTCGGGAACATAGACCTTGCCTTCATGCAGCCGTTTGATCAGGTCGTCGGGGGTGAGGTCGATGATCTCGACGTCGTCGGCACGGTCGATCACCGAATCGGGCACGGTCTCGCGCACCCTGACCCGGGTGATCTGCGCGACGACGTCGTTCAGGCTTTCGACGTGCTGGATGTTCAGCGTGGTGTAGACGTCGATGCCCTGGCCGAGGAGTTCGAGCACGTCGAGATAGCGCTTGGGGTGGCGGCTGCCGGTGGCGTTGGTGTGGGCGAGCTCGTCGACCAGCACCAAGGCGGGGCGGCGCGCGACGATGGCGTCGAGGTCCATCTCGTCGAGCCAGCGGCCCTTGTATTCGACCGGCCTGCGCGGGACGACCTCGAAGCCCTCCACCAGCGCCTGCGTCTCCTTGCGGCCATGCGTCTCGACCACGCCGATCACCACGTCGACGCCTTCCGCCCGGCGGGCGCGGCCCGACATCAGCATCTCGTAGGTCTTGCCGACGCCGGGGGCAGCACCGAGGAAGATCTTCAGGCGGCCCCGGGTCTCGCGCTCGGCCCGCTCCAGAAGCGCGTCGGGGGAGGGCCTTATATCGGCGTGATCGTCGTCAGGCATGGGAGCGCTCCTGGCCGGTCATGCGACGCTGGCGGCGGCAGG
>NZ_PXYK01000019.1 GCF_003012745.1 Kumtagia ephedrae | reverse complement strand
AACATGGTGCGCGCCGCAAACGACAAGCACAGCCTCAAGGTCAGACGCAAAAAGGCAAACCTCAATCAGCACTACCTCGAAACCCTCCTCAGGCAGACCCAGAATTAACCTGAAGCGATTCCCCTGGCGGCGATTTCTGGACGCCAGCATACCCAGGGCGCGGTCCTCGCCACGCCCTGCTTTTGCAGTCTGGCCATTGAAGAGAAGTGCGGGAAGCGGGGCGCGGGGCCGAGCCTCTCAATTAAAGTACGTGGCGCGGTGACCCGCGCCCCGCCGGCGTTCTTGCCCGTCCGCTAGCGCTGCATTTCCGCAGGTGTCGCGGCTGGGGCCCGGGTCTCCAGCTCTCGCCAGCCGCGCTACCGATTGCGCGACCGACCCGGCGCCGACGCTCCCTCCTGATACCCGGTGCGCACCAGATTCCCGCAAGGGAGCGGCTTTCACGGACAAGTATAGGCCAAGCGAGAAGGAGGGGATAAAACGCCCGCGAAAAGCGGATTCCGTCAGCCGCGACTTCGCGGCGGGCGAGAGGTAAGTGCCGGGGACAGTTTACTTTTTTCCGCCCGCGCGAACCTTGAAGCGCCACTGCTTTTCTGCGGAAAGAAAGTAAACTGTCCCCTGTTTTCCGGTCGTCTCCATCGTCGGCGAGCCGAAATGAAGGCGCGGGGCTTCTGCTCCGCCGGAGCAGAACGGATGATGATCCGAATGCGATCCATGGCAGATGTCCGGCGCGCCTTTGCAGATATCGGCGACCGGCCGCGCCATCCCTGCGCGAGCCCTATCACCTCTTCCGCGCCGCCTTGCAAACTTCATGCATATGTGAAAAAGATATTCATGGAGAAAAGTTCGGGAGGACATGATGCCGAGCCACGCACCGGAAGGCGGGCGCCGATGACGACGTTTGCCCCCACCGTCGGCGTTTCGTCGACCAAGCCGACCGACATGCCCGCCGAGCACGCCGAGCTGCCGGTGTGGAATGCCGAAAACTGGTTCTACGAGGACTGGCCGGTCGGCCAGAAGATCCGCTCGTTGCGCCGGACCATCGCCGAGGGCGACAGCCATTTGTTCAACACGCTGGTGGTCGACATCCACCCCTATGTGCAGGACCAGATGTTCGCCGAGCGCGAGGGCGTGTTCGGCCGGCGGCTGGTCGCCGGCGCCTTCGTCTTCTCAGCCGGGCTCGGCCTGGTCGCCACCAACTGCGTAAACGCCTTCTCCTACGGCTATGACCGGCTGCGCTTCATCAAGCCGGTGTTCATCGGCGACACCATCTACACGATCCGCACCAACCTCGACAAAAGGCCGCGCTACAAGGATCTCGGCCTGATCCGCGCCAGCTACGAGGTGTTCAAGGGCGAGGGCGAGCTGGTGCTCTACTGCGAGCACCTGCAGACGGTGAAATACAAAAACCCGGCGGATTTCGCCGGCAAGACCGAGAAGTGACATGAACGAAGAAACCGGACTGCCGCTTGCCGGCCTCGTCGTCGTCGACATGAGCCAGTTCCTGTCGGGGCCCTACTGCTCGCTGCGGCTGATGGATCTCGGCGCCCGCGTCATCAAGATCGAGCGGCCCGACGGCGGCGACCTGTCGCGACGGCTCTATCTCAGCGACACCGAGATCGGCGGCGACTCCACCATCTTCCACGCCATCAACCGCGCCAAGGAGAGCTTTGCCGTCGATCTCAAGGACGAAGGCGACCTCGCCGCGCTGCGAGGATTGCTGGCGAAGGCTGACGTGCTCATCCAGAATTTCCGGCCGGGCGTGATCGAGCGCCTCGGCCTCGACTACGAACGGGTGAAGGCGATCAACCCGCGCCTGGTCTACGCCTCGATCAGCGGCTATGGCGAGGAGGGGCCGTGGGTGAAGCGGCCGGGCCAGGACCTGCTCGCGCAGTCGCGCTCCGGCATCATGTGGCTGAACGGCGACGAGGACCAGGGCCCGGTGCCCTTCGGCCTGGCGATCGCCGACATGCTGGCGGGCGCCGCCTGCGCCCAGGGCATTCTCGCCGCCCTGGTGCGGCGCGGCATTACCGGCAAGGGCGCGCATGTCGAGACCAGCCTCTTGGAGGCGCTGATCGACTTCCAGTTCGAGGTGCTGACCACGCATCTCAACGACGGCCGGCGGCCGCCGCGCCGCGCCTCCTTCCGCAGCGCCCACGCCTATCTGTCGGCACCTTACGGCGTCTACCCGGCCAGCGACGGCTACCTGGCGATCGCCATGACGCCGATCCCGAAACTCGCCGCCCTGCTCGGGCTCGAGGCCGAGCTTGCCGCCTATAGCGGCGAGCCGGCGACCTGGTTCACGGCGCGCGACGACATCAAGGCGATCATCGCCCAGCGCATCGCCACAAAATCCATCGACGACTGGCTGGCGGTGCTGGAACCGGCCGACATCTGGTGCGCCAAGGTGCTGACCTGGCCGGAGCTGATGGAGAGCGACGGCTTCAAGGTGCTGGATATGCTGCAGACGGTGACGCGCGAGGACGACGTCTCCATCCTGACGACGCGCTCGCCGCTGCGCGTCGACGGCGTGCGCGCCAGGGTGGACCGTGCCGCTCCGCTGATCGGCGAGCACAGTGCCAAGATTCGCGAGGAGTTCGGGTTGTGAGTGTCGAAGCGCCCCCTCCACCACGCTTCGCGTGGTCCCCCTCCCCCGTAAACGGGGGAGGATCCAGGGCGTGCCGGCGGCTCCGCTGCGGCTCCTCCCCTGCGAAGCGGGGGAGGGGGACCACGCGAAGCGTGGTGGAGGGGGCGGCTAGCAATGAATCCTTCTCAAGGCGCGCGTCATGACCATCCTCAAAGGCATGACCTGGAGCCATCCGCGCGGCTACGACCCGATGGTCGCCTGCTCGGCGCTGTGGAAGGACAGGACCGGCTTCGCCGTCGAATGGGACAAGCGCTCGCTGCAGGACTTCGAATCCTTCCCGGTCGAGGAGCTGGCGCGGGCCTACGACCTGATCGTCATCGACCATCCGCATGTCGGCCAGATCACCGCGGAAGGCTGTCTGGCGCCGCTCGACGTGGCGGGGCGCGAGGCCGAGCGCGACGCACTTGCGCAAGGCAGCGTCGGCCGGTCCTATCCCAGCTATATGTGGCAGGGCCGGCAATGGGCTTTTCCGATTGACGCAGCGGCGCAGGTGCAGGCCTGGCGCCCCGATGCGCTGGCCGCGGCGCCGGCCTCATGGGCGGAAGCGCTCGATCTCGCCCGGCAAGGCAGGGTGCTCCTGCCGCTCCGGCCGCCGCACACCTTGATGTGCTTCTTCACGCTGGCCGCCAATCTCGGCAGGCCGTGTGCGGCGACGGGGCCGGGCGACCTGATCGGCAGCGACGGCGGCGAACGGGTGTTCGAGCTGTTGCGCGAGATGGCGGCGCTGGTCGACCCGGCCTGCTTCGACATGGACCCGATCGTGGTGTCCGAACAGATGGCGGAGCCGGGCTCGAAAATAATCTGCGCGCCGCTGATCTACGGCTATGTCAGCTATGCCATGGATGGTTTCCGGCCGAACCGCCTGGCCTTCGCCGACATTCCCGTCGCCGGCGGCGAGGGCCCGGTCGGCTCGGCGCTAGGCGGCACCGGCATCGCCGTCTCGTCCTTTTCCACGGCAAGGGACGCGGCTATCGACTTCGCCTATTGGGTGGCGAGCGGGGAAGTGCAGCGCGGGCTCTATGCCGCATCCGGCGGCCAGCCGGGCCACGCCGCGGGCTGGGAGGACGAGGCGGTCAACGCCGCCACCGGCGGCTTCTACAAAGACACCCGCGCCACGCTGGAGGGCGCCTGGGTGCGCCCCCGCCACGACGGCTACATGGGTTTCCAGCAGGCCGCCTCCGACCGCATCAATGCAAGGCTGAAGGATAGGCATGCCGCCGGCGCGGTCGTGGATGACCTCAACCGGCTGTTCCGGGAGAGTTTTGCCAAGGGGTAGGGCCGCTTGAACGAAGCGGAACGCAACGGCGCAAGGCAATTGCGCCGAGGCAACGGCGTCAGCAGAACAAAAGTGACCTATCCAGGTCCGCTACTCGGCGGCGAGAGTGGAACTCTTGATGCCGAGCCGCTTCAATACGTCCAGCAGCGTGTTGACGTCGGGATTCTGGTCGTCGGCAAGCGCCGCATAGAGCGCTTCGCGCGGCACGCCGGCCTCTTCAGCGATGCTGGTCATGCCACGCGCGCGAGCGACAACACCGACCGCGTGGGCAATGTAGACCGCATCGCCGGTTCCCATCGCATCGGCAAGCAATTCGCGCTGCGATTGGTCGTCGCCGAGGTAGCGCGAACTGTCGAACGGATAGGTCTTGAGCGGCATTCATTTCTCCTTGGCGAGCTGAAGCGCGCGTCGGATATCACGGTGTTGCGTGGACTTGTCTCCACCGCAAAGCAGGATGATGAGTCTACTCCCGTGTCGGATGAAGTAAAGGCGGTAGCCCGGCCCGTGATCGATGCGCATCTCGCCAATGCCGTCGAAATATTTGACGTCGCCCAGCAGGCCGGCTCGCGCCCTGTCTATTCGTTGCAGAATACGCTGTCTGGCGCGAATGTCGGCGAGATCGCCCAGCCAGGCCATGAACTCGGCTGTCTGGACGATCTCGAACATCGGGAAAACCGCCTTCCTACGTTGAAACCTGCCGCTACAGCCGCCAGATCCTCCGCGCATTGCCCGAAAGCAGCTTCGCCTTCTCTTCCACGCTGGCGCCGGCGACCAGCGCGTGCGTCGCGGCCAGCCAGGTGGACAGGCCGCCGCCCAGCGTGCAGACCGGCCAATCGCTGCCCCACACCACGCGGTCCCAGCCGAACACGCCGATCGTGTGCTCGACATAGGGGCGCAGCGTCTCGACCGTCCAGCTTTCGGCATCGGCATAGGCGACGACGCCGGAGATCTTTCCGACCACGTTCGGGCGCCTGGCGATCTCGGTCATGTGCTCGCGCCAGGGATGCTCGGCGCCGTCCTTGATGTCGGGGACGCCGCAATGGTCGAGCACGAACTGCACGTCGGGCGCCAGGTCGATTAGCGCGATCGCCTTGGGTATCTGGTGCGGCAGCACGCAGAGATCGAAGGTCAGTCCGGTCCCCTTCAGCCTCCCGATGTTTTCCCGGAACAGCGCGCCCTCGGAAAGGTCGTCCGGGACGACGTGCAGCACGCGGCGAAAGCCCTTGACGAACAGCGTCTCGCGCGCCCGCTCCAGATATTCGGCGAAGCCCGGGTCTTCCGGTCTGCAGGCGGCGATGGCGCCGCGCAAAAGGCTACCGGGCTTGCGCGCTTTGCGCGCCACATAGGCCGTCTCCGCCTCGATGTCGGCCGGGTCGACGTCGACCTCCATGTGCAGCGTGTCGGAGATGCCGCCGCGCCGCGCCTCGCGGGCGTAGTCCTCGTAGGAGAAGTCGCGGTCGAGCGCCGGCGTGCTCTTCAGCCAGGGATAGCTCAGGGCCCCGCGGTCGACGATGTGCAGATGCGTGTCGATGATCATGTGGTTCCTCCCGGCGGATCGTTGACGGGTGCGCGGCGTCAGCCCGTGTGCTTCACGTCCGAGCCGGCGAGCTGCGACAGCTTCTCCGCCGTCGCCAGCACCAGCTCGATCGTCTGCGTGATATCGGGCGCCGACGGCTGGTTGACCAGCGTGATGTAGGGGATCGTCAGCGCCGCGATCGCCCGCTCGTCCGGCCCCAGCACCGGCGCCGACAGGTTGTAGACGCCGGCCGTCTGCAGGCTCGCCATCATCTCGTAGCCGCGGTCGCGGATCTGGTCGAGGCGGTCGTAGAACGCCTGCGGCTGCGCCGGCTTCTCGGTGCTGCGCAAATGCTCGGCGATCATCATCTGCCGCTCCTCCGGCGAGCGGAAGGCGAGCAGCACGTGGCCTGATCCGGTGTCGAACAGGCTGATATGCGAGCCGACGCGGATCGAGATGCCCCAGTAGCCGGGCGCCTCTTGCTGGGCGATGACGACGGCCGAGCCGCGGTCGAACACGACGAGCTGGTTGGCCTGCCGCGACGTCTCGGCCAGCTCGCGCATCAGCGGCGTGGCGTAGGAGACCAGCCGCCGCACCGGCGCGTGCAGCTGCGCCAGCCCGAACAGCTTCAGGGTCAGAGAATAGCGGTCGCCGTCCGGCTTGGTGACGTAGCCGCGCCTCACCAGCCGGTCGAGCATGCGGTAGAATTCGTTGGGGCTGCGGCCGAGCCGCTTGGCGATCTCCGCCTGGGTGAGCCCGCCGTCGACGCCGGCGAGCAGTTCGAGGATGTCCAGCCCCTTGTCCAGCGCCGGCGCGCGGTAGCGGTCCGAATCGTCTTCTTCCACGGCGGCTCTCCCTCCCCGGTGAATACTGGCCTGCATATGCGCAGAACGCAATCCGGCGGCCGACTTTGCGCTTGACCGATCCATGAAAATAATCTTTGTATATGAATGAAGCATTCGTCAACGGGTGCTTGTTGGTTTCGCGGGCTGGAGGCCCGCCTTCGGGAGGATTGGATGAAAAGACTGCTTTCCGGCGTATCCGCCGGTGTCATCGCATTGGCGTTCGGCGGCGTCGCCTTCGCTCAGGAGCTTCCGGGCAAGTTCGAGGGCGTCACCATCGACGCCAAGCTCATCGGCGGCCAGCAATACGAGGCGCTCTACGCGCGCATCGCCGAGTGGGAGAAGGCGACCGGCGCCAAGGTCAACGTCGTCTCCAAGAAGAACCATTTCGAGCTCGACAAGGAGATCAAGTCCGACATCGCCACCGGGTCGCTCTCCTGGTGCGTCGGCTCCAACCACTCGTCCTTCGCGCCGCAATATCCGGACATCTACGCCGATCTGTCGGCGCTGCTGCCGAAGGCCGAGATCGACGCCTTCGTGCCGGCCAACATCGCCGCCTCGACGCTGGGCGGCAAGCTGGTGATGCTGCCGCGCGCCCAGTTCGACGTGTCGGCGCTCTATTACCAGAAGAGCCTCTACGCCGACGAGGCGAAGAAGGCCGCCTACAAGGAGAAGACCGGCGCCGAGCTGACGCCGCCCGACACCTGGGAGGAGGTGGCCCGGCAGGCCGAGTTCTTCGCCGCGCCGCCGGATTTCTACGGCACCCAGTTCGCCGGCAAGGAAGAGGCGATCAACGGCCGCTTCTACGAAATGCTGGTGGCCGAGGGCGGCGAATATCTCGACGCCGACGGCAAGCCCGCCTTCAATTCCGAGGCCGGCGTGCGCGCGCTCGACTGGTTCGTCAACCTCTACAAGGCCAAGGCGGTGCCCGCCGGCACCACCAACTATCTGTGGGACGACCTCGGCCAGGGCTTTGCCTCCGGCACCGTCGCGATCAACCTCGACTGGCCGGGCTGGGCCGGCTTCTTCAACGACCCGAAGTCGTCCAAGGTCGCGGGCAATGTCGGCGTGAAGGTGCAGCCCAAGGGCTCGTCCGGCAAGCGCACCGGCTGGTCCGGCCATCACGGCTTCTCGGTGACCGAGAGCTGCGCCAGCAAGGAGGCGGCCGCGTCGCTCGTCTGGTGGCTCACCAACGAGGACAGCCAGAAGCTGGAGGCCGCCGCCGGCCCGCTGCCGACCCGCACCGCCGTGTGGGAGTGGGACATCGCCCAGGCGTCCGGCGACGCCTACAAGACCGAGGTGCTGAAGGCCTTCCAGGAAGCCGCGCAGAATGCCTTCCCGGTTCCGCAGACCGCCTCCTGGATCGAGATCTCCAATGCCGTCTATCCCGAGCTGCAGGCCGCCATCCTCGGCGACAAGACGTCGAAGGAAGCGCTCGACGCCGCTGCCGAAAAGGCGACCGCGATCCTGGAGGACGCGGGCGAGCTGTAAAGGAAATGGGGTGGGGCGGCTTCGCCGCCCCAAGTGGTGGAGGGTACCCCCACCCCTAGCCCCTCCCCTCAAGGGGGAGGGGACTGACTGGCATCTGCGCTTGGCGCCATCGTCGACGGTTTTACGTGGCATGGCGGCCGCAAAGTCCCCCTCCCCCTTGTGGGGAGGGGCTAGGGGTGGGGGTACGGGACGCCGGACTCCGTGCCGTGTGCCATAGGCGATAACCCCGATGGCCAAGGGGAGAGATGTCCGACAGGACAGTGAGGGGCGGTGCGGCGGCAACAGATCGCTGGGTCCCAAGGAAAGAGAAACCCGAAGCCAATGAAGTTCCCGCGGCCTTCCGCCCCGACCCTGCTCCTGCTGCCGGCCTTCATCGTGCTGGCGGCGGTGGTGGTCGTGCCGCTGCTTCTGTCGCTGTGGTCGAGCTTCACACCGTTCCGTCTGACGAAGCCTGACTCGATCTGGATCTTCGTCGGTCTGCGCAACTATGCCAACCTGCTGTCCGACTGGGAGTTCTGGGTTGCCTTCGGGCGCACCGTGCTGCTGCTCACCGTCGCACTCAACCTGGAGATGTTGCTCGGCCTCGGCTTGGCGGTGCTGGTGGAAAAGGCCTCGCGCGGCCAGCGCGTCCTGCGCACCATCATGATGTTTCCCATGATGTTCTCGCCGATCCTGGTCGGCTTCCAGTTCAAGTTCATGTTCAACGACAATATCGGCCTGGTGAACAACGCCCTGCAGGCGCTGGGGCTGACCGACCGCGCCATCCCCTGGCTGATCGACGGCAATCTCGCCTTCATCGCCATCCTCGTCGCCGAGGTCTGGCTGTCGACCGCCGTCTTCGCCATCTTCATCCTCGCCGGGCTGATGGCGATGCCGCGGGAGCCGATGGAAGCGGCGCGCGTCGACGGCTGCACGCCCTGGCAGACGTTTCGCTACGTCACCTGGCCGTTCGTCATGCCCTTCGCCTTCATCGCCATGACCATCCGCTCGCTCGACATCGCGCGCGCCTACGACATCGTCAAGATCATGACCGACGGCGGCCCGGCCAAGCGCACGGAGCTGTTGTGGACGCTGATCGCGCGCACCGGCTATGCCGATTCGCGCATGGGCATGGCCAACGCCATGTCCTATTTCGCCATCATCCTGTCGATCGTCTTCACCTTCTATTTCTTCCGCAAGCTGGCGGCCGCCCGCCAGCAGATCGGCGCGGAGTGGTGAGATGAACGAGAACGCCGCCCACCGCCTGAAGCGCCGCGCGCTTTCCATCGGCCACTCGGTCGGCCTGTTCCTGGCCATGGCGGTCATCTGCCTGCCGGGCCTGTGGATCGTGCTGTCGTCGCTAAGGCCGACCGTCGAGATCCTGGCGAAGCCGCCGGTGTGGATCCCGCAGGAGATCTCCTTCGACGCCTATGTCGCCATGTTCTCCGGCGTCGGCCAGGGCGGCATCCCGGTCCTCGACTATTTCCGCAACTCGATCGTCATCTCAGTCACCTCGACGGTGATCGCGCTCGCCATCGGCATGGCCGGCGGCTATGCCTTCGCCCGCTACCGCTTCAAGGGCAAGTCCGGCATATTCCTCGGCTTCATGCTGACCCGCACCGTGCCCGGCATCGCCCTGTCGCTGCCGCTGTTCTTCGTCTTCGCCCGGCTCGGCATCATCGACACGCATTTCGGCTTGATCCTCGCCTATGTGGCGCTCAACGTGCCCTTCACCATCTGGCTGATCGACGGCTTCTTCCGCCAGGTGCCGAAGGATTTGGCGGAAGCCGCACAGATCGACGGCTGCACGCGCTGGCAGGCGTTCTGGCAGGTCGAGTTCCCGCTGGCGCGCCCCGGCATCGCCTCGGCCGGCATCTTCGCCTTCCTCACATCCTGGAACGAGTTCGCGCTCGCCTCCCAGCTCACCCGCTCGACGGCGTCGAAGACGCTGCCGGTCGGTCTGCTCGACTACACGGCCGAGTTCACCATAGACTGGCGCGGCATGTGCGCGCTCGCGGTCGTCATGATCGTGCCGGCGCTGACGCTCACCTTCATCGTGCAGAAACACCTCGTCTCCGGCCTGACCTCGGGCGCGGTGAAGGGGTGAGCATGAGCGAGCACGTCAAATCACCCCCACCCCTTACCCCTCCCCTCAAGGGGGAGGGGGATTCTGAGGCGTCGATGCCCCCCTCCCCCTTGTGGGGAGGGGTAAGGGGTGGGGGTGGGTTCACGCTGCTCCGGCCGAACTCGGAACAATAGGGCTCGATCATGGCCACTGTCACCCTGCGAAAACTCGAAAAACGCTACGGCGCCACCCCGGTCGTGCACGGCATCGACCTGGAGGTCGCCGACCGCGAGTTCATCGCGCTGGTCGGCCCGTCCGGCTGCGGCAAGTCGACGACGCTTCGGATGATCGCCGGGCTGGAGGATATTTCCGGCGGCGAGATCAGGATCGGCGGGCGCACCGTCAACGACCTGCCGCCGCGCTCGCGCAACATCTCCATGGTGTTCCAGTCCTATGCGCTCTATCCGCACATGACGGTGCGCGAGAACATGGGGTTCTCGCTGAAGATCGCCGGGCGCTCGCAGGCCGAGATCGACAAGGCGGTCGCCGAGGCGGCTTCCATGCTGAGCCTCGAGCAGTTGCTGGAGCGCCGGCCGTCGCAGCTTTCGGGCGGCCAGCGCCAGCGCGTCGCCATGGGTCGCGCCATCGTGCGGCGGCCGGAGGTCTTCCTCTTCGACGAGCCGCTGTCGAACCTCGACGCAAAGCTGCGCAGCCAGGTGCGCACCGAGATCAAGAAGCTGCACGCCCGCATGCAGACAACCATGGTCTACGTCACCCACGACCAGGTCGAGGCGATGACGCTGTCGGACCGCATCGTCATCATGCGCGACGGCCATATCGAGCAGGTCGGCACGCCGGAAGAAGTGTTCCGCCGGCCGGCCACGCGCTTCGTCGCCGGCTTCATCGGCTCGCCGCCGATGAACCTTCAGGAAGCGCTCGTTTATGACGGTGCGCTCGCCTTCTCCGGTGGCGCGACGCTGCCGATCCCGCCGGAGTTCCGGAATCAAGTGACGGCCGGCCAGAAAGTGGTCTTCGGCCTGCGCCCGGACGACATCTTCCCGGCCGGCCACGGCCTGCATTCCGGCGATGCGGCGGCGGTGCACACCGTCGAGCTGCCGATCGCGATCACCGAGCCGCTCGGCAACGAGACGCTCGTCTTCGCCGACTTCGACGGCAGGGAATGGGTGTCGCGCATGCTGAACCCGAAGCCGCTGAAACCCGGCGAAAAAATCGCCATGAGCCTTGATCTCGGCCGGGCGCATCTGTTCGATGCCGATACCGGCAGGACGCTGCGGAAATAGGGAGGAGGAGCGGATGGCGAGGATCGAGAAGGTCGAACTGCGCATGGTGGACCTAAAGCCCAAGGTCAAGCGCACCGACGCCATCCAGAGCTTCGTTTCCCAGGAGACGCCGATCGTCACCATCACCGATTCCGACGGGGCGACCGGCACCGGTTATTCCTACACCATCGGCACCGGCGGCTCGTCGGTGATGCGGCTGCTCGCCGACCATCTCGCCCCGCGCATCATCGGCCGCGACGCCGACCAGATCGAGGCGATCTGGCACGAGCTGGAATTCGCCACCCACGCCACGACCATCGGCGCCCTCACGGCGATCGCGCTGGCGGCGATCGACACCGCGCTTTGGGACCTGCGCGCCAAAAAGCTCGGCCTGCCGCTGTGGAAGCTGGCCGGCGGCGCACGCGACCGCGTGCCGCTCTACACCACCGAAGGCGGCTGGCTGCATATCGAGCCGCAGGCGCTGGTCGACGACGCCGTGCAGGCCAAGGAAAAAGGGTTCCGCGGCTCCAAGGTGAAGATCGGCAAGCCGCACGGCGCCGAGGACTTCGCCCGGCTGTCGGCGGTGCGCAAGGCGGTCGGCGACAGCTACGAGATCATGACCGACTGCAACCAGGGTTTTGCCGTGGACGAGGCGATCCGCCGCGCCGAGCGACTGCGCGAGCTCGACCTCGCCTGGATCGAGGAGCCGCTGCCGGCCGACGACCTCGATGGCCATGTGCGGCTAAACCGCTCGACCGCGACTCCGATCGCCGTCGGCGAGTCGCTCTATTCGATCCGGCACTTCCGCGAGTACATGCAGAAGGGCGGCTGCTCGATCGTGCAGGTCGATGTCGGCCGCATCGGCGGCATCACGCCGTGGCTCAAGGTCGCGCACGCGGCGGAAGCCTTCGACATGCCGGTGTGCCCGCATTTCCTGATGGAGCTGCATGTCAGCCTGGTCTGCGCGGTGCAGAACGGCAAATATGTGGAGTACATTCCGCAGATCGATGATCTTACGGGCAGGCACATGCAGATCGTCGACGGCCAGGCGATCGCCCCCTCCGAGCCCGGCATCGGCATCGACTGGGACTGGGACGCGGTCAGGGGCATGAGCATCGCCGAGTTCACCAGAGAGATCACGGCAGGGGAGGCCTGACGATGCAGCGCATGGGTTTGGTTCTCGGCATCAAGCCGGAGCACATAGCCGAATACAAACGGCTGCACGCGGACGTATGGCCCTCGGTGCTGGCCAAGATCGCCGATTGCAACATCCGCAACTACTCGATTTTCCTGCGCGAGCCCGAGAACCTGATGTTCGCCTATTTCGAGTACCACGGCAGCGATTTCGCCGCCGATTCCGCCAGGATGGCCGCCGATCCCGAGACCCAGCGCTGGTGGGCAGTCAACATGCCGCTCCAGGCCCCGCTCGACACCCGCAAGGAGGGCGAGTGGTGGGCAGGGATGGAAGAGGTGTTTCATGTGGATTGAGCGCCGCCTCTCCCTCCCCCTTGAGGGGAGGGTGGCCGCGAAGCGGCCGGGTGGGGTCGCCGCGGCAGTGCGCGGCGCCCCTTCCTGCACCGCCGAATCAGAAGGTCGGCGCGCGGCCGCACCAACCCCCTCTGGCCGCTACGCGGCCATCTCCCCCTCAAGGGGGGAGAGGAGGTCGGCGTCCGGGCGCTCGGACCCCACCCGGCCCTTCGGGCCACCCTCCCCTCAAGGGGGAGGGAATGCGCGATGACCTTCTCCCCATCCTCCCTCGCCCAATCCTGGCCTCTTCCCGCGAGCCCGCGCCCGATCGTCACCTTCGGCGCCGGTTCGATCGTCGGCGACGCGCATTTCCCGGCCTACTGCAAGGCTGGCTTTCCGATCGCCGGTATCTACGACCCCGACATCGCCAAGGCCGAGACGCTGGCCGCCGAATGGGGTGTCAAGGCCTACCGCAACCCGGAAGAGGCGGCGTCGGTCGAAGGCGCCATCTTCGACCTTGCCACGCCGCCGCAGTTCCACGCCGCGGTGCTGAAGGCGCTCCCCGACGGCGCGCCGGCGCTGATCCAGAAGCCGATGGGCGCCGACCTCGCCGGCGCGACCGAAATCCTGAAAATTTGCCGGCAAAAGAAGCTCGTTGCCGCCGTCAATTTCCAGCTCCGCTTTGCGCCGATGATGCTGGCGCTGAAGGATGCGATCGCAAAGGGCTGGCTGGGCGAGGTGGTCGATTTCGACGCCTGGCTGGCGCTCGACACGCCGTGGCAGCTCTGGGAATTTCTCTTGAAGGCGCCGCGGGTCGAGCTGGCGCTGCATTCGATCCACTATCTCGACCTGATCCGGCAGCTGCTCGGCGATCCGAAGGGCGTGCACGCCAAGACGCTCGGGCACCCGAATCACGCGATCGCCCAGACCCGCACCAGCGCCATCCTCGACTATGGCGATACGGTGCGCTGCGCGCTGTCGATCAACCACGACCACAAGTTCGGCCGAAAGTACCAGGCCTGCGAGTTCCGCGTCTGCGGGACCGAAGGAGCCGCCTATCTGAAGCTCGGCGTCAATCTCGACTATCCCCGCGGCGAGCCGGACATTCTCGAGATCTATCCCAAGGGCGGCGACGGCTGGGTGTCGGTGCCGCTGCAGGGCGCGTGGTTCCCGGACGCCTTCGTCGGCCGCATGGCCAATCTGCAGCGTTTCGTGGCCGGCGAGGATGCCGAACTGGTGAGCTCGGTCGAGGACGCCTGGAACACCATGGCGCTGATCGAGGCCGCCTACCAATCCAGCGCCGCGCCCGCCACGCCGCTTGCCACAAGGCCCTGACATGGAACAGACCACCTATTTCGAGGAGTACGAGATCGGCTTCTCGCGCACGACCTTCGGGCGCACCATCACCGAGACCGACTTCGTCGTGCATGCCGGCCATACCGGCGACTTCTTCCCGCACCACATGGACGCCGAGTTCATGAAGGCGACGCCGTTCGGCCAGCGCATCGCCCACGGCACCATGGTGTTTTCGATCGGCGTCGGGCTGACGGCGAGCGTCGTCAACCCGGTCGCCTTCTCCTACGGCTACGACCGGCTGCGCTTCATCCGTCCGGTGTTCATCGGCGACACGATCAAGACCCGCGCCACCATCTCGGCCAAGGAGGACGATCCCCGGCGTCCGGACGCCGGCCGGGTCATCGAGCGCGTCGAGGTGCTGAACCAGCGCGACGAGGTGGTGCTGGCGGCCGATCACATCTATGTCGTCGAGCGGCGGCCGGTCGGCGCTAGCAAGGATTGAAAGGGAACTTCCATGGCAAACCTCGAAGGAAAGACCGTTCTGCTGACGGCAGCCGCGCAGGGCATCGGCAAGGCGAGCGCGCTCGCTTTCGCGCGCGCCGGCGCCATGGTCCACGCGACCGACATCAACGAGACCGCGCTGGCCGGGCTGCGCGGGCAGGAGGGCATCGCGACACGCAAGCTCGACGTGCTCGACGAGGCGGCGGTGAACGCCGCGGTGGCCGAGATCGGCCGCGTCGACGTGCTGTTCAACTGCGCCGGCTTCGTCCATGCAGGCTCGATCCTGGAGATGAAGGACGGCGACCTCGAATTCGCCTGGGACCTCAACGTCAAGGCGATGGTGCGCACCATCCGCGCCGTGCTGCCGGGCATGCTGGAGCGCGGCGACGGCGCCATCGTCAACATGGCGTCCGTTGCCTCCAGCATGAAGGGCGTGCCCAACCGCTTCGCCTACGGCGTGACCAAGGCGGCGGTGATCGGGCTGACCAAGGCGGTGGCGGCCGACTATGTCGGCAAGGGCATACGCTGCAACGCCATCTGCCCCGGCACGGTCGAAAGCCCGTCGCTGCAGGACCGGCTGCGCGCCCAGGGCGACTACGACGCGGCCCGCGCCGCCTTCATCGCCCGCCAGCCGATCGGGCGCATGGGCACGCCGGAGGAAATCGCCGATCTCGCCGTCTATCTGGCCGGCGCCACCTACACGACCGGCCAGGCCTATGCCATAGACGGCGGCTGGACGATCTGAGAGCCGGCCGGAACTCGCGAAAACGGCTCGATTTCCGTCGTCTTTTCGCGAATTTTGCACCAGTTCTGAACCGAAAACCGGGAGACAATCGATGAAATTCATTCGTTTTGGAGAGGCAGGCCGCGAAAAGCCCGGCGTGATCGACGCCGACGGCAGCATCCGCGACCTGTCCGGCCATGTGCTCGACCTCGCCGGCAGCGAGCTCGACCCGGCCTCGCTCGCGGCGCTCGGCAAGATCGATCCGGCCTCGCTGCCGCTGGTCTCCGGCAATCCGCGCATCGGCCCCTGCGTCGCCGGCACCGGAAAATTCATCTGCATCGGCCTCAATTATTCCGACCATGCCGCCGAGACCGGCGCCACCGTGCCGCCGGAGCCGATCATCTTCATGAAGGCGACTTCGGCGATCGTCGGCCCCAACGACGATGTGCTGATCCCGCGCGGCTCTGAGAAGACCGACTGGGAGGTCGAACTCGGCGTCGTCATCGGCAAGACCGCCAAATACGTCAGCGAGGACGAGGCGCTCGACTACGTCGCCGGCTACTGCACGGCCCACGATGTCTCCGAACGCGCTTTCCAGACCGAGCGGCACGGCCAGTGGACCAAGGGCAAGAGCTGCGACACCTTCGGCCCGATCGGCCCGTGGCTGGTCACCAAGGACGAGGTGCCGGACCCGCAGAACCTGCCGATGTGGCTGACGGTCAACGGCCAGACCATGCAGAACGGCTCGACCAAAACCATGGTCTACGGGGTGAAGTATCTGGTCTCCTACCTCAGCCAGTTCATGAGCCTGCAGCCCGGCGACGTCATCTCGACCGGCACGCCGCCCGGCGTCGGCATGGGCCTGAAGCCGCCGCGCTATCTCAAGGCCGGCGACGTCGTCGAGCTCGGCATCGAGGGGCTCGGCACGCAGAAGCAGACTTTCGTTGCCGATGCATAAGGCAGTCGGCAATAGGCAATAGACAGCAGGCTACCGCCTGCTGCCGCCAATTCGTTCCTACTGCCTATCTGCCTATTGCCTACTGCCTGGAGTTCCCATGACCCGCATCATCGGCCTTCGCACCCACGATCTGCGCTTTCCGACCTCGCAAAGCCTGGACGGCTCGGATGCGATGAATCCCGATCCCGACTATTCGGCCGCCTATGTGGTGCTGGAGACGGATGGCCGGCTGGAGGGGCACGGGCTCACCTTCACCATCGGGCGCGGCAACGACATCTGCTGCCGCGCCATAGAGGCGATGCGGCACCTGGTGGTCGGCCTGGAGCTGGACTGGATCCGCGAGGACCCCGGCCGGTTCTGGCGGCATGTGACCGGCGACAGCCAGCTTCGCTGGATCGGCCCCGACAAGGGCGCCATGCATCTCGCCACCGGCGCGGTGGTCAACGCGGTGTGGGACCTGCTCGCCAGGCAGGCGGGCAAGCCGGTGTGGCGGCTGGTCGCCGAGATGAGCCCGGAGGAGATCGTCAGGATCGTCGACTTCCGCTATCTCACCGACGCGATCACGCCGGAGGAGGCGCTAGAACTCCTGCGCCGCGCCGAGCCGGGCAAGGCGGAGCGCATAGCCGTGCTCGAGCGCGAGGGTTATGCCTGCTACACCACCTCGGCCGGCTGGCTCGGCTATTCCGACGAAAAACTGCGGCGGCTGTGCCAGGAGGCCGTCGACGCCGGCTTCACGCATGTGAAGATGAAGGTGGGGCGCGATCTCGACGACGACATCCGCCGGCTGACCATCGCCCGCGAGGTGCTCGGCCCGGACCGCTTCATGATGATCGACGCCAACCAGGTGTGGGAGGTCGAGCAGGCGATCGACTGGGTGAACAGGCTCGCCTTCGCAAAACCCTATTTCATCGAGGAGCCGACCAGCCCCGACGACGTCGCCGGCCACAAGAAGATCCGCGAGGCGGTGGCGCCGGTGAAGGTGGCGACTGGCGAGATGTGCCAGAACCGCATCATCTTCAAGCAGATGATCGCCGGCGGCGCGATCGACGTGGTGCAGATCGACGCCTGCCGTATGGGCGGCCTCAACGAGGTGCTGTCGGTGCTCTTGATGGCGGCCAAATACGGCCTGCCGGTGTGGCCGCATGCCGGCGGCGTCGGCCTGTGCGAATATGTCCAGCACCTGTCGATGATCGACTTTGTCGCCGTGTCGGGCAGCAAGGACGGCCGCGTCATCGAATATGTCGACCATTTGCACGAGCATTTCGTCGAGCCCTGCGTGATCGACAACGCCGCCTACATGCCGCCGAAGCTGCCGGGCTTTTCCATCGAGATGAAGGCGGAGTCGATTGCCGCGTATGAGTTCAAGCCGAAGGCGGTTTGATCCCTCGGCTCAAGGGACGTCGCTCTTCGCCCAGCACCCCTCATTCATCCAAGCAGGGTTCAGGTTTGCACTTCCGCAATTGGCGGAAAGCGGAATGTCGGCTTTCCGATAAATTGTAGCACCTTGCGGACATCCGGCGCGGAGCTAAGATCGTGTTATGCGTGAGCCAACCTTCGAAATCGACGGATGGTCCCTTGAAGATGGGGAGACTTACCACGCCGCAGCACCAGAAACCTTTTGGATACCTTCAAGGCAAAAGCGAGAAAGCCTTCAGCCCGGAGACCTTGTCAAGCTGATCTTTCGGATCAGCGTTGACGACGCCGATGAGAGTATCGCGGTGGAGCGGATGTGGGTTCTCGTCAGAGAGCGCATAGTGGGCGGGTATCTTGGTATGCTCAACAATGAACCCAGCGCTATTGCCGCGAATGAAGAATTTTGGCTCGGTACGGAGCTGCCTTTCTCGGCAAAGCACGTAATCAATATCGAGGAGAAAGACGAGAACACGGTCGCACTCGCCCGTGAGGAGCCGCGTAGGCGTTGGCCAAAGCAGTAGCTTGCGGCGTCCATGCCGCCGAAGCTCCGGGCTTTTCCATCGAGATGAAGCCGGAGTCGATCCGGGCCCATGAGTTCGGGAAGGCGGGTTGAAGGCGCGTCCTTCGCGTCTCGCCCGTCAATCAAACCGGCAAGCAGCGACGAGCGGCGGTTCTTTGTATTCACGTTTGATTATCGGAAATGCGATACGACGTTTAGGCCGTCTGTCCGAGCGATCGGCTCGGCGTGGAATGCACCTTGAGACGCCACGACCATGCAGATCTCATCGCAGCTGATCCATATCCCGCACGCCATCGTCACCAAAACTTCGTACTCCGCTTTGGCGGCGGGGCTGACCATGTCGGCGACGGACAGGGACGAGCCGGTTATCAGACCCGGCGCGCCTGTCGACCCCAGCCAGACCGAATATGACGAATTTGGAGCTTTCGGCGCCGCGGCCGCGCCGGCGAACGAGCTCGGCGCCTCGAAGACCGTCGGCGAGAAGCCCGTGGATGTCCCGATGCAAGCCGGCAAGGCCAGCTACCAAGAGCTCTATGAGGAGTATCGCAACTTCATAGGCTCCGTGGTGGAGGCCGACCGCGCGGGCGGAGATTCGACGTTCAAGCGCGGCTTCGTGCCCGCCGGCATGACGCAAGAGGCCGCGATGGCGATGGGCGACTACGACTACATGTGGGCGCTCGAAGACGAGATGAAGGCGGCGTTGCGCCGGGATCCGGAGTGGCAGGCGCAGTCGCGGCTCGCGCAGCAGGAGGCGACTTACGGCGAGACGGGACGCACGACGTCGGACGCCCTCGAGCGCTTGCAGAAAGCGTTGCCCCATCTGAATACGGGCGTCATGCTCAACGCCGCCGACTACCTGTCGGAACGGCGCGCCGCCTTGTCCGGCGATGACGCCTTCCAGGTGAGCAGCGAGCGCAACGCGCTCGAGTTGAAGCGCCAGCTCAGCTACGTCAACGACATCATTCAGGGATTGAAGGATGTCGGCCGGGTGGAGGGCGACATCCTGAAAACGAACGATGACGGCAGCTATGAGCTTGGCGTCTTCTCGATCCATTTCAGGGATCGCCTCGTCCTCACCTCGACGGATGCAGCTTCGCTCGCGTAGCGTCCCTCAGATCAGCCTCGCCTTCGCCAGATCCCGCATCAGCCGGCTGGTGCCGTAGGTCCAGGGCGGGCATTCGGTCGACAGCTTTACCCGGTTGGTGAGCGCGCCGAGCGTCTCGGTGGAGATGGTGACGATGTCGCCGGTCTTGTGGGTGAAACCCTTGCCGGCCTCGCCGCGGTCCTTGGACGGCACGAACATGGTGCCGAGATAGAGCGCCATGCCGTCGGGATACTGGTGGTGCGTGCCCATGGCGGCGGCGACCAGTTCTTCCGGCGAGCGGCTGATCTCGGCCATCGAGCTGGAGCCTGCGAGCTCGAATCCGTCCTCGCCGGTCACCGACAGGCTGACCTTGGCCTGCTTCACGTCGGCCAGCGAAAAAGTGTCGTCGAACAGCCGGATGAAGGGGCCGAGCGCGGCCGAGGCGTTGTTGTCCTTGGCCTTGCCGAGCAGCAGCGCCGAACGGCCCTCGACGTCGCGCAGATTGACGTCGTTGCCGAGCGCGGCGCCGACGATGCGGCCCCTGCTCGAGGCGATGACGGCGATCTCCGGCTCCGGATTGTTCCAGGTCGAGATCGGGTGCAGGCCGACATCGGCGCCGAAGCCGACCGAGGCCAGCGGCTGGCATTTGGTAAAAATCTCGGCGTCGGGGCCGATGCCGACCTCCAGATATTGCGACCAGGCGCCGCGCGCGATCAGCTTCATCTTGCAGGCCATCGCCTCCGGCGAGCCGGGCTTCAGCTTGGACAGATCGTCGCCGATCAGCTCGGCGATGTCGGCGCGGATGCCCGCCGCCCGCTCCGGGTTGCCGCGCGCCTGCTCCTCGATGACGCGCTCCAGCAGGCTGACCACGAAGGTGACGCCGGACGCCTTGACCGCCTGCAGGTCGACGGGCGACAGCAGATGCGGCCGGCCGGCGTCGCGCTTCGCCTGAAAGCTGTTTTCTGCGATGGCCGCGAGCGTGCCGATCGGGCGGCCTTCCGCGCGGCCGACATAGCCGGCCGGATCGTCCATCTCGCAGATGTCGCGCACGGTCGGCGCCTCGCGCGAGGTGATGTCGACGACGGCGTCGCCGCGCACGGTGACGACGAGCGGATGGGCCGTGCCCGGCGCCGCCGCCCGGCCGACAAAGGCGCCCTCGTTGGGGAGTTGCAGCAGCTCGGTCATGGGTTCCTCCGTCAGGTGCTTCGGCCGTGTTGCGCGGCGCATACCCCAGTTCGGCCGCCAAGGCGAGGGCCTGGACGAGCAATCCATGCCGCGGCGTGACCGCGGCCGGCCGCCCAGCCGGGACGTTCGGAATGGAGCGGGAGCGGCGCACAGGCGGCGCGGGCGCCGCAGGCTTTCATGTCTGCTTCCCGGTCCTCTTCAGGGTCCCGCCCGGCGGGCTGTCGGCGGCGGCGAGGTTGAGAAAGGTCTCGCCATAGGCCGCATGGATTTGTTCCGTATCCGAAACGGTGATGTCGATGCGTGTATAGAAGGCCTGCGCGGCGCTGTTCTGGACGTCGACGGAAAGCCGCAGATACGAGCCGCCACGGTCGCGGATGATCGCCGCGACCCGTCGCAGCAGCTTCGCGCCGACGCCGAGCCCGCGAAACGCATCGTCGACGAAGAGATCCTGCACATAGGCGCCGGGCCGGCCCTGCCAGGTCGAGAAGCTGCGGAAGAACAGGCACATGCCGGCATAGGCGCCGTCCACCTCGGCGATGACGGCCTCGAAATGCGGATCGGGGCCGAAACCATAGTCGATCAGGTCGGCGACCGTGCAGCGCACCTTGTCCACCCCGTCCATGACACGGGCAATTCCGAGGACGGAGGAGTGGATCCGTTCCGCATCCGCAACGGTGGCCGGACGGATGAGGATTTTGGGAATGGGGTCTTCGGTTCTGGTCATCGCCGGCGCGCCCCAGCGCTGCCCCCTTCTGTCCTGAGCTTGCTGGACGGGCCAGGCACCTCCCCCACAAGCCGGGCAATCGCATATGAGTTCACCCCCACCCCTAACCCCTCCCCACAAGGGGGAGGGGGATCTTGCTGCGTCCGCGCCGGGCGCCAATCGTCGATGGTTTCGCGTGGCATGGCGGCCGCAAAGTCCCCCTCCCCCTTGTGGGGAGGGGTTAGGGGTGGGGGTACAACGCCGCGGAACCGCTGAGCATTTCCCACATGCGATGGTCCTGCTGCCTCAAGGGGGAGATGCCCGGCCCGTTCGACAAGCGCGGGACAGTGGTAGGTAACGTGGAGCGCCGACATCGTCAGCCTGCAAGCATCATCAGAACGCCACCTTGTCGCCGCCCTTGAGCGCCAGCATCGCCCGCGCCTCCTCAGGTGTCGCCACCTCCAGCGACAGGCCTTCCAGGATGGCGCGGATGCGCTTCACCTGGTCGGCGTTGGAGCGGGCGAGGCCGCGGCCGTCGTAAAGGCTGTCCTCGAGCCCGACGCGGACGTTGCCGCCCATCGCCGCCGCCATGGTGATCAGCGGCATCTGGGCGCGGCCGGCCGCCAGCACGGAGAAGCGGTAGTCGTCGCCGAACAGCTTGTCGGCGATCCGCTTCATATGGGCGAGATTTTCGGGATCGGTGCCGATGCCGCCGAGGATGCCCAGCACGAACTGGATGAAGAAGGGCGGCTCGACCAGGCCGCGATCGCGGAAGTGTGCAAGCGAATAGAGATGGCCGACGTCGTAGCACTCGAATTCGAAGCGCGTGCCGAAGCCTTTCCCCAGCCGCTCGAGAATGGTCTCGATGTCGGCAAAAGTGTTCTTGAAGATGGTGGAGCGGGTCGCTTCCAAAAGCGTCGGTTCCCACTCGTGCTGCCATTCGCGCGGGCGGTCGAGCATCGGGAACAGCGCGAAGTTCATCGAGCCCATGTTCAGCGAGCACATTTCCGGCTGGGCTTGCGTGGCGGCGGCGAGCCGCTCGTCCAGGCTCATCAGCGAGGAGCCGCCGGTCGAGATGTTGATGACCGCGTCGGTCGCCTGCTTGATGCGCGGCAGGAACTGCATGAACACGGCCGGGTCGGCGGTCGGCCGGCCGTCCCGCGGATCGCGGGCGTGCAGGTGCAGGATCGCCGCGCCGGCTTCCGCCGCGGCGATCGCCTCGGCCGCGATCTGGTCCGGCGTCACCGGCAGGTGGGGCGACATGGACGGCGTGTGCACCGAGCCGGTGACGGCGCAGGTGATGACGACTTTTCGGGCTTGCTTCGCCATGTTTCCCTCCTCAGCCGGTTACGGGCAGGTCGAGATCGCGGGCGACCGCCTCTATGGCGTCGCCGAGGATCGACACGATCTCGGCGATGTCGGCGCGCGTGACGATCAGCGGCGGCGCGACCATGGTGTAGTCGCCCTGCACGCCGCCCTTCACCCGCCTGGAATAGACGATCAGGCCGCGCTCATAGGCGGCGTCGAGCACCCGCTGGCCGATCTTCCAGTCCGCCGGCAGCGGCGCGAAGGTCTCGCGGTCGGCATATTCGATCGCCGTCAGCAGCCCTTTTCCGCGCACGTCTGCAATGAAGGGGAAGCGCGCGGCCAGGCCGCGCAGCCCGTCCATTAGCACCTCGCCCATGGCCGCCGCGTTGTCGATCAGCCCGAGGCGGTCCATCTCGCCGATGATCGCCAGCCCGGCGGCGCAGGCGAGCGGGTTGCCTGCATAGGTATGGCCGTGCTGGAAGCCGCCCATCTTCAGCACCGGCTCGACGATGCGCCGTGGCGCGGCGAGCGCGCCGAGCGGAACGTAGCCGGAGCCGATGCCCTTCGACAGCGAGACGATGTCTGGCCGGCAGTGCCAGTGGTCGCCGCCGAGCAGCTTTCCGGTGCGGCCGATGCCGCTCATTACCTCGTCATGGATGAGCAGGATGCCGTGGCGGTCGCAGATCTCGCGGATGCGCGGATAATAGCTGTCGGGCGCCACCAGCGCGCCGGTCGCCGCGCCGCCGATCGGCTCCATGATGAAGGCGAGAACGCTTTCCGGCCCCTCGGCGACAATCCGCTCCTCCAGCATGTCGGCGTAACGCAGTCCGCGTTCCTCCATCGAAAGATTGTCGCGGTCGCGATAGGCGGTCGGCGCGGGCACGGTCGGCATCATGCGGATCTGCCCGGCGAAGCTGTCGGTCAAAAACCCATCGCCGGTGACGGCGAGCGAGCCGTAGGTGCCGCCGTGATAGGAGGGCATGCGGGCGATCACCTTCCAGCGGCCGCCCTGGCCGGTGGCGACCGCCCATTGCCTTGCCAGTTTTATGCAGCTTTCCACCGCCTCCGAGCCGCCGGAGACGAAGAAGATGCGGTCGAGCCCGGCCGGCAGCCGCTCGGCCAGGGTGGTGGCCAGTTGCTCCGCCGGCTCGTTCTCGAAATGCAGGCGGTAGGCGAAGGTGGTCTTCTCCATCTGCCGCCGCATCGCTTCCAGCACCGCGGGATTGCCGTAGCCGAGATTGACCGCCACCGGCCCGCTGGAGCCGTCGATGAAGCGGCGCCCGTCCCGTGTCCAGACATGGATGCCCTCGGCGCGGTCCACCACTGGCCGGTGCAGGCTGGCCAGGTAGAAGAGGTTGGAGGGGCGAAAGGTGATGGCTTCCTCGCGCGGGCTGATGCTCATGAACTGCGGACCTGCTTTCGATGACCCCGGTAAGCCCCCTCTCCGCCTCGCTTCGCTCGGCACCGCTCCCCCGCATGGCGGGGGCGAGGAACCGCCGCCGGAAGGCCGGTGCTCGTCCAGCTTGGGTACCTCGCCCCCACGAAGTGGGGGCGAGGTACCGAGCGAAGCGAGGCGGAGAGGGAGTTAACCGGGGCTCTCCTTGGCCAAGCTATTTCAAAGCCCTTGCTTCTGTCACTGATCGTTATTTCCCCAAATACCGGTCCAGCACGTTGCGGGTCACCTTCTCCACCATCGCATCGCTGCGCAGCAGGCCGGCGACCCACTCGCAGCTTCCGGCGTGGAACACCTCGCCATTGCCTTTGGAGAAGTTGACGATCATGCCGTTGCCGCGCTTGACCTTGTCGATGGTCTCGGGCGTCGCCTCGCCGTGCAGCGTCTCGGCGGTGAAGACCGCGTCCTCGTCGTTCAGCCAGCCGGGCGCCACGCCGGGGCTTTCCTCGACCAGGGAGGCCATGCCCATGGCGAGGATCTGCACGCCGTTGGGCGGCGAGCCGATACCGGTCGGCTCGGGCAGGCCGTTGCGCACGATGCAGTCCAGCCCGTCGACCTCGTAGCCGTAGATGTGGCTCTCGGCGCCGAGCACGTCGCCGTAGTAGAGCCCGGTGCCGGAAAAAGCCCAGTGCTCCGGGCGGTAGACGGGGAAGCCGCGCACGCCGCGCGGCAGGCAGCCGCCCCAGCCGGCATAGACGCCGGCGGTCGCGTTGAGGCCGAAGGTGAGCGCGCCGGGCCGGCCGACCTCCGGCGCTTCCCAGGCATTGGTGGTGCGGCTGGTGTCGGCGCCGCGACCGACCGGGTCCTCCTTGCGCGCCCGGTATTTGTAGCAGACCTGTCTATGCCCCTCGTCCTCCAGCCGCGTCTGCCAGAGGAAGTTGCCGGCGAAGCGCGCTGCCCGCCCACCCCGCTCGACGAAGGCGTCAACCGCGTCGCGCATCTCCCAGGTCCAGTATTCGTCATGGCCGACGAACACGGCGCAGTCGTAGCCGTCGAGGATTTCGGGCGAAAAGTGCAACTCGTGCTGGGTGGCGAGATCGACGGCGTAGCCTTGACGCTCGGCCCATCGGAAGAAAAGCCCGTCATAGCTCGCCCAGCCGGCCGAGGCATATTTCTTCGAATGCCCGGTGGCGAACGCCCATTCCATGTGCGGATAACGCGGCTCGGCCAGCGGCGGCACGATCGCCTCGACGGGCACCCGCGGCGCGCCTTCAGGCAGCACGACGAAACCCCGGCACCATGGGCGCTGCGTGCTCACATGGGTCGCGAACTGGTTGCGCGCAGGCCCGGTGATGCCCTGGTAGTGGTTGGAGCCGCCCCATGTGTTGTAGGCCGTCCACGAGCCGGTCGCCGCGATCTGCAGGATGCGTCCAGGCCTGCGGCCGAGGGGCGGACGGACGATGAAGAGATGATGCGAGGCGATGGGCCGGCCGTCCCGCCCTTCGGCCGTCAAGGTCAGCCGGTAGGCACCGGACGGCCAGCTCTCGTCGATCGTCACTTCCAAGGCCGCGCTCCAGCCGCAGCCCTCGACCGAGCACTGGTCGGGCGTGTCCTGCCAGGACGCCGCGATGCCGCGCCGCTCGAACACCTTCACCAGCCCGGCGCCGTCGCGGGCGACTTCCAGGTCGAAGCGCGGCGCGGTCGCGCTGACGAACAGGACGGCGGTCTCGCCCGGCGCATAGGAAAACCGGTCGGAATAGCACCAGATCTCGCCGCGCCCGCCGTCCATGCCCGGATATTCGTAATAGTGGCCGTACACCGCCTCGCGGCGCTGCTCGGGGGTGAGGCCGAAATCGGGATAGTCGGTCGGCAGGCTGGGCATGGCGGCTCTTCTCGGATTGGCCGGCAGAATGGGCAGACCTTGGTCCGCCGATCAAGAGCGAGGTGAATGGTGCTGGCTCGCCCGTGAGGCCGCGACCGCTCCATGCCTCGCTCCGGCTGTCGCCGGGCGATGTAGAAAAAATTCCAAAATTGACAAACCGCATCAGTCTTGTAACTTCTTCATCAACGGCACGGAGATGCAGGGAGGAGCGGTGTCGATCCGCGAAGAACTGGCGCATACGCAATTGGCCCTGACCGCGGCGGAGCAGAAGATCGTGCAGGTGCTGCTGGCCGACTACCCGATGTCGGGCCTGGGCACGGCGACGCGGCTCGCCCGCCAGGCCGGCGTCAGCGATCCGACCGTCATGCGCCTGATGATCAAGCTCGGCTACGGAAAATTCTCGGATTTCCAGTCGAAGCTGCTGGAGGAGGTCGAGTCGCGGCTGCATTCGCCGCTGCTGATGATGGAGGCGAAGCGGCCGGCCAATGCCAGCGAGGGCACGGCGCTGGGCTATTACAATTCCGTCGCCGGAAGCCTCGAGCGCACGCGCACCCAGACACCCTCGCAGGCCTATACCCGCGCGGTCTCGATGATCCTCGAGGCCAAGGGACAGGTGGTGCTGCTGGGCGGCCGCTTCAGCCGGCATGTCGCCTCGATGCTGGCCGGCTACCTCGTGCAGATGCGCAGCGGCGTCCGCGACATGGAGAAACTGTCGCCGGCGGATTTCGACATGCTGCTCGACCTGGGCAAGCGCGATCTTCTGGTGGTGTTCGACTACCGCCGCTACCAGGCGGACGTGGTCGGCTTTGCCCGGCAGGCGCATGAGCGCGGCGTCGGCATCCTCTTGTTCACCGATCCATGGCTGTCGCCTATCGCCGAATTCGCCGACCAGACCATGGTTGCAGCGATCGACGCCGATTCGCCCTTCGACACCTCGGCTTCCTGCGTGGCGCAGATCGAGGCGGTGGTGGCGCATGCGCTCGGCCTGCACGGCGCCTCGATTCGCCGCCGCATCGAGGACATCGAGACGATCCGCAGCGCCAATGCCGTGACGCTCGACGGCGGCGAGGATACGGAGCGCGGCAAAAGCCCCGGCGACCGCATCGCGACGGCGACCAGTCCGTGACGTCCGGCGGTTTCATGATCCCCGCAGCCCCGCGCCGCCAGCCGTTGCCGGGCGAACCCACACGCTAACCGGCCGCTGAGGCCTCGATCCGAAAGATACCCATGTCCGACACCGAAGCCACCATCAAGGCGCTGCAGGATTTCATCGAGAAGGACCGCGACTTCGTCGTCAATCTGACGCGCGACCTCGTCCGCATCCCGTCGGTCAATCCGAAATTCGAAACGGCGGATGGGCTGAACCGCGAGGGCGACGTGCAGGCACTGCTGGAGCCGATCCTCAAGGACGAGGGTTTTGCCACGGAAAAATTCGACGCGCTGCCAGGCCGGCCGAACCTGATCGGCGAGAAGCCCGGCACGGAGGAGAAAAGTCTGATCCTGTGCGGGCACATCGACGTGGTGCCGACCGGCGCGCTGAAGGACTGGACGGTCGACCCCTTCGGCGGCGAGATCCGCGACGGAAGACTGTATGGGCGCGGTTCGATCGACATGAAGGGCGGCGTGGCGGCCTGCGTGGCAGCCATGCGCGCCGTCAACCGCGCCGGTATAAGATTGGACGGGCGGCTCGCCTTCCACTCGGTGGTGGACGAGGAGGCGGGCGGCGGCGGCGCCATCGACAACGTCCGGCGCGGCAAGCTCGCCAAGGCGGTCCTGGTGGCCGAGCCGAGCTGGGGCGACGTGTTTCCCGCCGAAGGCGGTCTGGAATGGGCGCGCGTCACCATCCGCGGCCGCAACGGCCATTCGGCCTTCCGCTTCAACGAGATCTATCCGCAGCAGCACACGGCGGATCGGCTGGTACCGGCGGTGAACGCCATCGACATCGCCGCGCGCTTCATCGAGGCTGTTCACCTGTTCGAGCAGAACCGCGTGCGCGCCCGCTCGCATCCGCTGCTGCCGGCCGGCATGAACACCATCAACATCGGCGTCATGTGGGGCGGCACCGGGATCGGCGAGAACGGCCTGCCGACGGTGATGACCAACCCGGCGATCATCCCCGACGCGGCGGTGCTGGACCTCGACATGAAGTTTTTGCCGGACGAGACCTCGAAGCAGTACCGCAAGGATTTCGAGGAATTCGTCGCCAGCTTCTGCGCCATGGACGACTGGCTGAGGAAGAACCCGATAAAAATCGACTGGGATTTGGGCGGCCTGCATTTCCCGCCGATGAACACCGCGCCCGACCACCCGCTGGTCGTCTCGCTGATGAAGCGGGCGGCGGCCGCCGGCAAGGCGCCGACGATGAAGGGTTTCATCGCCGTCTGCGACGCGGCGCATTACGCCGGCGCCGGTGTCGACGGCGTGATCTACGGCCCCGCCGGCGACGGGTTCCATTCGACCGACGAATATGTCGACATCGAGTCGCTGGTGAGGAGCGCAAAGGTCATCGCGGCCAGCGTGATCGACTGGTGCGGGGTGAGGTAGACGCTGCGGCAAGTGCCGGGGACAGTTTACTTTTTTCTGCAGACAAGCAGTGCCGCTTCACGGTTCGCGCTGGCGGAAAAAAGTAAACTGTCCCCTGAGTTTTCCCGCCGAAGGAGGCACAAATGAGCTCATCTCCCCTCGACAACAGCCTCGTCGAAGAGGCGACAAGGTGGCGGCGGCATCTGCATGCCCATCCCGAGACGGCCTTCGACGAGCATCGCACCGCCGACTTCGTCGCCTCAAAGCTTGAGGAATTTGGCATCGAGGTGCATCGCGGGCTCGGCGGGACGGGCGTGGTCGGCACGCTGAAGCGGGGCACCAGTCCGGTCGCAGTCGGCCTGCGCGCCGACATGGACGCGCTGTTCATCCAGGAGGAGAACGCGGTCGACCATCGCTCGACCGTGGACGGCAAGATGCACGCCTGCGGCCATGACGGCCACATGGCGATGCTGCTCGGCGCGGCAAAACACCTTGCCAGGAACGGCGATTTCGATGGCACGGTGCACTTCATCTTCCAGCCGGCGGAGGAGACGGGCGACGAGCGCTGCGGCGGCAATCTCATGGTCAAGGACGGCCTGTTCGAAAAGTTTCCGGTGCAGGCGGTGTTCGGGCTGCACAATCTGCCGTCGGCGCCGCTCGGCAGCTTCATGATGCGTCCCGGCCCGATGCTGGCGTCGATCGACACGTTCGAGGTCCGCATCGGCAGCGCGCTCGCCCATCCGGCCACCCAGTATGCGGTGGCGGACCCGCTGCTGATCGCCGCCGGCATCGTGCAGGACATGCATGCCTTCAAGGCGCGCTACGTCAACCCGGCCGAGCCGGTGGTGCTGTCGATCACCCAATTCCAGAGCGGCAACCCGGCCGACCGGCAGAGCGTGCATGTGACACCGGACAGGGCGGTCGTTCGCGGCACCGTCTATACGCTGAACGACGCGGTGCGCGACCAGTTCGAGACCGGGCTGGAACGGCTGGTGCGCAACGCTGCCGAAGCCGGCGGCGCCAGGCACGAATTTTTGTTCGAGCGCGGCTATCCGGTGCTGCGCAACACGGCCGACGAAACCGAGTTCGCCGCTTCAGTTGCCCAGGAGGTTTCTGCGGCCGTGAATGCGGCGATGCAGCCGGTCATGGGCGCCGAGGATTTCGCCTTCATGCTCGGCGCGGCTCCAGGATGCTATGTTTTCCTTGGTTCCCGCAATGAACGAGAAGCGGCGCCGCGCCAGCTTCATAACCCGCGCTACGATTTCAACGACGAGGTCCTGCCGGTGGGCATCCGCTACTGGGCGACGCTCGCGGAGCGCTATCTGACCGAGGCCGGGTCTAGCGGTCGGCAATGATCTGCTGAGGCACAAGCGACGGAAATATGAATGGGCCGCCGCCACGAGTTCGAGCCTGCGCGTCACCCCTCACTGTCCTGCCGGACATCTCTCCCCGCTTGCGGCAGGCCAATCGCATATGGGATTTCAGGAACTGCCGCTCGGCCCCGTACCCCCACCCCTAGCCCCTCCCCACAAGGGGGAGGGGGACTTTGCGGCCGCTATGCAACGCATAGCCATCGACGATTAGTGCTCGGCGGAGACGCCAGCCGGTCCCCTCCCCCCTGTGTGGAGGGGTTAGAGGTGGGGGTAATCTCATATGCGATCGTCCTGCCGCTTGCGGGGAGAGATGGCAGGACAGTGAGGGGCAGCGCGGAGGTCAGGAAGGTGGAGACCAACGCCGCGAAAACACGCCCGTTGCGCTCTTCAGCATGCCGAAAATGCCGCCGGGATAGGCGAGCATGACGACGAGGATGAGCACGGCGGTGATCATCGGCCGCCAGGCGCCGAAATCGGCCATTGCCTCGGAAAACACCGTCAGCACGAAGGCGGCGATGATCGCTCCGTAGATGGTGCCGGTGCCGCCGAGCAGCACCATCGACAGGATGATGGTGGCGAGGCTCATGCCGAACACTTCCACCGAGGCGTTGCGCTGGTAGGCGGCATAGAAGGCGCCGGCGACGCCGGTGAAGAAGGCGCTGGCCGCCAGCGTGATCAGCCGCTGCCTGACCAGCGAGATGCCGCGGCTGACCGCATATTCCTCGTTGTCGCGCAGCGCCACGATGCTGATGCCGGCACGCGAGCGCACGAAGGCGCGCAGGAAGACGGTGGAGAGCACGAGCAGGCCGAGCGCGATGTAGAAATAGGCGAATTTTGCGTCGCGCACCATGTTGTGGTCGAAGACGTAGAGCGTGGGGATGCGCACCAGCCCTTGCGTGCCGCCGGTATATTCGGACTGGCTGATGATGACCTGCATGACCAGTTGGGCGAAGCCGAAGGTGACCAGGATGATGTAGATGCCCTTCAGCCTGAGGATGGGGATGGTGACGGCGACCGCCGCGACGACGGCGGACACGCCGCCCGCCGCCATGGCGATCCACGGATCCATGCCGGCGAGCTTCGTCAGCAGGCTGTAGGCGTAGACGCCGATGCCGAACAGCGCGATGTGGCCGAAGTTGAAGACGCCGCCATAGCCGAGGCTGAGATCCCAGTTGGAGGCGACGACGGCGTAGATGAACACCATGATCAGCACGTGGCGGCTGTAGCTGTCGGTGAAGACGAAGGGCAGCAGCGCCAGCACGGCGAAGCCGACGAGCATCGCCACCGCCTCGCGCCGCCACGGCAGACGGCCGGGGCCGACGGGCGCCGCGCCGGCCGGCGCGCGCCGGTCCTGCGCGTCGGTAAGCTCGGCGGCGCTCATGCGAGCCCCCGGCTGCGCCCGCTGGTGAACAGGCCCTCGGGCTTGACCATCAAGGTCAGGATCAGCGCGGCGAAGAGCAGTGCCGGCGTCCAGTAGAGGCCGAAGTAATAGCTGCATATCGCCTCGAAGAAGCCGATCACGTAGGCCGCGAAGATCGGCCCGGAAATGCTGGAGATGCCGCCGAAGACGACGACGATGAGGGCTTTCAGCAGCGGGTCGGCGCCCATCACCGGGGTCATGAAGCGGTAGCCGCCGAGGAAGATGCCGGCGAGCGCGGCAAGCGCCGCGGCGATGCCGAAGGCGAGCGCGTAGAGCATGGTGACGTTGAGGCCGACGAGCCGGCTGGCGTCCTCGTTCTGCGCCACCGCCCGCAGCGCCAGGCCGAGACGCGTGCGGGTGAGGAAGAACCACAGGGCGGCGAGGATGATCGGGGTGATGACGATGATGGCGATCTGGTGCAGCGACACGCCGATGCCGCCGAGCGCGATGTTACCTTCCAAGAGCGGCGGGACCTGTTTCGAGCGCGGCCCCCAGACGACCAGCGCGCCGTTCTCGATCAGCGAGCCGGCGGCGAGCGTGGTGATGACGACCACCAGCACCAGGTTGGCGCGGCCGATCAGCGGCCGCACCACGGTCGCCTGCAGCAGCCAGCCGGCGCCGGCCATGACGGCGACGGCGAGCGGGAAGGCGACGTAGGCGGGAAGCCCCCAGGCGACGAACTGCCAGGCGAGATAGGCGCCGAGCATCATGAAGACGCCGTGGCTGAAGTTGAAGACGCCGATGGTCGTCCACACCAGCGCCAGGCCGACCGCCATCATGGCGTAGAGCGAGCCCTGGAACAGGCCGCCGAAAAGGATGTCCGCCGCGGTGTTCATGGGCTCGCTAGTGTCCGAAATACATGGCCATGATGTCGGAGTGGGCGAGGCTTTCGCCCGGCTTGATCTCCGTCTCCATCTGGCCGTGATTGATGAAATAGAGGTGCTTGCTGAGCTCCAGCAGGAACTCGACGTCCTGCTCGACGACGATCAGCGGCACGCCGCTCTTCGAGATGTCGAGCACCGACCTGCAGAGCTCGTCCTTGATCTTGGGCGCCAGGCCGAGCGTCGGCTCGTCGAGGACGAGCAGCTTCGGGTGGCTCATCAGCGCCGTGCCGATGGACACCATCTGGCGCTCGCCGCCCGACAGCGTGCGCACCCGCTGGCGCCAGCGCTCGCGCAGTTTCGGGAAGAGCGCCAGCACCTTCTCCTGGTTGGCGGCCTCGTGCGGCCTGGCGCGCGGCGAATAGGCGCCGAGCGCCAGGCAGTCGGCGATGGTGAGGTCGGGGAACAGCGTGTTGCCCTGCGGCACATGGATGAGGCCCTTGCCGACGATGGCTCGCGGCGACAGGCCGGTGATGTCCTCGCCGTCGAATCGTATCGAGCCGCCGCGCGGCTTCAAGAGGCCGGAGACGGCGCGCAGCAGCGTCGTCTTGCCGTGGCCGTTGGGGCCGAATAGGCCGACATTGCCGAAGCCGCCGGCCTGCATCGAGATGCCGCCCAGCACCGTGACGCGGCCGTAGCCGGCGACGAGCCCGGCGACGTCGAGCATCGGCGCGCTCACGCGGCCGCCCTGCGCGTGCCGAGATAGGCCTCGACGACGCGCGCGTCGGAAATCACAGCGCGCGGCTCGCCGAGCGCCAGCACGGTGCCCTGGTTGAGCACCAGCAGGTGCTGCGACAGGCTCATCAGGAAGGTCAGCACGTGCTCGATCAGCAGGATGGTGATGCCGCGCGCCGCGGTGCGCCGGATGAGCTCGATCGAGCTGTCGATCTCCGGCTTGGTCAGGCTGGAGGCGGGCTCGTCGAGCAGCAGCATCCGCGGCTTCATGGCGATCGCCGTGGCGAGCATCAGGCATTTGCGCTGGAACACGGACAGCTCGCCGGCCGGGCGGCCGAAATTTTCCGCGCCGAGCCCGACGAATTCCAGCGCCTCGGCTGCCGCTTCCCGCGCCGCGGCGGCCGGCTGGCTCGCCGCGCCGAAGCTCGAGCCCATCAGCGCGTTCTCGAACACGGTCAGCCCGTCGAAACTGGTCTCGCGCTGGAAGGTGCGGGCGAGCCCGAGCCGGGCGATGCGGTGCCCGCGCCAACCCTGGATCTCGGTGCCGTCGAAGCGGACGGTGCCGCGGTCCGGCCCGAAGGGAATGCCGGTGATGACGTTGAACAGCGTGCTCTTGCCGCTGCCGTTGGGGCCGGCGATGCCGAAGATTTCGCCGGCCTCGACCTTGAAGGAGACGCCGTCCACGGCCTTCAGCGAGCCGAAGGCCTTCGAGACGCCGTCAAGCTCCAGCAGTGCCATGCGTCACTGCATCCACGGCTGGATCTTGAACTCGCCGGTGGCGTACTGCGTCGGCGAGATCAGCGTGCGCTGGCCGTCCCAGATCTGGAAGAAGGTGATCGGGATGAAGTCGTCGCCCTGTATGGCGAGGTGCGTCGCAGGATCGAACTTCAGCCGGCCCGCGGCGACTTGCTTGTCGGTCTCGCCCAGCGCCTTCATGACAGCCTGATGATCGGTGGCGTCGCCGGCCTTCTTCAGCGCGTCGAGATACAGATAGACCGTCTCGTAGAGGGCGACGCCATAGGTGCCGCTCTCGACGCCGTATTTCGCCTTGTACTTGTCGGCGATCTCGGCGGCGCGCGGGTTCTTCGGCGTGGTCAGCGGCCCGCCCAGCAGGTTGTAGATGATTCCGGTGGAGTTCTTCTTGGTCAGCTCGACGAATTCCGGCACGCTCGGCGCGTATTGCAGGAACACCAGGCTCTTGGTCGGCTGCTCCATGAACTGGTTGAGGAAGGAGGCGGAGTTGCCGGGCAGGTAGTCGGTGTTGATGACGACGTCCGGCACGTTCTCGCGCACCTTGGCCAGGATGGCGCGCCAGTCGGTGACCTCGCCGAACGGCACCAGCTCGTCGACCGTGATGGTCCAGCCCTTCTCGGTAAAAGTCTTCTTCATGCCTTCCGAGATGGTCTTGGAATAGGCGTTGTCGGAGGAGATGATCGCCACCTTCTTCGTCGGCAGCTGGATCTTGCCGTCGGCCGCGAGCTTCTCCACGAAATAGGTGACGTCGGTGTTGTAGGCGTCGAAGGACGGCGTCAGCGACCAGCAGCAGCCGTATTTGTCGGGCTCGGGCGCGATGATGTCGCGTGTCTGCTGCGAGGTGGCGGAGATGACATAGGGCATCTCCGCCTCGGCCATGTTGTCGATCTCGAAATTGGTCAGGCTGGCGTAGCCGGTGGTCATGAAATGCACCTCGGGATCGCCGAGCAGCCGCTCGACCGCCGAGGTGACGTTGCCGGCCGACTGGTCCTTCACGTCGCCGACCACCAGCTCGAAGGTGTTGCCGTCGAAGCCGCCGGCGGCGTTGATCTCGTCGATGGCGAGCTGGGCGCCGCGCTGGAACTCCTGGCCGTCGGCGGCGGCCGGGCCGGTGAGCGGCGCGAGCAGCCCGATCTTGATGGTGTCGGCGAAGGCGGCGGTGGAGGCGGCCGCGGCAAGCGCCGCGACGGACGCCCCCAGGACCAGTTGGCGGACCCGGCGGCCCACGGCGTTGCAGATCATGACACGTTCCCCTGTTGCGTGTGTTTGCTAGGTTGAATGATTGACAATCTATGCACATGCGGGACAATCTGAAAAGATATTTTCATACTCTTCGCGCAGTTTTGCCTATCCGGCGGACGCGTGCCGGTGTGTGATGGATTTGTGGGCAACCGCCCGAACGGGAACAATGGAGGCTGGGGTGGCGACGAAGAAATCCAGGATCGAGACCAGTCACGGCATCCTGGCCGTGCGCGAGACCGACGGCGCCGGCATCCCGGTGCTGATGATCCACGGCAACTCCTCCTGCGGCGAGGTCTTCCGCAACCAGTTCGATGGACGGATCGGGCGGGATTTTCACCTGATCGCGATCGACCTGCCGGGGCATGGCGAGTCCGACGATGCGCTCGACCCCGACCGCACTTACAACATGCCGGGTTATGCCGACGCCTTCACCGAGGCGATGCTGAAGCTGGGCCATGAGCGGGCGGCGATCTTCGGCTGGTCGCTGGGCGGCCATATCGGGCTGGAGATGATCGGCCTTTACAAGGGCATGCTCGGCCTCATGATCACCGGCACGCCGCCGGTCTCGGCCGCCGATCTCGGCAAGGGATTTTTGCCGAGCCCTCATATGGGGCTGGCGGGAAAGGAGCATTTCTCGCCGGAGGACATCGACGCCTATGCCCGCAGCACCTGCGGCGAACCCTACGACCAGTTGCTCTACGACGCGGTGAAGCGCACCGACGGGCGTGCGCGAAAGCTGATGCTGGGCAAGTTCGCCGAGGGCGTCGGCCGTGACCAGAGCCGGATCATCCTGGGCGACACGCCGCCGATCGCGGTCTTCAACGGCGCCGACGAGCCCTTCGTCAATGTCGCCTTCGTCGACACCATCCCCTTCTCCAATCTGTGGGAGGGCAGGAAGCACGTGATCGACAAATCCGGCCACGCGCCGTTCTGGGATTCGCCGGACCGTTTCGATCCGGTCTTCGACCGGTTCTTGAAGAGCCTGGAAGGAGAATGGCGGAAAGGCTGAGGGGTTGCCGACGGAGCGGGCCGGCTCCGTGAAGGTCACGGCCCCGGCGATGGGATCGTTCCCACCCGCCGGTTCGAGGGTCCGGCGCTGGCATGTCGCCGCCGGCCTATTGAACCGCGGCCCGCGGCGGAATATCTCGACCGGTGAATGCAATCGCCGCCGGACGGCAGCGCCGCTCCGCCGGGCCAGTGAAGGAGAATAGCATGAAGGTCGTCCTCGGAGCCGACAGCGCCGGCAAGCCGCTTCTCGACGTGATCGCCGCGCATCTGAAGAGCAAGCCGGAGATCGAGGTGACCGACCTCAGCCAGTCCGGCTTTTATGCAGACCTTGCCGACAAGGTCGGGCGCGGCATCGTCGACGGCAAGTTCGACCGCGGCTTCCTGTTCTGCGGCACCGGCATCGGCGTCTGCATCTCGGCCAACAAGGTGCCCGGCATCCGCGCCGCCCTGACCCACGACACCTATTCGGCCGAGCGCGCGGCCAAGTCGAACAACGCCCAGATCATCACCATGGGCGCCCGCGTCATCGGGCCGGAACTCGCCAAGGCGATCGCCGACACCTGGCTCGCCTCCGAATTCGACCCGAAGGGGCCGTCCGCCGGCAATGTCGAGGCCATCGACCGGCTGGACGCCAAAAAGGCCGTCCCGGCCTGACGGGCCGTATAGACAAGTACAACGCAGAAACAATTTGCGGGCGTGCAACGAAGGTTGTGCGCCCGCAAGCTTTTTCAATCACCGCGTGTCAAGTTTCGGCAGGAAAGCGAAAAAAAGCGATTCCCAAGTCTGCAACGAGAGCGCGAGATTCCCGATGCTCGCAACAAAAATAACGCGGAGCGACACCGTTCTGAATCATCTTTATGTGAGGCTGCAAAGGGCGTAGATTTACAGCTGCTTTCCGGATCGAGGTGACCGGATGGAATTTCTGCCTGCCTCCTGCCGGTCATGGTTGGCAATACTTCGTATTGCAACCGTGTTCCTTGCCCTGATCGCGCTGGCGGACCTGGCCGCCGATCCCGCGCTTGCCGCAGGCGAGCCGGTGCACGGCCGGCGCGCCGCCCTGGTGATCGGCAATTCCGGCTACGCGAACCTGCCCAAGCTGCCGAACGCCGTCAACGACGCCGAGCGCATCGGCGCGGTGCTGCGCGACGCCAATTTCGAGGTGACCATCGGCAAGGACGTCGACAAGGCCGGCCTCGAGCGGACGGTGCGCGAATTCCTGCAGACGCTGAACGACGGCGACGTGGCGCTTTTCTACTATAGCGGCCACGCGGTCCAGGTCGCCGACCAGAACTTCATCATTCCCGTCGACGCCAGCCTGAGCTCGTCCTACGACCTTGAAGTGCAGAGCTACAACGTCAACAGCCTGCTCGACTACATGCGCGCCACCTCGGGGCTGCAGATCCTCGTGCTCGACGCCTGCCGCGACAACCCGTTCCGCAACCAGTACTACTATCTCGGCGACAAGAAGATCGACGTGGCCGGCAAGAAGGGCCTCGCCTCGCTGACGCCGAAGCAGGGCTCGCTCATCGTCTATTCCACCGCCCCCAACGACGTCGCCTATGACGGCGGCGGCGATTTGAGCCCGTTCGCCGGCGCCTTCGCCGAAAAGGCGCTCAGCCCCAACAAGGAGGTGCGCGAGGTCCTGACCATGGTGCGTACCGCGGTCATGGACAAGACCGGCGGCCGCCAGGTGCCGTGGGACGTCTCCAGCCTCACGTCGCAGTTCTATTTCGTCTCGGCGCAGGAAGTCCTGGTGCTCGGCGAGAGCGTCACGGAAGTGCGCGTCGGCGCCGATGCCACCCGCGTGGCGCTCAACATCCAGCCGCCGATCGCCAGCAGCGGCATGACGCTGACCGCGACCTTCGAGAAGGCGCCGCGGGCCGGCATCCTGCTGCTCGACGACAAGACGGTGCAGCCTGGCACGCCGATCGCCGCGGACCGCATCGACGACATCGTCTATGCCACCGATGCCGGCCAGAAGCCGGTCGAGCTGCTGCCCTATACGATCAAGTCGGACACCGGCCAGAGCGCCAACGGCGCCGTCGCCATCGTCTTCGACGCCAGCGTTCCGGCGACGGCCGAGAAACCGGTTGTCGTCGCCTCCAACGACGACAGCGCCAGCATCACCAAGGCGATCACGCCGGTGAAGCTGACCGTCAGCAGCGACGTCGGCACCGGCTTCACGCCGGTCCCGACGCTGGAGCTCGGCGCCGGCCGGCCGACCGGGTGGCTGCGCGTCGAGCAACGCGACCCGTCCGCGCAGGTCGCCGTGGGCGGCGAACTGCTGGTGCTGGGCGATCTGGTCAAGGCCGAGGACCTGCCGAAGGTGCGCATCCGGCCGGCGATCCATCGCAGCGACGCCGAGGCCGCGATCGTGCTGAAGTCGGTCGTCACCGCGCCCGAGGCGAAGCCCGTCGTCATCACCGTCGACGCCGAGGTCAATGCCTGCGACCGCCTCGCCGCCGAGCCGCTCGACATCCAGGCCGTCACCGAGGGCGTGCTGCCCAACGACATCGCCATCGACGAGGCGCTGGCCGCCTGCGGCGAGGCAGTGGCGGATTTCCCGGAGATTCCGCGCTTCAAGTTCCAGTACGGCCGCGTGCTTTATGCGAAGGGAGATTTTCCCGGCGCGCTGAAGATGGTGCGCGAAGCGCTCGACGGCGGCCATGTGCGCGCCGGGCATTTCCTCGGCCGGCTCTACCAACTCGGCGCGGCGGTCGAGCTCGACCCGAAGAAGGCGATCCCGCTGTTCGAGGCCGCCGCCCGCCGCGGCGATCCCTATGGCCAGTATTCGCTCGGCCGTGCCCTGCTCGACGGCAAGGGCGTCAAGGCCAATGTCCGCCGCGGCATCGAGCTGCTCAACAAGGCGGCCGAATCCGGCCACACCTATGCGCTCAATCAGCTTGGCGCCGAGTACCGATACGGCAACCGGGTGCCCAGGGACATCGAGCGCGCCTATGTGATGTTCGAGACCTCGACCAACCGCGGCGACATCTGGGGCGAGGTCAATCTCGGCATGATGTATCGCGACGGCGTCTTCGTGAAGGAGGACGCGGCGCGTGCCTACAGGATGTTCGACGAGGCGAACCGCAAGCTCCACCCCTATGCCGGCACGCTGATGGCGCTGATGGACCGCAAGGCCGGCAAGACCGACCAGGCGGCATTGCTGAAGCTGTTCCGCGAAAGCGCGGTGCGCGGCGACGGCTGGGGCGCCTTCTACGCCGCCGAGATCGTCAGCGCCGAGCCGTCGCTCGCCGCCGATCCGGACGAGGCGCTGCGGCTCTACGGCCTGGCGGTGGCGCGCAAGGCCGGCAAGGCGTCGGACGATGCCCGCGCCAGGCTGGCGGCGATGCCGCGCGAGCGGCTGGTCACCGAGTTGCAGAAGACGCTGGTGCGGCTCGGCGCTGCCGGCGTCGACGTCGACGGCAAGCTCGGCCCGAAGGCCCGCGCCGCCGCGGCGGATGTCCTGGGAAGCAAGCCGCCGTCCGATCCGGTCGACCTGTTCGCCGAGATCGTGCGGCACGAATGGGTCCAGTCGACGCCCCGGCTGGACATGCTCTGACCGACCGTCAGGCGATTTGGAGGCAGTCTCGATGCGCAGGTTCTTGACTTATTTCGTTATGGGAATGGCAACGACCGCGCTGGTCAGTTGCGCAAGCGTCGAGGACACGATCCTGTCGCCGTTCAAGCAGCAGACGGTGGCCCCGAAACCCGTCTACTACGCGCCGCAGACCACGCAGAAGCCGAAGGCCAAGCGGCCGCGCAAGGCTGCGGCGACGCCCGCGACCGCCAAGCCGATGCGGCCAAAGCCGAAGATAGCGACGGAACGGCCCGGCGGCGCCGGCGGGGGCGGTGCTGGTGGCGGCGGCGGCGGTGGTGGTGGTGGCGAAGGCCCGGGCGGTGGCGGCTGGGGCGGTGGCTGAAGCCACGGCCGCTTCAACGTTTCACCCTACGCTTGCTGCGTCGGAGAACGCCGGAACCCTCCAGATCGGAGCTGTCAAATGCCGATGGGCCCTGCTGCCAGGACGCTCGATCCGGTGATTCACCTGCTGCCCGGCATGCTGATGCCGGGGCCGGGCGCGATCACCGTGCTGATCGGCAAGAAGCCGGCATGGCGTGGCATGCCGCTGGCCGCCGCCGCGGGATTACAGGCGGCGAAGGCGGCGTCGGATGCACGTGTGATCGGCTACCAGGCGGCGACCGTCGCGGCGGCCGGGACGCCGGGCCTGCCGGCCGCCAAGGCCGCCGAGGAAGCGGGCAAGGCGGCGGAGGCGGCGGCGATGAGCGCGGCGATCCTGGCCTCGGCCGGCGGCGCCGACATCCACGCCTGCGTGCACATGGCGCCGATCCCGCTGCCGCCGCCGCACGGGCCGGGCGTCGTCGTCACCGGCTCGCCCACCGTGATGATCAACGGGCTGCCGGCGTGCCGGGCCGGCGACATGATCCTGGAAGCTTTCGGCCCGCCCGACTTCATCGCCATGGGCGAGCCGACCGTGATCATCGGGCCATAGCCGTGGCGTCTTCCCGATACCGTGCAGATCAGGGGCAGTCGATGCCAGAAGAACATTCCACCAAATCGCGAGCGGATTCTTCGCGATTCTGATACTGTAGCGAAAGCGAGCTTGCCACTGGAGACCGACCGCCAAGATGTCATGGTATAGCAAGGTAGCGTGGTCGGAAGGGCTGTTTCTTCGCCAGCATCATTTCCAGCAGAACGACCGCTATTTCGAGCGCCTGCTTGAGAACAGGGTGCGGCAGATCGGTGCCTATCCTTGGGGTTTCGCGCAGATCGAGATCGATCGCGACCTCGCCCAGCAGAACAAGTTCGCGCTGCGGCGCGCCAGCGGAATCTTCCAGGACGGCACGCCCTTCGACATGCCGGGCTCCAGCCCGCTGCCGGAGCCGATCGACGTGCCGGCCGGCGTCGACAAGCAGGTCGTCTGGCTGGTGCTGCCGGCGGCGGTGGTGAACGGCCGCGAGGTCGACATGGCCGAGGGCACGTCGGGCAGCCGCTATGTCCGCGACATCGAGACCATCGTCGACTCCTCCTCGGGCATGCATGTCGAGCAGGAGATCGAGGTCGCCCATCCGCGCGCCACCTTCGAGATCCGCAAGACCGCCAAGCCCGGCGCGCATTGCCTGCGCGTCGCCCGCATCCTCGAGGTGCGCGACAAGACCATCGTCTTCGACGAGACCTTCGCCCCGCCGGTGATCGCCACGCAGGCGCATCCGGTCGTCGCCGGCTGGGTCGAGCGGGTGATCGGCTGGATGGACACCAAGCTGGAGACGCTGTCGCGCTACGCCGCCGACCCGAGCTCGGGCGGCGGCCTGCAGACCTTCGACTATTTCATGCTGCAGATGCTGAACCGCGAGATCAACGTGGTGAAGCACATGCGCGCCTCGCAATTCGTCCATCCGGTCGAGTTCTACAAGGAACTGCTGCGCATCTCCGGCGAGCTGTGGACCTTCTCGGCCAAGCGGCTGGCTCCCGAATACGCCGACTACGACCAGGACGCGCTCGACGCCGTGTTCGAGCCGGTGCTGTCCGACATCCAGCGCCTGCTCAGCCTCGACATCGGCCGCGCCATCCGCCTCAACCTGGTGGAGAAGGCGCCCAACGCCTTCGTCGCCACCGTGCCCGACCGCCAGCTCTTCCGCAACGCCACCTTCGTCGTCGAGGTGGCGGCGGCAAAACCGCTGTCGCAGGTGCAGCAGCAGTTCCCGGCGCTGTGCAAGATCGGCCCCAACACCAAGATGAACGAGATCGTGCAGACGCACCTGCCCGGCATCGAGCTGGTGCACATGCCGACGCCGCCGCGCCAGATCCGCGCCATCTCCGACCACGTCTACTTCTACCTCGACAAGTCGTCGGCGCTATGGCCCGAGTTCAGCGTGGCGAGCGGCATGGGCCTGCATTTCGCCGGCGACTGGCCGGGCCTCGTGCTCGACCTGTGGGCGATCGTGGAAGACCGCAGATGAGCGGCAAGGACGACCCGTTCGGCTCCGGTGGCAAGACGGTCATCCGTCCGAACCCCGCGGGCCGTCCGCGGCCGGACCCGCTGCGTCCCGCGCCGGGTCAGGCGGGCGCGGCACCCGTCCCCGGCCCGCCGCCGTCCTCCAGCGCCACCGTCATCGCCACGCCGTCGCCGCGCGCCCCGCAGCAGCCCGCTCATGCCACGCCGGCGCCGGGCATGCCGCCGCGGTCGCCCTATCCGGCACCGTCCTATCCGCCCTATTCGCCGATGCCATCGACTGGCGACCAGGCGCGCTATGGCATGCCCGATCCCGACGACTGGATGCGCGCGGCGCGCGCCAACGTCTTCTTCCCCGATGCCGGCCAGCCGCAGGAGCCCGTCACCCCGCACGAGAAGATCCCGCTCGACGTGGCGCTGAACGCCCGCGACGGCGGCGAATACGCGGCCGCCAATCCGCTGACGGCCGCGGCCGCGCCGCTGCTCATCCTGCTCGGCCGTCTCAGGCTGATGATCATCGACATGCAGGCCGTGCCGCTGATGAGCCATGTCGCGCAGGAGATCCGCGACTTCGAGAAGAAGGCGGGCGAGGCGGGGGTGGCGCCGGAAGACATCATGGTCGCCAAATACGCGCTGTGCGGCACCGCCGACGACATCGTCCAGAACCTGCCCGGCACCGACCGGCATGTGTGGATGCAGTATTCCATGCTGGCGCAGTTCTTCCAGGTGCGCACCTCGGGCGTCGGCTTCTTCGAGGAACTGAAGAAGATTCTTGCCAACCCGGCGCCGCGCTACGACCTGCTGGAGCTGATGCATGCCTGCCTGTCGCTCGGCTTCGAGGGCCAGTACCGGGGTGCGGCGGGCGGCGACGTCGAATTGCAGCGCTGGCGGCGCGACGTCTACCAGACGCTCAGGCATCTCAGGACCCGCAACGACGACGACATCTCGCCGCGCTGGCAGGGCATGGCCAAGCTGATGAAGAGCGTCGGCGCGGCGATACCGCTGTGGGCGATCGCCGGCGTCGTCGGCGCAGCACTTGTCGGCGTCTATCTGCTGCTGCGCTTCCTCATCAGCGCCGACGGCGAGGCGCTTGCGGCGCGGCTGATCGCGCTCAACCCATCCGAGCCGGTGACCATCGAGCGCGGCGCCTTCGCGCCGTTCGAGGGTCCGGACCTCGGCAACACCACGCAGCTGCAGCGCATCCGCGCCGCGCTCGCCGGCGACATCGAGGCCGGCGGCCTCGACGTCGTCGCCGTTGGCGAGAACATCGTGGTGCAGGTCAACAATCTTCTGCTGTTCGCCTCCGGCCGCGCCGACGTGCGCAAGGAGTTCGCGCCGGTCGCCCAACGCATCGCCGCCGCGCTCGACCGGGAGCCGGGACCGATCCACGTCATCGGCCACACCGACAATGTGAAGCCAAAACCGTCCGGCGCCTTCAAGTCGAACTTCGACCTGTCGGTGGCGCGCGCCAAGGCGGTGGAGAAGGTGATCGCGCCGACCCTTTCCGATCCCCGCCGCGTCAGCGTGGCGGGCCGCGGCGAGGACGAGCCGATCGATAACAACCGGACGGCCGAGGGCCGGGCCAAGAACAGGCGGGTGGAAGTGATGATTCCGCGCGCGGAGGAATAGCGGGATGAGGGCGGAGGCGCACATCCCGTCGGAGGTGGTTTGGACGGATCGCGTTCGCTTGAGAACCGTTGCGCCGAACCGCCCCCTCCACCGCCTTCGGCGGTCCCCCTCCCCCGTGAATGGGGGAGGATCGGCGGCGCGGCGGGCCGCAACCTTGAATCCTCCCCTGCGAAGCGGGGGAGGGGGACCACGCGAAGCGTGGTGGAGGGGGCGTCCTGGGCGAGGCGCGAGGCGGCGGCCATGAGGAAATGGCTCATCCGAACCGCCATCGCCGTCGGCCTGCTGGCTTTCGCCGCGGCCGTCTGGTTCGCCGGCCCGCTGGTCGGCTACGAGGACATCCGGCCCTTCGACCCGGTCTGGGTGCGCCTGCTCATCATCTTCGTCGTCTTCGCCGCCGTCGGCGGCTTCTACGGCGTCCGCTGGTGGCTGCGCCGCCGTGCCGCCAAGGCGCTGGAGGCGGCGCTCGCCGAGAGCGAGGGCAGGCAGGGCGACGGCAAGGTGCTGGGCGAGCGCATGGCCGAGGCGCTGGAGACGCTGAAGCGCGCCAGCGGCAAGCGCAACTATCTCTACGACCTGCCCTGGTACGTCATCGTCGGCCCGCCCGGCGCCGGCAAGACGACGGCGCTGGTGAATTCCGGCCTGAAGTTCCCGCTCGCCGGACCCGATGGCGGCAAGGCGGTGGCCGGCACCGGCGGCACCCGCTACTGCGACTGGTGGTTCACCGAGGAGGCGGTGCTGATCGACACCGCCGGGCGCTACACCACGCAGGATTCCGACAGCGAGACCGACAAGAAGAGCTGGCTCTCCTTCCTGTCGCTGCTCAAGCAGCAGCGCGCAAAACAGCCGATCAACGGCGTCATCCTGGCGATTTCCATCGAGGACCTGCTGAAGCTCGACGGCCAGCAGCTCGGCGAGCACGCGACGGCGATCCGCAAGCGCCTGCTCGAACTGCACCAGCAGCTCAAGATCGACTTCCCGGTCTACGCGCTGTTCACCAAGGCCGACCTGATCGCCGGCTTCGCCGAATATTTCGGCAGCTTCACCGAGGCGCGCCGCCGCAAAGTCTGGGGCGCCACCTTCCAGACCGAGGACCGCCGGAAGAACATGGTCGGCGAGGTGCCGGCCGAGTTCGACCTCTTGGTGCGGCGCCTGACGGAGGAGGTGACCGACCGGCTGCACGAGGAGCCGGACCCGATCGCCCGCATCGCCATCTTCGGTTTTCCCGCGCAGTTCGCGCTCCTGAAGGAGCGCGTCGCCGATTTCCTCAACCGCATCTTCGAGCCGACGCGCTACCAGGCCGACGCCAATCTGCGCGGCTTCTATTTCTCCTCGGGCACGCAGGAAGGCACGCCGATCGACCAGGTGCTCGGCTCGATCGGCCGCAGCTTCGGCGAGACCGCGCATGCCTCCCAGCTGTCGGGGCAGGGCAAGAGCTTCTTCCTGCGCGACCTGCTGACCAAGGTGATCTTCGCCGAGGCCGGCTGGGTGTCGCGCGACATGGGCGCGGTGCGGCGCGCGGCTCTCCTGCGCTACGGTGCGCTGGCGGCGATGGGCCTCGTCGCGGCCGGTGCGCTCGGCGCCTGGGGTATGAGCTTTGCCAGCAACCGGCAACTCATCGCCGCCACCGACAGCTCGGCCGAGCAGTACCGCGTCAACGCGGCGCCCGAGCTCAAGACCAACACCGTCGCCGACGTCGAGCTCTCCAATGCCGCCGGGCTGCTCGACATCCTGCGCACCATGCCGGTCGGCTACGACAACCGCGACCTGCCGACGCCGATGCGCGAGAGTTTCGGCCTGGCGCAGCGTCCGCGCCTGGTCTCCGCGGCCGGGACCACCTACCGGCAGGCGCTGGAGCGCATGTTCCGCTCGCGCCTCATCCTGCGGCTGGAGCGGCAGATCGAGGCCAGCATGAACGACCCGCTGGCGCTCTACGAGACGCTCAAGGTCTATCTCATGCTCGGCGGCCAGGCGCCCAAGGTCGACGAGGACCTGGTCGAGACCTGGATGCGAAAGGACTGGGAGGAGAACCTTTATCCGGGCCCGAACAACCGCGCGCTGCGCGAGGACCTCGTCCGTCATCTCGGCGCCATGCTCGACCTCGGCTCCTCGCACAAGCCGAGCTTCGAACTCAACGGGCCGCTGGTCGAATCGGCGCAGCGCTCGCTGGCGCGCATGAACATGGCCGACCGCGCCTATGCGCTGATCAAGACCGCCTCCTACTCGGCACCGGTCGAGAATTTCTCGGTGATCGCGCGCGGCGGCCCGGACACCGCGCTGGTATTCGAGACCGTCGACGGCACCGAGCTCGACAAGCTGGCCGTGCCCGGCCTCTACACCTATGCCGGTTTCCAGGACTTCTTCATCCCGCAGCTCGCCGCCGTCGCCGACAAGATCGAGGGCGAGAAATGGGTGATGGGCGAGCTGGCCGAGCAGAAGGGCGTCGAGGAGCAGTTCGGCCAGCTCGGCCCGGTGCTGATCGAACGCTACGGCAAGGATTTCGTCGATGCCTGGAACGCCGTCATCGACAACCTCAAGCTGAAATCGATGTCTGCCGACAAGCCGCAATATCTCGCTTTGTCGGCGGCCTCGTCGCCGAACTCGCCGATCCGCCAGCTGTTCGAGGCTGTGAGCCTGGAGACGCAGCTGACGCGCGAGCCGGTCGAAGGCGAGCTGACGCTCGACCTGCCCGCCAACCTGCCGGATATCGGCGGCGACGCTGCCGATGCGGCCAGGACCGTGGCGAAATACGCCGCCGACCGGGCGGCGGCGCGCGCATCGGGCCTGGCGCGCATCGGCATCGATCTGGCGATGAAGAAGTTCGACAGCCGCGCCGGCGACACCTTCTCCGGCTCCGCCGGGGCGCGTCCGGTTCCGGGCGCCAACATCGAGGCGCAGTTCCGGCCGTTCCACGAACTGGTGAAGGGCGATCCGGGCAAGCGGCCGGTCGACGCGCTGGTGCAGAACTTCTACGAGGTCTACCAGAGCCTGGTGCTGGCCGCGACCAATCCGTCGCAGGCTGCCCGCGCCAACGCCAACATGCAGATGCAGGTGGTGAACCTGCGCGCCAACGCCTCGCGGCTGCCGCGTCCGGTGGCGCGCATGGTCAATGCCGCCGTCGACGATTTCGAGGGCGACGCGGCCGGCAACTCGCTGGCCCAGCTCAACCAGATGCTGAACAGCGAGGTGACGCAGGCCTGCGATTCGGTGATCGCCAACCGCTATCCCTTCGCCAAGGACAGCGAGCGCGACGTGCGCATGCAGGATTTCGCGCGCATCTTCGCGCCGAACGGCGTCATCGACCGCTTCTTCGCGCAGAACCTGGCCCCGCTGACCGACATGGGCGGCGGCGACTGGGTGTGGAAGGAGGACACCCGGCTCGGACGCGAGCTGTCGAAGGCGACGCTCAAGGAGTTCCAGCGCGCCGCCGAGATCCGCGATGCCTTCTTCCCGCAGACCGGTCCGATGCCGGCGGTCAGCCTCACCGTCACGCCGTTCTCGCTGAACGGCGAGGCCGAGATGGCGCTGTTCCGCATCGACGGCCAGCTCGTCCAGAGCACGCAGGTCGGCGGGCTGCCGCTGTCGGTGCAGTGGCCGTCGAGCATGTCGGGCGGAACCGCCAGCGTCGAGCTGACGCCGGACATTCCCGGCCGCGCCTCGGGCGTCGTCACCGAAGGCGACTGGGCGCTGATGCGGCTGTTCGAATACGGCTCGGTATCGCAGACGCCGGACGGCATGCGGGCCCGCTTCGTCATCGGCGGCCGCGACGTCGCCTATTCGATCCGGGTCGGCTCGGTGGCCAATCCGTTCTTCCTGCCGGCGCTCACCCAGTTCTCCTGTCCGAGCGGGTTGTGACATGGGTTTCGGTCTGTTCGGCAAGCTGCCGCAGAAGCGCGACTTCATCGCATTCGGCATCGCCGGCGAGGTGCTGTCGCCGCTGGAGACGTGGCTGCAGTCGGCCGTCGCGGCGAGCCGCAGCGAACTCGGCCGCGGCTGGGAGGAGGTCTACCTGGTCGCGCCGATCTGGCGCTTCTGGATCGGCGCCGACGTGCTCGGCGTCAATTGCGCCGGCGCGCTGATGCCCTCCGTCGACGGCATCGGCCGCTTCTTCCCGCTGCTGGCGCTCTATGCCTGCGAACCGGGCGAGAGCCTGCCGCCGCCGTCCTATTCGCCGCAGGAGAAGTGGTTCGCCGCGATCGAGGCGCGCCTGCTCGGTGTGCTCGAAGAGGGCGCGGCGCCGGCAGTCGAATCCGTGCTGGGCGGCCTGCCGGCTCCCGCCATCGACCGGCTGGTGCCGAATGCGCGCCGCTCCATGTTCAAGGGCGGGCCTCTGTGGCAGGCCGGGCAGGACATCGACACGCCGAGCTTCCTGGCGGCGATCTTCGAGGACGACTATCGGCAGGTGGCACGCGGCCGCAGCTATTGGTGGGTGCCGGGCAACGACGAGCGCGGCCCTCTGCTGCATGCCAGGAACGGCCTCCCCGATCCGTATTTTCATACGCGCATGCTGAAGGCCGTGGCCGAGTGACTGAACCGCCGGCAGCGCGGCGCGCGCCGGCCATCGCGGGTGACGAAAAGTGCACGATGCCGGTATCCGCTTCGAAAGTTTCGGCCTCACCCATCCCGGCCGGGTGCGCGATCTCAACGAGGACCGTTTCCTGATCGCGCCGCGGAGCGGGCTGTGGCTGGTGGCCGACGGCATGGGCGGGCACGATTCCGGCGAGGTGGCGTCGTCGGCGATCGTCGACTACCTGGCGACGCTCGGCGTGGCAAGCTCGGCGCCGGATCTGCGCGCCCGCTTCGAGGATCGCATCGTGCGCGCCAATGCCCGCATCTGGCAGATCGCCCAGGCGCGCGGCGGCACCATCGGCTCGACGGTCGCGGCCCTGCTCGCCTTCGATCGCCAGTTCGCCTGCATCTGGCTGGGCGACAGCCGCGTCTACCTGGTGCGCGACGGCGTGCTGACGCAGCTTTCGCACGACCATACCGAGGTGCAGGAGCTGCTCGACCGCGGCGTGCTGACGCCGGCGGAGGCGCGCGTCTGGCCGCGCCGCAACGTCATCACGCGGGCTGTCGGCGCGGAGGAGGAGATATCGACCGACATGGAGCTTGGCCAGACGCGGCCCGGCGACGTCTTCGTCCTCAACACGGACGGGCTCACCGCCCACGTGACCGACGACGAGATACGCGACGCGGTGCTCGCGGCGCCGGCGGAGGCCGCCTGCCGCATGCTGGTCGACCGGGCGCTGGAGCGCGGCGGCACCGACAACGTGACCGTCGTGGTGGTGAAGTGCCACGCGGTGGGCGAGGACGACGAGCTTGCGGCCGCCCCGGCAAGCGGTTCGGACGAGCGCCATGTCCTCTGACGAAAAGACCATGCTGGTGGCGCTGCCAGAAGGGGTGGCGGTCGGCACGCAGCTCAGCGGCACCTACGAGCTCGACGAGCGCATCGCCGCCGGCGGCATGGGCGAGGTGTTCCGCGGCCACAACATCCAGACCGGCGACCCGGTGGCGATCAAGATCGTGCTGCCGGAATTCGCCCGCGACGCGATGATCCTGTCGCTGTTCCGCAAGGAAGCCTCGATCCTCAACCACCTGTCGCACGAGGCGATCGTGCGCTACCACGTCTTCGCCATCGACCAGGCGATCGGCCGGCCGTATCTGGCCATGGAGTTCGTCGACGGGCTGTCGCTGGTCGACATGTTCGCGCGCGGGCCGATGCCGGCCGGCGATGCGCGCGCCCTGCTGTTCCGGCTGGCCTCCGGCCTGGCCGCCGCGCATGAGGCCGGCATTATCCACCGCGATCTCTCGCCCGACAACATCATCCTGCCTGGCGGCAAGGTCGGCCGCGCCAAGATCATCGACTTCGGCATCGCCCGCTCGGCCACCGTCGGCGGCGAGACGCTGCTCGGCGGCGTGTTCGCCGGAAAGTACAACTTCGTCTCGCCCGAGCAGCTCGGCATGCATGGCGGCGAGGTCACGGAAAAATCCGACATCTACAGCCTCGGGCTGGTGATGGCGGCGGCGCTGCGCGGCGCCCCGCTCGACATGAGCGGCAGCCAGGTCGAGGTGATCGAGAAGCGGCGCGCCGTACCCGACCTCGCCGGTGTCGACGCTGAGCTGCGCCCGGTCCTGGAGGCCATGCTGCAGCCGGATCCGGGCGACCGGCCGGGCGGCATGGACGAGGTGGCAAGCTGGGTCGCGCCCGGCCGCGACGCCTGGCGGGTTCAGGAGCCGACGGTGACGGCGCCGCCGCCGCAGCGGCTCGCCCCGACGGCGGCCGAACCGACCGGCGGCCCGGCAAGGCCCGCTTCCGGCGAGACGGGGGCGACGCCGGAAGCGCCTCCGCCCGCCAGCGAAAGCCCGTTCGGCCCCTATCGCGGACCGGAGAAGATCGCGATTCCCGAGCTGAAGCCGGCGAGCGGCCTGCCCGGCACGGAGCCGGCCGCGACCGGCAGGCGGAGCCGCGGGCGCGGCGGGCTGGCGGCCGGCCCGCTGGCGCTGCTTGCCGCCAGCGTCGCCGCCGTCGTGTGGTATGGCGGGTTCGCCGACCGCTTCCTGCCGGTGCCGCAACCCCGGCCCGAGCCGACGGCGACCCCGGACGCCACGCCGGATGGTGGGGCGGCCGATCAGGGCACGACGCCCGACGACGACCGAACCGCGCCCGTCGACGCCGACGGCGCTCGACCCGCGGACAAGGAGACGGCGCCGGATGCGGGGCCGCCGGCGCCTCCGGACACGTCGCCCGCTCCCGACCCGCGGCCAGGCCCGCCGGACACGCAGCCAAGCGAGCCGGACACGACCGCCCCGCCGCAGGGCGACCCGCCGGCTCCGGAGGACGGAAAAGGCCCGACGGACAAGAGAGCCGAACCGGGCCCGGCGCCGCAAGGGCCGCCCCCCGACGTCCAGCCCGATGGCGACAAGCCGCAGCCGGAGCCGGTACCGGACACGCAAGCCGGTCCGCAGGGCGTCGACGCGGCCGCCGAGCAGGCGGAGTGGGTGAGGAGCTTTTCCGGCGGCGACTGCTTCTTCGCCAGCGCGACGTCGATGAACGGCAGGACCGTCGAGCTCGAAGGATTCGGGGACAGCGTCGAGCCGTTCAAGACCCTGCTCGCCGACTTCACGAAACGCTTCAAGACGGACCCCGAGATCGGCGTGCGCCTGATCCGGCAGAAACAATGCCCCGTGACGCGGTTCCTGGCCGGCCTCGCGCAGGCCGCCGGCGATCCGCCGGACCTGTCCCTGGTGAAATACGAGCTTGTCGACCGCGACCCGATGAGCGGCGAGGTGGAGATCGCTCCGTCGCGCCAGACCTACCTGCTGCTGGTCGACCATGACGGCATCGCCCACGATCTCGACCGCATCCTGAAGCGCGGCGACGGCAAGGCGACGTTCAGCATCGCGCTCGGGCTGGGCACCGGCAAGGGCGAAGACAAGAGCGCGGTGCCGCAGGTGCTGATCGCCTTAGCCACCTCGCAGGCGGTCGATGCCATGCAGGTCACCGGCCCGGCGCCGGCCGACGACCTGCTGCCGCGCATTCTCGCCGAGATCCGCGCCAAGAAGATGGAAGCCGCGGCGACGGCGCGGTATTTTCGCATCCGGGGTTGAGTCGGGCCGACCGTTGCCCGCAGAAGCGCCCCCCTCTCCGTCCCCCCTCTCCGTCTCGCCCTTCGGGCTCGCCACCTCTCCCCCACTCCGTGGGGGAGAGGAACCGCTGCCGCGATGCCGGCGCCTCTCCAGCCTGGGTTCCTCGCCCCCACGCAGTGGGGGAGAGGTGGCGAGCCTGAAGGGCGAGACGGAGAGGGGCAGCAGTACGGCAGTCTGGATCGGGAACAAGCCGGTTGTCTACCGCACCACGAACGAGGTGATACCGAAGGCGATGGAACGCTGATCGGCGACGATCTCTTCGGCAAGGCGATCGAAATAGTCCTCGGCCGGCAGGCCGGGTCGTTCCGGCAAGGTGCGCAGCGGCCCGTCCGAGGCGATGGCGACGAGCAGCTGCACGGAGGAGACCGGGCCCGAGGTGAGCGTCATCGGCGCCCGGAAATTCGTCAGCGTGACGCGCTGGCCGAGATAGGAGCTGACGAGCTGCGCCTTGCCCTCGTCGTCGACGACGATGAGATAGAGCGTGTCCTTGCGCAGTCCCGAGATCACCCCGGAGAGCGCCTGGCCGCTGGCGATCGTCGTTTCGGCCAAAGTGAGCCGCAGCGGAAAATCGGGATATTGGGCGAGGCTGCGGGCGAATGACAGCGCGCTGCACTGGTCTCGCGAGACGGGGCGCAGGGTGGCCTTGAGCGGCCGACCCGACAGCCGGTGGTAGTCGGCGCCGAGCCGTTCGACGGTCTCCGGCCTTGCCGCATAGGCATCGACGGCGGCCTGCGTCGGCCCGATTCCGGCGGGCAGCGCCAGCAGGCAGTCGTCGCCGCGTCCGGCGAGGAAATCGGCGATGCGCGGCGGGCCCGGCCGGCGCGGCGCGGGGAGCATCTCGCGCAGAACGTCCGGACGCTGAGGCACAGGCGCGGCCATCGCGGTTTCGGTTGGCGCGGCTGGCGCAAGCACCGGCCGCGCCGCGCGTGCTGCCGGTGCCCGGGGTGCCGCGACGGTGGCCATCCCATTGGTCCGCATGGGCGCTGCCCGTAGAGCCACGGCAGCCGATTCTTGCGACCGGGCCGATGCCACGGCCGAGATGTCGGCGGCCGGTCTTGTGGCGGCGATCGTGGATGTGGCCGCCGACGGTTCAATGGCGGATGCCGTCTCGCGCATCGGCGAGGTGGCAGGGGGGGCCGAGGGCGATTGTGCCGGGGCAAGGCCTGCCGCGCCGCCGACCGCGACGGTCGGCGTCCTGGCCTCGATCGCCGCGACCGTTTCAGCCTCGGTCCGGCTCGCCGCCGAGCCGGCCGGAGGGAGCGAGGAGAGCGCCGTCGGCGCTTCCGGGCGGAGGGGTGCGGCCTGCGCTATTGGTGGGGCAGGTGTAGTGCTGGCCGCAACGGCCGCTGCCGTAGCCGGCGCGGCCGCAGCCGGGGCCGCGACCTTGTCCGGCTCCGCGACCGCCGAGGCTTGCCCGCTCGGCTTGACGGCTTCCGCTCGCGCGGACGGGGCAGACGTCCCGACCGTCTTGTCGTGCAACGCGGCTTCGGCGCGCGTCGCGGTCACGGGGGCCGCTGCCTTGCTGTTCGGGGCAGGGCGGGCCGCAATCGTGGTCGGCGCGGCGGCCGGCTGCAGCGCTCCGCCGTTCCCGCGGATCGGCGCCGCTCGGGCGGCAGCCACGACCGCCGCCTTTTCGCTCCGCGCCGCCCGTGCCGTGGTTCCTGCCGTAAGTGTGGCGATGTCGATCTCGGTGTGGACCGGCGCCGGCGTGTCGGGCAGCGGCATGACGTAGATCGCCGCGCCGATGGCGCCGTGCAGCGCCAGCGAGCCGGCGACGGCAATCAGCCAGAGGCCGGGAGCGGCGCTCATGGCGCCGCCGCCCTTCCCTCGGGCTCATGCAGCGTCACGATCTGCAGCGGCACGTCGTTCGCACGCAGCGCCTCGGCGATGGCGAGGAAGGGAGCGGCGGCCATGTCGCGCTGCGCCAGCAGGCTGAGCGCCGTGCCGGTTCGGCCCGTGGCCGCCAGCGCCTTGCGCGCCGCTTCGACCAGCCGGGCGCGGGGCACAGGTCGGCCGTCGAGCAGCAGCGTGCCGTCGGCTTCGAGCAGCAGAAGCGGGCGCGGCAGCCGCTCCAGCGGCAGGTCGCGCGTGACCGGAACGGTCGACTGCGCCTCCTGGCGGTTGCTCAGGCTGCCGGTGGTCAGGAAGAACAGCAGCAGCAGGAAGACGATGTTGATCATCGCCAGCGTGAAATCGTTATGCCGGCGCGGTGCCGGATCTGGGATGATCTTCACGGCGCGTCGCTCCGGCGGCCGAGCACGGTGACGTTGCCGAGCGCCGCCTGCCTGCTCGCCTCGAGCACGGTGACGACGTCCTGCACCGTCGCCGTCGTGGCCGGCATCAGCAGGATCGACGTGGCGCCCTGCGCCTTCAGCGCGGCGAAGGCGTCGCCCACCTCGGCCATCGCGATGCTGTCGCCGCCGATGGCGACGCGCCCCGCCAGGATGCGCACGGCGATCGGCGGCGCCGATCGGGTCTCCGGTGCGCCGGCGGCGGGGCCTTCCGCCGCCAGCGGCCCGAGCGGCAGCAGCGAGAACGGCACGATCTGCGACGACACCATGAAGAAGATGACGAGCAGGAAGATGACGTCGATCAGCGAGGTCAGCACGAAGGAGGGCCGCCGGCGCCGTAGCGGCCTGGGCAGGATGGCCCCCGGCTGCTCGGCCATCGCCTATCCTCCGGCGGCTGCCGGAACCGTCGCCGGCGACGGGGCGAAAGCCGGCCTTGCCGCCGGCGCGGCGGCGCCCTGCGTGACCGGGGCGATGCTGAACAGCACTTTCGCGATCGCCGCCTCCATGGAGGCGCGCTCATGGTCGACCCGCGCCTCGAACCACATGGAGGCGAAATAGGCGGGGATCGCCACCGACAGGCCCGCCGCGGTGGTGATCAGCGCCACCCAGATGCCGCCCGCCAGCGCCGACGGATCGATGGCGCCGCCCTTGGCGGAAAGCTCGCCGAAGGCCGAGATCATGCCGATCACCGTGCCGAGCAGGCCGAGCATCGGCGCGGCCTGCGCCACCGTCTCCAGGAAGCGCAGGTGCTTCGACAGCGTGTTGAGCTGGCTGAGCGCGATGTGCGCGGCGACCTCGCGCGCCCTGTCGCGGTCGGCCGGGTAGGCGAGCAGCGAGGCCATCGCCCCGGCCACCGCCGCAGAAGCCGGGGAGACGTCCGCATTGGCCCGGCGCAGCCCGTCGTCGAAGGCCCCGGCGGCCCAGCGTGCCAGCGCGTCGTCCGTCCCCTCGCTGCGTCCGACGCCGAGGCGGGCGAACTGCATGGTCTTGAACAGGAAGATCGTGCCGGCGGCGAGCGAGATGACGAAGAGCGCGACCAGCACCGGACCGCCGGAGGACGCGAGCTGTTCGGAAATCAGTCTGATCATCTGTGCGGCTCCCGGGCATCGCGCCGGCCGACCCGGCAGGTCACAGCCCGAACTCGATCTTGGCGCGCGTCGACGTGGTCAGCGTGTCGATGCACACATCCGACGCCTTGCCGTCGACCGTGCACTCGGCGATGTCGTTGACGAGCAGCCGGGTGATCGTTTCGCAGGGCTGGTCGGGCAGGTCGAACTGCACGACCTTGGTCTTGCCCGCGGGCAGCCGCCCGAACTGGAAGGTCAGCGACGTGCCGACCTTGCCGGACGCGTCAAAGGTGACGACGTCGTAGGACGTCTTCTCGAGCAGCAGGCCGCTCTCGTTGACCGCGACGAAGACGAGCCGGCAGGCGGCGTCGACGGTGGTGGCATCGTTCAGCTCGATCGAGATCGACTTCTCCTGGGCGGTGCCGGAAACCGTTCCGCCAAGGATCAGCGCCGCCGCAAGCAAGGCCGGCCGCCGGCTTCGCGCCATTGATCTTCCTCCGCCCGTAACGCGTTGGCGAAAGCCTATCCCTCTGCGAGATTTAGTCCAGCATCGATGCATGACTTCTCCTGCCGCCGTGAGTTGCATCCCGAGATTCATTCGCCGTGCCATGTGTTCCGGCCAAGTTTAGGCACGGCTTCGTATCGAAATGAAGTCGAGGTGATTGGAGAATGATGCAACGCCTTGTAGAATTGCAGTGATTTTGCTGTGAGGCGGGAAGGTGAGGCGGCCGGGATTTGCGAAGGTGATCTGGTTGGCGCCGCTGCTCGGCGCAGCCCTCGTCTTTTGCGCGGCCGGCCCGGCGCGCGCCGAGTTCACCGTCTGCAACCAGACGCTGGACGTCGTCAATCTCGCGGTCGGCCAGGAGATGCGCGAGCCGAGCGAGGCGTTCTGGCAGACCGAAGGCTGGTGGTCGGTCGGCGCAAACCAGTGCGTCAACGTCATCCGCGACGAGCTGGTCAACCGCTACATCTACGTCTACGCGATCGACGTCTTCGGCCAGCCGCTGCTCAGCGGCTCGACCTCCATGTGCGTCGGCACGCGCCGCTTCGTCATCCGCGGCGACAAGGACTGCTGGGTGCGCGGCCACAAGGCGGCGCCCTTCTACGAGGTCGACACGCAGCAGATGGAGCGCTGGACCCTGTTCCTGAGCACCGGCGGCCTGCAATGATCGCCTTGTCGAAGGATGCCGCAGGGGACAGTTTACTTTTTTCGGCCCGCGCGCCTTCTGAACTGCTGCCGCCTTTCTGCCGAAAGAAAGTAAACTGTCCCCGGCTCTTGCGCGGTCGCCGTCGTCCCATGCCGGTTTCCGGTTGTCGGGTCGGTACGCCCGCTCCGCCGGCCCCCGGCTAGCGGCCATGCACACCATCGACGCCAGCTTTCGGCAGAAGAAGGAGGCGGCCGCCGCGCGGCGCCGCAAGGCCAGGCTGCGCAGGATTGCCGGGGCCGCGGCCGCGCTGGCCGTTGCCGGCATCGGGCTCGGCTACTGGCTCACCGCCGACAAGTGGTCGATCGAGGGGCTGGACAACGACCTGGTCGAGGTCGACACCGGTGAGCGGGACGCCGACGTCCCGGTGTTCGTCCCGGCGATCGTCGACCTCGCCGGCGATCCGATGACGATCAGCATCGGCGGCGCCGGCTCGTCCTTCACGCCGCGCCTGCGCCAGGTGCCGCGTCCGGCCGACCTGCTTGAGCCCGGCGTGGCCGAGACGGTCGAGATACTGTCGGACGTGATGCTGAGCACCAGCGAGACGCTGATGACCACCATCCCGTCCAGCCCCGAGGATTTCGCCTTCTTCCAGGCACAGCGCACGGCGTATGTGCCGGACCCGGCCATCCCTCCGCCGGCTGACGCGGCCAGCCAAACGGACGCGCCGGATGTCGAGACCCCGGCGGACGAGACAGCCTTCGCCGATCCGGCCGCCGGCTGGGGCGAGACGATCGGCGAGGGCGAGGAGAGCCTGCCGGCGTTCAGGAAGACCCGCATCGAGAACAATACGTCCGTCGCCCTGGTCTGGCCGGAGCGCGAGCGTGCCGTCGCCGCGGAGGATTTCGTCGACAAGGTGCTGGGGCCGCGCACGCTGGACAGCCTGGCGCTGGAGCACCGCTTCGGCGCCGAGGACGGGAAGGCGGCCGGCGAAGCGATGAAGGCGCTGTTCGGCAAGGACCGGCTCGATGCGGGTTATGTCGTAGCCATGCGCGGCATCAAGGCGGACGTGAAGGCGACAAGCCTCACCCTGGTGCAGGTGTCGATCTATGCCGACGCGCAATATGTCGGCACGCTGGCGCGCGGCGACGACGGCCGCTTCGTCGCCGGCGTCGATCCCTGGGTGCGCGAGGACCTGCTCCACTACACCGGCTTCGAGCAACAGGCCGGGCCGCCGCGCCAGTACCGGCTGCTCGACGCGATCTATTCCACCGCGATCCGCAACGGCGTTCCGGCCGGCGTGATTGGAGAGGCGATCATGTTCCTGTCGCGCGGCCAGGACTTGAATGCCTTCGCTACCCATGGCGACCGCCTGGTCCTGATCTATTCGGCCAGCGCGCGCGGCGGCGACGGCTCGTCGGGCCGCGTGCTCTACGCCGCCGTGCGCGGTTCCCAGAAGAACATCGAATGCTTCGTCTTCCGACCCTCCGGCTCGAACGATTTCGCCTGCGTCACCGAGGAGGACCAGGTCTATTCGCTCACCGTCACCAACGGCATGGTGACGCCGGTGAACGGCGTGATGACGTCGACCTTCGGGCCACGCAAGCACCCGATCCTGAAGACGGTGCGCGTGCACAAGGGCGTCGACTGGGCGGCTCCCGTCGGCACGCCGGTCTATGCTGCCTTCGACGGCATGATCGCCTTCCATGGCGACGGCGCCGGCTACGGCAATGTCGTGCGCATCACCCATGAGGGCGGCCGCGAGACACGTTACGCGCATCTGTCGCGCTTCGCCCAGGACCTCAAGGCCGGCATGGCGGTCAAGGCCGGCGACATCATCGGCTATGTCGGCACCACGGGCCTGTCGACCGGGCCGCATCTGCATTTCGAGCTCTATGCCGGCGGCGATGCGATCAACCCCCTGGAGACGCCGGCGGTGGCGGTTGTCGCCGGCACCGGCGACGCGGCGGTCGAGCTTCTGGTCGACCGCATCATCCGGGTCGAGAGCGGCGGCAGCGCCACCGCCAAGAATCCGTTGTCCTCCGCCACCGGCCTCGGCCAGTTCATCGAAAGCACCTGGCTCAGGATGATGCGCACCTACCGGCCGGACCTGGCGCGCACGCTGTCGCGCGAGGAGCAGTTGCGGCTGCGCTTCGACCCGACTCTATCGCGCGAGATGGTGCGCCGGCTGGCGCAGGAAGGCGAAGCCTATCTGCGCGCCCGCGGCCACGAGATCACCGCCGGCCGGCTCTATCTCTGCCATTTCCTCGGCATGGAAGGCGCGAGCACCGTCCTCTCGGCCGGCGACGGCGAGGCGTTGGTCGCCGTGCTCGGCCAGCCGGTCATCTCGGCCAACCCGTTCCTGACCGGCAAGACCGTGAGCTATGTGAAGATGTGGGCGGAGGCCAAGATGCGCGGCCGCGGCGTCCCGGCGACGCCCGCTCCCCCTGTCGTCGAGACCAGGAACGTCGCCAAAACCTCGCCGGAGTTCATAGCCTACAAGGCGGCGATCAGCGCGCTCGTGACGGCCAGCGCCGATGCGGGAGAGCCGGGGTAGGGCAGGGCGCAGGCATGCCCTACCGCGGGCGGCCGCCTACTCCGCCACCTCCGCCCCGGCGCCGTTGCGCCGCAGCCACTGCATCACCGTTTCGGCCTCCGCCAGCGGCCTCGTGCCGGCGCAGCGCGTGGTCGAGAAGGCCGCCCGTCCCGCAGCCGCCTTCAGATAGATCACGTAGGATTCTCCACGCTTGAACGCGACGGCGCAGGTGGTGCGCGACGATACCCGAAGGCGGCGCGGGACACGTTTCTTCCAGGCCTTGCCGACGCTGAGGATCGCCACGCCGCCGCCCTTCACCAGGAAGTCGCCCTCGACGCCGACGACCCGGCCGACCACCACGGCGTCGGCCTGCCGGTAGGCGCCGGCCGGCGTGAACTCGCCGCAGCGGCAGGCGAGCGCGACGCCGGGAACAAACATCGTGGCCGTGGCGAGCGCCAGCGGCAGGAGCATCGTTCTGCTGGACATGTCTTTGCCCTCCGTCGCACCAGCTCAGCGCTGGCTCCTAACCGCCGATGGTCGGGTCATAGGGCGTCCACGGATCGTCCACCCCGGACCTCAGCTCGGAGCGCCGGCCGAGGCCGCATTCCAGCACGGCGCGTTCCGCGTCCTGCGAGCCACCGTCGCCCGAGGCGCCGTTCACATGGGCGAGCTCGTGGACGAGCGTGGCAAGCACCGTCCAGCGGCCGATGCGGAAGGACCGCGTGGTGATCGCGATCTCGCTGCCGCCGACCGCGTCGGTATAGCCGAAATCGTCGGAGGAGGCGTGGTAGTTCACCCAGATCGAGCGGTCGTTGAGCAGGTCGGTGAGGCTGCGGCCGCCGCTCAGCGAGCGGAAGTAGACGGCTGCGCTGGCAATGGTGCGGGCGATCCATTTGGCCTTGGTGCGCGCCCACTGCGCCTGGCCGCGCAATTCGCGCGGAATGGCGATGAAATCCGGCTCGGAGCTGATATGGTCTCCAATGTTCAACTGTATCGACATGACATCCCCGTTGCTGTGGCCTGCATGCGGACAGGACTGGCCTGCGCGGACCGCACCCGGCGGGCCGCGCCCAGACGCTTCCGTTCCGGAGCGGCGGGCCGCACCGGTCGGCATTTCGGAGTGGGATGACTTGCCCCGGCTCTATCCCTGGCTGGGTAGAGCCCTCACCCGACCTCGTAGGCGAACGCGCCGTCCTTGATGTCGACGGCGGCGCGTGAAATCTCCAGTTTCTCCATCGCGCGGTTGAGGAAATGCCGCGAGAGCTCGGGCAGCAACGTGTTGGTGATGATGTTGTCGATCATGCGCCCGCCCGAATCCGGGTCCTTGCACTGCGAGACGATATGCTCGACGACCGCGTCCGAGTAGGTGAAGGCGGCGTCGTGGTTCTCGGCGATCCGTCTTTTTATGCGGTCGAGTTGTAACCGGACGATGCCGCCGAGCATCTCGCCGGACAACGGGAAATACGGGATTGTAACAAGCCGCCCGAGCAGCGCCGGCGGAAACACCTGGAGCAGCGACGGGCGCAGCGCCTGGTTCAGCGTTTCCGGGTCCGGCCGCGTCCTGCCCTCCTCGGCCATCTTCATGATCACCTCGGTGCCGACATTGGAGGTGAGGATGATCAGCGTGTTCTTGAAGTCGATGCGCCGGCCTGTGCCATCCTCCATCTGGCCCTTGTCGAACACCTGGAAGAACAGCTCGTGCACGTCCGGATGCGCCTTCTCGACCTCGTCGAGCAGCACCACGCTATAGGGTTTTCGCCGCACCGCCTCGGTCAGCCGCCCGCCCTCGCCATAGCCGACATAGCCGGGCGGCGCGCCCTTCAACGCCGAGACCGTGTGCGCCTCCTGGAACTCGCTCATGTTGATGGTGATCATGTTCTGCTCGCCGCCATAGAGCGATTCCGCCAGCGCCAGCGCCGTCTCGGTCTTGCCGACGCCGGAGGGCCCGCACAGCATGAACACGCCGATCGGCTTGTTGGGATTGTCGAGCTTGGCGCGGTTGGTCTCGATGCGCTTGGCGATCATCTTCAGGCCGTGATCCTGCCCGACCACGCGCCGGCCCATGATCTCGGCAAGCTGCAGCACCGTCTCGACCTCGTCCTTGACCATGCGGCCGACCGGGATGCCGGTCCAGTCGGAGACCACGGAGGCGACCGCCGGCTCGTCGACATGCGCGTAGATCATGCGGCTGTCCGGGCCGATCCCGTCGAGTTCGGCGAGCTTGCCGCCCAGCTCCGCCTTCGCTCCGCCCGCCGCGATGATCCCGCCGCCGGTGTCGGTGCCTCCGGATGGAATCGAGGCGGGTGCCGTCTCGGCATTGTCGTTGGCGGAGGCCGCGGACGCATCAGCGGCGCCCTCCGGCGCGGGCGAAACCGCAATCGCCTTCCGCAGCGCCATGATCTCGCCGACGATCGCCTTCTCCCGCGCGAAATCGGCTTCCAGCGCCGCCAGCTTCTCCTCGGTATCCTTGATCTCCGATTTGAGCTCGGCGATGCGCTCGTCGTCGGTTCGGCCGAGCTCGCTCTCGCGCTCCTGCGCTGCGAGCGCCCGGCGTTTCGCCTCGATCGCCGCCTTCAGGTCGGCGACCGCCGCCGGCGTCGTCGACTGGCTGATGGCGACCCGCGCGCAGGCCGTGTCGAGCAGGCTCACCGCCTTGTCGGGAAGCTGGCGCGCCGGGATGTAGCGCGCCGACAGCGCCACCGCCGCCTCCACCGCCGCATCGGAGATGCGCACGCCGTGGTGCTTCTCCATCGGCGCGAGGATGCCGCGCAGCATGGTGGCGCATTTGTCGATCGAAGGCTCGTCGACATTGACCGGCTGGAAGCGCCGGGTCAGCGCCGGATCCTTCTCGAAATACTGCCGGTATTCGGCCCAGGTGGTGGCGCCGATGGTCCTCAGCGTGCCGCGGGCCAGCGCCGGCTTCAGCAGGTTGGCGGCGTCGCCGGTGCCTTGCGCGCCGCCGGCGCCGATCAGCGTATGCGCCTCGTCGATGAACAGGATGATAGGCGCCGGCGAGGCCTGCACCTCGTCGATGACCGAGCGCAGGCGCTGCTCGAACTCGCCCTTCATCGAGGCGCCGGCCTGCATCAGGCCGATGTCGAGCGCGCACAGCCGCACCCCCTCGAGCTGCGGTGGCACGTCGCCGTCGGCGAGCCGCTGGGCAAACCCTTCCACCACCGCCGTCTTGCCGACGCCCGCCTCGCCGGTGAGGATCGGGTTGTTCTGGCGCCGCCGCATCAGCACGTCGATGATCTGGCGGATCTCGTCGTCGCGGCCGACCACCGGGTCCATCTTGCCGGAGGCGGCCGCCGCCGTCATGTCGACGGAGAAGCGGTCGAGCGCCGTTGTGCCGCGCGCCACCGGCGTGTCGCCCGCCGCCGCTCCCACCGGCCGCGCCGTCAGCCCGGAGCCGTCCATCGGCCGAAGATTCTCCTCGTCCGACTGCGCCCAGATGCGGCGCGCCTCGGCCGCGAGCATGTCGGCGTTGATCTGGGCGAGCTGCTTCGACAGTTGCTGCAGCGCGCGGCGCAGCTCCAGCGACTTGCAGGCGGCGAGCAGCAGGTGGCCGGTGCGGATCTGCGTCTCGCCGAAATAAAGGGTGGCGTAGTGCCAGCCGCGGTCGAGCACGTCGGTTATCTGGTTGGCGATGCCCGGCATCTCGGTCTCGTTCTTGCGCAGCCCGGCGACGGCGTCGGCGATGTCCTTGTGCAGCTTCGCCCGGTCGAGCTTGTAATGGTCGGCGGTGAGCGAAATGTCGGAGCGGTCGTTTGCCAGGATGTGCTGCAGCCAGTGGGCGAGCTCGACATTGCGGTTGCCGGCGCCCTTGGCCTGGCGCAGCGCCTGCATGAAGGCGTCGTAGCCGACGCGGTTGAGCTTTCCGGTCACCGTTTCGAGGCTGATGTCGCTCATGGCGTCCTCCCGGCCTGGTTCCTGGCGGCGGCATCGCGCCGCCGCTCCATCGGATCGAAGCGCGCATCGCGCAGGTAGGTCTTTCCCGGCTCGTCCGGTTTCATCGGCGCCATCCAGGACGTCCAGCCGAGCTCGCCCGACACGCCGAGCCTGACCGGCGGCGCCAGCTCGGCGGCCAGTCCCAGCTCCACGTCGAAGTCGAAGCGGTGGCCGAGATAGTGGAAGATCAGGTCGGCGAGGATCTCCGAGAGGTCGCCGGCCGGCAGCAGCCGGCGGTACTGATCGAGGCTTTTTGCGGTGATGCGCAGACGGATCTTGTCGTTGATGGAATAGGCGCGCACGCCGAGCGCCGCATCGACGCCCAGGCCGGAATGGCGGGCGCCGAGCGCCATCTGGTCGGACGGCTCGAACACCAGCCAGCTCCCGACCCGCTCCTCGATCTCCGCCACGACCTGAAGGATGCCTTCGATCAGTTGCCGCAGCCGCACCGCGCTCTTGATCCGCGACCCGGTCAGGCCGGCGAAGGAGACCTTGGCGACGTCGGCGACGCGGTCGCGGTCGAGGAAGGCGTCCGATCCCGTTCCGGTGAAGGCGCCGACATAGCGGATGAAGCGGTCGGCATCCGGACGGTCGGCCTGGGCGATCGGCCGGGCGTCCGCCCAGGCGCGGAAGAACAGCTGCAGGAAACGGTTGGCGAAGATGTCGGTGAAGTGGACGAAGGAGGGATCGTGCTGCGACGACCAGTGCTGGGCGTCGGCCGTGGTGCTGAGCGGCAGCGCGCCCTGCGGGCCGAAATAGCCGAGGAAGCGCGTCCTGATGCGCGCCCGCCCGGAAACGTCCTCGTAGCCGGTGAGGTTGGAACCCGGGAAGTCGAGGAACGGGTCCTGGCCGAGGCTGACGATCTCCTCCGCCAGCACGCTGTTCTCGCCGATGCGCGGCTTGTCCGGAGCCGAGCGCTCCAGCTCGCGCAGGGCGGCGAAGAAGTCGAAGCCGTGGGGGTCGGCGCGCAGGCCGTCGCGGTAGCTCATAGCGGCTCGCCGTTGCCGGCGCGCGGCGGCCAGCGCTTGACGATGCCGCGCTGCGCCGATTCGATCACCGTCTCGGTAAAGCTGTTGATCGAGGTGTATTCGGCGAAGAAGCGGTCGAGCGCCGCGCCCAGCAGCATGATGCCGTTGCCCTCGAAGGCGCGCTCGTCGAACCTGACGGTGATCTCGACGCCACGCGCCGCGTTGAAGCCGTTGGCCTGCCGCAGCCGCCTTATGATCGGCCGGCTCGACACGCCGAGGATGCCGCGGATGCGCCGCTCGGTGACGACGTCGGAGAGGTCGGCGAACAGGCCGAGCAGTTCGCGCAACCCGCCGGCGCGGTCCTGCGGATTGCGGTCGGTGAGGCCGAGATGGTTGAGCGCCAGCAGGTTGACCAGCCTCCAGGCGATCGTGCCGGGCGGCGTGCCGCCGCGCTGCCGCCGCTCCAGCGTGAGCACGGATTCGCGCGGTGCCGTCGGGCCGGCGAGGCATCTGAGCGGCAGCGACGTGTTGTCGACGAGATGGAAATCGGTGCCTGCCTCGCCCACCGGCAGCTGCTCGGTGAGATGGCGGTTGGAGACGAGCGCCCGCACGCTCAGCTCGCGCACCCGCTCCGTCTCGTCGATGTCGACGGGTTCGCGCAGCGACAGGAACACTTCCGAGCCGACATAGCCGGTGCGCGCCCCGACCCGCTGCTCCTGGATGGTCTCGCGCCGCGGCAGCCGCCGCACCGTGTAGGATAAGGCCTCGCCGAGCGGCGTGTTGTCGGTCGGCAGGCTGTAGAGCGGAAACACGCGCACCTTGTCGCTGCTGCCGCTGTAGTGGGCGAAGACGTCGAGCACGCTGCAGATTTCGTAGTCCAGCCAGTGGCTCCGGTCGGCGACCACATGGTGCTCCGCCTCGTTGCGGCGGATCGGCACGCGGCTGCACTGCATCTCGAACAGGTTGGCGATGGTGGCGCTGTAGAGGGAGAAGCTCTGCGGCCGCACTACTGAGGCCAGCCGCGGCACCGCCGCGTCGAATTCGAACAACAGGTCGAACGCAATCGCCCTGACCTGCGCGAGCGCCCGGCGCAGCCCTTCGAGCCGGAAGCCGAGGAAGTGCTGCGGGAAGGCGAAGAAGTCGCGCAGCAGCGAAAATCCCTGGAAGACCCGGCCGTTCTGGCCGAACAGCGAATCGTCCGCCTCGAAGCCGATCTGGCGCAGCGCCTCCGGCGGCAGCGGCACGAAATGCGGGTCGCCGAACTCGTCGAGATAGCGCAGCGTGATCCGCCGGCAGTTGGCGAAGAGCTGCTCGTAGAGGGCTACCGCATCGACCGCGGTGCCGACCAGGCGGATCGGCAGCGCGTCGAGCGAAAGCTCGCTCACCGGCGCGCCCGGCGGGGCGACGCCCGGCTTGTCGTCCTCCAGCTTGGTGGTCCTGCAGCGGAAGCCGAGCCGCAGCCCGGCCGTGACGCCCGGCAGGATCTCCAGCCCGAGCGCCTGCAGCGGCGGGGGTGCCGCGAAATACTGCGCCGCCTCCAGGTGCAGCGGCCAGATCGCAAGCGGATTGCACAGGCGGAAGCGGCAGGAGATCCGTTTCTGCTGCTCGACATAGACGGCGTCGACGGCGGAGCCCGCGTCGAAGCGGATGCCGTTCCGGAGATTGGCATCGTCGAAGGACGGCGAGACCTCGACCAGCGCTGCCGACGGGATCGGCGCCAGATAGTCCGGCAGCACCTGGTCGAGCAGCGCCGAGGTGAATTCGGAGAATTCGCTCCTGATCTTGAGTTGGACGCGCGCCGCCATGAAGGCGGCGCCCTCCAGCAGGCCGGCGATGCCGGGGTCCATCTTGTCCTCGATAAGCCCGCCGAGCCGGCGCGCCACGCCGGGATATTCCTCGGCGAACTGGCGCGACTTCTCGTAGAGCTGCTTCAACTCCAGCTGATAGAGGTCGAGGAAGTCACGGTTCATGGCCGGCCTATGTCGGAAGTCGCATGACGTTGACCTTGCCGGAGCTGACTTCCAGCTCGGCGACGAAGGTGACGGGAACGTCGACCGGCGTGCAGGCCATCTCGCAGGAGACCGTGAACTGCACCCGCTGATCGATCTCGTTGGTGCGCACCTCCTTGTCGACATGGATGGTGTCGGCGATGATGCGCGGCTCGTAGGTCGAGAGCGCGTGGACCAGCTGGTCGCGGATGGCGTCGACGCCGGCCTCCTCGCTGGTCAGGTGGGTGATGTCCGGCAGGCCGTAGTTGAGCACCGAATCGCTGACGTAGTGGAGCGTCTCGAGCGGCACGGTCGAGGCGAGGTTGATGGTGTTCAGCAGCGCCACCAGGTCGATCGACAGGTCGCGCTTCAGCGCCGGCTCGTCGCCGCGGCGCTGGCGCGGAAGGCGGCCTTCGATGACCCGTTCGCCGTCGACGATGCGCACGCGGCTGTCCTTGGCGTCGCGCGCCTCGAAAGCGTCGCGGAACGCCGACATCAGCGGCGCCTGGTACTGCCTGTCACCTCTGGCTTTTCGCATGGGGCATCCGCATCATCAGGGCGGCATCGCGTGCGGAAACCCGGGCTGCCGCCAAGACGGCAGCCCGGGAGAAAACGGCCTTGGCAAACGCCGTCGCCGAAGGGCTAGGCCATCGAGCCCTTGCTCTTGGCCATGTCGTACCAGTACTCGTCGGAGACTTCGAGATCGCCTCTCTTCGACTGCTGATTGTACTTGATCGTGTACTTCTTGAAGTTGAAGGTGACGTTCTCGGTCGTCCGGTCCTCGCCGCCGCTGCCGCCGGTCGACACGCTGGTGACGATCGCGTCCTCCATCTTGATCTCGAGATAGACGAAGGGTTTGCCGCCGGCCTTGCGGGCCTTGAATTCGACGGTCGGGAAGTGCTTGCCGTCGCACATGTGGCCCCAGATCTTCGGCGAGAGGACGTCGGTGTACTTGGTGAAGGAAAAGTCCTGCAAGCTCACCTTGCCGCCGCCCATGCCGCCGCCCTGGTGGGCGGTGCCGCTCTGCGCGCCGCCGAGCGACCATGCAAGCACGTCCACCCAGGCAGGAAATTGATCGTCCTGGGCCTCGCCCTTGAGGGTCCCGATCTTGATAAACATGTCTTGCGCCATTGCAGTCCTCCTGACAGGGAAACGGCGGCCTTTAAACGCCGTTCACATGGTGTCGATGCTCTCTGGATTCGGCCGAGGTCGTATGGTCACCCTGCCTTTGCGGGCAGCCGGGAAACCAGGCTCATGCCGATATCCATTCCTTCCAGTTGGAAATGCGGGCGTAGATAGAACCGTGCCCCGTAAAAACCGGGGTTCTCCGCATCTTCGAAAACGTCCACGCGGGCGGCCGCAAGCGGCTTGCGCGCTTTCGTCTGGACCGTCGAGTTGGCCGGGTCGGCGTCGACATACTGGTTTATCCAGCTTTGCAGCCAGCCTTCCAGTTCGTCGCGCTCCTTGGTCTCGCCGATCTGGTCGCGCACCATGCATTTGAGATAGTGGCTGAAGCGCGATATCGCGAACATGTAGGGGATGCGCGCCGACAGATTGTCGGCGGCGGTTGCTTCCTCCTTGTCGTATTTCTTCGGCCGGTACAGCGACTGCGCGCCGATGAAGGCTGCCTTGTCGGTGTTCTTGCGATGGATCAGCGGCAGCAGTCCCGACCGCGACAGCTCGTTCTCGCGGCGGTCGGTGATGGCGATTTCCGTCGGGCATTTCAGGTCGACGCTGCCGTCGTCGGTGGGGAAGGTGTGCGTCGGCAGGTTGATGACCTCGCCGCCCGACTGGACGCCGCGGATACGCACCGTCCAGCCATATTCCTTGTAGGCGCGGTTGATGTTGGCGGCCATGGCATAGGCGGCGTTCATCCAGGCGTATTTCTGTCCCGAATGTCCGTCCGTCTGCTCCTCGAAGGCGAATTCCTCGACCGGCAGCGACTTCGCGCCATAGGGCTCGCGGGCGAGCACGCGCGGCATGCACAGCCCGACATAGCGGGAGTTCTCCGAATCGCGCAGCGACTTCCACGCCGCATAGTCGGGCGTGTCGAAGACCTTGCTGAGGTCGCGCGGGTTCATCAGCTCCGTCCAGGAATCCATGCCCATCAGCGATGGCGCCGCGCCCGAGATCAGCGGCGCGTGCGCCGCGGCGGCGACCTTGCCGAGATCGCGCAGCAGCCGGATGTCGACCGCCGAATGGTCGAAATGGTAATCGCCGATGATGCAGCCGAAGGGATGGCCGCCGAGCGTGCCGAACTCCTGTTCGTAGACCGCCTTGAACAGCGGGCTCTGGTCCCATTTGGCATCGGGATAGAGGCGCAGGTCGCGGTAGAGTTCCTGCTTGGAGACGTTCATGACGCGCAGCTTCAGGGTCGCGTCCGTCTCGGAGTTGAAGACGATGTAGTGCAGCCCGCGCCAGGCGCTTTCGATCTGCTGGAACGTCTCGTTGTGCAGGATCTCGTTGACCTGTGCGCTGAGCTTTTCGTCGAGCCGCGCGATCATCTCGTCGAGCGTGTCGAGCACGTCGTCCTTGATCAGGCTGGAATCGGCCAGCGCCTGCTGGACCAGCGTGTTGACGGCGTTCTCGACCTCGGTGGCCGCACGCTCGCTGCGCGGTTTGAAGCTCTGCTTCAGGAGGGCCGAGAAATCGTCGATTTCCTGAAGGGCGGTGCCGCCGATTGCGGCCTTTTCCGGGGAAAGTTCGGTAGCCACTGTGTTTGCCTCGCCTGTTGTTCCGCCGCAGCGGCGTTATGCGTTGCCTTCAGCTTCGTCGGCCGCGCCGGTCATGGCCGTCGCATCGCGCCGCTCCTTCAGCGCCTGCATCATCTGCGGGTCGGCGAGCAGCCGCTTGATCTGATCCTCCGCGGCCACCTTGCCGTCCATGTAGCGCTGCAGGTTCGCGAGCTGCTCGCGCGCCTCCAGCAGCGCCCGCAGGGCGGGGATCTGCCTGGCGATCATGCCGGGCGTGAAATCGTCCATCCGCTTGAAGGTGAGATTGACGCCGAGCTGCTCGTTTCCGTCGCCGCCCAGCCTATTGGCGACCCGGAACGACACGGCCGGCTCGACGCTCGCCATGTAGTCATCGAAATTGTCCATGTCGACGTTGGAGAATTTCCGTTCGGCCATGGGAGGCTTGCTGACCTTCGATGCATTACCGGACAGGTCTGAAAGTATTCCCATAACGAAAGGAAGCTCGACTTGCTTCTCGGCGTTGTAAGGGTCCTCGTAGGATATTTGCACGCGAGGAGGACGATTGCGCTTTATGAATTTCTGCCCGCTGTCAGACATTGCTCATCTCCTCTTTAATTCGGAATGGAACACGAATTGTTCGCGGCTTGTCAAACGGATTCCGGGAAACGACTTGGGTCATTCGGAGTTCTTCTTTGGAAGGAGTTCCGCGATGATCGACTGGAAGCTCTGGCTCATGAAGCGCTCCGCGCGGCCGAGCAGCATGGGGATCGGGCTGGACGCCTCGACCGACCGGAAATAGGTGGCGACGCCGGCGAGCAGCGCGGCGGCCTCGGCGCGTGTCCCGGCGGAAAAAATCGTCTCGCTCCCCGCCGCCGGCTCCTCGGCAGCGGCCGCGAAATCGTCGGTGATCGCCCGCATCTTGGCCATGTTCAGCTCGAAGCCGGAAGCGGCGTCGACGACGATGGAGGCGTATTCGGCATTGTCGGGCATCAGCGCCTCGATCGCCGCGACCAGCGGCTTGCCAACCAGCAGGCGCGCCTGGTGGACCAGGATGAGCGCCGGCGAAGACGGCTCGGCCCGGCCGAAATACCGCTCGGCGGCCAGCAGCGCCGCCGCCGCCGCGGCGTGATCGCCGATGGCCACCGCCGCGGCCTTCGCCGGCGCGGCCGCGGGCACCGCGCCGATGGCGATGATCTCGGCCGAACCGTCCGGCGCGGCCTCGGTGACGGCATGGCCGTTGGCGCCGCCGAGATCGGGGCGCGCGCCCTCGATCAGCGCGAGCAACTGGCCGAGCACGCCCGAGAGCAGCTCGAAATCCGGCGAATATTGATAGTTGGTGCCTTCGTCGAAGGCCGAGCGGATCGTCGCCACCGCCTTCCTGGCGGACGACAGCGAGGCGTGCAGCGCGTCGATCTCGGCGCGGTGCGCCTCGCTGCGCAGCGTCTCCATGATCTGGTTGACGTCGAGCACGCGCTCGCCCTCGCGCGCCGCCGTTCCGGTCGCCACCGCGTGGTCGCGCAGGCTGATCGTCCCCGCACGCTGGTCGCGGACGAGCGGCGCGTATTGCAGCGGCAGCACGACCGTGGTGCGGTCCTCGAGCACGGCGACGGTGTTCTGGCGCAGCGTGAAGTCGCCGTCGAAACCCTTCGGATGCACCTCGTCCCAGAACTGGTCGAGCAGGGCGGCGATCGCCTGGACGCAGTCGCAGAAGCCGGCGATCTGGCCAGCGAGCGCCTGCAGGCGCGCCTCCAGCGTCAGCAGGCGCAGGTCGCGCGACTGCTCCAGGAAGCCGCCGATCGCCTTCGTCTCGGCCTTGAGGTCGATGCTCGTCCGGTCGAACGGCGTTCCCGTCTCCGAGTCCAGGTACCGACCCGGCATCCGGTTGTCGGCCCCCAGCACGTAGTTGAGGTACTGGTCGTCGCCGATCTCGTCGAGATCGGGCCCGCAGGGCGCGCTCTCCGAGACGGGAGTGAGAAGGCTGTCAAATCGCATGGCGGCCTTGGTCTCAAATCAGACGTCCGGAGGCCGGACGCCCGATCGGAACTTTACCGCACCTTGCGTATCAGCTTGGTGTCGGCACGACGCGCCGCCGTTACTGGATTTTGATTCGCATCTCGACGCGCCGGTTGACGGGATCGTACGGATCGGCGACGCGCGGATTGCTCTCGCCCCGTCCCGCCGCCTCCACCTTCTCGAGCTGGATGCCGTTGGCGAGCAGGAAGGCGGTCACCGCCTGTGCGCGCCGTTCCGACAGCCGGTCGTTGTAGCCCTCGTCGCCGGAGGCGTCCGTATAGCCCTCGACGACGAAGGTGGCCGAACGCAGCCTGTCGTCCTTCAGCGCCTTGGCGAATTCGTCGAGGTTGGCGCGGGCCTGCTCGGTGAGCTCGGCGGAGTCGAGGTCGAAGTTGATCAGCATGTCCAGTCCGGCAGGCGCCGGCTGATCCCTGCTGCATTCCTCGGTTGTACCGATACACAGTCCGCGTTTGGCCCCGAGGTCTGTCTCGTCGACGAAATGCTTGACGATCTGCTCCGATGTCAGGTTTGGGTCGGCTGCCGCGAAGTCCAGCCCGGACAAGCCAGTAACCGCGAGCACCGACGCAAATATTGCCTTGCGCATGGTATCTTCACTCCTTCTGGCGAAAACACGATCTTCAGGCGAAAAGGATAGAATTGGCGCGGGATTGTGTCAACGAAACCGACACCGTAACTTGCGGTAGAGATTTTTATCAGCGATCCGGAAGAAAGACGCCGGGCTCCCGGAGGTGCGGGCATGGATATCCATGGATACGAACGACCGGCGCCAAGACATCGGCCGGAAATGAAGCCGCCCTATCGTCGGTGCCCCGCCGGCTGCCCCGGTGGTCGAGCGGGCCATGGCGCGCGGCCGCATGCCGGAGCGCCGGCTTCAGGGAGAAGGCGCTGCGATGGCTAGCCCCTATACGCAAGATCGGCGCATCGGCAGGCTCGAAACGCCGCTCGGCAAGGATCGGCTGCTGCTGACGGGCTTCGAGGCGACCGAGAGGCTCAGCCAGCTGTTCGAGTTCCGCGTCGAGGCGATCAACACGGACAAGAAGATCCTCGGCTTCGACGAGGCGATCGCCCGGCATTGCACGGTCACCCTGCGGACGGTGGACGGCGGCGAGCGCATCTTCGACGGCATGCTGGCGGAGGCGCGCTGGCTCGGCACGCGCGCCGAAGGCAATCGTTACGAGTTGATCCTGCGGCCGTGGCTCTGGCTGCTGTCCAAGCGGGTCAACGCGCTGATCTTCCACGACCTGACCGCGCCGCAGATCGTCGAGCGCATATTCGGCGAGCATGGCGGCCTGGCCGATTTCCAGCCGGCGCTGTCGCGCAATTATCCGACCCTCGAATATTGCGCGCAGTACTGCGAAAGCGACATGGATTTCGTCTGCCGGCTCATGGAGGAGCACGGCATAAGCTATCATTTCCGCCATTCCGCCGGCGCCCACAAGCTGGTCATGGGCGACAGCGTCTCCGCCTACAAGCCCGTGCCGCGCGCCTCGCGCCCCTTCATCGCGATCGACGCGCAGCACAACCGCGACACCGAGCACCTGTCGCTGTGGCGCCCCGAGCGCAGGTTCACGACCGGCAAGGTCGCCATGACCGACTACGACTTCAAGAAGCCCTCGGCCAACATGAAGGCGGAAAAGACGGGCGACGCCGGATACGAGCAGGGCAAGCTCGAGAGCTTCGTCTTTCCCGGGCGTTACGTCAGCCAGTCGGACGGCACGGACTACGCCCAGGTGCAGCTCGACATGCGGCGCGCCGAGGACAGCCATTTTCACGCCGAGGGCGATTGCGCCACGCTCTATCCCGGCTCGCTGGTCGATCTCACCGGCCATCCCGACGACGGGCAGAACCAGCAATATCTCGTGCTCATGGCCTCGCACCGGTTCGACGGGCAGGCCTACCGGTCGGGCAGCGGCGGCGACCAGGTCTACACGGGCGTCTACGAATTCATGCGCGCCGATCAGCCCTTCGCGCCCGCCATGACCTCGCCGAAGCCCTGTATCCGCGGGCCGCAGACGGCGAAGGTGGTGGGCGAGGGCGAGATCGACTGCGACAAGTATGGCCGCATCCTCGTGCGCTTCCACTGGGACCGCAAGGGCGACCAGTCGCGCCGCGTGCGCGTCGCCCAGGTGTCGGCCGGCCAGAACTGGGGAGCGATCTTCACGCCGCGCGTCGGTCACGAGGTCATCGTCGACTTCCTCGAGGGCGACCCCGACCAGCCGATCGTCGTCGCCAGCGTCTACAATGGCGAGAACATGCCGCCCTTCGGCTTGCCCGGCGCCAAGAACATCGCCGGCTGGAAGACCAATTCGACCACTGGCGGTGGCGGCTACAACGAGTTCGTCATGGACGATTCCAAGGGTTCGGAGCTGGTGCGCTTCCATGCCCAGAAGGATCTCGATTCCACCGTCGGCAATGACGAGCGGCGGCTGGTCAAGAACGACCGCAAGACCAAGGTCAAGAACAACGACACGCTCGACGTGACCAACGAGCTGCTGATCAAGGCGGGGGCCAAGATCACTATCACCTGCGGCAAGAGCACGATCACGATGGACCCGATGTCGATCAAGATCGAATCCCCCAATGTCGAGATCAGCACCACCATGCAGTTCAAGACCGATTCCAAGCTCCTGTCGCAGCACGACGCCGGCGCCATGATGATCATCAATGGCACCATCGTGAAGATCAACTGAGCCGGACGAGAGCGATGAGCAACCGACTTCGGTTCAACACGGCGAAGGAACTCTTCGAGACCTTCCCGACCGCCTCCGAGGACATGACGGCGGAGCCGGCCGACCGGCCGTCGCTAGACTATCTGCGCGCCCTGGTATCGAGCCCGACGCCGGAGGACGCGATCACCTTCTGCGCCTATCTGCTGCCGCGTCGGGTGGCGGTGTGGTGGGGGCACCAATGCCTGGTCAACCTGCCGGAGGGCCTGGCGACCAGGGACCGCGACCTGCTGACGGCCGCCGAGGAGTGGGTGCGCGAGCCCGAGGAGGAGCGCCGCTACGCCGCGCTCGATGCCGGCATGGCGTCGCCGGTGAAGACGCCCGGCGCCTGGATCGCGCTCGCCGCCGGCTGGAGCGGCGGCTCGATGGCGCCGGCCGGCATGGCGCCGGTGGTGCCGCCGCCGCATCTGACGGCGCGCGCGGTGAACGCCGCCGTGCTCAGCGCGGTCGCCCGCGTGCCGCTCAAGCAGCGCGCCGCCGTGCTGTCGGCCTGCGTCTCCATGGGCATCCAGATGACGGAAAGTTGAGGGCGGAGGCTGCCACGCTCCGGCTCTATCCGCTAAGATCGCGCCTGCGCGCTAAGCTGTTGCGCAGCCGACGCCTCGCCCGGTAAGCTCCCGCGCGGCGTGCGGCGCGGAATGGAGGCGGTTGCAGCGGTCTGATGACGATCACGCTCACGATCGACAGCGTCGATTCCCTTCCCGATGGCGGCCCGATCCGCTTCCAGGCGCGCAACCGCGGTTTCGAGATCGGCCGCCAGCAGCATCTCGACTGGACCTTGCCTGACCCGGGCCGCCACATCTCCGGCCTGCATTGCGACGTCCGCTTCGAGAAGGGCGGCTACTGGCTCTACGACGTGTCGCGCAACGGCACCTTTCTCAACGGCTCGACGGCCAGGATGAAGAGCCCGCACCGGCTGGCGAGCGGCGACCGGCTGGCGATCGGCCACTATGTCATCCGCGTCGAGGTCGAGGACGAGCAGGCATCGGCCGGTGCGGCGGAGGATCCGTTCCAGCAGGCGCGGCAGGACTTCTCGACACCGTCCGACGACATCTGGGGGGCCGGCGAGCCGGCCCCGCCGCCGATCGACCGGCGCGAGTTGATCGCCCGGCCGGCCGGCCGGCGTCGCGACGCCGATTTCTCGCAGCAGTTCATCGCCTTCCCGGGGGCCCCGTCGCAGCCTGCCCGCCCCGATCCTTATGCCGCCGACGCGGGATTGCCACAGCCGGCGCCGCCCTTTGCCCCCGCTGCCAGGTCGCAGCCTGAACCGGCCCCGTCCCACCCGGCGCCGGTTTTCCAGCCGGCTCCGACCGATCCGGCACCGGCGCGCGCAAAGCCGCAGCCGGCGGCCGGCGAATCCTTCGCGCCGGGTCAGCCGGCGGCGGCATCCGCCTCGGCGGCGCCGTTCCCGCCGCAAGCCTTTCCGCAGCCGCCCGGCCCGGTGCCGGCAGGCGATCAGCAGGCCTTTGCCCGCTTCCTGCAGGGGCTGGCTGCCGGCGCCGGCGTGACGCCCGACACCTTCGCCGGGCGCGACCCCGCCGAGATCGGCCAGGAGGTCGGCGAATTCCTGCGCGTCGCCACCGAGCAGCTCGCGCAGCTGCTGCGCGCCCGCGCCGCCGCCAAGGCGATGACCAAGAGCGCCAGCCGCACCATGATCGGCGCGGCAGACAACAATCCGCTGAAGTTCATACCGACGGCAGCCGAGGCGATCGACGTGATGTTCTCGCGCCGGCGGCCGGGCTTTCTCGGTGCCAGGGCCAGCCTGGAAGCCGGCTTCGCCGACCTCAAGCGGCACGAGCTCGCCACCTATGCGGCCATGCAGAAGGCGCTTGACCGGCTTCTCGACGAGCTGTCGCCCGACACCATCTCGGCCAAGGTCGGCAACTCGGCCTTTTCGTCTAGGAAGAGCCGCTCCTGGGAGCTCTTCGTCGAGCGCTGGGAGCAGAAATCCGGCCCGCACGACAACGGCATGCTGGACGTGTTCTTCGGCTATTTCGCCGAGGCCTATGACGAGACGAACAAGAAGGGGTGACGCGCCCGTTGGCGGATTGACCCGTTTCAATGCCTCGCGCTGCTCGGGGCGGGCTGCTCACCACATTCGATTTGTTTAGTTTTCTGGTTCGACTGCTTCGCGGCCGGCAGACAGGTCGATCTGCAAATTTCTGCCGATAATCAACGGCATGTCGCGGAAAAGGTCACGATGTCTGACGGAATTTGCCATCTCCGCGCAAAAAACATGCTGCGCCGCAGCATGCTTTTCCCCTTGCGATGTTTAGTAATTCCTGCATCACTAAACAAATTACTGAACAAGGCCGGCGCGGGAGGGGCAGCGTGCGACGGTCCGGCCCCGCGCCGCGCAGCCGGGCTCAGAACCGTCGCCGGACGTTTTCGCAAATGGGAGGTAGGCAATGAAATCGGCATTGAAGGTGACATTGGGAATGGCGGCCGCGCTGGCGGCCACGACGGCCATGACGGGCGTTTCGCAGGCCGAGGACCTGACGCTCTGCTGGGCGGCGTGGGACCCGGCAAACGCGCTGGTCGAACTGTCGAAGGATTTTACCGCGCAGACCGGCATCGGCATGAAGTTCGAGTTCGTGCCGTGGACGAACTATGCAGACCGCTTCCTCAACGAGCTCAACTCCAAGGGCAAGCTGTGCGACCTGATCATCGGCGACAGCCAGTGGATCGGCGGCTCGGCCGAGAACGGCCATTACGTCAAGCTCAACGATTTCTTCGACAAGGAAGGGATCAAGATGAGCGACTTCGTCGACGCCACCGTCGTCGGCTATTCGCAATGGCCGAAGAATACGCCGAACTACTGGGCGCTGCCGGCGATGGGCGACGTGGTCGGCTGGACCTACCGCAAGGACTGGTTCACCAAGCCTGAGCTGCAGAAGGAGTTCAAGGAGAAGTATGGCTGGGACCTCGACGCGCCAAAAACCTTCGAGCAGCTGAAGCAGGTGGCGGAGTTCTTCCAGAACCGCGAGATCGACGGCAAGAAGGTCTACGGCGCCTCGATCTACACCGAGCGCGGCTCCGAGGGCGTCACTATGGGCGTCATGGACGTGCTCTATTCCTTCGGCTTCAAATACGAGAACCCCGACAAGCCCTATGAGATGGAAGGCTTCGTCAACTCCGACAAGTCGGTGAAGGGGCTGGAGTTCTACAAGGCGCTCTACGACTGCTGCACGCCGCCCGGCGCCTCCAACAGCTACATGGGCGAAGGCGTCGACGCCTTCAAATCCGGCCAGGTGGCCATGCACATGAACTTCGCCTTCACCTGGCCCGGCCTGCAGAAGGACGAGGCGGTGGGCGGCGACAAGGTCGGCTTCTTCGCCAATCCGGCCGGCCCGGACGGTGAGCAGTTCGCCCAGCTCGGCGGCCAGGGCATTTCGGTGGTGTCCTATTCCGACAAGCAGGAATCGGCGCTGAAATACATCAAATGGTTCGCCGACAAGGACGTGCAGGCCAAATGGTGGTCGCTCGGCGGCTTCTCCTGCCTCAAGGCGGTGGTCGAGGATCCGAAGTTCCCCGACAGCCAGCCCTATGCGAAGACCTTCCTGGACTCGATGGCCATCGTGAAGGATTTCTGGGCCGAGCCGAGCTACGCCTCGCTGCTGCAGGCCTCGCAGAAGCGCTTCCACGACTACGTCGTCGCCGGCCAGGGCACGGCCAAGGAAGCGCTCGACGGGCTGGTTAAGGACTGGACCGAAGTCTTCGAAGACGACGGCAAGATGTAGGTCCTCGTCCTCCCAAGTCCGTCCCGCGCCGTGTTAGCATGGGCGCGGGACGGAGACCGCCAATCATGCAAGACCTGACCGGCAGAAGGCCCGTCGTGACGGACACTCACCCCTCCCTACTGGATCGGACGATGGAGGCAGCCGCCCGGGCGACGCCGGAGCCGCTGGCCACGACGGTCCGCGGCCTCTCCGACCGGATGGTCGCCTGGATATTCATCGCGCCGACCATCCTGCTGCTGCTCGCCATCAACATCTTTCCGCTGATCTGGACGATCCGGCTCTCCTTCACGAACTACCGCGCCAACCGCCCGAACGAGGCGGTGAAGGATATCGGCCTCTCCAACTACGCGCGCATCCTGACCGACAGCGACACCTGGATGGCGATGCAGACGACGGCGCATTTCGTCCTCTGGACGATCGTGCTGCAGACGCTGATCGGCTTCACGCTGGCCTATCTGATCGACCGGAAATTCCGCGGCCACGCCGTCTGGACCACCATCATCCTCGTGCCGATGATGCTGTCGCCGGCCGTCGTCGGCAATTTCTGGCGCTTCCTCTACGAACCGCAGATCGGGCTGTTCGCCTATATCGTGTCGTTCTTCACCGGCATTCCGCCCACCGAGATCCTGATGCTGTCCAACGTGACGCTGGCGCCCTGGGCGATCGTCATCGTCGACACCTGGATGTGGACGCCCTACGTCATGCTTATCTGCCTGGCCGGCCTGCGCTCCATTCCGGACTACATCTACGAGGCGGCGGAGGTCGACCGCGCCTCGAACTGGCGGCAGTTCTGGTCGATCACCCTGCCGATGGCGCTGCCCTTCATCATGCTCGCCGTGCTCTTCCGCGGCATCGAGAACTTCAAGATGTTCGACATGGTGAACCTGTTGACCGGCGGCGGGCCGGGCTCGACCACCGAGGTCGCCTCGATCACGCTGAAGCGCGAAGCCTTCGAGAAATGGCGCACCGGCTTCTCCTCCGCCTTCGCCATCATCCTGTTCGTCGCCGTCTTCGGGCTGGCCAACATCTATGTGAAGGTCCTGAACCGGGTGAAGAGCCGATGAGCGCCGCCGCCCATTCCGTCGTCGAGCCGAGCACGACGTCGAAGCGCGTCGCCGCCACGCTGGTGATCGTCTACGCGGTGGTGTCGATGATCCCGCTGTTCTGGATCTTCGCCACCAGCTTCAAGACGCCGCCGGATTCGATCGCCTATCCCCCGAAAATCGTCTTCACGCCGTCCATCGAGGGCTATTGCAACCTGTTCACGACCCGCACCCGCCAGACGGCGGAGTACATCAACGCGCTGCCGCCGGCGACGTCGTTCTGCGACGAGACCACGCGCAAGCGCAACATGGTGATCGCCGGCCCGTCCAACTTCCTGCCGCGCTTCCTGAACTCGATCGTCATCGCCTTCGGCTCGACATTCCTCGCCGTGTTCCTCGGCACGCTTGCCGCCTACGGCTTCTCGCGCTTCAAGGTGCCCCTGGCCGACGACCTCTTGTTCTTCATCCTGTCGACGCGTTTCATGCCGCCCATCGCCGTCGCCATTCCGATCTACCTGATGTACCGCGAGATCGGGCTTTCCGACACCGCGCTCGGCATGATCCTGCTCTACACCGCCGTCAACGTCTCGCTCGCGGTGTGGCTGCTGAAAGGCTTCATCGACGAGATCCCGCGCGAATACGAGGAGGCCGCGATGATCGACGGCTACACGCGGCTGCAGGCCTTCTGGCGCGTGGTGCTGCCGCAGGCTACCACCGGCATCGCCGCCACCGCCATCTTCTGCCTGATCTTTGCCTGGAACGAATACGCCTTCGCCGCCCTGCTCACCTCCGGCACCGCGCAGACCGCGCCGCCCTTCATCCCCACCATCATCGGCGAGGGCGGGCAGGACTGGCCGGCGGTGGCCGCCGGCACGACGATCTTCCTCGTGCCGATCCTGGTGTTCACCATCCTGCTGCGCAAGCAGCTGCTGCGCGGAATAACCTTCGGGGCGGTGCGGAAATGAGTTCTCCGGTGTTTTCACGCGTCGCACCCCCACCCCTTACCCCTTCCCTCAAGGGGGAGGGGGTTTCTGAGGCGTCGACGACCCCCTCCCCCTTGAGGGCAGGGGTAAGGGGTGGGGGTACGGAAGGCCTCGATGATGGAGGCTGCGCATGACTGCCGCGCCCGCCAAACGCCGCTCCGCCTGGCCCTCCATCCTCCGCCGCGGACCGATGGAAAACCTCGCCACCGCCGTCATCGGCATCGGCTTCCTGATGCTGTTCCAGCCCTTCGCGCTGGCGCTCTACACCTGGTCCTTCGTCACCATGCTTTTCGGCACGCTGATGTTCATCGTCGTCTCGAAGTTTCCGGAGTAGGGCGGTGGCCGAGATCCGCGTCGAAAATCTCAGGAAGGAGTTCGGCAGCTTCACCGCCGTCCAGAACTCCAATTTCGTCGTCGAGGACGGCGAGTTCTTCGTCATGCTCGGCCCGTCTGGCTGCGGCAAGACGACGACGCTGCGCATGATCGCCGGGCTGGAGCTGCCCAGCAGCGGAAAAATCCTGCTCGGCGGCGAGGACGTGTCGCAGAAGCGCGCCCGCGAGCGCGACATCGCCTTCGTGTTCCAGCTCTTCGCCCTCTATCCACACATGAACGTCAGGAAAAACATAGGCTTCCCGCTGCTCGCCCAGGGCATGCCGCGCGCCGGGATCCGCCAGCGCGTCGAGGAGACGGCAAGGCTGCTCAGGATCGACCATCTGCTCGACCGGCCGGTGTCGGGCCTCGCCGGCGGCGACCGCCAGCGCGTGGCGCTCGGCCGCGCCATCGTGCGCCGGCCCAAATGTTTTCTCATGGACGAGCCGCTCGGCACGCTCGACACCGAGTTCCGCGACCTGATGGTCCATGAGCTGCGCGAGCTGCACAACCGCATCCGCGCCACCACGGTCTACGTCACCCACGACCAGTTGGAGGCCATGGCCATGGCCGACAAGATCGCGGTGATGAACCACGGCGTCATCGAGCAGTTCGGCAGCCCCCGCGAGATCTACGATCGCCCGGCCACAATGTTTGTCGCCGACTTCATCGGCTCGCCGCCGATGAACTTCTTACCCTTCGCCGGCGCTCTGCGGCGAGGTGCGAAGGAAATCGTCGTCGACGGCGCGGCGGTCGCCGTGCCCGAGCTGCGCGAGGACGTGGCGCCGGCCGACATGGCGCTCGGCTTCCGGCCCGAGCACATCCGCTTCGACGGCGGCTCGACGCTGCGCGGCGCCGTCTACGGCACCGAATATCTCGGCACCACCCAGATCGTCGCCGTCGAGACGGCGGGCGGCATGGTCAAGGCGCGCGTCCCGGCCGACATCCGGCTGACGGCCGGCGAACCGGTCGGGCTGACGCTCAACGCGGCGCGCCTGTCGCTGTTCGACAAGGCGTCGGGCCGGGCGATCCGCACGGCGCTCTATGAAGGAGCGGCACATGGCTGACGTCAGGCTGAAAGGCGTTGCCAAGGCGTTCGGCGACAAGCAGGCGGTCAGCGGGCTCGACCTCGCCATCGCCGACGGCGAATTCGTGGTACTGCTGGGGCCCACCGGCGCCGGCAAGACGACGACGCTGCGGCTCGTCGCCGGGCTGGAGCGTCCGGACACCGGCAGCGTCCACATCGCCGGCCGCGACGTGACGCGGCTGGAGCCGTCGGCGCGCGACGTCGCCTTCGTCTTCCAGCAATATTCGCTCTATCCGCACCTCTCGGTCTTCGACAATCTCGCTTTCCCGCTGCGCTCGCCGGCCCGCAGGATGAGCGAGGCTGACATCCGCCGCCGCGTCGCCGAGGTGGCGCGGCTGGTGCGCATCGACCACAAGCTGGAGAACCGCTCGACCAAACTCTCCGGCGGCGAGATGCAGCGCGTCGCCATCGGCCGCGCGCTGGTGCGCAAGCCGTCGATCTTTCTGATGGACGAGCCGCTGTCCTCGCTCGACGCAAAACTGCGCGGCGAGCTGCGGCTGGAGCTGAAGCGCATCCAGCGCGAGCTCGGCGCCACCGTGCTCTACGTCACCCACGACCAGATCGAGGCGATGACCATGGCCGACCGCATCGGCATATTGGCCGACGGTGAGCTCGTCCAGATCGGCACGCCGCGCGCCATCTACACCGAGCCGGCGAACCTGCATGTCGCCGCGCGCCTCGGCCAGCCGGCGATCAACCTTCTGCCGCGCGGCCTGCTGCCGGATGCCGACGCGCCGCCCGGCACCGCCACCATCGGCGCCCGCACCGAGCACCTGGCGATCGACAAGGCCGCCAACGGCCATGCCGACGGCGTGGTCGACTGGATCGAGCATCTCGGCGACCAGAACCATCTGCATCTCATCGTCGGGGGCAGGAAGCTGATCACGCTGGTCGATCCCGACACGCCGTTCGGCAAGGGCGACAAGGTGACTATCCATTTTCGCGACCCGCTGTTCTTCGACGCGAGCGGTCAGAGGATCGGAGGGTAGGAAAGATGCTCCTTTTGCGACTGCCACCCCCACCCCTAACCCCTCCCCTCAAGGGCAGGGCAATCGCATATGGGATTTCAGGAACTGCCGCTCGGCCCTGTACCCCCACCCCTAGCCCCTCCCCACAAGGGGGAGGGGGACTTTGCGGCCGCTATGCAACGCAAAACCGTCGACGATTAGTGCTCGGCGGAGACGCCAGCCGGTCCCCCTTGTGGGGAGGGGTTAGGGGTGGGGGTAAACTCATATGCGATAGCCCTGCCCTCAAGGGGGAGGGGGGCGTCTACGCGGCAGAATCCCCCTCCCCCTTGAGGGGTGGGGGTAAGGCCGGGTGGATACCATGACGAACGTAGCTCCAGCCTCCCTCCCCACCCTCATCGCCGCCGCGGCCGACACCATCGCCGCGCACGCCGACGAGCTCACCGCCCTCGACCAGGCGATCGGCGACGGCGACCACGGGCTCAACATGAAGCGCGGCTTCGAGGCGGTGCGCGCCGAGGCCGATGCGTTCGCGGCGAAGCCGCTGCCCGAGGCGCTGAAGGCGGTCGGCATGAAGCTGGTGATGACGGTGGGCGGCGCGTCGGGCCCGCTCTACGGCACGCTGCTGATGACGCTCGGCAAGGAATGGCCGGCAACGCAGGACCGGGTGAGCGTGGCCGAGGCGCTGAGGAAGGCCGTCGACGCCGTCGCGGCGCGCGGAAAGTCGCAGGCCGGCCAGAAGACCATGCTCGACGTGCTCTATCCCGTCCAGGCGGCGCTCGTCGAAGGCAAGAACCTGCCCGAGATCGCCGCGATCGCCGATGCGGCCGCCGAGGCGACCATCCCGATGAAGGCGATCCGCGGCCGCGCCTCCTTCCTCGGCGACCGCTCGATAGGCCATATGGATGCCGGCGCGCGGTCCTCGGCGCTGCTTGTGCGCGCCGTCGTTGAAACCCTTGGAGACGTCTGAATGAGCAATGTCGGGATCGTCATCGTGTCGCATTCGCCGCTTGTCGCGGAAGGCACCGCCGACATGGTGCGCCAGATGGTCGGCGACGAGGTGCCGCTCGCCTGGTGCGGCGGCAACGGCGAGGGCGGGCTGGGCACGTCGGTCGGCGCCATCATGGAGGCGATCGACAAGGCGTGGTCGGAAGCCGGCGTCGCCATCCTCGTCGATCTCGGCGGCGCCGAGACCAACAGCGAGATGGCGGTCGAGATGATCGGCGAGCCGCGCGCTTCCAGGATCGTCATTTGCAACGCGCCGATCGTCGAGGGCGCCGTGATGGCGGCGACCGAGGCCTCGGGTGGCGCATCGCTGCAGGATGTCGTAGCCACGGCGCACGAACTGGCGCCGGCCTGAGCAACGGGAAAGTTTGATGTCGAACACCGCCCAAACCACGGTCCTCATCACCAACGAGGTCGGCCTGCATGCGCGGCCTTCGGTGAAGTTCACCAAGCTGGCGAAGACGTTTGCCGCCGATGTCGAGGTGGCGCTCGCCGCCGACGGGCCGTGGTTCGACGCGAAAAGCATCGTCAAGATGATGGCCGCCAAGGCGCCGAAGGGCACGGTGCTGCACCTGCGCGCCCGCGGCGAGACGGCCGCCGCGGCCGTGGCGGCGCTCGCCGCGCTGGTCGAGCGCAATTTCGACGAGGACGAGGCGCATGCGCGGACGGCTTAGCAAGCGGTCAGCATGAGAGAATCGGAGAAGGTCGTGCCTGGTCGCACCCCCCTCTGGCCTGCCGGCCATCTCCCCCGCAAGGGGGGAGATCAGCCGTCGCCGCCGCTTTCGCCCATCTCTGCCGGTGCAGAACGAGCGGCGAGACCGACGCTGCCAATCTCCCCCCTTGCGGGGGAGATGGCCGGCAGGCCAGAGGGGGGTGCGAAGGAGCGCGAGGTCGGAGCGGATGGGAAGGAACGCAACGCGACAGCGAATGGCTCGCTGTCGCTCGGCACTCCCGCCTCGCCCGGCTACGCCGAAGGCCCGCTCTTCCGCCTCGACCGTCCGCAGGCGACTTACAGCCCGAAAGGCTCGGCCGATGCCGAGAAGGCCGCGCTCGATCAGGCGATGGCCGCCGCGACCGATGGGCTCACCGAGCTTGCGGCACAAATGTCGGGCGAAGCCGCCGACATGCTGGAGTTCCAGATCGCCATGCTGTCCGACGATGCGCTGGCGGCGCCGGCGCTGGAGGCGATCGCAGCCGGCGAGCCGGCGGACATGGCCTGGCGCATGGCGCTGGATGCCGAGATCGCAGGCTACGAGGCTTCCGAGGACGACTATTTCCGCGCCCGCGCCGCCGACCTCGCCGACATCCGCGACCGCGTCCTGCGGGCGCTGTCCGGCGAAGGCGAGCAAGCCGCGCCGGCCGGCGCCATCCTGGTCGGCGAGGACATCACGCCGACCCGTTTCCTGCAGACCGACTGGAGCGCCGGCGGCGGCATCGCGCTGGCGGCCGGCAGTGCCGCAAGCCACGTCGCCATGCTGGCGCGCGGGCGCGGCGTGCCGATGGCGGTCGGTTTTGGCGAGAGCCTGGCCGGCGCCGGGGGTTTTGGCCTGCTGGACGCCGAGCACGGCCGGCTGATCGTGGATGCCGATCCGGTCGCCGCGGCGGCCTTCCATGAAGCCGCGGCGGGTTTTCGCCGAGGGCGCGAGGTCGCAAGAACCTATCTCGCCCAGCCCGCCGCAACCAGGGACGGCACCTCCATCCGCGTGCAGGTCAACATCGCCGACCCCTCCGACGTGGAAACCGTCGACATCGGCCATTGCGACGGGGTCGGCCTGATGCGCACCGAGTTCTTGTTCGGCAAGGTATTGCCGGACGAGGGGACGCAGCTCGCCGCCTATCGAAAGGTGCTGGAATGGGCCGGCGGCAAGCCGGTGACCATCCGCACGGTCGACGCCGGCGGCGACAAGCCGGTGCCGGGCTTCACGGTGGAGGAGACCAACCCGTTCCTCGGCCTGCGCGGCATCCGGCTGTCGCTGGCGCGGCCGGAGATTTTCCGCGTCCAGATCCGGGCGCTGCTGCGCGCCGCCGTCCACGGCAATCTCAAGGTGATGGTCCCGATGGTGGCGGTTCCCGGCGAATATGCGGCGGCCGCCGCCCTGTTCTCGGACGAAGCGGCAATGCTGGCGAAGGCGGGCGTGCCCCACAAAATGCCGCCGCTCGGCATCATGGTCGAGGTGCCATCGGTCGCCGTGGCGCCGGAGCTGTTTTCGGACGCCGCCTTCTTCTCGATCGGCTCCAACGATCTCACCCAGTATGTGCTTGCCGCGGCCCGCGACAACGGCCGCGTCGCGGCCCTTCACGACGTCGGCCATCCGGCCGTGCTGCGGCTGATCGGCAACGTGGCGGCTTTCGCGCGCGAGCAAAAAATCCCCGTCAGCCTGTGCGGCGATGCCGGCGGCGACCCGGCCGCTATCCCCGCGCTGCTCGCGGCCGGCCTGCGCGATCTTTCCGCGGTGCCGGCGCAGCTCGCCGCGGCCAAGGCCGCCATCGCGGCGGTCGAGCTCTGAGTGATGGCGGCCGACGAGGAAACGCCCGACGGCGCCGCGGCGGACGACGCGATCCGCGCCTACAAGACGCTGCTCGCCGAGATCATCGACCGCCGCCCGTCCGGCACGCGGCAGCGGCTGGCCGACGAGCTCGGCAAGAACCGCAGCTTCGTCACCCAGATCGCCAGCCCCGCCTATTCGACGCCGATCCCGGCAAAGCACCTGCCGGTGATCATCGCCGTCTGCCATTTCGGCCCGGCCGAGCGCGACCGGTTTCTCGCCGCCTACGAGCGCGCCCATCCCGGCAAGGCGCCGCTGCCGGCCGGCTTCACCCGCACGCGGCATCTGTCGATCGGCGTGCCGGACCTCGGCGACACGGCGAAGAACGCCGCCCTCGACCGCGCCGTCGCCGATTTCGTGCAGAGGATCGCCGATCTGTTTGAGAAGGACGGCAATACCGGCGGCCACAGGGGTGACCGATGAAGCAATCCCGTGATGGACCGCGGTTAGCGATTCCTCTCTCCCGGCAGGCAGGGCAATCGCATATCGGATTTCAGGAACTGTTGCTCGGCCCTCTACCTCCACCCCTGACCCCTCCCTCAAGGGGGCGGGGGACTTTGCGGCCGCTATGCAACGCAAAACCGTCGACGATTGGTGCTCGGTGGAGACGCCGCCCGGTCCCCCTCCCCCTTGAGGCCCCTTGAGGGGAGGGGTTAGGGGTGGGGGTGAACTCGTATGCGACAGCCCTGCCCGGGCAGGGGGAGGTGGCGAGCCCGAAGTGCTTTCATCGGGAGCCGTATGCGCGCCAGCCGATACTACCATAGCCAAGCCGATCGGGAGGAGGAACCATGAAGAAACTGATCAATTCCGTCGACACGGTGCTGACCGAGAGCCTCGACGGCTTCGCCGCAGCCCATGCCGACATTCTTGCGCTCGGCGGCGGCCACAAGTTCATCCGCCGCAGGAGCCTGAAGCCCGGCAAGGTGGCGCTGATCTCGGGCGGCGGCTCGGGCCATGAGCCGCTGCATGGCGGCTTCGTCGGACACGGCATGCTGGACGCGGCCTGCCCCGGCCAGGTCTCCACCTCGCCGACGCCCGACCAGATGGTCGAGGCCGCCGCCGAGGTGGACACCGGCGCCGGCTGCCTGTTCATCGTCAAGAACTACGAAGGCGACGTGATGAATTTCGACATGGCCGCCGAGATGTCGGAGGGAATCATGCAGGTGGTCACCAATGACGACGTGGCGGTGGAGGATTCGCTCTACACCACCGGCCGGCGCGGCGTCGCGGGAACGCTGGTGGTCGAAAAGATCGTCGGCGCGGCAGCGGAGGAGGGCAGGGGGCTGGCCGAGCTCAAGGCGCTGGGCGACAGGGTCAACGCGGCGACGCGCTCGATGGGCGTGGCGCTGACCTCATGCACCGTGCCCGCCGCCGGCAGGCCGACCTTCGACATCGGCGACAACGAGATGGAGTTCGGCGTCGGCATCCATGGCGAGCCCGGCCGCCGTCGCGATGCGTTGAAGAGCGCGGACGAGATCGCCGACGAGATCTGCGCGGCGATCGCCGGCGATCTCGGTATGCGCGTAAACGGCAACGCCCTGCTGTTCGTCAACGGCTTTGGCGGGACGCCGTCGATGGAGCTCTACCTGATGTACAACAGCGCTCGGAAGCTGTTCGAGAAGCGCGGCGTCACCATCGTTCGCTCGCTGGTCGGCTCCTACGTCACCTCGCTCGACATGGCAGGCTGCTCGATCACGCTGTCCATCCTCGACGACGAAACTGCACGGCTCTGGAACGCGCCGGTGCATACGGCGGCGCTCAGGTGGGGGATGTAGCGCTGGCTCTCCCTCCCCCTTGAGGGTGGCCGCGAAGCGGCCGGGTGGGGTCGCTGCGGCAGTGCTCGACTCCTTGTTGGCTTTCTGCATGGCAGACCGGGCGTCGCGCTGCCTGGGCCAATTCCCTCTGGCCGCTTCGCGGCCTTCTCCCCCTCAAGGGGGGAGAAAACTCAGCCCTCACCGATACGGATCGGCAGCGTCCCTCAGCCCGTCGCCCATGAAATTGAAGGCGAGGATGACCAGGATCACCGGGATCATCGGATAGAGCAGCCAGGGATAGAAGGCGATGACGTTGACGCTGCGCGCCTCGGTGAGCAGGATGCCCCAGCTGGTGATCGGCGGCCTGAGGCCGAGGCCGAGGAAGGACAGCGCCGTCTCGCCCAAAATCATGCCGGGGATGGCGATGGTTGCCGAGGCGATCAGGTGCGACATGAAGCCTGGGACGAGGTGGCGGCCGATGATGCGGGCGGGCCTTGCGCCCATCAGCTGCGCGGCGAGCACGTAGTCCTCCTCGCGCAGCGACAGGAGCTTCGAGCGTACCGCCCGCGCCAGCCCGGTCCAGTCGAGCAGGCCGAGGATGATGGTGATGCCGAAATAGATGACGATCGGGCTCCAGGTCACCGGCATGATCGCCGCCAGCGCCATCCACAGCGGGATGCTCGGCAGCGACTGCAGCACCTCGATGACGCGCTGCACGACGAGATCGAAGACGCCGCCGTGATAGCCGGCGAGCCCGCCGATGACGACGCCGAGCACGAAGGAGAAGGCGACTCCGATCAGGCCGATGGTGAGGGAGATGCGGGCGCCGTAGATGATGCGCGACAGTACGTCGCGGCCGAGCCGGTCGGTGCCGAGCGCGAAGAACTGGCCGCCCTCGGCCGGGCAGACGAAATGGAAGCTGGCCGGCACGACGCCCCAGAACTTGTAGGGATCGCCGGAGCAGAAGAAGCGCAGCCTCTGCACCTGGGTGCGGTCGTCGGCATAGACCCGCTTCAGCGTGTCCATGTCGAGCGTCATGGTGCGGCCGTAGACGAACGGCCCGACGAAGCTGCCATTGTCGAACAGATGGACGCGCTGCGGCGGCGCGTGGATGAAGTCGACGTTGCGCGTGTGCAGATTGTAGGGCGCCACGAACTCGCAGATCACGATCATGGAGTAGAGCGCGGCGAGGAAGATCGCCGACCACAGCGCCAGCCGGTGGCGCTTGAACTTCCACCACATCAGCCTGAGCTGCGAGGCCTGGTAGACCTTGGCCTGCTCCTCCGTCATCGCCTCGACCGACAGCGGGTCGAACGGCGCGGTGGAGACGAAATGGCCGAGCGGCGCGCCCGGCGCCGGCAGCGGCGACGTCGTCGCCTCCGTCGTCATTGGCGGCGATGTCGTCATTTGGTGCTCCCGCCCTGCAGCCGGATGCGTGGATCGAGCAACGCCAGCGCCAGGTCGGAGATGAGCACGCCGATGACGGTGAGGAAGGCAAGGAACATCAGGAAGGACCCTGCGAGATACATGTCCTGGCTTTGCAGGGCCTTGATCAGCATCGGGCCGGTCGTCTCCAGCGACAGCACGATCGCCGTGATCTCGGCGCCCGAGATGATCGCCGGCAGGATCGAGCCGATGTCGGCGATGAAGAAGTTGAGCGCCATGCGCAGCGGGTATTTGACCAGCGTCCGGAACGGATGCAGCCCCTTGGCGCGCGCCGTCATGACGTACTGCTTCTGCAGCTCGTCGAGCAGGTTGGCGCGCAGCCGCCGGATCATGCCGGCGGTGCCGGCCGTGCCGATGATGATCACCGGTATCCACAGATGCTCGAGGATCGACTTCGCCTTGTCCCAGCTCATCGGCTGGCTGAGATATTTCTGGTCCATCAAATGGCCGATCGAGGTGCCGAACCAGATGTTGGCGAAATACATGAAGATCAGCGCCAGCATGAAGTTGGGGATGGCGATGCCGAGCAGGCCGAGGAAGGTCAGCCCGTAGTCGCCCCAGCTGTACTGGTGCGTCGCCGAATACATGCCGATCGGGAAGGCGATCAGCCAGGTCAGCACGATCGTGCAGAAGGAGACGAGCACGGTCAGCCACAGCCGGTCGCCGACCACGTCCGTCACCGGCAGCTCGTATTCGAACGAGTAGCCGAAATCGCCAGTCAGCATCCCGCCGACCCAGTAGAAGTAGCGGATGAGCGGCGGCTTGTCGAAATCGTACTCGGCGCGCAGCGCGTTGATCTTGTCCATGTCGACGCCTTCGCCCTGCGCCTGCAGCTCGGCGGCGTAGCTCTCGAAATAGTCGCCGGGCGGCAGCTCGATGATGGCGAACACCAGCGCCGAGATGATCAGCAGCGTCGGCACCATGACCGCGATGCGCCAGAAAATGTAGCGGATCACGGTCAGGCGTCCTCGAGCCAGAAGGTGTCGGGATTGTAGAAGCCGAGGTAGGAGGTCGGGTCGAAGCCGTAGATGCCGTCTTCCGGCAAATTGTGCAGCCGCGCCGACCGCAGGATGGGCTGCAGCGACTGGTTGACCGTGCCGATGGAGAACACCTGGTCGGTATAGATCGACAGCATCCGGTCCCACACGCGCGTTCGGTCGGCCATCGAGGCGGACCTTTGCCATTCGCCGAGCAGCCGCATCAGCTCGACGACTTCGGGCAGGTCCGGCGCCGTGCCCTGTGCCCCGTGCGAAACGTAGTGGACGCCCCACAACGGCCACTGGTACGCGTATTCGGCGGTCGGCGCGAGTTGGGCGGGGCTCATGTCGGCCGTCGGCACACCGTTGTCCAGGCCTTGCCACAGCGACAGCATGACCTTGCCGGCGAGCGCGCGGCTGCGGAAGATGTCGCGCTGCGAGGTCCGGATGAACATCGCCAGGCCGACCTGCATCCAGTGGTCGGAGACGAGTTCCAGCACGTCGGTCTCAAGCGTGCTTTCGCCGGCCGTCTCGACGATGAGCTGGGCCGGGCGTCCGTCCGGCAGGACGCGGATGCCGTCGTCGTCGCGCTGCGCCAGGCCGGCTTCGTCGAGCAGCCTGTTGGCGAGATCGGGATTGTAGTCGATCCAGGCGTTTGCGAATTCCGGCCGGAACAGCGGGCTTTGCGGCAGCACCGTATCGGCGCTGGGCGTCGCCAGGCCGAAGAAGGACGCCATGTTTATCTCGTGGCGGTTGATCGCCACCGACAAGGCGCGGCGGAAGCGTACGTCACGCAGGATATTGGACCAGACCTGGTCGTCGTAGTTGAGATTGGGCAGGATCGAGAAACGCGAGCCTTGCGTCTTCTTCCACAGCGTGACCTTGACCGGGTAGCGCTTCTCGGAATCCTTGAGGAAGGTGTAGTCGTTGAAGTCGATGCCGTGCGCCTGCAGATCGCTCTCGCCGGCGCCGGTCTTGGCCGGCACGATCGACGAGGAGCTGACGCTGAGCACGACCTTGTCGATATAGGGAAGCTGCAGCCCGTTCTGGTCGGTGCGGTGGAAGAAGGGGTTGCGCTCGAACACGAACTGCTCGGCCGGCAGCGGGGTCCGGTTGCACCACGGATCGAGCATCGGCAGCTCCGGATTCTCCGGCCGGTAGGTGCGTGACATCTTGATGTGCAGGCCGGTCCACTTCTTGGCCTTGTTCTTCTTCATCAGCTTGGCGAGCTTGTCCTCGTCCTGGTATTTCTTGTGGAACTGCTTGAGATAATGGGCGGGCAGCGCCAGGGTCAGCGGCTGCGGCGCCGCCAGGTTCGGCAGGAAGTCGGGATTGGGCGCCTTCCAGGTGTAGCGGACGGTCAGCGGATCGACGATCTCGAACAGCGGCTTTTCGCCGCCGACCAGCAGGCTGACCGACAGGCCGCCCGAGCTCAGGTCCTCGTTGTTGAGCACGTCCTCCCAGCAGTAGCGGAAGTCCTCGGCCGTCAGCGGCGCTCCGTCGGACCATCTGTGGCCGTCGCGCAGCTTGAAGGTGAAGATGCGTCCCTCGACGACGTCGAAGCTCTCGAGGACGTCCGCGACGAACGCCAGATTGCGGTCGTAGCCGACCAGCCGGGTGTTGCCGTAGAGCGTCATCAGCCGGATGTCCTTCTGGCTGCTGACGATGGTGCGGATGGTTCCGCCGTGCCGTCCCGGCAGGCCGCCGAACTCCGTGACGTCCATGACGCGCGGCACCTTCGGCAACCGTTCGGCGGCGGGCGGCAGCTCGCCGGCGTCGATCCGCTTTCGCAGATAGTCGGGCTCCCGGTCGGCCGCTTTCAGTCTGGCCGGCAGGAGGGCCGTGGCGAAAAGCCCGAGGGCGGTGCGGCGCGTCAGCATCAGACCAGCTCCCTTTTATCGACGGAGCGTCGCGCCAGCACCAGATGGCCGCCGCCGAGATCGGTCGGCGTCAGCGCGTCCCCGTCACCGTCATTGCGGAATTGCGGCGCCCAGGCGTTCTGGTCGGAGGCGCCGGCGGCATGCAGCGTATCGAAGTCGAGCGGACGGTCGAGATCCGGAAACGGCACGGCCGCCAGCAGCGACCGCGTGTAGGGGTGGACCGGGCGCTCCATCAGCGTCTCGCACGGCGCGAGTTCGACGATGCGGCCGGCGCACATCACCGCGATGCGGTCGGCCATGTAGTCGACGACAGCCAGATTGTGCGAGATGAACAGGTAGGTGAGGCCGAGCTCTGACTGCAGGTCCTTGAGCAGATTGAGGATCTGCGCCTGCACCGACACGTCGAGCGCCGACACCGGCTCGTCGCAGATCAGCAGTTCCGGCCCGAGCGCCAGCGCCCGCGCGATGCCGATGCGCTGCCGCTGCCCGCCGGAGAAGGAATGCGGGTAGCGGTTCAGCGCCCGCTCGTCGAGGCCGATCGCCTTGAGCAGCGCGGTGACCTTCTGCAGCCGCGACTGGGCGTCGCCGCGATCGTGAATCTCCAGCGGCTCGCTGATGATGTTCTGCACCGTCATGCGCGGCGACAGCGACGAGACCGGATCCTGGAACACCATCTGGATCTTGGTGCGGACGGCCCGCAGCGCCTCGCCTTCCGCTGCCAGCAGGTCGATCGGCCCGTCGGCGCCGTTGAAGACGACGCTGCCGCTGTCCGGCCTGACCGCCCGCATCAGGATCTTGCTGATCGTGGTCTTGCCGCATCCGCTCTCGCCGACCAGCCCGAGGCATTCGCCGCGCCTGATGTCGAAGCCGACATCGTCCACCGCCTTCACCGGCCTGTCCCGGCCCTTGCCGAACCAGCCGGAGCCGCGGGTCGTGTAGGACTTGACCAGGTCGCGTGCCGACAGCAGCACGTCGGAGCGCGGTTGCGCGACGGCGGCGGTCGCCTTCGCCTTCGGACTGTCGAGCAGGGTGCCGACCTTGACCGGAACGTCGCGCAGCGCCTTCAGCCGCTCGCCCGGCTTCATGTCGAAATGCGGCACCGCCGCCATGAGGCCCTTGAGGTACGGATGCTGCGGCCTGCGGAAGATGTCCTCCACCGTGCCCGCCTCCATGATCTCGCCGTGGTAGATCACCACCACCTCGTCGGCGACGTTGGCGACCACGCCGAGGTCGTGGGTGATCAGGAGCATGGCCATGTTCAGCCGCGACTGCAGGTCGCGCAGCAGGTGCAGGATCTGCGCCTGGATAGTCACGTCGAGCGCCGTCGTCGGCTCGTCGGCGATCAGCAGGGCCGGCCGGCAGAGCAGCGCCATGGCGATCATCGCGCGCTGCCTGAGGCCGCCGGACAGCTCGAACGAATACATGCCGTAGGCCCGCGCCGGATTGGGGAAGCCGACCAGCCCGAGCATCTCCAGCGTGCGCGCCTTTACCTCGGCGGCATCGAGGTCGGAATGGATTTTGAGCGCTTCGTCGATCTGGTTGCCGATGGTGTGCAGCGGCGACAGCGACGTCATCGGCTCCTGGAATATCTTGCCGATCCGGCTGCCGCGCAGCGCCCGGATGTCCTCGCCGTCGCGCGGCAATTGCAGGATGTCGGTGGATTTTCCGGTCAGCGGATCGTCGAAGAGGATCGACCCGCGCACCCGCGCGGTATTGGGCAGGATGCCCATCACGGCCTGGCTGATCACCGACTTGCCGGACCCGGATTCGCCCACCAGCGCCGTCACCTTGCCGGGCAGGACGCGGAAGCTGGCGTTGCGCACGGCATGCACGGGCCCGCCGACGATCGCGAACGAGATACCCAGGTTCTCGATCCGGAGAAGATCGCCACTTGAACTCTTAGCCGCCGCGTTCATGTCTTGCGACTGCCCCCACCCACGTCACAAATGCCCCAACAACGCGACACTAGCCGACAGTAGATCGCCTGCAAAGGCCGTGCGGATGGATTGGTGAAACTGCTATGCGGCCCGGCCGAAGACTTGGCTTCGACCGGGCCGTTTGAAGGCGCTGTTCTATGCGCGATACATGACGGAATCTTGAAGATTCCGTGTCAGGATGCAAGCCACGGGTAGCGTGCCGTATCCTTCCCGGCATAGTCCGGGTCGAGATAGATGAAGCAGCGCTGGATCTTCCAGTCGCGGATCTCGAAGACGTCGCACCAGCGTCCGGCCTGCCATTCCGGCAGTCCGGCGCGCCACGGGCCGTCCTGGTGCTCGCCGTGGCTGGTTCCCTCGCAGACCACGAGGTCCGAGCCCGAGAAGATCCAGTTGAAGTGCGAGTAGTGGTGGACGATCGACTTCAGAGTGCCGCCGACGTCGCCGAACATCTTTCCGATCTGCTCCTTGCCGGTGGCCAGTCCCCATTTCGGGAAATAGACCTGCGCGTCCTCGGCGAAGAGGTCGAGGATCGACCCGCCGGACGAGGTCACGCCGCCATTGTCGAAGGCCTTCAGATATTCGGTCGCCACCGATTTCCTCTGCTCGTCGGTCATCGTCTGGGTGGTCAATGCCATGGTTTTCTCCTCTTTTGGTTATGATCGTTGTGGCAGGCTGTCGCGTGTGAGTTCACCCCTACGCCTCCCTTGGGAGGAGGGGAACCGGCTTGCGTCTCCACCAGGCGCCAATCGTCGATGATTTCACTCGGCATGGCGGCCACAATGTCGCCCTCCTCCTCGAGGCAGGGCTATCGCATATGAGTTGTATCGGAGCGGCAGACAGCTCTGCGTCGTCATTCCGGGGCCGCGCAGCGGAACCCGGAATCCAGAGTGCCGACGCTGCTCGAAATGGCTGGATATTTGCGAGGTTTCGCTTTTCCTTCGACACCAACGCTCTGGATTCCGGGTTCCGCTGCGCGGCCCCGGAATGACGATCATCATCGGCATATGCGATTGCCCTGCCCTTGAGGGGAGGGGTAGGGGTGGGGGTGCAAGGGCCGCCGAATTCATTTTGCGTTTGCCGCCTCTGTCAGCGCCGCGGCTCCGCGTCGGCGGCGTTGGCGGCCAGATAGGCGAAGGCGAGGATCGGACCGAGCGTCGCGCCGCCGGCCCAGTAGGCGCGCGCCGAGGCCGACGCCACGCAATTGCCGACGCCGTAGAGCCCGGCGATCGGCGTGCCGGTGTGGTCGAGCACCTGCCCGTCCGTATTGGTGACCGGACCTCCTTTGGTGTCGAGATTGCCGCCGGAAAGCAGCGCCGCATAATACGGCCCCTTGCCGCTGATCGGATACATGGTCGGGTTGGGGGCGGCCGGGCTTTCCGCGGCCGGACCGTTGAACAGCAGCTCCACCTGCCGCTCGCCGCGGCGGAAGTCGAGGTCCCGGCCCGCTTCGGCGAAGCCGTTGAAGCGCTCGACGGTGGCGCGCAGCGTCGCCTCGAAACTCTCCGCCAGCGCCAGGTTGCCGGTGCGGGCGGCATATTTGTTCAGCCGCTCGCGGATGTTGGCGGTCAGTTCGGCAAGCGTGCCGCCCCGGATCACATGCGCGTCGTCGCTGCCTTCCGGCACGATGAAGCGACCGTATTCGTCGCTCGCCGAATGTTTTTGGCTGCGTTCGTCCCAGATGGCGATGAGCACCAAATTGGGGTAGGCGGAGGCGGCCGGATCCCAGGTGAAGAAGGCCTGCGCGGATTCGTTGTAGGCGAGTTTTTCGTTGGTGACGCGCCGGCCGTTGCGATCGACATAAATCATCGAGTCGCCCGATGGCGAGAACGTGCCGATCAGCCCCGGATCGCCGTTCAGCGCCTTTTCCAGCACGATCGGGCACATCCAGGCATAGTTCATGTTGCGCAGCTCGGCGCCGACCGCCGCGCCGATGTTGACGAAATCGCCCTCGTTGCTCTTCGCCGCGCAGCCGCCGAACACCGGCACGCTCTGAAAATTCCTGCGCATCGTCTCGTCATGGGTGAAGCCGCCGGAGGCGAAGATGACCGCCTTGCGCGCCCCGAAACGAAGGGTCCGCCTGTCGGCGACGTCGGCCTCCACGCCGACCACGGCGCGGTTGTCGTCGACGATGACGCGCTGCACGCGGTGGCCGGCGCGGATGTCGACGCCGTCGGCCAGCGCCTTGGCGCTCATGGCGCGGATCGCCACCTCGCCGCCGTCCGACATCGACTCGCGCGCCCCCTTGGGCAGCAGCACGCGGCCCTTCGGTGCCTTGTCCTCGGGAAGTTCCGCCCAGTAGTCCGGCACGAAGTCGCAATGCCGGTATTCCAGCGCGCCTTTCTCGGCCAATAGTTCGGTCGCCGGCGAGGCGTTGTCGTAGATGGCCGCATAGGCGTCGTATTCCCATTGCGACAGGCCGAGCGTCGGATGGTCGGGATTGTAGGCCTCTGGCCGCGACAGCCGGGCCATGTAGCGGATGCAGTCCTCCTTGCGGTCCTCGATGCCGACTTCCCGCATGTGCCGGTTGTTCGGCACCCAGTACCAGAACGCGGCTTTCTTGGTGGTCCCGCCGAGCTCGTCGGCCTTTTCCAGCAGCACGACGCTGTTTCCGCGCCAGCGGCTGAACAGCGCCGAGGCGAGCCCGCCGGCGCCGCTGCCGACCACGATCACGTCGGCTTGCGCGTCGAAGCCGCCGGCCCTGGCCGGCAAGGCCGACCTCCTGGCGATCGAAGACATGGTTTCCTCCCTGCTTTTGCGCGGGCAAAAAGCCGCTCGAAGCCGGAGATTCTTCCCTGCTTTCCACCGATTTTCTTCCAGAATGCTGCCGGTCTTTCCACGTTTCCGCAGAAAATGCCGGCATTTTGGACGGCCTGGCGTCCTCGCGGCGATTGAACCGGCTCCCGGATGGTGTAGATTTTGCCCGTCCGGGGAGGAGACCGGGGCCGAGGCCATCAAAACCTCGTACGAGCGAAAATTCACGGAACGCAGCGGTGGTCTGACCTGCCGCTGCTGGAGGAGCGTGAATGGCAGCAGCGACCATCGGGCGCGCCATGCCTGTCCGCTATGGCGGTCTGGAGCAGTTTCCCGAGCGTGCCAGCCATGGCGGCGTCGACTACTGCGTGGCCGGTTCGCGGCCCTATGCGCTGGAGTTCGCCAACGGCTCCGACGTGGTGTGCCTGCTGCTCGGCGACATCGACTCGACCAGCCGCTTCGACGACGGCCGCGAAGGCCCGCTGGTGTTCCGCGGCGAAACATCCGCCTTCCATCCGGGACGCGGCAATGTGCGGGTGCTGGCGCGCTCGGTGCGCCACGGCTTCGTCGCCTTCGCCTATTCGGATGTGTTCCAGGAGGCGATATCGGAGCGGGGACTGCGGCAGTGCGGCATCTCCGGCAGCACCAACAACATCGGCACCGGCCCCATCCGGCATCTGGCGCGCTATGCTCGCGACAGGATCGCCGCCGGCGCCATGCTCGACCCGCTGGAGATCCAGTATCTGGGCGGCATGGTCTATGTCGAGACCATGCGCGGCCTGCGAGCCGGCCGGCTTGCCGACGCTTCAGGGCTGTCGGACGCCGCCTTCCGGCGAATCGTCGACTTCATCGAGGCCGGGCTGGAGGGCGCCATCAATTGCGAAAGCCTGGCCGGTGTTGCCGGCCTGCCGCTGCGCTGCGTCTTCGACGGCATCAAGGCCCGCACCGGCCTGTCGCCCTACCAGTTCGTGATCAGCCGCCGGGTCGAGCGCGCCCGTGTCCTGCTCGAACAGTCCAACCTGCCGATCGCCGACGTCGCGCTGGCCTGCGGCTTCGCCTCGCAGCAGCATCTGACCACGACGCTGACGCGCAAGCTCGGCAGGACGCCGAGCCGGATCCGGAAGAACTGAGGTCTGGGTATTCAGACCCAGCCCCTAGTTCCCTATCCAATCCTCCCTGTGCAAGCTGGTCAGGATCTCGTCTTTCCACGACCCGTCGGCAAGGCACTGGCGCCGACGCGGCTGCGCGGGAATGCGCTTGTAACCAAAGCGCTTCTGCAGAACCCACGACGGTTCGTTGCCGGCAAAGTAGCCGTTGTGAAGTTCGAGCAGATGCAACGTGTCGAAAGCGAAGCGGATGCGCTCGCCGAATGCTTCGCGTCCATGGCCCAGACGCTGGTACGGCGCGCCGATCCAGATTCCGCCGCCTGCGCGGCCGCGCCCTGTGTCGATGTTGTTCAAGCTGACGCCGCCGACCACCGCGTGATCGACTTTCCGCTCGATCGCAAATTCGTAATCACGCTGCGCGCCTTCACCAGGCGAAAGCCGCTTGCAATGTTCAATCCATTTCAGGCCGTCCGATCGCAGATACGGGTGCGGAACGAATGCCAGCCACTGCGAGACCTTGATGTCGTTCAGGCCCACGACGAGCTGGTCGATGTCTGCGAGCCGCCAGGGGCGAAGGATCAGCGCCTCGGTTTCCAGTGCGGTTTCCATGGTCACCTGCGACTTGGAACTATCACGATAGCCGGTGGCTGCCGGGACCCGGCTTCTTTGCAGCGGTTGTCTTCCGTAGCCTTTTCATTCCCAGGATTGTCTGCCGATCAGGTTTGGCAGGGAGAAGCCAGGGCAGATCGCCCGCCGGCTATTCAGGTGCCGGGCAGTCGCCGCCGGCGAGCACGTCGGCGCAGTTGGGCGAGCGCCGGAAATCATCGTAGTAGAGCGTCCACTCGGTCGTGTGCGCGGCGCGGTACGGGCCGAACTTGAAATACTGGTTCTTGCCCAGACCCTTGTCGGCATGGCCGATATGGCCCTTGACGGTGACGATCGGCTTGCCGTTGGCGAAGATCTCGACATGCCCGGTGCCGTCCGGTCCGGGCTTGGTGTAGATGGCGAAGTCGATCCAGCCGGAATCGGCGGCCGGCAGCTTGTTGCCGTGGTCGACGATTTGCAGCGCCGGCGTGCAGGCGCTGAACATGCGCCCGTCCTCCGGCGTCCAGTCCGCCTCCGTCGCGATCAGCGCGCGCATCTGATTGGTCTCCGGCCGGAACCAGACCGGGACCGTACCGTCGCCACAGCTTGCGGCCGTGCCGTTCGCCGCATCGCCGCCCGGCGCGAGATAGTTGGTCTCGATCGTGGCGAACAGCTTGCCGTTGCGCAGGCGCAGCGCCAGGAACGGGCTGAAATCGCCCTCCGCGCCGGGATCGATCTCGCGCTTCCATTGCGCGATCAAATAGCGGTGGTCGTCCTGCGGGATCGGCTCGCCGAACCGGACGGCGAAGCCGTACCAGACGCCCTGGTCGTAGGGCACGCGCAGCTCGGTCTTCTCCCAGACCTCGGCGCGTTCGCTGCAGCCGTCGTTGGTGGCGCCGCACAGCGGCTTGATGCTGAGCTTGAGCGCGCCGTTGCCGGTGCGCTTGACTTCCTTCTGGAACTCGGCGGTGCCGGCGGTCTGCTCATAGTTCTCGCGATAGTAGAGGCCGCCGCTGTCGGCGAAGTCGGTGCCCTCGAAGCCGTCGGAAAGCACGATCGATCCGGGATCGGCGACGGCCGGAGCGGACATCCAACAGAGAGCCGCGACCGTCGCCATCCGGATCAATCCCGTTTTCACTGCACAGCCTTTCCATTGCCGGTGGAGCCGGCTCCCGCACTGTCGCGATAGAGCAGCATGAGCTGCTCGGCATCCGAGACGCCGTCATAGCTGATCTCGAAGGCATCGTCCTCCGAATCGACGATGTCGGTCATGTCGGGGTGGAGGATGGTGAGTCTTTCCTTGACGCCGCGCAACTTCTCCTTGCCGATGTTGATCCAGCCGCCGCCGCTGTAGCCGGCGAACTCCTCGCTGGCGATCAGGCTGTGCGGATATTTCTTGGTCAGCGCCTGCAGTCGCTGCACCTCGTTGACCGCCGAGCCGAAGGCCGAGAAGGTGAGCCGGTCGTTCAGCCCGACATTGCCGAACATGACGTTGCCGACATGCAGGCCGATGCCGTAGCCGATCTCGGCGAGGCCCCGGCGGCGCCGATCCTCGTTGAGGGCCGCCATCCTGGCGGTGGCCTTGTGGGCGGCCGAGAGCGCGGCCTTGCAGGCGATCTCCGAAGGCTCGTGGTGGCGGTCGCAGGGATAGACGGCGATGAAGCCGTCGCCAAGGAAGCTGAGGATCTGGCCGCCGCGCCGGTTGAAGGGAGCGGCGATGGCGTCGAAGAACTGGTTCAGCGTGTCGATATAGGCCTCGCGGCCCTCCTGCTCGGCCATCATGGTCGAGCCGCGCATGTCGGCCATCACCAGGGCGGCGCGGATGGTGTCGCCCTGGCCCCGGCGGATGTTGCCGTTGAGCACCCGCTTGCCGGCGTCGTTGCCGAGATAGGTGGTCAGCATGTTGTCGGCCAGCCGGTTGAGAACCGCCATCTTGGCGGCCACGGCCAGATGGTTCTGGATGCGCAGCAGCGCCGCGATCATGCCTTCGGTGAAGCCCGACGGCGCGTCGGTCGACCAGGAGCCCAGCATGCCCTGCTCCCTGCCGGCGGTGAACATATGCCGGAAGGCAAGATAGTCGGTGACCCCGAGCGTCTTGAGGTCGTCGAAGATCGGGAACTCCGAAGGCCCCGAATAATCGATGCGGCGGCGCAGATGGTCGAGCTTGTTGTTGAGCAGGTAGTAGTAGGGGCTGCGCAGGAACTGTTCCGATTTCTGCCCGGGCTTCTGGCGGAAGCCTTCCACCCGCATGCCCGAGCCGCGCTCCCAGGTGAAGCCGAGCGCGTCGTAGAGCGGATGCAGCATGGAAAAGGAAAGATGCACGCGGGCGATCGGCATTCCCGCCGCCGCCAGGCGTTCGCAAAAGCCGCGCACCATCGTCTCGAGATCGTCGCCCGCCAGTGACGAGGCCGTCAGCCAGTCGGCGACCTTGTCCATGAGAATTGTGGAAACGTCGGCTTGAGCACCGTTTGTCATCCGGGATCCTCCGGTCGTGGAAGTCATTGTCGGAAAAGCAAAACCGCGCCGGGGAGGATGGCGCGGAGGCTGGTCCGAAAGGGTATATAGGTGTGGGCCAGGCGTTGTTGAACAAGCCAGCTGACAGAAACCCAAGATTGCGTGTCGATGATGATCAGGCAGCCGCCGCCATCTGCTTGGACTTGAGGTTGGCGGCCGCCAGGGCGTAGCCGCCGGCGGCGCCGTCGATGAAATGGATGTGATCGGACTGGAGCGGCGTGGCGACGATGCAGGTCATCAGCGCCGAATCCTGGCGGTGCAGGCCGAACCGGCACACGCCCTCCGCCTCGGCCTGACGCAGGCGCGCCTCGATCCTGGCCAGGCCGGCCTGGTCGAGGTCGAGGGTCATCTTCAGCCCGTCGTCGAACTTGCGGAAGTCCGAGTTGTCGGCGACCTCGCGCGTGTAGCGGCGGGCGTCGAAGCGGCCGATGCTGAGGTTGGCCTTGTGCAGCGCCATGACGAGCAGCATCTGCGCAAGCACCGAAAGCTTGGTCAGGAAGCGCCGTCCCTTCGGGGTGGCCGCCCGTGCCTCTGCTTCGAGGCCGGCCGGCGAGATGCCGAATTCGGGACCTTCCGACGGCACGGGGTGGCCGCCGCGGTCCTGCTCGGCGGCGATCGCCAGCACGTCGGCGACCAGCTTCTGGAAGGCCTGCATGTCGGCGCCCGAAGCCGGCACGGCGATGATCGAGACGATCTCGCCGTGGCGGGCATGGATCGGGTTCCAGCGGCAGGACAAGCCGCTGAGGTCCGGCCGCGTGCCGCTCGGCGCCGCCGCGACGGCATAGCGCCCGGCCTTCATCTCCGCCTCGGCCCAGCTGGCGCCGCCGCCGATGAACATGGCGTAGGAGACGTCCGGGCTGGCGCGGAACAGCGCGACGCGCACGTCCAGCCCGCGCGCCCGCACCTCGCGCATCGGCACCAGCGCGGCGCGCAGCGTCAGCTCCAGCTCGTCGGCGGCCCAGGCCTGCGTCGCCGCCAGCGTGGCCTCGGCGATCGCCGCGCCCTGTTCGGGGAAGGCGACCAGCGCTCCGTCGCCGCCGAACACGAAAGGCAGGTCGCGGCGCCCGAGCGCGTTGAGCAGCGCCGAGATCATGCTGGCGCCCGCCATGTTCACGGCCTTGTAGCGCCCGCCGGCGATCGCTCGGGTGGAGCCTACGATGTCGGTGGTGGCCAGCACCCAATGGTCGGGCAGCGGCCGGTAGTTGGCGGGATCCACGACGCCCTCGAAGCGCGCGAAGGTCGGGATCGCGGCGAAGAAGGGATCATCCAGCGTGACAGCACCCATGTCTGCTTCCTAGCATATTTTCGCGGTCCTGTTTTGGTCCAGTGCGCGGTTGCCGGCCTGCCGCCGCAAATTGACTTGGGGCGGTCGCGTCGGCATAGGCTCGCGCCATGCGCATCGCCTTCTATGCTCCGATGAAAGCGCCCGATCATCCGGTCCCTTCCGGAGACCGGCTGATGGCGCGGCTGCTGATCGAGGCGATGCGTCTTGCAGGACATACGGTTTTCGTCGCCTCGCAGTTTCGCAGCTACGCGCCCACACCCGACGGCTTCGCCCAGCGGCGGGCGGCGGGCGAGGCCGCCGCGGCGGAGCTTGCCGCCGGCTGGCGCGCCGGCGGCAGGCCGGACCTCTTCTTCTGCTACCACCCCTACTACAAGGCCCCGGACTTCCTCGGACCGCCGCTGACGGCCGAGTTCGGCATCCCCTATGTCACGGCCGAGGCTTCGCTTTCCCGACGCCGGCGCGAGGGGCCGTGGGCCGAGGCGCAGGCCGTGGTCGAGCGCGGCCTGGTGCATGCGGCGCTCAACCTGTGCTTCACCCGCCGCGATTTCGACGGTCTCGCCGCGGCCCTCGGGCAGGACAGGCTGGCCATGCTGCCGCCTTTCATCGACACGGCCGCCTACCCGGCGCCGGCGAAGGGCTCGGCGCCGCCGCGGCTGGTGACGGTGGCGATGATGCGACCGGGCGACAAGCTGGACAGCTACCGGATGCTTGCCGCGGCGCTCGGAACCTGCCTGGATCTGCCCTGGACCCTCGCCGTCGTCGGTGACGGGCCTTCGCGCGACGAGGTTCGCGGCTTCTTCGCAAACCTGCCTCCGGAACGGGTCGAATGGCTGGGCGAACGGCGACCGGAAGAGGTGCCGGGCATTCTGGCCGGGGGCGACATCTATGTCTGGCCGGGCTCCGGCGAGGCCTATGGCCTCGCCTATCTGGAGGCGCAGGCGGCGGGCCTGCCGGTCGTCGCCCAGGCCGCAGCCGGCGTGCCGGAGGTGGTGCGCGACGGCGAGACCGGCCTGCTGACCCCGGAGGGCGACGTCGAGGCCTATGCGACGGCTGTCCGAAAGCTGCTGTCCGGTGTAGATGTCAGGCGGGACATGGGGGAGCGGGCTCGCCGTTTCGTGCTCGCGGAGCGGTCGCTGACGACGGCCTCCGCCACGCTGGCCGCCTGTCTGCGGAGACTCGGAGCATGACTCCTGCCGTCAGCAGCTGGCAGAACCTTGCCGCCGCGCTCGAGCGCTGGCGCGACGCCGGAAGGCAGCCGGTGTTCTGGCTGCGCGACGACGATGCCGTGGCGCCGACCGCGCCGCTCGACCGCCTTGTCGGCCTCACCGCCCGCCGCGGCGTCCCCGTGGCGCTGGCCGTCATACCGGCGCATGCCGAGCGCGACCTTGCCCGGCGCCTCGCCATGCAGCCGCATGTGACCGCCGTCGTCCACGGCTGGTCGCACCAGAACCATGCACCGGCGGGCGAGAAGAAGCAGGAGCTCGGCCCGCACCGGCCGGCCGCGACCGTTCTCGGCGAGCTGGCGCAGGGCCTGAAGCGCATCAGGGTGATGTTCGCCCGCTCGGCGCCGCTGCTGGTGCCGCCGTGGAACCGCATCGACGCGGCGCTCATTCCCGCGCTTGCCGGCCTCGGCTATCGCGGCCTTTCCACCTTCGGGCCGCCGAAGCCGGCGCCGCTGCGGCTCGTCAACACGACCGTCGACATCATGGACTGGCACGGCACGCGCGGCTGCCGTGATCACGCGGCCATCGTGGCCGAGATCGTCGCCGGGCTCGACGCGGGTTTCGCCGATCCGTCGCGCCCGCCCGTCGGCGTGCTGACGCACCACCTCGTCCACGACGAGTCCGCCTGGGATTTTCTGGAACGGCTGTTCGAGATCACCACGCCGGATGGCGCCGGGCGATGGGTAGGTGTCGACGCCCTGCTGGGCGATTGAGCTCAGACCTGCTTCTTCGCCGCCTGCCTTGCCTGAAAGGTCAGCGACTGGCCGTCGCGGGCGGCGAAGGCGCCGGGAAAGGCCTCCTTGGCGCGAGCCTCGATGCGGGCGAGCTCGATGTCGGTGCGGAACGGATCGTGGTGGAACAGCGCCAGCTTTTTCGCGCCGGCCGCCCGGCACAGCCGCACGCCTTCCTGCCAGGAGGAATGACCGAAGCCGCGGCGGCTCTTCATCTCCTCGTCCGTATAGGCCGCATCGTAGATGACCAGGTCTGCGTTCTCGATCAGCGCCAGCACATTGGCGTCCGGCGCCCCCTCGACATGCTCGGTATCGCAGATGAAGGCGACGGCGCGGCCGCCATATTCGACCCGGTAGCCGATGCAGCCGCCCGGATGGTTGAGGCTGCCGGTGCGCACGGTGACCTCGGGCCACGGATTGATCACGTCGCCGGAGCGGAAGTCGCGCGACACCACGGCGGCCCGGCAGATGCTGATCTCGACCGGGAACCATGGCGCCCGCATCAGCCCGCGCAGCATCTCGCGCGTCGACATGATGCCGGCGAGATGGCCGGACCAGATCTCGAGTCGGATCGACGGATCGTAGAGCGGCGCGAAGAAGGGCAGGCCGAGGACGTGGTCGTAGTGGAAATGCGAGAAGAACAGGTGCACGTCGCGGACGCCGGAGCGCAGCATCGACACGCCGGCCGGGCGGATGCCGGTGCCGGCGTCGAAGAGCAGGGTGCGGCCGCCGCAGCGCATCTCCACGCAGGGGGTGTTGCCGCCGTAGCGGCGGAACTCGCTGCCGGAGACCGGCACGCTGCCGCGCGCGCCCCAGATGCGGACCTTGAAGGATGTGTCGCCGCCTCCGGCGAGCAGCGGCGTCGGCTCGGCGGCTCGGCGCTCGGCGAGCACGCGGGCCGGGTCGGGCGGCGGATCGCAGTTCTCGAGGGCGCGAAGCCCGTGGGCGTCGAGCGGATTGCCCTTCACACCGTAGCCGATACGGCGTTCGGCGGGTCTCACGTCCAGATCCGGACGTTGCTTTGCGCGCGCGCTACGAATTGGCTTGCCTCGCTCTGCTGCGGGCGGCCGTCAGCTCTGCCGTGGTATGGCTGAGCCGGTCCGCCAGAACCTTGACGATCTCGACAGTCATTTCGGGGAATTCGGTCAGAAGCCGCAGGAAATGGTCCTTGCGGATACGCAGTGCTTCGAGGGGCGCGCTGGCCCGCACGGTGGCGGTGCGCGAGACGTCGCACAGGATGGCGATCTCGCCGACGATCTCGTTGGGCTCGACCTCGGCCACCTTGATCTGGCCGGCCGCCGAATCCACGAGGATGTCGGCCGTGCCCGACAGCACGACATAGGCGGCGTCCCCCTCGTCGCCCTGATGAAACAGCGTCTGCCCCTCCTTGTAGGACACGCGGTCCGACGTGAAGGCGAGCAGTTTCAGCTTGGCCGGCGCCACACGGGAAAACAGCGGAACCTTCCGCAGCATCCCGACTTCGTCGTTAAGCAGCATGATCGTTCAACCCCGAATGATCATCGCACAGCCTGGCTCCCTATGCCAACATCCGTGTGAAAATACCGTTTTCCTTCTTCAGAGTCTCGTGCGTTCCATCCTCTACGAGTTCGCCGCTATGGAAAACGATTATCCGCTCGAAAAGGTCCGCAAGATGTGGATTCGGCAGAACCCAAAGGATTGCCGGATTGCGTCCGCTTCGGTTTGCCTCCTCGAGCACGTTCCTGGTGACCACATCCTGCGCGCGCTGGTCGAGCGCCGCAAGGGGGCGATTGAAGATGATGAAATCGGCGCGTTTGAGTAGCGCGCGCGCCACATCGAGCTTCTGCCGCTGGGCGCTGGTCAGGCGGCGGCCGCCGACGCCGACATTGTAGTCGAGCCCGATGTCCAGCACCTCGTCGTGCAGGCCGAGCGTGTCGAGCAGCTCGCGCACCAGCGAGCGGATGCGCTCGGGCCCGTCCGGCTGGTTGTGGGCGATGCGGCCGAACAGCATGTTGTCGCTGAGCGTGGCGGCGGTGTTGTATTTCTGCGGATCGTAGCGCTCGATGGCGCCCTGCAGCTCGGCGGGCAGGCCGTCGTAGAAGCGGTGGCGCGCCGCCACGATCTTGTCCATCAATTCCGGCGTGAGCAGGCCGAAACGATGCCTGGGCTCGATATAGGCGAAGGACAGCTTGATGATCCTGGCGCGGTCCTCGTCCGAGGCGGCGTCGATCGGCTTGCCGCGCAGGCGCTGCAGCAGCTGCTGGTACTCGGGAATGTCTTCCGCCGTCATGAAGGCGAGCTGCTGGAAGAAGGGATGGTCGGGCGGCAGGTCGGCGAACAGCTCGATGGCCTGCTCGGCGATCTCCAGGCCCATGCGATAGAGCGTCTCGCCGAGTCCGTCCTGCCTGAGCACGGCACGGAAATAGGCGTTGCCGGCCAGTTCCTTGCCGGTGAGCTCCGGCCCAGTCGCGGCGCCGAACAGCAGGTTCTCGCCGATCGTCGCCTGGGTGTTGTAGGCGCCGGGCTCGAAGAACTCGACGAGGCTGCTGAGGCCTTCGGTGTCGAGCCGCTCGCGCAGCGCTCCGCGCACCTCGACGATACGGCCGCTGATCTCCGGATGCAGGCCGGGGTCGACGCGCGAGCGCAGGCCGAGGTCGAGGATGTCCTGCGACAGCACGACCGCGTCGAGCACCGGGCGGATGGAGTGGTAGAGATCGCGCGGACCGCTGGCGCCGGCCGAGGCGTAATCGACCCAGTCGCTGCCGACGTCGAAGTCCGGATTGCCGGCCTTGCGCGCCTCGTCGACGTTCCAGCGCCGCCGCGTAGCGCTCGTCCCGTCATACTGGACCTCCGTCAGCGGCGCGTGCTTCAGCCCGTAGAGAAGATTGTCGCGCAGCGAGCCCTGGAACAGATAGGCATCCGAGGACGCATAGGCCATCCGTCGTCCGGTGACCGATTCGGAAAGGTCGAGGAGATCGCGGTTGCCGACGGCGATGCGCCCCGATTCCGGCCAGATTAGGCCTGCGAAGGCCTCCGCAAGCGCTTCGGCGCCGCTGCCGGCCGTTCCGACGATGGCCACCTTCTCGCCCGGATGGACCTGCAGGCTGACCCGATCGAGCAGCTTGGCGCCGCTGTCGTCGACGAGCGTCAGGCTGCTCGTGGTCAGCGCATCCTCCAGCGGCGTCACCTTGTCCACGGTCAGGGTCTGCCGCTTCTGGTCGATAATCGTCTCGACCGTGAACTGCTCGACCACCTGCTGGTACTTGACCTGCACGTCCTGGCGGTTCTGATCCCAGTCGATCAGCTCCTTCAGCGGCCCGGGCAGGTCCTTGTAGGCGTTGATGACGGCGACCAACTGGCCGATGTCGAGGCGGCCCTGCAGCGCGAACCAGCCGCCGACGAGGTAGAACAGAAACGGCGTCACCTGGGCCAGGAAGTTGTTGATGAACTTGACCAGGAATTTCCACTGGTAGAGATCGTAGCGGATCTTGAAGATCGTACCGAGCCGGTCGGCGATGTCGGCGCGCTCGAAGTTCGACGTGTCGTTGATGTGGATGGCGCCGATGCCGTCGACGATCTCGCCGACGCGGCCGGACAGCGCGCGCGCCGTCAGCTGCCGCTCGCGGCCGAGCCGGATCAGCCGCTTGCGCATCTGCGGGATGATCACGAGCTGGATGCCGACGATCACCGCGGCGATCATGCCCAGCCAGAAGCTTTGCAGGACGATGAAGATCAGCGCCGTGAGCGCCTGACCGCCGAGCTGCGCCGGCGTGACGAAGGCGTCGCCGATGAAGCCGCCGAGCGGCTCCACCTCGTCCTTCACCATCGTGGCGACCTCGGCCGACTTGACCCGCTTGAAGTGTCCGGGCGGGAAGCGCAGCACCCGGTCGACCAGCTCGAAGCGGATGCGCCGCAGCATGCGCTCGCCGAGCCGCCCCTTGTAGGTGTTGATGTAGAGCTTGAAGATGCCGTTGATGATGACCAGCGCCAGGAAGACCAGGCTCAGCCCGACCAGGGTCTGCGTGCGGTTGAGCTGAAAGCCGTCGAAGAGATGGACCGTTCCGAGCAGGGGCAGGTCGAAGTCGATGGCCAGAAACGGCTGGGTGGCGCCCGGCGTCTCGAAACCCTGTCCCTGGATCGGGCCGTTGACGATCTGCTTGGGCAGGTCGAACGACATGAAATAAGGGATCATCGACAGCGCGACGACGAACAGGATCCAGAGCTGCTGACGCCAGGTGTGAATCCAGATGTAGCGGGCGAGGCTGCGTTCCATGAGAAATCAGTCCGCCGCCAGCCCGCGCGCCCGCCAATGCCGGCGGTCCGCATCCACAGTGCCGCCCAGGGTCAGCGTCTTCGCGAAATGCATGAGAATCCGTCTGAAATGCGTGGATGCCGTCCTCTGCCGGCAGCCTACAACAGCCGTTTCGCGGACGCCACCCGGGTGTGCTGCGGGGCCGTGGACAGCTTCGAGATGTAGCTGGCCGTTCGCAGCGCCATTGTCCGGGCAAGGCGGCACGATGTGTCCGCCTGTGCTCACAGCAGCGCCCGCAGCAGCCGCGCCGAGCCCATGGCGCCGTCGAGGTCGAGTGTCGCGCGCGGCGGCTTCGGCCGCGCCAGCGCCGCGCGGATCGCCTCGGCCAGAACCGGCCCGGTCAGGCCGGTTTCCGGGAGCGCTTCGGCCAGTCCGAGCCGCGAAAGCCGCGCCGCCCGCGCCGGCTGCTCGGTCTCGCCGCCGGCGGCGAACGGCACCAGGAGCGAACGGCAGCCCGCCCGCAGCACGTCGCAGACGGTGTTGTAGCCTGCCTGCGACACCGACAGCTCGGCGCCGCCGAGCAGGACGGGAAAATCCTCGCGGAACCGGAACAGTTGCAGACCGGACGGCGCTGCGGCCGCCGCCGCGTCGAACTCGGCCTGCGGCAGGTTCGGCCCGGTGATCAGCGCCCAGCCGGAGGCATCGGGCAGCAACCGCGCCGCCTCGACGGTCGCCCGCACCAGCTCGGCGCCGGCGGCGCCACCACCGGCCGACACAAGTACGTTGAAAACCTCGCGCGGCGGCTGCGGCGGCGGCGCGGCGACCAGGCCGGAATAGCCGACCGGCGGCCTGATCTCGGCGGCCAGCGGAAAAGTCTCCTCCAGCCGCGCGAAGGCCGGGTCGCCATGCACCATCACCAGATCGAAATGCCGGTTGAGCAGCTCGACCGTCTCCTCGTTGCGGCCCGGCTTGACCCGCTCCTGCAGGAGGTCGCGCACGGAGGTGACGAGGCGTGGCCGCGGCGCCATGGCGGCGACCGCGTCAAGCAGGGGCAACAGCTCGAAGCGCATCTGCCGGCGGCCGAACGGAAACGCCTCGATCACCACGATGTCGGGACGGCGCTCGTGCAGGGCGGCGAGCAGCAGGTCGCGCCGCCGCGCCAGGAAAGCCTCGTCGACCGGTTTGCCGTCGGCCTCGACCAAGCCGGAGAACGCCTCCGACGCCGAGCCGACCGCCGGCAGCGCCACATGGTCGAGCCCGGGGCCGGGAAAGCCCTTCACCGGGAGGCCACCGGTCACCATCGTCACCCGAAACCCGTCCTCGACCAGTGCAGCCGCCACCCTGCTGGCGCGGGCGAGATGGCCGATGCCGAGCAGGTGCTGGACGTAGAAGAAGACGCTCGCCATCAGGCCTTCCGCCATTCCTGCTCGAACAGGCCGACGAGCTGGCCGATGCTGGAGTGGTGGTCGAAATGGCGGCGCACGCGGTGCTCCGCCGCCTCGCCGAGCTTTTTGCGCAGGGCCGGGTCGCCGATCGCCCTTGCCAGCGCGGCGGCGAGCGCCTGGGGATCCTCGGGCGGAACCAGCAGGCCGTCCTCGCCGTCGGTGATCAGCTCGGGAATGCCCGAGACCGTCGTCGACACGCAGGGCAGGCGCTGGCTCGACGCCTCGACCAGCACGTTGGGCAGGCCGTCGCGGTCGCCGTCGCCGGCGATGCGGCAGGCCAGCGCGAATAGGTCGGCGCGCCGATAGAGGGCAAGCACCTCCTCCTGCGCCAGCGCGCCTTTCCAGGCGATGCGGTCGGCGATGCCGAGCCGCTCCGCCAGGGCCTTGAGTTGCGGCAGCCGATCGCCGCCGCCGACCTGCTCCAGTCGCCAGGCGAGGCCGGCCGGCAGCAGGGCGAGCGCCTCCAGCAGCGTCTCGAATCCCTTCTTCTCGACGGCGCGGCCGACGCTGGCGATGAGCACCGGCTGTTGCGGGTCCGAGCCGTCGGCGTCCGATCGCGTCCCGTGGAAGGGGGCGAAGCGGTCGAGGTCGAGCCCGTGATAGCTGAGATGCACCTGCTCAGGCGCCGTCGCCAGGCCGCGCAGATGCTCGAAGCCCGACTGCGTGCAGGTCACCGCCCAGCGCGCGTGTTTCAGCTTGTCCGCCAGGTCCCAGCCCGCCGAGGTCCAGATGTCCTTGGCATGCGCCGAGCAGGTCCAGTCGATGCCGGTGATGCGGCTGGCATAGCTGGCGACGGAGGCCGGGGTGTGGATGAAATGCGCATGCAGCCAGCCGGCGCCCTTCGGCCATTCGGCGGCGAGCACCAGCGCCTGGCCGAAGCGCCGGAACCGGTTGCGGCTGAAGTCGCGCGACAGGTCCGGCAGGAACCGGGCGAAGGCACGCCAGAACCCCGGCCTGAACAGACCGGTCAGCGCCGCGCGAGCCACCCGCAGCGGCTCCTCGTGCAGATATTCCGGCAGGTAGACGACCGGCGCCCTGATCTCGTCATGGATCGGATGCCGCTTCTTGTCGGTCGGCCGGCGCATCGAGACCAGCACCAGGTCGAGCCCGGCGCGCTCCAGTCCCAGCAGTTCCTGGGCGATGAAGGTCTCGGACAGGCGGGGATAGCCCTTGAGCAGGACGGCGACCTTGCGATGCATGCTTTGGGGATCAGCGTTCGACGACGGAGAGCTGCGGTGCCGGCCGCTTGTCCAGCCAGTCGCCGACGATCTCGGAGATATGCACGAGGCCCTCCAGCCGCAAGTCCGGCCGCGATTTCGATGGCGGCGCCCGGTTCGGCAGCGCCTTGAGCGCGGCGGCGAAGCGCTGCGCGTCCTCTGCCTCCTCGGGCAGTAGCATGTCGATCAGCCCGAGCTCGGCGGCGCGCCGGGCCCGGATGAGCTGCTCCTCGCGCGGCGCGACCCTGGGCACGATCAGCGCCGGCTTGTCGAAGGAGAGGATCTCGCAATAGGTGTTGTAGCCGCCCATCGCCACCACGCCCTTCGAGCCGGCGATCAATTCTTCCATGCGGTTGTCGAACTCGCGGATCTCGATGAACGGGATCTTCGCGCCCTTGGCGATCAGCCTCTGCCGCTTCTTCGACGGCATGTAGGGGCCGAGCATGATCAGCGCCTTGTGGGTCAGGCCGGGATCCTGCTGGTAGGCATGGATGACGTCGTGGATCAAGTCGGCGCCGTCGCCGCCGCCGCCGGTGGTCACCAGGATGTAGTCGCCCTCGGGGCGATGATCCGGCACCTCGTCGTTGGACAGGCTGCGCTGCAGGAAGCCGACGAAATTCATCTTGGCCCGCACGGAGGGCGGCACGTCGAGGCCGGTGAGCGGATCGTAGAAGTCCGGCGGCCCGTAGGCCCAGATCATGTCGTAGAACAGGCCGATCTTGCGCATGACGTCGCGGCGCGTCCATTCGGCGTCGAGCAGATGCGGCGCGTCGAGCACTTCGCGCAGCCCCAGCACCAGCGTTGTGCCGCGCGTCTTCAGATAGGCCAGCGTTTCCTCGACCTCGCCGCGCAGGCCGAGCGGCTCCTTGTCAACGATGAAGATGTCGGGCTGGAAGGTCTCGGCCGTGTGGCGGATGATCGACTGGCGCATCTTCAGCGTCTCGTGCAGGTCGATATGCCGCTCCAGCGAGGTGTATTCGCCGTTCCTGAGCTTGATGACGCTGGGGATCTTCACGAAGTCGACGCGGGCGCGGTAGTCGAAGGCGCCGGCGATCTGGGCGCCGGAGATGATCAGCACCTGCAGGCCGCGGAAATCCTCGACCAGAGAGTGCGCGATCGCCCGGCATCTCCTGAGATGACCGAGGCCGAAAGTATCGTGGCTGTACATGAGGATACGAGCATGTTCGAAGCGCCGCATCATGCCGGTGTCACCTTGGTCCTTGCCCTTGCGGCGTCCCGCTCCAACGCGCGCTACCCTATACGGGCAGAGCCGATCGGTCTACGCCCTGAGCGGCCTCAGATAGGGGCGGATGGCGCGTTCGAACAGGGCCGTGGACAGCACGAACGCGTTGATTGCCGGGGTGTGGAAATTCGCATAACCTTGACCAAACGATAAAAAACGGGGCGAACCCGAAGCCTGCCAACCAGAGGTGGTCCAAATGCCTATCCGTCACTCTTCCCGGAGCGTCTCCGGGTTCTCCCGCCGTACCGTCCTGAAGGCCGCGGGCGCCGGCTCGGCGCTCTCCGCGGTTGCCGGCCTGCCGACACGGCTGTTCGCGCAGGAACCTGTAAAAGTCGCGGCGATCTATACGGTTCCCGTCGAGCAGCAATGGGTGAGCCGCATCCACAAGGCCGCCAATGCGGCAAAGGAGCGCGGCGACATCGAATATGTGTTTTCCGAGAACACGTCCAACAACGATTACGAGCGCGTCATGCGCGAATATGCCGAGGCCGGCAACAAGCTGATCATCGGCGAGGTGTTCGGCGTGGAGGACGCCGCCCGCGGAGTGGCCAAGGACTATCCCGACGTCGCCTTCCTGATGGGCTCCAGCTTCAAGCCGGACGATGCCGTGCCGAACTTCGCAGTGTTCGACAACTACATCCAGGACGCCTCCTATCTCAGCGGCATCGTCGCCGGCGCCATGACCAGGTCGAAGTCGATCGGCATGGTCGGCGGCTATCCGATCCCCGAGGTCAACCGGCTGATGCACGCCTTCATGGCCGGCGTGAAGGAGGTGGCGCCCGACACGAAGTTCCAGGTGGCCTTCATCGGCTCGTGGTTCGACCCGCCCAAGGCCAAGGAGACGGCTTTCGCGCAGATCGATGCCGGCGCCGACGTCATGTATGCCGAGCGCTTCGGCGTGTCCGACGCGGCCAAGGAGAAGGGCGTGCTGGCGATCGGCAACGTCATCGACACGCAGGCGGACTATCCCGAGACCGTCGTCGCCTCGGCGCTCTGGCATTTCGAGCCGACGCTCGACAAGGCGATCGCCGAGGTCAAGGCCGGCAGCTTCAAGGCGGCCGATTATGGAGTCTATTCGTTCATGAAGGAGGGCGGCTGCTCGCTGGCGCCGCTCGGCAGCTTCGAGGCCAAGGTGCCGGAGGAGGCGAAGAAGCTGGTCGCCGAGAAGGAGAAGGCGATCAAGGACGGCTCGTTCACCGTGGAGATCAACGACGCGGAGCCGAAGTCGAGCTGACGCCGATTCCCTCCCCCTTGAGGGGAGGGTGGCGGCGAAGCCGCCGGGTGGGGTCCGTGCGGCCGCGCTCGGCGTCTCTTCTGGCGCGGATATTTCAGGAAAAGGACGTCGAGCCCTGCCGCAAGAACCCCACCCGGCGGCTTCGCTGCCACCCTCCCCGCAAGGGGGAGGGGAGCACCGCGAAACCGTCCTTCGCTTGCAAGGCATCACCAAACGCTTCGGCGCGCTGGTGGCGAACGATTCCATCTCGCTCGACCTCGCCAGGGGCGAGATCGTGGCGCTGCTCGGCGAGAACGGCGCCGGCAAGACGACGCTGATGAACATCCTGTTCGGCCATTATGTCGCCGACGAGGGCGGCGTCGAGGCGTTCGGCCGGCCGCTGCCGCCCGGCGACCCGCGTGCCGCGCTGGATGCCGGCATCGGCATGGTCCACCAGCATTTCACGCTGGCCGAGAACATGACGGTGCTGGAGAACATCGCGCTCGGCACCCAGGCGCTGTGGCGGCCGCGCCTCGACCGCGCTGCCGCGCGGGCGCGCATCGCAAAATTGTCCGCCGATTTCGGCCTCGCCGCCGAGCCGGACGCACCGGTCGCGTCGCTCAGCGTCGGCGAGCGTCAGCGTGTCGAGATACTCAAGGCGCTCTACCGCGACGCCAAGATCCTGATCCTCGACGAGCCGACGGCGGTGCTGACGCCGTCCGAGAGCGAAGCGCTGTTCAGGACGCTCAAGCTGCTGGTCGGGCAGGGACTGTCGATCATCTTCATCTCGCACAAGCTCAACGAGGTGACCGCCGTCAGCGACCGCGTGCTGGTGCTGCGCGGCGGAAAGCTTGCCGGCGAGCGGCCGACGGCCGCGACCAGCCGCGCCGAGCTCGCGGCGCTGATGGTCGGCCAGGACGTGGCACTGCCGCCGATCGTCGACGTGCCTTATGGGGGACGCATCCTCGTCCTGGACGAGGTCTCGACAGGCGGAAAAAGCTCCGGCGCGCCGCTCGACCGCGCCGCGCTGACGCTGCGCGGCGGCGAGATCTTCGGGCTCGCCGGCGTTTCCGGCAACGGTCAGGCGGCGCTGGCGGCCCTGTTGTCGGGCAGCGAGCCGTCGACAGCCGGCGACATCCTGCTCGACGGCGAGAAGCACCGGCCGTGGTCGACGCGCGAGGCGCTCGACCTCGGCATCGGCCGCATCCCGGAGGACCGGCATGCCGTCGGCACGATCGGCGACATGACGGTGGCCGAGAACCTGATCGCGGAGAGCTACCGCTCGGAGCGCTTCAGCCGCCGCGGCTTCCTCGACTGGGGCGCGGCCCGGACCTTCGCCAGGGAGATCATCGCCGACTACGACGTGAAATGTCCGTCGCCGGACACGCGCATCCGCCTGCTGTCGGGCGGCAACATGCAGAAGCTGATCCTCGGCCGGGCGCTCGACCCCGAGCCGCGCATCGTTGTCGCCAACCAGCCGACGCGCGGCCTCGACGTCGGAGCCGTCGCCTATGTGCATGCAAAGCTCATCGAGGCGCGCGGCCGCGGCGCGGCGGTGCTGCTGATCTCCGAGGATCTGGAGGAGATCGTGGCGCTGTCCGACCGTGTGGCGGTGATCTTCAAGGGCCGCATCTCGGCGCCGTCGAAGCGCGGCGAGCGCTCGGTCCGCGAACTGGGCGAGTTGATGGCGGGACATGGGCTGGAGGCGGCTGCATGAGGGTGGCGCTCCTTCGCACCCCCCTCTGTCCTGCCGGACATCTCCCCCGCAAGGGGGGAGATCGGCTTGCCGGTCGGGTTTCGCCAAACGCCGACGTTGACGATCGCGCGGCAGCCGTGACGCTGCCAATCTCCCCCCTTGCGGGGGAGATGTCCGGCAGGACAGAGGGGGGTGCGAAGGAGCGCAGGCATCCGTCCAACAGCCGCTCCGGCCGCGGAGCACTTCATGCGCCTTGAGCCCAAACCCGCCCCGTCGCTTGCCGCGACGCTGCTCTATCCCGTCGGCGCGGTCGTCGCCACGCTCGGCTTCGCCGCGCTGCTGGTACTGGCGGCCGGCGCCTCGCCGCTGTCGGTGTTCACCCTGGTGGCGCGCGGTGCCGCCGGCTCGCAGTTCGCGCTGGTCGAGACGCTGACGCGCGCCACGCCGCTGATCTTCACCGGCCTCGCCATCGCCGTCGCCTTCCGCGCGAAGCTCTGGAACATCGGCGCCGAGGCGCAGCTCTATGCCGGCGCGGTCGTCACCGTGGTACTCGGCACCGGGCTGCTGCCGTGGCCGTCCCTCCTGCTGATCCCTGTAATCATGATCGCCGCTATGCTGGCCGGCGCGCTGCTGCTGCTCGGGCCGGCGCTGCTGAAGACGCGCTTCGGCGTGGACGAGGTGGTCACCACGCTGCTGCTCAACTTCATCATGCTCCTGTTCGTGTCCATGCTGCTCGAAGGCGTGCTGAAGGACCCGACCGGGCTCGGCTGGCCGCAGTCGCAGAAGGTGATCGCCGAGGCGCAACTGCCGCGCATCATCCAGGGCAAGCGCCTGCATTACGGCTTCGTCATCGCCCTGGCCGCGGCGGTCGCGGTCTGGGTGGTGATGAAGAAGACGGCGCTCGGCTACGAGATGCGCGCCGTCGGCCACAATCCGGAGGCGGCGCGCTTCGCCGGCATCCCGGTCAACCGCGTGCTGATGAAGACGGCGCTGCTGTCGGGCGGGCTGGCCGCGCTCGCCGGCTTCTCGGAGGTCGCCGGGCTGAAGGGCAACCTGACACTCGACCTGTCGCCGGGCTACGGCTATTCCGGCATCGTGGTGGCCATGCTCGCCATGCTCAACCCGCTCGGCGTCATCGCCTCGGCGATCTTCGTCGCCGGCATCTTCGTCGGCGCCGACGCGATGAGCCGCTCCGCCGGCGTGCCGAGCTACATCGCCGACGTGATGGTGGCGACCGCCCTGCTGACGATGGTGGTGGCGATCCTGCTGACGCGGTTCAGGGTGCGGTGGAGGTGAGGATGAAGGCGCTCTTTCGCACCCCCCTCTGTCCTGCCGGACATCTCCCCCGCAAGGGGGGAGATTGGCCGGCCGTTTCGGTTTCGCCAATCGCCAAGGTCGCAGAAGAGGCGGTGTCGACGAAGCTGCCAATCCCCCCCCTTGCGGGGGAGATGTCCGGCCCATTCGACAAGCTCAGGACAGAGGGGGGTGCGAAGGAACACCGGCGCCACCATCAGGCCTCCCCGTCGACATCGCGAGGCATGTGATGGAAGCCCTCGACATCCTCCTCACAGCCTCCTTCTGGGTCGCTGCCATCCGCATCGCCTCGCCGCTGATCTTCGCCACCATGGGCGAGCTGATCTGCGAGCGCGCCGGCGTGCTCAACCTCGGCATCGAGGGCATCATGACGGTCGGCGCCTTCGCCGGCTGGTTCACCGTCTATTCAAGCGGCGATTTGTGGACCGGCGTCGCCGTCGCAGCGCTTGCGGGGGCGGCCTTCGGCCTGCTGCATGCGACGCTGACCGTGCCGCTCGGCCTGTCGCAGCATGTGGTCGGCATCGGCATCACGCTGCTCGCCACCAGCCTGACCTACTTCACCTACCGCCTCGCCCTGCCGGAGGTCACCTCGCCGCCGAAGATCGAGCCGTTCCAGCCGCTGCCGATCCCCGGCCTGTCTGAGATACCGATCCTTGGCCAGGCGCTGTTCTCGCAGACGCCGCTGACCTATCTCGCCTTCCTCACCGTCGCGGTCGTCGCCTGGGTGCTCTACCGCACGCCGCTCGGCCTGGCCCTGCGCGCCGCCGGCGAGAACCCGTCGGCCGTCGAGGCGCAGGGCATTTCCGTCAGCGGCATGCGCATCGGCGCCGTCATGGTGGGCAGCGCGCTGATGGCGGTGGGCGGCGCCTTCCTGACCATGTCGGCCTTCAACTCCTTCTTCTTCGAGATGATCAACGGCCGCGGCTGGATCTGCATCGCGCTGGTGGTGTTCGGCTCGTGGCGGCCGGGCAAGGCGCTGATTGGCGCCATCCTGTTCGCCGCCTTCGACGCCTACCAGGTGCGGCTGCAGCAGATTACCAGCGGGGTGGTCCCCTACCAGATCTTCCTGATGATGCCCTACGTCCTGTCGATCCTGGCGCTGGTGCTGGTCGCCCGCCGCGCGACCTATCCGAAGGCGCTGATGATCCCGTACCAGAAGGGGGAGAGGTGAGAGGACTAGGAGATGACCGGAGTCCCACCTACGCGATGATATCCTGAATGACCGAGACCAGGAGAGCTTCGTTTCCAGAAAAGCTTTCGATCATTGCATGCATGACCCTGTCTCGGTCGAGTATCTTTTCATTGAAGCCGAAGCCTGCATGCTCGCTGAGGATGGCAAGAAACGCCAATTGAGTGCGGCCATTTCCCTCTCGAAACGGATGTATCGCGTTCACTTCCGCCAGAAAGTGACCGACATGCGCGGCGAAGGCCGTGTCCGTCATGCGCGCCAGCGTCTCAGGGGTACCGAGTTCAACGAAGATGCGGTTCAGCTCCGCTGCGATGTATTCGGGATAACAGAACCAGTTGCCGGCTTTCCCGATCCGGATCGTCCGGATGTCTCCGGCCCAGGGATAGACGTCCTGGAAGAGGTGCCTGTGCAGGCTGAGATAGTGCTGAACATCGAATTCGCCGGCAGGAAACGGCTCCTCGGCGCGCGTAAGGAAAAGCGCGAGTTCGGCCTCTTCGAGAAGTTCCGGATCCTGGATGTCGAGCAGGTTTCGGAGAACCGTCGTGCCCGGATAGCAATGCGGGTCGGCTTCGGCGGTGTACACCAGCCGCTACTTCCTTCGGACCTGTTCCTTAATGAGCGCACGACGCTCGTCGCCGCTCAGGCCGGCGCTCCGGTCGAGCAGGCGCGCCATGCGTTCACTCAACGTCATCCCTTCGACGGCGCTGATCTTTTCGCCGCGGCCGCGGCCGAGTACGAAGCGGCTGCTCTCTGCGGGGCGCGGCTTGCGAGGCGTGGAGCTTTTCATGCTTTCACGCTAACACATTCAAGGGCCGGGCAAAATCGTTGATTGGCAAGCCACGAAAGGCGAAAGATGAGTTTTGACCTGATCGTCAAGGGCGGCACGCTTCCCGATGGCCGCGTCGCCGACATCGGCATTTCCGGCGAAACCATTCGCGCGATCGAGCCGAAGCTGGATGTCGCTGCCGGCCGCCTCGTCGACGCGACTGGAAACCTCGTCTCGCCGCCCTTCGTCGATCCGCATTTCCACATGGACGCCACGCTCTCCTACGGCATTCCGCGCATCAACGCCTCGGGCACGCTGCTGGAAGGCATTTCGCTGTGGGGCGAGCTGAAGCCGTTGCTCACCCACGAGGCGGTGAAGGAGCGGGCGCTGCGCTATTGCGACTGGGCGGTGTCGATGGGCCTGCTTGCCATCCGCACCCATGTCGACACCTGCGACGACCGGCTGCTGGCGGTCGAGGCGCTGCTGGAGGTCAGGAAGGAGGTTTCGCCCTATATCGACCTGCAGCTCGTCGCCTTTCCGCAGGACGGTTTTTATCGCGACCCGAAGGCACGGGAAAATACCGTCCGCGCGCTCGACATGGGTGTCGACGTGGTCGGCGGCATACCGCATTTCGAGCGCACCATGGACGACGGCCGGCGTTCCGTCACCGAGCTCTGCGAGATCGCGGCGGAGCGGGGCCTGCCGGTCGACATGCATTGCGACGAGACCGACGACCCGCTGTCGCGCCATATCGAGCAGCTCGCCTACGAGACGCAGCGCCTCGGCCTGCAGGGCAGGGTGACCGGCTCGCACCTCTCCTCGATGCACTCCATGGACAATTATTACGTCTCAAAACTGCTGCCGCTGATCGCCGAGGCGGGCGTCTCGGCCATCCCCAACCCGCTGATCAACATCATGCTGCAGGGCCGGCACGACACCTATCCGAAGCGCCGCGGCCTGACCCGCGTGCCGGAGATGTTGAAGCATGGCATCCGCGTCGGCTGGGGCCAGGACTGCGTGCTCGACCCCTGGTATTCGCTCGGCACCGCCGACATGCTCGACGTCGCCTTCATGGGGCTGCATGTGGCGCAGATGTCGAGTCCCGCCGACATGATCCGCTGCTTCGACATGGTGACCAATGTCAACGCCGCGATTCTTGGCCTCGATCATCTCGGCCTGGAAGTGGGCAAGCGCGCCAGCCTGGTGGTGCTCGACGCCGGAAGCCCGGTCGAGGCGCTGCGCCTGCGCGCCGAGCGGCTCTGTGTGATCGCCCGCGGCAAGGTGGTCGCCGAGCGGGAGAAGCGGGCGACGAGACTGTCGATCGCCGGGCGGCCGGCGGCGGTGGAGCGGCGACACGATCCTGCCGGTCATTGAATAACCCATCGCGATCGGAAAATGCTGGTTGAGCTCAGGAGCGGCGCCTCGGTTTCGTTCCCTGTCGACAAGGTGCAGGATCTGGCGAATGCCCGGGACGAGGATTTGGCAGAGGTGGAGATCGTCGGCGACGGCATCGGCCTGCATTGGGAGAGGCTCGACGTTGACTTTGCCGTAGCGGGCCTCGCCGCCGGTATTTTCGGCACGGCCAAATACATGGCAGCCTAGGCCGGGCGGGCCAAGTCGCAGGCAAAGGCCGTCGCCGCGCGTCTCAACGGAGCCAGCGGCGGACGTCCGCGCAGGAGCGCGGGTTGAGCCTTGGGCCTGTTCGCACCAAGCGCTGGCCATGCCGCGCTGCCATATTGGAGATCGCTGCGAACTGCGATAAGTAGAGAAAAAGTTTCAACTTAGGAGCGGACCATGCGCTGGGCAGGCATTGTGGCGGTGGCCGGTCTCGCTTTTCTGATTTCGGGATGCATGACGGCGGAGGAACGCCGCGCCGCCGACGAGGCACAATGCCGGTCCTACGGGTTCCGGGGACGCACCGACGCGTTCGCCGAGTGCCTGCAGCGGCTCGACCTGTTCCGCCGTGCCGAGAACCGGCGCGACCTCGATACCTGGGACCGCCCGGTCGTCGTTTACCGGCCGATCCTGGCCACGCCGTGATCGACTGCGCCGACGAGCACCGTGCGTCGAGGCTTGCCGCCGACGATTTTTCGTTCACGTCACCGATGCTCCGAGATGCGAGTCCGCAAAGATGATCATGCGAAATCATCGGCGGCGAGCCTCGACGCGCTTTCCAGTCGCCGAGCGTCTGACGGCGTGATCCGACAACCGCTGGCCAACGGCCGAGCCGTCCCGACTCGCTCAGCCGGATTGCCGGGGCGATCTTGACAGCGAAACGCCGATGCGGCTGTTGATGTCATTCGCTTTTTCAGGAGACCACAGGTGCGGAAGCTTGTCTCGTATGCGTTCGGGCTTGTCTTGCTGGCAGCGAGCGGCTGCGTCAGCGCGGAGGATCAGCAAACCGCCGATCGCGACAAATGCAGCGGCTTCGGCTTCGAGCAGGGCACGGACGCGTTCGCGAGCTGCATGATGAACCTGTCCGAGCAGCGGGACCAGAAAGCGGACGACGACCAGTACGAACGGGAGCGCAACAAGGCGCTCAGCATTCAGCGCCGGGGAGACGACCGCTATCCCGTCTGCGGCGCCGCGGATATGGACAACGATCTCGACACCACGACGGGAAACTGGTTCGGTCCGAACTGCCAGATGAAATCAGACTGACGGCTTGAACTGCTGGCATGTCATCGGGCTGAAGCCCCGGCTTCGCAACCCTCTGTCACTCGAACACGATCGCCGGCGTCGCGGCGGCCGAGCTGCCCTGCTCCTCCCTCAGACGCTCCAGAACTTTTGCGGCGATGTCGCGATAGATCTTCGCCTGCGGGCCGTCGGGATCGGAGGCGACGACCGGCGCGCCGGCGTCGGAGGTCTCGCGGATGACCATCTCCAGCGGCACCTCGCCGAGGAAGGCCACGCCCAGGCGCTCCGCCTCCTTCCTGGCGCCGCCATGGCCGAAGATGTCGTAGCGCTTGCCGGTGTCGGGGGCGAGGAAATAGCTCATGTTCTCGACGATGCCGAGCAGCGGCACGTCGACCTTCTTGAACATGTTCAAACCCTTGCGCGCGTCGATCAGGGCAAGATCCTGCGGCGTCGAGACGATGACGGCGCCGGCCAGCGGCACCTGCTGCGCCATGGTGAGCTGCGCGTCGCCGGTGCCGGGCGGCATGTCGACCACCAGCACGTCGAGCTTGCCCCATTCGACCTCGCGCAGCATCTGCGTCAGCGCCGACATCACCATCGGGCCGCGCCAGATCATCGGCGTCTCCTCGTCGACGAGGAAGCCCATCGACATCAGCTTCAGGCCAAAGTTCTCCATCGGCTTCAGTACCTTGCCGTCGACCGTCTGCGGCCGGCCATGGACGTTCATGAGGCGCGGGATCGACGGGCCGTAGATGTCGGCGTCGAGCAGTCCGACCTTCAGGCCGTTGGCCGCCAGCCCGAGCGCCAGGTTGACGGCAGTGGTCGACTTGCCGACGCCGCCCTTGCCCGAGGCGACGGCGATGATCGCCTCGATGCCCGGCACACCGCGCTTTCCCGAAGCGTGCGAGGCCGGCGCCTGCGGCGGCGCCGGTCTGGCTGGCGAGGCGGGGCGCTGCATGGGGGCGGGAGGCGGCGGACGCCTGGCCGGCTGCTCCATGCCGCCGCCCTTCTTCTCCGCGGTCAGCGCCACCACGGCGCCGGCGACGCCCGGGATCGACTTCACCGCGCGCTCCGCGGCGGCGCGCAGCGGCTCCAGTTCCTGGGCGCGGGCGGCCGGCACGGTGATCGAGAAGAACACTTTTGCGTCGGCGATGAAAATCTCCGAGACCAGGCCGAGCGAGACGATATCACTCTCGAAATCCGGACCCTTGATGGTCTTAAGCTTGTCGATGACGGCTTCGCGGGTGACGGACATGGCTCGTTCTTCTGCTTGTTCTGGCTGCTTGTTGGGCACCAGATAATGCAGTTTCGCCCGAACACCAAGCCGGAGGCCTGTTTCGCGTGGCAGCGGAAATAATTGTCCCGTCCCTGTCGGAACGGCCGCCGTCCATCCGTCTTCATTGCAAGTGCAAGCTGCCCGCCCGGCAGGATGCGCCCGAAACCTGTATGGAGGACCGCAATGCGTTTCATAGCCTATCTCTCGTTCGACGGCCGCTGCCGCGAGGCGTTCGAGTTCTATGCAAAAGTTCTCGACGGTACGATCGTCGACATGATCGCCCATGGCGACACGCCGGCCGGCGAGCATGTGTCGAAGGACTGGCAGGACAAGATCATCAACGCCTACCTCAAGGTCGGCGAGGCCGAGCTGATGGGCGCCGACTCGCCGCCGGAGTTCGGCGACGCCACGATGCAGGGCGTGTCGATCTCCATCCAGATCGGCGACGAGGCACGCGCCGAGCGCATCTTCAACGCCTTCGCCGACGGCGGCACCGTGACCATGCCGCTGGAGCAGACCTTCTGGGCCAAGAAATTCGGCATGGTGAAGGACCGCTACGGCACGTCCTGGATGATCAACTGCGCCGACGGGCAGAAATAGCGAGGCGAAGGCAGGACGATGAACAAGATCACGACATGGCTGTGGTTCGAGACCCAGGCCGAGGAAGCCGCCAGATATTACGCGTCGGTGTTCCGCAATACCCAGCTCGGCAAGGTCGTCAAGGCGCCCGGCGGCGGCGAGCCCTACACCACAGAGGGGCAGGTGCTGACCGCGGAGGTCACCATCGAGGGCCAGACCTTCGTCTGCCTCAACGGCGGGGTGCATCCGGAAGGCAAGCCGAACGACGCTGTCTCTTTCCAGATTCTCTGCAAGGACCAGGCGGAGGTCGACGAATATTGGGATAAGCTCGCCGCCGATGGCGGCAAGGAAGTCCAGTGCGGCTGGGTGAAGGACAGATATGGCTTCGCCTGGCAGATCGTGCCCGAGGTGCTGCCGCGCCTGACGTTCGGTCCGGACCGTGAGGCAGCGAAGCGCGTCACCGCGGCGATGATGCAGATGGTCAAGCTCGACGTGGCGGTGCTGGAGGCGGCGGCGAGGGGGTGAGGAGTCTCATTTCGTCCTGTGACCGGGGGTCCGGCGCAGGACGAATATCCCCGCACTGCTTGCGCTCGAAGGCGCATTCATCCATATTTTGTACATGGCGAAGGCCGCAGCACCAAAGACAACAAAGCGGGTCAGGAACGCGGCCGCAGGCAAGACGTCGGACGGCGTCGTCATTTTGATGCCGGCGGTTCCTCCCCGCAGCTTCACCTATCGAGAAATCAAGAAGACGATCGATTTCGTGAAGGACAGAGCACGCCTTGCGGAGCAAGAGCCCGCTCAACAGGATGGCGGCGTCCGCCCGAAGCGTAGCGCACAACAATAGTGCCGCGATCGTTCGCGCGAAACGTGTTTATAAACTGTGCCTTCGACGCGCAGTTCCGACCAGTTTTCCAGGCGATGGTCTTTGCGATCATCCGATCAGGCTTCCGGGCCAGATGCGCAATGGAGACCGACGACGGCGCGGAGAATCGCTTCGCGAAAATTCAGGCCATAGTCGAGCAGTGCCGCTACGGAATACACGATCTTTCGCGGACTGAGTCGGACGGCAATCCTCCCTTGCCGCGCTTCAACATGCCGCTGAAACTTGGTCTCTTCATCGGCGCGCGGCGCTATGGGAACGAGGAGCAAAAGCGAAAAAGCGTCCTGATTCTCGATGTCGAACAGTATCGATATCAGCGTTTCATCTCAGACATCGCGGGCAGGACATCAGGGCGCATGGCGGCGAACCCGCGCGTGCGATCGAGGCCGTAGCGACGTGGCTGAGAATTCAGTCCCGCTCCACCACTGTTCCGGGAGGACGGCGGATCGCCGGAGAGTTCGAGCAATTCCGCGAGAAACTACCCGAAATCCTGGCTGCGCGACATCTGCATGTTGACGAGATGAGCTTTGGAGACTTTGTGGCGATTGTTACGGCCTGGACCGTCGAGCTATAGGCCCGCTGTCGCCACAAGCAAGCGGGTATGGCTCAATGTTGAAATGATGTCATCATGATCGACAAGCTCGAATTCTTCATCGCGCTCGCCAAGGCGCAGCATTTCGGCAGGGCTGCCGAGGATCTCGGCATCACCCAGCCGACGCTTTCGGCTGCGATCAAGCAGCTGGAGGACCAGCTCGGCGTCATGCTGGTCAAGCGCGGCTCGCGCTTCCAGGGGCTGACGCCGGAGGGCGAGCAGGTGCTGGTGTGGGCACGCCGCATCGCCGGCGACGCCCGCGCCATGCGCGAGGAGATGCGCGCCGCCCGCCACGGCCTGTCGGGCCGCATCCGCATCGCCGCAATCCCGACCGCGCTCGCCATGGTGCCGCGGCTGACCACGCCGTTCCGGGAAAAGCATCCGGGCGTCAGCTTCTCGGTGCTGTCGCGCACCTCGATCGAGGTGCTGTCGCTGCTCGGCAATTTCGACATCGACGCCGGCATCACCTATCTTGACAACGAGCCGCTCGGAAACGTCGTCAGCGTGCCGCTCTATTCCGAGCGCTACCATCTGATCACCGCCGCCGGAAACCCTTATTCGGACCGGCAGAAGGTGACGTGGGCGGAGGTCGCTAACCTGCCGCTTTGCCTGCTCACGCCCGACATGCAGAACCGCCGCATCATCGACCACCATGTCGGCGAGGCCGGCGGCGTGGCGCGGCCGACGCTCGAATCCAATTCGATGATCGTGCTGTTCTCCCACATCCGCACCGGAAAGTGGTCGTCGATCATGCCGCTCAACCTCGCCGAGACCTTCGGTTTTTCCGAGCCGATCCGGGCGATCCCGATCGTCGAGCCCGACGCCAGCCATCTGGTCGGCCTGGTGGCGACCAGGCGTGAGCCGCACACGCCGCTGGTGGCGGCGCTGCTAAGCGAGGTGATGACGCTGGCGGGCGATTTCGCCGCCGCGCGCTGACAACGGCCTGGATCCGGTCGTGCTCAGTCCCGCGCCGGCGCGGCAGGAACCATCGGCAAGGTCGACATGCCGTCGCCGATCCCGGTGGGCATCACGACGCCCGCTGCCCGGCGGTCGAACTCGATCGCCGCATTGAGCCGCTGCGCCAGCCGCAGCAACTCATATTCGATGTCCTCGAGCGCGGCGTTTTCCCGCGTATTGCGGCGCCTGATCTCTTCGGCAAGAACCGGGATGTTGATGATGCCGGACCTTGTGATGGCCGAATGCGCCGCGTGGCGGACGATCGATCTCAATTCTGCGGATAGAACGGGTTTCATAGCGCCACATGTCCAGTGTCGGCCACCCAGTTCGGAAATCCTATAGCCTGCAGTCATCGCGCGCAAGAGAAAAGTCGAAATTCACTCTTTAAATCAATGTGTTAGTCAAATAGTACAAGGCCCCAAAGACATCCGCTGGGCATTTCTCCCTCATCGGCCCATTTGCCGCCACTGCCGCATTTCAGGCGCCTGCTGCATATGCAACCAAACAGCCGGTTACTCATTATAGGCACTTACTCATTCTGCATGTCCGGAGGTGCGACGGTGAACGATCTTGAGCGGGGCGAACGGCTGCAAATCATGCTGAGCGCGGAAGAGCTCGAGGCTGTCGAAAACTGGCGCTTCGAAAAGCGTATGCCCAGCCGCGCCGCGGCGGTCCGTGAACTGCTGCGGCGGGGGCTCGCCGCCGAGGGCTTCGTCACGGCGCAACCCCGGACAAAGTCCCGGGATTTCGGTGTGGTCGCGCGCAAGGGGAACGGCGACGGCAAGGCCGACGAGACCGGCTGAGTTGAACAGCCCCGCGGGCCGGCCTGGACCGCGACACTCCCCCTTCACTCCGAACCGCAAGCCGGCGGCTTCCATTCGCGGATGAACAAGGCAATGACGCTTGCAGGCACCCTTGCCGCGGTGTTCCGGCGTAGAGACGTTCAAGACGGCGTTGATAGAAAATCCCTATCGTACAACGAGACCGCTTTATTGATTCCGCGTGTTTCGTCTGATTTCTTAAGGGCTTAACGTCGTCTTGACGTGAAATGCCGATCAGGGAGGGCGCTGCATCATGATGCAGCCAGCAAGTACCCAGGCTCCGGAGGACGTCGTCGCCAGGACGGCGGCGGTCATTGCGGACTTAAGCGGGCTGGAGGGTCCGCTGCTGCCGATCCTGCACGGCATCCAGGAAGAATTCGGTTTTGTGCCCAACGAATCCCTGCCGGTGATCGCCGAGGCGCTCAACATCTCCAAGGCGGAGGCGCACGGCGTCGTCACCTTCTATCACGACTACCGGCGCGCGCCGGCCGGCCGGCATGTGCTGAAGATCTGCCGCGCCGAGGCATGCCAGTCGATGGGCTCGGACGCGATCGCGGCGCGCATTCAGCAGCTTCTCGGCATCGGCTTTCATGAGACGGCCGCCGACGGCTCGGTGACGCTGGACCCGGTCTACTGCCTCGGGCTCTGCGCCTGCGCCCCGTCGGCCATGCTCGACGGCGAGGTGATCGGCCGGCTCGACGCCGACAAGCTGGACGAGATCGTCGCGGAGGTGCGGTCGTGAGGTTTTTGATCGTACCCCCACCCCTTACCCCTCCCCTCAAGGGGGAGGGGGACGTAAGCGCTGCAGAATACCCCTCCCCCTTGAGGGGAGGGGTAAGGGGTGGGGGTGCCCAAGCATTGGACCTCCGCCCATGACCCCCGTCATCTACATCCCCGACGATTCCGGCGCGCTGGCGCTTGGCGCCGAGAAGGTCGCGAAAGCGGTTCAAGCCGAACTTGCCGCGCGCGGCGTCGAGGCGAAGATCGTGCGCAACGGCTCGCGGGGCGCCTATTTCCTTGAGCCCATGGTCGAGGTTGAGACGGCGGAGAGCCGCGTCGCCTACGGTCCGGTGTCGCCGAAGGACGTGCCGGCTCTGTTCGACGCAAATTTCCTCGCCGGTGGCGAACACAAGCTGGCGCTGGGGCCGACCCACAAGATCCCGTTCCTCGCCAAACAGACTCGCCTCACCTTCGCGCGCTGCGGCATCATCGACCCGCTGTCGCTCGACGACTACCGCAAGCATGGCGGCCTTGCCGGCTTGGAGAAGGCGGTGGCGATGGCGCCGACCGACATCGTCAAGACCGTCACCGACTCCGGCCTGCGCGGGCGCGGCGGCGCCGGGTTTCCGACCGGCATCAAGTGGAACACGGTGCTGAACGCGGTCGCCGAGCGCAAATACATCGTCTGCAATGCCGACGAGGGCGACAGCGCCACCTTCGCCGACCGCATGATCATGGAGGGCGACCCCTTCGTGCTCATCGAAGGCATGGCGATCGCCGGCATCGCCACCGGCGCCACGAAAGGCTTCGTCTATATCCGCTCCGAATATCCGCATGCCGTGGACAAGATGCGGCGCGCCGTCGACATCGCCCGGCAGGGCGGCGTGCTCGGCGCCACCGTGCTGGGCTCGCCCAATGCTTTCGACATCGAAATCCGCGTCGGCGCCGGCGCCTATGTCTGCGGCGAGGAGACCTCGCTACTCAACAGCCTCGAAGGCAAGCGCGGCGTGGTGCGGGCAAAGCCGCCGCTGCCGGCCATCCAGGGCCTGTTCGGCAAGCCGACGGTCATCAACAACGTCATCTCGCTGGCGTCCGTGCCGGTCATCCTCGACAAGGGGGCAGAGCACTACAAGAACTTCGGCATGGGCCGCTCGCGCGGCACGATCCCGATCCAGATCGCCGGCAACGTCAAGCATGGCGGGCTGTTCGAGGCGGCGTTCGGCATGACGCTCGGTGAGATCGTCGACGACGTCGGCGGCGGGACGGCCACCGGCCGGCCGGTCAAGGCGGTGCAGGTGGGCGGCCCGCTCGGCGCCTATTTTCCGCGCACGCTGTTCGACACGCCGTTCGACTACGAGGCTTTTGCCGCCAAGGACGGGCTGATCGGCCATGCCGGCATCACGGTGTTCGACGACAGCGCCGACATGTTGAAGATGGCGCGCTTCGCCATGGAATTCTGCGCCATCGAGTCTTGCGGAAAATGCACGCCCTGCCGCATCGGCTCGACGCGCGGGGTGGAGACCATCGACAAGATCGCTTCCGGCGTGCAGCCGAAGAAGAACCTCGAGCTGGTCACCGACCTCTGCAACACGATGAAGTTCGGATCGCTCTGCGCGCTCGGCGGCTTCACGCCCTATCCGGTGATGAGCGCGATCACGCATTTTCCGGAGGATTTCAAGCCGCATCCGGTAAGGGAGGCAGCGGAGTGACCAAGGAACTGTCGCGGGAAGAGGCTTACGCAGCAATGTTCGCGTTTATTCAACAACGTTGGATGCGGATGCCCGCCGTTGATGAGTACGCAATCATGTTGGGTGAGTTGTCTGTTGTACCAGATGGATCGACGGCTGATCCTGCCTCGTGGTCCGATTGGAATGCAGCCGTAGATTTGGCACTGGCCGGAGATGTGGACATCAGGCGCAAAGACGCCGACGGTCGTCATTTGTAGGAAGAATCGCCATGGGTTTCAGTCAGAAATCGACTCCCGTCGATCGTCAGACAGAGGCGGCGGAATGACGACGCGCGCCGACATCCTCTCCCCCTTCGCGGGGGAGATGTCGCCAAAGGCGACAGAGGGGGTAACCTCAGAAGGCACCGCCGGAACGTCGAGCACTGCCGCACGTACCCCACCCGGCCGCTTCGCGGCCACCCTCCCCTCGAGGGGGAGGGGGACGCAGCGCTTGGCCGCACCGCCTTCGCGCCCTATGTTTTCGCATTAGGAGCCTCACCATGGGTCTCATCCAGGAAATCGACTACGGCACGCCCGCCTCGAAGGCGGAGAAGCAGATCACGCTCACCGTCGACGGCTTCACCGTCACGGTTCCCGAGGGCACCTCGATCATGCGCGCCTCGATGGAGGCGGGCATCGCCATTCCGAAGCTGTGCGCCACCGACATGGTCGACGCCTTCGGCTCCTGCCGGCTCTGCCTTGTGGAGATCGAGGGCCGCGCCGGCACGCCGTCCTCCTGCACCACGCCGGTCATGCCCGGCATGGTGGTGAAGACGCAGACCGAGCGGCTCAAGACCATCCGTAAGGGCGTGATGGAGCTCTACATCTCCGACCATCCGCTCGACTGCCTGACCTGCGCGGCCAATGGCGATTGCGAATTGCAGACCCAGGCCGGCGTCGTCGGCCTGCGCGACGTGCGCTACGGCTATGAGGGCGACAACCACGTCTTCAAGAGACAAGACGGCGCTGAAAACTTCCGCTGGATGCCGCAGGACGAGTCGAACCCGTATTTCACCTACGACCCGTCCAAATGCATCGTCTGCTCGCGCTGCGTGCGCGCCTGCGAGGAGGTGCAGGGCACTTTCGCGCTGACCATCGAGGGCCGTGGCTTCGAAAGCCGCGTCTCGCCGGGCATGCACCAGCCCTTCCTGGAGTCGGAATGTGTGTCCTGCGGCGCCTGCGTGCAGGCCTGCCCGACTGCCACGCTGACGGAGAAGTCCGTCATCAAGATCGGCCAGCCGGAGCATTCGGTGGTCACCACCTGCGCCTATTGCGGCGTCGGCTGCTCGTTCAAGGCGGAAATGCGCGGCGACGAGCTGGTGCGCATGGTGCCGTGGAAGGACGGCAAGGCCAATCGCGGCCATAGCTGCGTCAAGGGCCGCTTCGCCTATGGTTACGCCACACACAAGGAGCGCATCCTCAACCCGATGATCCGCGAAAAAATCTCGGATCCGTGGCGCGAGGTGAGCTGGGAAGAGGCGCTGGCCCATACGGCGAAGGAGTTCCGGCGCATCCAGTACCAGTACGGGCGCGGCGCCATCGGCGGCATCACCTCGTCGCGCTGCACCAACGAGGAGACCTATCTCGTCCAGAAGCTGATCCGCCAGGGTTTCGGCAACAACAATGTCGACACCTGCGCCCGGGTCTGCCATTCGCCGACCGGCTATGGGCTGGGCCAGACCTACGGCACCTCTGCCGGCACCCAGGACTTCGACTCCGTCGAGGAGTCGGACGTGATCGTGGTGATCGGCGCCAATCCGTCGGCCGCGCACCCCGTCTTCGCTTCGCGCATGAAGAAGCGCATCCGCCAGGGCGCGAAGCTGATCGTGCTCGATCCGCGCATCACCGAGACCGTGGATTCGGTGCATGCCAAGGCCGACTACCACCTGCCGCTGAAGCCCGGCACCAATGTCGCCGTGGTCACGTCGCTGGCGCATGTCATCGTGACGGAAGGCCTGTTCGACGAAAAATTCATCCGCGAGCGCTGCGACTGGTCGGAGTTCGAGGACTGGGCCGCCTTCGTCGCGGAAGAGCGCAACAGCCCGGAAGAGGTCGAAAAGCTCTCCGGCGTGCCGGCCGAGCTCATCCGGGGTGCGGCGCGCCTCTACGCCACCGGCGGCAACGGTGCGATCTATTACGGCCTCGGCGTCACCGAGCACAGCCAGGGCTCGACGACCGTCATCGCCATCGCCAACCTCGCCATGGCCACCGGCAATATCGGCCGGCGCGGCGTCGGCGTGAACCCGCTGCGCGGCCAGAACAACGTGCAGGGTTCCTGCGACATGGGCTCGTTCCCGCACGAGCTGCCGGGCTACCGGCACGTGTCGGGCGACGCTGTCCGCGACATCTACGAGAGCCTGTGGGGCGTAAAGATCGACAACGAGCCGGGCCTGCGCATCCCCAACATGCTCGACGCCGCCGTCGAGGGCACGTTTAAGGGCATCTACATCCAGGGCGAGGATATTCTGCAGTCCGACCCCGACACAAAACATGTGTCGGCTGGCCTGGCCGCCATGGAATGCGTCGTCGTGCAGGACCTGTTCCTCAACGAGACGGCCAACTACGCCCACGTCTTCCTGCCCGGCTCCACCTTCCTGGAGAAGGACGGCACCTTCACCAACGCCGAGCGCCGGATCAACCGCGTGCGCAAGGTGATGGCGCCGAAGAACGGCTATGCCGACTGGGAGGTCACGCAGATCCTCGCCCAGGCGATGGGCCTGAGCTGGAACTATACGCATCCGTCGGAGATCATGGACGAGATCGCCCGGACGACGCCGTCCTTCGCCTATGTCTCCTACGGCCTGCTCGACGAAAAGGGCTCGGTGCAGTGGCCCTGCAACGAGAAGGCGCCGGACGGCACGCCGATCATGCATATCGGCGGCTTCGTGCGCGGCAAGGGAAAATTCATCCGCACCGAATATGTGGCGACCGACGAGAAGACCGGGCCACGTTTCCCGCTGCTGCTGACGACCGGCCGCATCCTGTCGCAGTACAATGTGGGCGCGCAGACGCGGCGCACCGACAATGTCCTGTGGCATTCGGAGGACCGGCTGGAGATCCACCCGCACGACGCCGAGCAGCGCGGCATCCGCGACGGCGACTGGGTGCGGCTGGCAAGTCGCGCCGGCGAGACGACGCTGCGGGCGCTCATCACCGAGCGCGTCGCGCCGGGCGTGGTCTACACGACGTTCCATCACCCGGACACGCAGGCCAACGTCATCACCACCGACTTCTCCGACTGGGCCACCAACTGCCCGGAATACAAGGTGACGGCGGTGCAGGTGTCGCCCTCCAACGGCCCCAGCACCTGGCAGCAGGACTATGACGAGCTTTCCCGCCGCTCGCGCCGGATCGAGGGAAGGCTCGAGGCGGCGGAGTAGGGGACGCCGGCTTTTCCCTCCCCCTTGCGGGGAGGGTGGCTCGCGAAGCGAGCCGGGTGGGGTAGCCTCGGCAGTGCGCCGACTTCACCTTTGCGAGGAGTTTGATCGTGCCCCGTACACTTGTGACCCCGGAAATGCGCACGACGGCGACGACGCAGCGCAGGTTCGCGACCAAGGGGGAGACTTTGCTCTGGTACGAACTGCGCGATCTCAGGCCCGAAGGCCTCAAGTTCCGTCGGCAAGCGCCAATCGGGTCCTATGTCGCCGACTTTGTCTGCTTCGACCCGAAAGTCGTCGTGGAGGTTGACGGCGACCATCATGAAACCGGCAAGGGCAAGCGTCACGATGCCAATCGCGACGCGTATTTGAAAGAATCAGGGTTTCTCGTGCTGCGCTACGACGCCTCCGATGCGCTCGACCGGGCGTGGCATGTCGCACAGGACGTGAAGAGCAAGGCCGGCGCACTGCCGGGACTACCCCACCCCCGGCCTTTGGCCGGCCCCTCCCCGCAAGGGGGAGGGGGAAGTTCGCGCAAGCTCCTCTCCCCCCTTGCGGGGGAGATGTCGGCGAAGCCGACAGAGGGGGTAATCTCAGAAGGCACCGCCGACAGGCCGAGCACTGCCGCAACTACCCCACCCGGCTCGCTTCGCGAGCCACCCTCCCCGCAAGGGGGAGGGGAAGGTCGGCGCCCTCCCATCACCTCCACAACCCGCATCGCCCGCCGTGCCGCCGGCACATCGGCGGCTGCGCGCATGGTGCCCGAGGAAACGCCGATCGCGCTGAGTTACGCCGGCACCACGCACGCCGTGATGATGGGCTCGCCCGCGGATTTCGAGGATTTCGCGCTGGGCTTCTCGCTGACGGAAGGCATCATATCCTCGCCGGAGGAGATCGAATCCATCGAGGTGGAAGACCTCGGCGCCGGTATCGACATCCAGATCAAGCTGAAGGACACCGCCAACACCCGCTTCCAGGCGCGCCGACGTCGGCTTGCCGGGCCGGTCGGCTGCGGGCTGTGCGGCATCGAATCGATCGAGGAGGCGATGCGCTTGGTCGATGACGTCGGTCAGTCGACGCTTACGCTCTCACCTTCCGACATCGTCCGCTCGGTAAAACTGCTGTCAAAGCACCAGCCGCTGCATGCCGAAACCGGAGCGGTGCACGCCGCCGGCTTCTATGTGCCGGGAAAAGGCGTCGTCGCCGCGCGCGAGGACGTCGGCCGCCACAATGCGCTGGACAAGCTGGCCGGGGCGCTCGCCAGGGCGGGCGTCGACGGCGCGTCCGGCGCGGTGGTCGTCACCTCGCGCGTCTCGGTCGAGATGGTGCAGAAGACGGCCGCCGTCGGCGCCTCATTCATCATCGCCGTTTCCGCGCCCACCGCGCTCGCCATCCGCACGGCGGAAGGGGCCGGGATGACGCTGGTCGCGCTGGTGCGCGGCGACGAGTTCGACATCTTCACCCATCCAGACCGCGTGACCGACGGAGCCGCCAAGAATGTCGCATGACGAAGAAAACCCGGCCGCCTCCGGCATCGCCAAGATCGTGCGCATGGCCAACCAGATAGGCACCTTCTTCGAATCGAAGAAGCACGACGAGGGCGTGCATGGCGTCGCCGAGCACATCAACAAATTCTGGGAGCCGCGCATGCGGCGGCATTTCTTCGAGGTGGTCGACGCCGGCGGCGAAGGTCTGAAGCCGATCGTGCTGGAGGCCGCTCAGCAAATCCGCCGGCCCAGCGCGCCGCTGACGGCGGAGCACGAGGCCGAGGCCAATGCCGACGTGAGCGGTTGAGCCGCCTTCACACCGTTGCAGGCGCAGGGCAATCGCAAAAAACGTCTACAGTTCCGATTTGGAACCGTCCGGTAGGTGCTACCGCCCCGCCCTCTTCCAATGATCCTTGATGTGCTTGAAACCCTCCCGGTAGACGGCTTCCGGGCTCTCGGCGAAGTCGCGCCAGACTTTTGTCGCGGCGGCCAGATCCTTCAGGCCGCGACCGAAGGATTCGATGGTGAGCCAGTCGTCGTAGCCGCTCTCCCGGATCGCCGAAAAGGTCTTCTTCCAGGGGATGTTGCCGCGCCCCGGCACGCCGCGGTCGTTCTCGGAGATGTGGACGTGGACGATGTGGCGAAAACTTCTGGTGAAGGCGCCGATCGGGTCCTGCTCCTCGATGTTGCAGTGGAACGTGTCGTACATCGCCTTGACGTTGGGATGATCGATCTCGTCGAGATGGGCGCAAAGATCGTCCATCGTGTTCACCAGATAGCACTCGAAGCGGTTGAGCGCCTCCAGCCCGATGATGACGCCTTTCCCGGCGGCATGGTCGCCGATGGCGCGCTGCGAGGAGACGGAGCGCTTCTTTTCGGTCGCGGTCGGGCCGGTGCCGGAAAAGCGGCCGAGGGTGGAATGCAGCGGCCCGGAAAGCCTGTCGACGCCGAGGGCGGCGGCGCAATCGATCGCCCATTTCATGTAGGCGACGCCGGCCTTGCGCTCGCCGGCGTTGCCGATCAGGTTCATCGCCGGGTCGCCCATGGCCGAGACGGCGGTGCGCTCCAGCCCGATGCGGTCGAGCAGATCGCCCAACCGTCTGTAGTCGTCCGGCGTCCCCTCGAAGATCGGGATCTCCACCCCGTCATAGCCGGTCGCCTTGATGTCCCTCAGCAATTTCTCGTGCTTTCCCGTGACGTTGGTCGTCCACAGGAACATGCAGAACCCGATCTTCATGCGCTCCCCCCTCCGGTCTCGGTGGGACCCTAGCGCGAAAAATCTGGTAGGACCAGATGGAGTTGCCAAGCCGAGGGGGCGAGTGCCGGCAAGGCGCGGCCGGCGCGATGCGCCGGCCGCGTCCGGTCTAGTAGACCAGGAAGTCGTTGTTGGTCAGAGCCAGCCCGGTTGCCAGCGTCGCGAACTGGATGGCTGCCGTTCCGCCGGTTCCGTCGGCGTCGTAGAGCAGCCTGCCGGTGTCCGTCTCGTAAATGATGCGGTCGCTGGCATCTTCGGCCGCGCCGGTAGTGTTGGCGCGGAATGCCGCCGCCGACAGGGCGCCGGGCGCCAGCGCCGTGAAGATGGCGTCGCTGAGGCGTATCTCGTCCTCGTTCACTACGAAGCCGTTGACGGTGTCGACATTGGCTTCATTGTGCAGAACCGAGTTGAAGTAATACCGGTCGGCGCCGCTCCCGCCGGTCAGCGCGTCGTTGCCAGCGCCGCCGCTCAGGATATCGTCGCCATCCCCTCCCAGCAGCGTGTCGTTGCCGGCGTTGCCGGCCAAATTGTCGTTCTCCGTGCCGCCGTCGAGATAATCGCTGCCGCCGCCGCCGGTCATCAGGTCCTTGCCGGATTCGCCGTAGACGACGTCATTGCCGCTGTCGCCATTGAGGGTGTCGTCACCTTCCTCGCCATAGAGATAATCGTTGCCGGCACCGCCGTGAAGCGTGTCGTTGCTGAACTCGACGGTCGAATTGCCGAGGCCGCCGTGGAGCGAGTCGTGGCCTTCGCCGCCATAGATCGTGTCGGCTTCGACGCCGCCATAGAGATAGTCGTTGCCTTCGCCGCCGTTCAGCTTGTCGACACCAACCTCACCATAGAGAGAGTCGCTCCCTTCATAGCCCAGGAGATAGTCGTTGCCGGCATTGCCGTAGATGGTGTCCTGGCCATCGCTGCCAGCGATCGTGTCGGCGCCAGCGCCGGCACGATAAATCATCTGCTCGATACCGGTCGACGTCGAGCCGTCACTTCCGGCCGCACCGTTCAGATAGAACTTCTGGGCCGTCGAGGTGCCACTGCGATCGAGGTCGAGATAATCGTACCCATCGCCACCGATGATGGTCTTCTTGCCAAGAGTCCCATAGATGCGGTCGTCGCCGACGCCGCCGTCGAGTATGTCGGTCCCGATGTCGCCGTAGACGTAGTCATTGCCGGTGCCGCCGGTCATGTTGTCGTTGCCGGATTCGCCATAAAGCACGTCGTCGCCGCCTCCGCCGTCGACCCGGTCGTTGCCCTCCTCGCCATAGACATAGTCGTTGCCTTCGCCGCCGTAGAGGCTGTCGTTGCTGGTCTCGACGGTCGAGTTGCCGAACCCGCCGTGGATCGAATCGTTTCCATCGCCGCCGAGCGCCGTGTCGGCACCCGCTCCGCCGTAGAGATAATCGTTGCTCCCCCCGCCGTAGAGCTTGTCGTCGCCGAGGTGACCCTGAAGGTTGTCGTTGCCGTCATTGCCCTTGAGGAAGTCGTTGCCTTCGTTTCCGAGCAAGGTGTCGTCTCCGGAGCCGGCCGTGACATCGTCATCGCCGCTGCCGCCCCGGTAGTAGAGCTGCTCGATGCTGCTCGTCTTGGTGCCGTCGCTGCTGGTGCCGTTCAGCACGAAGACCCGATCGGTAATGTTCGTCGTCAGATCGACATCGAGATAGTCGAAGCCGGTGCCGCCGTTGATGGTCTTCTTGCCGACAAGAGCATAGATGCGGTCATCGCCGCTGCCGCCTACAACACTGTCCGTTCCTATGCCGGTGTAGATGTAGTCCGCCCCGACACCGCCGTTCAGCGTATCGTTTCCGTCCCCGCCCTGCAGATTGTCATCGCCGTCGCCCCCGGCGATGGTATCGTTTCCCGCCTCGCCATAGAGATAGTCGTTGCCGTCGCCGCCGCTCAGCGTGTCGTCGCTGTTCTCGGTGGTGCTGTTTCCATAGCCGCCATAGATGACGTCGTCGCCGTCGCCGCCGCTCAGATTGTCCGCGGCGCCATGACCATAGATGTAGTCGCCGATACCTGAACCGGTGATCGTGTTGGCACTTTCATTTCCAGTATAAACGGGCATCTCTCAGTCCTCACCTTTTGCGCGCTGCATTCCCCCCGACGCGAAGCAATCGTGCTCCGCCCAATGACAGCCGCGGGAGGGCGGCCGCCGCCAAGATCAGTGCAGGAACCCCTCACGGATCCGCGATATGCAGAAAGAAGAATACAGCCAATGATATTTTGCGATCATGGTCGTCATCCAGAAAATAGCAAAGCTCTCTTCCGCAGACCACGGTCGCGGCGTTGGAGCTTAGGCCGGATGAACTGCCTCAATGAGGCCCACGTACTTCTAAGCGATCTACTTATTGCTTAAAAACCTACAACGAGCAAGTCACCTGAACTTCACCGCAAAGATGTCAGCCCGTTGCACCGCCATACATCCTCACCTCCTTGGCGTCATCAAGGCACCGGAAAGGGCCGCTTCGACGCAGCAGGGCGGCATCCTCGCGCGGCGTTGCGACGGCACGATGTCGGCAGGCAGGACGGACGGCAACAAGGGAGGATACAAAGGGGCGGCCGCAGGGGCGCCGGCAACGTGGTGGACTGCACCGGAAATCCGGCGGGCAGCCGCCGCGCGAGCGCGGATGCGGGCGGCTGCCTTGCCGTTCAGGTTCTCATCCGTGCGCGACCATGACGTGGCGCACGGCGGTGTAGTCCTCGAGCGCGTAGAGCGACATGTCCTTGCCGTAGCCGGACTGCTTCACGCCGCCATGCGGCATCTCGTTGGTCAGCATGAAGTGGGTGTTGATCCAGGTGCAGCCATATTGCAGCCTGGCCGCCGTCGCCATGGCGCGCGACACGTCCTTCGTCCACACCGAGGAGGCGAGGCCGTAGTCGCTGTCGTTGGCCCAGGCGACCGCCTCGTCGACATCCGAGAAACGGGTGACCGAGACGACAGGGCCGAACACCTCGCGGCGCACGATCTCGTCCTCCTGCAGCGCGCCGGCGACCACGGTCGGCTGATAGTAGAAGCCGCCGCCCTCGCCCGGCTTGCCGCCGGTGGTGATGTCGATGTGCTTGAGTTCGGAGGCGCGTTCGACGAAGGAGGCGACGCGGTCGCGCTGGCGCCTGGAGATCAGCGGGCCGATCTCGTTCTCGGTATCGTCGGACTGGTTGTAGCGGATCGTCGAAACGGCGGAGGAAAGGTCGGCGACCAGTTTTTCGTAGATTTTTCCGCCGGCATAGATGCGGCAGGCGGCGGTGCAGTCCTGCCCGGCATTGTAGTAGCCGAAGGCGCGCAGGCCACCCACGACCGCGTCGAGGTCGGCGTCGTCGAAGACGATGACCGGGGCCTTGCCGCCGAGCTCCAGATGCGTGCGCTTGACCGACTTGGCGGCGGCCTGCAGCACCTTCTTGCCGGTGGCGACGTCGCCGGTGATCGAGATCATGTTGATTTTCGGATGGTTGATCAGTGCGTTGCCGACGCTCTCGCCGCGGCCGAGCACGACGTTGACAACGCCTTCCGGCAGCACGTCGGCAAGGATTGTCGCCAGCTTCAGCGCCGTCAGCGGCGTCTGCTCGGAGGGTTTGAACACCACCGTGTTGCCGCCGCCGATAGCCGGCGCCAGCTTCCAGGCCATCATCATCAGCGGGTAGTTCCAGGGCGCGATCGAGGCGACGATGCCGATCGGGTCGCGCCGCACCATCGAGGTGAAGCCCGGCAGATATTCGCCGGCCACAACGCCCGGCATGGTGCGCACCGCGCCGGCGAAGAAGCGGTAGCAGTCGACGATCGCCGGGATCTCGTCGTTGAGTACCGCATTGATCGGCTTGCCGCAGTTCAGCGCCTCGAGTTTTGCGAATTCTTCCGCCTCGGCCTCGATGCGTTCCGCGATCTTCAGGAGGTAACCAGAACGCTGCCCGGGCGTGGTCCGCGACCAGGTCGCAAAGGCTTTCTCCGCGGCGGCCACCGCCGCGTCGATCTGCGCCTGGCTGGCTTCCGGCAGGTTGAGCACCGTCTCGCCGGTGCGCGGGTTGAGGATGGCTTCCTCGGTCTCGGTGCCCTTTTCGAAGCGTGCTCCGATCAGCATGTCGGTCAGCATGGTTTTTTCTCCCTTTTGCTGAGCGAATAGCGAATAGGGAATAGCGAATAGCGGTCTCTCCAGCTAAGGCGCCCGCTGCCGACCCGCGATCTTCCTATTCGCTACTCCCTATTCGCTATTCGCTCTCTTTCATTTCCCCGCCCCCGCGACCTGATCGCCGTCACGGGTGAGGTAGTAGGCAAGCAGGATGGGCAGCGCCGTCACCAGCACCACGACCATGGCCACCACATTGGTGACCGGCCGCTGGCGCGGACGCACCAGTTCCTCCAGCATCCAGATCGGCAGCGTCTGCTGCTGGCCGGCGGTGAAGGTCGTCACGATCACCTCGTCGAAGCTGAGCGCGAAGGCGAGCATGCCGCCGGCGAGCAGCGCCGTCCCTATGTTGGGCAGGACTACGTACCGAAAAGTCTGGAAGCCGTCGGCGCCGAGATCCATCGACGCCTCGATCATCGATCCGGAGGTGCGGCGGAAGCGGGCCACGGCGTTGTTGTAGACCACCACCACGCAGAAGGTGGCGTGGCCGAGCACGATGGTCCAGGTGGAGAAGGGTATCTCCATCAGGCTGAAGGCCGAGCGCAGCGAGATACCGGTGATGATGCCGGGCAGCGCGATCGGCAGGATGACCAGCAGCGAGATCGCCTCGCGGCCGAAGAATTTGGTGCGGCTGACGGCGGCGGCGCAGAGCGTGCCGAGGATGATGGCGATGGCCGTGGAGATGGCGGCGACCTTCACCGACAGCCACAGCGCCTGCCAGACGTCCGGCCGGCTCCAGGTGACGGCGAACCACTGCGTTGTGAAGCCCGGCGGCGGCCACTGGTAGCTTTTCTCCTCGGTGGTGAAGGCATAGACGAAGATCAGCAGGATCGGCAGGTGCAGGAACAAGAGCCCCGCCGCCGCGGCGATCTTCAGGGCAAGAGGGGCGGGGGACGAGCGGTCAGAGCGCATGGGGATTTCCTTGCGCTATTCGACCAAGATTGCCCCCACCCCTAACCCCTCCCCTCAAGGGGGAGGGGGACTTTGCGGCCGCTATGCAATGCAAAACCGTCGAAGAGCGGCGTCTGGCGGAAATGCAATCTTGTCCCCCTCCCCCTTGAGGGGAGGGGTTAGGGGTGGGGGTTGGCAGCGCGCAAAGCGTCTCACAGCGCATCGAAGGCCCCCAAACGCTTGGCGCCCCAGAGATAGAACCCCATGATGACCACGGGCACCACGGTGAAGGCGGCGGCGAGCGGGATGTTGCCGGCGGTGCCTTGGTGCGCGTAGACGGCCTGGCCGATGAACAGCCGCGACGTGCCGATGATCTGTGGGATGATGTAGTCGCCCAGCGTGAGCGAGAAGGTGAAGATCGAGCCGGCGACGATGCCCGGCAGCGCCAGCGGGAAGATGACGTTGCGGAAGGTCTGGCCCGGCGATGCGCCGAGGTCGGAGGACGCCTCGGTGAGGCTGACGGGCACCCGCTCCAGCGCCGCCTGCACCGGCAGGATCATGAAGGGCAGCCAGACATAGACGAAGACGATGAAGGTGCCGGTGGCGCTGACCGACAGCGAGTTGCCGCCGACGGTCGGCAGCGCCAGCCAGGCGTCGAGCAGCCAGGTCAGATGCAGCTTGGTGAACAGCCAGTTGAGGATACCCTCTTTGGCCAGGATCAGCTTCCAGGCGTAGACCTTGACCAGATAGCTCGACCACAGCGGCAGCATGATGCCCAGATAGAACAGCGCCTTCCATGTGCCGCGGGCGTAGCGGGCCGCATAATAGGCGATCGGGAAGGCGATGACGGCCGAAGCCAGCGTCACCAGCGCCGCCATGGTGACGGTGCGCAGGATGATGTCGAGATTGGACGGCAGCAGCAGCTCGCCATAGGTCTTCAGCGTGAACTGCCGGTCGATCATCCCGGAGAACTCGTCGATCGAAAAGAAGCTCTGCAGGAGCAACGCGAACAGCGAGCCGAGATAGACGATGCCGAGCCACAGCAGCGGCGGGGCGAGCATCAGCATGAGCAGGGAGCGCGGATTGCGCCACAGCACGTCCGACAGCGCGCCAGCCGTGCCGCCGCGGCGCGGCAGGATTGCGGAGGCGGGCTGGGCGGCGGGAAGCGCGGCGTCCAGGCTCATCTGACTGCCTCGCCACAAGAAGCGGCAGAATTGCAAGCAACTGCCCCCGCCCTTGAACCGATATCCGCACTTGTGTATCTTTGTGTATAGAAAAATGGCGGATTCCCATGGCGGGCAGGCGCAATCGGACCCCGCGAGAAATCGCAGCGCGGCTCCGCAAGGAGGGATGGACGATCAAGCGGCACGGCCCGGGCGCCCACGTCCAGTACGTTCATCCAGCGAGACCCGGCAAAGTCACGCTCGACATGGGGGCCGATCCGATTCCGACGGGCACGCTGCGCTCGATCTACAGGCAGGCCGGCTGGCAATGGTGAGAACGAAGAGGAGATTTGGCGATGCCTCTCGCCTATGCGCTGATCCATGAGGAAGATGGAGTGTTCGGTATCTCCTTCCCCGATTTCCCCGGCTGCGTCTCTACCGGCAGGACGGAAGAAGAGGTACTTCGCAAGGGTGCGGAAGCACTCGCCTTCCATGTCGCGGGAATGATCGAAGACGGCGATCCGCTCCCGATCGCAAGAAATCTGTCCGAACTGCGCGCCGATAACAGTTTCAGCGATGATTCTGCCGGAGCGATCCTGGCGCTTGTGCCGTTCGATCCGCCCGGACGCGCGGTCCGGCTCAACATTTCGATGGACGAGACCCTGCTTGAGGCGGTCGATCGCGCAGCCTCCGCGGCCGGACAATCGCGCTCGGCTTTTCTCGCCGAGGCGGTACGGAGGCGTTTGAAGGACGCCGCCTGAGTGAGCCGGCGCGCCGGGCAGGAGCCGGTCCATCACGCGCCCTCCTCCATCAGATGCAGCTGCTCGCGGTTGAAGGTGAGCATCACCGCGTCACCGGCCTCCGGCAGCGCCGTGCCGGCCGGAACCGTCGCGTGCAGGCGCAGCCCGTCCGCATCCAGCGCCAGCCGTGTTGCCGAGCCCAGATAGTTCATCGCCGTGACTCGCGCCGGCACGCCGTCGCCATTATTGCCGCGCAGGACGCGGATCGCCTCCGGCCGCAGGCTGCCCCAGCGATGCTGGCCCGACCAGCGCTGGACGAAATCCGGCGGCAGCACGTTGGAGGAGCCGACGAAATCGGCGACGAAACGCGAGCGGGGCTTTTGGTAGATATCCTGCGGCGTGCCGATCTGCATGATCCTGCCGTCGTTGAAGACGGCGACCCGGTCGGCCATCGACAGCGCCTCGCCCTGGTCATGGGTGACGAACACGAAGGTGATGCCGAGCGCCTGCTGCAGCGTCTTCAGTTCCTCCTGCATGTTCTCGCGCAGCTTCAGGTCGAGCGCGCCGAGCGGCTCGTCGAGCAGCAGCACCTTCGGGCGGTTGACCAAAGCGCGGGCCAGCGCCACGCGCTGGCGCTGGCCGCCGGAGAGCTGGCTGGGTTTTCGTGCGCCGTAGCCGGGCAGGCGCACCAGCGACAGCGCTTCCTCCGCCGCCTTGTGGCGCTCCGCCTTGCCGATGCCTTTCACCATCAGCCCGTAGGCGACGTTGTCGATCACGTTGAGGTGCGGGAACAGCGCATAATCCTGGAAGACGGTATTGACGTTGCGCCGGTAGGGCGGCACGCCGTCCGCGCGCTCGCCGAAGATCTTTATCGCCCCGCTCGTCGGCTGCTCGAAGCCGGCGATCAGCCGGAGGCAGGTGGTCTTGCCCGAGCCGGAGGGGCCGAGCATGGCGAAAAATTCGCCCGGCGCGATGTCGAGGTCGACCGCGTCGACGGCGCGCACGCTGCCGAAATGGCGGGAGACTTTTTCAAGGGAAACGGCTGGGGTCATGGGACCGCTATGGGCTCGATCAGATAAAAAGCACCCCTTCACCGGCCCTTCGGGCCACTTCTCCCTCCCCGGGGGAGAGGAACCCAAGCTGGAGAAGCGCCGGCATGGCGGCTGCAGCTCCTCTCCCCCGGGCTGTCCGGGGAAAGTCATGCATAGTGGAAAGCCATCTGGTTTGGCGAGCATCGGGGTCTTCTATGGCTCGGATTGACGGGCGGCGGGCGTTCGATGGCGGCGATGTGGCTGCGCTCGAACAGGCATTGTGCGACGAGATCGGTGAAGCGCAGGATCGGCATGGCGATGCGGTTGGCGTTGGCGGCAATGCGCAGCAGCGCATAGGCGATCATGGCGGCGAAGAGCTGCAGGCGGATG
>NZ_PXYK01000018.1 GCF_003012745.1 Kumtagia ephedrae | reverse complement strand
CATCCGCCTGCAGCTCTTCGCCGCCATGATCGCCTATGCGCTGCTGCGCATTGCCGCCAACGCCAACCGCATCGCCATGCCGATCCTGCGCTTCACCGATCTCGTCGCACAATGCCTGTTCGAGCGCCGCCACATCGCCGCCATCGAACGCCCGCCGCCCGTCAATCCGAGCCATAGAAGACCCCGATGCTCGCCAAACCAGATGGCTTTCCACTATGCATGACTTTCCCCGGACAGCCCTGCCACAAGGGGGAGGGGGACTTTGCGGGCGCGCCAACCATGCGAAACCATCGGCGATTAGCGCCTGGCGGAGACGCAAGCCGATCCCCCTCCCCCTTGTGGGGAGGGGTTAGGGGTGGGGGTTATTCCTTATGCGATTGGCTTGTCCCAAAAGGACAGCACAACCCGGCTATGCGCAATCAGTGCCGGAAATGCCGAACTCCGGTGAACACCATGGCGATGCCGTGCCGGTCGGCGGCGGCGATCACCTCGTCGTCGCGCATCGAGCCGCCCGGCTGGATCACCGCGGTGGCGCCGGCCTCGACCGCCGCCAGCAGGCCGTCGGCGAAGGGGAAGAAGGCGTCGGAGGCGACGACCGAGCCCTTGGTCAGCGGCTCGGCTAGTCCGGCGGCCTCGGTCGCGTCCAGCGCCTTGCGCGCGGCGATGCGCGACGAATCGACCCGGCTCATCTGGCCGGCGCCGACACCCACCGTGGCGCCGTCCTTGGCATAGACGATGGCGTTGGACTTGACGTGCTTGGCGACGCGGAAGGCGAAAGCGAGGTCGGAAAGCTCGGCTTCGCTCGGCGCGCGCCTGGTCACCACCTTGAGGTCGAGCGCGTCGACCACGGCGCTGTCGCGCGACTGCACCAGAAGCCCGCCGGCGACGGATTTCACCGTGACGCCGGCCGCGGCCGGGTCCGGCAGGCCACCGGTCACCAGCAGGCGAAGGTTCTTCTTCGCGGCAATGATGCGGACGGCCTCCTCGCTGGCTTCGGGCGCGATGATCACCTCGGTGAATATCTTGACGATCTCCTCAGCCGCTTCGGCGTCGAGCAGCCGGTTGACGGCGACAATGCCGCCGAAGGCCGAGACCGGGTCGCACGCCAGCGCCTTGGCATAGGCATCGCGCAAGCTGGCACCGACGGCGACGCCGCAGGGATTGGCGTGCTTGATGATGGCGACGGCGGCCGCGCGCGCCGGGTCGAATTCGCCGACCAGCTCGAAAGCGGCGTCGGTGTCGTTGATGTTGTTGTAGGAGAGCTGCTTGCCCTGTAGCTGCCGCGCCGTCGCGACGCCGGGCCGCGCGTCGCCGGTCAGATAGAAGCCCGCCGCCTGGTGCGGGTTCTCGCCGTAGCGCATCACACTCTCCAGCCTGCCGCCGAAGGCGCGCCAGGTCGGATGCTCGATCTCCAGCGCCTCGGCGAACCATTGCGAGATCGCCGCGTCGTAGGCGGCGGAGCGCGAAAACGCCTTGGCCGCCAGCTTCTTGCGGAACTCCAGCGTCAGGCTGCCGGTGTTGAGCTCCAGCGCGTTGAGCACGGCGACATAATCCTCCGGCTCGGTGACGATGGCGACATAGGCATGGTTCTTGGCCGACGCCCGCACCATGGCCGGCCCGCCTATGTCGATGTTCTCCACCACCGACGGATAGTCGGCGCCGGAGCGGCGCACCTCCTCGAACGGGTAGAGATTGACGACGACGAGGTCGATCGGCTCGATGCGGTTCTGCCGCATCGCCTCCGCATGCTCCGGATCGTCGCGCACGCCGAGCAGCGCGCCGTGCACGCCGGGATGCAGCGTCTTCACCCGGCCGTCCATGATCTCGGGAAAGCCGGTGAGCTCGGAGACGTCGCGCACCGCGATCCCCGCCGCCGCGATCGCCTTGGCGGTGCCGCCGGTCGACACCAGCTCGACGCCGCGGCCGGCCAGCGCCTTTGCGAAATCGATCAGGCCGGTCTTGTCGGAGACCGAAAGCAGCGCGCGGCGCACAGGCACGAGATCGGGCGCGGGGATTTTTTTCGAGACGACGGCCATGGCGCGGGCCTTCCGGTCAGGTGGGAGATGCCGCGCGGCCTAGCACAGGATGGCGGGAAATCAAGACTCACCCCCGCGCCGGCTCGATCTCCCGCCGCCGCCTCTGCAGCTGCCAGCGCACCTCCGGCACCTCGGAGGCGTTGAGCGCGAGCACGATCTGGCGGCTGCGGCGCGGGCCGCCGAGGCCGGCGAAGAAGATCGATTCCTCCACCCGCGGCCCGACGCTCGACGACAGCACCCAGCGGTCGGCCTGCGGCGCGGCCAGCACCAGCCGGCCCTTGTTGTCGCGGAACAGCTCGACGTCGGGGTGGAGATGGAAACGGATCGCCACCTGGTCGCGCTCCGGAAAGGCGCCACGCGCGATGAAGCGGTCGACGCCGGACAGAAGGTCGCCGTCGGCCGACAGCGTCAGGCCGCGCTCGTGCCCGAGGCCGAAGCGCTGGAGGTAGCCGTCATGGGCGGCGACGAAGGCCTGGCTGCCGGGCTGGTCGAGCCGGTCGCAGCGGACGGTGCGCGGCCCGTCGACCAGCGGCGCGCCGATGACGCCGCTGATACGCTGCGAATGGCTGAAGCGGGCCGACGAGGTGTCGTCGAGGCAGGCGGTGGAATGCGCGGCGGTGGCGCGGCCGAGCGGCCGCACCTCCTCGGCGCCAAAACTGTCGACGCCGGCATTGACGATGAACTGCTGGCGGCCGGATGACAGCTCGAAGGACAGGCAGCCGGCATGGGCGGCGTCGGCAATCTCGACCGGCGGCGGCGCGCCGGTGTCGGCGATCACCGTGGTGCCACCGAGCGCCAGCCGCTCATAGCCCGAATGCGGCGCATGCAGCAGCGGCGCGCCGGCCGTGTCGTCGTGGCGCAGGATGGCGGCGACGCGTTCGTGGATGGTCACGCCCATGCCGTTGAAATGCGCCAGGCTGCCGTCGCCGTGGCGGAAGAAGCGCAGCGCTGGCAGCATGCGCTCGACGGCGCCGATGAGCGCCTCGGGCGGCGTCTCCGCCTGGTTGGTGTAGGTCTGGCGCAGCGGCAGGAGGTCGGCGAGCAGTTCCAGCAGCGCCATCGGGTTGCGCGAGACATGGCCGCCGTCGGGCAGGATCTGCCGGTCGAGTTCGGCCGCCAGATGGCGGCTGGCGCCGCGCAGCACAGAAGGCGCCGCCGGCAGCGCCAGCGCCGCATAGGCGAGCGCGACGCGGGCGCGCAGCTGCCCCTCGCCGTCCGGCATCTGCCGCGCCACCGAGCGCAGGTAGCGGATCTGCGTGGCCAGCGAGCGCAGGAAGGCCCGGTAGAAGGCCAGCTCCGCCCCCTGCAGCACGACCGGGGAGTGCTGCAGCCAGGCGATGATGCGCTTGGCCGTGGTCGCGGGGTCCCAGGCAGGGCCGGAAATGCGGTTGCCATGCGCCTCGATCCAGTCGGCGACCAGCGCACGCGCATTGGCGGTCGCCAGTTCCGTCCCGGCGGCCCGCATGTGGCGCAGCCAGCGGAAACCGTGCAGCGACTTCAGCCAGCCGCGATCACCGACCTCCAGCACGAAGGGCGAACCGCCGCCGGTCTCGACCAGATGGCCGGAGAGCGGGAAACGGCCGTGATAGATCTCGACGGCGATCTGCGGGTCGGCGAGGCGCAGGTCGGGCGGCGCGATCAGCACGCGCTCCGGCGTGCGGCCGCCGTAGCGCCAGCGGTAGAGCGGGCCGGTGCGCAGGCCCCGGCGGGCGCGCCGCCAGTATTCCCTGGCGATCAGCGCCCACAGGCGCCTGGTGTCGCCGTCCGCCAACAACAGATTCTCCGACCGGGTCATTTTTGCGGCTTGTAGATGATTCAGCCGATCCTGCGAAGGCGGAACGCGCGTCGAGGGGACACAGCCGCTATCTCATGCCACGGCCCGCAGCCGCGCCGCGAAGAATCCGTCGAGGCCGGAAAGCGCGGCATCCGGCAGCACCAGGTCGGCCGGCGTCGTGCGCAGAAATCCTTCCGGCGTGACGAAGCCGTCGGTGCCGGGAATCTCGTCGGGCCGGATCGGGTCGAAAGCGACGACGTCGGTCTCCGCGAGGAAGCCGCGCACCATCTCCTCGCCCTCAAGCGGATCGAGCGAGCAGTTGGAGAAGACGAGCTTTCCGCCCGGATTGAGCAGCCGCACGGCGGCGTCGAGCAGCCGGCGCTGCAGGTCCGCGAGCTTTTCGATGTCGGCCGGCGACTTCGTCCACGGCACGTCGGGATGACGGCGCACCGTGCCGGTGGACGAGCACGGCGCGTCGAGCAGGATGGCGTCGAACGGCGCGTCGGGCCGCCAGGCCAGCACATCCGCCTGGACGATAGCCGCCTCGAGGCCGAGCCGGTCGAGATTGGTCTGCAGCCGCGCCAGCCGGCTGCGCGAGGAATCGACCGCCGTCACGATGGCGCCCGCCGCCGCGAGCTGTGCGGTCTTGCCGCCGGGCGCGGCACAGAGGTCGGCGACGCGCAGGCCCTCGACCGCGCCGAGCAGCCGCGCCGGCAGGGTCGCCGCGGCATCCTGAACCCACCAGGCGCCGTCGTCATAGCCGGGCAGCTCCGGCACCGGCGCCGGCAGCCGGCCGACGCGCACCGAGCCGGTCGGCAGCACGATGCCGCCGAACTCTTGCGCCCAGCGCCGCGGGTCGGATTTCACGGTGAAGTCTGTCGGCGATTCCAGCCGGTGGGCGGCAAGGATCTTCTCCGCCAGCTCCGATCCGTAGGCGGCGCGAAGCCGCGCTGAAAACCACTCCGGCGCATCCTCGGTCGCGGCCAGCGCCTTCGGCAGGTCGGCAGCCTTGTCGCGCGCGATTGCCCGCAGCACGGCGTTGACCAAACCGGCGAAGCGGGCGGTGCGCGGGTCGGCCTTGGCATGGCTGACGGCGAGGTCGACCGCGGCGCTGTCCGGCACGTCGAGGAACAGGACCTGCGTCGCGCCGACATGCAGAATGTGCGACAGCGTCGTAGCATTGGCCGGCAGCGGCGAGCGCAGCCGCGCCGCGACCAGCGCCTCGACGGTGCGGCGATGGCGCAGCGCCGTGACCAGGATCGCCCGCACCAGCGCCCGGTCGCGCGGCTCCAGCGCGCGGAACTGCGGATGGCCGTGCTCGGCATCGGTCAGGCCGTCGAGCGGCGTCCTGGCGTCGACCACGGCCGCGAGCAGCCGCGCCGCCGCCATGCGCGCCGGCAGACCCGGGATGGAGGGCGCGGCGGCCTTGGTTTCTCTGAGGGATTTTGACATCCGGTCGGCCGGGTTCTTTCTGCGGTTTCGCCGGCTTGTGCTGGCGGCTGTTGTTTCGGGGGAATGCGCAAAGACCCTCTCCGTCTTGCCCTTCGGGCGAGACGGAGAGGGGGGTCTTAACAGACAGTCCCGCGATCGGAAATCCGGATTAGCGGATCAGCCGGAAATCACATCCCGGCGCCCAGGGCATCGGCGCAGACCCGCCCGCTCACGACCACGGGCCCTTGCGCGGCCCGGTCGGGTTGCGACCCCAGGGGTTGGATTTCGGCGGCTGCGGCTGTTCCGGCTCGGCGGGAGCGGAGCCGGAACCGCCCCACGGGCCGCCCGACGGCGCGGTGCCGCGCGGCGGCTGCGACGGCGCCTCGGCGCGCGGCTGGGGACGACGGTCGCTCCCGACAGACGCGAACTCCTGCTCCATCGCCTGCAGCGCGGCGATGCGGTTGTCGGTGTTGGGATGCGTCGAGAAAAGATTGTCCATGCGCTCGCCATGCAGCGGATTGATGATGAACAGATGCGCGCTCGCCGGGTTGCGCTCCGCCTCCTCGTTGGGGATGCGCTGCACGTTGCGGGCGATCTTGCCGAGCGCGGCGGCGAGCCACAGCGGGTGTCCGCAGATCTCGGCGCCGCGCCGGTCGGCCGCGTATTCGCGGGTGCGGCTGACCGCCATCTGCACGACCGCCGCCGCCAGCGGCGCCACGATCATGGCGACCAGCACGCCGACGAAGCCGAGCGGATTGTGGTTGTCGCGGTTGCCGCCGAAGAAGAAGGCGAAGTTGCCGAGCATCGAGATCGCGCCGGCAAGCGTCGCGGTGATCGTCATGGTCAGCGTGTCGCGGTTCTGCACATGCGCCAGCTCGTGCGCCATCACGCCCGCCACCTCCTCGTAGGAGAGCCGGTTGAGCAGGCCGGTGGTGGCGGCCACCGCCGCGTTCTCGGGGTTGCGGCCGGTGGCGAAGGCGTTGGGCTGCGGGTTGTCGATGACGTAGACCTTCGGCATCGGCAGGCCGGCGCGCGCCGCCAGGTCGCGCACGATGCGGTAGTATTCGGGCGCGCTGCGCTCGTCGACCTCGACGGCGTTGTGCATGCGCAGCACCATCTTGTCGGCGTTCCAGTAGCTGAACAGGTTCATGCCGGCGGCGATCAGGAAGGCGATCATCATGCCGCCGGAGCCGCCGATCAGATAGCCGACCCCCATGAACAGCGCCGTCATCAGCGCCAGAAGCATCGCGGTCCGCATCACGTTCATCAAAAACTCCTCAAGGCTGTCGCGGCGGTCGTTTCAGGCCGAAACCCCTGCTATATGATGGGGAAGACCGGCGTTTGTTTCAATGATTTCCGAGGTGGCGCGATGGCCGGGACGGCAGAGGACAGGGTCGCGGACGGCATCGAATCCGCGCCGGCGAAGGCGCGGACCGCTGCGGCAAGACGAGCGCTTGCCGAAGCCGAGGCCCGTCGCGCCGAACGCGAGGCGCGCGTCGCCTCCATGCCGCGCGAGGTCGGCGGTCGCGGCGGCGAGGAGCCGGTGCGCTACGGCGACTGGGAAAGCAAGGGAATCGCGCACGATTTCTGACGGCCGTCACTCCTCGTCCCGGCCGGGCTGCGGACCGGCCGAATGTCCGACAGAGCCGGAACGGAATCCGCCCCGTCGCGTTGTTGAAGGCGTTTTCTCCTTCCCGAAGAAGGAGTTCCCCTCAAACGGCGGCGAGGTTCACCATGCTCATACGGCTCGGCTATGAAATCGCGATCAGCTGCACCCAGCCGACGCCGGTGGTCTCGCTTCTCGAGGTGAACAAGGACCGACGACAGGACATCAGGCGCGAGACGCGCGTGCTGACATCGCCGCAGGTGCAAAGTCGCACCTACGAGGACTCCTTCGGCAACACCTGCCGCCGCTTCACCGCGCCGGAAGGCGGGGTGCGGCTCCTCTACGATGCCGTCGTCGAGGACAGTGGCGAGCCCGACGAGGTCAACACGCTGGCACGCGAGACGCCGGTGGAGCGACTGCCGGACGAGGTGCTCGGCTTCCTGCTCGGCAGCCGCTATTGCGAGACCGACCATCTGATGAACCTCGCCTGGGACCGCTTCGGCCACGTGCCGCCGGGCTGGGCCCGCGTCCAGGCGATCGTCGACTATGTGCACACGCGGCTCTCCTTCGGCTACGGCTATGCGCGCTGCACCCGCACCGCCGCGCAGGCCCATGAGGAGCGCGTCGGCGTGTGCCGCGACTTCGCCCATCTGGCCATCGCGCTGTGCCGCTGCATGAACATCCCGGCCCGCTACGTGAACGGCTATCTCGGCGACATCGGCGTCCCGCCCGACCCCGCACCGATGGACTTCAACGCCTGGATCGAAGTCTTCCTCGACGGCAGGTGGTACACTTTCGACCCGCGCCACAACATTCCCCGCATCGGCCGCGTCGTGATCGCCCGCGGCCGCGACGCCACCGACGTGCCGCTCCTGCACACCTTCGGTCCGCACGCGCTGTCGATCTTCAAGGTCTGGACCTACGAGCAGGAAAGCCGCGCCGACCGGCCGCCGGTGACACGCCGCGTCGACCGCACCATGGGCGCCCACGTGCTGGCGTGATCGACCGCCGCCGCCCTTGACTTTGTGGTTGCGCAAATCACGATCGAGGAATACATTCCTAGCTCATGATTTGCGCCCGCTTCCCGATCCTTTGCGCCGTCGCGGCCCTCGCCCTGGCCGGCGCATGGTCGCCTGCCCAGGCGGCCGGCGCCGCGGTCCTGAAAGGACCGGTGGAGGCGCGCGTGCTGTCCGTGCTCGACGGCGACACCTTCCTGGCCGAGGCGCATGTCTGGCCGGGGCAATATGTCGTCGTCAATGTTCGGGTGCGCGGCATCGACGCGCCGGAGATGAAGAGCCGCTGCGCCGCCGAGCGGCAGGCCGCTGAAGCGGCGCGGGACCTGCTGTCGGGCCTGCTCGCCCCGGGAACCGTATCGATCTCCAACATCGGCAGCGCCAAATATTACGGCCGGGTGCTGGCCGACGTGGTCACCGGAGACGGCAAGGTCGTCGCCCGCATGCTGCTCGACCGCGGCGCCGTCCGGCCCTATCGCGGCGGCAAGCGGGGCGGCTGGTGCGGATAGGACAAGCCGCGCTTCGCCGACATCCCTACAGGACGTCGCCTGAAAGGGACTCATGCGACGTGCCGTGGGCCTCGATTGCGCGCATATCTTTGCTTCCAAACCGCTGCACTCCTCGGGAGGCATTGCGATAGCGGGCTAGTCCCGACGCGGCGCGGGAAGCATGGAAGGGGTCAGCCGCCGTTCCATTGCGAGCGCATCAGCTCGTACCAGACTTCGCCGTGCTCGCTGCCCGGAATGGGATCGGGCCAGTCGACGAAAACCGTGCGCGCGTAGTTCATGCCGATCTTTTCCATCACGCGGCGCGACGCGTGGTTCGCCGCCATCGTGGTCGCGACGATCATGTCGTAGCCACCCGTTCCGAATCCCCAGTCGACGAGGGCCGAGGCCCTTCCGAGGCCAACCCCTGCCCCCACGCCGCCCGGCGCAGGCGATAGCCGAGTTCGGCCAGCGCCTCGCTCTCCGGCCACAGGCAGAACCACCCGACGAACGCGCCGTCGGTCGTATGACGCGCCGTCCAGACGTGAGGCTCCGTTCCCCTCGGCCTGAGGAACGTCGCGTTCGGCTCGTCCTGCTCGGGGTCGACGGCATGTCCGCCGTTGAGAAAGCGCATGACCTCCGGGTCGAGCTCGAGATCGATGAAGTCGGCGCGGTCGCTCGGGCGGCAGGGACTGAGCGTCAGGCGCGTCGTCTGCAAAACGGTCACGTGCGAATATCCATCCATCGACCTAGAAAGGTGCCGCCGTCGAGCCGCGCCGGCCCCGCCCCAAAAGAAAAGGACCGCTGCCTCCATGAGACAACGGTCCTTCCGTGGCTTTCGTCCAGCGCGGCCGTCAGCGGCGATCCATCAGGATTGCCAGCCGCACGTAATCGCGCTTCAGCGGGAAGGCTGCTCCCCGAAAAGGCGATCCGCCGAGACCTGACGCTGGGAAACGAAATCACTCGACATCGGATCACCTCCTTTCGATTGGTTGAACACGGCCTTATGATGGGGGCTCGCGACGGGTTTGACAAGGGCATCCGGTCGAGCCGGTTCGAATGTGGTGGCAAATTTTCGCCGCCATCGTTCCCGCCGGCCCCGATGCTGCCCGATCCGGGGGGACGCATGGACACAGGCAAGAGGGCCGTCCGCATCGTTCGCACCGTCATCGAGACGCTGAAGCCGGCGTTCGCGGTCAGGCTGTGGACCGGGGAGCGGATCGGCCCGGCGGCCGGGCCGGTTCTGGTCCTCAACGACAAGGACATCGTCTGGCGGGCGCTGCGCCGGCCCAACCTGTCGACGCTGATCGAAATGTGGGTGTCCAAGGCGGTCGACGTCGAGGGCGGCACGCTGTTCGACCTGTTCGAGCGGCGGGCAGAAGGCAAGTTGCGGGCGAAGCTCAAAACGCTGCCCAAGCTGCAACTGCTGCGCGACCTGCCGGCCGTGCTCATCTCCGGAAGGCCGCGGGCGGGGCCGGCCGACCTCGCCGGCCGCGACCCGTTCGCCAGCGGCTCGAATGCCGAGGCGATACGCCACCACTACGATATCTCCAACGCCTTCTACCGGCTCTTCCTCGACGAGCGCATGGTCTACAGCTGCGGCTATTTCACCGATTTCGCCAATGGCATCGACCAGGCGCAGACGGACAAGCTGGAGCATATCTGCCGCAAGCTCCGGCTGAAGCCCGGCGAACGCCTGCTCGACATCGGCTGCGGCTGGGGCGCCATGCTGATCTACGCCGCCAAGCACTACGGGGTGACCGGGCATGGCGTGTCGCTGTCGGAGCGGCAGACCGAGCTGGCGCGCGAGCGCATCCGCGCCGAAGGCCTGGAGGACCGCATCACCATCGAGATCAAGTCCTATGCCGACCTTGACGGAAGCTTCGACAAGATCTGCTCGATCGGCATGTTCGAGCATCTCGGCATCGCCAACCACGCGGCCTATTTCTCCGCGGTCCGGCGCCTGCTGAAGCCCGACGGCATCTACCTGCACCACGCGATCACCCGCCGCTCGAAGGGCACGATGCGCAGGACGCTGCGCAAGGGCGCCGAATACCGGGCGCTGATCAAATACATCTTCCCCGGCGGCGAGCTCGACACGATCGGCATGACGCTCTCCGGGCTCGAGACGCACGGCTTCCTCGTCTACGACGCGGAGAACCTGCGCGAACACTATGCCCGCACCTGCCGCCTGTGGGCCGAGCGGCTGCGGGACCGGTTCGAGCAGGCGATCGCCGAAGTCGGCGAGCCCCGGGCGCGGCTATGGCTGCTCTATCTGACCGGCTGCTCGATCACCTTCCAGCGCGGCTCGACCCAGATCTTCCAGACGGTGGCCGTCAGGCGCGGCAAGGGCCTGAGCATCCTGCCGCCGACGCGTGCCGACCTCTATCGGTAGCGACGCCTACAGGAAGCGCATCGGCGCGCCGGTCTCGATGCGGGCCGGCTGGTCGACGGTGCAGTAGATGCCGAGATTGTGGCCGTTGTGGCGGACCAGGTTGCGCAGGATGTTCGGATCGTTGTCGAAGCCGTCCTGGGCGATGATGGTGAAGCCGCAGCGGCGGCAGGGCTCCGCCACGGTGAGGTGCAGATCGCCGAGCGCGAGCCGCCGGCCGATCCATTCGGTTTCCGGAAACGACCCGTCGACCTCGGGCATGTCGACGACGATGTTCGGCCGGAAGCGGCGCTGGTCGGGATCGCCGGCCGGATGCAGCGCCTTCAGCCGCGCCAGCGAGGCGGTGGTGATGAGATGGATGGGCGATTTGCTGTAGCGCGCTTCCGTCAGCGGACCGGAGTAGCCGGCGTGCCGATGGAACGGACGGACCGACGCGGCGAAGCCGAGAAAGTCCGAGACGGCGCGGTCGCAGGGTTCGCCCGGCGCCGGCAGCCAGTCGCTTCCCGGCACCGCGACCTCCAGGCGCCCCTCGGCCGACAGCCGCGCCTTGATGCGCGGCACCGGATGCCATCGGCTGGCGCCGTCCGGCCGGGCGATCTCGCCGCTCTCCGCATCGACCACACCGAACAGCCGGTCGCCGACGACGCCGTCCGTGTCCACCGACAGGCTCGACATGGGCTCGCCGCCCAGCGAGCTCGCCGGATAGCGCCAGAGACCGGAGACATGGCCGAGTTCGCTCATTTCCGATCTCTCACGATGTGAAGGCGGCACCCACTACTGCAAGTGCCGAGCGATCGCCAGCAACGCGGAAGCTTCCGGGCTGATAACCTCGATGTGGTTACGTTCAAAAAGTGTGGAGACTTCCTGGAAAGCCTCGTCGGATGGGCCTGGTCCTGCGGGTCCCTCGACTGCAAATGTCACGTGTTCGGGCAATTGCCTTCTTAGGCGATTGACTCGAAAGAGCCACTTATTGGCGTGATCAAAAATGTTCATCGGCTCCTTCTGCCCCAGGTAGATGGGCTTGAGGACAATTCTGTCTTCGCCGTCTTTGTCGCCGACGAATGGAAACCGTGCGGTATAGAGTCCGTCGCTGTAAACCTTGCTCCTGAACCGCGCGCTGATTTGCTGGTTGCTCAGCAGCTGGCGGACATGCCGCTCCAGCAGCCTCTCCTTGTATTCGATATCCGCGAAGGCACGCGCGACGTAGTGATCGAACAGTTGGTCAAGCAGCGCTGCTGGATCGAGGTGCATTGCATAGCGAACGTCGCTATAGCGTATGATGCCTTCGCGATCCTTGGTCAGCGTGGCGAATAGGTGTTCAGCGCTTTCGCCTGGCATGAGGCTGAGGCGCGACTGTCCGGTACGATCGTACCCTGCAAGCCGCTGAAGTTCAGATCGGCAATCACCCAAAACCTGCCGGATCAGGCGAGCGTCCAACGCATCGAAAAATGCCGTCAGACGTCCTATCCGTCTCGTCTCGATGCGAAAATCCAAGTAGCCCATTTCTGGGGCCACTAGGACTACGCCGATGTTGGCGAACTCCTCCGTCTCCACATGCGGCTGGAAGCGGATAATTGCGTAGCGTACGGCCAACCTGTTCATCATCGAGACCACATCGCGGCAGTATCAAATCGCCTAAGGATTGCCAAAGCCGCCGACGGATCAAAGCCACTGTCGACGGTAAGTTGATCGTCAAGATAACTCCAGCGCTCGGGAAGCGCACCGCAAAAGTCGTTCCATCTCCCCAAACACCGATCGCATTGTTCCGACCAAATGTCCTGGAGGGAAGGCGTATCGATGACTTCGGTAAGGAAAGTACCGAAGAGATGCTGGGCCTCGAGCCCAGCAAGGCTCACCGATTGGTCGAAGGCGAGATTGTGGTCGATCACGAACGGGCAGCCGAGGGAGACTTCCCAAAGGATATTGGGATTGCCTCCGTGTTCGGACAAGGTCCGATCGCCATTCATGATCCACCAGTCAAAGACCGCGATCCGTCGCTTCATTGCGTCGGGTATTTTTCCTGCTTCCGTCGTTGTTATCTCGTTCACGTTAGGAATCGCTTTCGATCCGAACACTGGACCATGCCCGAGATCGGCCAGCAGGCCATGGCGTCCCAACTCGTAGAGACCGCGAGGCACGTTGAGTATCGAGAAATTCGGGATAGGCAGCCCGAACGCTTCCGCCAGCGAACCCGCCAACCATTCCTTTGCAAGTGACGCAAAACCGGCGCCCTTGCCCTTCACGAAATAAAGCGCGCCGTCCTCCGTCTTGCAGATATAAGGCTGTGTGACGCCCTGCTCCGTGCGACGAATGACCTCTATGATGTCGATTGTCGTCTACCCCTTCTTGTTCTGCCGGTTCGTCACAAGGTCGTCGACCACCGCCGGATCGGCCAGCGTCGAGGTGTCGCCGAGCGCGCCGAAATCGTCCTCGGCGATCTTGCGCAGGATGCGGCGCATGATCTTGCCGGAGCGGGTCTTCGGCAGGCCGGGCGCGAACTGCAGCTTGTCCGGCGAGGCGATGGCGCCGATCTCCTTGCGCACATGCGCGACCAGCTCCTTGCGCAACTCGTCGGAACCCTGCTCGCCGGCCATCAGCGTCACGTAGCAGTAGATGCCCTGGCCCTTGATGTCGTGCGGATAGCCGACGACCGCCGCCTCCGACACTTTTGGATGGCTGACCAGCGCCGACTCGACCTCGGCGGTGCCCATGCGATGGCCCGACACGTTGATGACGTCGTCGACGCGGCCGGTGATCCAGTAGTAGCCGTCGGCGTCGCGGCGGCAGCCGTCGCCGGTGAAATATTTGCCCTTGTAGGTGGAGAAGTAGGTCTGCACGAAGCGCTCGTGATCGCCATAGACGGTGCGCATCTGCCCCGGCCACGAATCGACGATGCAGAGATTGCCGTCGGTGGCGCCCTCCAGCACCTTGCCTTCGTTGTCCACGAGCTGCGGCTGCACGCCGAAGAACGGCCGCGTCGCCGATCCGGCCTTGAGGTCGGTGGCGCCGGGCAGCGGCGTGATCAGGATGCCGCCGGTCTCGGTCTGCCACCAGGTGTCGACGATCGGCACGTTGCCGTCGCCGACGACGTTGAAATACCACTCCCAGGCCTCGGGATTGATCGGCTCGCCGACCGAGCCCAGCACGCGCAGGCTCCTGCGCGAGGTGTTCTTCACAGGCGCGTCGCCGGCACCCATGAGCGCGCGGATGGCGGTCGGGGCGGTGTAGAAGATGTTGACCTTGTGCTTGTCGACCACCTCCCAGAAGCGCGACACCGACGGATAGTTAGGCACGCCCTCGAACATCAGCGTGGTGGCGCCGTTGGCGAGCGGCCCGTAGAGGATGTAGCTGTGGCCGGTCACCCAGCCGACATCGGCCGTGCACCAGTAGATGTCGCCGTCGTGGTAGTCGAAGACGTACTGGTGGGTCATCGAGGCGTAGACGAGATAGCCGCCGGACGTGTGCAGCACGCCCTTCGGCTTGCCGGTCGAACCCGAGGTGTACAGGATGAACAGCGGGTCTTCCGCGTTCATCCGCTCCGGCTCGTTGTCGGCCGACACCGCCGCGGTCTCCTCGTGGTACCAGAGGTCGCGGCCGTCGGCCCAGCCGATCCTGCCGCCGGTGCGGCGCACCACCAGCACGTTCTTCACCATGACGTGATGCCGGGCGGCGATGTCTACCGCCTTGTCGGTGTTCTCCTTCAGCGGGATGGCCTTGCCGCCGCGCAGGCCCTCGTCGGCGGTGATCACGAAGGTCGATTCGGCGTCGACGATGCGTCCGGCCAGCGAATCCGGCGAGAAGCCGCCGAACACCACCGAATGCACGGCGCCGACGCGGGTGCAGGCGAGCATCGCATAGGCCGCCTCAGGGATCATCGGCATGTAGATGGTGACGCGGTCGCCTCGTCTGACGCCGTGCTTCTTCAAGACGTTGGCGAGCCGGCAGACTTGCTCGTGCAGCTCGCGATAGGTGATCTTCCTGTCCTCGGCCGGGTCGTCGCCCTCCCAGATGATGGCCACATGGTCGCCGCGCGTCGCCAGGTGCCGGTCGATGCAGTTGTGGGAGACGTTGAGCTCGCCGTCCTCGAACCACTTGATCGAGACGGGGGCGTCGAAGGTGGTGTTCTTCACCTTGCCGTAGGGCTTGAACCAGTCGATCCGCTTGCCGTGCTCGGCCCAGAACCGCTCGGGATCCGCGACGCTCTCGGCGTACCATTTCTGATAGGTCTCGTTGTCGATCAGCGCGCGCTCCCTCCAGGCGGGCTGCACCTTGTGGACATGGACCTCGGACATGGAATTCTCCTCCCTTGCGGTCGATATGGGCGTGCCCTGCCGCCACATTCCGGACCGGCGATGCGGTTTTCGGGCGGCATTTATTATCAATTCGCCGGCAACCACAACATTAGACGTTCGGCCCGCGCGGCGGGATGCCGCAGCGCGTCATCGGGGAGATGCGCCGCACCTGTCAGCACTCGCTCGCATCGGCTGCTAAGACGTTGTTTTTGATGACGGAACCATGACAGCCGGGTAACATCGTTAACGTACAGGCAACGATTGCGTCGCACAATTTTCCTCAGGACGATTGTCCGGCGCTCTGAAGAGGACTGCCATGCGAACGACACCCGAAATGGAGCTGATGCTGCAGGGCTACGGGCTGACGACCGCCGAGATCCTGTACCGCTATCCCGACCACCCGCACCTGCTGCAGACCTATGTCTGGCAGGACTACGATCTTGCCCCGAAATTCCCGATCCTGTTCAGGTTCCTCGATTTCTGGACGAAGAAGCTCGACGGGCCGCTGCACTCGGTGGCCTATACGCATCGGCGGCTGATCGCGCCCAACGAGTGGCGCAATGTCAAGGGTGAGATCGCCCTGCACTGAGCCGTGACAATCGAAACCCGCCGGCTGGCCGATTGGCGGGTCGGCTCCCATGCATCATGTGCCGGGCTTCTACTCCAGTCTTGTGAGGAAAGAGCCATGAACAAGAAACTTTTCGCGGGCGTCGCACTCGCCGCCCTGCTGGCCCACGCGCCGCTTGCCTGGGCCGATATCGTGATCGGCGTCGTCGCCCCGCTCACCGGCCCGGTCGCCGCCTATGGCGAGCAGGTCAAAAACGGCGCCGAGGCGGCGGTCGAGGCCATCAACAAGAATGGCGGCATCGCGGGCGAGCAGGTCGTCATCAAGCTCGCCGACGATGCCGGCGATCCCAAGCAGGGCGTGTCGGCCGCCAACCAGCTGGTCGGCGAAGGCGTGCAGTATGTGGTCGGCCCGGTGACCTCCGGCGTCGCCATTCCCGCCTCCGACGTCTTCGCCGAGAACGGCATCCTGATGGTGACGCCGACCGCGACTGCCCCCGACCTGACGGCGCGCGGCCTGGCCAACGTGCTGCGCACCTGCGGCCGCGACGACCAGCAGGCCGAAGTCGCCGCCGCCCATGTCCTGAAGAACCTGAAGGACAAGCGCGTGGCCATCATCCACGACAAGGGCACCTACGGCATGGGCCTGGCCAACGCCTTCAAGGCGGCGATCAACGCCGGCGGCCTCACCGAGGTGGCCTATAATTCGCTGACGCCGGGCGAGAAGGATCTGTCGGCGCTGGTCACCCGGCTCAAGGCCGACAATGTCGAGGTGATCTATTTCGGCGGCTACCATCCGGAGGGCGGCCTGCTCGCCCGCCAGCTCCAGGATGTCGGCGTCAAGGCGCTGATCATCGGCGGCGAGGGCCTGTCCAACACGGAATACTGGGCGATCGGCAACGAGGCCGCCGCCGGCACGCTCTTCACCAACGCCACCGACGCGCTGCAGAACCCGGATTCGGCCGAAGCCGTGAAAGTGCTGAACGAGAAGGGGATTCCGCCGGAGGCCTTCACGCTGAACGCCTATGCGGCGGTCGAGGTGATCAAGGCCGGCATCGAGAAGGCGGGCAAGGCCGACGATCCGGCTGCGGTGGCCACCGCGCTGAAGTCTGGCGAGCCGGTGCAGACGGCCATCGGCAAGCTGACCTATGGCGAGAGCGGGGATCTCAGCTCGCCGAGCTTCTCGCTGTTCAAGTGGGAAGGCGGCAAGATCGTCGCGGCGGAATAAGCGGGCCTATCTGCCCGATTCAAGCAAGGCCGGGGACTTTCCCCGGCCTTTTTATTTCTGCAAAGATCTGGGTGACGCTTAACCTTCGAACTTAATTACTAATAATTTGCAGGTTACAAGGAAAAATACATCGGAAAATCGCCAATTGTGACGATGATATCTTGAATCCTAGCAGGATTCGGATGATTATCTGCAGAGAGGCCCCGAAGAAACTTTCCGTCTATCATGCGGAGGAAAAGATGTCTGGGGTGCAGGATGAGTGGGTACTGATATTCTCCGACGGCACCGGGCAGCGCGGCGTCCGCGCCGACGAGGTCCAGGAGCTCGAAGGGGAGAAGATCAAGAATACGAACATCTTCCAGATGTATTCGGCGATCGACGGGCAGCCGGGTATCAAGACCTTCTACGATGCCGGGCTCGGCGCGCCGGAAAAGGGCGAATGGGACTGGACGCGCACCTGCCGCAATCTGTGGAGCAAGGCGACCGGCTGGGGCATCACCGCCAATATCGTCGATTGCTACGAGGCGCTGATGAAGGATTGGCGGCCCGGCGCCAGGATCGGGCTGTTCGGCTTCAGCCGCGGCGCCTACACGGTGCGCTGCCTCGGCGGCGTCCTGGCGGTCTGCGGCGTCGCCGCCACGGATCGAGGCGCCCCCATCTCCAGTGACAAGACCGGAGCCGGCGCCGAGCGGCGGCGCGCCATCGCCCAGGAGGCGGTCGCGGCCTACAAGATCAAGGACGAGCACGAGCGAAGAAAGGCCGGCGATGCATTCGCGGCCCGCTATGCGTCCGAGGAAGTCGTGCCGTCGGTCGTCGGCGTGTTCGACACCGTGAAGGCGCTCGGCCTGCCGGGCATGATGAACACCATCAATCCCTACAAGCACGAATTCCACAACAGCGAGCTATCGACCCGCGTGCCCGTCGGCTTGCAGGCGCTGTCGATCGACGAGAACCGCAAGGCCTTCGCCCCCGAACTGTGGGACGATGCCGGCGGCAAGGGCAAGGCGGCGGGCCAGGTCATCGAGCAGATCTGGTTTCCCGGCGTGCATTCCGACATCGGCGGCGGCTACGAGGACGACACGCTGGCCAATCTGAGCCTCGCCTGGATGCTGGAGCGGCTGCGCGTGCTCACCGGTCTGCATTTCCCGATCGTGGTCAACACCGAAGGCAAGGTGCTTGGGCCGGCGCATGACGAGCGCACCGGTTTCGGCCAGTTCTGGCTGCCGGCGGCACGGTCGATCCGGGGGATGGCGAAGGACACCGATCCGCTATGCGTCGACATCGAGAAGCGGTTCGCGCAGTTTTCGCCCGAATATCGGCCGAAACCGTTGCGGATTCACCCGAGAGTGAGCCATTTCTACCCTGAAAAACCCCGCCCTTCGGGTCTTTTCCGGGCGTTTTACCGCACCGCCTGCTGACTTGCCTGTCAGGAGACGGCCGCGCCGGCCGTTGGCGGGCAGGACGGCGCGCGCTAGTCCTTGCCGCATCGCAACAGCAGGGGCGAAGCAGATGATCGCGGAAATGTGGCCGGCCGGCAGCGTGCCGCCGAATCCTATTTTGAGGCCCGGCTACCGCCTCGACTTCGCCGAAGCCTTCAACGGCCCCGCCCTCGACCGACGCAAATGGCTGCCCTACCATTTGCCGCACTGGAGCTCGCGCCGCCAGGCCGCCGCGCGGTACCGCTTCGCCAAGGGTTCCGTCGTCCTGGAAATCGACGACGGGCAGCAGCCCTGGTGCCCCGAATTCGACGGCACGGTGCGTGCGTCGTCGCTGCAGACGGGCGTCTATTCCGGGCCCGTGGACAGCGCCGACGGGCAGGCGCGGTGCAATCCCGACAGCCGCGTGCGCGAGCCGCAGGACAGGCAGCGCCTCTACGTGCCGCGCTACGGCTATTTCGAGATGCGCGCCAAGGCGGCGGCATCGCGCCTGAACCAGGTCGGGCTGTGGCTGGTCGGCTTCGGCGACCGGCCGGAGCGGTCCGGCCGCATCTGCGTGTGCGAGATTTCCGGCGGCTTTGCCGGCACGCGGTCGACACGCATCGGCTATGGCGTCCACGCAGCCGGCGACCCGGCGCTGGCCGACGCCTGGTTCACCGATTTCGTGCCGATCGACGCCACCGAGTTCCACATCTACGCGGCGGAATGGACGCCGCGCCATGTCGACGTCTTCGTCGACGACCGGCTGCTCAGGCGCATCCCCCAATCGCCCGCCTATCCGATGCAGGTCATGCTCGGCATCTATGAGCGGCCCGACGCTCCCGCCGGCCCGCTCAACCGCCAGCCGGGCTATCCGAAAACCTTCACCATCGACTATTTCCGTGGCTACCAGCCGCTCGCCGGCTACGGTCGCCGCCGGCCGGCGCCCGCCGAGGAATAGCGGCGGTCGGCCCGTCGCGGATAGGGTCGTGTCTAGCGCCCCCGTGGTTCGACCGCTCGACAAGCCCGCGGCTCACCATGAGGGCTACCGGGACGGTCGCGCCGATCGCTGTGGGCAGTCAACGCAAGCGACAGTTGTGGCGGGCGAAGCCTATCAGGAGCCCTCATGGTGAGCCGCGAGCTTGTCGAGCGGTCGAACCACGGGGGCGCTAAACTACCCGTCGACCGATCACAGCGGCCGCGGATTTCACCGGAAGCTGGGCACGATCCAGGGATTGATCTCGATGCCGGAGCGGACGCGCCGCTTGGCGGGTGCCGCCGTGTCGGCAGGCTCCTGTGCCTGCCGGATCGACCGGGTTTTGGTCTGGTCAAGCACGGGCCGGTCGGCCGTGACGGTGCGCGGCGTAGCCGCCTTCCCGGCATCCTTCGCCGCCGTGTCGGCAAGCAGCGGTCCGGACGTGCCCAGCAGCAGGGCAAATGCCAGTGCGAGTTTCTTCATCTCCGCGATCCTTTCCGTACATGTACGCAGTAACGTACAGATACGGCAAGAGACATGCGGGCGCAAGCGATTTCGTACATGTACGAAAACTCTTGCAAGTAGACGGCAACTTCGAAACGGTGTCGGCATTCTCGGTGTGAACATGGAGCAGCGACCGCCGACGGCCGCCGCCAAGGATCAGCGGCTGGCTGGTCCACCTGTTGCGACAACGCGCTCGATCGCTGTCATCAGAGAAACCGAGCCGCGCCGGTGTTCGCTGTCCTTCTCGCGCCTGAACAGGCCGTTGGCGATTCCCTCGTACATGCCGAGAAGCGCGTGCGCCACCTCATCGGGCACGCCTTGCTCTGCAAGCAGCGCCGCGCGGCGCTCCGCCGGGACCGGCACCGGCACCACGGGACGGCCGAGAAAGTCGGCGAAGGCCACCGCCACCTCGCCGGCGCTCCAGTCTTCCGGTCCGCCGAGCTCCACGACGCGTTTGCCGGTCCACTCCTCGCACAGCAGGGCGGCCGCGGTGCGCCCGACATCGATCGTGCTCACCATCGGGATTTTTTGGGAAGGTTCGATAAAGCTCGGCAGTACGCTTTCCGACACAACGGTTTGCGCCACCTCGCTCCAGGTCTCGACAAAATAGCCCGACCGCAGGAAGGCGGTCGCCGGCGCCACTCCGCCAAGCAGGGCTTCGACCCGGTTGAGGGTGGCGATGACGCCGGTGCCGGAGGCATGCTGCGCGCCGATGGACGACAGGACGACGGCCTTGAGTAAACGCGCCCGCCGTGCGGCATCGGCAAGCGCGGCACCGAGTTCTTCCGTACGCGCAAAAGGATCGCCGCTCACCGGCGGAGGATTGAGCAGGAACGCACCCGACGTGCCCCTCAGCGCGTCGGTCATCGCGTCGGCATCCTCGATGTTCGCGACGGCCACCTCCGCGCCGAGTTCCGTCCATTTTTCACCTTGTTCCTTGCGACGCAGGACAACACGCACGGCCTCACCGCGCTCGATGAGGGCGCGCGCCGCCTCGCCCCCGGCCCGTCCGTTTGCTCCAAGCACGACATACATGATTGCCACTCCGTCAGTTCGTTCGATGAAGGAATGGATAGGCGCGAAACTTCCATGCGTCCAATGCATGCTGTATATGGTGATTATGCGTGAAGTGGATTTGCGCCGGGTCGACCTTAACTTGCTGGTGGCGCTCGAGGCGCTGCTGGATGAGAAGAACGTCACGCGAGCCGCCCACCGGCTCGGCATGAGCCAGCCCGCCGCGAGCCGAGCGCTCGGACGATTGCGCGCCCTGTTTTCGGATGCGCTGCTGGTTGACGGGCCGGGTGGCTACGTCCTCAGTTCCCGTGCCGAAGCGGTGCGTCCCATGCTGCGCACCATACTGGCGGGCGTGGGAGAAATGCTGGAGGCGAGCTCATTCGATCCCGCGACGGCGACGGGTCGGGTCCGACTTCTCACGCCTGATCTCCAGGCCGCCGCGCTCGCGCCGTATTTGCTCGCCCGCCTCGCCCGCGAGGCGCCATCCGTCGACCTCGACATTGCCGCGCCGGGCGCGAACGGCTTCGAAGCGCTGGAGCAGGGAGTAGCGGACGCGATGGTGGCGCTGGTCGAGGACGCGCCGGCCGGCATCCAGCGACGCCGCCTCTATGACGAAGACCTCGTGACGCTCATGCGGGCGCACCACCCCGCGCTCGCCGAAGAACTCACGCTCGACCGCTTCCTGGCGCTTGAGCATATCGTGGTGAGCGTCACAGGCGTCGGACCCGCACCTGTCGACGAGGTGCTTGCGCGGATGGGGCGAAGGCGACGGGTGAAACTGCGTGTGCCGAATTTCTTCGCGGCCGTCGAGATCGCCGCCCGCTCCGACCTTATCATGACCCTGCCGTCGAGCCTGGCACGAGCGGCCGCCAACATGAGACGCCTCGCATCGTTGCCACCGCCCCTCGATCTTGGGAGTTTCACGATGAGCCTCGCCTGGCACGCGCGCCAGCAGGACGCGCCAAGGCACATATGGTTGAGGCGTGCCATCGTCGCGGCCGCGATGGATATGTCATCTGGGATTGAAGTTGGAGAATGAGGCCGCGAAGCGCGTCGTGCAACTCCTCAAAACCGACTCCGCGAGCGCCGAGATGCACCAGCGAGGCGTCAGCAGCGCGACGTCGTTCCGAGCGGTGCGACGGGGGCGCTGCGCAGGCCCGCCAGCACCACCTCGATGGTCCGCTCGACATAGGCGTCGCGCTCGCCGAACGGATAGCCGGGAAAGCTGATCAGCAGCGACACGGTGCCGTGGCCGAACGTCCACAGCAGGGTGGAGATGGCGAAGACGTCCCCTTCCAGCACACCGGCGTCCACGCAGGCCTGGACGCGCTTCAGCAGGAGTTGCAGCGCCGGGTTTTCCTTCTGCAGCTCGGCGGGATCCTCGTGCGGCATGCTGGCAGGATCCCGCGAGGTGAAGACGGTGCGGTATTCGTTGGGGTTGTCGAAAGCGAAGGCGGCGTATTCGCGCATCATCTTGATGAGCGCCTGCAGCGGATCGGCCGGGGCCTCGCGCTCCATGCGCCTTGCAAGGATGGCAAAGGCATCCCGCGCCAGCGCGAACAGGATGGCGTGCTTGTCGGGAAAGTAGGAGTAGACGGACATAGGCGCGTAGCCCACGCGGGCCGCCAGCTTGCGGATGGTCAGCCCCTCATAGCCTTCCTCCCTGACCAGGGCGTGCGCCGCCTCGACCAGCTCGGCCCGGACCTCGGCCTTTTGCAGTTCCCTGCGGCTGCGCGCATTCGCCATCGTTGCGCCCTCCCGGAATCACCATACACCGTACGGAAAATGCCTCAACGCGCCGCCGGTTGCGAGCCGTCGCGCTTGACCGGCGGATGATTCCGGCCAGACTGGCGCTGCCAGCCTGCGCAGCGCGTCGGAAGGGGAGACAAAGATGCCCGGCGAGACCGACCTTGCCGCCCTGCTCGCCGGAATGCGCCCGGCCCTGCAGCCCGGCCTTTTCGTCTTCTGCACCCTGCCGGCGGACAGTCCGATACCGGCCGGAACCGATCCGGTGATGATCTTTCGCGAGGCGGAGGGCCGCACGCTGATCCTGCGCGAGGAGGAAGCGCGAGGCGCCGGTCTCCAGGGGACGTTTCCCTGCCGGATGGTCACGCTCGAGATCCACTCGGCCTTGGAGGCGGTCGGCTTCATGGCGGCGATCGCCACGCGGCTGGCGGCGGCCGGCATGGGCGTCAATCCGGTCTCGGCCTTCTTCCACGACCATCTCTTCGTCCCGGCCGACCGGGCCGGCGAGGCCGTCGCCATCCTGGAGGCCATGGCAAAGCCGGCGGCGACGGAGCCACCGCCGGGCTGATCACCAGAGGTCGTAGCGCAGGCCGACCCTGACCTGATGGTAATCGAGGCCCTTGCCGTATTCGGCACCGTCGTCGCCGATCTTCACGAAGGGCGCGTCGGGGGAGGACAGATACTGGTAGCCGACATCGACCGAGACGTTCTTGGCCACCTGGTAGGACGCACCGGCGTTCAGCGTGTAGAGGAAGTTGTAGTCGCGATCGCTATAGCTCGCGCTCAGGTCGCCGAGACGCGCGTCCAGCTCGATCTTCGAATAGAGCACGCCGACGCCGGCGCCGACATAGGGCGTCAGCCCGGCATAGGTGCCGAGGTCGATATAGCCGTTGGCGATGCCGGTCCAGTAGGTGTTCTCGGCGCTCGCGGAAGCGTCGATGCCGTCGATCCGGCCGCCCGTGCTGAACTTCTCCCGCGGCAGCAGGCCGAGATTCACGTCGGCGCGCAGGAAATCGTTGAAGTGGTAGCCGAAGCCGACGCTGCCGAAGACCGGCGTGTCGTCCTCCTCGAAGGAAAGGATGCGGATCGGGTCGAACGGCGCGAACTCGTCGATGGCGGTCACCGCGAGCTGGGTGTCGTCATAGCTATTGTCGAAGATGTAGCCGATGTCGCCGCGCAGATACCATCCGGAGCCGACCTCGACCGGCACGTATTCCTCGGCCTGCTCTACGAAGATCGGCGGCTCGTAGTCCGCCGCCCCGGCACCGGCAACCGGCATGAGGGCGCTGGCCGCGAACAGCAGGACGACACGTCTGACAAGGATCATACTGATAGCTCCCCTGGCGATGACGGCGCATAACTGTCGATCGCTACCGGGACCATTGTTAACCATAACGGTTAAGTGCCGGTTAACCCTAACGAAACGTCATCCAGGCCGCGGATTGGTGTTCGCACGGGACTGCCGGATTCCCAATCCCCGGATTCGGCCCGGCGTACCATCGTGGAACTTCTTCGTCGGCTTTGGCTTCGCCATCTCCGAGGCCTGGATTCCCGACACTCTCCGCTCGCTTCGCTCGCTCACGAGGCCGGGAATGACGACATTGACTGAGGCCTCCGACAATCGCCACCGCCGGTGATCAGCCGAAGCGGCCCATGACTGTCGTCATTCTCGACCTCGTGAGCGAGCGGAGAGTGTCGGGAATCCAGGCCTCGGAGTCGAAGAAACAAGGCCGGCGAGGAATCGGTTGCGTCGGGACCGTCGGAGAGCGAACGCCAGCCGGTGCGTGGGCGGAGACGCCGAGTGCGCGATAGATTCAGAGCTCGCTCGGGGGCCTACAAAAGCGGAACCGCCCGGCTTTCGCCGGGCGGTCGATGCATGCGGGACGATCGGGACTACTGCTTGTAGACCGGCGGCGGCTCGTAGGCGATCGGCTGCGGAGCAGGCTCGCAGCCGTTGCTGCCGGTGAACTGGTAGCGCAGGCCGCCGCGCACCTCGTGCACGTCGAAACCGTCGTCGAAGCCGGGGCCGGCATTGTTGGCGTAGCCGAACATGTCGCCGCCCTCGATGCGCGAGTAGCGATAGCCGAAGTCGAGCTTGGTCCTGTTGGTCAGGCAGTAGGACACGCCGGCCATCGCCGCGTAGGCGAAGCGCCATTCGCTGCCGCCGTCATGCTCGGTGCGGCCGTTGTCGTCGTCGTTGACGAGCTTGTCCCACTTGATGTGGGCGCCGCCGATGCCGGCGCCGACATAAGGCGTGAAGCCGTGATAGGTGCCGAGATCGACATAGGCGTTGGCCAGAAGCAGGAACGCCGACATCGACGAACGGTCTGTCGAGGTGCAGGGCACGCCCCCGCAGAAGCCGGAGGTGCTGCCTTCGAAATCGGCGTCGAAGAAGTAGTCGCCCGTCAGGTCGACGCGGAAATAGTCGTTGACCTGGTAGCCGATGCCGGCGCCGAGCGACATCGCGCCCTTGAGGTCGCCGTCGTCGAACTTGCCGCGCTGGCCCGGCGCGCCGTAGAGGATGTAGTCGCCGTTGCGGAAATTGGTCCAGTGATAGTCGATGTCGCCGCGGATGTACCAGCCGCCTACGTCCGGCGCCGCGTAGACCTCCTCGACCACCGGAGGCGCCTCGATCACCGGCGGCTCGATATAGTCCGCCGCCAGGGCGGGTACAGCGACGCTGCTTGCCAGGATGGCCGCGAGGCCTGACATTCCAAGTCTCACCATTTCCGATACCCCAGATTCCCTCGGGATCGAGCGTGCGCCCGAGCAAGGTTGAACTCATCGTGGATAATGAAGGGCAAAGGTTAAGGCGCGCTTAACCCTGTTCCTTAACCACGATTCGGTTCGATTCGACGCGGCATCTCGTTCGCGGAAACGGCTGCGGGGCCGGCGCGCGTTCATCGCGCCGGCCCCGCAAGTGAGTGGTTCAGGACAGAGACGGCACGCTGCGGGCGCGCCGGCACATGGCCGCTACGCGGCCGAGCGAAGCTCCGAAATGACGCCGACCAGGTCGTCGACCACGGCCTCGACAAGCTTGTCGTCGTCGCCCTCGGCCATCACGCGGATCAGCGGCTCGGTCCCGGAGGGACGGATCACCAGCCGGCCCGCCTGGCCGAGCCGGCCGCGCGCCTCTTCGATCGCCGCCTGCACCGTGCTGTTCTCCAGGGGCTTGCCGCCGGATACGCGCACGTTCTTGAGCAGTTGCGGCACCGGCTCGAACTTGCGGCACAGCTCGCTGACCGGCTTGTTCGAGCGCTTGACGCAGGCCAGCACCTGCAGCGCCGAGACCAGCCCGTCGCCGGTGGTCGAGAAGTCGGAGAGCACGATGTGGCCGGACTGCTCGCCGCCGACGTTGAAGCCGTGGGCGCGCATGTGCTCGACCACGTAGCGGTCGCCGACCTGGGTGCGGTGCAGCTGCAGGCCGAGCTCCGTCATGAAGCGTTCGAGCCCGAGATTGGACATCACCGTGGCGACCACGCCGCCGCCGGCGAGGCGGCCGTTCTGCTGCCAGGTCTCGGCGATCAGCGCGATGATCTGATCGCCGTCGATGACGGCGCCGTTCTCGTCGACGATGATCATGCGGTCGGCGTCGCCGTCGAGCGCGATGCCGATGTCGGCGCGCACCTCGTGCACCTTCTTCACCAGGGCGGCGGGATGGGTGGAGCCGCATTCCTGGTTGATGTTGAAGCCGTTCGGCTCGTTGTTGATGGTGAAGACCTCGGCGCCGAGCTCCCACAGCGCGGCGGGGGCCACCTTGTAGCCGGCGCCGTTGGCGCAATCGATGACCACGCGCAGGCCCGCCAGCGACATGGAGCGCGGCAGCGTGCGTTTGGCGAACTCGATGTAGCGGTCGTGCACGCCGTCGACACGCTTGGCGCGCCCGAGCCCGTCAGCCTCGGCGAGCGCGATGTCGATGTCGTTGTCGAGCAGGCTCTCGATGCGCATCTCGATCTCGTCGGAGAGCTTGTAGCCGTCCGGTCCGAACAGTTTGATGCCGTTGTCGTAATAGGGATTGTGCGAGGCGGAGATCATCACGCCGATATCGGCCCGCAGCGAACGCGACAGCATGGCGACGGCCGGCGTGGGGATCGGCCCCAACAGGAACACGTCCATGCCCGCCGCGCAGAAACCCGCGACCATGGCGTTCTCGATCATGTAGCCCGACAGGCGCGTGTCCTTGCCGAGCACGACGCGGTGGCGATGCTTGCCGCGCTGGAAGGAGAGGCCGGCGGCCATGCCGACCTTCATCGCAACCTCGGCTGTCATCGGGTGTTTGTTGGCGCGCCCCCGGATCCCGTCCGTTCCGAAGTATCTTCTTGTCATCAGGTAGTCCCCAACAAATCAGGCGACACAGCCTTGCCACAAATCGAGCGTCTCGGCCGCATCACAAAATATGAGTATACGTTACGAATCCCTTAGAAGTCATTGCCGGTTGCCCGATGCTCGACTTCCTTCGGCCATTCGCGGCTGAATGCGACGGCTTATACCCGTCTTGCCCCAATTTGAAGTCCGCTCCGTTCTCATGACCGCGTCATGGACGAAACGTAAAACTGCTTTTGTTTATCTTTGATGACACGAGGTTCCGAGGTCAAAGCCTGCAATCGGCCGGACACTCGAAACCACCCGGAATTGTATCGCTCCCCCTTACTCCTCGCGATCATTCTTTCACGCAGAATGCGGCAGAGCCGTGGCAAAATTACGGCAAATTCAGGCGCAACGCCATAGTAACTTTATCTGGAGGGCAGAACAACATGGCGGAGACTTTCTCCGTCCCGGACAGATGCTGCCGCTGTACCTGTCAAAAGCATGTTTCCTTGGGCAAGCTGCCGCGTCAAAAAGAATTCGCCGCGCTGGCGGCGCGGCGAATTCTTCGCGCGGAAAAATCCTCAGCCCTGCGGCTGGGGCTCCATGCCGCTTTCGGGCTCTTCGCCACCCTTCTTGCGGCGGCCGCCGGAGGCGCCCGCCTTCGGCACGGCGGAGCCGCGCGAGGGCGGGGTGTCGTCGCCGAGATCGCGCGACGGCTTCTGCCCGGCGATCAGCTGCTTGATCTCGTCGCCCGACAGCGTCTCGTATTCGAGCAGGCCCTCGGCGATGGCGATCCATTCCTTCTTCTTCTTGGTCAGCACCTGCTTGGCGAAGGAATAGGCCTCGTCGATCAGCCGGCGAACCTCGGCGTCGATGATCTGCGCGGTCTCCTCCGAGACGTTCTGGGTGCGGGCGACGGAGTGGCCGAGGAAGACCTCCTCCTGGTTCTCGCCATAGGCGACGTGGCCGAGCTTGTCGGAGAAGCCCCAGCGGGTGACCATGGCTCGCGCCAGCTTGGTCGCCTGCTCGATGTCGGAGGCGGCACCCGAGGTGATGTTCTCCTTGCCGAACTTGAATTCTTCGGCCACACGGCCGCCCATCATGATCGCGAGGCGCGAGACCATGTATTTGTAGCTCATCGAGTAGCGGTCGCCCTCGGGCAGCTGCATGACCATGCCGAGCGCACGCCCGCGCGGGATGATGGTGGCCTTGTGCAGCGGATCGGCGGACGGCACATTGAGCGCCATGATGGCGTGGCCGGCCTCGTGATAGGCGGTCAGCTCCTTCTCGGCCTGGGTCATGGCGGTGGAGCGACGCTCGGCGCCCATCATCACCTTGTCCTTGGCGTCCTCGAACTCCTGCATGGTGACGAGGCGCTTGTTGCGCCGCGCCGCCATCAGCGCCGCCTCGTTGACGAGGTTCATCAGGTCGGCGCCCGAGAAGCCCGGCGTGCCGCGTGCCACTACCTTGAGGTCGACGTTCGGCGCCAGCGGCACGTTGCGCACATGCACCTTGAGGATCTTCTCGCGGCCGTTGATGTCGGGGTTCGGCACCACGACCTGGCGGTCGAAGCGGCCGGGGCGCAGCAGCGCCGGGTCGAGCACGTCGGGACGGTTGGTGGCGGCGATCAGGATGATCGATTCGTTGGATTCGAAGCCGTCCATCTCGACCAGCAGCTGGTTCAGCGTCTGCTCGCGCTCGTCGTTGCCGCCGCCCAGGCCGGCGCCGCGATGGCGGCCGACCGCGTCGATCTCGTCGATGAAGATGATGCAGGGCGCGTTCTTCTTGGCCTGGTCGAACATGTCGCGGACGCGGCTGGCGCCGACGCCGACGAACATCTCGACGAAGTCCGAGCCGGAGATGGTGAAGAACGGCACGTTGGCTTCGCCGGCGACGGAGCGCGCCAGCAGCGTCTTGCCGGTTCCGGGAGGGCCGACCAGCAGCACGCCGCGCGGGATCTTGCCGCCCAGGCGCTGGAACTTCTGCGGGTCGCGCAGGAATTCGACGATCTCTTCCAGATCCTGCTTGGCCTCGTCGACGCCGGCGACGTCCTGGAAGGTGACACGGCCGTGCGCCTCGGTCAGCAGCTTGGCCTTGGACTTGCCGAAACCCATGGCGCGGCCGGAGCCCGACTGCATCTGGCGCATGAAGAATATCCAGACGCCGAGGATGAGCAGCATCGGCAGCCAGCCGAGCAGCATCGAGAAGATCGAGCCGGAGCCGTCGGTTTCCGGGCGGGCATTGATGGTGACGCCCTTCTCCTCCAGCCGCGATACCAGCGTCGGATCGCCCGGCGAGTAGGTCTGGAAGCCGGCGGCGTTGTCGGTATAGCTGCCGCTGATGCGGTCGCCGACGATGGTGACGGCCTTGACGCGGCCCGACGAGAGGTCGGCCAGGAATTCCGAATAGGCCACCTCGGTGGAGGCGCCGCGCGTCTGCGGCGTCTGGAACAGATTGAACAGCGCGATCAGCAGTACGGCGATGATCGCCCACAGAGCGAGGTTGCGGTAATTCGGATTCATCAAGTGTCCCGTCCATGCCCGGTCATGGGCATGCGTCCAGAGTAAGAGCGTATTGCCCGTAACATAGGGAGGGCGGTCGATGTTGCCAAGCGAAACCCCCGCACGCGGTTAAGCTGGCGTGACATTGTGACCGGCCGATGGCGCTACCGGGACTGGCGGGGCGCCGACGGCGTCGGCGAGAGCCTGCGCGAGGTCCAGGTCGAAGCACGGCAGGAAGCGCGCCCAGGGGGCGAGGACGCATGTGGCCGTCCAACCCGCCGGCGCTGCCTGCGTGCTTCCGGACACGCCGCGCTGCTCGACATGGCCGATTTCCGGGCTTCCGCCGGATGAAATGATCGGCAAACCCGCTTTTGCCGTCCTCGCCAGACTTGCCGGCACACCGTCATCGTTCTCAACCTGTCTGCCACCGGCGCTGGCGGGCGCGATGACCGCCGCAGCGGCCCCGGCGGTGGCCGAAATGCGGAACCGGCCGTCCCAGATCAGGCCGTCCCGGGCAGGCTGCGGCTCCGGCAGGCCGCGCTCCTCGCGGCACAGCCAGACGCCGTCGCGCCGCGCCGCCACCAGCGCCCGCGACAAAGTGGCGCGACAGGGCGGCGCGGCCAGCCGCAGGCAAAGCGCGCGCACCCTGCCCTCGTCCGGCAGGTGCGGCGTGCCGCCGACGACCGCGAGCAGGGCGCGCAGCGTATGCACGGCGGCATCGTCGATGGCAGGTCGGAACAGGGCGGCATCGATCCGCATCAGGCCTGGGCCAGCCTTGCGAACATGGCGGCGGATGAGGTCCGCGGCGTCCCGTCCCAGGTGACGGCGCCGGGTCGCGCCCTGCCGGGCAAGCGTCAGCAATCCGTCGATCGCGGCAGCGCCGGAGACTTGCGGCGGGCCGGCCAGCTCCAGCCGCGCGCGCACGCGCTCCGACCGCCGGTCGGTATTGCTGGGATCATCGACCCAGCCGACGGCCTCGTCGCGCAGGAAGGTGCGCAGCGTCTCGCGTCGGATGCCGAGCAGCGGGCGGAGAATCCAGACGGAACCGTCGAACAGCGTCTCCGGAGCCATGCCGGCGAGGCCGGGCCCTTCGCCGCGCCGGCGGCGCATCAGCACCGTCTCGGCCTGGTCGTCGGCGGTGTGGGCGGTCAGGATCACGTCGGTGCCGGCGTCCCGGGCGGCGCGCGCCAGCAGGTCGTAGCGCGCCTCGCGCGCCGCCGCGGCGAGGCCCGTGCCGGGCTTCGGTCCGCTCCAGGTCATGATCCGGTGATCGATGCCACGCTCGGCTGAGAACCGTGCCACGGCCTGTGCCTCGGCGGCCGCTTCCGGACGCAGCCCATGGTCGACGGTCACGGCGTGGAGGCGCGTGGACGGCGCTGCGTGGTCGAGAAAAAGTTTGAGAAGGAGAAGCAGGGCGGTGGAGTCGCTGCCTCCGGACACCGCGGCGATGACGGCGGGGCGGCTTTGCAGCCCGCAGGTCGAGAGCGTTTGAAGAAGGTCGCCCGAAGGGCTCAGCACGCCGCCTGCGCCTGTTCCTGCTTGACGCGCTCCTTGAGCGCGGCCGAGGCGTTCGGATAGCGCTTGCCGACCTCGCCGAAGGTGGCGCAGGCGACGTCGCGCTGCTTCAGCCCGACGAGCGAGACGCCGAGCTTGAGCAGCATGTCGGGCCCCTTCTTGGACTTGGGATACTGCTTGCTGGCGGCCAGGAACGTCTCGGCCGCATCGCGATACTTCTTCTGGCCGAGCAGCGCCTCGCCGAGCCAGAAATGCGCGTCGGAGGCGCGCTCGTTCTGCGGGAAACGCTCGATGTGATCGCGGAAACCGGTTTCGGCCGTCGCATAATCGCCGGACAGGATGAACTGGTAGGAGTTGCGGTAGAGTTCTTCCGGATCGTCCGTCGGCGGCAGAGCCGCGACGATCGAGCCGTTGCCGCCCGGCGCCGGGGTCGCGCCGGAACCGGCGGCCGGCGCCGTTCCGCCGGGGGGACCGCTGTCCCCGAGCACCTTGACGTTGCCGTCCTTGTCGACGGTAATCGTGCCCAGCGTTCCGTCCGGCGCACCGGCATTGGGATTGGTGGTGCCGGGTGCCTCGCCGGCGATGACGTCCTCGACGCTGGACGGTTGCCCGCTGCCGCCGTTCGCCGCCGGCGGGGCGGCGGCGGTGGTGCGGTTAGACTTGCCGGAGCGCGCGTCGGAGCGCTTCTCCAGTTCCTGGAAGCGGAACTCGTTGTCCTCCTGCATCTTGCGCAGTTGCTCCTGCAGCTGGAGGATCTGGAAATTGAGCTCCTCGACGGTGCCGTTTAGGGCGCGGATCTGCTCTTCCAGCGCCACCACCCGGGGATCGGATGCCTGCGCGAGCTGAAAGCTCTCCTGCTGCCGCGGCTGGCCGAAGACGCCGGGAAGACCGGCGGCCGGGCGCTGCACGGCGATGCCGTGATCTGCCATCGCCGGAGCGGCGTCGCGCGCCGAAGCGGCGGCTGCTGAAAGCAGCATCGCGGCAAGCGTGCCGCTGAGGATCGTTCGAAAATACATGGGCGTCTCGCGGAAAGGTGGAACTGCGGCGTCACGCCTGCGGCGGGAAGAGCAAACCTGACGCTCCACGCCGGGGCGCTTCTCGGCTCCATATCAGGCCGGCAGACTTCGGCCAAATTTTGTTTGGCTTTACTGGACCAACGAATGGCCTCAGTGACGGATGAACCAGGCAGCCGCCCATGGCCAGAACCGCTCAGTTCGTCTCGGTCGACGGCAGGTCGAGGTGAAGCTCGACGCGGCGCACGCGCGCCTCCAGCTCGCTGATCAGGACGCCATGGCCGATGACCGAGCTGTGATAGGCCGTCACCGCATGGCGCAGGCCGGAGATCTGCTCGCCCAGTTCCTTACGGGTTTTCTTGTCCTCCGCCTGCAGCACGGCGATATCAGAGGCGACGTCGGTCCGCAGGGAATACACTTCCGAGCGCAAGGCCGCCCGGAGCATCTCCATCTCCGAGCGGAGATCGGCGATGTCGCTTTTGGTCGCCATCTCGGCGCGCATGTCGCGCAGCAGTCGAAGAATGAGGCTGTCCGGCTCGTCGCCCATGTGGCTTTCATACCACAGTGTTTTCCAAGTACAAACGGCGGCCCGAAGGCCGCCGCTCGAGATCGATGAGCGCGTGGGCCGCGGCTCAGCTGCCGGCGCCGTTCAACGTGGTGACGGCGCGGCGGTTCTGCGACCAGCAGGAGATGTCGTCGCAGACCGCGACCGGCCGCTCCTTGCCGTAGGAGATCGTCTTCAGGCGGCCTCCGGCGACGCCCTGCGAAATCAGGTAGTCGCGGGTCGCTGCGGCGCGGCGGGCGCCCAGCGCCAGGTTGTATTCGCGCGTGCCGCGCTCGTCGGCGTGGCCTTCCACGACGATGCCGTAGTTGCGGTAGCGGTTGAGCCACTGCGCCTGGCGGGTCAGCGTCTGCTGGGCGTCGGCGCGGATGGCCGAGGAATCGGTATCGAAGAAGATGCGGTCGCCGACATTGACGGTGAAGTCCTGCGCCGAGCCCGGGGTCGCGGCGCCGGCGCCGCCGAGGCCGAGGTCGGCCGCGCTGTTCGGCGTCTTCTTGTTGGCGCAGCCGGCCAGCGCCAGGCCGGCGACGAGCGCGATCATGACAGGATTCGTGGTGAGCTTTGCGATGCGGCGCATATCCCGCCTCTCCTTAAAATTCGAATGGCTGCGTTGAACATCGAGTAACCACGTTTGGGTTAACCGGTATTCAAGAGACATGGTTAACGATTGGTAGCAGGACGCCGTCCACCGCCTGCCCTCCTGGCCTGACCTCGCGTGGAGGCTGGGCGGAAATGCGACGAAAACGCGGCGAAGCCATGGAACTTCGCCGCGTTTCGTTCAACTTTATGCAAGCTTCCGTATTATTCGAGCAGCGGCGACCAGGCGGGGTCGGACGCGTAGTTGGAGGTCGGGATCGCCTGCTCGTTGCGGCCGGTCAGGTCGATCGAGTAGAGGCGCGGGCCGCCGGAGCCGGCCGCTTCCTTGAAGAACATGATGTAGCGGCCGTTGGGCGCCCAGGTCGGGCCTTCCTGCTGGAAGCCGGAGGACAGGATACGCTCGCCCGAGCCGTCGGTGCGCATGACCCCGATCTGGAACTCGCCGCCGGTCTGCTTGGTGAAGGCGATGAGGTCGCCGCGCGGCGACCACACCGGCGTCGAGTAGCTGCCGCCGCCGAAGGAGACGCGCGTCTGGCCCGAGCCGTCGGCGCCCATCACGTAGATTTGCGGCTGGCCGCCGCGGTCGGAGGTAAACACCACCTTGGAGCCGTCCGGCGAATAGGAGGGCGAGGTGTCGATGGCGTTGGAATTGGTCAGCCGCGTCGTCGTGCGGCTGCGCAGGTCCATGGTGTAGATGTTGGAATTGCCGTCCTCGCGCAGCAGGCTCATGATCACCTTCTGCCCGTCCGGCGAGAAGCGCGGCGCGAAGGTCATGCCCGGGAAATTGCCGACCAGCTCGCGCTGGCCCGTCTCGATCTGCAGCAGGTAGACCTTGGGCTGCCCGCTTTCATAGGACATGTAGGTGATTTCCTGCCGCGTCGGCGAGAAGCGCGGCGTCATCGACATGGCGCGTCCATCCGATAGATAGCGCACGTTGGCGCCGTCCTGGTCCATGATGGCGAGGCGCTTGCGGCGGTCGTTCTTGGAGCCGGACTCGTCGATGAAGACGACGCGCGTGTCGAAATAGCCCTTCTCGCCGGTCAGCCGCTCGTAGATGGCGTCGGCGATGATGTGGGCGACCCGGCGCATATGGGTCTTGGACGAGAAGAACTGCTCGCCGACCAGCTGCTGGCCGGCAAAAGTGTCCCACAGCCGGAATTCGGCGCGCAGGCGCCCGTCGGCCTCCTCGGTGACGCGCCCCGTCACCAGCGCCTGGGCGTTGATGACCTTCCAGTCGTCGAAGCGCGGCGCTGCGTCCGGATTGGAGATCTTCTCGATGAAGGCACCTTTGTCGATCGGCGCGAACAGGCCGGAGCGCTGCAGGTCGGCGGCCACGATCGATGATATCTCGGCGCCGATGCCGTTGCCCGAGATGAAATCGGTGATGGCGATCGGCAGCGGCTCGACGACGCCCTTGTTGACATCGATCTCCACCAGCGCCCGTGCCGGCAGCGTCGCCATCGCGGCAAAGCCAACCGCGACGGTCACGACCGTGAGAAGGGATGCCAGGAATTTCTTCATTCGGTTCAACCTCGTTCAAAGATCCGGAGACGCTCAGAACATCTCGCTGGGATCGAAATTGACGATGACGTCCGCCCAGGCCTCGTATTTCTCGGCGGGCAGCGTGTAGGGCGAGCAGCGCGCCACGGCCCGCCGCGCGGCTTCGGCGGCAGCCCTCTCGACGCCGCTGGAGCCGCCGCCCGAAATAATCTCCGGGCTGCCTTCGAGCGCGCCGGACGGGTCGAGCTTGAATTTCACCGAGACGCGCAGATTGCCACCGTCCATCGCGCCGGCCGGAATGTTCCAGCAGCGCTGCACCTGGCCGCGCAGCGCGTCCATCTCGCTCTGCGACAGTTTCGAGCCGCCCGTGGTCCGCTCGCCGCCGAGTGCGGCCTGCTGGTTGGAGCGCTTGGCCCCGCCGCCCTTCGACTTTTCCTTGTTGAGCAGGGCCTCGACCTGATTCTCGATCGAACCGGTGTCCTCCGACTGCGGCCGCGAGGAGGCTTCCCGCACCGGCTTCTCGGAGGTCTTGCGCTCGGGCGCCTTGGCGGTTTCGGCCGGCGCCGGGCGCGGCCGCGCCTCCGGCCGCGGCGCGCTGTCGGGCAGCTGCGCCACCTGCTCGGCCGGCTTCTCCTGTTCCTCGGCGATCGCCTCGGCCACGGCGTCGGGTTTCACCGGCTCGGCCGCCGCCGTCTCCTGCGGCTTCTCGGCCGGCTTGGGCTCGGGCTGCCTCACCGGTTCCGGCTTCGGCTCAGGTTCCTTCACCGGCTCCGGCTTCACCTCCTGCCTGGGCGCGGGCACCGGCGCCACCTCGGTCGCCGGCACCGGCTTCGGCTCCTCCGGCGGCTTCGGCGTGTCCTCGGTCTTCGGCTTCTCGACCGGCTTCGGCGCGGGCGCCGTCGCCTCCGCCGTCTTCACCGGTCTGGGCTTATCCGCCGGTGTCGGCGGGTTGTCGGTGTCGATGTCGTTCTCGCCCACCTTCTGGGCGTCGGCGACGATGTCCGGCCGCTTGGTCGGCATCGGTGCCGGCGTCTCGGCCATCGGCGCCTTCTTGTCGCCCTGCTGGATCTGCGTCATCTCCTCGATCGGCACGATGTCGACCGGCAGCGCCTCGACATCGGCGACCTGGAGCGGCGCCGGCGCCGACAGCGACAGCAGGCCGAAGCCGAGCACGGCCGCATGCAGGACCACCGATGTTGTCAGGCCGGCCTTCATCGCCGATCAGGTGCCCTGTTCGGGCAGGCTGACAAGCCCGATGTTCTTGAAGCCGGCGGCGCTGATCTCGGCCATCACCTTCATGACGGTGCCGTAGTCCGCCAGCTTGTCGCCGCGGATGAAGATGCGTTCCTCGTAGCCGGTCTTGGCGATCGCCTGCAGCTTGGGTACGACCTCGTTGATCGGGATCACCGTCTCCTGCAGGTGGATTTCGCCGGCCTGGTTCACCGAGATGGTGATCGGCTGCGTGTCGGCATTCATCGCTTTGGCTTGCGTCTCCGGCAGGTCGATCGGCACGCCGACCGTGAGCAGCGGAGCGGCGACCATGAAGATGATGAGCAACACCAGCATCACGTCGACGAAGGGCGTGACGTTGATCTCCGACATCAGGCCGTGATGGCGGCCGCGCCGCCGGTGGCCGCGTCCGCCGCGACCCGACCGCGCTGCGCCTACAGACATTCCCATCGTCTAGTCCTCAGGCTGCCCGCTGCTGCGGTATCTTTTCATCGATTTGGCGCGACAGTATGGCCGAGAACTCGTCGGCGAAGCCTTCCATGCGCACCGCCAGCTTGCCCGCGTCGGACGACAGCTTGTTGTAGGCGATGACGGCGGGGATGGCGGCGAGCAGGCCGATCGCCGTGGCGAGCAGCGCCTCGGCGATGCCCGGCGCCACGACGGCAAGGTTGGTCGACTTCGAGCCGGCGATCGCCTGGAAGGAGGTCATGATGCCGATAACCGTGCCGAACAGGCCGATGAAGGGGCCGGCCGAACCGATGGTGGCGAGAAAGCCGAGCCGGCCCTCGAGCCGTTCCATCTCGCGGGTCAGCGCCAGGTCCATCGCCTTGTCGATGCGGTTCTGCAGGCCGATCGGCGAGCGCGCGCCCTTCTCGAAGCTCTTCTTCCATTCGCGCATGGCCGCCACGAAGATCGAGCCCATGCCGGTCGGCTTGCGGTCCGACAGCGTGCGGTAGAGCTCGTCGAGCGACTGTCCTGACCAGAACACCTGCTCGAACCGGTCGAGCGAGCGGCGCATGCGCGCGAAGCCCAGGACCTTGTCGACGATGATCGCCCAGGTCCATATCGAGGCGAACAGCAGGCCGATCATCACCAGCTTGACGACCCAGCCGGCCTGCCAGAAAAGTGCCCAAACCGACAACTGCACGCCCGGCTCGGCGAGAGGGAGGTTTTCCATAGTCAGACAATCCCTAAAGGTATCCGGGCATCGGCCCCCGGCCCGCCCATGGCAGCATTCCGTCGCTTAATCGCGACGCGACCAGGCGCGCCTGCCCCGAAATGTGCCGATGCGGCCTTTTCGGGGGAAAGTTTGGTAAAACCAAGGCGCGCACGGATCGCCGCGATTGTCATCGATTTCTTCATGGGCCGTTAAGGTTAAGGATGCGTTATGACAGGGGCGCCTGACGTGGCGTCGTATCGGCCATGCGGCGCATGGGGAGGGGTCGATGCTCTTTGGGATCACGGAAACTGCAAGATGGCTCGGTTGGCTGCGGCGGCCGATCGACCGCCTCCTGTTCAACAGGATGGGACGCCGGGGGCGACTCGTCGCCGGCGGGGTCCGCTCCCTGCGCGGCCGGGCGCGCGTTCGCGGCCGGGATACCATTGCAGCCGGCGAGGAGAACCGCGTCGAGTTCGGCAGGGACGCGGCGTTCAACGGCAGGATCGAGTTCCGCGGCAAGCAGAACATGCTGGAACTGGCCGCGGGCTCGCGGTTCGATGGCACGGCGAAGCTCCGCGGGAGTGGAAACCTGCTGCGCATCGCCGATGAGACGAGCTTCAGCGGATCGGTGGTCATCGGCGGCCAAGGCAACAGGCTGCTGATCGGCACCCGATGCGACTATAACGGCAAGATTTTCATCAAGGGCTTCGGGCAGACCGTCGTCTTCGGCGACGATTCGGCCGCTGCCGACGTCACAATCCTGTGCGCTGAGGGAACCGACATCCGCATAGGAAAATGGTGCTTGCTCTCGCGCAGCATCGAGATCCGCAGCACCGACGCCCATTCGCTCATCGACCGGGAGACCCGCATGCGGACGAACCCGGCTGCCTCCGTGGAGATCGGCGATCACGTCTGGATCGGCGTCGGGGTGATCATCGCCAAGGGCGCGGCCGTGCCCGCCGACTCGGTCGTCGGCGCACGCTCCTTCGTCAACGGCCGCTTCGACGAGGAGGGCGTGGTGCTGGCCGGAGCGCCGGCCAGCATAGTCAAGCGCGGCATCACCTGGCACCGGGCGCGGAAGCCGAGATTTTCGGCCGCCGAGATGAATCACTGGAAGAGCTGAGCCCCCGACCCGCTATCACGATTTCGGCATGAAGGCGGGCAGCCATTCCTTCGGGAAGCGGCGCGGCCTGCCGCCCTCGCCGACGATGGCGGCCTCCACCCGCGCCCTGACCAGCACTTGGCCGCCGCGCGACAGCGTCTGCGCCATGGTGATGCGGGCGCCGGAAATCTCCTCGGTGCGGGTGTCGACGGTGAGGACGTCGTCGATGCGGGCCGGCGCGGCGAAATCGATCTCCATGCGCCGCACGACCCAGATGATGCGCTCGCCATGTTTGCCGTCGGCGAGCTCGGTGTGGTGGACGCCGGCCAGTCGCAGGAAGTCGGAGCGCCCGCGCTCCAGGAATTCCAGGTAGCGGGCGTGGTAGACGACGCCGGAGAAGTCGGTGTCTGCATAATAGACGCGCGCCATCAGCCGGTGGCCGGTCGTGGTGAGCATGCCGGAGAGCCCGGCGGCGAGCTGTTCACCATGATCGCCCATCGCACTTTCCTTTTGCACGGCTTGCTGACACCTATCGCGGCGGCGAACCGGATGGCACTTATGATCGGGATGTTCAAGACCTGCCTTGCCGCGGCGATGCTGCTGCTTGCCTGGGCCGAGGCGGGATCGGCCGCCAGCTTCTCGGCCCGGCGCGGCGTCAGTCTCGACCTGTGGATCACCTGGCCGCCGGAACAGCGCTGGAGCGAGCCCGACGCCATCCTGCCCTATCCGGAATGGGGAAAGTTCCTGAAGGCAGCCGACCTCGAGGCGCTCCGGGCTGCCGGTCTCGACTTCGTGCGCATGCCGGTCGACCCCGTGCCGTTCCTGTCCGGGCAGTCGGCGCATCTGGTCGAGGACCTGTTCGACTCTGTCCGCGACTCGGCGCGCATGGTCAATGCCGCCGGCCTGAAGGTGGTGGTCGACATGCACATCGTGCCGGCCGGCGGCGGCCGGTCGATCGGCACGCAGCAGATCCTCGATGACCCCGCCCTGTTCGACCGCTACCTCGACGTGGTGCGCCGCATGGCGCGCACGCTGGCCGGCGAAGACCCGGCGCTGGTCGCGCTCGAACTGATGAACGAGCCGACCAGCGGCTGCGAGGGCGCGGAGGCCGGAATCTGGGCGGACAGGCTGAAGCGCCTGTTCGCGGCGGCGCGCGCTTCGGCCACGCGGCTGACGCTGGTGCTGACCGGCGCCTGCTGGAGCAGCGCCGAAGGGCTTGCCGCGCTCGACCCGAAGGATTTTCCCGACGACAACCTGATGTGGGGCTTCCATTCGTACGACCCCTTCCTGCTGACGCACCAGGGCGCCACATGGGCCGGCGACTTCATCCGCTACGTGACCGGCATCCCCTATCCGCCAAGCAGCGCGCCGCGCGCCGAGCTGGAGGCGGCGGTGGCGAAGGTGAAGAACACGATCGACGCAGAGGCGCCATGGTCGCGCCGCGCCGGCATGAAGGCCTATCTGGACGAGCTGGTCTCCGCGATCGACACGCCGGAAAAGCTCTCGGCCATCATGGAAAAACCGTTCGCCACGGTGGACGCCTGGGCGAAGAAGCACGGTGTCGGATCCGAAGACATCCTGTTCGGCGAGTTCGGCATGATCCGCCAGGAATATCGCGGACCCTACGTCGTGCCGGCCGCCCAGCGCGCCGCCTATTATCGCGACATGATCGGCCACGCCGAGAAACACGGCTATGCCTGGTCGATGTGGAGCTATGGCGGGGCGTTCGGGGTCGTGGAAGAATTCGACCGCCGGCCGGCCGAAAGCGACGTGCTAGACGTGGTGCGGAGCTTGCCGGACTGATCTCGGTCAAACGTCGCCGAGATCGATCTGCAGGATTTCCGGCGGCATGCCGAAGCGCACCGGCAGGATGCTGCACCCCAGCCCGCCGGAGACGATCAGGTGGCGGCCGTCCTCGACAATGTGGCCGTAGGCGTAGCGGTTGCCGAAGCGCGACGGCACCACGGGTGCATGGCCGAACAGCCGCACCTGGCCGCCATGGGTGTGACCCGACAGCGTCAGCGAGATGCGGTGCCGCACTTTCGGAAAGATGTCCGGCTCGTGCGCCAGCAGGATCGCCGGCGCGCCGTCGGTGATCTTGTCCAGCGTTGCGTCCAGATCGTCCACGCCGTGAAATCCCTTGCGGCCCCAGCGCTTGCCGGGGCGCAGCGCCAGCTGGTCGCCGAGGCCCGCGATCCAAAACGCCTGTCCATCCTTCTCCAGCCGGACCGCATCGTTGTGGAGCACCGAGATTCCCGCTTTCTCCAGCGCGCGGTGTGCGATGGTCGGCCCTTGTCCGGCCTTCTGGGCGGTCAGATCCTCCCACCAGTCGTGATTGCCGAGCACCGCCTGCACACCGAGCGGCGCCTTCAACCGGCCGAGCACCGGCGCCCATTCGGCGGCATCGACCCAGTCGGTCGCCAGCCAGGTGCCGCTGACATAGTCGCCGAGCAGCACGATGACGTCAGGCTCCAGCGTGTTGGCGCGCGCCACCAGCTTTGCGATGCGTTCCGGCGGCATCCACGGCCGGCAGGCGTGTATGTCGGCAAGCGCCACGATGCGCAGCCGAAGATCGTCGGGCCAGCCCGGCGGTTTCAACGCATAGCGTTGCACCCGCGTCAGAAGCTGCGGCTCGACGCCGAAGGCGTAGCCGCCGAGCGCGAGCGTCGCCAGCAGCGAGCCGCCGGCAAGCCGTAAAAAACCGCGTCTGGTGATCATCGAGGTCCACTCGCAAGGGTTGCCGCGCCGCTTGCGAGGAGATGCCAGGCCAATGCGCCGGCATGGCGGCCGATTTCAGGAGATTTGGTGCAGGAAAAACGACGTCGACGTCGCCGGCCAGCAAGACCTCAGGCGTCATCCTCGAACAAGCTCGCCTGGGTCGCCGCCAGGTTGCGCGGCGCCTCCAGCCCGAGATGTTTCCAGGCATTGGCCGTCAGCATGCGGCCGCGCGGGGTGCGTTGGATGAAACCCTGCTGGATCAGGTAGGGCTCGATGATGTCCTCGATGGCGTCGCGCGGCTCGGACAGGCCGGCGGAGATGGTCTCGACCCCGACCGGCCCGCCGCCGAAATTCTGCGCGATCATCGTCAGGTAGCGGCGGTCGAGCTGGTCGAGGCCGAGCGCGTCGACGTCGAGCCGGCGCAACGCCTCGTCCGCTACCTTGCGCGAGACGCGCTCGGCGCCGTCGACGCTGGCGAAGTCGCGCACGCGCCGCAAGAGCCGGCCGGCGATGCGCGGCGTGCCGCGGGCGCGCCGGGCGATCTCCGAGGCGCCGTCGTCGGCCATCGGCAGCTGCAGGATGCGGGCGCCGCGCCGCACGATCTGCTCCAGCTCCTCGACCGTGTAGAAGTTGAGCCGGACCGGGATGCCGAAGCGGTCGCGCAGCGGATTGGTGAGCAGGCCGAGCCGCGTCGTGGCGGCGACCAGCGTGAACTTCGCCAGCTCGATCTTGACCGAGCGCGCCGCCGGTCCTTCGCCGATGATCAGGTCGAGCTGGAAATCCTCCATGGCCGGATAAAGAATCTCCTCCACCGCCGGATTGAGCCGGTGGATCTCGTCGATGAACAGCACGTCGCGCTCTTCCAGATTGGTGAGCAGCGCCGCGAGGTCGCCGGCCTTGGCGATCACCGGGCCGGAGGTCGAGCGGAAGTTGACGCCGAGCTCGCGCGCCATGATCTGCGCCAGCGTGGTCTTGCCGAGGCCGGGCGGGCCGACGAACAGCACATGGTCGAGCGCCTCGCCGCGCGCCTTCGCCGCCTCGATGAAAACCTTCAGGTTGGCGCGCGCGTCCGCCTGGCCGACGAACTCGTCCAGCGTCTGCGGCCGCAGCGTGGCATCGGCGTCCTCGCCGCGTTTTTCGGAGGAGATGAGGCGGGCGGGCTGGCTCACGACCTGTCGCTCCTGGAAGGGAGCGATCCCCACCTCTCCCTTGACCACTTGAAACCCTCTTTCAGGCCGATCCTCGCCAGCGTGGTCACCTTCAATCCCATCAACTTCCACCCTATGCCAGCAATTCCATCAACGGGATGGCCGACGCGGCGGCGGCATCGAACGTCACTGTGCGGGAGCAGCCTGCCCGCGCGGCGGAAAGCGCGATCAAATGATCGGCCAGGTCTCCCGCCTTGACCTTCGAGCCGCGCAACAGCGTCGAGAGATGGTGCTGCTCCTCGAACACGAAAGCTGGAGACGACATCAAGCTCTCGATCACGAACACGACGCGATCCTGTGAGAATCGATAGCGGCTCCGAAGCACCCAGATGAACTCGACGAGAACGACGATGCTGACGAAGGCGGGGTCGTCGGCGTGGCGTGCACCGAAAAACGCAGCAGCTCGTTCCGATTCGCCGATGTCTTCTATGACCACGAAACGAAGCAGGACATTCGTATCCACCCCGATCATTTGTGGCGCTCTCGCCATTCACGCGAGATCCTCTCGTCGTCCTCTGCGACATATCGACCGATCGCTTCGTCGAAGTCTTTGAGCGTTGCGCCCGCGCCGGCCGGCGGTCTGCCGAGAATTCCGAAGAGATCGGCAACCGATTTGTTCTTGGGGATCATCATGGCGCCACCCTCCACGATGACGAACTCGACGCGATCGCCGGACTGCAGCCCGAAGTGCTCCCGCACTTCCTGCGGGATTGTCGTCTGCCCTTTTGTGGTAATCTTGGCGGAATAGCTCATTGACTTGCTTCCAAATTCTTACTCGGCAAGCATAGTAAGGATGGGGCCAGTTCGCAAGTTACCGCGCCAGCTCCCTCAGCCCCAGCCGGATCAGCTTCGCCGAATCCGCGCCTTCGCCGGCCACCTTCAGCGCCGCCGCAACCGCATTTGCAGCCGTGTCGCGCGAATAGCCGAGATTGGTCAGCGCCGAGACGGCGTCCGCCACCGGCGCCGGCGCAACGCCCTCGCCGAGTTCCTGCTTCAGCCCGATCGTCCCCGATGCCGATCCGGCGAAGGCCGGCGCCTTGGTCCGGAGCTCGGTGACGATGCGCTCGGCCACTTTCTTGCCGACGCCGGGCGCCCGCGACACCATGGCGATGTCGCGCAGCGCGATGGCGTTGGCGAGGTCGGCCGGCTCCAGCGTCGACAGCACCGACAGCGCCACCTTGGCGCCGACGCCCTGCACATTGCCCATCAGCAGGCGGAACCATTCCCGCTCCAGAGCGGTGCGAAAACCGTAGAGGCGGATCATGTCCTCGCGCACATAGGTCTCGATGAACAGAGTCACCGCTTCGCCGGCGCCGGGCAGCGTCGCCAGCGTGCGCGCCGAGCAATGCGCGAAATAGCCGACGCCATGCACGTCGACCGTGCAATGATCCTCGCCGATCTCGTCGACGACGCCCTTGAGCTTGCCGATCATTCAGACGCCCCCTTGGCCCAGGACAACTCCCACCCCGTGCAATGTCAGCCCGCCAGCGCCGCCAGCCGCGCGCCCAGCCCCTGCCGGTGATGCGCGTGACAGATGGCGATGGCCAGCGCGTCGGCGGCGTCGTCGCCGACGAAGGTCGCCTTCGGCAGCAGCACCTTCACCATCATGTGGATCTGCTTCTTGTCGCCGTGGCCGACGCCGATCACCGCCTTCTTCACCGCGTTGGGCGCGTATTCGGCAACGGCCAGCCCGGCGCGCGCCGGCACCAGCATGGCTATGCCGCGTGCCTGGCCGAGCTTCAGCGTGGCGGTGGCGTCCTTGTTGACGAAGGTCGCTTCCACCGCCGCTTCCTGGGGCGCGTGGGTGTCGAGCACCACGCAGAGCCCGTCATGCAGCTGGCACAGTCGCTCGGCCAGCGATGCCTTGTCGTCGGAGCGCACCGTGCCCGAGGCGACGAAACACAACGCATTGCCGCGCGCCTCGACCAGGCCCCAGCCGGTGCGTCGCAGGCCAGGGTCGATGCCGATGATGCGAATCGTTTCCTGCATGGACGAAACCTATCCTTTTCGCCGCATGCCTGTCAGGAAAATGTGAACGAAACGAAAACAGTCGGATGCAGGACGCCCGGAGCGTCGGCCTCGGCTGCCCGCCTCAGCCGCGCGCGAAGGCGGTGTTGAGCAGGCTGATCTGGTCGGAAACCGGATTGCTGCGGCGCGCCAGCGGCTCGCCGGGGCCGTCGGGTGTGCGCCCGTAGATCTCCTCGTCCATGCGGCGCACCAGGTTCTGCAGGCTGAGCGAGCGCTGGACCAGCGACAGGAACGCCTCCGGCAGCTCGTTCCAGCCAGTCGCGTGGTCCGGCGCCGACGCCGTATCGAGCCGCACCTTGCATTTTTCGGCCGCCACCTGGTCGCGCGTCATCTCCCCGGAATTGGCGGCGCGCTGCAGGAGCAGCCAGGAGGCTATCTGCATCAGCCGGGTGGTGAGGCGCATCGATTCGGCGGCGTAGAGCGTGGCGGCCATGCGCGACAGCTTGCGCGCCTCGCTGCGGCCCGGCCCGTCCAGATATTCGGCGGCGCGCTCCACCAGGCTCATGCCTTCGTTGTAGAGCGGCTTGAAGGAATCGGAGAAGACGCGCCGTTCGGCGAGCTTGATCGGTTGTCTGCTTTCCATGAAGGCTGTGCCCGTCGTCATTCTCCGGCCCGATGGAGGCCCGTGCCGGGCGTCAGCCGCCCTCTGCGGTCGCCTTCTTGCCGATTCCTCTCGAGCATGGAAGATGCGCCGCTGCGGAGGCGAAGGCAAGAGCATGTTTAACAAAGGGTTAACGGGCCGGCCCGGCACAAAAAAAAGAGCCGCGGAAAGCGGCTCTCGAGAGTTTAACAGGGAGGCGTCAAACGAAGTGGCTCCAACCACTCGGTAAGAATCCAGATAACTGGATGCCCCCAATAAACGGCTGTAAAGCTTAATGGACGCTTAACGCGTCGGAGAATTTTTTACCGGCCGGCCTACGTCTGTGCCATCCAGATACACATCCGAGCCGGAAACCGCCGGCTTGTGCATCGTCGAGAAGGCGATGAAGGCGAACAGCAGCATGCCGGCATAAAACGCCATCGAGCCGACGGCGACGATCGGCTCGACCGCGGCGTTGCCGGCAAGCAGGAAGTACAGCCCGACCATCAGCATGACGCCGCTGACCGCCGAGACCCAGAAATGCACCTGCGCCAGCCACGACAGGCGGGCCGCCGGCACAAGATGGTAGAAGAAGGCGAACACCGCCGACATCAGCCACCCGGCCACCATCGCATGCGCGTGGACCGGCATCTGCGCGTGGTCGTGGGTGATCGACATATGCAGGCCGAGCGCCATGCCGCAGAGCGCATAGAGGATGGCCAGCGTGAAGAAGTTCCGTGCAACGCCTTGCATAGAGTGTCCTTTCAGTTCCGCGATCGATGGGGAGGCGGCCCTGCCGGTCACCCCATCGCCCGCGGCTGTTAGACACCCCGCCTGTTTCCGAGCCGTGTCGGCCGCGCTCGAAAAAGGATACGGACGGTTACACCGGCGAAACCGAGGCAGGTAGCCCCTCGTCCGCTCACCCCGCCTTCGCCATCTCGCGCAGCCGGAACTTCTGGATCTTGCCGGTCGAGGTCTTGGGGATCTCGACGAAGACCACCGCCTTTGGCACCTTGAAGCGCGCCAGCAGCTTGCGGCAGTGCTCGATGATCTCGGCCTCGGTCGCCGTCCTGCCGGGCTTGAGCTCGACATAGGCGACCGGCACCTCGCCCCATTTGTCGTCGGCGCGCGCGACCACGCCGCAGGACGCCACCGCCGGGTGCCTGTAGAGCGCGTCCTCCACTTCGATCGAGGAGATGTTCTCGCCGCCAGAGATGATGATGTCCTTCGAGCGGTCCTTGAGCTGGATGTAGCCGTCCGGATGCTTGACGCCGAGGTCGCCGGAGTGGAACCAGCCGCCGGCGAAGGCTTCGTCCGTCGCCTTCCTGTTCTTCAGGTAGCCCTTCATGACGATGTTGCCGCGGAACATCACCTCGCCGATGGTCTGGCCGTCGGCGGGCGTCTCGCGCATGGTCGCCGGGTCCATCACCGTCAGCCCCTCCAGCGAGGCGTAGCGCACGCCCTGCCGCGCCTTCTTGGCCGTGCGCGCACCCGCGTCGAGGCTGTCCCATTCGCCGTGCCATTCGTTGACCACGGCCGGGCCGTAGGTCTCGGTCAGGCCGTAGAGATGCGTGACGGCGAAACCAGCCTCGGCCATGCCGGCCAGCACGGCCTCGGGGGGCGGCGCGGCGGCGGTGTTGAAGGTCACCGTCTGCGGGAAGTCGCGCCTATCCTCTCCGGATGCATTGATCAGCATCGACATGACGATCGGCGCGCCGCACAGATGGGTGACGCCGTGGTCGGCGATGGCGTCGTACATCGACCTGGCGCGCACCCAGCGTAGGCAGACATGGGTGCCGGCCTGCAGGGCGAGCGTCCACGGGAAGCACCAGCCGTTGCAGTGGAACATCGGCAGCGTCCACAAATAGACGGGATGCCTGCCCATGCCAGCATGGATGGTGTTGGTGGTGGCCATCAGCGCCGCGCCGCGATGGTGATAGACGACGCCCTTCGGGTTGCCGGTGGTGCCTGAGGTGTAGTTGAGCGCGATGGCGTCCCATTCGTCGTCCGGCATCGACCAGGCGAAGTCCGGATCGCCGGACTGCACGAACGCCTCGTAGTCGAGCGATCCGATCCGCTCGCCCTTCGCATAGGGCGCATCGGCCGGATAGTCGGGATCGTCGTAGTCGATCACCAGCGGCTTGACCGCGGCGAGCGCCAGTGCCTCGCGCATGACGGCGGAGAATTCGCGGTCGACGATCACCACCTTCGCTTCGGCATGGTCGAGCTGGAAGGCGACCACCGCCGCGTCCAGCCGCGTGTTGAGCGAATGCAGCACCGCCTTCACCATCGGCACGCCGAAATGCGCCTCCAGCATCGCCGGCGTGTTGGAGAGCATGACGGTGACGGTGTCGCCCTTGCCGATGCCCTTCGCCGCCAGCGCCGAGGCGAGCTGCAGCGAGCGCCGCCAGAAATCGCGGTAGGAGAGGCGCAGGCCCCCATGGACGATCGCCGGTTGATCCGGAAAGGTCTTGGCTGCCCTTTCCAGCAGCGTCAGCGGCGTCAGCGGCTGGTGGTTGGCGGCGCTGCGGTCGAGGCCGACCTCGTAGATGCTGGGCAAGATTCGCTCCCCGGAACGGCTGGTGTTTGCGCCGATCCTAGAGCGCGCCGCGGCGGCGGGGAAGAAATTCCGTTCCTCGTACGGAGGGAAAGTGGACGAGGAAAGGAGGGCCGCCCGCCGTCAGGCGGGCCGCAGCCCGCGCCCCTCGTATGGCGCCGGCGGCGCGGCCGGTCGCGGCGCCGGTCGCTTGCCGCCCCAGCCGATCGTCGGCAGCCATTCCAGCCAGTACGCCAGCGTGAACTGCAGCGCGATGCCGGCGCCGATCAGGGCGGTGTCGAACAGCACGCCGCCGCCATAGACGACCTTCAGCACCTGTCCGGCCATGGCCAGCATCGTGCCGGCGATGAAGACCGGCAGCGAATGCCTGCCGAGCACCGCCAGCGGGCTGTTGGCGCCGGTGCGCGCCAGGTTGGAGAGCGACGGGATCGCGACGATCAGATAGGCCAGCGCCAGCACGTGCAGCAGCCGCGGCAGCGACAGGAAGGTCTTGTCGAAGCCGGAAAGCACCGGCGGCAGGTCGATGGACGCCTCCAGCCCCCAGAACGACCCGCGCACCCAGACGAAGGCCAGGACGATGAAGCCCAGCGACATCGCCGCCAGCGGGCGGCTGTAGCAGATCGCGCCGCCGCGCTTCACATGCAGCATGCAGGCCATGCCGATCACGAACAGGAACTGCCAGGACAGCGGGTTGAGGAACCAGAAGCCGTCGGTGGGATAGTTGGAGGGCGCGATCTGCCAGTAGCCGGCGGCGAACCAGACGAGGCCGGAGACGGTGACCATCAGCACCAGGCTGACGCGGCTGAGCAGCAGGAACAGCGGCAGCATGACGAGCACCGCGGCATACATCGACAGGATGTTGTTGTAGCCGACCTGATGGCCGAGCGTGGCGAGGCCGACGAGCGCGCGCGGCGTATCCTCCACCAGCGCCGTGATGTTGATCATCTCCAGCAGCTTGGGGCGCGCGAACCACAGCGCCGCGGCCGAGAACATGGCCAGCGTCGCCACCGTGGTGACGATATGGGCGACATAGAGCACGCAGGCGCGCCGCCATGCCTTGAGCGTCATCAAGAGCCGGCTGCCCGGCTCGAACTTCAGGCCATAGGCGAGGCCGACGGCGATGCCCGAGATCAGCACGAAGGCCTCCGCCGAATCGGAGAAGCCGAAATTCTTGTGCGTGAGGTGCTCGAAGACCGTGCCCGGGACGTGGTTGACGAAGATCGTCAGCAGCGCCAGCGCGCGGAATACGTCGATGCGGGTATCCCGCGTGGAGGCTGTGTTGGTCGTCATCGCGGCGTAAAGTTCCAAACGCGAACAAAGTTCCTTGCCGCCCGCCCGGTGCGACATTGCGGGTGCGTCATGTGACGGCCGTGTGGCGGCAGCATGCGTCGCGGCCGAATTCCCGCCAATTTCCCATCACGAAATGTTTCAGCTCAAAACAATTGCGCGGCGCCGTCCCACAGCAGCTTCACCGCGATCAGCGCCACGGTGGCATAGGTGAACGGATAGAAGACCTCCGGCCGCATCCGCCGCACCAGCCATGCGCCGGCCAGCGTGGCCAGCGGCGCGATCGGCATCAGCGCTGCGGAAGCGGCGAGATTGGTCGCGTCGAACTGGCCGAGCGCGAAATAGGGAACGAGCTTGATGGCGTTGGTGATGGCGAAGAAGATGACGGCTGTGCCGGTCAGCACCTTCGGGTCGAGCCGGAGCGGCAGCGCATAGACCTGGAAGGGCGGGCCGCCGACATGCGCGACGAAGCTGGTGAAGCCGGCGACCGTACCCCAGAAGGCCGCGAGCACAGGGTTGCGCGACGCCGCATGGCCGCCGCCATGGCGGAGCTGCTGATAGATCCAGCGCAGCACGAAGACGAAAGCGACGGCGCCGACGATAAGGCGGACCATGTCGGCGGTGACCAGCGAGGCGGTGAGCCAGCCGGCGCCGATACCGACCAGCGCGCCGGGCATCATGGAGCGCAGCAGGTCGCGGTCGAAGACGCCGCGCCAGCTCCACAACGATACCAGGTCCATGAGGATCAGGATGGGCAGCAGAATCGCCGCCGCCTGCACCGGCGACATCGCCAGCGCCATCAGCGGCACGCCGGCGAAGCCGAAAGCACCGCCCAGGCCGCCCTTGGACAGGCCGACCAGGATGACCGCCGGCACGGCGGCGGCGTAGAACCACGGATCGGTGAGGAGAGCGGTCATGCGGGGAGGGCCTTTCGCCGCTGCATAACCCGGCCTGCCCCGCTTTGCATAGACCTGGCATGAAAGGCGCGGGCCGGAAGTATTGTATGTGCCAACTTGACGAACTCCGGAAATTCCGTAGCATAGGTCATGCAGACGGTCGTCGAAACCAATGCTTATCTCGCGGCCGCCAAAGCGGCCGGCATGACGGATGCCGAGCGAGCCGCAGCGATCGATCTGGTTGCGTGGGATCCGCACAGCGGCGACATCATGCAGGGCACCGGTGGTTGCCGGAAAGTCCGGCTCGCCGGCCGCAGCAAAGGAAAGAGCGGCGGATACCGGATCATCTTCGCCTTCGGCAGCGTCCACTTTCCCGTGTTTCTGATCACGGTGTTTGGCAAGGGCGAAAAGGACAACCTGACCAAAGCCGAGCGCAACAACTTGGCGAAGCTGACCAAGATACTGTTCGAACACTATGGAAGGTGAGCCAATGACAAAACACGCGTTCGAAAAGATCAAGGCGGGCCTGGAGGACGCCATCGCATTCGCCCAGGGCGATCAAGATCGCGGCGCACTCCATGTTCCGGAAACGATCGACGTACGGAGCATCCGCAAGGGTCTAGGATTAAGCCAGGAGCAATTTTCCGCGCAGTATGGCTTCGGGCTCGCGCGGTTGCGCGATTGGGAGCAGGGGCGGTCGTCACCCGACAGCGCGGCCCGGGCCTATCTGATCGTTATCCAGCGGGAGCGCGAGGCCGTCGACCGGGCGTTGCATGCCGCGTAGGCCAGCCTGTTCAAAGCGGGCAGCCTCGTCTATGTCAAAATGCAAACATGATCGCGCGGCATGGCTGCGCGCCTCCGTATAGCTCGAACCAAAGGCGTTCCGCCGCACCGACATGACCGACAGAACGCCCCCCAACCGCTGCCGCCTCGTGCTGATCGCGCCGTCCGGCGAAGACGCCGAGAGCTTCGGCCCGCGCCTGCTCGAAGCCGCCGCCGGCGGCGACGTCGCCTCGCTGATCCTGCCGGCCCGCGCCGGCGAGGCCGCCTTCCAGGATTTCGCCGCGCCGATCGTGCGCATCGCCCAGGAAGCCGGCATCGCCGCGATCGTTGCCGGCGACACGCGCATCGCCGGCAGGGTCGGGGCCGACGGTATCCATCTGGAGATGGCCAAGGACGAGCTGCGCCAGGCGGTGGAGCGCTGGCAGGGCAGGATGATCGTCGGGACGGGCGGCGCCACCACCCGCGACGACGCGCTGGAGCTCGGCGAGACGCAGCCCGACTACATGTTCTTCGGCCGCTTCGGCTTCGACACCAAGCCGGAGCCGCACCGGCGCAACCTGGCGCTCGGAGCCTGGTGGGCGGAGCTGGTGGAAATCCCCTGCATCGTGCTGGGCGGGTCGGACGTCTCTTCGGTCGAGGCTGTGGCCGCGACCGGCGCCGACTTCGTTGCGCTGTCGAGCGCGGTGTTCGGGCCGGACGCCGATCCGCGCGCTGCGGTGGAACAGGCGAACGCGATCCTCGACCGGACCGCGCCGCGGTTCGGGAACTGACGCCATGACCATGCGCGCGCCAAGGCTCCTCTCGCTGGCTGCGGCGGCCGCGGTCGCCATGGCCCTTCCCGTGCCTGCGGCCGAGAACCCGACCGACAACCGGCTGCCCAGCCCGGTCGATCCCGAACGCTTCTCGGGCGGGCTGACGCGCGACGGCAATGTCGATCCCGAGCGCTTCGGCCAGCGCCAGCCCGACCAGGCCTTTGGCGCCTTCCAGCGCGGGCTTTACATGACCGCCTACAACCTCGCCCTAGTGCGCGCAGAGAACGGCGACCCGGCGGCGCAGACGCTGGTTGCCGAAATCCTGTCGCGCGGGCTCGGCCGGCCGCGCGACGAGGCGGGCGCGGCGAAATGGTATCAGCTGGCATCCGAGCAGGGCATCCCGGAGGCGCAGTTCCAGTACGCGCTGCTTTTGCTCGACGGGCGCTTCGTCAAGAAGGACGACAAGCAGGCCTTCGCCCTCATGCAGGCGGCGGCCGAGGCCGGCAATTTGTTCGCGCAGTTCAACTTCGCGCAGATGCTGATCAAGCGCGAGCCCGACGAGCGCGGCCTTGCCAAGGCGGTTTCCTACTATGAGCGCGCGGCGCGGGACGGCCTGGCGGACGCGCAGTACGCGATGTCGCAGATCTCCGCCAACGGCGTGGGCGGCAAGAAGGCCGACGACAAGGAGGCGCGCCGGTGGCTGCTCTTGGCCGCGCGCCAGAACTACGACACCGCCCAGCTCGACCTCGGCCACTGGCTGATGGAGGGCCGGGGCGGCGAGCGGAACCGCGCCGAGGGGTTCGCCTGGCTGCTCAGGGCGGCGCGCGGCGGCAACGTCGCGGCCCAGAACGACGTCGCCAAGCTTTACATGCAGGGCCTCGGCGTCGCGCCGGACACGGCCGCCGCCGCGTCCTGGTACCTGCTTGCCCGGCGCGCCGGCCTGGTCGATCCCATCATGGAGGATTTCTTCGACGGCTTGACCGACGAGGAGATCAAGCAGGCGCTGGAGCGGTCGAACCGGCTGCGCTGACCGCAGGCAGCGCATCCGCAACCGGCCGCTCTCTTGCCTCCCGCGGCGTTTTATGGTCTTGGAAGCCCCGAAAATCGCGACAGCAGCGAACTCTTTCCTCCGGAACAAGCACAAAATGGCCAAGATCAACGGCAACGAAATCCGTCCCGGCAACGTCATCGAGCACGATGGCGGCCTCTGGGTGGCGGTCAAGACCAACGCGGTCAAACCCGGCAAGGGCGGGGCCTACAACCAGGTCGAACTGAAGAACCTCATCAACGGCACCAAGCTCAACGAGCGCTTCCGCTCGGCCGAGACGGTCGAGCGCGTGCGGCTGGAGCAGAAGGATTTCTCCTTCCTCTACGAGCAGGGCGAGGCGCTGGTGTTCATGGACACCGAGAGCTACGAGCAGCTCGAGCTGCAGAAGGATTTCGTCGGCGAGCGCGCCGCCTTCCTGCAGGACGGCATGACCGTCACCGTCGAGCTCTATGAGGAGAAGCCGATCGGCATCGCCCTGCCCGACCAGGTGGTGCTGACCATCACCGAGGCCGATCCGGTGGTCAAGGGCCAGACGGCCGCCTCCTCCTACAAGCCCGCCGTGCTGGAGAACGGCGTCCGCGTGCTGGTGCCGCCCTTCATCGAGGCCGGCGAGAGGATCCTCGTCGACACCAACGAGATCACCTATCTGCGCCGCGCCGACTGACGGCCCGGGATAGTCACGATGGCGCGCTCCGCACTCCTCAATGTCATGGTCCAGGCGGCAATGAAGGCCGGCCGCTCGCTGTCGCGCGATTTCGGCGAGGTGCAGAACCTGCAGGTGTCGCTGAAGGGTCCGGCCGATTTCGTCAGCCAGGCCGACCGCAAGGCCGAGGACATCGTCTTTGCCGAGCTGTCGCGTGCCCGTCCGGGCTACGGCTTCCTGATGGAGGAGCGCGGTGTGGTGGCGGGCGACGACGACCAGCACCGCTGGATCGTCGATCCGCTCGACGGCACCACCAATTTCCTGCACGGCCTGCCGATCTTCGCCGTGTCGATCGCCCTGGAGCGCCAGGGCCAGGTCGTCGCCGGCGTGATCTACAATCCGGCCATGGACGAGCTCTACACCGCCGAGCGCGGCGGCGGCGCCTTCATGAACGACCGCCGTCTGCGCGTCGCGGCGCGCTCGAAACTGTCGGACACGGTGATCGGCACCGGCATGCCGCATCTCGGCCTCGGCCACCACGGCAACTACCTGGTCGAGCTGCGCAACGTCATGGGCGAGGTGGCCGGCATCCGCCGCCTCGGCTCCGCATCGCTCGACCTCGCCTATGTCGCCGCCGGCCGGCTCGACGGTTTCTGGGAAGACCCGCTGTCGCCCTGGGACATCGCCGCCGGCATGCTGTTGATCCGCGAGGCCGGCGGCTTCGTCTCCGACCGGCACGGCGAGCAGGGCATGTTCGACAACCGCTCGATCGTCGCCGGCAACGAGACGATCCACCGGGCGCTGCTGAAGACGCTGAAGAAGCCGGTGGCGGGGCGCTGAGCGCGAAGTTGCCGGCCTCGGTTGACTGCGGTTATCGGGAAAACGGAAATGCGCGCAATCCGCGTCTATGACAGGATTGCGCGCCATTTCTCGGGATCGCCGGCCGACTTTGCAAGTCTCGGCTCCGGGCCTGACGGACCTCGCTCAAACTTGCACAAGGTTCTCCCGCGCGTGTTCGGACCGGCGGGACGAAGCACGCTTTAGCTGGACACTGTCTCGCGCTATTGGACCCTTTTCACCACAGGCGGCATCCAGCTTCCGTCGAGGATCGAGGGGCTGGTCTCCTTGGGCCAGTACATTCTGAGCATCGGTAGGAATGCGCCCTTCGGCGCAGGGAGCCAGTTCGCCTCCTTGCCCGCGCCCGGCGACTCGTTCTGGAAATAAAGCGTCAACGAGCCGTCTTCGTTGGGCACCGGATTGTTGCGCGGGCTGACCGTGAACTTGTTCAGCTTGTTCGGCACGAACCACCAGCCTTGGTCGATCTCATACATGGTGATCGACCAGAAGCCGCTGACCGGCGGTTCCTCGCCCTTGGCAAAGGTCAGCGTGTACTTGTGCTCGCCGGAGAGCGGCTGGCCGTCGGCGTCGCGCAGCGTGTAGGGATAAACCGCATCCTCCTGCAGGTTCGCCGGCCAGCCGAAGGCCGCGACGACCGCCCGCTTCATATAGTCGGTCCCATAGGCACCGACCCCCTTGGTCATGGTCCAGCCGTTCACCTCGGAACCGAGTACGTGCTGGTTGTCGCCGATATGCTTGAGCGCGTCCTGCGGCAAAGTCTCGAGTGCCGCCGCGATCTCGGGGCCGAGTGCTGCGAGGTCGAAGTCCTTGCACGGCTCGAGGCCGATCTTCGCCATCCGCGCCAGCATCGGCGCGTCTTCCGCCGCCGGCGGTGCGGTCTTGCACATGAGATCGGCCATCCGATCGAAATAGCCTTCGGTGCCGAACCCCAGGATCACCGCCTGTGGCTTGTCGGTCATCGAAAACCCCGGCTCGGGATCGACCGGCGGCGCCTGGTAGACGTAGTCGGCCTTACCGACCGCCGACAGCGGGCGGATGTCGTACTGCGCCTGCAACGCGTTCACCGCCTCGTAGTCGGCGTCGGTGCCGTCTGCGTAGGTGCGGCCGAGGATGAGCATGTAGCGGGTCGGCACTTCCACGTGTGTCATCCCTTCGGGAACCTCGCCGCTCCAGCCGGGACCGGACAGCAGGAAGGTGTGGGCTTTCTCGCCGCTGGTGCGGCTGCCGCCGGAGTGGATGACCGGCATCCACAGACTGTACATTGGAAAGAGGAAGTAGCGCTTGCCCATGTCCGGATAGGACAAGACCCAGGGCTGGTCGCCGAGATCGAGCCACGCCGCAGAGTAGAGCGTATCTGCGTTCGGCGCGGAGACGCCGCGATAGTCGCCCGGCGGATAGCGCTTGACGTTGATGAACTGCCCCATCGGGCCGCGCAGTTCCTCGATCTTGTCGACGTTGGTCATCTGCACCCGCGTCACCTCGGTGGTGATCAGCGAGTATCCGTAGACATAGGCATCCATGGCGATCGACTTGGCCTCCTCGGCGGTCAGCGCGTTTGCGTTGCCCGAGCTGGCCGCGGTCGCCAGGCCAGTCATAAGAATGAATCTTGCCAGATACTTCGATTTCATGCGCATATCTCCCTCATTGCAAGCCGCCTGCTCAGCTCACGGTTCAACCACTGTGAAGAACCAGATCCGCCAAGAAAATCTCGCTGAACGGCACAAAGCCGGCAAGATCGAAGCGAAGCCCTACCTTGCTCCGTCAAGCTGTACATGATGCCTGATGTTGCTGACGAACCATTTTGCGCCATCGGCCCAGAAACTCCCGGCAAGCTCGAGGTTCGATTCGGTACCCGTCATTTCGGTGACCGCCTTGGCGGGCGTCCCCGCCTTCGTCCGTGGCGCCTTTGGCGACAAGCTGCTCAGGCAAGCCAACCGGGCGGCGATGCTCGACATCGAGGCGATCGAGGATCAGGATTGCTTCATCCCGCACGTCACGATGAGCGCCTTCGTCGACTCCATCGCCAGACTGACCGGCGAAGAATATTTCGGGCTTCTCTTGGCGCCCCATTTGACGGTCGCGAGCTACGGCTGCTGGGGTGAGTATGTCCTGGGGGCGTCCACGCTGGGCGACGCGATCCAGCGGGCCACGGCCACCATCGGGTTTCACAGCAAGGGTGACTCCCTGTCGCTGAGCGTCATCGATGGGCAGGCTCGTCTGAGCTACACCAGCGCCGCGAAGGGACTTGAGGGATATGCGCAAGTCGCCTGCGGCGCAGCCGGTGTCGTGGTGAACCTCTGCCGGTCGTTCCTTCCCGCCCGTCCGCCTCTGCGATGCGTCGAACTCGACCTTCCGAAGCCGCGCCGGTCCGGCTCCTTCGAAGACGTATTCGGCTGCCCCGTCCTGTTCGACAGGCCGACCGTGACGATCTGCTTCGACGCTGCAGGACTCCATGCCGGCCGCGCACTGCGTGGGGAGGCGGCCCTCGTCACGGTCGACGATCTGGCGCGGGCGCGTGTGGACTGCCGGAAGCTCGGCGGACTTCGCGACATTCTCGCCGAGCAGATCTGGTCACAGGTGCTTGCGGGTAAGGTATCGATCGAAAGCGCGGCGCGATCTCTAGATACAAGCGTCCGCACCCTTCAGCGCGAGTTGAACCGTGAGGGCACGGATTTCCGGACGCTGGCGAACCTGGTGCGTAGCCGAAGGGCGCTTGAGCTGTTGCGCCACTCCGATGCGTCCGTCACGCAGATCTCCGGCTCGTTGGGTTATTCGGCACCGGCGCACTTCGCCCGCGCCCTCCGCAAGGCTACCGGGTTCAGCCCTCGGGAACTTCGTCAGCTTGTTTCGGTCAAGAATTCGACCTGACGTTGGAGCCGTTCATCACCCAGCCCGCAGCGGCAACAGGCTGGCGAGCGAAATCCTGCCCGCCCCGCCGCGACCATCCGCCGCTTGCCAGTGCTGCCCAGCGATGTTGAAATCGCTGCTTGGGGTCCCGGTAACGAATACGGCGACATGAGCCGACAGAGCGAGCTTTCCGACATTCCCTTCCGCGGGCGCTACGTCTACTCCAGGGCGGAACTGATCGCCGACGGCGTGGTGCATGGCATCGGCCTGGTGCTGGCGGTCTCGGCCGGCTCGATCCTGCTCGCCTTCGCCGCCTTCTCGACCGGACCTTGGGAATATGTCGCGACGCTGTTCTACGTCGTGTCGCTGCTGGCGCTGCTCTCCATCTCCTTCGCCTACAATCTGTGGCCGATCTCGCCGGTGAAGTGGGTGCTGCGCCGCTTCGACCATGCGGCGATCTACCTGCTGATCGCCGGCACCTACACGCCCTTCCTCGCCCAGCTCGACGACCCGTGGCTCGCCGCCACCATGATCGCGGTTGTCTGGGGCGCGGCCGCGCTTGGCATGGCGATCAAGATATGCCTGCCCGGCCGCTTCGACCGGCTGGCGGTGGTCTTCTATCTCGCCATCGGCTGGAGCGGCGCGGTGGTGGCGCGCACGCTGGTCGCCACGCTGCCCGAGACGACCCTCTGGCTGATCGTCGCGGGCGGCATCGCCTATTCCTTCGGCGTCGTCTTCTTCGTCTGGCAGCGCCTGCGCTTCCAGTCCGCCGCCTGGCACGCCTTCGTGGTGATCGGCGCCGGCTTGCATCTCGCCGCCATGCTGGACTGCCTGGTCATCGACCGGGTGTAGCGCGGCCCCGGGGCGCGCCGCACCTTCTCGCGCAGCCGATGCGGCCGCTCGACAGACGCCGCCGGCAGCGCTGAGGGAAAGCGACGTCAGATGACGACTGCCGACAGAGTCCCAACGGCGGCATGCAAGGCAATATTCCGCAACGCGAACTGGGTCCGCTGGAGGAGACGCGTTTGGCCGCAGGAATTTTCCTCTAAAATGTCTACAAAGATTATAGAATAACTAACCTGTGAGCCTTCGTGCAGAGTAGGGTTCGGCTCCTTTGCCTCAGGAGCCCCCGATGACGAGAGCGATCCGCTTCAACGCCTTCGACATGAACTGCGTCGGTCATCAGTCCCCCGGGCTGTGGGCGCACCCTCGCGACAGGTCGTGGAAGTACAAGGACCTCGACTACTGGCAGGACCTGGCGCGCACGCTCGAACGCGGCGTCTTCGACGGCATCTTCATCGCCGACGTCATCGGCTATTACGACGTCTACAAGGGCTCCAACCACCACGCGCTGCACCAGGCCGCGCAGATCCCGGTCAACGACCCGCTGCAGCTTGCCGCGCCGATCGCGCTCGCGACCGAGCATCTGGGCATCGGCATCACTGCATCGACCTCGTTCGAGCACCCCTACACCTTCGCCCGACGCATTGCGACCGCCGACCATCACAGCAAGGGCCGCGTCGGCTGGAACATCGTCACCTCCTATCTGGAGAGCGGCGCCAAGAACATCAGCCAGGGCGGCCTGCGCCGGCACGACAACCGCTACGAGGTGGCCGAAGAGTACGTCGAGGTGCTCTACAAGCTGCTCGAGGGATCGTGGGAGGAAGGAGCGGTGGTGCGCGACCGCGGCAACCGCATCTTCACGAACCCTGAAAAGGTCCACGAGATCGGCCATCAGGGCAAGTATTTTACGGTCCCCGGCTACGGCCTGACCGAGCCCTCGCCGCAGCGCACGCCGGTGCTCTATCAGGCGGGCGCCTCCGGTCCGGGCAAGGCTTTTGCCGCGCAGCACGCGGAGTGCATCTTCGTCGCCGCCCCGACCAAGGCGGTGCTGAAGAACTATGTCGCCGAGATCCGCCAGCGCGCCGCCGCCGCCGGCCGCGACCCGAAGAAGCTATACATCTACACGCTGCTGACCATCATCACCGACGAGACCGAGGAGAAGGCGCAGAAGAAGTTCCAGGATTACCGGAGCTACGTCTCCTATGACGGGTCGCTGGTGTTCATGTCTGGCTGGAGCGGCATCGACTTCGGCCAGTATGCGCCGACCGACCTTGTCAGGAAGGTCGAGACCAACGCCATCCATTCCGTGGTCGAAAACCTCGCCGGCGGCGACAAGTCCTGGACCATCGACGAGCTTTCCCAGTTCGGCGGCATCGGCGGCCTCGGCCCGGTCGTCGTCGGCTCGCCGCAGCGCATCGCCGACATCCTGCAGGAATGGGTCGACGAGACCGATGTCGACGGCTTCAACCTCGCCTACGCGGTCACTCCCGACAGCTTCGAGGACGTCGTCGGCTACATCGTGCCGGAGCTGCAGCGGCGCGGCGCATACCCCACTGCCTACAAGCCGGGCACTTTGCGCGAAAAACTGTTCGGCGACGGACCCTACCTGCCCGCCACGCATCCGGCGGCCGGTTACCGCGACATCGAGGCTGTGAAGCAGCGCGATGCCGAGCGCACCGCGCCGCTGCAGGTGCTCAAGTCGGTCATCGGCTGATGGCCGCGCTGCTCGAACTCCACGATGTCTCGCTCTCCTTCCGCGGCGTGACCGCCATCGACGCGCTCAGCTTCTCGGTTGAACAAGGCTCCATCTGTGCGCTGATCGGTCCGAACGGCGCGGGAAAAAGCTCGCTGCTCAACGTCATCAACGGCGTCTACCGGGCGGACTCAGGTGACATCGTCTTCGACGGAGTGCGCTTCGAGGCCATCAGGCCCGGCAAGGCCGCGCGCCTCGGCATCGGCCGCACCTTCCAGCACAACGCCCTGTTCCGGCGCCTCTCCGTGCGGGAAAACGTGCTCGCCGGCCTGTCCAGGCTTGGCCAGGCCTCCTTCATCGAGACCATATTCCGCGTCGGACGCGACGCAGCGGAGCGGCGCACCTTCGCCGCCAGGGCCGACCGCGTGATCGCTTTCCTCGGGCTGGAGGCGCACCGCGACCGCATCGTCTCCACCTTGCCCTACGGCGTGCAGAAGCGCGTCGACCTCGCCCGCGCGCTCGTCTCGGAGCCGAAGCTGCTGCTGCTCGACGAGCCGATGGCCGGCATGAACCAGGACGAAAAGGCGGAGATGAGCCGCATCATCTCCGAGGTCAACCGGACATTCGGCACGACGATCGTGCTGATCGAGCACGACGTCGGCATCGTGCTGGGCCTCGCCCGGCACATCGTCGTGCTCGACTACGGCCGCAAGGTCGCCGACGGCGCGCCCGACCAGGTGCGCGACGATCCCGAGGTCATCGCCGCCTATCTCGGCACGGTTCACTGAGGACAAGCGGCCATGGCCTTCTTTCTCGAAACGCTGATCGCCGGCCTGTTCGCCGGCCTGATGTACGGGCTCGTCGCGATCGGCTTCGTGCTGATCTACAAGGCGTCGGGGGTATTCAACTTCGCGCAGGGCGCGATGGTCTTCCTGGCGGCGCTCGTCTTCGTCTCGCTGGTCGAGCGTGGCATCCCGTTCTGGGGCGCCTTCGCCCTGACCGCGCTGCTGATGGCGATCGTCGCGGTCGCCGTCGAGGCGCTGGTGCTGAGGCCGCTGCGCAACCGCGATCCGCTGACGCTGTTCATGGCAACCCTCGGCCTGTCCTTCGTCATCGACGGGACCGCGCAGTTCTTCCTCGGCACCGACGTGCACATGCTCGACCTCGGCATCGACGACATCGCCCAGGACTATGGCGGCATCCTCGTCAGCCGCTTCGACATCGTCGCCTCGCTGATCGTCATCGCCCTGGTCGCGGTGCTGGCCGCCGTCTTCAGCAAGACGCGCATGGGCATCTCGCTGCGCGCGGTCGCCGACGACACGCTCGCCGCGCAGTCGATCGGCATCCGCCTGCCGGTGATCTGGCGCATCGTCTGGAGCGTCGCCGGTTTCGTGGCGCTGGTGGCCGGCCTGCTGTGGGGCGCGCGCCAGGGCGTGCAGTTCTCGCTGTCGCTGGTGACGCTCAAGGCCCTGCCGGTGCTGATCATCGGCGGTTTTTCCTCCATCCCCGGCGCGATCGTCGGCGGCCTGATCGTCGGCGCCAGCGAGGCGCTGGCCGACATCTATCTCGGTCCGATCGTCAACGGCAGCGTGTCGACCTGGTTCGCCTACATCCTCGCCGTCGCCTTCCTCCTCATCCGTCCGGCCGGCCTGTTCGGCGACCGCGAAATCGAAAGGGTCTGATCCATGGCCTCGATACAGGACAGCGCACCGGACGCCGCGCACGTTGCGCCGGCCGTCTCCACCCCGGCGCTCATGCGCCTGGCGCTCGTCGCGACCGGTCTCGTGGTCGCCTTCGGCGTCGTCCCCGCCTATGCCACCGACTACTGGCTGAGCTCGATCATCATCCCCACCATCGTCATGGGGCTGGCTGGCATCTCGCTCAACCTGCTCCAGGGCTATGCGGGGCTGGTTTCGCTCGGCTCGGCCGCCTTCATGTCGGTCGGCGTGTTCTCGGCCTACAATCTGATCCTACGCGCGCCGGACCTGCCGCTGCCGGGGGTGTTCGTGCTTGCCGGCCTCATCGCGGCTGCCGTTGGCGTCGTGTTCGGCTTGCCCGCGCTCAGGATCAAGGGCTTCTATCTCGCCGCCTCGACCCTCGGCGCGCAGTTCTTCTTCCAGTGGCTGTTCACCAACTATCCCTGGTTCTCCAACAACAGCCAATCCCTGACGATCTCGGCGCCCCGGCTCGAATTCCTCGGCTACGACCTCCAGTCCCCGCACGGCCGCTACCTGCTCGTCGTGAGCGTGACCGCATTGCTGATCGGGCTCGCCTTCCTCGTCGTGCGCAGCCGCCTCGGCCGAGAATGGATGGCGATCCGCGACATGGAGACCGCCGCGTCGGTTCTCGGCATCCGCGTCGCGCGCCGCAAGCTGGAGGCCTACGCCGTCTCCTCCTTCTTCCTCGGCATAACAGGCGTGCTGTGGGGCTTCGCCTATCTCGGTACCGCCGACGCGCACACCTACAATCTCGACAAGTCGTTCCAGATCCTCTTCATCGTGCTGATCGGCGGCACGGCGACGATCTTCGGCAACTTCCTCGGCGCGGCCTTCATCGTGCTGACGCCGATCGTGCTCGACCATCTCGTGCTGGCGTCCAACGTCGCCTACCTCAGCGACCAGGGCGCCATCACCAACCTGCAGCGCGTCATCTTCGGCGCGATCATCATCTTCATCCTGATCAAGGAACCCGACGGGCTCTCAGCCTGGATACGGCGGGGCGTGGAAGCCATCCGGGGGCGGCTGGCAAGCTAGGCTCCGCGCTCCCGCGCGGACCGGGCGGGGCGCCGGGCCCGTTCGCGCGCAGGCCCACAGACCCGGCACCGATCACCCCAGCGACCAATCAAGGAACCGCTAAATGTCCCTACTCTCGAGAACGATCGCCCTGGCGGCGGGGGCCGTATTGTCGGCCGCCGTCTTCTCCGGGCCGGCGATGGCGCAGGACGGCGCCGGCCAGCAGCTCTATCCGCTGTTCACCTACCGCACCGGCCCCTATGCCCCGTCCTTCATCCCGTTCGGCGCCGGCAACATCGACTATCTGCGCTACGTCAACGAGGTCGAGGGCGGCGTCAACGGCGTCAAGATCCTGATCCAGGAGTGCGAGACCGCCTATACGATCGAGCGCGGCATCGAGTGCTACGAGCGCTACAAGAACGGCTTCAACGGTGCGCTGACCGCCGCGATCTACCCGCATTCGAGCGGCCTGGACGTCGCGCTCACCGACAAGGCGCGCCTCGACAAGGTGCCGATCGTCAGCCCCGGCGGCGGCCAGAACATCGCCACCGACGGTCGCGTCTTCCCATACCAGTTCCCGCTGATCTTCGACTACTGGAGCGAGGCCGAGATCATCGTCGACTACATCGCCGGGCAAGTCGGCGGCCATGACAAGCTGAAGGGCGTGAAGATCGCCACGCTCTACCACGACTCCGGCTACGGCCGCGACACGATCGAGCCGCTGGCGATCCTGTCGAAAAAGTACGGCTTCGAGGACATCCAGATCCCGGTGCCGCATCCGGGCGAGCAGCAGCAGGCGCAGTGGCAGCAGATCCGCCGCGCCGGCGCCGACTGGGTGTTCCTGCGCGGCTGGGGCGTGATGACGCCGGTCGCGATCAAAACGGCGGCGCGCGTCGGCTTTCCGGTCGACCGCATCATCGGCGACATCTGGAGCGGCTCGGAAGACGATGCCCGCCCGGCGGGCGCGGCGGCCAACGGCTACCTCGCGGTGTCGGTCTTCCCGCCCGGCACCGACTACGGCATCATCAGGAAGCTGAAGGAGCACATCGTCGACGCCGGCAAGTCCGACCTCAAGGACAACAGCAAGTTCGGCACCGTCTACTACAATTACGGCGTCATCGAAGCGATCACCTTCGTCGAGGCGCTGCGCACCGGCCAGGCCAGGTTCGGCAACCGCCCGCTCACCGCCGAGGAAGGCCAGTGGGCGCTCGAGAACCTGAACATCGACGACAAGCGCATCGCCGAGCTCGGCGCGGAAGGCCTGATCAGCCCGCTCAAGACCTCGATCGACAACCATAAGGGCGAGCAGGTCGCAGCCAAGATCATCCAGTGGAACGGCGAGTCCTGGAACACGCTGACCGACTGGCTGAAGGCCGATCCGACCCTGTTCGCGGACGCGATCAAGGCCAAGGCGGCCGCCTACGCGGCCGAGAAGGGCATCACGCCCCGCGTCGACGCGAGCAACTGAACCGCAGGGGATCGAACGGCCATGACCGCTGAGAAGCCAGGCTTCCTCGAAGTCCGCAACGTGGAAGCGCTCTATGGTCAGGCGATCCTGGCCGTGCGGGACGTCTCGCTCAAGGTCGAGGAGGGCAGCATCGTCGCCCTCCTCGGCGCCAACGGCGCGGGCAAGACCACGACGCTGAAGGCGATATCCAACCTCCTCGGTCCCGCCCGCGGGCGCGTCAGCAAGGGCGACATCCGCTGGCGGGGCGAAGACGTCGGCGACCTCTCGGCCTCGCGCCTCGTCACCCGCGGCATCGTGCAGGTTCTGGAAGGCCGCCATGTCTTCCCGCAATTGACCGTCGAGGAGAACGTGCTTGCCGGCGCCTTCGCGCGCCGGCCGTCTCGCTCCGCACTGAACGAAAGCCTGGAGCAGATCTATGCCTGGTTCCCGCGGCTGAAGCAGAAGCGCCGGACCAAGGCCGGGCTGACTTCCGGCGGCGAGCAGCAGATGGTGGCGATCGGTCGGGCGCTGATGACGAAGCCGAAGCTGGTGCTGCTCGACGAGCCGTCGATGGGTCTGGCGCCGATCATCGTGCATGAGATATTCGAGATCATCCGCACCCTCAACACGCAGTCGGGCGTCAGCTTCCTGCTGGCCGAGCAGAATGCCAATCTCGCGCTGAAATACGCCGACCACGGCTACATCCTGGAAATGGGCAAGGTCGCGCTTTCGGGTACCGCGGAGGAACTGCGCGCGCGCGACGACGTGCACGATTTCTACCTCGGCGGAGCGAAGTCGAACGTCGTCCACTGAACGAACTCACCAGCATTCATAGGAAGAGGACACCATGTCTCAGATCGACCTCGCCTGGGGCGAAGGACCGAGCGCGCGCTACGAAAGCCTCGCGGACCGGTTCCGTCCGCTGTTCGCCGAGATCGCCGCGGGAGCGATCGACCGCGAGCTTCGTCGCGGCCTGCCGGTGGAAGAAATCGGCAGGCTGAAGCAGGCGGGCCTCGGGGCGCTCCGCGTGCCGCAGGTCGAAGGCGGCTTCGGCGCCACCATTCCCGAGCTTCTCAACATCCTTGTCGAGCTGTCGGAAGCCGATTCAAAACATCACCCAGGCGCTGCGCGGCCATTTCGGCTTCGTCGAGGACGTCGTCAGCAAGACCGAGGGGCCGGACCGCAGGCGCTGGACCGAACGGATCGCGCGCGGCGAGATCGCCGGCAATGCCTGGACCGAAATCGGCAATGCCAGTCAGGAGGCCTTCTCCACCCGCATCCACGAGAAGGACGGCAGGCTGCTGCTGGAGGGCACGAAGTACTACACCACCGGCTCGCTGTTCGCCGACTGGATCGATGTCGGCGCAACCGGGCTGGACGGCAAGGGCATCGCCGTGCAGGTGCGCCGCGACGACCCGGCCGTCAACGTGATCGACGACTGGGACGGCTTCGGCCAGGTCCTCACGGCGAGCGGCACGACCACCTTCAGCGGCGCCGTGGTCGATCCCGGCGATGTCGTGGTCGACGACGACAAGTTCCGTTACGGCGCGGCCTTCTACCAGGCCGTCCATCTGGCGACGCTGGCCGGCATCGGTCGGGCGATCACCACCGAGACGGCGGCGCAGGTGGCGAAGCGGACACGCACCTATACGAACGGCGCTGGCTCGCGCTCCAGTCAGGACCCGCAGGTGCTGCAGGTCGTCGGCCGCATCCGCAGCAACGCCTACGCCGCCGGCGCAATCGTGCTGCAGGTCGGGCGTGCCATCGAGCGCGCCTTCCAGGCGCATTTCGCCGGGGACGCGGAGGCGGAGGAGCGTGCCAACGCGCTCGCGGAGCTGGAGACCTCGCAGGCGCTGAACATCGTCACCGATCTGATCCTGGAATCCGCCACCATCGCCTTCGACACGCTCGGCGCGTCGGCGACGCGCAAGCCGCTGGCGCTCGACCGCCACTGGCGCAACGCGCGCACGCTGTCGTCGCACAATCCGCGCATCTACAAGGACCGCATCGTCGGCGACTACGCCGTCAACGGCACACCGCCGCCCTATCAATGGCGCATCGGTCTCGCCAAGGCGGGCTGAGCTGGAAAACAGCGCCGCGCAGCCGGGACGAGCCGGCATCGTCCCGGCTGCGCCGGCATCGCCTTGACTCCACTCTCCGGCCCCGACGCCGGAGAAAAGTCGTCATTTTCTACCTGATTTATGGAATTAATATTTTTTGCCTTCTGGAAGTCCCCGGACGACGGTTAGTGTGCGCCGGAATAGGCGCCCGGCGCGGATGCGGAGACTCCTGTGAGTACAGACTTTCCAGAACGTATCAAAGTCCTGTGGTTCCTGCCCACCCATGGCGACAGCCGCTATCTCGGGACGTCCGAAGGCGGCCGGGCCGTAGACCTGCCATACCTCACCCAGATCGCCCAGGCGGCGGACTCGCTTGGCTATTACGGCGCCTTGCTGCCGACGGGCCGCAGTTGCGAGGACAGCTGGGTGATCGCGTCCGCGCTGGCTCCCCTGACGAAGCGCCTGCGCTTCCTCGTGGCGGTGCGCCCCGGCCTGCAGTCGCCAACGCTCGCGGCGCGCATGACCGCGACGCTCGACCGCATCTCCGAGGGCCGGCTGCTGATCAACGTCGTCACCGGCGGCGATCCGCAGGAGAACAAGGGCGACGGCATCTTCCTCAGCCATGCCGAGCGATACGAAGTGACGCGCGAGTTCCTCGACATCTACAAGGCGGTGCTGCGCGGCGAGACCGTGGAGCATACCGGCAAGCACTTCCGCATCGAGGACGGCAGGCTGCTCTTTGCGCCGCACCAGACGCCACACCCACCCCTCTATTTCGGCGGCTCCTCCCCGGAGGCCAACGACGTCGCGGCCGAGCAGATCGACAAGTACCTGACCTGGGGCGAGCCGCCGGCCGACGTGGCGCGCAAGCTCGAAACGGTGCGGGAGCTGGCGCAGAAGAAGGGACGCAATGTCTCCTTCGGCATCCGCCTGCACGTGATCGTGCGCGAGACCAATGAGGCCGCCTGGGCAGCCGCTGATGAATTGATCAGCCGCCTCGACGATGCGACGATCGCCTCCGCCCAGGCGGTGTTCGCCCGCATGGATTCCGTCGGCCAGGCACGCATGAGCCGCCTGCATGGCGGGCGCCGCGACAAGCTCGAAGTCTCGCCGAATCTCTGGGCCGGCGTCGGCCTGGTGCGCGGCGGCGCCGGCACGGCGCTGGTCGGCGATCCGGATACGGTTGCCGAGCGGATCGACGAATATCGCCGGATCGGCATCGACACCTTCATCCTGTCGGGCTACCCGCATCTGGAAGAGGCCTATCGCTTCGGCGAACTCGTCCTGCCGAACCTGCCGCTCGATCATCCGATCCCGCAACGCGGCAATTCGGTGAACACCGGGCCGTTCGGCGAGACCATCGCGGGAGACCACCGGCCGGCGAAGAGGGTCGGCGCAAGCTGATGGCTCCTGCAGAGCAGGTCCCGACCGTCGTCATCGTCGGCGGCGGCTATACCGGAGCCGCCGTCGCATTTCACCTCGCAAGAGCGTTTGCCGTCGGTGCGCCGCGCGTCCTGGTCGTCGAGCCGCGCGGCCGGCTTGGCGGCGGGCTGGCCTATTCGACGCACGACCCGGTGCACAGGATCAACGTGCCGGCCGGCCGGATGAGCCTCTTTTCCGACGCACCGTCGCATTTCGCGGACTGGCTCGCAGCGACCCACGCACTTGCGGACGATCCGGAGGCAATCACGGGCGAAGGCCTTGCCTACCCGCGCCGCCATGTCTTCGGCCGCTATGTCGCCGAACAGCTCGACCCGTTGCTGGCGAGCGGCGCCATCGCCCATGTCCGGGACGAGGTGGTGTCGATCGACGAGCGGCCGGGGCGCTTCCAACTGACCCTCGCACATGGGGCGGACATCTCCGCCGATATCCTCGTGTTGGCGACAAGCCATCCGGCCCCCGCAGTTCCCCGGCCTCTGCGGCAACTGGCCGGACTGCCGGGCTTCGTCGCCGATATCCATGGCAGTTGCGGCCTCGGATCGATCGCTCCGGACGACCGTGTATTGCTGATCGGCAACGGGCTGACGGCCGCCGACGCCATTGCGTCGCTCGATTCGGCGGGCCATCGCGGCCGCATCCTGGCGCTTTCGCGCCGCGGCCTGCGCTCGCGCGGCCACGCCGTGACGCCGGCGGAGCCACGCGGCGACTTTTCCAGCCTGCCGGCGCGCACCGCACTCGCATTGCTGCGCAGGATCCGCCGCGAGGTGGCGGCGGCCGCCGGCGAGGGCATCACCTGGCACGCCGTCTTCGACGCGTTGCGCGAGCAGGCGCCGGCGATCTGGTCGGCACTCGCCCAGGCCGAGAGGGCGCGGCTGGTGCGCCATCTGCGCGTCTTCTGGGACGTGCACCGCTACCGCGCCGCGCCACAGGTCGTCGCCGTGGCCGATCGCCGTATCGCCGACGGCACGCTCACCGTGGCGGCGGGCCGGCTGCTGTCCGCCGAACGGCACGGCATGGGCTTCGAGATCGGCTATCGCCTGCGCGGCGCGCCATCGGCGGAGCACCAACGCTTCGACTGCATCGCCGTGACCACCGGGCCGGACCACGGCACGGTCACCGACAGCAATCCCGCGATTGCGAGCCTGGCGGCGCGAGGCAATGTCCGCGTCGATGCATTGCGGCTCGGCCTGGACGTATCCGGGTCAGCCCGCGCCATCGACAGGCACGGCCGAGAGCTCCCCAACCTGTTCGTCGCGGGTCCGCTGGCACGCGCGACCGTCGGAGAACTCATGGGCCTGCCGCAGGTGACCCGGCACGCCGAGCGCGTTGCCGCCGAGGTCGCGCGGATGGCGGCCGCCTCCGTTCGGCGCGCCGGATAGCGATTGCCGACCGGCGGCCGAACCCGGCGGCCCGCTGCCAGCAGAAAGACGGCCCTCCCCGGCATTCCTTGCCCCGCGTGCCTTCCATTTTCGTCACATTTCCGTTTAGAGTCCCGCGCGACAGGAAGCGGGCAGGAATCGGGCACGGAATGACGTTCTTGAAGAATTTCCGGACTGGCGAGGCGGCGGAAGGATACGACCCCTACAAGCTGTCCAGCCCCCGGATGGCCCTGCTGTCCATGGTGATCTTTCTGGCAATCGTCGCCTTCATCGCGGCGATCCTGGCCCGGCAGATCGGTTCCGCCTTCGCCTCCAATCCCGGTCTCAATGGCCTCATCGCCGGCGTTCTTCTCGTCGGCATCCTGCTCGCCTTCGGCCAGGTCGTCCGGCTTTTCCGCGAGATCCAGTGGGTCAATTCCTTCCGCGCTGGCTCCGAGACCAGCGAGCCGGTGCTACTGGCGCCGATGAAGGCGCTGCTCGGCCGCTCGTCCTCGATGGCGCTGTCGACGAGCTCGATGCGAACCATGCTGGACTCGATCGCCAACCGTCTCGACGAGAGCCGCGACGTGTCGCGCTACCTGGTCGGCCTGCTCGTCTTCCTCGGCCTGCTCGGCACCTTCTGGGGCCTGCTCGAGACGATCGGCTCGATCAGCGACACCATCCAGTCGCTCGATCCGGGCACGGGCGATGCCGCCGCCGTGCTCGACGCCCTCAAGTCCGGCCTGTCGGCGCCGCTGTCAGGCATGGGCACGGCCTTCTCCTCCTCGCTGTTCGGTCTCTCCGGCTCGCTCATCCTCGGCTTCCTCGACCTGCAGGCGGGCCGCGCGCAGACGCGCTTCTACACCGAGCTGGAGAACTGGCTGTCCTCGGTGACCGACCTCTCCTCCGACATCGCCGGCGTGCCCGACCCGGCGCGCGCCGGCACGGCCGACGAGCTCAAGGCGCTCGGCGAGCGGCTGCGCGCGCTGCAGGAGAACGGCGGCGCCAATCCGCGCGTCGCCACCGCCATGGCCAACCTCGCCGACGGCATTTCCGGCCTGGTCAAGAACATGCGCAGCGAGCAGCAGATCATGCGCGACTGGGTGGAGGCGCAGTCGCAGGAGCAGAAGGCGCTGCGCGCCACGCTCGACAAGATCGCCGAGGCGCTGAAGAACCGGGAGTTGAACTGACATGGCGCTGGCGCGGGGCCGCCGCGGCGACCGCCGCATCGACTACTGGCCGGGCTTCGTCGACGCGCTGTCGACGCTGCTGCTCGCCATCATGTTCCTGCTGTCGGTGTTCGTGCTGGCGCAGTTCCTGCTCAGCCGCGAGATCTCCGGCAAGGACGAGGTGCTCAGCCGCCTCAACTCGCAGATCAACGAGCTCACGCAACTGCTGGCTCTGGAGCAGTCGAACGCCCAGGACGCCGAGGACCAGCTGCTCAACCTGCGCGCCTCGCTGGACGTCGCCGAATCCGAGCGATCGCGCCTGCAGCAGCTGCTCGACCGCGGCGCCGGCGCGGGTGCCGCCGCCGACGCACGCATCGGCACGCTGTCCGGCGAGCTGGATCAGCAGCGCCAGATCAGCCAGCAGGCGCTTTCGCAGGTGGAATTGCTCAATCAGCAGATCGCCGCCCTGCGCAAGCAGATCGGCGCGCTCGAATCGGCGCTCGACGTCTCCGAGCAGCGCGACCGCGAATCCAACACCAAGATCGCCGATCTCGGCCGGCGGCTGAACGTCGCGCTCGCCCAGCGCGTGCAGGAGCTTAACCGTTACCGCTCGGACTTCTTCGGCCGCCTGCGCGAGATTCTTTCGGACCGGGAAAACATCCGCATCGTCGGCGACCGCTTCGTCTTCCAGTCGGAAGTGCTGTTCCCGGTCGGCTCCGACGTGATCAACGAGGCCGGCCGCGCCGAGATGGCCAAGCTGGCCCAGGCGCTGATCGAGCTGCAGAAGGAGATCCCGCCGGAGATCAACTGGGTGCTGCGCGTCGACGGCCACACCGACAACCGGCCGCTGTCCGGCACCGGCCGCTACCGCGACAACTGGGAGCTGTCGTCGGCGCGTGCCACCTCGGTGGTGAAGTTCCTGATCGCCGACGGCGTGCCGGCCAACCGCCTCGTCGCCGCCGGCTTCGGCGAATACCAGCCGCTCGAGGAAGGCGACAGCGACGAGGCGCGCAACCGCAACCGCCGCATCGAGCTCAAGCTGACGGAGCGGTAGAGGCGCGATCGTCGTCTTTGGCATCTCGGCCCGGATCATGCTGCTGATCCGCGGAGAGGGGCTTTCGGCGGCAACCAGACGATAGATAGATCACTCTTTCGGCAGTCCGTCGGGATAACGATCCCTGATCAGTTCCAGCGCCAGCCCGTGCTCCAGCCAGGCCTTGGCCCCGGCGAGCACCAGCGTGAACCCTTCGGTGGAGCCGATCGCCTGCCCGGCCCGGCTTTCGGCGTCCCCGGCAAAGCCCCAGTTGCGGACGCTTACGAAGGCTGTGCCGTCGGGCCGCGGGTCGAACCGCCATTCGGCCGTGGTCGCCGGATCGCCCCATCGCATCAGGATCTTCTCGTTCGCAACCAGCTCGTCGACGAGCACGTCCGCCGAAACGCCGTACATCGCCCAGTCCCAGCGGACCGGCCCGCCGCTGTCGAGCCGGGCGCTGCCGTAGGTGAACCAGAATTTCGTCGTGATCGCCGGATCGACGAAGGCTGCGAAGACCGTTTCGACGGGCCTGCGGATCAGCATCTCGGCGACCGCGACTGGCGTGTTTTCCGATTTCATCTCTTCCTCCATCCGGTGGTGTCGGCGGCCCCGGTGCAGGGGCCGGTCCGGTGGTTCTCCTGGCCGGACTCCCAAGGAGCGCCTCACCAGGCGTCGGGTTGGCGCACCATGTGGACGATGTTGGCCGGATTCATGATCCAGCCGCCGCGGAACCCTTCGCCGAGCGGCTCGACCGCGTCGCAGCGCACGACACCCGCCGCCTCGAAATGGTCGAGGGCGCCCTTGTGATCGTCGGTGAACAGCTCCAGCCACAGCTCGGCCTGGCTCATGGTCGGGTCCTCGTCGATCCACAGCCGGTTCGGCCCCAGCTCGAAACCGATAGCGGGCGCCTTGTCGATGAACGGCTTCAGGCCGACCACGTCGCGGTAGAAGCGGATGGTCGCCTCGTATTGATGGCTGGGCACCTTCATGGCGATGTTGATGCCGCCGGTGATCGTCGCGGTCATGATGTCCTCCTGACGGCCGATGCTCAGATGTTGTGTTCGCGCGCCGGCTCGCCCCGCATCTCCGAGCGGTAGTAGCCCTCGCGCAAATTGATGCCGTATTCGAGATAGGCCTTCATGCAGCACAGCATCTGCGTCCAGCCCTCGCAGTTGAGGTATGACTTGCTGCGCCCGTTCTCATCCTCGACCCAGCCGGATTCGGCAATGGTGACCATGGTGGACCGGTCGTCGAGCGCATCGAACTTCATCTCGATGCGCGTCTTGTACGACGGTGCGCCGGCCGGTACGCCGGCGTCCCAGCGCAGCACGATGCGCTCCTCCGGCATGATCTCGTCGACCTCGACCGGGATGTCGCCCCACCAGGTGACGGTGGTGCCTTCCACCAGCGGCGCGCTGGTGCCGCCGATCGTGGTGAAATAGCCGCTGAGCTTCCTGGGGTTGACGACGGCGTCGAACACCTCGTCGACGGGCTTGGCGATGCGGCCGGATATCTTGAATCCGAGTGACATATCCACAGCTCCTTCTTGTCTGACGGCATAATATGTTATATATTTATAACATGTCAAGCGACGTCAAGGACGACAGCATTTTCAAGGCTTTGGCCAATGCCACGCGACGCGGCCTGCTCGACCGGCTGAAAGAGGCGCCGCAGACGACGGGCATGCTGTGCGAGGCGCTGCCGGAGCTCGACCGCTGCACCGTGATGCAGCACCTGAACGTGCTGGAGGAGGCGGGCCTGATCGTCGTCCGGCGCGACGGCCGCGAGCGCTGGAACCATCTCGACGCGCTGCCGATCAAGCGCATCCACGACCGCTGGATCAGCGGCTATGCCGGGCACGCGCTGTCGATCCTCGACCGGCTGAAGGGCGACATGGAAGGACCGCCGTCCGGGACGTGAACGGCTTCAACGTCCGGTTGCCGTCAAATCGCCGGGTTTTGCCGCTCCAGCCATTGCGCCGAGAGGAGACCGATTCCGCAATGAAGCGCTGGACCATCGCCGCCCTGACCCTCTGCGCCGCCGCCGGCGCGCTGTGGCTGGGCAATACGTCGCTGCTGTCCGGCCGGCCACCGGGAAAGCCGATGGTGCTCGCGCATCGCGGCCTGGCCCAGGACTACGATCGCGCCGGTCTCGACGCCGAGACCTGCACTGCGGCAAGGATGCTGCCCCCGCGCCACGCCTTCCTGGAGAACACCATCCCTTCCATGGAAGCGGCGTTCGCGCTCGGCGCCGACGTATTGGAGCTCGATGTCCATCCAACCACGGACGGGCAGTTCGCCGTCTTCCACGACTGGACGCTGGACTGCCGGACGGAGGGAACCGGGCCCACCCGCGATCACGACATGGCGACGCTGAAGACGCTGGACATCGGCTACGGCTATACCGCCGACGGCGGCGCCACGTTCCCCTTCCGCGGCAAGGGGGTCGGCATGATGCCCTCGCTCTCCGAGGTGCTGGAGCGTTTTCCGGACCGCCGCTTCCACGTCAACGTGAAGAGCAACGATCCGGCGGAGGGCGGGAAGCTGGCCGCTTTCCTCGGAACGCTTTCGCCGGAGAGCCGTGCACGATTGACCGTCTATGGTGGCGACGAGCCGGTCGATGCGGTGAAGCAGGCTCTGCCAGACATGCGCGTCTTCAGCCGGCGATCGTTGAAAGCCTGCGTCCTGCGCTATGCCGCGCTCGGCTGGAGCGGCACGGTGCCGGAAGCCTGCCGCGGCACGACGCTGCTTATCCCGGTCAACGTCGCGCCCTGGCTGTGGGGCTGGCCGAACCGCTTCCTCGACCGCATGGACGCGGCCGATACCCGGGTCTTCCTGCTCGGCCCCTATTCCGGCGGCTTTTCCCAGGGCCTGGACGCGCCGACCGCAATCGAAACGCTACCCGCCGGCTATTCCGGCGGCATCTCCACCGACGCGCTCGATATCGTCACGCCGGCGATAAAGGCCAGATCCGGCGGGTGACGGTTACACGCCGTCCAGGATCACGATGGTCGGCCGGTCGGGCAGGCTGCGCAGCGACACCGTGAGCGAGCGGCTGTTGCGAAAATCGACGGCGAAGGCGTCGCCCATGATGCCGAGGAATTCCGCCATCGGCGTCGAGTGGCGGTGCATCGGCAGCACGATCGACGATTGCAGCCGCGTGGTGATCTCGCTCATGCCGGTGAGCGACTGGGTTATGCCGCCGTCGATCGGCACCATCACGACATCGAGTCGGCCGATCGCGCCGTATTGGGCGTCGCTGAGCCGCGTATGCAGATGGCCGAGATGGCCGATGCAGAGGTCGGCGACCTCGAAGATGAAGATGGAATTGCCGTCGCGCTCGAGCTCGCCGCCCCAGTTGCGGATGTCGGTGGTGACGTTGCGGATGTAAACGTCGTCGACCACCTCGGCGTGGCGCGCCGGCCCGCCGGCCGGGTTCCAGCCGCGCAATACGTGCTCGATCGCCGGGTCCGGATCGTCGGTATAGTGGGTGCGGTGCGCCTTGTTCATGGTGGCGACGCGCGGCGGCGGGCTGCCGCCATAGACGCCGCTGAAATCGGTGGCGATGCGCACGCCGGCCGGCGTGTCGATCAGATAGGTCGAGTGACCGGCATAGGTGATGGCGACCTCGCCCTCGCCGGCGGCCTGGGCCGGCGTGAAGCTGGCATAGGTGACTTTTGGCAGGGCCTGCGCGATCGCCATGCATTTGCTCGGCACCGGCCCGTCCTCCTGCGCCGAGGCGGCGGGAGCCATGAACAGGAGCAGGCAGAGCGCGGCAAACAGGCGAACGGGCATGGCGGGCGGCCTCGAAGGACGCTGCGCCGCACTATGCGGGCAATCCCCCGCCCTTGGCCATCGCTCGCGCTGCCGGTTTCCTGGCGGAAGCGATCAAACCTTCGCGAGCGCGCTACCGACCCGGCGCCGACGTGGGGCGGCGACATTCGTGCCGGCGGAGCAGGATTTCTGCTTGCATCACCTTTGGAGTGGCACCGCTTTCCCGCCGAAACAGAGCAATATTCTTTTAGCTCGGCTCAAGCGTCAACCGGACGAACCAGTCTCGATTCATAACCGGAGGCGTGGAAAATCAGCCGCTCAGCTCAGCGAGTCGATCTTGCGCTGCATGGCGGCGATCTGCTCCTTGAGTTCCGAAAGGTCGTCCGCCTTTCCCTGCTCCTTCTTCGGCGGCTCCGGCGTCGCGGCCGGGATCCCGCCGGGCAAGGCCGTGAACATCTTCATGGCGTTCTGGAACAGCTCCATGTTGCGGCGCGTCTGCTCCTCCAGCGCCTTCATCGGCGCCATCTTCATCATGTCCATCGGCGTCTTGCCGAGGCTCGACTTGAGCTGCTCGCGAAAACGTTCCTGCTCCTTGGCGAAGGCGCTCATCGACTGCTCCAGGAAGCTCGGCACGATCATCTGCATCTGGTCGCCATAGAAGGCGATGAGCTGGCGCAGGAACGGGATGGGCAGCATGTTCTGCCCGTCCTTGTTCTCCAGCTCGAAGATGATCTGGGTCAGCACCGGGTGGGTGATGTCCTCGCCGGTCTTGGCGTCCTGGACCGTGAAGTCCTCGTTGCGCTTGACCATGCCGGCCAGGTCTTCCAGCGTCACATAGGTGCTGGTGCCCGTATTGTAGAGGCGCCGGTTCGCATACTTCTTGATGACGACAGGGTCGTCCTTCGCGGCCATCAGCATCCTCCCCGGGAAGCACCGCCGCAGCGTAAGCGGCCGGTAACGATTTGGCGTCCGGTCAGGATATGCGCAAAGCCGTCGTAATTCCAAGCGGTTTGTGCGGTGCGGGATTCATTGCGTGGCGGTGCGGCAGAAAATTGCTGCGCAGCATGGGTGCAGCATGCGGCGGAGGCTCGGGCGAGCCGCCATTTTCCGGTTTGACTCCCCGTCCGGGGCGGGCCAGAACTGGTGAAAACCCGATAAAAACCCGACGGAGAAACAAATGTCTGCAGCCAACGCCATCGTCGTCGCCAGCGCGGCGCGCACCCCTGTCGGATCGTTCAACGGCTCGTTCGCGGCGACGCCCGCGCATGAGCTTGGCGCGGTGGTGATCCGCGAGTTGCTGACGCGCGCCGGCGTCGAGGCGGCGGAGGTCGACGAGGTGATCCTCGGCCAGGTGCTGACCGCCGCGCAGGGCCAGAACCCGGCCCGGCAGGCCTCGATCAATGCCGGCCTGCCGAAGGAGACGACAGCCTGGGGGCTGAACCAGGTGTGCGGTTCCGGGCTGCGCGCCATCGCTCTCGGCATGCAGCAGATCGCGGCCGGCGACGCCAGGATCGTGGTGGCCGGCGGGCAGGAGTCGATGTCGCTGTCCACGCATGCGCAACACCTGCGCGCCGGCGTGAAGATGGGCGACTACAAGATGATCGACACGATGATCAAGGACGGGCTGTGGGACGCCTTCAACGGCTACCACATGGGCGTCACCGCCGAGAACGTCGCAAAGCAGTTCCAGATCACCCGCGACGTGCAGGACCAGTTCGCGCTGGCCTCGCAGAACAAGGCCGAGGCGGCGCAGAAGGCCGGAAAGTTCAAGGACGAGATCGTCGCCGTGACGGTGCCGGGCCGCAAGGGCGACACCATCGTCGACGCCGACGAATACATCCGCCACGGCGCGACGCTGGACGCCATGCAGAAGCTGCGCCCGGCCTTCGACAAGGAGGGCACGGTGACCGCCGGCAACGCGTCCGGCATCAACGACGGCGCCGCCGGGGCGCTGCTGATGAGCGAGGCCGAGGCCGTCCGTCGCGGCATCACCCCGCTGGTGCGCATCGTCTCCTGGGCGACCGCCGGCGTCGATCCGGCCGTGATGGGTACCGGGCCGATCCCCGCCTCGCAGCGGGCGCTGGAGAAGGCGGGCTGGAAGGTCGACGACCTCGACCTGGTCGAGGCCAACGAGGCGTTCGCCGCGCAGGCTTGCGCCGTCAACAAGGGCATGGGCTGGAACCCCGACATCGTCAACGTCAACGGCGGGGCGATCGCCATCGGCCACCCGATCGGCGCGTCCGGCGCGCGCGTCTTCAACACGCTGGTCTACGAGATGCGCCGCCGCGGCGCCAGGAAGGGGCTTGCGACGCTGTGCATCGGCGGCGGCATGGGCGTGGCGATGTGCGTCGAGGCGGTGAACTAAAAAGGCGAATAGCCAATAGGGAGTAGCGAATAGGGGAGGACGAGCGACGCGAGCGGGACAAATCCCTATTCGCTGTTCGCTACCCGCTCTTCGCTCCTCCGACCAAAGGGAGGAGAAGAAGCATGGCACGTACAGCACTGGTCACTGGCGGTTCGCGCGGCATTGGGGCAGCCATCTCGGTCGCCCTCAAGAACGCCGGCTATCAGGTCGCCGCCAACTACGCCGGCAATGACGAGGCGGCGCAAAAGTTCACCGCCGAGACCGGCATCAAGACGTATAAATGGTCGGTCGCCGATTACGACGCCTGCGTCGCCGGCATCGGCCAGGTGGAGGCCGATCTCGGGCCGGTCGACGTGCTGGTCAACAATGCCGGCATCACCCGCGACGCCATGTTCCACAGGATGACGCTGCAGCAGTGGCGCGACGTCATCGACACCAACCTCAACGGCGCCTTCAACATGACGCACCCGCTGTGGAGCGGCATGCGCGACCGCAAATTCGGCCGCATCATCACCATCTCCTCGATCAACGGCCAGAAGGGCCAGATGGGCCAGGCCAACTATTCGGCGTCCAAGGCAGGCGACATCGGCTTCACCAAGGCGCTCGCGCAGGAGGGCGCCCGCGCCGGCATCACCGTCAACGTCATCTGCCCCGGCTATATCGGCACCGACATGGTGATGGCGGTGCCGGAGAAGGTGCGGGAATCGATCGTCGCGCAGATTCCGGTCGGCCGCCTCGGCGAGCCGGACGAGATCGCCCGCTGCGTCGTCTTCCTCGCCTCCGACGAGGCCGGCTTCATCACCGGCTCGACGCTGACGGCCAATGGCGGGCAGTATATCGTGTAGCGTGCCGGGTCGCTCTCCGGGCAGCCCCGGAGCGACCGCTACTCCTTCCGGGCGGCCAGCTTCTCCGCCAGCACTTCCATGCGCTGGGCCAGTCCGGCTAGCGCGCCGGTGAGCGCCGCGTCGTTCTTGTCGGCCTTCATCAGCGCGTCGTCGCGGGTCTTGCGCAAGGTGAGTATCTCGCTCTCCATGCCCTTCACGCGCTTCTGCAGCTCAGTCAGCTCGTCCATGACCATGATGCCGGACATGACGGTGAGGCGCTGGTCGCCGATCTCGCCGAACGAATCCTTCAGATGGGAGACGTAACGGTCGAAGCGCTGGGCAAGGTCGAGAAGGTGTTCCTCCTGGCCCTCGTCACAGGCCATGCGATAGGTCTTGCCGTCGATCGTGACCGTAACCTGAGCCATCCCAACCTATCTGTCGAGCACCGCGCGGATCGTCTCCATCGCCGTGACGAGGCGCCGCGACACCTCCTTGTTGGCCTCCTCCAGCCGTTCGGCGCGGGCCTCCGAAATGTCGAGCTCCTGCGCCAGCCGGCTGCGATCGGCGTTCATGCGCTGCACTTCCGCTTCGGCTTCCGAATAATCCTGCTCGTGCTCCAGCCGCGATGCGGCGGCATGTTCGAGCGTGTCCATCGCCTTGCCGAGGCGGATGATGACTTCCCTCAGCGTCGTTTCCCCGGTCATGGCACCCGTCTAAACTCCGCCAACTCCCGAATCACCGACGGATTAGAACCATTTATTCGGGAAAGATTAGGCCCTGTGCGAACAGGCCGTCAACAAAGCCGTCCGGCCTTTCCCCCGCAATCGCCCCGAGGGTCCGAAAAGCCGTTCGCGGCGGCGTTCCGGCCATGCTTTTGTTGACTCGGAGCCGGCGCCTGCTATGTGTCCCGCTGCCTCTTCCGGGGCAGCGCCTTCCTCCCCCACGTCACGAGCGAGCACGCCATGAGCAACCGCGAAAAGCACGACCGGATGGCCAATGCGATCCGTTTCCTGTCGATGGACGCCGTCGAGAAGGCGAACTCCGGACATCCCGGCCTGCCGATGGGTTGCGCCGACATCGCCACCGTGCTGTTCACGCGTTTCCTCAAATACGATCCGAAGAAGCCACACTGGGCCGACCGCGACCGCTTCGTGCTGTCGGCCGGCCACGGCTCCATGCTGCTCTACTCGCTGCTCTATCTGACCGGCTACGAAGACATCACCATCGATGAGATCAAGAACTTCCGCCAACTCGGCTCGAAGACCGCCGGCCATCCGGAATACGGCCACGCCGCCGGCATCGAGACGACGACCGGCCCGCTCGGCCAGGGCCTCGGCAATTCGGTAGGCATGGCGCTGGCGGAGCGCATCCTCAACGCCCAGTTCGGCGACAGCCTGGTCGACCACTATACCTATGTTATCGCCGGCGACGGCTGCCTGATGGAGGGCATCAGCCAAGAGGCGCTGACGCTGGCCGGGCACCTGAAGCTCAACAAGCTGATCGTCTTCTGGGACGACAACAACATCTCCATCGACGGCGCGGTGTCGCTGGCCGACTCCACCGACCAGGCCGCCCGCTTCGCCGCCAGCGGCTGGAACACGCTCGCCTGCGACGGCCATGACGCCGACGAGATCGCCCGCTGCATCGAGCTCGCGCAGAAATCCGACCGCCCGACCCTGATCGCCTGCAAGACGACCATCGGCTTCGGCGCGCCGACCAAGGCCGGCACCAAGGCCGCGCACGGCTCGCCGCTCGGCAAGGACGAGATCGCCGCCACCCGTAAGGCACTCGGCTGGACGGCGGCGCCGTTCGAGGTGCCTTCCGACATCCTCGACGCATGGCGGCTCGCCGGGCTCAATTCGGCGAAGAAGCGCCCGGAATGGGAGAAGCGGCTGGCCGAGACCGGCGCCGAGACCCGCGCGGAATTCGAGCGGCGCATGCGCGGCGACCTGCCGGTCGGCTTCGACGACGCCATCCTCGAGTACAAGAGGAAGCTCGCCGCCGACAAGCCGAAGGTCGCCACCCGCAAGTCGAGCGAGATGGCGCTGGAGGTGATCAACGGCGTCGTGCCGGAAACCATCGGCGGCTCGGCCGACCTCACCGGCTCCAACAACACCAAGACCACGCAGACCAACGCCATCTCCGCCGGCAAGTACGGCAACCGTTATGTCCACTACGGCATCCGCGAGCACGGCATGGCCGCCGCCATGAGCGGCATGGCGCTGCATGGCGGCGTCATTCCCTATGGCGGCACCTTCCTGTGCTTCTCCGACTATGCGCGCCCGTCGATGCGGCTGGCGTCGCTGATGGGTATTCGCTCGATCTTCGTGATGACGCACGACTCGATCGGGCTCGGCGAGGACGGGCCCACCCACCAGCCGGTGGAGCATCTGGCGGCACTCAGGGCGATCCCCAACCATCTCGTCTTCCGCCCGGCCGACGCGACCGAGGCGGCAGAGTGCTGGCAGATCGCGCTGGAGAGCACCAAGGCCCCGTCGACGCTGGCGCTGACCCGCCAGAACCTGCCGGCCGTGCGCACCGACTTCGCCGACGAGAACCTGTGCCGCCTCGGCGCTTACGAACTCGCCACCGCCGACGGCGAAGCCGAGGTGACGATCTTCGCCACCGGCTCGGAGGTGGAGATCGCGCTTGGCGCGCGTGCCGAGCTGCAGAAGCGTGGTCATCCGACCCGCGTCGTCTCGGTGCCGTGCTTCGAGCTGTTCGAAGGGCAGAGCGCGGCCTACCAGGCGGCATTGATCGGCACCGCGCCGGTCAAGGTGGCGATCGAGGCCGGCATCCGGCTCAGCTGGGACCGCTTCATCGGCCTGGACGGCATCTTCATCGGCATGCACGGCTTCGGTGCGTCCGGCTCGATCGAGCAGCTCTATCCGCATTTCGGCATCACAGCCGAGGCTACGGTCAAGGCCGTCGAGGCCAGGCTGAGCACCAAGGGCTGAGCGCGCCGCCGGCGGTTTGACGCGGCTTTCCCTGCTCGAACGCAGCCGGAGCCGCCAGGTAGTAGCGGCAGCTAATCGATTTAAACTGATGCGTTTGCCCGCTGGATTCTTGCCGCATCCGCCGCTATGAAGCGGCGGACGCGTTTTCCGCTCTCCCTTGCTCCCAGGAGGATCTCATGCCCGTCAGAGTCGCCATCAACGGATTTGGCCGCATCGGCCGCAACATCGTGCGCGCCATCTACGAGTCCGGCCGCAAGGACATCCACGTCGTCGCCGTCAATGACCTCGGTCCGGTCGAGACCAACGCTCACCTGCTGCGCTACGACAGCGTGCACGGCCGCTTCCCGCACGACGTGAAGGTCGACGGCGACACCATCAACATCGGCTCCGACAAGTTCAGGGTCACCGCCATCAAGGATCCGTCGCAGCTTCCCTGGAAGGAGCTCGGCATCGACATCGCGCTCGAATGCACCGGCATCTTCACCTCCAAGGAGAAGGCCTCCGCCCACCTCACCGCCGGCGCCAAGCGCGTCATCGTCTCGGCGCCCGCCGACGGCGCCGACATCACGATCGTCTACGGCATCAATCACGACCAGCTGAGCAAGGATCACGTCGTGATCTCGAACGGCTCCTGCACCACCAACTGCCTGGCGCCGATGGCGCAGGTCGTGCACGAGCTGGTCGGCCTCGAGAAGGGAATGATGACCACCATCCATTCCTATACCGGCGACCAGCCGACGCTCGACACCATGCACAAGGATCTCTACCGCGCCCGCGCCGCGGCGCTGTCGCAGATCCCGACCTCGACGGGTGCTGCCAAGGCCATCGGCCTGGTCCTGCCGGAGCTCAAGGGCAAGCTGGACGGCATCTCGATCCGCGTGCCGACCCCGAACGTATCGCTGGTCGACCTGAAATTCATCGCCAAGCGCGCGACGACGGTGCAGGAGGTCAACGACGCGCTGATCGCCGCCTCCGACGGCAGGCTCAAGGGCGTGATGACCTACACCAACCATCCGCTGGTGTCGTCCGACCTCAACCACGACCCGCATTCGGCGACCATCCTGCTCGACCAGACCAAGGTGATGGACGGCAACTTCGTCAACATCCTCGGCTGGTACGACAACGAGTGGGGCTTCTCCAACCGCATGGCCGACGTCACCGCGGCCTTCGCCAAGACGATCGGCTAAGCCCCGGCACTTTCTGCTCAATTCTCGACGCCCGGCTTCGGCCGGGCGTTCTGCTTTTGCGCGCCGGCAAACGCGATTTGCTTGCCTTGCGCCTTGTCTTCGCCGCACTCTCAATGGAACGACGGAGTGCGGTTTGGGAACGAGGCTGCATGGATCAGGCAATCTATCTCGCGACGCTGGTCGGGACGGCCCTGGTGGTGGCCGCGGCGTTTTCGAGCCTGATCGCCTTCCGCTTCGGCGCCCCGCTGCTGCTGCTGTTCCTGGCGATCGGGCTCGCCACCGGCGAGGACGGACTGGGCATCCAGTTCGACAATGCACAGCTCGCCTATTTCGCCGGCTCGCTGGCGCTTGCCGTGATCCTGTTCGATTCCGGCTTCGGCACGCCGATCAAGATATTCCGCCAGGCTGCCGGCCCGGCATTGACGCTTGCAACGCTCGGCGTCGGGCTGACGACGCTGCTGTTCGGCGTCGCGGCCGTCTATCTCACCAGCCTGACCTGGCTGGAATCCTTCCTGCTGGGCGCCGCGGTCGCTTCCACCGACGCCGCCGCGGTGTTCTTCCTGCTGCGCGCCGGCAACATCAACCTGCGCGACCGCGTGCGCGCCACGCTGGAGGTCGAGTCCGGCACCAACGACCCGATCGCCATCTTCCTGACGATCACCCTGGTCGAGGTGATCGCCCTCGGCGCCGATCCGGACGCCGAGCTGATCCTGCTCGACCTGGCGCTCGGCTTCGTCAGCCACATGGTGCTCGGCGCCGTGGTCGGCCTGCTCGGCGGCTTCGGCATCGTGCGGCTGGTAGACCGCCTGAACCTAGACAGCGGTCTCCTGCCCATCTTCGTCCTGACCCTGTCGCTGATGGTCTTCGCGGCGGCCGGCGCCATCGGAGGCTCGGGTTTCCTCGCCGTCTATCTCGCCGGCCTGGTCGCCGGCAATTCCGACATCCGCGCAGTCTCGGTGCTGCGCCGCTTCCAGGACGGCGTGTCATGGCTGGCGCAGATCATCATGTTCCTGGTGCTCGGCCTGTTCGCGACGCCGTCGCAGTTCGTGCCCATCCTGCCGGCGGCGATCGCGCTCGGCTTGATCCTGATCTTCGTGGCGCGGCCGATCGCGGTCTGGCTCTGCCTCATTCCCTACAGCCTGCCGCGCCAGGAGACGGCCTTCATCTCCTGGGTCGGGCTGCGCGGCGCCGTCTCGATCCTGCTCGCCATCACGCCGATCCTCGGCGGCCTCGAGCATGGCCGGATGATCTTCAACGTCGCCTTCATCGTGGTGCTGGTATCGCTCGTCATACAGGGCTGGACGGTCGGGCCGCTGGCGCGTTTCCTCGGCCTCATCGTGCCGGCGCGTCTGGGGCCGCTGCAAAAGGTCGAGCTGGAGCTCCCGGGCTCGGCCCATCACGAGCTGCTCGCCTATACGGTGGTGGCCGGCAGCCCGGTGCTGCGCGGCCAGCGCATCCCGCGCTGGGCCCGGCCGTCGCTGGTCGTGCGCGAAGGACGCTCGATCAAGTTCCAGGATGCCGGCCGGCTGATGGCCGGCGACCATGTCTACATCTTCGTGCCGGACCGCTACCCGCGCCTGCTCGACCGGCTGTTCGCCAGCCGCACCGAAGTCGACCCCGAGGACGAGGACTTTTTCGGCGCTTTCGCCGTCGATCCGGCGCGCCCGGCCTCCGACCTCGAAGCCGCCTACGAAGCCAGGCTCGGCGAGGGCGAGCGGGCGCTGCCGATCGGCGCGCTGATGGACGCCAGGCTCGGCGGCCATGCCGAATATGCCGACCGCGTCAGTCTCGGCCCGATCGAGCTGATCGTGCGCGACGTCGACGAGAAGGGGCGCATCGTCAGCGTCGGCGTGGCGCTGGAGCCGGCACCGCCGCAGCCGGCCATCCCCGCCTTCCTCGGTGCCGCCGAGATTCGCGACCGGCTGCGCGACTTGCTGCGGCGTCGGCTGGAGAAACGGTCGGCATCGCGCAAGGAGCCGGAAGATACCGCCGCGGGGTAGCGGCGGTCCGGCAATGTCGGCGCCGCGACGATCACGCCGCCGCTTGCATCGCCGGCCCGGCACGGTAAAGCACTAAGCAAGGACCATCCTCACCATCCTCTGGAGACGCTGCCCATGACCGCCTTCAAGACCCTCGACGATATCGCCGACGTGAAGGGCAAGCGCGTGCTGGTGCGCGTCGACCTGAACGTGCCGGTCGCCGACGGCAAGGTCACCGACGCGACCCGCATCGAGCGCGTGGCGCCGACCATCACCGAACTCGCCGGCAAGGGCGCCAAGGTGATCCTGCTCGCGCATTTCGGCCGGCCGAAGGACGGGCCGACCCCGGAATTCTCGCTGGAGCCGATCGCCCGCGCCACCGCCGCGGTGATCGGCCGCCCGGTCGGCTTCGCCGCCGACTGCATCGGCGAGAAGGCCGCTTCGGCGGTGTCGGCGATGAAGGACGGCGACATTTTGCTGCTCGAGAACACCCGCTTCCACAAGGGCGAGGAGAAGAACGACAGGGCCTTCGCCGAGGCGCTGGCGAAAAACGGCGACCTCTACGTCAACGACGCGTTTTCCGCCGCCCACCGGGCGCATGCCTCGACCGAGGGGCTGGCCCATCTGCTGCCGGCCTATGCGGGCCGCACCATGCAGGCCGAACTCGACGCGCTTGAGGCCGGGCTCGGCAACCCGAAGCGGCCGGTGGTGGCGATCGTCGGCGGTGCCAAGGTGTCGACCAAGATCGATCTCCTGATGAACCTGGTGAAGAAGGTGGACGCGCTGGTGATCGGCGGCGGCATGGCCAACACCTTCCTGGCCGCGCGCGGCACCGCCGTCGGCAAGTCGCTCGCCGAGCACGACCTCGCCGACACCGCCAAGCAGATCATGATCGAGGCGGCGACCGCCGGCTGCGCCATCATCCTGCCGTCCGACGGCGTGGTGGCGCGGGAGTTCAAGGCGGGCGCCGCCAGCGAGGTGGTCGCGGTGGAATCGATCCCCGCCACCGGCATGATCCTCGACGTCGGCCCGAAGACGGTCGAGAAGGTTGAGGAGTGGATCGACCGTGCCGCCACTTTGGTCTGGAACGGGCCGCTCGGCGCCTTCGAGATCGAACCCTTCGACAAGGCCACCGTCGCGGCCGCCAAGGCCGCCGCCGCGGAAACCAGAGCCGGCAAGCTGGTCTCGGTCGCCGGCGGCGGCGACACCGTGGCGGCGCTCAACCATGCCGGGGTCGCCGACGACTTCACCTATGTCTCGACCGCCGGCGGCGCCTTCCTGGAGTGGATGGAAGGCAAGCCGCTGCCCGGCGTCGAGGTGCTGAAGAAGGGGTGACGCCGCGCCCCCTTGTGCGTTTGCGGCAGGCCAATCTGACCTATGAGGGCGGCGCCACCGGCGCCGCCAGCCTGAACGCATCGATGCCGTCGCAGACCGCCTCGACCGCCAGGAGGCGCGGCATGGCCGAAAGATCGACCTGCCAGCGGCGCGCGTTGTAGAGCTGCGGCACTAGGCAGAGGTCGGCGATCGTCGGCCGGTCGCCATGGCAGAAGCGGCCGGTCGCCGGATGGCCGAGCATCGCCTCGAAGGCGGCAAGCCCTTCGGCGATGACACCGTGCATCCAGCCGGCGCGGGCCGCCTCGCCGTCCTCGGCCAGCGTCATCAGGCGCCCGACGACCCTGGTGTTGCAGACCGGGTGGATGTCCATGGCGATCGCATGGGCGAGAGCCCGCACGCGGGCGCGTCCGACCGGATCGGCAGGCAGCAGGCCGCCGCCGGGCCGTGTCTCGTGAAGATATTCGACGATGGCGAGCGACTGGGTGAGCCGCAGCCCGTCGATGTCGAGCACCGGCACCAGCCCCTGCGGGTTGCGCCCGAGATGGTCCGGCGCCCGTTGCTCGCCGGCAAGCAGGTTCACCGGCACGGTCGCATAGGCGACCCCCAGCAGGTTCAGGGCGATGCGCACCCGATAGCTCGCCGACGAGCGCCAGTAGTCGTAGAGAACGGCCTCGGCCATGGGCTTTCCTCCCGCTTCGCTCAATCGCTCCAATCGCCTTCCATCGTGCCGTTGAAGCGCTTCTTCAGCGCCGTCCAGCAGTCGATGTAGTCGTCCTGCAGCGCCTCGCTCTCGGCGGCGAAGCGCGTCGGCATCTGCGGGAAGCGCGTCTCGAACATGAACGCCATGGTGTGGTCGAGCTTGACCGGCTTGAGCTCGGCGCGCGACGCCTTGTCGAAGCCGAAGGCGTCCGGGCCGTGCGCCAGCATCATGTTGTGCAGGCTGACGCCGCCGGGGACGAAACCCTTCTCCTTGGCGTCGTACTGGCCGCGGATCAGGCCCATGAACTCGCTCATGACGTTGCGGTGGTACCAGGGCGGCCGGAACGTGTCCTCCGCCACCAGCCAGCGCGGCGGGAAGATGACGAAGTCGATGTTGGCCGTGCCCTCCTCGCCAGAAGGTGCGGTCAGCACGGTGAAGATCGACGGGTCGGGATGGTCGAACAGGATGGCGCCGACCGGCGAATAGGTGGCGAGGTCGTATTTGTAGGGCGCGTAATTGCCGTGCCAGGCGACGACGTCGAGCGGCGAATGGTCGAGCTCGGTGGCGTGGAAGGCGCCGCACCATTTGACGATCAGCCGGCAGGGGCTCTCCTTTTCCTCGAACCAGGCGACCGGCGTCTTGAAGTCGCGCGGGTTGGCGAGGCAGTTGGCGCCGATCGGCCCGCGGTCGGGCAGCGTGAACTTCGCCCCGTAGTTCTCGCAGACATAGCCGCGGGCCGGCGTGTCGATCAGCTCGACCTTGAAGGTCAGCCCGCGCGGCAGCACGGCGATCTCGCCGGGCGCGAGCTCGATGACGCCCATCTCCGTGACGAAGCGCACACGACCCTCCTGCGGCACGACCAGCATCTCGCCGTCGGCGTTGAAGAAATGGTCGTCCGTCATCGACACGTTGGCGGCATAGACATGGGCGGCCATGCCGGCCTGGCCTAGCGCGTCGCCGGCGGTCGTCATGGTGCGCATGCCGGCGACGAAGTCGGTCGGCTCGACCGGCATCGGCAACGGGTCCCAGCGGTACTGGCCGAGCGCCAGCGCATGGTCGCCGGAATGCGGCGCCGTCTTCCAGAACGGCATCTCGATGGCCCGGAAGCGCCGATGATGCTTGACGCTCGGCCGGATGCGGTAGAGCCAGGAGCGCTCGTTGGTGCCGCGCGGCGCGGTGAAAGGCGAGCCGGAGAGCTGCTCGGCATAGAGGCCGTAGGCCGGCCGCTGCGGCGAGTTGCGGCCCTGCGGCAGCGATCCGGGCAAGGTCTCTGTCTCGAAGTCGTTGCCGAAGCCCGGCATGTAGGAACGGGTCATCGTCTTCCTCCCTGGCATTGCTCAGCGGCGATTTCGTTGCAAGTGTAACCATCCGTTTGTAACCATCAACGGCGGCCCTTGCATCGCGACCCGCGGCGAGTAGTCTCTCGTCTGAAATCCGGCGGCTTGCGACGCAAGGGTCCGTACCGTCCGCCGTTCCGCATGCTTTCGGAACACACAGGGGAGGAGTCTGACGTGAGTTGGGTCGTGATCGCCAAGGAGCCTAACGGAACCAAGCACCGCATCGCCTGCGAGACCGCCGCGCAGGTGGCCGACCAGTTCGTCGAGCAGCGCAGGCTGGGCCGGACCGTCACCGTGGAGGAAGCCGGCGGCAAGGAGGTTTCCGCCGCCGAGTTCGGCATCAAGGGCGACACCGCCTGACTTTGGGTCGCCAGCCGAACAACTGGCCTCGAGTGACCGGGATCGGCAGCGGCGCCGGTTGGCCTTCTCCAGCGCGCCGCGACGACATCCGATTCACGACGTATGGTGTTGCGCTCAGGCCCTCTACGCGACCTTCTGTGCCTCCTGGCAAATCCACCGGCAGAACTGTCGAACCGCTCGCCTGTCCGAACGGCGGACGAAACGGTAACTGCCGAGTTCGACAGGCGAAAAGGTCGACAATTCGACCAAGGCACCGGCGGTGATCTGCCGCCGGGTCAGCAGCGGTGGGCCAAGCATCATTCCGAGCCCTGCGACACAGGCATGAAGCGCGGCGTCGTCAGTATCGAACTCGTGGGTGAAGGTCATGCATTCGAACGGAACGCCCGTGTTCGCGCACCATAGCCGCCAGTCCCAGTTGTCACGCGTACATTGGATGGCCGGTACCTTGGGCAGTATGGCGGCGCCTTCTGTCGTCTTCAAAAGGCCCGGCGCCACAACGACCCTGCTGACGTCCGGAGCGAGAATGTCCCAGTCGCCGGTCTGTTCCCCCGCGCGAAAGTAGCGGATCGCGATATCGGCGGTCGGGCCGATTTGAGATCCCGCCGCGAGTCCTGTTTCAATCCGCACCCGTGCATTTGGATAGGCAGCCCGAAACCGATCGAGAGAAGGGATCAACCAGCGGACGGCCAGTGATGTCGAAGCGTGCACGCCGACTTCGTTCTCGTCGCGGCGCAAGGCGTCGGCCGATCTTTCGATCAGGGCGACCGCCGGGGCTACCTCCTCAAAGAACCGCTTTCCCGCGTCGGTAAGGGCGATCGAATTGTTGCTCCTCGTGAAAAAGGAGACGCCCAACTGATCCTCAAGCTTCTTGATCCGATGGCTGATGGCGCTCGATGTGACGCCTATTTCTTCCCCGGCGACGGTCAGGCTCCCGGTGCGGGCAACGATCGTGAAGAGGTGCACGGCGTTCAGCGACAATCGGGTTTTCTGCATGCATAAATCTCATGCTACCTGAAGATTCAGCATTTGAAGATACCCTTCGATTCCAGCACAAGGCGCTCTAGAAAACTCTTTCAGGAAAACACGTTGCGCACAACTACCCTTACGGGCAATGCCGAAGCGATCGGTTGGGTGACCATTGGAACCGAATTATTTTCTTTGATCTATGCGTCCGGAAAATTCGCCGAGGCCGGAGTATCACCGCTTCAAATACTGTTCCTCCGCTATCTCGGCGGTTTCGGGACCCTGTTGCTGGTGGTTGCGCGCAGCCGGAGTCCATTGCGTGCCTATCGCAGCATGAGGCCGTTCTCGCATTTCATGCGTGCCGTGTTCGGTGCGTCAGGCGGAGGAGCGCTGATCTATGCATCGGCCAATATGCCGATCGTCGACGCGACCGCAATCGGGCTGCTCTATGTCGTCTTCGTCATTCCGCTCGGCATATTGATGCTCGGAGAGCGCGTCACGCGATGGCATTGCATAGCCATCGCGGCCTGCTGTACCGGGGCCGCGATCGTCATGGCGTCGCGAGGAGCCTTTACCCAGTTCCAACCAGCCTACCTGCTGACCGCAGGCGTTGCCGTTGTCGGTGCGGTGCTGCTGGCCTTTGAAGGATTGATGATCAGGACGCTGGCGCAAGCCGATCGCCCGATGACGGTCCTGCTCTACGTCAACGGATTCGGCGCCCTGCTGATGGCGTTGCCTGCAGTGGTGCTGTGGGTGCCCGTTTCGACGGAGACGGTCCTAGGTTTTATCGGGCTTGGTCCAATCGCCGTCACCGCGCAATACTGCATCGTCCAAGGCTATCGCCTCGCGCCGCTGTCCATCGTTGGGCCGGTCGATTACACTTGGCTGATCTTCGCGGGGTTGATCGGCTTCCTGTTTTTCGATGAGCAAATGACGCAGGGGGCCGTTGCCGGCTCGCTCATCATCGTCGTCGGCGGCACGATCCTCACCAGAATCAAAACCGCGGGTGACTAGCCGAAACCAGCGGCACGCCGGCACATGCACATGGATACGGAGCCATGAAGCTCACCTACGCCGCCTTCATTCTCCTCGGCCTGCTCTGGGGTTCCAACTTCATCTACATGAAATGGGCGGCGGAACTCATTACGCCGGCACAGATCACGTTGCTGCGGGTGTTCTTCGGCTTCCTGCCGCTCGCATTCGTGGCTTGGCGCAAGGGAGTGATCGAGCGCCGCCAGTTGCGGCATATCTGGCACTTCCTTGTGATGGCCGCTCTGGCGACCGCCCTCTACTACTTTGCCATTGCCAAGGGCACGGCGCTGATTCCTTCCGGTGTCGCCGGCGTGCTGGGCGGTTCAATCGCCCTGTTCACAACCTTGGCGTCGCTTCTGTTCCTGCGCTCCGAAAAGCTCAACGGACTGATGGCGATCGGCGTGCTTTTCGGCTTTGTCGGCATCGTCCTGATCGCGCGCCCGTGGCAAGGCGCGGACAGGGCCATCGACATGGCAGGCGTCTCCTGGATGTTGGCCGCCACGGCGATTCTCGGCTTCTCCTATGTTTATGTCCGCCGCTTCCTTTCTCCGCACAATCTGCCTCCGCTGGCGCTTGCCACATGGCAGACAGGACTGGCGCTGCTGCTGCTCCTGCTGGTGACCGATCGCAGCGGAATGGGGAGGATTATCGAGGACTGGCACGCCGCAGCCGGCGTGGCGATCGGGCTCGGCGTTTTTGGGACCGGCATCGCTTTCCTGATCTACTATTTCCTGCTGCGGGAACTGGGCGCGGTAGCGGCCTCCGGAGCGACCTACATCACACCGGTCGTCGCGCTGCTTATCGGCCGCGCTGTCGGCGAGCCGCTCGGCATCCTGGAGGTCGGGGCCGTCGTTCTGATCCTCGGAAGCATCGCAATGTTGCAGATCGGGCGGCTGCGCAGCAGTCGCGCGCCCGAACGCCATCCTTGACTTTCCGCCAAAACTCCTGTTCAAGCCGCGATAATTCAGCGACGAGTTGACACTCCGAGCCGCCGACCGGGACCCCTAGAGGTATAAAACGATCCCGGAGGCCAACACCCGGCAGCGCGATGCGCCCCCGGGTGCTTTTTGGTTTGGCGGTTGGGTGCTGGGACGCGTTGCGACCGGGGACAGTTTACTTTCTTGCCCCGGAAAGGCCGAAGCGGCTGCGATGTCGCGCAAGGGGCAAAAAGTAAACTGTCCCCTGCGCGAGCCGGTTGGGACTTCGGCGCAAACGCACTACCTCTCGGGCATCACGGCGATGTCGGAGAAAGAGGAAACCGGATGTTCGAAAGCCTACAGGAACGGCTTGGCTCCATTCTGAACGGCCTGACCGGCCGCGGCGCGCTGTCGGAGGCGGACGTCTCCGCCGCGCTGCGCGAGGTGCGGCGCGCGCTGATCGAGGCCGACGTGGCGCTGGAAGTCGTCCGCTCCTTCGTCGACAAGGTGCGCGCGAAGGCCGTCGGCGCCGAGGTGCTGAAGTCGATCAAGCCCGGCCAGATGGTCGTCAAGATCGTCCATGACGAGCTGGTCGACATGCTCGGCGCCGAAGGCAGGACGATCGACCTCAATGCGCCGGCTCCGGTGGTCGTCATGATGGTCGGCCTGCAGGGCTCGGGCAAGACCACGACCACGGCCAAGATCGCCAAGCGCATGACCGAGCGCCAGGGCAAGAAGGTCTTGATGGCCTCGCTCGACACGCGCCGTCCGGCTGCGCAGGAGCAGCTGCGCCAGCTCGGCGAGCAGACGAAAGTCGCGACGCTGCCGATCGTCGCCGGCCAGTCGCCGGTCGACATCGCCAAACGCTCGGTGCAGGCGGCGAAGCTCGGCGGCCACGACGTGGTCATCCTCGACACCGCCGGCCGCACCCATATCGACGAGCCGCTGATGGCCGAGATGGCCGAGATCAAGGCCGTCTCCAGCCCGCACGAGATCCTGCTGGTCGCCGACTCGCTGACCGGCCAGGACGCGGTGAACCTCGCCAGGAGCTTCGACGAGCGCGTCGGCATCACCGGCCTTGTGCTCACCCGCATGGACGGCGACGGGCGCGGTGGCGCCTCACTTTCGATGCGTGCCGTCACCGGCAAGCCGATCAAGCTGATCGGCGTCGGCGAGAAGATGGACGCGCTGGAGGAGTTCCACCCGCGCCGCATCGCCGACCGCATCCTCGGCATGGGCGACATCGTCAGCCTGGTCGAGAAGGCGGCCGAAAACATCGACGCGGAAAAGGCCGCGGCGATGGCCAGGAAGATGCAGTCGGGGAAGTTCGACCTGAACGACCTCGCCGATCAGCTCGGCCAGATGCAGAAGCTCGGCGGCATGGGCGGCATCATGGGCATGATGCCCGGCATGGGCAAGATGAAGGACCAGATGGCCGCCGCCGGCCTCGACGACAAGATGTTCGGCCGTCAGCTCGCCATCATCTCGTCGATGACCAAGGCCGAGCGGGCCAACCCCGATCTCCTCAAGCACAGCCGCAAGAAGCGCATCGCCGCCGGCTCCGGCACCGACGCCGCCGAGATCAACAAGCTTTTGAAGATGCACCGCCAGATGGCCGACATGATGAAGGCCATGGGCGGCAAGGGCAGAGGTGGCGGCCTGATGCGCGGCATGATGGGCGGGCTCGCTTCCAAGATGGGGCTGGGCGGCATGATGCCGGGCATGGGTGGCATGCCCGACCTGTCGAAGATGGATCCGAAGCAACTGGAAGCCTTGCAGAAGCAGGCGGAAGCGTCCGGCCTCGGCGGCGGCCTGCCCAAGGGCCTGCCGCCGACTTTCCCGGGCCTCGGCGGCGGTGGCGGCCTTCCAGGCCTGCCCGGCGGCCTGAAACTGCCTGGTCTCGGCGGTCCGGGCGGCTTGCCCGGCCTCGGCAAGAAGAAGTGAGGGGGACGGCATGAGCGACACGGCCGATGTCCGGGGTATCCTCGCGCAGTACCGCGCCTCGATCGACAACATCGATGCGGCGCTGATCCACATGCTGGCCGAACGCTTCCGCTGCACCCAGGCGGTCGGCGTGCTTAAGGCCGCTCACGGCCTGCCGCCCGCCGATCCGGCGCGCGAGGCCCAGCAGATCGAGCGGTTGCGCCGGCTCGCCCAGGAGGCGCAGCTCGATCCCGATTTCGCGGAAAAGTTCCTGAACTTCGTCATCAGGGAAGTGATCCGCCACCACGAACAGATCGCCGCCGGCAACGGCGCGACTGCACCCGGCGCTGAGGGCGCCTCCACCAACGGCTGACCTCAGCCACCGAACCAGAGCTCAGGAGTAAAGAAATGGCACTGAAGATCCGACTGGCCCGCGCGGGCTCCAAGAAGCGTCCCTACTACCACATCGTCGTCGCCGACGTGCGCAGCCCGCGCGACGGCCGCTTCATCGAGGCGATCGGCGCCTGGAACCCGACGCTGGCCAAGGACGCCGAGCGCGTGAAGCTCGACGCCGACCGCGTCCAGCATTGGCTCGGCAACGGCGCGCTGCCGACCGACCGCGTCGCCCGCTTCCTCGACCAGGCGGGTCTCGCCAAGCGCGAGGCCCGCGCCAACCCGACCAAGGCGCTGCCGGGCAAGAAGGCGCAGGCCCGCCTCGACGCCATCAAGAAGGCGCAGGACGAGGCCGCCGCGGCGATCGCCGCCGCCACCGCCGCTCCGGCAGAGGAAGCCGCCGCGTCCTGATCCGGCTCCCTCCGCGATCGAACAGCGAACGGCGGGCATTGGCCCGCCGTTCGTGTTTTGAGAGGCTGGCAAGGGCCGGGGACAGTTTACTTTTTTCGGCCCGCGCGAGGCCTGAACCGCAGCGGCCTTTCCGCCGAAAGAAAGTAAACTGTCCCCTGCGGTTCCCTTCTGCCCGCGTCGACCTCGCCCCACGAATTTCGGCTCATTGGCTGGGCTACCCAGCGCTAAGCCTCCTCACGGCGCCTCAGGCGCATCGAGAAACGGCGTGATGATTTGCGCCGAGTCCTTAGGGAATTCCCAGATCATGTTGTGGCCGGCGCCGGCGAACACCTCGAAGCGCGCGTCGGGATAGGCCTTCTCCAGCTTCTCCTGGTGGGTGAGGTCGAACAGCGGGTCCTTCTCGCCCCACAGCACCAGTATGGGCGCCTTGACGATCGGCGCGGCGAAGGTCAGGTCGCCGACGATGGTGCCCCACAGCACGCCGTTCCAGACATGCAGCGGCATGGCGGCGCTCTCGGTGCGCTCGCGCCTCAGAAAATCCTCGTCGACGGGATTGGGGTTGGAATACCAGTCCAGCATGAACTGGCTGTTCGGGTCGATGGGCGCCTTGAGCAGGGTGATGTTGTCCCACAGCCAGGAGCCTGGCCCGCCGCCGATCTGCGTGGTGGAGGAGACGAGCACCAGCTTGCCCACCTTGTCCGGATGCTGGGCGGCGAGCAGCTGGCCCGTCAGCGAGCCGAGCGAATGGCCGATCACGTCGGCCCTGGCAATGCCGAGCGCGTCGAGGAACAGCGACGCGTCGTCGGCGAGATCCGTATAGGCGTAGCAACAGGCCGGCGCGTCCGACTTGCCGTGGCCGCGCAGGTCGATGGCGAGCAGCCGGCGATCCTTCAGGAACGGCGCGATCAGCGACCAGGCGCGGCTGTTGTCGCTGTAGCCGTGGATCAGCAGCGTCGGCTTGCCGTCCGTGTCTCCCGACTCGACATAGGCGAGCGTCAGGCCGTTGGCGAGTTTCACGCTTTTCTTGGCATCCGCCCACTCCGCCTGCGTCGGCACCGGGATCTGCTCCGCCCGCGCCGCCGACGCGACCAGCGGCGCCGCGACTGCCAGCGCGGCCATCAGGTGCAGAAGCTGTCGGCGCATGGATGATCCTCCTTCATGTGAAGCAATGGACGCCGCAGCGCGGCCCCCGATGCGAAGTCTTCCAGAATGGTCCGGCGCCGTCGAGCCCATGGCTTCCGTCGCCAACGAAAAACGGCGCCCGCGGGCGCCGTTCCGGATCGAGGCCGCGGTGCGAGGATCAGTCGTCGTCGCCGAAGGCCGCCTTGTGGACGATGCCGGCGATCGCCGCGCCGACGATCGGCGCCACCCAGAACAGCCAGAGCTGCGACAGCGCCGCGCCGCCGACGAAAAGCGCCGGGCCGGTCGAGCGGGCCGGGTTGACCGAGGTGTTGGTCACCGGGATCGAGATCAGGTGGATCAAGGTCAGCGCCAGGCCGATGGCGATCGGCGCAAAACCCGCCGGCACGCGGCCGTGGGTGGCGCCGAGAATGATGATCAGGAACATGAAGGTCAGCACCACCTCGATGACCAGCGCCGAGAGCAGGTTGAACTTGCCCGGCGACTGCTCACCATAGCCGTTGGTGGCAAAGCCGCCGATACCGGCGAAGTCGGCCTTGCCGCTGACGATCAGGTAGAGCACCGCCGATGCCACGATGGCGCCGACCACCTGCGCGACGATGTAGGGCAAGAGGTCCTTGGCCTCGAAACGGCCGGCGGTGAACAGGCCGATCGAGACGGCGGGGTTGAAGTGCCCGCCCGAGATGCCGCCGACCGCATAAGCCATGGTCAGCACGGTCAGACCGAACGCAAACGCAACTCCGACAAAGCCGATCCCGAGCTCGGGAAAGGCGGCGGCGAGCACGGCGCTGCCGCAGCCGCCGAATACAAGCCAGAACGTACCGAGAAATTCAGCGAACAGTCGCTTCGACATGGCAAACAATCCCTCCTTGAATGCGACTCACATTCTACCCTCGCTTGCATTCGAACAACAGCGGCTGCGTCGATCGGAGGGGTTGACATAGGGAGGATTCGGTTGCGCCACCGGACGGAGTCAAATTCCGATTCTGGATCAGCGGGATAGCTCCGCGAAGGCGTCTCCGGGCGAACGGAACAAACCCTGAATCACCCGAAGTCAGCGATTCGTCGCCGATTCGTTCGGGACTCGTTCCGCCGATTCTTTCCGCTCGGGTTGCGGACGTCACTCCGCCGGTGGCCAATCGGAGAGCAAGGTGATGCCGAATCTTGGCGCAGCCTCGCGCAGCCGCTCGATCTCCGCAGGGGTCGGCGGTCCGACGACTTCGTCCGGCCGACGCTCGTGGCCGGCCTCCTCGAGAAATCGGTCGAACAGCGCGGGGGTGCCGATCAGGATGTATCTGCAGGGCTTGCCGCTCGTGTTCATGAGCTGGTGCGCCAAGCCGCGCGGCAGGAAGATGCTCTCGCCCGCAGCCAGGCGCTGCGGCTGGCCGTCGACCACCGCCTTCAGCTCGCCTTCGATGATGTAGACCGTCTCGTCGTCCTTGGCGTGGACATGGATCGGCGTCTTCGTGTTTCCGTCGCTTCTGTTCTCGAAGAGGCAAAACTGCCCTGCGGTCTGCTGTCCGCAGAGCAGGCGCTTCATGACCACGCCTGCAAGGACGAATTCCGTGCTGTCGGTATGGCTCATCGTCGTTTCCTTCTCATGAATCGTGCAGCCGAAGGCCGGCGGGATCCCTTTCGGCGGCACTGGCATGGACATGCCCGACCTGCCGACCGATGCCTCATGTCGGTCGGGGGCTTTCACTTGGAACGCCTGGAGCACGGGCCGGTTCGGATCCGGAGCGGAAATTCGAGCCCAAACACGACCGATTTGCGCTTTCGTTTGCGCCGGGAAGTGCCTATTTGTCTCGGACGAGGTCTTGACCGAACCTCCGCGACAAGCGGCTCCACGCCGCCAAGCCGAAAGGCCGATTTCCGAGCCGATGAACTTTTCCCAGATCAAGACCGAGCCGCTGATCCTGTCGGGACGGGACGTGACGGCGGTGCTCGGGCCCACGAATACCGGCAAGACCCACCTCGCCATCGAACGCATGGTCGCCCACGAGAGCGGCGTCATCGGCCTGCCGCTCAGGCTGCTGGCGCGCGAGGTCTACCAGCGGGTGAGCGACAAGGTCGGCGCCGCCAAGGTGGCGCTGATCACCGGCGAGGAGAAGATCGTTCCGGCCGGCGCGCGCTACTCCGTCTGCACCGTCGAGGCGATGCCGCGCCACACCGACGCCGCCTTCGTCGCCATCGACGAGATCCAGCTCGCCGGCGATCTCGAGCGCGGCCACATCTTCACCGACCGCATCCTGCATTTGCGCGGGCGGCAGGAGACGCTGCTGCTCGGAGCGGCCACCATGCGCGGCATCCTGGAAAGGCTGCTGCGCGGCATTTCGGTGGTGACGCGGCCGCGCCTGTCGCATCTCGCCTATGCCGGCTCCAAGAAGCTGACGCGGCTGCCCCGCCGCTCGGCCATCGTCGCCTTCTCGGCCGACGAGGTCTATGCCATCGCCGAGCTGATCCGCCGCCAGCGCGGCGCCGCCGCCGTCGTGCTCGGGGCGCTTTCGCCACGTACCAGAAATGCCCAGGTGGCGCTCTACCAGTCCGGCGACGTCGACTTTCTGGTGGCCACCGACGCCATCGGCATGGGACTCAACCTCGACGTCGACCACGTCGCCTTCGCGCAGAACCGCAAGTTCGACGGTTTTCAGTACCGGCCGCTGACGGCTGCCGAACTCGGCCAGATCGCCGGCCGCGCCGGACGGCACCTGCGCGACGGCACCTTCGGCGTCACCGGCCAGGTCGACCCGCTCGACGACGAGCTGGTGGAGAAGATCGAGGGCCATGACTTCGAGCCCGTGAAGGTGTTGCAATGGCGCACCGCGCAGTTCGACTTGTCGAGCGTCGACACGCTGCGCCGCTCGATCGAGACGCCGGCGCCGGTGGAGGGCCTGACGCGGGCGCTGCCCGCCACCGACGCGCAGGCGCTGGAGCGGCTCGCCGGCGATCCCGACATCCGCCGCCTCGCCACCGGGCGCGAGCGGGTGGCGCTGCTGTGGGACGTCTGCTCGCTTCCCGACTATCGCAGGATCGCGCCGGCGCAGCATTCCGATCTGGTGAGCTCTCTCTTCCTCGATCTCGCCCGGCACGGCCATGTCGACGAAAGCTACATGGCCGAGCAGGTGCGGCGCGCCGATTCCACCGAGGGCGACATCGACACGCTGTCCGGCCGCATCGCCCAGATCCGCACCTGGACCTATGTGTCGAACCGTCCTGGCTGGTTGGCCGATGCGCGCCACTGGCAGGAAAAAACGCGCGAGATCGAGGACAGATTGTCGGATGCGCTGCATGAGCGGTTGACGAAACGCTTCGTAGACCGCAGGACTTCCGTCCTCATGCGGCGCCTCAGAGAAAATACGATGCTTGAAGCCGAGATAGACCCGTCCGGAACCGTCAATGTCGAAGGCCACCATGTCGGCGACCTGCAGGGCTTCCGCTTCACCGCCGACCAGGCCGCCGAGGGCGAGGACGGCAAGGCGGTGCGCGCCGCCGCGCAGAAGGCGCTCGCTGCCGAGTTCGAGGCGCGCGCCGAACGTTTTTCCGCCTCCGGCAACCACGACATCGCGCTCGCTTCCGACGGCATCCTGCGCTGGATCGGCGCGCCCATCGGCACGCTGGCGGCAACCGACGACGCGCTGCGGCCGCGCGTCATCCTACTCGCCGACGAGCAGCTGACCGGCCCGGCGCGCGATAAGGTCGCGCAGCGCGCCGAGCGCTTCGTCGGATACCAGATCGAGACGCTGCTGAAGCCGCTTTTCGACCTGCGCCAGGCCGACCAGCTGACCGGCATCGCCCGCGGCATCGCCTTCCGCCTGGTCGAGCAGTTCGGGCTGATCAACCGCCGCGACATCGCCGACGAGGTCAAGTCGCTCGACCAGGAGAGCCGCGCGGCGCTGCGCCGGCTGGGGGTGCGCTTCGGCGCCTACCACATCTTCGTGCCGGCGCTGGTCAAGCCGGCGCCCGCCAGCCTCGTCACGCTGCTGTGGGCGCTGAAGAACGACGGCAAGGACAAGCCCGGCTTCGGCGACATCGTGCACATGCTGGCCGCCGGCCGCACCTCGGTGCTGGTCAACGCCGCCTTCGACCGCGCCTTCTACGGCCTCGCCGGCTTCCGCATGCTCGGGCGCCGCGCCGTGCGCGTCGACATTCTCGAGCGGCTGGCCGACCTGATCCGCCCGGCGCTGGCTTGGCGACCGGGGGCCGGCGGCACCCGCCCGGACGGTGCCTATGACGGCAACGCCTTCATGGTGACGCCGGCGATGATGTCGATCCTCGGCGCTACCGGCGAGGACATCGAGGACATACTGAAGGGGCTCGGCTATCGCGCCGAGCCGAAACCCGCCGCGGACGTCAAGGCGCGGCTGGACGCGCTGGACGTTGCCGCGCGCGAGGCGGCCGCCAAGGCTGCCGCGGAACGGGCGGCGGCGCAGGAAGCCGCTGCGGCGGCGGCCGCGGCCGGCCCGGCGGATGGTGAAGCTGCCGCTTCCGAGGCTTCCGCCGCGGTATCCGCGCAGGCCGAGGCCTCCGAACCCGCTTCCGCCGACGAGCCGGTCGTGGCGGCAACGGATGCCGAAGCGACCGACGGTGCGAAAGCCGCGACGGCGAGCCGGAGCGACGGTGAAGCCGCGGTCTCCGACGATGCCGTTGCCGAGTCCGCAGGGCAGGAGGCCGAAGCCTCCGAGCCCGCTCCCGCGGACGAGATCGATACGGCGAAGGATGCCGAAGCCGGTTCGGATACGGTCGAAGCAGCGGCGGAAGTCGACGCAAACGTTGTCGACGACGACGCGCGCGCTGCCGAGCCGGTTTCCGTGGACGCCGAACGGGCCGACGACGACGCGACGCCGCAAGCCGACGCGGCCGAGGACGGGGAAGCCGCGCCTGCTCCGTCCGAGGCCCTTGCGGCTTCCGACACGTCCGACCTGCCGGCCGGTACCGATGAAGTCGTCGCGTCCGCGGATGGCGGCGCGGAGATAGTGTCCGAGGCGGCGTCCGATGCCGCGGTCGAAACGCCCGCCGAGGAGCCGAAGCCGATCCTGCTGTGGCGGCCGGCGCGCTTCGAGCAGCGTCCGCGCCATCGTCATGGCGATCGCAATCGCCAGCAGCAGGGGCAGCAGCAGCGGGATGGCCAGCGCGACGGGCGCGGCCAGCGCGGCGATCGTCCCGTGAACGGCGCCGCGGCAGCCGGCGAGCGGCAGGGCGGCAAGTTCGACCGCAACCGCTTCAAGGGCGGAGGCAAGCCCGACGGCAATCGTCCGGACCAGGGCAAGCGGCACGGCGACCGGCCGGATCACCGGCGCAAGGACGGCGGCGGCAAGCCGGCGTTCCAGGGCAAGCCGCGCGAGGAGAGGGCGCCGCGGTTCGACCCGGATTCGCCCTTCGCCAAGCTCGCCGCGTTGCGTGACCAGCTGAAGAAGTAGATGGCCGAGGCCCGGCAGCGCGTCGACAAATGGCTGTTCTTCGCGCGCGTCGTCAAATCCCGCTCCCTCGCTGCCAAGCTGGCGCAGGCCGGCCGTGTCAGGATCAACGGCGAGAAGACCGATCAGGCGGCCGACACGGTACGGCCGGGCGACACGCTGACCATCACGCTGGAGCGCCGCATCCTCGTCTACCGCGTGCTGGCGCCGGGCACGCGGCGTGGGCCGGCGGAGGAGGCACGGCTGCTCTACGAGGATTTGTCGCCGCCGCCCACCGACAATCGGAATGCTCTCCCGGACGCGGTGCCCCCCGTCCGCGCACTGGGCAGCGGACGGCCCACCAAGAGAGAACGGCGGCAGACCGACAGGCTGCGCGAAAGTTGAGGGACGGACTTCGAAGGAGATCGCGTGCCGGGAAATCTCTTTCCCGCCTGCGGCTTCCCGGCGCAATGCCGACCCTTGCCAGCGTGCGGCAAAGCAACTAGGTCACAACCGAGACCACGAACGGCAAGATCGCCGGAGCAGACCATGACCTATGTCGTCACCGACAACTGCATCAAGTGCAAGTACATGGACTGCATCGAAGTGTGTCCGGTCGACTGCTTCTACGAAGGCGAGAACATGCTCGTCATCCATCCCGACGAGTGCATCGACTGCGGCGTCTGCGAGCCCGAATGCCCGGCCGACGCAATCAAGCCCGACACCGAGCCGGGCCTGGAGAAGTGGCTGGAGCTCAATACCGAATACGCTTCCAAATGGCCGAACATCACGGCCAAGAAGGATCCTCCGGGCGACGCCAAGGAGTTCGACGGCGTCGAAGACAAGCTCGAGAAGTATTTTTCGGCGGAGCCCGGCACGGGCGACTGATGCCGCCGCCGACGGCGAGGCGCATGGCCTCGCCATCACTGGATTGCAGCCGATGCGTTCGAAAGTCGCGATCAAGGTCGTCGGATGCCACGCCGAAGGCGAGATCGGCGACGTGATCGTCGGCGGCGTCCTGCCGCCCGCCGGCAAGACGATGATGGACAGGATGATCGCCATGGAGCGCGATCACGACCACATCCGGCGGATGCTGATCTGCGAGCCGCGCGGCAGCGTCGCCCGGCACGTCAACCTGCTGGTGCCGCCGACGCGCGACGACTGCGTGGCCGGCGCGATCATCATGGAGCCGACCGAATACGTTCCGATGTCGGGATCGAACACGATCTGCGTCGCCACCGTGCTGCTGGAAACCGGCATGGTGCCGATGCAGGAGCCCGAGACGCGTTTCAATCTCGACATGCCGGGCGGCGTGATCGCGGTGCGGGCCGAATGCCGCGACGGCAAATGCGTGTCTGTAACCTTCCGCAACGCCCCGGCATTCGCCGAACGTCTCGATGCGCGGCTGGAGGTCGAGGGCGTCGGCACGATCACGGTCGACGTTTCTTATGGCGGCATGTTCTATGCCATCGCCGATGCCGAGGCGCTGGGCTTTTCGGTGACCCCCGACGAGGCCCGTGATCTCGGCCTGTTGGGCGAGAAGATCCGGCTCGCGGCGCGCGACCAGTTCGACGTCGTCCACCCGCGCTTCGAGCATGTGCGGGGCGTATCGATCGTGCAGTTCGCCATGCCTTTCCAGGGACCGGGCAAGGTGACGCGCAACACCTGCATCGTCTCGCCCGGCCGCTCCGACCGCAGTCCGACCGGCACCGGGACTTCTGCGAGGATGGCCGTCCTGCAGGCGCGCGGCCTGATGCGCGAAGGCGACCTCCTGATCCATGAATCCATCATCGGCTCGCGCTTCACGGGACGCATCCATGCGCTCACCGAGATCGAAGGGCGCAAGGCTATCGTTCCGGAGATCAGCGGCCGCGCCTGGATTACCGGCGAGCACACCTATTATCTCGATCCCACCGATCCTTATCCGCAGGGCTACGTGCTTTCCGACACGTGGGGCGTGGGAACCTCGACGAAGCAGTAGCCGACGCATGGCCATCGAACGCGCCGCGCGAAGCTGCTAAAAAAGTACTGCTCTCTTGTCGGCGGAAAGTTCGGTGCGGCACCGAAGCTTGTCGAACTATATCGCTGCCTCGATTGAGCCGCCGTCTTGGCATGATCACCTCGGGATCGCGGTGCAGAGCCTGTTTGATTGCCCCTCGGATCGCGGCTTCGGGCGCGTGTGTAATGCCCGATATGCAGCAAATTCTTGATTCTTGCCCATTTTTGTGCTATCCCGAAAAAACATGCCGCAGACACATCGTCGTTTAATGGCGAAGAGCCCTTTTCACTGAAAGGTGGAACCTCCGTTCCGGACCAAGGCGACTTGGGCCCGCGTTGACCGTTTTGCGGTTGGCCGGGGTCGGCTTTCCGGAAAGGCTTTTGTGCTGTCTTTGGCGGCTCTCGTTCGGCGAAAGGCCGATCCCCTCGCTGGCCGGCGTGGAACGCCGACGGTGCAACAGGAGTTCAGGGCGTAATGGCAACTATGCAGGCACAGAAGAAGTCCCCGGTCCGTCATGGGTTCAAGAGCGGGGAGTTCATAGTCTATCCGGCCCACGGCGTCGGTCAGATCGTATCGATCGACGAGCAGGAAGTGGCCGGGCACAAGCTCGAACTCTTCGTTATCGATTTCGCCAAGGACAAGATGCGTCTCAAGGTTCCGGTGGCGAAGGCCACTGCGATCGGCATGCGCAAGCTGTCCGAGACCGACTATGTCGACCGCGCGCTCAAGGTGCTGCAGGGCCGCGCCCGCGTCAAGCGCACCATGTGGTCGCGCCGCGCCCAGGAATATGACCAGAAGATCAACTCGGGCGACCTCATCTCGATTTCCGAGGTGGTCCGCGATCTCTATCGCGCCGAGAACCAGCCGGAGCAGTCCTATTCGGAGCGTCAGCTCTACGAGGCGGCGCTGGACCGCATGGCGCGCGAGATCGCCGCGGTCAACCGGGTCTCCGAGACCGAGGCCGTCCGCATGATCGAGGCGAACCTCGCCAAGGGCCCGAAGCGCGGCGCCAAGGCCGACAACGAGGAAGCCGAGCAGGAAGAGGCGGCGTAAAGCCCGTCTTTCCTGTCCAATCTCTACAAAAACCCGGCCTCGCGCCGGGTTTTTTTGTTCGCTTTCACCGATTTTTCGGTCGGTTTCTTCGAATTTTTCCGTGGTTTCACCCGAATTTTCGGGCCGCATCCAGCGCCAGGCCCAGCCCGACGCTGCCGAACATGTCGCCGTGCACCACGCGTGCGCGGGGAAACATGTCGAGGACACGTTCGCGCACGAGCGGGATCGCCGTCGAGCCGCCGGTGAGGAACAGCGTGTCGATCCGCTCGGCCGGGACGCCCGCGTCGCGCAGCGTTGCGGAGATCGTCGCGGCGACGCGCTCCAGCGCCGTATCGATGGCCGCGGCGAGGTCGCCGGCCGCCACGGGCAGGCTCAGCTTCTCCTCCAGCATGTCGAGCACGATGGCTGCCTCCGGCCGGTCGGTCAGCGCGATCTTGGCCGCCTCGACCCGCGCCGCCAGCGCGTGACCCTGGCGATGGCGCACGACGTCGATCATGCGCTCGACCAGTTCCGGCCTTGCCGCCTCGTAGCGGATCTGGCGCAGGTCGCTCATGGCCTTCTGCGTGTAGAGCAGGTTGATGCGCTGCCAGGTGGCGAGGTCGAAGAAATAGCCGGCCGGCAGGTTGCGCTTGCCGTCCCTGGTCGGCGTGCCGAAGCCGAAATGCGGCATGACGGCGGCCATGGACAGCAGCCGGTCGAAATCGGTGCCGCCGATATGCACGCCGGCATTGGCGAGGATGTCGTCGCGGCGGTCGGCAGCTCGCGCCCGCTCCGGCGAAACCCGCACGATGGAGAAGTCGGACGTGCCGCCGCCCATGTCGACGATCAGGGCGAGTTCCTCGCGCTCCACGCTCTGCTCGTAGTCGAGCGCGGCGGCGATCGGCTCGAACTGGAAGGCGATGGCGCGGAAGCCGCGGCTGCGCGCCGCCTTCTCCAGCTCGGCCTCGGCCTCGGCATCCGCCTTCGGATCGTCGTCGACGAAATGCACGGGGCGGCCGAGCACGATGTCGTCCACTGGCCCGCCGGCCTCTTCCTCCAGCCGGTGCTTCAGGTAGCCGACGAAGCCGCCGATGATGTCGGAGAAGGCGATGGAATGCGTCTTGATGCGGGTCTTCTCGCGGATCAGCGAGGTGCCGAGCACGCTCTTCAGGGCACGCAACAGCCGCCCTTCCGAGTTCGCCGTATAATCCTCGATGGCGCGGCGGCCGAAATATGTGCGGTCGTCCTCGAAATTGAAGAAGACGGCGCTGGGGATGGTGACGTGCGCGTCCTCAAGCGTCACCAGGCGCGGCTTGCCTCGGTCGAGGAAACCCGCCGTGGAATTGGACGTGCCGAAATCGATGCCGCCGTGTCTCGGCTTCATGGCCAATGCCTCGAGGTTCGTGATGCGCCGGCTGGGCGGGAGCGGAGCCGCTACACCAGCCGGACGCCGCTGTCGACCCTGCAGATGATGGGCAAGCGCTAAGAGTTACCCCCACCCCTAACCCCTCCCCTCAAGGGGGAGGGGGACTTTGCGGCCGCCATGCAGCACGAAACCATGGACGATTGGCGCCTGGCTGAGAGGCCCGCCAGTCCCCTCCCCCTTGAGGGGAGGGGTTAGGGGTGGGGGTAAGTTCGATCGGCCGCCCCTCGTAGAGGGTGGGGGGGGTAATTTCCAAGCAAATGACCCCGCACGGCGCGCCGTGTCGCGGTGACAGTGCGGGCGAAGGCCGCTATTAGGAAGGCATGGGGACCATGAGGGCCATTCTGAGGGACAGGCTGCTGCGCGGCGCGCTGGCGGCGTTCTTCGGCTATTTCCTGGTCCTGCAGGCCTTCGTCGGCGGCTTCTCGTCCGGGGCGATGGCGGCTGCCTTCGACGATGCCGGCATGGTCATCTGCGCGCCCTCGGGCGAGATGCCGCCGGATGACGGCGACAGGTCGCACGACCGGAACCCCTGCCCCTGCGCCATCTCCTGCCAGGCCGCCGGCCTGGGCGGCCTTCCGGTCCGGGACGCCGCGTCGATCCTGCTGCGGCGCCAGCCGGAGCGCATCGCCTTCACAGTCTCGACCGACAAGCCCGTGCCTGCCTGGCCGGGCGACCTCGTCCTTGGGGCCCGCGCGCCACCGCCTTCCGTTCACTGACGACCGAAGCCTGCCGCGAGCCGTTCCGCCTTCCCGTCCGGGAGCGGGAGTGCGCTTCGACATCCGACTTCCGTTTGGTGAATTTCCATGACCGACATTTCCCTCGACCGGGCGACAGGCCCGGCGGCCGCGCGCGCGGCCACCGACTTTTACCGGGCCGTCTGGCGCTGGCATTTCTATGCCGGCCTGCTGGTGCTGCCCTTCCTGATCACGCTCGCCGTCACCGGCGCGCTCTATCTGTTCCGCGACGAGATCGACGCGATCGTCCATGGCGACCTCAAGCGCGTGGCGGTCCAGACCGAGCGGGTCGCGCCGTCCGCGATGGTCGCCGCGGCAACCGCCGCGGTCCCCGGCACCGCCGTGAAGCTGACGACGCCCGGCACGCCGGCTTCGTCGGCCGAGATCAGCGTGAGGACTGCCGCCGGCGACAGGCAGACCGTCTATGTCGATCCCTATACCGGCACGGTGCTCGGCTCGCTGCCGCATGAAGGCACGATCATGTGGCTGGTGCGCTCGCTGCACAGCCTCGACTTCTTAGGCAACGCCGGTCGCGTCGTCATCGAGACCGCCGGCGGCTGGTCCATCCTCCTGGTCGGCACCGGCATCTATCTCTGGTGGCCGCGCAAGGGCCGCGGCGGCGCCGTCAGCATCCGCGGCAAGCCGCGGCAGCGCATGTTCTGGCGGGACCTGCACGCGGTGACCGGCATCTTCGTCGGCGGTTTCATCGTCTTCCTGGCCGTCACCGGAATGCCGTGGTCAGTCTTCTGGGGCGCCACCGTGAACCAATGGGCCAATGGCAGCAATTCCGGCTACCCCTCCGGGGTGTTCGTCAACGTCCCGGTGTCGGACGAGCATCTCGGCCATCTCGGCGAGACCGGGTGGTCGATGCAGCAGGCGGCGGTTCCGCAATCGCCGAGCCAGGGAGCGGCCCCGATGGGGATCGACCGCGCCGTTGCGATCTTCGACGGGCTCGGCATGGCGGCAGGCTATGCGGTGAACATCCCGAGCAAGTCCGACGGCGTCTACACCGCCTCCATCTTTCCCGACGACCTCGCGCAGCAGCGGACCGTCCACCTCGACCAATATTCGGGGGCGACGCTTCTCGACATACCCTTCGCCAGCTACGGACCGGCCGCCAAGGCGATCGAATGGGGGATCAACGTGCATCTCGGTCAGCAATACGGGCTGGCGAACCAGTTGATCCTGCTGGCGGCGTGCATGGCGATGGTCGCGCTCGCGGTCGCGGCCGCCGTCATGTGGTGGAAGCGGCGGCCGGCGGGCAGCCTGGGCGTTCCGCCCTTGCCCGACGAGCGCCGCAAGCTTGCCGGCGTCGCCGCCATACTCGCGGTCGGAGGTGCCGTCTATCCGCTCGTCGGCGCCTCGCTGCTGGCGGTGCTGGCGCTCGACTGGCTGGTGGTGCAGCGCATGTCGGCGGCCAGATAGCGTCGCCGGCCGGGCCGGATCGACGGATCGACCGGGTTCGATCCGTCGGTCTCCGGCGCCGCGACCAAAGGGAGACGATGTTCCAGCTTGCTGTGGACATGCTCCCTTGATTCTGCTAACAGACGCCGCAATTCGCGGTGTCCGCACCGTGGAGGCATATGGCTATGAGCCTATGTCTCGTTGACCCCGATAACCGAAAGACAGGATTGCCCGTGCAGGTACTCGTCCGCGACAACAATGTTGATCAGGCGCTTCGCGCGCTCAAGAAGAAAATGCAGCGCGAAGGCATCTTCCGCGAGATGAAGATGCGCGGACATTACGAGAAGCCCTCCGAGAAGCGCGCCCGCGAGAAGGCCGAGGCCGTACGCCGCGCCCGCAAGCTCGCCCGCAAGCGCGCGCAGCGCGAGGGTCTGCTGCCGTCGACGCCGCGTCCGGCGCCGACCGGTCCGGGTGCACCCCGTCCGGCGCGCTGACCGCCCATATTTCGTCTTTTTCGGGAACTAGCGGGAGGTGGGGCGATGACAATCGCTGCCGCCTCTTTCGCTTTGCGCAAGCAGGTTCGGCCAGGTCGTCCTGCTGTGCAGGCTGCTGAACGGGGAACCGCAGGAATGGAAGCACGCGCCGGCCATCGCTCGACAACCGCTCGCGGCTTCGCCGCGATGGCCGTCCTGGCGTCAGTGCTCGCCGTCGCCGGATGCGAGACCGGCCCGTCGGGCGAGCTCACCAGCGTCGACGTCGCGCAGGGCTCCAGCCAGAACATCTCGTCGCTGAGCGCGGTCATCCAGCGCAACCCGAGCGATCCCGAAGCCTACAACGTGCGCGGCTCGGCCTATGGCCGCGGCGGCCGCTACCGCGAGGCGCTGCGCGACTTCGACAAGGCGATCGAACTGCGCCCGAACTTCTACCAGGCCTATTCAAACCGGGCGCTGATCCACCGCTTCCTCGGCGACCAGCAGGCGGCGCTGGCCGACTACAACCGGTCGATCCAGATCAACGCCAATTACGACGCCGCCTATATCGGCCGCGGCAATCTCTACCGCCGGGCCGGGCAGAACCAGCAGGCCTTCAACGATTTCCAGAAGGCGATCCAGCTCGACACGACCGACCCGCGCGCCTACCACAACCGCGGCCTGCTCTACCAGGCGCAGGGCCAGCACGCCTTCGCCATCGAGGATTTCTCGACCGCCATCTCGCTGGCGCCCGACGCCGCCGAGCCGTACAACGGCCGCGGCCTCTCCTATCTTGCCACCAACGACGAGGACAACGCCTTCGCCGACTTCAACACGGCGATCAAGCTGGACGGCAAGATCGCCGAGAGCTGGGCCAACCAGGCGCTGGTCTATGAGCGGCGCGGCGAGAAGCAGAAGGCGGCAAAATCCTACGCCGAGGCAGCCAGGCTCGATCCGGAATACGCGCCGGCCCGCGAGGGCCTGGCCCGGACCCGCGCCGGCTGATCGCCGCCTCGGTTCAGCGACGGCTTGCGGGCCGCTGGCAAGGCAATCGCATGTGAGGGTACCCCCACCCCTAACCCCTCCCCACAAGGGGGAGGGGGACCGGCAGGCGTCTCCGCCAGGCGCCGATCGATGACGATTTCGCTCGGCATAGCGGCCGCGAAGTCCCCCTCCCCCTTGTGGGGAGGGGTTAGGGGTGGGGGTGTGAAGCCGCGAAATCCATCGCCGTTTGCCATATGCGATTGCCCTGCGCACGGAGTGGGGAGAGAGGTGGCGTGCGACGCGAGCCGGTGAGGGGGCTTGGCAAGGTCGGAGTTCACGACCTTGAGCAGCAACAGGGCAAGCGATCCGACCTTAAGGCCGATCTCCCTTGCGATCCGCATGGCCGAGATCGCGCTCGGGATCGATCACGTCGCGCACGAGCTGCTTCAGCTTGGCGGCATCGGGAAAGCCGCCGTCGCGCTTGCGGTCCCAGACGAGATGGCCATCGCAGGTGACGGTGAAGACGCCGCCGGTTCCGGGGACCAGCACCACCTCGCGCAGATCGGCGCCGAAGGTCGACAGCAGCTCCTGCGCCATCCAGCCGGCACGCAGCAGCCACTGGCACTGCGTGCAATAGGTGATGCGGACAGAGGGCAAGCTTGTCATGTCCGCAGCACCGATGTTCCCGCGATGCGGTCGTAGACGGGGTCGCGTTTGCGAACGAGCGAAACGACGATCCATACGATCCAGCCGAGCCCGATCAGGAAAAAAATGATCAGGCCGGGAACGAAATAAGGACTCTGGAAGAAAGGTTCGAGTTCGGCGGCGCTGAAGAAGCTCATCATTACAATCGACGCGATCAAACCGGGTGCCAAACCGATCCACATTGCGATCTGCCGCAGAAGTGCTTTGCCCGCCGGAATGCCACTGCGGTCGGGATACGCTGCCTCGACCACTCTGATGGCCGCAACACGCTTGCCAACCGTTCTTCCGAAACGGGTCTCCATCACTACGAGATAGGCGAGAAGCAATAGCAAGGCGATCCATGTGACGTCAAAAACATCGCCACTGGGCTGGCCGCTGGCATCCAGCGCATACGTCTGCGAGATGCTGGTGGTGACGCTGCCGTTTTGCGTCGTCTTGCTGACGACCAAGGCGCGGCCGGTCTCGAATCCCAGCAAGGACGAACGGCATTCGGCTGCCCCGTTGAACCCCTCCGGCGGCGCAGGCTCCAACCCGGCTGGAATCTCGGTAAGGGGCCAACAGGATGTGACGGTCAACCCGAAATTGCCCTGAATGCTGCCGTTGGTGTTCGCGTACAAGATCGCGACGACCAATTGCAGCGGGATCAGCACGACCGCCATGTCGATGATCAGAGCCAGAACCCGGCGCCAGAATCCGGCACGAGCCAACCCATGCGTCACGCTTTCGCTCGCCATCTCATCCCCCCGGCCAAGAGAACAGATGCTGATCGAACGTCGACAGGATTTCAATCGAATTTAGAAGGCGTTCCCCGGCGAAATCACGCCGCGCTCAGCTTGGCCAGCGTCGCCTCGTCGACCTCGAAATTGGCGTAGACGTTCTGCACGTCGTCGTCGTCCTCGAGATTGGCGACGAGCTTCATCAGCGACTGCGCACGCTCCTCGTCGACCGGCACATTGGTCTGCGGCTTCCAGACGATCTTGACGCTGTCGGCCTCGCCGAGCGCGGTCTCGAGCGCCTTCGACACCTCGCCGACATTCTCGAACGCGCACTGGATGACGTGGCCGTCCTCGTCGGAGACGACGTCGTCGGCGCCGGCATCGATGGCGGCTTCCATCACCTTGTCGGCGTCGCCGGCTTCGGGCTTGTAAAAAATCTCGCCGACGCGGTCCCACAGGAACGATACCGAGCCGGTCTCGCCGAGCGCCCCGCCGGCCTTGGTGAAGGCGGCGCGCACGTTGGAGGCGGTGCGGTTGCGGTTATCGGTCAGCGCCTCGACGATCAGCGCGATGCCGCCCGGGCCGTAGCCCTCGTAGCGGACCTCGTCATAGTTCTCGGCGTCGCCGCCGGCAGCCTTGTTGATCGCCCGCTGGATGTTGTCCTTGGGCATGGATTCGGCCTTGGCGTTCTGCACGGCGAGCCGCAGCCGCGGGTTCATTGCGGGGTCGGGGACGCCGAGCTTGGCGGCCACGGTGATCTCGCGCGCCAGCTTGGAAAAAACCTTGGACTTGGCCGCGTCCTGGCGGCCCTTGCGGTGCATGATGTTCTTGAACTGTGAATGACCGGCCATGACGTCCCTGTCTTCGAAATCGGCGATTTCCGGAATGGCGGGCTTATAGATAAGTTGCCGTCAAACGTCCAGAAGGGGCGCGCCGGACGGCAGGGGAAGGCGCGCGGCTGGCGAGAGCTGGAGACCCGGGCCATTAGCCGCGACACCTGCGCGAATGCGGGTTAGCGGACGGGCAAGAACGTCGGCGGGGCGCGGGTCACCGCGCCACGTACTTACTTATAGAGGCTCGGCCCCGCGCCCCGCTTCCCGCGCTTTTCTTTCAATGACCAGACTGCGAAGCAGGGCGTGGCGAAGATGACGTGTGCTCAGGGGACAGTTTACTTTGTTTCCGCAGAAGGTAGTGCCGCTTCAAGGCTGGCGCGGGCAGAAAAAGTATACTGTCCCCGGCTCTTGACCTTCCGCCGCCCTCACCCCAGCCCTTTCACAAATTCCAGCAGATCGGCGCCGAGTTGGTCCTTGTGCGTGTCGGTGATGCCGTGCGGGGCGCCGGGATAGACCTTCAGCTCCGCATGCGGCACCAGCTTTTTGGAGGCGCGCGCCGCCGCGTCGATCGGCACGATCTGGTCGTCGTCGCCGTGGATGAGCAGCGTCGGGATGTCGAACTTCTTCAGATCCTCGGTGAAGTCGGTCGCCGAGAACGCGGCGATCGAATCGTAGGTGTTCTTGTGGCCTCCGAGCATGCCCTGCAGCCAGAAGGCATCGATCATGCCCTGCGAAGCCGTGGCACCCGGCCGGTTGAAGCCGAAGAACGGCCCCGAGGCGAGATCCTTGTAGAGCTGCGAGCGATCCTTCAGCGAGCCGGCGCGTATACCGTCGAACACCTCGATCGGCAGGCCGCCTGGATTGGCAGCGGTCTTCAGCATCAGCGGCGGCACCGCCGAGATCAGGCCGATGCCGGCGAGCCGCGACGTGCCGTGGCGGCCGACATAACGCGTCACCTCGCCGCCGCCGGTGGAGAAGCCGAACAGCACCGCGCCCTTCAGGTCGAGCTTGTCGATCACCGCCGCCAGGTCGTCGGCATAGTGGTCCATGTCGTTGCCGTCCCAGGGCTGGCTGGAGCGGCCGTGGCCGCGCCGGTCATGGCCGATGGCGCGAAAACCGTTGGCGGCCAGATGGAACATCTGCGCCTCCCAGCTGTCGGAGCACAGCGGCCAGCCATGGCTGAACACCACCGGACGTCCCTTCCCCCAGTCCTTGTAATAAATCTCGACTCCGTCCTTTGTCGTCACATACGGCATGGTGAATCCCCTCTGGCTGATCTGAATGGGAGAAGGCTGGAAAAGCGAAACTCGGCGGCAAGCATGTCTTGGCGATGACAGAACCAGAATTGTTGCCGTCGGTCTTCTTCGCAATTGGTAGCAAAAACCGGCTGCGGCGCCAGCTGGATTCTGCTTCCCGTTGCGGCCGCGTCGCGGGAATGCTGTAGTGCGGCAGATGAGGGGACCGAGATCATGATCTACCTGCTTGCACTCGTCATCGGCATCGTCGCCGGGCTGCGCGTCATGACTGCTCCTGCGGCCGTGAGCTGGGGCGCGGCGCTGGGCTGGCTGCCGCTCTCCGAGACCTGGGCCGCCTTCATGGGCTACCGCTTCACGCCATGGATCCTGAGCATCCTGGCGCTGGTCGAATTCGTCGGCGACCAGCTGCCTTCGACACCGAGCCGCAAGGTGCCGCAGCAGTTCGGCGCCCGCATCGTCAGCGGCGCCTTCTGCGGCGCGGTCGTCGGCACGGCGGGCGGCGCGCTGGCCGGCGGCCTGATCGCCGGCGCGGTCGGCGCGGTCATCGGCACGCTCGGCGGCTACGAGGCGCGCAAGCGGCTGGTCGCGGCGATCGGCGGCAACGACCGGCCGATCGCCATAGCGGAGGACGTCGTGGCGGTGGTGCTCGGCCTCGCCGCGGTGGCTGCGGTCGCATGAGCGCCGCCTACGACGCCATCGTCGTCGGTGCCGGCCAGGCCGGCCCGCCGCTGGCGGTGCGGCTGGCGAATGCAGGCCAGCGCGTTGCCCTGATCGAGCGGAAATTCCTCGGCGGCACCTGCGTCAACACCGGCTGCAAGCCGACAAAGACCATGGTCGCCAGCGCCTATGCCGCCCGGATGGCGCAACGCGCCGCCGACTACGGCGTGGTGCTCGGCGGTGCCGTCGGCATGGACATGCGGCGGGTCAAGGCGCGCAAGGACAAGGTGACGCTGGATTCGCGCAAAAGCCTGCGCGACTGGCTGGACGGGGCGAAAAACGTCACCTTCGTGGAAGGTCATGCGCGCTTCCGTTCGCCGACCGAGATAGAGGTCGACGGCAAGGTTCTGTCGGCCGGGAAGACATTTCTCAATGTCGGCGGCCGCGCCGTCGTGCCTGACCTGCCGGGTGTCACCGACATAAACTACCTCACCAACAGCTCTATCCTCGAGCTCGACGAGCTGCCCCGCCATCTCGTCGTGGTCGGCGGCAGCTATATCGGGCTGGAATTCGCACAGATGTTCCGCCGCTTCGGCAGCGAGGTCACCGTCGTCGAGAAGGGCCCGCGGCTCGCCGCCAGGGAGGACGAGGATGTGTCGGAGGCGATCCGCGACATTCTTGCCAGGGAAGGTATCGCCTTCCGCCTGAAGGCGGAGTGCATCCGCTTCCGGCGTCAGGGTAGCGACATCGCCGTCGGCGTCGACTGCACCGATGGCAGCCCGGAGGTCGTGGGCAGCCATGTCCTGCTGGCGATCGGGCGCCGCCCTAACACCGACGATCTCGGGCTGGACGCGGCGGGCGTCGAGACCGACCAGCGCGGTTACGTCAAGGTCGACGACGAACTGCGCACCAATGTCGGGCATATCTGGGCGATGGGCGACTGCAACGGCCGCGGCGCCTTCACCCATACCGCCTACAACGACTACGAGATCGTCGCCGCCAACCTGCTCGACGGCGACCGCCGCCGCCTGAGCGACCGCTTCCCCTGCTATGCGCTCTACACCGACCCGCCGCTCGGCCGCGTCGGCATGACCGAGACGGAAGCGCGCAAGTCCGGCAAAAACTGCCTGATCGCCACCATCGCCATGACCCGGGTCGGCCGCGCCGTCGAGCGCGGCGAGACGGAGGGTTTCATGAAATTGCTGGTCGACGCCGACAGCCGCAGGATTCTCGGCGCCTCGATCCTGGGCGCCAGCGGCGACGAGGTGGTGCACGGCATCCTCGACCTGATGTATGCCGGTGCCAAGGTCGACACCATCGTCCGCTCAGTGCCCATCCATCCGACGGTCTCCGAGTTCCTGCCGACGGTGTTCGGCAGCCTGAAGCCGCTGACGTGACAGGCCGATGCCGGCGCTCGTGCGGGACCTGACCAGCGGCACGGCCTACGAGCTCGGCGAGGCCTCGCTGATCGGCCGCGGCGAAGGCGCGTCCGTGCGGCTTTCCGACGCCAGCGTGTCGCGCCAGCACGCCTCCATCCGCCACGAGCAGGCGGGTTTCTGGATCGTCGATCTCGGCAGCGCCAACGGCACCTTCGTTAACGGCATGGCGGTTGCCGCGGCCCGCGTCCTGCGGCATGGCGACCGCATCCGCCTCGGCAACGCCATGCTCGCCTTCGAAGAGGAAAGCGGAACCTCCGCGGCGGCGGGTCTGCCGCCGGAGGAGCGGACCCAGATCTCGCGCCTGAGCCCGGAGCCGCCGAAGGGCGAGCCGGTCACGATCCTGGTCGCCGACCTGAAAGGCTTCACGGCGATCTGCGCCCTGCTGACGGCGGAAGAGACGGCCGCGCTGCTGAGCGAATGGTATGCCGATTGCGACGCGATCCTGAAGCGCCACGGCGCCACCATCGACAAGTTCATCGGCGACGGCGTCTTCGCCTACTGGCACGGCACCGGATCCGAGACGCGGAAACAGGCCTTGCTCGCCGCGGTGGGGCTTCGGGCGGTCGAAGCGGCGCCCGCCTCTCCGACCCGCCTCCGGCTCAAATCCCGGCATGGTGTCGCCCTTGATTGCCGCGTCGGCCTGCATGTCGGCCAGGCCGCCATCGGGGCGATGGGCAAGGGCATCAACACCGCGCTCGGCGATGCCGTCAACATCGCCTTCCGCATCGAGGGCCTGACCCGGGCGCTGGAGCGCCCCGTCCTGGTCAGCGCCGCCTTCATCGAAGGCTGGCCCGACGCGGATCGTCGGTTCGAGCCTTGCGGCTTCCATGTGGTGAAAGGTCAGACCGAGCCGGTCGAGGTGTTTGCGCCAGCCGGGTTATGACCAGCACCGGCGCCGCTGGCCGGCTCACCCTCCCCTGCCGTTTGCGGAGAGACGGTCCGAACTGCCGCTCACGTCGTCGTGTGACTGAGAACGACCGTCAGCGAGATGGCGGCCAGCGCCGCGACTGCCAGCTTCCAGAAGTCGCGCCGCTGCCGCAGGCCGGGCAGGCCGAGCGGCTTGATGATCTGGATCACCATCAACGCGATGATGACAAGCGACAGCGCTTTCGACATGCCGTCATTGAGCAGGAGCGGGCGGCGCTGTCAAAGGACATTCGATGCCTCGGTCGATTGCGGCATTGCGCCGCTTGCGCCCATAGTCAAATGGACGATCGGACGGCGCGGCGGCTAAGGTCCGCGCCCGAGGAGCCGGATCGGGAGGAGAAGCGATGGCGTCGCGCTATCACGAGGTCTATGCGGCGTGGAAGGCCGATCCCGAGGGATTCTGGGCCGAGGCTGCGCGCGCGATCGACTGGGTAAAGCCCTGGGACAAGGTGTTCGACCCGGCCACAGGTGTCTACGGGCGCTGGTTCGTGGGCGCCGAATGCAACACCTGTTTCAACGCGCTCGACCGCCACGTCGCCGGCGGCCGCGCCGACCAGGTGGCGCTGATCCATGACAGCGCCATCACCGGCACGATCCGCAAATTCACCTATGCCGAGGTGAAGCGCGAGGTGGTGGCGCTCGCCTCGGTGCTCAAGAACCAGGGCGTCGGCAAGGGCGACCGCGTCATCATCTACATGCCGATGGTGCCGGAAGCGGCTTTCGCCATGCTGGCCTGCGCCAGGCTAGGGGCGGTGCATTCCGTCGTGTTCGGCGGCTTCGCCGCGCGCGAGCTCGCCACACGCATCGACGACGCCGCGCCTAAGGTGATCGTCTCGGCCTCCTGCGGACTGGAGCCCGGCCGCGTCGTCGCCTACAAGCCGCTGCTCGACGGCGCCATCGAGATGGCGCGCCACAAGCCGCGGCGCTGCATCATCCTGCAGCGCGAGCAGCAGCGCTGTGAACTGATCGAAGGCCGCGATCTCGACTATGCCGACCAGGTGGCGCGCGAGCGCGCGGCCGGCGCCAATGTCGACTGCGTGCCGGTGGCCGCCACCGACCCGCTCTACGTGCTCTACACGTCCGGGACCACCGGCCAGCCGAAGGGCGTGGTGCGCGACAATGGCGGCCACATGGTCGCGCTGAAATGGACCATGCAGAACGAGTTCGGGGTGGAGCCGGGGGAAGTGTTCTGGGCGGCCTCCGACGTCGGCTGGGTGGTGGGGCACTCCTATATCGTCTACGCGCCGCTGCTGCACGGCTGCACCACGGTGCTGTTCGAAGGCAAGCCGGTCGGCACGCCCGACGCCGGCACCTACTGGCGGGTGATCGCCGAGCATGGCGTCGCCGCGCTGTTCACCGCGCCGACCGCCTTCCGCGCGATCAAGGGCCAGGACCCGCAGGGCGCGTTGGTGTCGAAATACGACTTGTCCGGGTTCCGCACGCTGTTCCTCGCCGGCGAGCGCGCCGACCCGCCGACGCTGGAATGGGCGGAGGACAAGCTCAAGGTGCCGGTGATCGACCACTGGTGGCAGACCGAGACCGGCCACCCGATCACCCAGAACCCGGTCGGCCTCGGCATGCTGCCGGTCAAGTACGGCTCGCCGGGCGTGCCGATGCCGGGCTTCGACGTGCGGGTGCTTGACGATGCGGGCCACCCGGTGCCGACCGGAACGCTGGGCAATGTCGTGCTGAAACTGCCGCTGCCGCCCGGCTGCCTGCCGACGCTGTGGAACGCCGACCAGCGCTTTCGCGACGCCTATCTGGCGGAGTTCCCGGGCCACTACAAGACGGCGGATGCCGGGCTCGTCGACGAGGACGGCTATCTCTTCATCATGGCGCGTACCGACGACATCATCAACGTCGCCGGGCACCGGCTGTCGACGGGCGGCATGGAGGAGGTGCTGGCCGAGCATGCCGACGTCGCCGAATGCGCGGTGATCGGCATGGCCGATGCCATGAAGGGTCAGGTGCCGTGCGGCTTCGTGGTGCTGAACGCCGGCGTGGCGCGAGACCCGGCGGAGATCGAGCGCGAGATCGTGGCCCTGGTGCGTGAGCGTATCGGCGCGGTGGCGGCGCTGAGGCTCGTGCTGGTGATCAAGCGGCTGCCGAAGACGCGGTCGGGAAAGATCCTGCGCGCCACCATGCAGAAGATCGCCGACAGCGAACCGTGGACGATGCCGGCGACCATCGACGACCCAGCCATTCTCGACGAGATCGCCGCCGCGCTGGCAAGCCGCGGCGTTGGGAGGGCACAGGCGTAGCGGCGAGGCGCTATTCGCGCGGCTTGTCAGCCGGATAGGGCGTGCCGACGAGAATGGCTATGCCGATCACGAAGAAGAGCAGGATCATCGCCATGCCGAGGCGCGGCGAGGCGAGCGCCGTGACCGTGGCGACGAGGAAAGGCGCGAGGAAGCTGGTCGCCCGCCCGGCCAAGGCGTAGAGCCCGAAATAGCGGCCGGCCTCGTCGGCCGAGACGCTGCGCGCCAGATAGGAGCGCGACGACGCCTGCACCGGGCCGAAAGCGAGGCCGATGAACAGGCCGTAGAGCACATAGGCTTTTTCCGCCGCCGTTCCGAACATGCCGCCCGAATCCTCCACGGGCAGGTCCGCCAGCCCGAACAGAGTAAAGCCCGGACCGGTCGAGACGATTCCGACGGTGGCCAGGGTCAGCACGACGAGCGAAGTCATCACCACCCATTTGGAGCCGAGCGCCGTGTCCAGCCGGCTTGCTGCCAGGCAGCCAAAAATGGCGACGATGTTGAGCAGAATGCCATATATCCCGAGTTCCGTGATGGTCCAGCCGAACATCGCGGCCGCGAAGGCACCGCCCAAAGCCAGCAACGCATTGACGCCGTCCTGATAGATCATCCGGGCGATGAGGAAGCGCAGGATGCCGATACGTTGCCGCGCTTCGGACAAGGTCGCCTTCAACTCGGTCAGGCCAGCGCGGATGCCCGGACGGAGCGCGAGGCCCTTGGCGCTGTCGGGGGTGAAAAACAGCATCGGCAGGATGAAGACGAAATACCAGAGGGCAGCCAGCGGACCGGTGGCGCGGGCGTCCTCGCCCTGCACCGGGTCGAGTCCGAACAGCGCCGGCAAGCCGATGATCGTCTTGCCCGTCTCTGGCGAGGCGGCGAGCATGGTCACGACGAAGATCAGAGCGATCATGCCACCGAGATAGCCGAGCCCCCAGGCGACATTGGAGACACGGCCGATCTCGGCTTTCGAGACCAGGCGCGGCATCATCGAATCGTTGAAAACGATGGAGAATTCCGCCGCCACGGTCGCAAGGCAGAAGAAGACCAGCACGACGAACAGGCTGGAGCCGGGCGCAGCAAACCAGAGCATCGACAGGCAGAGAATCTTGATCGCTGCGAAAGCCATGATCCACGGCTTCTTGCGTCCCGTCTGGTCCGCGATCGACCCGAGAACCGGCGACAGGATGGCGATGACGAGCCCGGCGGCGGCCACACCATAGCCCCAGGCCGCTTGCCCCTCCGCCGGGTTGCTGGCCATGCGCGAGACGAAATACGGGCCGAAGATGAAGGTGGTGACCACCGTGAAGAAGGGCTGTGCCGCCCAGTCGAAGAACATCCAGCCCCAGATGCCGCGCCTCGGGACGGCACCGGCGGTGATCGCGGTCATGGATGCTCCTCGTTGTAGGGTTGCGCGACGATGCCAGATTCGGCGCGGATGCCAAGTCTCTTGTTGCAGTTCGATCGCTATATCCGTTCCGCCTGGGCAGGGACGCCGGCACCGGCGCAATTTGCACTTGTACCAACGAATGGTATTGTCGGTTCAACCGGAGACGAACCATGGCACGCAACACGTCGATCTCACTTGGCGACCATTTTACCGATTTCATCGACGCGCAGGTGAAGACGGGACGCTACGGGTCCGCCAGCGACGTGGTCCGGGCCGGGCTTCGTCTGCTTGAAGAACATGAAGCAAAGGTGAAAGCACTACAGGACGCGCTCGCTGCGGGGGAGGAGTCGGGTGAACCGCGGCCGTTCGACAGCGACGCATTCCTGAAGCGCATGCATTCCAAGCATGCGAGCTAAAAAGCGGGTCTACCGATTATCGCCGCTTGCGGAAGCGGATCTCGAGCGCATCTGGGTCTATAGCCTCGACAACTGGTCGGTGCAGCAAGCCGACCGCTACCACGGTGACATTGTCGCCGTGCTGGTGGACCTGGCTGCCGGACGAAGAACAGGGCGTCCCGTCAGCGTTCGCGAGGGCTATCTCAAATATCCCGTCGGATCACATTTCGTCTTCTATCGGCTGACCGACCGCAGCGTCGATGTCATCCGTATCCTGCACAAGAGGATGGACGTCGAGCGGCATCTCTGATCAGGCGCGGTCCTACACCACGGTCAGATCGTGTATCAGCCCCGCCGCCACGGTCAGCCGCGATACGGTGATGTCCCCGCCCTCGGTGAGCGCCTGCAGCCGCTCGCGGGTGCGGGCGACGCGTTCGCCGCCGGCCTCCAGCCAGCGGGCCACCGGCTCGCCGCTGCCCTCGTCTGCCGCAAGCGCCGCAACCGCGATGCCGCGGCCGGCGGCAGCGATCGTGTCCGTCGCCCTCGTCAGCGCCATGCCGTCGTAATAGTCGGTCGTGGCGATCGCCCGCGCCGCGTCCTCGATACGGTCGATGCGGAACGCCTCGCCGACCGCGAAGAAGGCCTTGGCAGCTTCAACGATATCGGCGCCGGCGGTGCGGGCCACCAGCGCGATGTCGGGGATCGTCTGCACGGCATCGGCATTGGCGAGCTTCTCGGCAAGCCCTTCCGGTGCGCCGGCAAGGACAAAACCCTGCCGCCGCTCGTCGAGCCTGGCACGGAGGTAGGCGGGCAGCAGCGAAACGAGCTTCGGCTCCAGCGCCGCGCGCGCCTTGTGCAGCTCGGCGATGCGCTCGCCGACCGGCGCGTCGGTGTGGTCGTTCTTCAGCAGCCAGCCGCATTCCATGAACAGCAGCCGGCCGACCGATTGATAGAGCTCGAGCTGCAGCTGGCCGTCGATCCTGGCATCGAGCGCATCGATCTCGGCATAAAGCGCCGGCAGCGCGAAGCCGTCGCGCACGACGGCGAAAGCCCGCGTCACCTCGGCGGCCGTGCGTCCGGTTCCATCCTGTAGCCGGCTCACGAAGGATGGGCCGCCGCGATTGACGAGATCGTTGGCGAGAACGCGCGAGACGATCTCGCGGCGCAGGCGGTGGCCGCATATCTCGGCATTGAACTTCTTCGCCATGCGGGGCGGGAAATAGGCCAGCAGGTCGTCCTCGAAATGCGGGTCGTCCGGCGCGTCGCTGTCGAGCAGGTCGGAGAAGAGCACGATCTTGGCATAGGCGAGCAATACGCCGAGCTCGGCCCGGGTCAGCGGCTCGCCGCGCGCCTGGCGCTCGGCCAGCGCGGCGTCCGAGGGCAGCGTTTCGACCGCGCGGTCGAGCAGGTCGCGGGCCTCGAGATTGGCAATGAAGCGGGCCTGGTGCGGCAGGTCGGCCAGCCCGCGCTTCCTTTGCAGCGACAGCGCCAGGGTCTGCTGGTAGTTGTTGGCCAGCACCAATTCGCTGACGTCCGGCGTCATCTCCGCAAGCAGCGTGTCGCGGGCGGGACGGCTGAGCCCATCCTTGCGCATCGCCGACGCCAGCGCGATCTTGATGTTGACCTCGACGTCGGAGCAGTTGACGCCGCCGGAATTGTCGATGGCGTCCGAGTTGCAGGCACCACCGAGCAGGCCGAATTCGATGCGGCCGCGCTGCGTGACGCCGAGATTGGCCCCTTCGCCGATCACCCTGGCCCGGACCTCGGCGGCGGTGACGCGGATCGCGTCGTTGGCGCGGTCGCTGACCTCCTGGTTGGTCTCGCCGGTCGCCTTCACATAGGTGCCGATGCCGCCGAACCACAGCAGATCGACCGGCGCCTTGAGAATGGTGTTGATGATCTCGGCCGGCGAGGCGGTGGTCTTGGTCAGGCCTATCGCGGCCGCGGCCTCGGCGCTCAGCGTCACCGCTTTCTGCGAGCGCGAGATCACGGCGCCGCCGGCCGACAGTTTCGTCTTGTCGTAGTCCTGCCAGCTCGAGCGCGGCAGGTCGAACATGCGCCTGCGCTCAGCGAAGGAGACAGCCGGGTCCGGATCGGGGTCGATGAAGATGTCGCGGTGGTCGAAGGCGGCGATCAGGCGCGTCTGCTCGGACAAGAGCATGCCGTTGCCGAACACGTCGCCCGACATGTCGCCGACACCGACCACGGTGAACGGCTCGGCCTGGATGTCGCGGTTCATCTCGCGGAAATGCCGCTTCACCGCCTCCCACGCGCCCTTGGCGGTGATGCCCATCTTCTTGTGGTCGTAGCCGGCCGAGCCGCCGGAGGCGAAGGCGTCGTCCAGCCAGAAATCATGCGCCTGGCTGATGGCATTGGCGGTGTCGGAAAAGGTCGCCGTGCCCTTGTCGGCGGCGACGACGAAATAGGGATCGTCGCCGTCGCGCCGCACCACGTCCTGCGGGGGCACGATACTGCCGTCGGCGGCGATGTTGTCGGTGACCGAGAGCAGGCTGGAAACGAAGTTGATGTAGGCCTGCCGGCCCGCCTCGAACCAGAGGTCGCGATTGGAGCTCGGCGGCAGGCGCTTCGGGTAGAAGCCGCCCTTGGCGCCGACCGGGACGATGACGGCGTTCTTCACCTGCTGCGCCTTGACCAGGCCCAGCACCTCGGTGCGGTAGTCCTGGGCGCGGTCGGACCAACGCAGGCCGCCCCGCGCCACCCGGCCGAAGCGCAGGTGGACACCCTCGACTTCGGGGCCGTAGACGAAGATCTCGCGCCACGGCCGGGGGTCTGGAAGGCCGTCGAGCGCCCGCGAATCGAGCTTGATCGCCAGCGAACGGCCCTTCATCTCGGCAGCGAAATGATTGGTGCGCAGCGAGGTTTCGATCAGGTTGAGATAGCGCCGGATGATGGTGTCGTCGTCGAGGCTGGGTACCTCCTGCAGCGCATCCTTGATCTTGGCCTTGAGATGTTTTGCCGTAACCGCGCCGTCCTGTGCGGCCGGGTCGAACAGGGCAGTGAACAGCTGGAACAGGCCGCGCGCGACTTCCGGATAGCGGTTCAGCACATTGGCGATGACGTCCTGGCTCTGCGGTATGCCGGCCTGCTGCAGATAGCGGCCATAGGCGCGCAGGATGAGGATTTCGCGCGACCACAGCCCGGCAGTCTGGACCAGCGCGTTGTAGCCGTCATTGTCGGCCTCGCCGTGCCAGACGGCGAGCAGCACCTCCTCGAAGCGTGCGCCGCGATCGGAGAGATCGATCGGCTTGCCGAAGGCGTTCTCCAAATCCATGTCGTGGATGAAGACCAGCGCGTCGTCTCCGCCGCGCACTTCGAAGGTGCGCTCGCTGATGACGCGGAACCCCATGTTCTCCAGCATCGGCACGCGCCGCGACAGCGCGACAGGTTCCCCGTAGTGATGGATCTTCAGGGCCGCCTGCCCGGGCTTCTGGTCGGCATGGCGATAATAGTCGATGGCGATCGGATTTTCCGCCGACAGGCCGGAGACCTGCTCGGCATCGGCCAGCGCCTCGACGGCCGTGAAGGAGCCGCGATAGCTCTCGGGGAATTTCGCGGCGACGCCGGCCAGTCTTTCGTCGAGGCCCGCGGCGGCGGCTTCGTCGCGCAGCCCGTCCTCCCAGGTGCGCACGATGCCGCGGATCGCCGCCTCGATCGTGGCCTGCTCGACCTTCGGCGTCTTGCCGCCGGAGCGCCCGATGATGAAATGGACGCGCGCCAGGCCGCCTTCCGGGAAGGCCGGATAATAGGCGGAGAGGCGACCGTCGAAGACGGTCTTCAGATATTGCCCGATCCGCTCGCGCACGATCGAATCGTAGCGGTCGCGCGGCACGAACACGAGCACCGAGACGAAGCGGTCGAACTGGTCGACGCGCACCAGGGCGCGTACGCGCGGCCGCTCGACCAGTCCGAGGATCGCCTCGGCGTGCTTGCGCAGGATCGGGACGGGAATCTGGAACAGCTCGTCGCGCGGATAGGATTCCAGCACGTTGATCAGCGCCTTGCCGGAATGGTCGGCGGGGTCGAAGCCGGATTTCTGGATGACTGCCTGCGCCTTGGAGCGCAGATAGGGGATCTTCAGCACCGAGCGCGTATAGGCGGTCGAGGTGAACAGGCCGACGATGCGCAGTTCGCCCGACAGATCTCCATTGGAATCGTAAGTCTTCACGCCGATGTAGTCGAGATAGGCGCGGCGGTGGACGACCGACTTGGCGTTCGCCTTGGTGACGATCAGCGGATCGGGTCCGTGCAGGAAGGCGCGGATCTCCGGCGTGGTCTGGCCGTTGTGGGTGTTGTCGCGCCTCAATACGCGCACGTCCGGATCGGCCAGGATGCCCAGCCCGCGCTTGTCCGAGCGCTCCAGCGTGCCGGCCTTCTCGCCCCCGCTGTAGTGGAACTCGCGCATGCCGAGGAAGGTGAAATTGTCGTCGCGCAGCCATTCGAGGAATGCGATGGCTTCCTTCACGGCGCCCGCGTCGAGCGGCACCGGAGCATAGCGGTAATCGGAAATCGCATGGTCGAGCCGGGCAAGCATCGGCTTCCAGTCCGCCGTCGCCGCCCGCACCTGGACGAGCACCGTGCCCAGCCGCTGCCTCAGCCCGTCCGCCTCCTCGGCCGAGACAGGTTTCACATGGACGTGGATGACGCTCAGCCGGTCGGCGCCGTGGTCGCGAACGGAGCCGCCTTCATCAAGGATTTCCTCCACCCCGTCGGGTCCGTGCCGAACGACCAGCACCGGATGCGTGACCAGCTCCGGCTCGCCGGCCGTGTCGGTGATTTCACCGAGCACCGAATCGAACAGGAACGGCATGTTGTCGTTGACGACGGTGATCACCGTCACCGGCCTGCCGTCGCGCTGCACGCCGCCGTCGCGTTCGATCGACACGACGGAGTCACCCTTGCGGTGCGCCGCGACGGCCTTGCCGGCGAGCTCGGCGGCGCGCTGCAGCATGGCCGGCTCATAGGCCGCGACATCCTCCGCCGGTGTCCGGGCGAGCAGCAGGTCGGCCAGCCGGGCAGGCTTTTTCTCGGTCCCGGCCGCCATTTTCTTGAGTTCCGATGCGGTTTTGACGCTGGCGGCCATGATTATCTGCTTCCCTCTCCCGTCGAAGGCTTTTGCGGCTATCGTACCAGATGACCCGCAATTGGCGACAAAGGTTTGACGGGCGATAGGAAAAGCGGCGTCACAGCAACGAAGGAGGCAGGACATGGCCGAGAAGATCACCGCGCTGGCGCTCGAGCCGGCGGAACTGAGCGAGGCGACAAGAACCTATTTCGACAAATGCGTGGAGAAGCTCGGCCTGGTCCCCAATGTGCTCTGGGCCTATGCCTTCGACGAGAAGAAGCTGCGCGCCTTCACCGAGATGTACAACGAGCTGATGCTGGGCGATTCCGGCCTGTCGAAGCTCGAGCGCGAGATGATCGCGGTCGCTGTCTCCTCGGTGAACCACTGCTACTACTGCCTGACGGCGCATGGGGCGGCGGTGCGAAAACTCTCCGGCGATCCCGCGCTCGGCGAGATGATGGCGATGAACTATCGCGCCGCGGAGCTTTCGCCGAAGCAGCGGGCCATGCTGGACTTCGCCGTCAAGCTGACCGAAACGCCCGACAGGGTGGAGGAGGCCGACCGCGCCGCGTTGCGCGAGGCGGGATTCTCCGATCGCGACATCTGGGACATCGCCGCTACCGCCGCCTTCTTCAACATGTCGAACCGCGTGGCGGCCGCGGTCGACATGCGGCCGAACGCCGAATACCACGCTATGGCGCGGTAATGTCTCGATGCAGATCACCAGCCGGGCAAATCCGACCCTCGGCAGGAAATCGCCGCTTCCGACCCGTTCCCGTCGATGAAACAGTGGAAACCGTCATGGGCACAGCGAGTGACACCCGCTTCTGGGACAGGACTTCGAGGAAGTATGCCAGGGGCGCGATTGCGGACCCGGCCGGATATGAGCACACGCTGGACCGGACCCGCGCTCTGTTGGGATCAAACGACCGCGTATTGGAGCTGGGTTGCGGAACAGGAACGACGGCGCTCCGGCTTGCAGGCGATGTGCAAAGCTATCTTGCGACGGATATTTCCGCTGGAATGATCGCGATTGCCGAGGAGAAGTGCTCCGCGGCTCCCGTTCCCGCTCTTGCTTTCCGCGTTGCAGCCGCAGACGAGCTCATGCCCGAAGCCATGCAGTTCAACGCTGTCCTGGGATTCAACTATCTCCATCTGGTCCGCGACCTGCCCGGCACGCTGCGCCGCATCCATGCCCTGCTTGCGGCCGACGGCTTGTTCATTTCCAAGACACCATGCGTAGGCGATATGAATCCACTCGTCCGGCTCGCCTTGCTGCCCGCGATGCGCGCAATCGGCAAGGCGCCGTATGCCGGAATTTTCCGGGCGGCGGAGCTGCGCCAATTCATACGGGCCGCAGGGTTCGACATCCTTGCTGCTGAAAGCCACGCAACCAGGGGCAACGACAATCGTCCCTACATTGTGGCCCGCAAGCAAAGCCCTGCCGCCGAGCAAATAGCGGGATAGCCGCCGGAGACCACGGCCCTCCCTCTGCATTGCCTGCGAGGCACGGTATCCGCGTCTCCGGCAACTGGCCAGCTTCGGCCGACAAACGCGATGCAAAGACATACGTAGCGTATGCACATTGACATACGTCACGTATGTACCGATATGCCGACATAGGGTGCATATCGATGCGACGGCAGGAAGATTCCGCCTGCCTTGTTCCAACAGGAGAAAACAATGGCCAAACGTGGTGCGATCTTCCCTGCCGGCCGGCAGGCGCTTTACGAGATCAACCGCTATTCGGCGGCGATCCGTTCAGGCGATCTTCTTTTCGTCTCAGGCCAGGTCGGCAGCCGCGAGGACGGCTCACCCGAGCCTGACTTCGAAAGGCAGGTCCAGCTTGCCTTCGACAATCTGAACGCGGTGCTGAAGGCGGCCGGCTGCACGTTCGACGACGTCGTCGACGTCACCTCCTTCCACACCGACCCTGCCACGCAGTGGGAGGCGGTCAGCGCGGTCCGGTTGAAGGCGATCGGCGAGAAGCCCTATCCCAACTGGACCGCGGTCGGCGTGAACTGGCTGGCCGGCTTCGATTTCGAGATCAAGGTCATCGCACGCATTCCTCAGTCCGCCTGACCGACGAGATCGCCGACAAGTCTAGCCCGTGCGGGCCGAGCCGGCCCTCACGACCGCGCGGCGATCGCCGCCGCCGCGCCGCCCATGGTGGCGGCGCTGATGCGGTTGGCAACGCGCATCGCCCGCTCGCTCTTCAGCAGCCGCCTCGCCTGCGCTGCGGCGAACACCCAGGCGAGATCGATCGCGATCAGCACCAGCGCCATGGTGAGCGTCAGCTCGGCCCAGCCGAGCAGGCTGACCGAAGCGAGATCGATGATGGTCGGCAGCAGCGCCAGGTAGAACATCATGATCTTCGGATTGCCGAGGGTGACGGCCATGCCGGCGATGAACAGTTTCGCCGGCGCGTCCGCTCTGGGCAGCGCGCCGCCATTCGCCTTCACCGGCGCCGTCCACATCCTCCAGGCGAGATAGGCGAGATAGGCGACGCCGAGCCATTTCACGACGACGAAGGCCAGATGGAAGGTCTGGGCGACGAAGGCAAGGCCGAAGACGGCCAAGGTCAGCCAGATCGCCTCGCCGATCCACATGGCGAGCAGGAACGGAAAAACGTCGCGGAAACCCTTGGAGACGACGCGGGCGACCAGCGCGGCGATGCTCGGTCCGGGCGAGCCGGCGGCGACCAGCAGCGCGCCGGCGAAGATCAGAAGCGAAGAGAGTTCCATGGATCGGCTCCGACATCAAACACCCGCCGGGCGCTGCCCGGCGGGGAAGGCGGCCGAAGATACAGAGTCCGCCAGGCTTGCGCCAGCAGCTTGCTACAGCACCCCGGTCAGGATGCCGACACCGGCCACCGCGGCCGCGCCGCCGGCGGCGCGCATCGCCAGCGGACCGTGGCGCTCGGCAATCCTGCCGATCAGCAGGCCGGCGCCGATACCCGCGAGATGCAGCAGCGCGGTGCCGAGCATGAAGCCTAATCCATAGGCGAGGCCACCGGCATCCGCCGGCATTTCGCTGCCATGGGCATGGCCGTGGAAGACGGCGAACAGCGCCGCGATCCCCATCGCAACCGCAGTCGGCGCCTTGATCCCGGCGGCGACGATCGCGCCGAGCACGATCACCGAAACGGCGATGCCGGCCTCGACGAAGGGCAGATCGACGCCGGCGACGCCGAGCATGCCGCCGAGCGCCATGACCAGCACGAAGGTGGCCGGCACCAGCCACAGCGCACGGCCGCCGATCTGCCAGGCGAGCACGCCGACCATGACCATGGCGAGCATGTGGTCGAGGCCGGAGATCGGGTGCGCGAGGCCATGTGCGAAGCCGCCGGCCGGGCCGACACCGGTGTGGGCGAAAGCCGTCGCCGGAACGAGCGTCGCCGTCGCTGCCAGGAGGCCGCCCGCCAATCTGATGTTCATCTGTCCGTTCCTCATGTTCGGTCGCCGCGCCTGTCCGGTGGTGAGCTGAATTGCGGGCGGAGTTTTCGCCGCCGCATCGCCGCAGTCAACGGCCGGCATGGCCGGGCTTCAACAAATCCCCTGCGACGGAAGCCGTTCGCTTTCCGGGACGCCTATCGAGGCGGCAGATGATGCGAAAAGCGGCTGTTCTTGCCCAAACCGGAACCGCAGCAAGCAGCCAATGCCCGATCGGAAACGATCAGCGGCTGATCGCAGCCTGGGCATGTCCGCGCAACAGCACCATCAGCCGTTCGGCTTCGGCGGCGGCGCCGGCCTCGTCGCGGTCGAGGATCTTCCGGATCAGCTCGACATGGTGGGCGGCCGATTCGGCAAGCCCCGTCTCGCGCTGGTAGCGGAACCAGAAGCGGCGCGAATGGGTCTGCAGCGGCGCCGCCAGACGGGCCGCGAACGGATTGTCGGCCGCGAGCGCCATGGCGTCGTCGAGCGCCTTGTCTGCTTCCAGGAAGGCGATCACGTCGGCAGCGAGAACGGCGCGGTGCATGGCCTGCGCAGAGTCCTGGAACCGCTCGCCGGCATCCGGGGTAGTGAAGCGGGCGGCTGAGCGCGCCAGCACGATCTCGACGCCGGTACGGGCGTCGAGCACGCGCAGCCAGTCGCCGGCATGCAGCGGCGCGATCGCCAGCCCGGCGCGCGGCCTGATCTCGACCAGCCCCTCCCAGGCGAGCCGCTGGATCGCCTCGCGCACGGGCGTGCGGCCATAGCCGAGACGTTCGATCAGATGTCCCTCGGTGGTGACCGTGCCGGGTGCGAGTTCGAGGGTCACGATGGCACGCTCCAACGCCCGGTAGGCGCGTGCAGTGGCCGACTCGTTGGTGATTTCGATCTGGTTCAAGCCGGCACCCTGATTGATATACCATTGATATATCACTCTGGAATCCAGATTGACAAATGTCTCTATTCAGAGATATATCACTGATATATCTGAAGGAGATAAACCATGTGGAACGGTGTCTTCCCAGCCGTCACGAGCAAGTTCACGCAGGACGACAGGCTGGATCATGCTGAAATGGAGCGCTGCTTCGCACTGCAGATCGAGGCTGGATGCGACGGCATCATCGTCGCCGGCTCGCTCGGCGAAGGGCCGATGCTGAGCCATGACGAGAAGATCGAGGTGCTGAAGACGGCGCAGAAGGTGGCCGCCGGCCGGCCGGTGCTGCTCACCGTCAACGAGGCGGCGACACGCGACGGTGCGGCGCTTGCGGCACGCGCGGCGAAGGCCGGCGCCGACGGGCTGATGGTGGTGCCGAGCCCGATCTACCACACCAATCCCGAGGAGACCGTGGCGACGCTCAAGGCGGTCGCGGCGGCCGGTGGCCTGCCGGTGATGATCTATTCCAACCGCATCGCATACCGCGTCGACGTCACCGTCGAGGTGATGGAGGAACTCGCCGCCGATCCCCTCTTCGTCGCGATCAAGGAATCCTCGGACGACATCCGCCGCTCCACCGACATCATCAACCGCTTCGGCGATCGTTTCGACCTGTTCACCGGCGTCGACAATCTCGCCTTCGAGGCGCTGTCGGTCGGCGCCATCGGCTGGGTCGCCGGCCTGGTCACCGCCTTCCCGAAGGAGACCGTCGCCATCTATCAGCTGATGAAGCAGGGGCGTCGCGACGAAGCGCTGAAAATCTACCGCTGGTTCCGGCCGCTGCTCGACCTCGACGTCTCGACCTACCTCGTCCAGAACATCAAGCTCGCCGAGGTTTTCGCCATCGGCACGAACGACCGCGTGCGCATGCCGCGCCAGCCGCTGTCGGGCGAACGCCGCGCCGCCGTGGAGAAGATCGTCAAGGACGCATTGGCGATCAGGCCCGAGCTGCCGAAGCTTCAGGTGGCAAAGGCGGCGTAGTTTTCTTCTGCCCGTTGCATGGAGAAGATGACGGCAGCGGATGAGGGACGGCACCAGCGTGGCGAGCAATTCAGAGCCGGCAAATGAAGGGCTCCGCCCCTCGCCCTCCCTTGGGGCACCTTCTCCTCGCGAACGGGGAGAAGCGGAAAACATCGTCATCGTCGGCGCCGGCATTATCGGCATCTGCGCCGCAGCATATCTGGCCGAGGCCGGCCGCTCCGTCATGCTCATCGATCGCACCGGCATCTGCGAGGAGACCAGCTCCGGCAACGCGGCTGCCTTCGCCTTCTCCGACGTGCTGCCGCTCGCGCAGAAGGGCATGATCCGGCAGTTGCCGAAATGGCTGGCCGACCCGCTCGGGCCGCTCGCCATCCCGCCCGGCTATCTGCCGAAGCTGCTGCCCTGGCTCATCCGCTTCTGGCGTGCCGGCTCGCCGAGGAACTATGAGGCGAGCCTTGCCGCCCAGGCGTCGCTGATGAAGCTCGCCGAAGCCGAGTGGATGGGCCTGATGGAGCGCTCCGGCACGCGAAAGATGCTGCGCGAGGACGGCTCGCTGGAGCTTTACGAGAGCGAGGCCGAATTCTCGGCGTCGTTGCCCGGCTGGTCAGCGCGCGGCCGTTTCGGCATCGCTTTCAGGCATGTCGCGGGCGGCGAGTTGGCCGAGCTCCAGCCCGGCCTGTCGCCACGTTTCGTCAAAGGCACCTTCGTTCCGGGCTGGAAGACCGTCGCCGACCCGAAGCTGCTCGGAAAGGCCGTCTGGGGCCATGCCGAAGCCCATGGCGCGAAGTTCGTCCAGGGTGACGTCGGATTGGTCATGCGGTCGAAAGACCAGGTCGTCGTCCAGTTGCGCGGCGGCCGCACGATCATGGCGCAGCACCTGGTGGTTGCCGCCGGCGCCTGGTCGCATCTGCTGGCGCGCCAGCTCGGTGAGCGCATTCCGCTGGAGACCGAGCGCGGCTACAACACCACGCTGCCGCGAACCGCCTTCGTCGTGAAGCGCCAGCTCATCTTCTCCGGCCACGGTTTCGTCATTACGCCACTCGACACCGGCCTGCGCGTCGGTGGCGCGGTCGAACTCGCCGGGCTCAGACGGCCGCCCAATTTCGCCCGCTCGCGGGCGATGCTGGAAAAGGCGAAACAATTCCTGCCGGGCCTGGACCCGTCCGGCGGTCGCGAATGGATGGGCTTTCGCCCGTCCCTGCCGGACTCGCTTCCGGTCATCGGCCGATCTCAGGCTGCGGACAACATGGTCTACGCCTTCGGCCATGGGCATCTCGGCCTCACCCAGGCCGCCGCCACCGGCCGCTTGATCCGCGATCTGGTTGTGGGCCAGAGTCCGGCAATCGATCTGGCGCCGTTCAGTCCTCAGAGGTTTTGAGAGTTTCAGCCATGGCCCGCCACACCTTCTTCTGCCTCGACGGCCACACCTGCGGCAATCCGGTCCGCCTCGTCGCCGGCGGCGGGCCACTGCTCGAAGGCTCGACCATGATGGAGCGGAGGGCACATTTCCTCGCCGAGTACGACTGGATCCGCACCGGGCTGATGTTCGAGCCGCGCGGCCACGACGTCATGTCCGGGTCGATCCTCTACCCGCCGACCCGGCCCGACTGCGACATCGCCATCCTGTTCATCGAGACTTCCGGCTGCCTGCCCATGTGCGGCCACGGCACCATCGGCACTGTCACGATGGCGATCGAGCACGGCTTGGTGCGGCCGAAGACGCCGGGCGTGCTGCGGCTCGACACGCCGGCGGGGCTGGTCGTCGCCGAATACCGGCAGGAGGGCCAATATGTCGAGGAGGTGCGCATCACCAACGTGCCGTCCTTCCTCCATGCCGAGGGGCTGACGGTGGACTGCCCGGTTCTCGGCGAGATCGTCGTCGACGTCGCCTATGGCGGTAATTTCTATGCGATCGTCGAACCTCAGGAGAATTTCCGCGACATGGCCGACCATTCGGCCGGGGACCTCATCGCCTGGAGCCCGGTCGTGCGCCAGCGCCTCAACGAGAAATATTCCTTCGTGCATCCGGAGAACCCCGGCATCAACCGGCTGTCGCACATGCTGTGGACCGGCGGACCGACGCAGCCGGGCGCCGACGCGCGCAACGCGGTCTTTTATGGCGACAAGGCGATCGACCGCTCGCCCTGCGGCACCGGCACCTCGGCACGCATGGCGCAGCTCCATGCCAAGGGCAAGCTCAAGGCCGGCGACGGCTTTGTCCACGAATCCATTATCGGCTCGCTGTTCAAGGGTCGGGTCGAGCGCGAGGTGGAGGTGGGCGGCAGAGCCGGCATCGTACCCTCGATCGGCGGCTGGGCGCGCATGACCGGACACAACACCATCGTCATCGACGACCGCGATCCGTTCGCCCACGGATTCGTGGTAAAATGACGCAGCGGAAGCTCTCGCGGACTTCTACGACGAAAGAATGATTTCTCGTTTTCGTGCAATGATTCACGGAAAATTGGCTTTCCAGCAGCGATCCTTGCCGTCAGACTTGGTGAAAGGCGTCAATTCATCAAAGACATTGCGTTATGCCAATGATAGGGTCCGCGCTGATCCAAGGGGCTGCCACAACAAAACAGACGGATCGGGGAGCGGGCGGTTTCGGGCACGGCAATGCAAGAATCGCATTGCAATCCCGGCTCGAAATCGTACCACTAAGGGAATAACAAAAGGGCTGCGTCCGTCCGGGCGACATCCCAGGGGAGCCGCAAAAATATGGAATATTTCGTCCAGCAGCTTGTGAACGGGCTGACGCTGGGATCGATCTACGGGCTGATCGCGATCGGCTACACGATGGTCTACGGCATCATCGGCATGATCAACTTCGCCCATGGCGACATCTTCATGATCGGAGCCTTCACGGCGCTGATCGTCTTCCTGATCCTCGGTGCGATGTTCTATTCCGTGCCGGTGGTCGTGGCGCTGCTGATCATGATGATCGTGGCGATGCTGCTCACCAGCCTCTACAACTGGACCATCGAGAAGGTGGCCTACCGGCCGCTGCGCGGCTCGTTCCGGCTGGCGCCGCTGATCACCGCCATCGGCATGTCGATCGCCCTGTCGAATTTCGTGCAGGTGACGCAGGGCCCGCGCAACAAGCCGATCCCGCCGATGGTGAGCCAAGTCTACAACATCGCCGGCATCTCGGTCTCCCTCAAGCAGATCATCATCGTCATCGTCACTGTCTCGCTGCTCGCCATCTTCTGGTACCTCGTCAACAAGACGGCGCTCGGCCGCGCCCAGCGCGCCTGCGAGCAGGACCGCAGGATGGCGGCGCTGCTCGGCGTCGACGTCGACCGCACCATCTCCATCACCTTCATCATGGGCGCCTCGCTCGCCGCCGTCGCCGGCACGCTGTTCCTGATGTATTATGGCGTGGTCGTCTTCTCGGACGGCTTCGTGCCGGGCGTGAAGGCGTTCACCGCGGCGGTGCTGGGCGGCATCGGCTCGATCCCCGGCGCAGTGCTCGGCGGCCTTTTGATCGGCTTCATCGAGAGCATGTGGTCGGCCTATTTCTCCATCGACTACAAGGACGTCGCCGCCTTCTCGATCCTCGCCATTGTGCTGATCTTCCTGCCCTCCGGCATCCTCGGCCGCCCCGAAGTGGAGAAGGTCTGACATCATGGCACAAGCCGTTTCCGCGCAGCGCGTCGCCGCCGAAAGCAATTTCAGCGAGGCCGCCCGGCAGGCGCTCTATGCCGGCCTGATCTCCTTCGGCCTGTTCGTCCTGTTCATCGGACTGAGGACCGACCAGAACATCCGCAACGAGCTCATCCTGGTGCAGCGTTGGGGCACGCTGGCGATCGTGGTGCTGCTCACCATGGCCGGCCGCTTCCTGTTCGTGGCCTTCGCCCAGCCGGCGATCGCGGCCCGTGCCGCGGCCAGGGCCAAGGCGACGGCGGTCGCCGCCGAGCCCGGCGCGCTTCGCAAGAACGGGACGAAGCTGGCGATCCTGGCGCTGTTCCTCTACCCGATCTTCATCCTGTGGGCGGTCGGCCTGCAGGGCTCGCTGAAATGGGTCGACAATTTCGGCATCCAGATCCTCATCTATGTGATGCTGGCCTGGGGGCTGAACATCGTGGTCGGCCTGGCGGGCCTGCTCGATCTCGGCTACGTCGCCTTCTATGCGGTGGGCGCCTATTCCTACGCGCTGCTCGGCACCGAGCTCGGCTGGTCGTTCTGGATCCTGCTGCCGGCGGCCGGCATCATGGCCGCCTTCTGGGGTGTCATCCTCGGCTTTCCGGTGCTGCGTCTGCGCGGCGACTATCTCGCCATCGTGACGCTCGCCTTCGGCGAGATCATCCGGCTGGTGCTGATCAACTGGCGCGAGGTGACAAACGGCTCGGCCGGCATCTCCGGCATCCCGAAGGTCGATTTCTTCGGCCTGTTCGACTTCAACGTGTCGTCGGACATCTATTTCGGCAAGGTCTTCGGGCTGGCCGCCTCGGGCGCCTACTACAAGATCTTCCTCTATTATCTCATCGTGCTGCTCTGCCTGCTCACCGCGTTCGTCACCATCCGGCTGCGGCGCATGCCGGTCGGCAGGGCCTGGGAGGCGTTGCGCGAGGACGAGATCGCCTGTCGCTCGCTCGGCATCAACACCACGACAACCAAGCTGACGGCCTTCGCCATCGGCGCCATGTTCGGCGGCTTCGCCGGCTCCTTCTTCGCGGCGAGGCAGGGTTTCGTCAGCCCGGAATCCTTCGTTTTCCTGGAATCGGCAATCATTCTCGCCATCGTCGTGCTCGGCGGCATGGGCTCGCTGATGGGCATAGCGATTGCGGCGCTGGTGATGATCGGCGGCACCGAGATCCTGCGCGAGATGACGTTCCTCAAGCAGGTGTTCGGTCAGGACTTCACGCCGGAGCTCTACCGCATGCTGCTGTTCGGGCTCGCCATGATCATCGTCATGGTGTGGAAGCCGCGCGGCTTCGTCGGCAGCCGCGAACCGACCGCGTTCCTGCATCAGAGAAAGGCCATTTCCGCCGCCTTCACCAAGGAAGGTCACGGCTGATGAACGCGGCAGGCGAGATGACATATCCGATCCTTCAGGTCGAACATCTGTCGATGAAGTTCGGCGGCCTCGTCGCCATCGGCGACCTCTCCTTCGAAGCCCGGCGCGGCGAGATCACCGCGCTCATCGGGCCGAACGGCGCCGGCAAGACCACCGTGTTCAACTGCATCACCGGCTTCTACAAGCCGACCGAGGGCATGATCACGCTGACCCGCCAAGACGGCTCGGCCTATCTGCTGGAGCGCCTGCCGGGTCATGAGATCGCGGCGCGCGCCAAGGTGGCGCGCACCTTCCAGAACATCCGCCTGTTCTCTGGCATGACGCTGCTGGAGAACCTGCTGGTCGCCCAGCACAACAAGCTGATGAAGGCTTCCGGCTACACGGTCATGGGCCTGCTCGGCATCGGCGGCTACCGTCAAGCCTCGGCCGAATCGATCGATCTCGCCAAGCACTGGCTGGAGAAAGCCGACCTGGTCAACCGCGCCGATGATCCCGCCGGCGACCTGCCCTACGGCGCGCAGCGGCGCCTCGAGATCGCCCGCGCCATGTGCACGGGTCCCGAGCTGCTGTGCCTGGACGAGCCGGCGGCCGGGCTCAATCCGCGCGAATCGCAGGCCCTGAACGATCTGCTTAACGACATCAAGCAGGACACCGGCACGTCGATCCTGCTCATCGAGCACGACATGTCGGTCGTCATGCAGATATCCGATCACGTCGTGGTGCTGGAATATGGCCGAAAAATTTCCGACGGCGACCCGACCTTCGTGAAGACCGACCCCCGCGTCATCGCCGCCTATCTCGGCGTCGAGGACGAAGAAGTCACAGAGGTGCTTGCCGAGGTCGGCGACGATCACGTGATCGAGCAGCTCGACGCGGAACCCGACCGGGCTCACGGCCCCGGCGATTCCTCCTCGATGATGGCCGGCTCGATTTCCGACACCATCGCCCATAGCGACGAGTACGGCGAGCGCATAACCGTGTCGCCCGGCGCGTCGCGGGCGAGGCAAGTGGAGGAGCGTGAGGCGCGGGCCAAGGCCAGGGCCGCGGAGATGGCGGCCGCGCCGGCGTCCGTTCCGGTTGCGGAAACCGCGCCGGACAAGCTCACTCTGATCAAGGGTATCGGCCCGGTGAATGCCAGGAAGCTCAACGAGCATGGCGTCTACCGCTTCGAGCAGATCGCGTCGTGGAAGGCTGCCGACATCCGTGCCGCCGAAGCCTATCTCGAATTCGACGGTCGCATCGCTCGCGAGGATTGGGTCGGCCAGGCCAAACGGCTGGTGAAGGCGGCGGCCAAGCCGGCAAAGGAAACGGCGGCCGAGCCGGCGCGCAAGCGTGGGAGCAAGAAATAATGGCCGCGCAACCGCTGCTCGATGTGCGGGGCATCGAGACTTACTACGGCAACATCCGGGCGTTGAACAGCGTCGACGTGACGGTCGACCAGGGCGAGATCGTCGCGCTGATCGGCGCCAATGGCGCCGGCAAATCGACGCTGATGATGACCATCTTCGGCAGCCCGCGGGCGCGCACCGGCACCATCACCTTCGCCGGTACCGACATCACCAACCTGCCCACCCACGAGATCGCGCGGCTCAGGATCGCCCAGTCGCCGGAAGGCCGTCGCATCTTCCCGCGCATGACGGTGATGGAAAACCTGCAGATGGGGGCGAGCCTCGACAACCTCAAATATTATGACGAGGACGTCGAGAAGGTCTTCCACCTGTTCCCGCGCCTGAAGGAGCGCATCGCGCAGCGCGGCGGCACGCTGTCGGGCGGCGAGCAGCAGATGCTGTCGATCGGCCGCGCGCTGATGGCGCGCCCGAAGCTGCTGCTGCTCGACGAGCCGTCGCTGGGCCTGGCGCCGCTGATCGTCAAGCAGATCTTCGATGCCATCCGCGAACTCAACCGGACGCAGGGCCTGACCGTGTTCCTGGTCGAGCAGAACGCCTTCGGCGCCCTGAAGCTCGCCAACCGCGGCTATGTCATGGTCAACGGCCGGGTCACCATGAGCGGCACTGGCAAGGAGCTTCTCGCCGATCCGGAAGTGCGCGCGGCCTATCTCGAAGGCGGCCGGCACTGAGCTTTGGAGCGACTGCGATGCATGGAATTCTCTACGAGGAACCGTCGATCTGGCAGTTCTTCTTCGTCACCTTGCTGCTCGGCGGCTGGGCGGCATGGATGACGGGGCGGGCCTGCGCCCAGACCTGGCGTCCGATGTCGGCGCTGGTCGTCTATCTCCTGCTGCTCGGCATTGCCGTGCGCTTCATCCATCACGCCCTGTTCGAGGGCACGATGTTCACGGCTCACTACTATATCGTCGACACGATCATCCTGCTGGTCGTGGGCATATTGGGCTACCGCTTCACCCGGACCAACCAGATGGTGACGCAGTACCACTGGCTCTACGAGAAGACCTCGCCGATCGGCTGGAAAGCCAAGGGCTGAGGCCGACTTAGGGGGTCGGAACCCCGCAAACGAAACGGCGTGACAAGCGCCTGGAAATCGGCAAAGTTACCTTTCTGCGATAAGGGTGGGCATCGCAAGAAGGCATGATCCTCGATCCTCGCCCACCCCGTTAATGGGAGCGTTTACATGAAGAAGTCACTTCTGTCCGCAGTTGCCCTGACCGCCCTGATGGCGTTCAGCGGCAGCGCCTGGGCGGACATCGTCATCGGCGTCGCCGGCCCGGTCACCGGCCCGAACGCTGCCTTCGGGGCCCAGCTCCAGAAGGGCGCCGAGCAGGCGGCAGCCGACATCAACGCGGCGGGCGGCATCAATGGCGAGCAGATCAAGGTCGTCGTCGGCGATGACGTCTCCGATCCGAAGCAGGGCATCTCGGTCGCCAACAAGTTCGTCGCCGACGGCGTCAAATATGTCGTCGGTCACTTCAACTCGGGCGTCTCCATCCCGGCCTCGGAAGTCTATGCCGAGAACGGCATCCTGGAGATCACCCCGGCGGCGACCAACCCGACCTTCACCGAGCGCGGCCTGTGGAACGTGTTCCGCACCTGCGGTCGCGACGACCAGCAGGGCGGCATCGCCGGCGCGTATCTGGCGGAGAAGTTCAAGGACGGCAAGATCGCGGTCATCCACGACAAGACGCCTTACGGCCAGGGCCTCGCCGACGAGACCAAGAAGGCGATGAACGCCGCCGGCGTCAACGAAGTCATGTATGAAGGCGTGAATGTCGGCGACAAGGACTTCTCGGCGCTGATCGCCAAGATGAAGGAAGCCGGCGTCACAATCGTCTACTGGGGCGGCCTGCACACCGAAGCCGGCCTGATCATCCGCCAGGCGGCGGACCAGGGCCTCAAGGCCAAGCTGGTGTCGGGTGACGGCATCGTGTCGAACGAACTCGCCTCGATCGCCGGCGACGCGGTGGAAGGCACGCTGAACACCTTCGGGCCCGATCCGCGCCTCGACCCGAAGAACAAGGAGTTGGTCGAGAAGTTCCGCTCTCAGGGTTTCGAGCCGGAGGCCTACACGCTCTACTCCTACGCCGCCATGCAGGTGATCGCCGCCGCCGCCAAGGCAGCCAATTCGGTGGACCCGCAGGAAGTGGCCAAGGCGATGAAGGAGAAGGGGCCGTTCCCGACGGCACTCGGCGACATGGCCTTCGACGAGAAGGGTGATCCGAAGCTGCCGGGCTACGTCATGTATATCTGGAAGAAGGGCGACGACGGCAAGTACACCTACGTTCCGGAGTGATCCGGGCGCACGTCTGAACGAATCGTGCCCGGCGCCTCGCGCCGGGCATTTTTCTTCCGGATCCTGCCTCGGCTTATTGCTGGAATTGTCGGTCCGCCGGCGAATGCGCTTGCTGTGAATGTCGCCGGAAAGCTTGCAGCAGCCCGAAAGCGGTAGGTGCAAGAACGCAGGCATAGAGCCCGATACGCAATCCCTTTTTTTCACGACATGCGCTACTGTCGGTAGCCGCATTCAAGCCGGGCGTCTGGAGGGCACTGATGTCGCAGGCCTACATGTCCCCTGATCATTTCGTGCATTGGGCGACCATCGAGGGATTCGCCACCAAAGGCGGCAATATCAGACTCAACAAATACATGTCGGCATCCGACAGCAATGGCGGCTCCTATACCTCACAGGACCTGATGAACCAGCTCAAGGGCGTGATGACGCGGCTGGGCAGCACACCCCCGTTCAAGAACTATGTCCGCATGTTCACCGGGCAGGGCGACATCAACGATTTCATAACGCTCTGGAATTGGATGTACGATCACCTGGACGAGATGCGGAAGCTCAAGATCCAGACCTACTCCGTCCGGAATAACGGCGACGGGACATTCACGAAAATCCCCGGCAAGATTCTCGACCTGGCCACCGTGTTCAAGCCGAGCCGACCGTTTCCGGAGGCGATGGCCGAACTCGTCGACAATGCCTGCTTCGGATGGGACTGTATCGGCTTCGTCAGCCAGTACCTGGTCACGATCAGCCATCTCGACCAGTACCAGACGTGGAAGTCGGATCAGTACCTTACGCTGGGAAAGTTCGATCCGATCAAGACGCTGGAGGATATTTTGCCGTGTTGCGTCATCGTTTTCGGCGACTGGCATATCGTGCTGGTGGATGGCGTCGATTGGATCGCCTATGACGACAATACCAAGACGCTCTCGGCCAAGGTGTCGGTCTCGCAAAGCTACACAGGCGGCCCGCACACGCGAAGGGACAAGATCCTCACGCAGACGCGCTTCGGCAACGGCTGGAGCGAGATCAACCAGACCGGTGTTCTCGATGTCGCGGCCAAGTGCAGGGTCGGCAAGAATGCAGCGATCGAGATCAGGTTCCCGCCCTATGTCGCCGCTGACTGAATGAAGCAGTCAAACCCGTTCGCACTGTCGAAAACGGGTTTGCGAGGATCGAACGACGAGGCAGGCCAGCGACTTCAGGCAGAGTCCGCGATGCTCAGGCATGATCGTTCGGTCTACCCTGCGAGGTTGCCGATTCGCCCAGTGGAAGCGGAACCCCGGGCAGATAAAGGGAGATCGGACGGACTTCGTAGACCGCCGTCTTGTTGACTCGGCGCAGGTCACGCGCGATCGCGATTGCCTCGTCCCGCGTGGCGCAGTCGACCACGTAGAGGCCCAGGAGCTGTTCCTTCGTTTCGGCGAATGGTCCATCGAGTACCATGCCGTCGCCGGGGCCACGCAATGTCGAGGCCTTGGCCGAAGCGTCCAGCCGGGCGGCCGGCCCGAGCTTGCCCTGCTGCGTCAGCCTGTCGTTCACCTGCAGCAGGTTATTCATCAGGGTCCGACGTTCCTCCTCCGTCCATGAGGACACAACCTCTTCCACGTGATAGGCAAGGATGGCGTAGAGCATCAGCTCCTCCCTTCTATTCTGTGCTTGCGGCAGACGCGCCAGCGGTTCTGCGAGCGGCGCATCCTATCCGATCGGTCGCGTAGGAGAAGCCTGTCTTAGGTCTCCCGAAAGACGTCGCTTCCTCCAGGCAATGCGTGAGCGAGCGTAGGAAATGCCCGCGAAAACCTACCGTCCAGGCAAGCTGAGCCGCTTCGCCATTTTTGTTTGCACTGCACAAGTTATGCGCTAAGCAGAAAGCGTCAGCCTTCCTGTCCTTGGAGTGTGCGGGTGCCCATCAGCAAGATCCTTGTCGCCAACCGGTCGGAGATCGCCATCCGCGTCTTTCGCGCGGCCAATGAGCTGGGTCTCAAAACGGTGGCGATCTGGGCGGAAGAGGACAAGTATTCGCTGCACCGCTTCAAGGCCGACGAGAGCTATCAGGTCGGCCGCGGCCCGCATCTGGCCAAGGACATGGGGCCGATCGAGAGCTACCTGTCGATCGAGGAAGTGATCCGCGTCGCCAAGCTTTCCGGGGCGGATGCCATCCATCCCGGCTACGGCCTGTTGTCGGAAAGCCCGGAATTCGCCGAGGCCTGCGCCGAGAACGGCATCACCTTCATCGGCCCCAAGCCGGAGACGATGCGCCGGCTCGGCAACAAGGTGGCGGCGCGCAACCTCGCCGTCGAGGTCGGCGTTCCGGTGGTGCCCGCCACCGACCCGCTGCCGGACGATCCGCAAGCAATCAGAAAGCTCGCCGCCGAGATCGGCTACCCGGTGATGCTGAAGGCGTCGTGGGGCGGCGGCGGCCGCGGCATGCGCGCCATCCGCGGCGAGGCCGACCTGTTGCGCGAGGTCACCGAGGGCAAGCGCGAGGCGAAGGCCGCGTTCGGCAAGGACGAGGTCTATCTGGAGAAGCTGATCGAACGCGCCCGCCATGTCGAGGTGCAGATTCTTGGCGACACCCACGGCAATGCCGTGCATCTGTTCGAGCGCGACTGCTCGATCCAGCGCCGCAACCAGAAGGTCGTGGAGCGGGCGCCGGCGCCCTATCTCCGCGACGAGCTGCGCCAGGAGCTCTGCGGCTATGCGCTGAAGATAGCCGGCGAGACCAGCTATATCGGGGCCGGCACGGTCGAGTTCCTGCAGGACGCCGACACCGGAAAATTCTACTTCATCGAGGTCAACCCGCGCATCCAGGTCGAGCACACCGTCACCGAGCAGGTGACCGGCATCGACATCGTCAAGGCGCAGATTCACATCCTCGACGGTTTTGCCATCGGCACGCCGGAGTCAGGTGTCCCGGCACAGAAGGACATCCGCCTCAACGGCCACGCACTGCAATGCCGCATAACCACCGAGGATCCCGAGCAGAATTTCATTCCGGACTACGGCCGCATCATCGCCTATCGCGGCGCCACCGGCTTCGGCATCCGGCTCGATGGCGGCACGGCCTATTCCGGCGCCGTCATCACCCGCTTCTACGATCCGCTGCTGGAGAAGGTGACCGCCTGGGCGCCGACCCCCGAGGAGGGGATCGCCCGCATGCATCGGGCGCTACGCGAGTTCCGCATCCGCGGCGTGGCGACCAACCTCACCTTCCTCGAAGCGATCATCACCCATCCGGCCTTCCGCGACAATTCCTACACGACGAAGTTCATCGATACGACGCCGGAGCTGTTCGCCCAGGTGAAGCGGCAGGACCGGGCGACCAAGCTGCTCAACTATCTCGGCGACGTCACCGTCAACGGCCATCCGGAGACGCGCGGCCGCGCCCTGCCGAACCCGGAAGCGGCGGCACCCGTCATCCCCTGGTTCACCGGCCCCATTCCCGACGGCACCAGGCAGAAGCTCGACACGCTAGGCCCGGAAAAATTCGCGGCCTGGATGCGGGAGCAGAAGCAGGTGCTCGTCACCGACACGACCATGCGCGACGGCCACCAGTCGCTGCTGGCGACCCGCATGCGCACCCATGACATCGCCGCGATCGCCGGCACCTATGCGCGCGCCCTGCCGCAGCTGCTGTCGCTCGAATGCTGGGGCGGCGCCACCTTCGACGTCGCCATGCGTTTCCTCACCGAAGACCCGTGGGAGCGCCTGTCGCTGGTGCGCGAGGCGGCGCCCAACCTGCTCCTGCAGATGCTGCTGCGCGGCGCCAACGGCGTTGGCTACACCAACTACCCCGACAACGTCGTCCAGCATTTCGTCAGGCAGGCGGCAGCGGGCGGCATCGACCTCTTCCGCGTCTTCGACTGCCTGAACTGGGTCGAGAACATGCGCGTCGCCATGGACGCGGTCGGCGCCGAGGGAAAACTCTGCGAAGCGGCGATGTGCTATACCGGCGACATCCTCGATCCGGCTCGCGCCAAATACGACCTGAAATATTATGTCGGGCTGGCCCGGGAACTCGAAGCGGCCGGCGCCCACATCATCGCCGTCAAGGACATGGCCGGCCTGTTGAAGCCCGGCGCGGCGCGCGTGCTGTTCAAGGCGCTGCGCGAGGCGACCGACCTGCCTATCCACTTTCACACGCACGACACGTCGGGGCTTGCCGCAGCCACGGTGCTGGCGGCGGTCGAAAGCGGCGCCGACGCCATCGACGCGGCCATGGACGCCTTCTCCGGCAACACCTCGCAGCCCTGCCTTGGCTCCATCGCCGAGGCGCTGAAGGGGACGGAGCGCGATCCCGGCCTCGACACCGGCTGGATCAGGCGCATCTCGTTCTATTGGGAAGCGGTGCGCAACCAGTATGCGGCGTTCGAGAGCGACCTGAAGGGACCGGCCTCGGAAGTCTACCTGCATGAGATGCCGGGCGGTCAGTTCACCAATCTCAAGGAACAGGCGCGCTCGCTCGGGCTGGAGACGCGCTGGCACGAGGTGGCGCAGGCTTATCACGACGTCAACCTGATGTTCGGCGACATCGTCAAGGTGACGCCGTCCTCCAAGGTGGTCGGCGACATGGCACTGATGATGGTCAGCCAGGATCTCAGCGTCGCCGACGTCGAGAACCCGGCCAAGGACATCGCCTTTCCGGATTCGGTCGTCTCGATGCTGCGCGGCGATCTCGGCCAGTCGCCCGGCGGCTGGCCGGCGGCGCTGCAGAAGAAGGTGCTCAAGGGCGACAAGCCGATCACGGCGCGTCCCGGTTCTCTGCTGAAAGCCGCCGACCTGACGAAGAGCCGCAAGGAGATCGAGGAAAAGCTCGGCCGCAAGCTCAGCGAGCAGGAGTTTTCTTCCTGGCTTATGTACCCGAAGGTGTTTTCGGACTTCTGCGGCGCGGCGGAGACCTACGGCCCGGTCAGCGTGCTGCCGACGCCGACCTATTTCTACGGCATGAAGCCGGAGGACGAGATCTTCGTCGACATCGAGAAGGGCAAGACGCTGGTGATCCGCTGCCTCGCCATCGGCGACGTCGACGAGAAAGGCATGGTCACCGTGTTCTTCGAGGTCAACGGCCAGCCGCGACGCGTCAAGGTGCCGGACAGGGCGCACGGCGCCTCGAACGGCAAGGCCCGCCGCAAGGCGGAGCCCGGTAACGAAGCCCATGTCGGCGCGCCGATGCCGGGCGTCGTCTCGACGCTCGCCGTCAGCACCGGACAGGCGGTCAAGGCCGGCGACGTGCTGCTCTCCATCGAGGCGATGAAGATGGAGACCGCCCTGCACGCGGAGCGCGACGGCACCATCGCCGAGCTGCTGGTCCGCTCCGGCGACCAGATCGACGCCAAGGACCTGCTGGTCGTCTACGCAGCCTGACGAGGCGGCATTCCGTCAGAGCGGAACGCTTCCTTGCATCTTGGGCCATGTCGCGACGGTTTCGGGCGGAGCGCGCGCAGGCCGTCGAACCGCGCTGGCGGCATTCAGCCCGTCGGGCCAATGGAGCACACGCCGCACGGGCGACTGCGAGATGCAGTGCGCCTGCTGACAGCGGCGCGATCCTGCGCTGAACGAAGTTGAATTGGGGGCGGAGGACATGGAAGCGCGACCGGAAACGCACCAGTGTCCCGGGTGGGCTTCGACAAGCCTCGCGTTGCGGGTGGCCGTTACGGCCGCTCTAATTGGGAAGGTTTCTATCATAAAGAGAAGATATTGATGCTTTTGGCAGACCTGGCAGCGACCTACTCTCCCGCGTCTTGAGACGAAGTACCATTGGCGCTGGAGCGTTTCACGGCCGAGTTCGGAATGGGATCGGGTGCA
>NZ_PXYK01000017.1 GCF_003012745.1 Kumtagia ephedrae | reverse complement strand
GATAGTTTGCATCGCGGACGGTCTCCTTCGCTGAGTCCAACAGCTCCAGCTTGGCACATTCGATGCCGTGAGGGGCCGTCCACCCATCATTCCGGGGCCGCGCAGCGGAACCCGGAATCCAGAGTGCCGATGCTGCTCGCAATTCCTGGATATTTGCGACGTTTCGCTTTTCCTTCGACGCCAACGCTCTGGATTCCGGGTTCCGCTGCGCGGCCCCGGAATGATGGTCATTGTCGGCATATGCGATGCCCTGGTGGTCCGCAAGGCACGGCTTGACTGGCGTGCCGCTTCGAGTTATTTACCGATCGATCGGTAATAAACGAGGCGAGCGGCATGGCCCGGCCGGAATCGATATCGGATGAAGACCTGCTCTCGCGCCTCGCGCCGGTGTTCCGAGCGAGGGGTTACGAGGGCGCCTCGCTCGCCGAATTGTCGGAGGCCAGCGGCCTGGCCAAGGCCGCGCTGTACCACCGCTTTCCCGACGGCAAGCTGGCGATGGCGCGGGCGGTGCTTGCCGCGGCGGAGCGGCAGATGGCGGCCGACGCGCTTGCACCGGCGCCGCCGCGCGCTTCTCCCGCTGAGCGCCTGCACGCCATGGCGGACGGGCTGCTGCGTTTCTACGACGGCGGCAGGAGAACCTGCCTCGTCGACGTCTTTTCCGTCGCCGGCACTCCCGACGCGGTGAGGGCGAATGTGCGCTCCGGCGCCGCCCGCTGGATCGCCGGGATCGCCGATCTGCTGGTTGAGGCCGGCATCGATCCGGCCGAGGCGCGCCGGCGCGGCGAGGATGCCGTCATCCGCATCGAAGGCGCACTCGTGCTGTCGCGGGCCCTGAACGACACCGCGCCCTTCGAGCGCGTCGCCAAGACCTTTGCCGCCGACCTGCTCCGGCCGGCTGCCGCCGTTCATCCATCCAAGAAGGAGACGTCCGATGACTGAACCCAGGACCTTCAACCAGATGTTCGGTGCGCCGGACCATCCCTCGCCGCTGGACAGGTCGGTGCTCGTGCTGATCGACATCCAGCGCGAATATGTCGACGGCGCCGCCCCGCTCGAGAACGTGCGCGAGGCGGCCGCCGAGGCGGGCAGGATGCTCGACCTGGCGCGCTGGCGCGGCGTGCCGGTCTTTCATATCGCCCATGGCGCCGGGCCCGGCGCGCCGGTCTTCGCCACCGACGGGCCCTATGTCGAGCATCTCCCGGAGGTTGCGCCGCGCGACGGCGAGCCGGTGCTCTGGAAGCAGCATGCCGACGCCTTCCTGGGCACCGGCCTTGCCGAGCGCATCCGCGAGACGGGCCGCTCCGAGGTCATCATCGTCGGCGACATGACGCATGTCTGCGTGTCGACCTCGACGCGCACCGCCGCCGAGGCGCACGGCTTTCGCGTGACCGTGGTGGCGGACGCGACCGCTTCGCGCGACCTGCCGAACCCGCTGGGCGGCGTGGTCCCGGCCGAGACGGTCCGGCAGGCGGCCCTGGCAGAGCTGGCGGACGCGTTTGCGGTGGTGGTCAAGGACGCGAGCGCCTGGGCCTGATCGGCGGCGAATCCGGCGTGGTGAAACCGCGGGCCGGTTGCGGGGCCGCGGTTTCCGGGCAATTCCGGCAGAAAATGCGGCGGTCCTGCGTCGGAAACCGCCGAAAACCGGCGAGAAGTTTCCGCGGATTCGGGAAAACGGGACCTTTCTGACCGCCGGAGCGCTCAGCCTGCGCTCTGCCTGACCACGACCGGGATCAGCAGGTCGCCCCAATTGCCGTCGCCGCCGTGATGCCGGGCCGAGCGCACCAGCTCCACCGACACGCCGGCCTCCACCGCCTTCATCACCGACTGGTTGAGGCGGTGCAGGTCGTTGGCGAGCATGCGGATCGCCGTCTGCTGGTCGGACGACATCGACGTCGCCTGCTCCTCGGCGCGTTCCTTGACGCGGGTCTTGGGCTTGCTCTTGATTTCCTCTGCTTCCAGCATGGTCTTTCTCCCTGGTTGGCGCTGGGTGCTGGGGACAGTTTACTTTTTTCCGCCCGCGACAGCCTTGAAGCGGCCGCGTCCTCCTGCGGAAAGAAAGTAAACTGTCCCCGATGGCGTCTATTCCGCCGCCGGGCGGAACTGCTCGTGCTCGGTCGAACCGTGCATGGCGGTGGTCGACGACTTGCCGCCGGTGATGGCCATCGACACGGCGTCGAAATAGCCGGTGCCGACCTCGCGCTGGTGTTTTGTCGCCGTGTAGCCGTTGGCCTCGGCCGCGAACTCGGCTTCCTGCAGCTCCGAATAGGCCGCCATCTGCCGGTCCTTGTAGCCGCGCGCCAGCTCGAACATGCCGTAGTTGAGCTGGTGGAAGCCGGCCAGCGTGATGAACTGGAACTTGTAGCCCATCGCCCCCAGCTCGCGCTGGAATTTTGCGATCGTCGCGTCGTCGAGGTGCTTCTTCCAGTTGAACGACGGCGAGCAGTTGTAGGCGAGCTTCTTGCCCGGATGCGCCTTGTGCACCGCCTCGGCGAACTTCTTCGCCTGGGCGAGGTCCGGCTTGCCGGTCTCCATCCAGATCAGGTCGCAATGCGGCGCATAGGCGATGGCGCGCGCGATGCAGGGCTCGATGCCGTTTCTGACCTGATAGAAGCCCTCGACGGTCCGCCCGGCCTGCCGGTCGACGAAGGGCTGGTCGCGCTCGTCGATGTCGGAGGTGAGCAGCTTGGCGGCTTCCGCGTCGGTGCGCGCGACGATCAGCGTCGGCACGCCCATCACGTCGGCGGCGAGCCGCGCCGCGTTGAGGTTGCGGATATGCGCCGCGGTCGGGATCAAGACCTTGCCGCCGAGATGCCCGCACTTCTTCTCCGACGCCAGCTGGTCCTCGAAGTGCACGCCGGCGGCGCCCGCCTCGATGAAGGCTTTCATGATCTCGAAGGCGTTGAGCGGGCCGCCGAAGCCGGCTTCGGCGTCGGCGACGATCGGCGCGAACCAGGTGTCGACCGACAGGCCGTTGCCCTCGGACGTCTCGATCTGGTCGGCGCGCTGCAGCGTCCTGTTGATGCGCTTGGCCAGCTCCGGCGCGGCGTTGGCCGGATAGAGCGACTGGTCGGGATACATGGCGGACGCCGTGTTGGCGTCGGCCGCCACCTGCCAGCCGGAGAGATAGATCGCCTTCAGCCCGGCGCGCACCATCTGCATGGCCTGGTTGCCGCTGAGCGCGCCGAGCGCGTTGACGAAGTCCTCCTCGTGGATGAGCTTCCACAGCCGGTTCGCGCCCATCTCGGCCAGGCTGTGGCGGATCTCGACGGAGCCGCGCAGCCGCTTCACGTCGTCGGCCGAATACGGCCGCTCGATGCCGTCGAAACGGCCCGCCGGAGCCGAGGGAACGAGGTTGTAAAAATCGGTCATACTTTTTGCTCCGTCCTGCTTTCGCGGTCTCGATGGGCTCGGCGGAACGTGTGCGTCTTTGCCGCCATGGCCTGTCATTTCATTTACATTGCAGTGCAGGAATGGCGAGGGAAAACGGGATTCGCGCGAAAAGAAAAGGGAAAACCTGTCTTGAGCTTGACAAAGAGGCGCTGTAAAATTGTCAAGCTTGTAAATAGCGACGTTGTTTCTAGGGAACGGCTGGAACTGTAAACCTTTGTAAATCGAGCGATCGAGAATGCTGGAGCTTCGCACCCCCCTCTGGCCTGCCGGCCATCTCCCCCGCAAGGGGGGAGATCAGCCGGCCGTTTTGCTGGCGCCAACCGCCGGCATTGCAGAAAGGGCGGCGGAGCCTAAGCCGCCGATCTCCCCCCTTGCGGGGGAGATGGCCGGCAGGCCAGAGGGGGGTGGGAAGAATCCCGACGTAGACGCGTGTGGCGGCAAAAACATCCCGAAGTCGGGCTCCTGACCCATGCCCGACCAAAAGATCTTCGCCGGTCCGCGCATCCGCCGCATCCGCAATGCCAAGGGCCTCACCCAGACGGCGATGGCCGAGGGGCTCGGCATCTCGCCGTCCTACCTCAACCTGATCGAGCGCAACCAGCGGCCGCTCACCGTTCAGCTCATCCTCAAGCTCGCTTCGGTCTACAAGGTCGAGCCGGAGGAGCTGCAGGGCGAGGCGCGCGGCTCGGTGGCGGCGCTGAAGGAGGTGTTTTCCGATCCGCTGCTGGCCGGCGAGCTGCCGGGCGACCAGGAGCTGGTCGAGGTGGCCGAGGCCGCCCCCAACGCGGCCGCGGGCGTGATCAAGCTTTTCCGCGCCTATCGCGAGCAGGCGGAGCGGCTGTCCGCTCTATCGGAACTGCTGGCGCGGGAAGGGCGCGGCAGCGCCCTTTCGGCGGCGCGCCTGCCGGCCGACGAGGTGCGCGACGTGTTCGAGCGGCGGCCCAACCATTTTGCGGCCCTGGAGGAGGAGGCGGAAGCCTTCGCCGCCGTGCTGGAGCCCGGCGACGACCTGCTCGGCGCGCTGAAGGCCTGGCTGAAGCGCGAATACGGCATCGCCGTGCGGGTGCTGCCGGCCGCCACCATGCCCAACTGGCGCCGCCGCTACGACCGCCATTCGCAGCGCCTCTTCATTTCCGAGCGCCTGTCGCCCTTCGATAGGCTGCGCGAGGTGGCGATGGAGGCGTGCCTCATCCGCATGCGCGCGGCGGTGGCAGCGGAGATCCAGGCGCTAAGACTGTCGTCGGACGAGGCGCGCCGCCTCGCCCGCTTCGAGCTGGGCCGCTATGGCGCGCACGCCCTGACGATGCCCTACGCCGTCTTCCACGCGGCCGCTGTCCGCGCCCGCTACGACGTCGACGTGCTGCGCTCGCGCTTCGGCGTCTCCTTCGAGCAGGCGGCCAACCGGCTGACGACGCTGCAGCGGCCGGGTGCCGCCGGCATCCCGTTCTTCATGCTGGAGGTCGACAATGCCGGCAACCGGTTTCGCCGGGCAGGCAGCCAGGGTTTTCCTCAAAACCGCTTCGGCGGCGGCTGCCCGAAGCTCGCCGTCCACGCCGCCTTCGGCCAACCGGGCCAGGTCCTGGTCGAAGCCGTCGAGATGCCGGACGGCGCCGCCTTCCTGACCGTCGCCCGCACGCTGGAAGGGCCGCAGGGCGCCTTCGACGAGCGGCCGCGCCGAACCGCGCTTCTGTTGGGCTGCGACATCGGCTTCACGGACGAGACCGTGTACGGCGCGGCTCTTCCCGCCGCGCCGTACACGCGTTCAGCCGCTGCGGGCGGCATTTCCGCAAGACCGCGCGAGTTCGTTGCGACCTCGATCGGCCCGGCCTGCCGGCTGTGCGAGCGCGTCGGCTGCCTCGCCCGCGCCGAGCCGCCGGTCACCCGCCCGCTGGGGCTGGACGAGATGGTGACGGGTCTGAGCGCCTTCGATTTTCAGTGAGGCGAAGGGGCTCGCGTCGAGGTCAGCGTGCTCTGGTTCCGTTTCCGCCGTCGACTCCGACTACTCCGCCAGCCCCGAAAGCACCGCATACGCAGCCTTCACCCGCTCGGCATTGGGATAGAATTTGTTGGCGAGCATGACGATGCCGATCTTCTTCGCTGGGATGTAGGCGACATAGGCGCCGAAGCCGCCGGTCGAGCCGGTCTTGTTGACGATCACGTCGGCCTGCGGCGGCATCGGCGGTTCGATCGCTTTGGCCGGCGTGGCGCTCCGGGCCATCTCCGGGGAATTGCCGGCGAGCATCCTGTCCAGCGCGACCGGGTAGGGATACTGCTCCCAGATCAGATCCTGGACGATCTCGCCGGCGCGGAAATAGCCGACATGCGTCGCATCGACCGCCCGCGCGACAGGGCCGGGCACGATTGCGATGCCCATGTTCACGTCGACGTAGCGGATCATGTCGACGGCGTTCGACTTGACCCCATAGGCTTCATGCGCCAGCAGCGCCGGCGTGACCCGCACCGGCTTGTCCTGCCGGTTGTATCCCCAGGCGTAGGATTTCATCTCGCCCTTGGGGACGTCGATATAGGTGCGTTGCAGGCCGAGCTGCGGGAACAGCTTTTCTTCCATCAACACCTTGAAGCTCGACCCCATGGCCTTTGCGGCAACGATGCCGAGAAGGCCGGCACTGGGATTGGCATAGCTGCGGTGCGTGCCCGGCTCGAACTGAGGCTTCCACCCGCGATAATAGGCGACGAGCTGCTTCTGGTTCTTGACGTCGTCCGGCAGCTGCAGCGGAAAACCGCCCGTCGTGTGGGTGGCGAGATCGAGCACGCGCACCGCGTCCAGCGCGCTTCCCTTCAGCTCCGGCATGTGCTCGCCGACGCTGTCGGTCAATGAAAGCTTGCCTTCCACCTCGGCATAGGTGGCAAGGGTCGCCGTGAAGGTCTTGCTGATCGAGCCCAGCTCGAACAGCGTATCGCGCGTGACAGCGATCCGCGGCTTCTTCGACGCCAGGCCGTATTCGAAAAAGTGGTGCTCGCCGGCGATGGTCACGGCGACCGCCATCCCCGGTATCCCGTATTGCTCGATCACCGGCTTCACCGCCTCGTCCACCAGCTGCCGCACCCTTGCGTCTTCGGGGCTGGCGCCGAAGGCACCGGATAGGCCGCCCAGCATGCAGGCAAGCAGGCCTGCGGCGAGCTTTACGTGGGATCGTTTGGACAAGGCGAACTCCTCGGTTTGGACAGGGACCGGTTTATGACCCGCTGGAACTACCCACAAACGATGATAAGTCGGTCCAGCCATAAGTTTTCCTGGGGCATCGTCAATGGTTCGGCCTTACCTTCCACTCAATGCCCTGCGGGCCTTCGAGGCTTCGGCCCGCCATCTCTCCTTCACCCGGGCCGGCATCGAGCTGTCCGTGACGCAGGCTGCCGTCAGCCAGCAGGTCCGCACCCTCGAGCAGCGAATGGGCGTGCAATTGTTCCGCCGGCTGCCGCGCGGCCTAAGGATCACGGCGGAGGGCGAGGCGCTGCTGCCGGTCGTGAGCGATGCCTTCGACCGCCTGGCGACGACGCTCGACCGGGTCGGCTCGGGAAAGGTCCGCGAATTGCTGGTGGTGGGCGCGGTCGGCACCTTCGCGGTCGGCTGGCTGCTGCCGCGGCTCGAAAGCTTCAGGCGCGCGCACCCCTTCGTCGAGCTGAGGCTGTCCACCAACAACAACCGCGTCGACCTGGCTGCCGAAGGGCTGGATTTTTCCATCCGCTTCGGCAACGGCGCCTGGCACGGCCTCGATGCGACCGAGCTGTTCGAGGCGCCGCTGACGCCGCTCTGCACCCCCGCCCTGGCCGCCGCGCTCGGCTCTCCGCGTGATCTCGGCGAACTCACGCTGCTGCGCAGCTATCGCGCCGACGAATGGAGCCGCTGGTTCGCTGCCGCCGGCGTCGAGGCTCCGCCGAACCTTGCCGGCGCCATCGTCTTCGACTCCTCGCTCGCCATGATGGAGGCGGCCGAGCAGGGCGCGGGCGTCGCCCTGGCTCCCGCGCTGATGTTCTCGCGCCAGTTGCGCAACGGCTCGATCCGGCGGCCGTTCCGCGCCTCCATTTCGCTCGGCAGCTACTGGCTGACCAGGCTCAAGTCGCGGCAGCCGACCGCCGCCATGCTGGCCTTCGCCGGCTGGATCGTCGCTCAGGAGCCCGAGTTTCGGCGAGAACCGCCCGGCGAGGCGCCCGGCTAGTCCGATGGCCCGGCAGCGGAGCTTTCCGGCCATGCTCGCCTGCATCGGCCGCGAATTGTCCCAACCGGATGCCTTGCCTGGATCACGCCAGCATGGCGATCATCCGCTACGCGAAGCGGAGCCGACGTGATCTCCGGCCGGGGCGGACCGCGCCCTGCCTCCCTGGCGACGGGCCTTTGCCGCGATGACCGATATGACCGCTGCGCAACCGGCACCCGCCTCCTCGCAAGGCGAGGAACGGATCGGCATGCTGCTGGTCTTCCTGTCCGCCTTCGCCTGGAGCACCGGCGGCGCCATCGCCCGCTTCCTCGAGGCGGACGACGACTGGACCATCGTGTTCTGGCGCTCGCTGTTCGCCGCTCTGTTCCTGCTCGGATTCCTGCTCTTGCGTGACGGGCCCCGCGGGGCCGCCTTGCAGTTCCGGCAGATGGGTTGGCCGGGCGTGGCGGTCGGGCTGTTCTTCACCGCCGCCTCCACCTGCTTCGTGCTCGCCATCGCCCACACCACCATCGCCAACGTGCTCCTGATCAATGCCGGCGTGCCGCTGATCGCCGCCCTGCTCGGCTGGGTGTTCTTTCGCGACAAGGTGTCGGCGGCGACCTGGGTGGCGATCTTCGCCGTGCTGGCCGGCGTGGCGGTCATGGTGTCGGGTTCCTTCGACGGGCGCATCTCGCCGGTCGGCGACCTGCTCGCCATGACCATCGCCGTTTCCTTCGCGTCCGCAACCGTGATCACCCGCCGCTATTCGGGCGTGCGCATGACCTCGGCCGTCTGCTTCGGCACCATCGTCGCCTGCGCCGTCGGCTTCGTCATGTCCGGGTCGCTGGCGGTTTCCCTGCGTGACCTGGGATTGCTCTTCGCTTTCGGCGCGCTCAATCTCGGGCTGGGCATGGCGCTGTTCGCCAGCGGCGCCCGGCTGGTGCCGGCCTCCATGGCGGCACTGCTCGGCACCTTCGAGACCATCGCCGGTCCGCTCTGGGTCTGGCTGATCCATGGCGAGGTCCCCTCCGCCCGCACCGTCGTCGGCGGCGCGGTGGTGTTTGCCGCGCTGCTGGCGCATATCGGCATGCAGTTGCGGCGGCAGTCCCGCCCGGCACGGCCCGGCGTCACCGGAATTCCCGCGCCCCATTGACAGCTTCGCGGTCCAGGGCGCACCTTGACCGCCGTCTGAACAAACCGACAGGCGTATCTTGCCAGCATCCGCAGCGGGCCGCATCGAGGGCCGTGCAGGTTTCAGAAAAACGATCCGGTCCGCGTGCCGGCGCTCGGCAGCCGCCCTTGCGGTCCTGTCGAACGCGACTTCCCACTCCTCCGGAGGATACGTAGGCTTGCCCGTGCCCGGCTTCGTCGCGGCCGGGCTGGGACGAAATGTCCGCCGGTCAAATCCGGCTTGTCGCACCGCCGCAACGCCAATAATCTTTGTTGAAAACCGGACGCCGAACCATCCGAAGCGCGCGTCCGCCGGGAACAGTTGAAGAGGAGAACATCATGATCCGAAACGCGCTCCGGCTGTCCGCAGCCACGGCCCTTCTGACCGTTTTCGCCGCCGGCGCCGGCGCGCAGGAGCGGGTCGTCAACGTCTACAACTGGTCGGACTACATCGATAGCTCGATCATCGACGAGTTCACCAAGGAAACCGGCATCAAGGTCGTCTACGACGTCTTCGATTCCAATGAGATCCTTGAGACCAAGCTGCTTGCCGGCGGCACCGGTTATGACGTCGTGGTGCCGACCGCCAACTTCCTCGCCCGCCAGATCCAGGCCGGCGTGTTCCAGAAGCTCGACAAGTCGAAGCTGCCGAACATTTCCAACATGTGGGACGTGGTCAACGAGCGCACCGCCAAATACGATCCCGGCAACGAATATTCGATCAACTACATGTGGGGCACGGTCGGCATCGGCTACAATGTCGACAAGGTGAAGGCGGCCCTCGGCATCGACAAGGTCGACAGCTGGGACGTCTTCTACAAGCCGGAGAATCTCGCCAAGCTGAAGGATTGCGGCGTCTACGTGCTCGATTCCCCGCAGGACATCATCCCCACGACCTTCAAATATCTCGGCATGGACCCTGAAGCCAACACGGCCGAGGATTTCGCCAAGGCCGAGGAGGCGATGCTGGCGATCCGGCCGAGCATCCGCAAATTCCACTCCTCCGAATACATCAACGCGCTCGCCAACGGCGACATCTGCCTGGCGGTCGGCTGGTCGGGCGACGTCTTCCAGGCCCGCGACCGCGCCTCGGAAGCCAACCAGGGCGTCACCGTCGACTTCGTGGTGCCGAAGGAAGGCGCGGAGATGTGGTTCGACCAGATGGCCATCCCGGCCGACGCGCCGCATGCCGCAGAGGCGCATGAGTTCCTGAACTACATCATGAAGCCGGAGGTCGCCGCCAAGGCCTCGAACTACATCTTCTACGCCAACGGCAACAAGGCCTCGCAGCAGTTCATCGACAAGGAGATTCTCGACGACCCGGCGATCTATCCGGACGAGGCTACTCTGCAGAAACTGTTCACCGTGGCGCCCTACGATCCGAAGTCGCAGCGTCTGCTGACGCGCTCCTGGACCAGGATCACCACGGGGCAGTGAAGCAAAGGTCCCGGCGGTCATCCCGCCGGGACCTTCATGTTGGGGACAGGGGACAGGGACAATGAAATCGCTCGGCAGCATCCGCAGGTCGTTCGCGCCGTGGAACGATCCTGACGCCAGGCCGTACATCGCCTTCGAGAACGTCACGAAACGGTTCGGCGACTTCACCGCGGTCAACAACCTGTCCCTGTCGATCTACGAGCGCGAATTCTTCGCGCTGCTCGGCGCGTCCGGCTGCGGGAAATCGACGCTGCTCCGAATGCTCGCCGGCTTCGACGAGCCGACTTCGGGCCGCATCCTGCTCGACGGGCAGGATTTGCGCGGCATCCCGCCCTATCGCCGCCCCGTCAACATGATGTTCCAGTCCTACGCGCTGTTCCCGCACATGACGGTCGAGCAGAACATCGCCTTCGGCTTGAAGCAGGAGGGCATGCCGAAGCCGGAGATCGAGACGCGTGTCGCCGACATGCTGAAGCTGGTCAAGCTGACGCAGTTCGCCAAGCGCAAGCCGCACCAGCTCTCCGGCGGCCAGCGCCAGCGCGTCGCATTGGCCCGCTCGGTGGCCAAGCGCCCGAAGGTGCTGCTGCTCGATGAGCCGCTCGGCGCGCTCGACAAGAAGCTGCGCGAGGAGACGCAGTTCGAGCTGATGGACCTGCAGCAGTCGCTCGGCCTCACCTTCGTCATCGTCACGCACGACCAGGAAGAGGCGATGACGATGGCCGACCGCATCGCCATCCTCGACAAGGGCGAGGTGATGCAGGTCGCCACCCCGGCCGAAGTCTACGAGGCGCCGGGCTCGCGCTACGTCGCCAGCTTCGTCGGCAACGTCAACATGCTGGAAGGCACCGTCGCCGAGCGCACCGAAAACCGCGCAAGGATAACCGGCGCCAGCGGCGCTGAGATCGTTGTGGAGAATGCCGGCGACGCGGCCGCGGGCAACACGGTCGCCTTCGCCATCCGCCCGGAGAAGATAAAAGTGTCGTCGCGCCCGCCGGCGGAAGGCACGGCCAATGTCATGGAGGGCGAGATCTACGACCTCGCCTATCTCGGCGACATGACCGTCTACCACGTCAGGCTGGCCGACGGGCAGGTGCTCAAGGCCAGCGCGCTCAACAGCTCGCGTATCACCGAGGATCCGCTGAGCTGGAACGACCGCGCCTGGGTGTCCTTCGCGCCGGATGCCGGCGTCGTGCTGACGCGGTAGGAGGGGAAGATGGCCGACACGGCAGTATCTTCCTCGCCCGCAGTCGCGGCGGCCCAGGCCGCGCCGGTCGCGTCCGGCACATTGCTCGGCGCCATAACCGGCCGGCTGGTGATCGTCGTTCCCTATCTCTGGCTGCTGGTCTTCTTCCTCGTCCCCTTCGCCATCGTCTTCAAGATATCGCTGTCGCAGACGGCGATCGCCATGCCGCCCTATACGCCGGTGTTTACGGGCATGTCGGATTTTGCGGGCAAGATCGGGGATTTCACCGCCGATAACTATCGCATTCTCTATTGCGACTTCGCGGGTCTCGTAGGGCTGTCGGGTGCGCGAGCCTATTGCGAGAGTTTTGCTCTCGATGTGTTCTTTGACTCCCCCTACATCGCTCCGGCCTACGTCTCCTCCATCTGGATCGCCGGCATCTCGACCTTTCTCGCGCTGCTCATCGCCTATCCCATCGCCTACGGCATGGCGCGCGCGCCGGCATCCATCCGGCCGACCCTGCTGATGCTCGTCATCCTGCCGTTCTGGACGAGCTTCCTGATCCGCGTCTACGCCTGGATCGGCATCCTCAAGCCCGAGGGCCTGCTCAACCAGGTGCTGTTGGCGACCGGCATCATCGACACGCCGCTGGTCATATTGAACACCCATACGGCCATCTTCATCGGCATCGTCTATTCCTACCTGCCTTTCATGGTGCTGCCGCTCTACTCCTCGCTGGAGAAGATGGACTATTCGCTGATCGACGCCGCGCAGGACCTCGGCTGCCCGCCCATCAGCGCCTTCTGGAAGATCACCTTCCCGCTGTCTTTGCCCGGCGTCGTCGCCGGCTGCATGCTGGTCTTCATCCCGGCCGTCGGCGAGTTCGTCATCCCAGACCTGCTCGGCGGCTCGGAGACGCTGATGATCGGCAAGACCTTGTGGAATGAGTTCAACGCCAACCGCGACTGGCCGGTCTCGTCGGCCGTGGCGGTGATCCTGCTGCTCATCCTCATCGTGCCGATCATGATCTTCCAGAACGCGCAGGCGCGCGCCCAGGAGCAGGGCAGATGAGCGGCAACTGGACGCGCTTCAACATCGTCTCGATCGTGCTCGGCTTCGCCTTCCTCTATCTGCCGATCGTGCTGCTCGTCGTCTTCTCCTTCAACGAGTCCCGCCTGGTGACGGTATGGGGCGGCTTCTCGACCAAGTGGTACGTGTCGCTGTTCAACAACCAGGGCCTGATGGACGCCGCCTGGGTGACGATCCGCGTCGGCTTCATCTCGGCGACGGTGGCGACGGTGCTCGGCACGCTTGCCGCGCTTGCGCTCACCCGCTACACGCGCTTTCGCGGGCGAATCCTGTTTTCCGGCATGGTGTTCGCGCCGCTGGTCATGCCGGAAGTCATCACCGGCCTGTCGCTGCTGCTCCTGTTCGTCGCCATCGGGCTCGACCGCGGCTTCTTCACGGTGACGCTCGCCCACATCACATTCTCCATGTGCTTCGTCGCCGTGGTGGTGCAGTCGCGGCTGATGACCTTCGACCGCTCACTCGAGGAGGCGGCGATGGACCTCGGCGCGCCGCCGGTGAAGACCTTCTTCCAGATCACCCTGCCGGTGATCCTGCCGGCGATCGTCTCGGGATGGATGCTGGCCTTCACGCTCTCGCTCGACGATCTCGTCATCGCCAGCTTCACCTCGGGGCCGGGCGCCACGACGCTGCCGATGAAGATCTATTCCCAGGTGCGCCTCGGCGTGACGCCGGAGATCAACGCCGCCTGCACGCTGCTGATCGCCATCGTCGCCGTCGGCGTCATCATCGCCTCGGTCGCCAACAAGCGCCGCGAGGTGCAGCGGGCCCGCGACGAGCAGGCCGCCCAGCGGGGATAGGGGGCACGGCCGCGCCGCGCCGCGGCCGTTCAATTCCCTGCCGGCGCCACCGGCGAGATGAGCGGGGCCGCCCAGGAGCCGCCGACGAAGAAACCCGCCTCGTCCGGGAGCGGGTTTGGCGGGGAGGGCGGCCTGAGCGGGCCGATCCCGCCGGTCAGCGCCAGCCCGAGATCGGCGTAGGAGGCGAGGCCGGAAATCCACAGCCGGCGATCGCCGAAGCGCGCTTCCGCCTCGTCGATCCGGGCGACCCCGGCGACGATCTTGGCGCCGAGGTCGAGGCCGTCGATCTGCAACTCGCCATTGGCGGTCTCGGCCAGCGAGAAGAAGCCGCCCTTGCGGCAGAGCTCCAGGAAGGTCGTGAGATCGAACCGCGACAGCGTCCCGGCGCCGAAGCGCGCGGCGAAGCTGCCGCTGCCGGACTGCAGCGCGGACCGGGCGTCGCTGCCTTCGCCGCGGAGCGTCAGCGACACCGCGCCGCGCCCGCTCGGCACGAGCTGCGTCATCCCCGCGGCGGCTCCGAAGGCGCGGCCGTCGACGTTCGAGGCGGTAAGCGTCATCTCGGCGCCGATCCCGGCGGCCTGCCTGGTAAAGCGCATACCCGCCCGGAATTCGCCGCCAAGAGAGCGGGCGTCGAGTATGTCGAGCGCCACAGATCCCTTGCGGGCCTGTATGGCGGCCGCGACTTCCGCCATCTGCAGGCCGCCCATGGCGGCGCGGTCGGCGGAGAGCCGCATGTCCAGAAGCAGATGATCGCCGGCCGGTGCCCCGTCCGGCTCCGGTCGGCTTCCCGTCAGCGGCAGCAGCGCCTTCAGCACCTGGTCGAACCCGACGCTGTCGAAGGCGAGCGACCCGGACACCGAGGGCCCGCCGGACCGCAACACCAGCTCGACGGCGCCGGTCGCCCTGGCCTCGTTGACCTGCAGGCTGGCCTCTTCCAGCTTGATGCGGCGGTCGTCGCTGGAGACTGCGCCTGAAAGCGAGAAGGCGCGCAGGTTCTCCCAGTCCGGGTTGTCGGTGCCCAGCCAGTTGGCGAGCCGGTCGAACGAACCCGCGGAGAGGCTGATCCGGCCGTTGAGGAACGGAATTGCGGCGAGCGTGGCGGTGCCGTCGAAGGAAGCGGAGGCGGGAGCTGCCGAAGCGGAGACGCGCAGCGGTGCCGCGGCTCCGGCCATCAGCAGCAGCGGATTGGCGCTGCCGAGCTCGAGCCGCACCGCCTCGCCGCGCCAGCTGCCGCGCAAAGCGAGGCTGCCTGCCTCGTCGAAGGCGGGCCAGTCGATGCTGCCTTCGATGCCGGTCGCCAGCGGGTCCGCCGCGCCGCCATCCGGACCGACGATGCGGCCCTGCACGATCCGCAGGCTGCCGAACGCATCGTCCGGCAGGTCGGCGCGTGCCGCGGCAGGGCCTTTCTCCGCAAGGGTGGCGCGGGTCCGCTCCACGGCCGCGCGGATGCGCCCCTTGCCCGCGAAGACGGTCAGCGGATCGCCGTCCGTGCCGACGGCAAGGGTGGGCCGCACCAGCGTAGCCGATGTGAAGACGGCGTCGCCGCGCATCGCCGCCAGCGGAGCGAGTTCGATCTCCATCCGCTCGACCGTTCCGACGGGGTTGCCGGACGCCGACGCCGGGTCGGAAAAGGTGATATCGGTCAGCACCGCGTGCAATTGCGGCCAGATCACCAGCTCGGGCGGCGCGCCGATCTCGACGCGGTAGCCGCTCCAGGTGCCGATCTCGGCGGCGATGCGGTCGCGCACGATGCGGGTGGAGGCGACGTAGGGGATTATCGCGAGCGCCGCGGCGGCGAGCACGGTCGCGGCCGCGAGTACCCAGATGCTCCGCCTCAGCGTTGACGATGGCATATGCTCGATCAAGCCCTTCTTGGAACGCGGTCAGCCGGCTTCCGGGTTTAGCGGACTGGCGCCGCATTTCAACCGATTGTGGCCGGCCGATGACGCTTGCCGTTGGTACGCTTGTGTGCTTTTTGCGCTTGTGCAGTGCACTATGCATGAGCGGTGCGGTGTCGGGAGGAAAGCATGAGCAGCACGCAGCCACTGTGGATTCCGGATGCGGCGCGCATCGGCGAGGCGCCAATCACGGCCTTCACGGCGCTTGCCGAAAGCGCAGCCGGCAGGGCCTTTGCCGGTTATGCCGAGCTGCATCGCTGGTCGGTCGAGGATCGTGCCGCCTTCTGGTCGCTGGTGTGGGATTTTGCCGCCATCCGCGGCGACAAGGGCGATCGCCTGCTGATCGACGGCGACCGCATGCCCGGCGCCGCCTTCTTTCCCGACGCACGCCTGAATTTCGCGGAAAACCTGCTGCGCAGGACGGGCAGCGGCGACGCCCTGGTCTTCCGCGGCGAGGACAAGATCGACCGCCGCTTTTCCTGGGACGACCTGCACGCGCTTGTATCGAAGCTGCAGCAACTCCTGCGATCGCTGGGCGTGAAGGCGGGCGACCGCGTCGCCGCCATGATGCCGAACATGCCCGAGACCATCGCCGCGATGCTCGCCACCGCCTCGATCGGCGCCGTCTGGTCGTCCTGTTCGCCCGATTTCGGCGAGCAGGGCGTGCTCGACCGTTTTGGCCAGATCGAGCCGGTCGTCTTCATCGCGCCCGACGGCTACTGGTACAACGGCAAGGCGATCGACGTTGCCGCCAAGGTGGCGGCTGTCGCTGCGAAGCTGCCCAGCCTGCGCAAGGTGCTGATCGTCGACTATCTCGGCAGTGCCGAGGCGGCGGCGGCGGCCGTTCCGGGCGCGGCCACGCTGGCGTCGGCAACCGCCGGCTTCGCGGCGAAGCCGGTCGCCTTCGAGCCGCTGCCCTTCGCCCATCCGCTCTACATCCTCTATTCCTCCGGCACGACCGGCATTCCGAAATGCATCGTCCATTCGGCCGGCGGAACGCTTTTGCAGCACGTCAAGGAGCATCGGCTGCATGCCGGCGTGCGCGAGGGCGACCGCGTCTTCTACTTCACCACCTGCGGCTGGATGATGTGGAACTGGCTGGTGTCGGGGCTCGCGGTCGGGGCGACGCTGCTGCTCTATGACGGCTCTCCCTTCCATCCCTCCGGCAACATCCTGTTCGACTATGCCGACCGGGAAGGCATGACCCATTTTGGCACCTCGGCGAAATTCATCGATTCCGTGCGCAAGGCCGGGCTGAGGCCGATTGACACGCACGAGCTCTCGACCGTTCGGGCGGTGCTCTCCACCGGCTCGCCGCTGTCGCCGGAGGGCTTCCGCTTCGTCTATGAGGGGATCAAGGCGGACGTGCATCTCGCCTCGATCTCCGGCGGCACCGACATCGTCTCCTGCTTCGTGCTCGGTGTCCCGACCCTGCCGGTGTGGAGCGGCGAGATCCAGGCGGCCGGCCTCGGCATGGCGATGGACGTGTGGGACGACGACGGCCTGCATGTCGAGCGCGAGAAGGGCGAGCTCGTCTGCACCAAGGCGTTCCCGTCCATGCCGATCGGCTTCTGGAACGATCCGGACGGCAAGAAGTACCGCGGCGCCTATTTCGAGCGCTTCGACAACATCTGGTGCCATGGCGATTTCGCCGAATGGACGGAACATGGCGGCTTGATCATCCACGGCCGTTCCGACGCCACGCTCAACCCCGGCGGCGTGCGCATCGGCACGGCCGAGATCTACAACCAGGTCGAGCAGATGCCGGAGATCGCCGAGGCGCTGTGCATCGGCCAGGATTTCGACGACGACGTCCGCGTCGTGCTGTTCGTGCGGCTGGCGGTGGGTGTCTCGCTCGACGAGGAGCTGGAAAAGCGCATCCGCGCGAAAATCCGCACCGGTGCCAGCCCGCGCCACGTGCCGGCCAGGATCGTCGCCGTCGCCGACATTCCGCGCACCAAGTCGGGCAAGATCACCGAGCTCGCGGTGCGCGAGGTGGTGCACGGCCGCCCGGTCAAGAACAAGGAGGCGCTGGCCAATCCCGAGGCGCTGGAGCTCTATCGCGATCTTCTCCAGCTCAAGGCCTGACAGGGGCCCGGGCCGAACATGGTAAACCAAACCTTTCGATCAAATTTACCTAGATTTCCGACGTGGCACGGTTGGCTAGAGCTTTGCCTTCCGCGGTAAGGACTCGTTAACGAACGGGCGGCATAGTTGCCTCAACTTGAAGGAGAAATCCCTGCCCTCCCAAGGGTTGCTTTCTCAAGCCCCCGTAGTTGACAGCATCAAGCCTAGGCGTCCGAAAGGGCGCCTTTTTCTTTGTGCCGTGCCATGGCCGACCCTGCGAACCGTTCGCTTGGGGGATTTCCGTCAGAGCGACGCTTCCTGGTCGCGCGCCAGCGCGCGCGACAGCAGCATCACCGGCACGGTGGCTGTGGCGATGATCAGCAGCGCCGCGACCGCGCCGTCCTCGACCACCGCGCGCGAGGCGTTCTCGTAGACCAGCGTCGCCAGCGTGTTGAAGCCGAAGGGCCTGAGCAGGATCGTCGCCGACAGCTCCTTCACCGTGTCGACGAAGACCAGCACCAGCGCCGTCAGGATCGCCGGCTTGAGCAGCGGGGCGAGGATCAGTGTCGCGCTGGCGAGCGGCGGCTTGCCCAGGCTGCGCGCCGCCTCGTCGAGGCTCGCCGGCAGCTTTTCCAGGCCCGACCGCACCGCGCCCTCGGCCAGCGCCAGGAAGCGGATGGTGCAGGCCAGCACGACCGCGGTCGCCGACCCGGTCATCAGCAGCCCGGTCGAGACGCCGAGATGGGCGCGCGCCAGCGCGTCGATCGCATTGTCGGCCCTGGCCAGCGAATAGAGCAGGCCGAGGCCGAGTATGGTGCCGGGCAGCGCATAGCCGACCGAGGCGAGGCGCACCAGCACGCGCATCGGACCGGAGCGCGAGACGCGCACCGCATAGATCAGGAACAGCGCGATCGCCACGGTGAGCAGGGAAGCCACGCCGGCGGTGAGCACGCTGTTCAGGAAGGCCTTTGCCAGATCGACGTTGATCAGGCTGTCGAGCCGCCGCGAGGCGTAGCGGCCGAACACCCACAGCGGCACGCCGAAGCCGAAGACGACCGGCGTTGCCACCGCCGCCAGCGCCGCGCCGGCGGCAACGCCGTTCAGGCGAACGCGCGGCGGCCGCGCCCTGATCTGCGTGGCGCGGGCGTTGTGGAAGCGCTGCAGCCGCCGGGCGAACTGCTCGCAGGCGAGCAGCATCAGCACCAGGATCAGCATCAGCACGGCGAGCTGCGCCGCCCCCTCCAGGCTGCCGCGGTTGATCCAGGTCGTGTAGACGGCGGCCGTCAGCGTGCGCACGCCGAGATATTCGGCGACGCCGATGTCGTTGATGGTCTCCATCAGCACCAGCACGACGCCGGCGGCGATCGCCGGCCGCGCCACCGGCAAGAGCACGCGGAAGAACACGCGCGCCGGCCGCGCACCGAGCGTGCGGGCGACGTCGCCGATGTTGCGGCCCTGCATGAGGAAGACGACGCGGCTGGTCAGGTAGACATAGGGATAGAGCACGCAGGTGAGCACGAAGGCCGCCCCCGGCGTCGAGCGCAGGTCCGGGAACCAGTAATCCTGCGGTGTGTGGAAGCCGAAGACGGCCCGCAGCGCCGACTGCACCGGCCCGGTGAACAGGAAGAACTCGCCGAAGGCGTAGGCCGCCAGATAGGGCGGCACCGCCAGCGGCAGCACCAGCACCCAGGAGAACAGCCGGCGCAGCGGGAAATCGAAGCCGACCACCAGCCATGCCGCGGTCACGCCGACCACCGCGGTCCCCGCCGACACCATGGCGATCAGCACCGCGGTGGTGATCGCCGCGGTCGGCAGCACGTTGGCGGCGAGATGCGGCCAGTCCTCGCCGGTGCCCGACAGCGCTATGACGGTCAGCGTCGCGACCGGCAGCAGCACGATCGCCGATATGGCCAGCGCCGCCGCCAGCATCAGCGGATGGCGGGCGCGGCGGACCGGCAGCGGGCGACTTGCGCCCGGGCTTGTGTCTGCCGCGGTCAGGTCCATGGCGGAACCATCACGCGGTTGTGGCCGCGTTACGGCCTGGGTCTTGAGCACCCCCCTCTGTCCTGCCGGACATCTCCCCCGCAAGGGGGGAGATTGGCAGCTTCGCTCTCCGCCCGCATTCTGCCGCGTCGGCGATTGGCGAAAGCAAAGCGGCCAGCCGATCTCCCCCCTTGCGGGGGAGATGTCCGGCAGGACAGAGGGGGGTGCGAAAGAGCACGGCGATGATTTTTACGCCTGTTCGGCGGAGACCCGGCAGTGCGGTCTCCGCCGAATTGGAATGCGTGCCTTCAGCTGCTCGGGCCGTCGTCGAGGCCGACGCGGTCGACCATCTCGGAGGCCGCCTTGCGGTTCTTGGCGATCTCGTCGAGCGACAGCGTGTCGGCGTTCAGCGTGCCGAAGGCCTTCACCACGTCCGACGGCTCCAGCCCCGGCTCGACCGGATATTCATAGGTCTGCGCCGCATAGACCTGCTGCGCCTTGTGGCTCGACAGGAACTGGATCAGCTTGACGGCGTTGTCGCGGTTCGGCGCGTTCTTGGCGAGCGCGGCGCCCGAGATGTTCACATGCGTGCCGCCGTTCTCGAAGGTCGGGAAGACGACGTTGATGGCGTTGCCCCACTCCTTCTCCTCCGGCTCCTTCTCGTTGGTGCGCATCAGCCCGACATAATAGGTGTTGCCGAGCGCCAGGTCACACTCGCCGGCGAAGATGGCCTTGGCCTGCGGGCGGTCGCCGCCGTCCGGCTTGCGCGCCAGATTGGCCTTCAGCCCCTTCATCCACTCCTCGGTCTTCTCCGGACCCCAATGGGCGATCGCCGCCGAGAACAGGCCGAGATTGTAGTCGTGCTGGCCCGAGCGCATGCAGATCTTGCCCTTCCACTTCGGGTCGGCGAGCTCGGCATAGGTGATCGCCGTCTCCTTCACGCGGTCCTTGGAGGCGTAGAGCACGCGGGCGCGCTTGGTGACGCCGAACCAGTGGCCTTCGGGGTCGCGGTATTCGGCCGGCAGGTTGGCGTTGACGGTGGCGTCGTCCAGCGCCTGGGTGACGCCCTTCGCCTTGGCGTTGGTCAGGCGCGAGATGTCGACGGTCAGGATGACGTCGGCCGGCGAGTTCTGGCCTTCGGCGAGGATGCGGTCCTCCAGCCCCTTGTCGAGGAACAGCACCTCGGTCTTTACGCCGGTCTCTGCGGTGAAGGCGTCGAGCACCGGCTTGATGATGTCGGGCTGGCGATATGAATAGATGTTGACGGTGCCGTCGGCGGATGCGGCGCCTGCAAACAGCGTGGCGAAGGCAAGCGCGGCACAGCCGGCGAGCTTCGACCGGTTCAATCCCTTGGCCATCGTCTTCTCCTGGTCAGCGGGGTGCAAAGGCCCCTGGGCGGTTCTTCTGCGGTTCCTCTCCGGAACGAACAACCTATTCTAGGAAGCCGCCGCCGCCGTCAATACAAATGCCAACAATATCAATAGTTTAGAAGAATTCTAAACTGGATGGATTCCGACATGTTTTCAATAAGTTGAGTATGGATATCCGGCTTACGCCGAAAGCATTGGCCGTCGTCCCGGGCCGGTCACGAAAGATTTGGGAGGCCGCCGCTTCCTGCGTCATGCTTCGCCGAGCAAGGCCCGGCCGACATCCTGCAGGGGCATCGCTTCGATGCCATGCTGGAGCGGAAAACGCTGCGATCCCGGGAAGGCGACGATGCGTCGTTCCGGGGCAAGATCCTCGCAGGCCTGGTGGAAGCCTTTTTCCACCTTCGGCGTCAGGCTTCGCTTGACCTCGATGGCCCAGAGGCGCTGGCCCGGCAAGGTGAGCAGCAGGTCGATCTCGGCGCCGCCGGCCGTCCGGTAGAAATTGCTGAGCGTGCCGGTGGGGGCGGCAGCGGTAAGGGTTTCGATCGCGAAACCTTCCCAGCTCGCGCCGGCCACCGGATGTCCGAGCACGTCTTCCTGAGTGGGGAGGCCGAGCAGTGCATGGGTGATGCCGCTGTCCCGAACGTAGACGCGTGGGGATTTGACCAGGCGCTTGCCGACATTGGCATGCCAGGGTTCCAACCGGCGGACCAACAGAAGATCAACCAGCAGGTCGAGATAGGACGCGACGGTCTTGCCGTCGACACCGAGCGCGCGGGCAAACTCGGCGGCGTTGAGCAGACCCGACTGGTGGTGCGCCAGCATCGTCCATAAGCGGCGCAGCGTCTCGGCTGGAATACGCGGGCCGAGGAGGGGAATGTCGCGCTCCAGGTAGGTGCGGATGAAATCCAGCCGCCACCGCTGGCTGGCGCGGTCGCTGGCGGCCAGAAAGCTGTCGGGAAAGCCGCCGCGTACCCATAGCCGACCAAGATCGGCGGTGCCGATTTCGAGACCGTCGATGGGGTGCATTTCGACATAGGCAATGCGGCCGGCAAGGGTTTCTCCGGACTGCTTCATGAGGTCGATCGACGCCGATCCGAGCAGGAGGAAACGGCCGGTCCTTCTGCCGCCGCGGCGCCCGCGGTCGATCAGTCCGCGGAGATTCTGGAACAGGTTCGGCAGCCGATGGACTTCGTCCAGGATGACAAGCTTGTCCTCATGCTCCGCCAGATAAAGCTCCGGCTCGGCAAGCCGAGCGCGATCGGAATCCGACTCCAGGTCGAGATAAATCGACGGTCGTCGTTCGGCTATGGCGAGCGCGAGTGTGGTCTTGCCGACCTGGCGGGGCCCGAGCAGCGCCACCGCAGGCATGCTGTCCAGCAGTTCGGTAAGTTCGGTCGTGATGCGGCGTTCAATCATCCATGTAATTATGGAGTCAAATTCCAATTTTGCAAGGAAGACGGCTCAGCTTGCCACAGACGAACTTGACGTGGACATGGACAGGCAGCACCCGCCGTTGCTCTTTGGGAGCCGAGCTGGAGCAGCCGCCGTGTGGTCGGCCTCGATCAATGCCGACGCTCAGGTCGCCAGCACCCGCGTCGATGGAAAAGTCACCTCGACCAGCGTGCCTTCGCCGGGCGTCGAGTTGATGGCGAAGCGGGCGCGGTTGGCCTCCACCATCGCCTTGGTGAGCGGCAGGCCGAGGCCGGTGCCGTCGCCGCGCGACCGTTTCAGCGCGTTGATCTGCTTGAACGGTTTCAGCGCCTGCTCGATCTCGGCCTGGGTCATGCCGATGCCGGTGTCGCGCACGCGCATCACCACGTCGCCCGACGGCTCGTAGGCGGTCGAGACGATGACCTGGCCGCCGGCCTGGGTGTAGCGCACGGCGTTCGACAAGAGGTTGAGCGCGATCTGCCGGACGCTGCGCGAATCGGCGACCACATCCGGCAGGCGCGAGGCGAAGCTGGAGCGGATGATCACGCGCTCGCGGTTGGCCTGCGGCTGCATCATCGCCACCGTCTGCGCCAGCGCCTCGTTGAGCGACACCGCCTCGTGCGCCATCTCCTGCTGGCCGGCCTCGATCTTGGAGATGTCGAGCAGATCGTTCACAAGGTCGAGCACATGGTTGCCCGAGCGGTTGATGTCGATCAGGTAGTCGCGGTAGCGGTCGTTGCCGATGGCGCCGAAGCGCTCGTCGATCATCAGCTCGGAGAAGCCGATGATGGCGTTGAGCGGCGTGCGGATCTCGTGGCTGATGCGCGCCAGGAAGTCGGATTTCTGCGACGACGCCCGCTCGGCCAGCGAGCGTGCCTGCGTGAGTTCCTCCTCGGCGCGCTTCCACTGCGTGATGTCGCGCACGACCGCGCAGTAGCCGCTGTCGCCGGGCAGCTTGCCGATGGTCATGAACAGCGGGATGAAGCGGCCCTGCGCCTCCCGCCCGATCACCTCGCGGCCGTCGTTGAGCACGCTGGCGACGCCGTGGTCTGACAGTCCGGCGAGATAGTCGCGCGCCGCCCTCTGGCTTTCGATGGCGAACAGCGACACGAAGGCTTTCCCGCTGATCTCGTCCGAATCGATCCCGAACAGCGCCTCGGCCGGGCGGCTGATCGAACGGATCGCACCTTCGTTGGTGATCAGGATCACGCCGTCGGTCGCGGTGTCGATGATCGCCCGCATCTCGGCGACGCGCGCCCTCAGCATCTCCACATTGGGGGTGTCGGTCGCGGCGGCGGCCTCTTCCATCTCGCCCGTCCGCCGCACCACCAGCATCAGCGCCCGCCCGCCGCTCCAGGGAACGGAGCGCAGCAGCGCCTCGATCGGGAACACCGTGCCGTCGGCCGTCTTCAGCCGCAACGCCCGGTCAACGTCGTCCTGCGCCTCTTCCCCGTAGGGATCGACGAACAGGGCGTCCAGCCCGCCCGCTTCCGTCAGCGCTTCCAGCGAGGCAAAGCCGGTCAGCGTCAAAAACTCGTCATTGGCGTAGTGCAGCGCATCGCCGGAATGGATGAGCAGCGGCACCGGCAGGCGCGACAGGATCGGCGTGTCCTGCAGCGGTGCACCGGCGGCGACCGACGGGCCGAGGCCGTTGGTCTTTAGTTCCGCGATCGCCGCGCGCGCCGCCGCGACCGGCGTCACGCCGGCCGGTTCGGTCTTCTCCTGCACCTCGATCGTCAAGTCGGGCTCGGTGCGCGTCGTCTCCGGCTCGGTACTGGTCGCAGCCGCCTGCGTCTCCTCCGCCGATACCGGGGCCGGCCCACCGTCGCCGGCGGCGGGTGAGATCGTATCCGCCGCCGGTTGCGCCGGTTCGGTCTGGAAAGCCGGTTCGACGGCCGGCTGCGGCGACTCCGCGGCCGCCGGACCGTCGCCCGGTTCGACCGAGATCGTGTGGATCTCGGCATCCCGCTGCGGGTCGGCATCCCGCATGGTCAGGTCCGCCGTCGCGGCGGCGTGGATTGGTCCGCCTTCGCTGCGGTCGGGCGACGAAACCGGCGCTTCGGTCGGTGCCGGTTGCAGCTCCAGTCCGGGAGCGATGGCGTCGGCATGCTCCCCGTCCTCCGTTGCCACGGCGGCGTGCAAGCCGGTCTCCCCGGAAGGCCGGTCGGTGCCGGCCTCGGCCGCGCCCGGTGCCGGCAGGATGGTCGGCTCGGCCGCTTCGGCACCGTCCTCGTCCATAGACGTGACGGCGCCGCCGCCGCTGGCGGACGCATCCGCGCCGTCCGCTTCCGGCTCCGGCTCGATCTCACTTGCGTCGAAGGCCGGGTCTGCATCGCCTTCGTGCGGGGCCTCGCCGTGCGGCGCCTCGGCAGCCTCGGTCCCGCTGGCCGCCTTCGCCTCGTCACCGTTCTCCAGCCCGCCCGCCTTGCGCAGCTTCTCGCCGATCTCGCGGAAGGCGCTGCGTTCGACCGTCGACAGGCTCCTTTCGCCGGCGGGCGGCCTGTGTTCGGCCAGCCGGATGATCTTGTCCGACGAGCGACGGTCCGGCTTGGGCACGATCGTGAGCGCGGGAACCTCGCCGCGGAACGGGTCCGCGGCCTCTTCTTCCGCGCCCGGCTCTGCCGCCGACGGCTCCTCGGCATCGTGTTCCGCCGGCGCGGCACCGGCGTCAAGCGCCTCGGCGTCGGACGCCGCCGTCTCGGTCCTGCTCTCGTCGGCAACCATGTCGGCGACGCGGGCGATGCCGAAGCCGCGAAAGCCTTCGAAGCTGCGGTCGCGCGAATACACCGGCAGCGCCGCCAGATCGACGGGTAGCCGCAACTCCGCTCCGGCGACCGGCCACTGGATCGAACGGCCCGACCAGGTGTCGCGGCGTTCCAGCAGTCCGGCGATCTCGCGGTCGGGATCGATCCCCAGCGTGGCGGAAACGTCGGCGAAGGAGCGCCCGATCACCGCGTCGGCGGCCATGCCGACTGCGGCGAGGAACTCGGCGGAGACGGCGCTGAAGCGGCCGGCCGCATCGGTCTTCCAGGCGAAGCGGATGGGTGGCGCCGTCCGGTCGATGACCCGCGCTGGTGGGGGCGGACCCTCGGCGGCGGCGGCTTCCGTGCTGTCGGCCTCCGTCCCTGTGTCGCCCGCCTCGGCCGCGGCAGCCCCGCTCTCCACCGATTCTTCGGCTTCGTCCGTTTCTTCGGTCTCGGCCGCTGCCGCTGCCAAGGCTGTCTCGTCGGCCGGCGCGGCTTCGCCGGGTACCGTCCCGCTTGCGGGCGTCTCGGCCGGCGTTTCCCCGAAGGACGCTGCCGGCTCCGCCTCGTCCGCTTCCATCTCGTCCGGTTCCGCGTCGGGGGTCGCCGGCGCCGCGGCGGCCGCTCCGTCATCCGGATCGTCGGTGCCGCCGTGCGCGGGCAAAGCCGTCGGCCCGGCTTCGTCCGCCGGCTGCGCGAACACCTCAAGCGGCTCGGCGGCAGGCTCGACCTGCTGTGTCGAAGTGGGCGCGCCGGCGCCGGTTTCCGTGATGTCGACCGTCGGCTGGTGATCGGTCGGCCCGTCGCGGGCGACCTCCGGCGCGCCGGCGTCGGCCGCCTGTGCTTCCGCCACCACCACCAGCAGGTGCCGCGCCGGCCTGTCGCCGAGCCGCGCGATGCCGGCCGGCAGGCCGCCGGCGCCGGCGGGGATGATCTTCTTGACCAGCCGGTCGGCTTCGCCGGCAACCTCGGCCACCAGCCCGGCGAGCACGGGCGGGGCGATGTCGAGCGCCGCAAAACCCTGCGAGGCGGCCTCCACCGACCCCGCCTCGTCGAGGACCGCGGCAAGGTGGCCCGGATTGGTGAAGCCGCTGATCGCCTGCTCGGCCGCCGCCTTTGCGGACCGCTCGGCGGGTTCGCGCATCGCCAGCATGATCGCCGCCTCGCCGTCGGGCAGGGTGACGGCGCTGGCCGAGAACATCACCGCCGCTCCGCCGGCCAGGCGGACGGCGACCGTGCGGTCCCGTCCGATCCCGGGATAGCCTCGGGTCGCCATGATCTGCCGCCTGGCGGCGAAGGAGAGGCCGCTGTCGGCGCCGACGATCGCCTCGATGTCGGCATGGCCGAACAGCGCCGCTCCGGGTCCGTTGGCCCACAGCAGTTCGGCGAGGTCGGTCGACAGGATGACGACGGCGTCGCCGGCGGCGAACCGCTCGCGCACCGGCTCGAGCACGGCGACGTCGATGAACGAATAGGCGGTCGATGGCATACTGGCCCGCTGTCCCCACGGAGTCCCTGAGGGTTAACGCATCGTTAATAAAAGTTGGGCGCTTTCGCGTCCACCGGGTGACTGACTAGACGCCGAATTTCTCGGCGTTTGGTTAATCCGGCCGAGATATGGTGCGGCGCACAATAATGTTGCAATGCAGCAAAGATTGCGCTATATGGAGGCTACGCATGAACGAGACGGCGCCCACGCCCGTCCACCGAAAAGGATGGAAAATGTCCAAGACCGCTACCAAACCTGCCGATTTCACCGAGACCGTTGAATTCCCGACCTTCGACGCTTCCAAGGCCACCGACCAGTTCCGCGCCTTCGCCGAGAAGGGCGTCGAGCAGTCGAAGGAAGTCTACGCCAAGCTGAAGACGGGCGCCGAGAGCACCCAGAAGGCCGTCGAGACCACGTTCGAATCCGCCAAGGCTGCCGGCGGCGATCTGTCGCTGAAGACGATCGCGGCCCTGCGCGCCAATGCCGAGCTCGGCTTCTCCCATCTCGAGGCGCTGGTCGGCGCCAAGTCGCTGTCCGAGCTGATCGAGCTGCAGACCGCTTTCGTGCGCAAGAGCGTCGAGACCGGCGTCGCCCAGGCGAAGGATCTGCAGGCCGCCTCCACCAAGGCCGCCGAGGACGTCGCCAAGCCGCTGAAGGACGTCTTCGAGAAGACGTTCAAGGATATCAAGGTCGCCTGACACCGGCGACCCACCACTCCCCGCGGGACAGTTCCTCCTCCCTCTGTCCCGTGGGATATGCCGCCAGCACCTCCTCCCGCTGGCGCGACATAGGAAAAGGCCGGCACCTCCTCCCGCCGGCCTTTTTCTTTTGCGGCTTGAAATGCTGCGCGTTTGCTCTTATTCACACCTCGCGAGCGGCGCCCGGTGCGGTGCCGCGGGCCTGTCCAGGCAGCCTGTGCGGTTGTAGCTCAGCTGGTTAGAGCGCCGGATTGTGGATCCGGAGGTCGCTGGTTCGATCCCAGCCAACCGTACCATTTCCAAGACATTTTTGACTTGGCCGGCTAACGCCGAAAGCCCGCTTTCGCCGTGGTCGATGTCGCATCTGCTGCTGCCGGCGTTCGGATGATCGGGTGGTTTCCGCGTTGTCTGGCTCGCGTCACGTCTGCTTGGAGATGGCGCGTTTTGTCTGGCGATACCGTTGCTGCCCCTTGCCCGTTTCGAGGAAGTGGTTAGTTTCTGCACATGACCAAGCACGAGCGCATCTTCCAGGGCGTGCCAATCGGTGTAGGGTCCTATACCGCGTTGGAGGCTGCGCGCCTGTTGCGCACCTCGCCGGGGAGCGTCAACCGCTGGCTCAGCGGCTACACCTATCGGAGAGAGGGTCAAGAGCGGCGCATGCCGCCCCTCTGGCGACCGCAGATCACCCGCCCCGACGAGCACCTCGAGATCGGCTTCCGCGATCTGATCGAACTGCGATTCGTGAAGGCGTTTCTCGACGAGGGCATTGGGCTGCTCGCCGTGCGCAACTGCCTTGAGTATGCGCGGACCTATGTAGATGACGAACGGCCGTTCTCGACGCAGCGCTTCCGGACGGACGGTCGCACCATCTTTCTCGAAAGCGTCGAACACTCGGGCGAAAGCCGTATGCTCGACCTGAAGAAACGGCAATATGTGTTCCGGGATGTGATCATACGCACGTTCCGCGATCTGGATATCGAGGCGGACGCGGTCGTGCGCTGGCGGCCGTACAATGGGAAGCAATCGATCGTCATCGACCCGCAGCGCGCGTTCGGCCAGCCGATCGCATCGAAGTATGGCGTGCCGACGGTGGCGCTTGCCCAGGCGGTAGGGGCTGAGGGATCGGTGGAGGATGTCGCGCGACTGTTCGATGTACCCGCCTCAGTTGTTCGTGACGCGGTGCGCTTCGAAGAAAGTCTGAAGAGTGCCGCTTGAAGGTGCTCGTTGACGAGAACCTTCCGCCTGCACTCGCACGAGCACTGGATGCGCTGTTTTCTGGCAAGCATGAGGTCATCCATATACGCGCCCGTTTCGGTCCAGGCGTGAAGGATGTCGACTGGATCGGGGAACTGAGCGCGGAAGGCCAGTGGATCGTCATCTCCGGCGATCGCCGCATCACCAGGAATCAAGCGGAATATGTGGCCTTTCAAAACTCCAACCTGGTTGGCTTCTTCCTCTCCGCCGGGCTCTATAAATCACCGCTCATTAAACAGATGGAGCGGCTGATGGCGCTCTGGCCCACCATCGAGCAACAAGCAAGCATCGTCGCCGGCGGTGCCATGTTCGAACTGCCGATGAAGAGTTCGCGAATCCGTCAGCTGCGCCTCTAAGCTGCGTCGCTGGCAGCGGCGCGCCCAAGGAGACGCCGCCGGATTGCCGTTCGTTGGCAGACCCTCGGCCTACCGCTTGGCGGCATCGCTGTCGAACTTGCTCCGCTCCAGAAACTGTTCCGCGGTTTTGGGCAGGTTGTTTTTAAGCCATTCCGCCATCGCCTCTTCCTCGCGCAAATTCTGCTCGCAGACACGGGCGATCTCGGCCTCGCCCAGTGCATTGGCCGCCGAAACGAGGATCGTGTAGGACGCGATCTCCATATGCTCGAAGGTGTAGCCGGCGAGGGAACCCTTCATCACCTCGTCGCCGGCGAACACGCCGCTCAGCGACTGGCCCATGGCCATCAGCTTGCCGCCCGCGTCCTTCATCGTGGATGTGCCCTCGCCCAGCGCATCGAGGCAGCGCCTGAGGCGCGAGGCCTGTTGCTTGGTTTCCTCCACATGCAGGCGGATCCGCTCGCTGAGCTCCGGATAGTTCTCCAGCCGGCTCAGTTCCCCGTTCAGCATCGTCTCGGCCTGCTCCTCCATGGCATGGGCGTCCCGCAGCCATTGGATGAGCCATTCCCGTGCATCCGACATCGTCTTCTCCTTGAACTGTCCAGTGCGGCGAACCTTCGGGTCAGGGAATTGTTCCTTCGCCTGCGCGGCCGAGGGCCATCCCGCAGCTGCGCAGAAGCGTCTTCAAGGGCATGGCCGATCGCAGCCGCGGGTCCGCCGGCAGCGGCGACGCCGTGCCAAGGTTGTCCGTTCCGCCCGCTTCTGGCAGGATTGCCGCAGGCTGCGCGGCGGCGGGGCGGATTTCCCGGCCGATGCGCTGCCGGCAACGGGCTTCGACGATCTTCCTGAGCATGGCCGGCAGCTTCCGGCCGCAACCTGGCGGGCGGCGAGACGGTGAACGGGACTTCGCACAGGACGGCGGATGCGTCGCGGCCCCCGCGCCTCGCAAGCCTTGGCCCGCCGCTGCTGATGGCGACGGTCTATGTCGCGATCGCCGTGATCGTCTACGTCGCCCTCGCCCGGGTCGAGCAGTCCTTCCGGCAGGTCATGGTGTTTATGGCCGACGCCGGCGTTGCCGGCCAGGTCGAGCCGCCGCGGCAGCGTACGGCGCCCGGCAAGGCGGACCGGCTGCCGCGCAAGGATCATGGCGCCGACGAGGGGACGTCATCGACGCGTCCATAGGGACAAGGCGCCAGGCGCCACCTGAGCCGGCCTCAGAACAGCGAACCCTGTCCGCCCGGCGCCGCCTTCTTGTCGGCCGGCTTGCCCCGCGCAGGCCTGGCGGCCTCTCCGGACGTCGCCACCGCATGCGCCTCGCCGTCGGCGAAGCGCAGCGACAGCGGCGCGCCGGCCGAGACGTCGGCGGCCCGCTTGATCACGCCGCCGTCCTGCCCCAGCACCAGCGCATACCCCCGCTCGAGGATCGCCTGGTCGGACAGTTTCAGCGTCGCCAGCAGCCGGTCGGCCTGGCCGAGCCGCGCCCGGACGCGTTCCAGCCGCAGCGCCATCGCCTTGTCGTGGCGGCCGGCGAGGGCGCCGAGCGCCTGCCGCGCCAGCCCGTTGCGGCGCTGCAGCGGCGCCGGCGTCACCCTTGCCGCGCAGCGCGAATAGTCTATCCGCCTTTGCCGGATGCCGGCCCGGAACGCCGTCAGCGCGCGCACGAAATCGCGCTCCAGGTGCCGGCGGGTCTCGCCGATCTGTCTGGCCAGCGTCGCCGGCGCCAGCCGCACGGCGCCGAGCCTGGCTCGCTTGCGCTCCACGCCCACCACCAGCGCCCGCTGCAGCCGGCTGGTCGCCTCGTCGAAATGCCGCCTCGGCAGCGCCAGCAGCTGGTCGGGCGAGGGCAGGGCGCGCGCCGCCGCCCTCAGCGCCGTGCGCTTGCGGTCGCCGGAGCGGCCGATGCAGCCGCGCAGCCGGGCGCCCAGATTGGCGAGCCGCGCCTCCAGCTCGGCGCGCACCGGCACGGCGATCTCCGCCGCACCCGTCGGCGTCGGCGCACGCACGTCCGCGGCATGATCGACCAGCGTCCAGTCGGTCTCGTGGCCGACCGCCGAGACCACCGGCAGGTCCGACGCCGCCACGGCGCGCGCCAGGGCTTCGTCGTTGAAGCCCCAGAGGTCTTCGAGGCTGCCGCCGCCGCGTGCCACGATAATGAGGTCCGGCCGCGGGATCGGCCCGCCGGCCGGCAGGGCGTTGAAGCCCTGCACGGCGGCGGTGACCTCCGCCGCGCAGGTGTCGCCCTGCACGCGCACCGGCCACACCACGACCCGCAGCGGGAACCGGTCCTTGATGCGGTGCACGATGTCGCGGATGACGGCGCCGGTCGGCGAGGTGACGACGCCGATGACGCCGGGCATGTAGGGCAGCCGGCGCTTGCGCGCCGCGTCGAACAGGCCTTCCGCCGCCAGCCGCCGCTTGCGCTCCTCCAAGAGCGCCATCAGCGCGCCGGCGCCGGCCGGCTCCAGGCTGTCGATGACGATCTGGTAGTTGGATTTGCCGGGATAGGTGGTGAGCCGCCCCGTCGCGATCACCTCCATGCCCTCCTCGGGACGGAACTTCAGCCGCGCCATGGCGGTGCGCCAGATGACGGCGTCGAGCCGCGCCCGGTCGTCCTTCAGGCAGAAATAGGCATGCCCGGACGAATGCGGCCCGCGATAGCCGGAGATCTCGCCGCGCACGCGCACATGGCCGAAGGCGTCCTCGACGGTCCGCTTCAGCGCGTTGGAGAGCTCGCTGACCGTGAATTCGGCGGCGTTCGTCTTCGATTCGCTCAACAGGTCTTCCATGCGCCGATTGACCCGCTTTCGGGGGGCGGGGTCAAGGGCGGCGGCACGGCGCGTCTCCCCGTCGCGTCCTGCCGCCGTTTGGTCTAAAACTGTCCGGTTCGGGCGGAGTGAAGGAAAGATCGTGTCGGGCATGGCCGCATCGCTGCGCAACCTCGCCGCCGCCTATGTGCAGGCCGGCGTCGACGACGCCGGCGGCAGGCGCCGGCGCGGCCGCGAGATCGTCAACTTCGTCAGCCTCGCCACGGTCATCTCCAACACCGGCTTCGCCGTCCTGTTCGCGCTGCTCGACTTCCGGAACTTTCTGCCCTTCGTCGCGGCGCTGCTGGTCTTCTCGCTGGTGTGGCTCGCCACGCCGCTGATGCACCGCTTCGGCGAGTTCGCCGCCGGCACCTATCTGTGGGCGACCGCCATGGTCGGCGACGCCGCCTATGCCTGGATCGCCGGCACCGAATCCGGCTTCCAGTATTTCCTGCTCGCCGGCCCGTCGACCATCGTCATGGTGCTCGGCTCGCGGCGGCTGAAGCTGGTCGCCTTCTATTTTCTCGTCATGCTTGCCGCCTTCGCGCTGATCGAGCTGACCTTCCCGGAAAAATCCCGGCTGATCGTCATGTCCGAGGCGTTGACCTCGGCCACCTTCCTCCTGTCGGTGTGCATGTCGGCCGCCTTCAACCTGCTTGCGGCGCTCTACACCTTCCGCCGCGCCGAGGAGTACGAGGAAGCCTTCGAGGCCGAGCACGAGCGCTCCGAGCGGCTGCTGCATTCGCTGATGCCGGCCTCGATCGCCGAGCGGCTGAAGCGCCAGCCGGACGAGGTGATCGCCGACGACCTGCCGGCCGTGACCATCCTGTTCGCCGACATCGTCGGCTTCACCGCGCGCGCCTCCGCGCTGCCGGCGCGCCGGCTGGTGCGCTTCCTCAACCGCATCTTCCTGGAGTTCGACCGGCTTGCCGAGGCGCACGGGCTGGAGAAGATCAAGACCATCGGCGACGCCTACATGGTCGCCGGCGGCATGCCCGAGCCGCGTGCCGACCATGCCGGCGCGGTCGCCGACATGGCCCTCGACATGCTCGCCGTGATGAAGAAGCTCTCCGACGAGTTCGGCGAGGAGGTCGCGGTGCGCATCGGCATCCACAGCGGCCCGGCGGTCGCCGGCGTCATCGGCGAGCGAAAGCAGTTCTACGACGTCTGGGGGGATACGGTGAACGTCGCCGCGCGCATGGAGGCGCATGGCGAGCCGGGCTGGATCCAGGTGTCGCCGCAGGCGAGATACGCCATCGGCGACGCCTATCGCTTCGCCGAGCGCGGCCTCGTCGAGGTCAAGGGCAAGGGGCCGATGCAGCTTTCCTTCCTCACCGGCCGGGCAGCCGGCGCCACGCCCGCCGCCGGCGGCCGGGCTGCATTGGCGGTGTGACATCTCGGGACCGATCGCGGTCCGGACGTCTTGCCACGGCGCCCTCTCCAGCCTGGGTTCCTCGCCCCCACGAAGTGGGGGAGAGGTGGCGAGCCCGTAGGGCGAGACGGAGAGGGGGTTCTGTCGCTGACCTGTGATCAGTGATCAGACGCTGGGATCGATACGGCAGGTTGGCGTTGCAGGCACGACCTCCCTCATCCGGGGGTGCGAGCCCGCAGAGCGCGGAATGAAAAAAACCGGCGAAGGAAGAGCTCGAAGGACGCACCGGGGAACCCGGCGCTCCAGCCCCTCACCATCCCCCCGGCAGCATGTTGCTCGGCTTCAGCCGCTTGGCGCGGGCGAAGGCAAGCGCGGCGAAGTCGAACGAGCCGCCTTCCTCGATCGCCGGCACCGAGATGTTGTCGAGGCTTTCGCTGATGTGGCGCACCAGCGCGTCGACCAGGTCGGGGCGCATGGTGTGGCCGCGCATGATGCCGATCTTGCAGTCGGGCAGGGCGCCGAAACCGTCGGCCTCGCCGAGCACGCGCATGCCGGGCCTCAGCGCGCATTCCGGCAGCACCGAGACGGCCAGTCCCGACAGCACGGCGGCGGCGACCACGGTCGCCGAGAAGCTGGTGAACTGCACCTTGTACTCGCGGCCCATGCGGTCGAGCACGTCGCAGGCGGCGCGTCGCCACACGCAGGTCGGCCGGCCGAAGGCCATCGGCAGCACCTCCTGCTCCTGGGTGGCGTGGTTGGCCGAGCTCACCCACAGCAGCGGCTCGCGCCGCACCACCTCCGACTGGCCGCGCTCCTCGCTGTGGGTCACCAGCGCCAGATCGAGATTGCCGCGCTTGATGTGCTCGGCCAGCCCCGGCGTCGGCTCGCAGATGACGGTGATCTCGACCTTGGGGTTGGAGCGGGTGAAGCGCGCCATGATCTCCGGCAGGAAGCGGTCGGCATAATCGTCGGGAGTACCGATCCGGATCGTCCCCTCCAGCCGCGCGTCGTCGAAGGCCGAAAGCGTCTCGCGGTTGAGATGGATCAGCCGGCGCGCATAGCCCAGCAGCTTCTCGCCTTCCTCCGTCAGCCTGTTGAGGCGGCCCTCCTTCTCGAACAGCGGCTTGCCGATCCGTTCCTCCAGCCGGCGCATCTGCATGGACACCGCCGACTGGGTGCGGTGCACCTCGTCGGCCGCCCTGGTGAAGCTGCCGGTGTCGGCGATCATGATGAAGGTCTGCAGCTGGTCGAGGTCGAGGGGCGCGCTCATCGGGTCAATCCATCACCAATGTTGATCCCAAAGATTAAAAACATTCGTTGGATTAATCAATGTCCCCGTGCGATTGTGACTGTGTCCACGAAAAGCGGCTCGAACCCACCGTGGCGGAAGACGGATTCCGCCCGAACGATCGCGCGTGGGCCGATTGAAGGAGACCTGACATGACGGCCCTCGACCTCGCCACCGACACCACGCGCGCCGCCGGGCGCACGACTCTCCTGGCGCGCGGCCTCAACACCGTCTCGAAATTCGTCCGCGCCTGGCGAAACCGGCGCGCCTTTTACCGCCTCAGCGACATGACCGATTCCGAGCTCAGGGACATCGGCCTGACCCGCGCCGACCTGCATGTCGCGGTCACCTCGCCATTCGGCCTCGATCCGACGACCAGGCTGCGCGCCATCGTCGACGCGCGGGCCGAGGAGGCCTGAGCCGGACGCTTTTTGCAGGCGCTCCCAACCCTCCGGCTCCCCCTGCCGGTAGCCTGCACTCCTGCCCGGTCCTCCAGGACCGGGCATTTTTTATGGCTCGATCAATCCTGGGGTGAATCGCCCGCCGTTCTTTACGCGGTGTATCCATTCACCTATGTACGGCTACACAGGCTGATATAGCGAGACCGGGCCTTGGCTTTCCATATCAAGAATCCGCAAACCGAAGCGCTGGCTCGGAAGGTGGCCGGACTGAAGGGCGTCGGATTGACGGAGGCCGTCCATACGGCTCTCGCTCATGAACTCGAGCGCGAGCAGGCGAAACCGTCCCTGGTCGAGGTCGGCGTCGAGTTTTGCCGGCAGCTCCGCGCCAAGGGGAGGCCGGACCGCGGCCAGCCGGCCGACAAGGCGTTCCGCGACAGTCTCTATGAGGATGGATGATGTTCATCGATGCCTCGGCGCTGACGGCGTTGCTGACCGATGAGGATGATGCGCGCGAACTGCTGGCGCGCATGCAGCGGAGCAGGAAACGCCTGACCTCGCCGCTCGCCGTCTGGGAAGCGGCGATCGCCGTTGCCAGGGTGCTGGACCTGCCGATGAAGGAAGCGGCGGATGCCGTCTCCGACTATCTCGCACTCGTCGAGATCGAGATGGTCGCCGTGCCGCCCGCGGCCGCGCCGCTCGCGCTCGATGCATTCGACCGATACGGCAAGGGCCGGCATCCGGCGCGGCTCAATTTCGGCGACTGCTTTGCCTATGCCTGTGCCCGGCACTACGGCCAGCCGCTGATGTACAAGGGCGTCGACTTTCCGCAGACCGACATCGAGGCCGCCTGATGGCGCGCCGGCGATTGGTCGTCGGAATGGCCGACCTGCTGTCTGATCGCTACCGGTACCGGTCCATCCCCTTCGTGAACTGCTCGAAGATCGACTCCACGCCTTTCTGGTAGTCGTCGCGCTGCTTTGCGCCGGTGTCGAACATGTCGCCGAACAGGTCGTCATAAGGGTTGCGCTGGCGGCCGCTCGGGTTGGCGCGCTGCTCGGGAGCGCGCTGCCGCGGCGCCGGCTGCGGTTCCGGCTCCGCCTGCGGCATCTGCTGCGCCTGGCCGCCGCGCATCATCTCCTCGAGGATTTTTCCCCAGGGATTGTCGCCGAACGGCCCTGGCGCCTGCTGCGGCTGCGGCGGAGCCTGGCGCGGCCGCGACGGCGGCTGCTGCGGCTGCGACGGCGCCTGCCCGGCGCCGCCGCCGAACATGTCCTGCAAGACCTTGCCGAGCGGGTTGTCGAGCGGGTTCGCCGGTGCCGGCCCGCGCTGCTGCGGCTGCGACGGCACCTGCTGCCCGGCACCGCCGCCGAACATGTCCTGGAGAATCTTGCCGAGCGGGTTGTCCGCCGGGCTCGCGGGGTCCGGCGCCTGCTGCCGCTGCTGCGGCTGGCCGCCGCCCATGCCGCCGCCCTGGCGCATCATCTGCTCGATGATCTCGCCGAGCGGGTTGCCGCCGCCGCCGAAGCCGCCGGCCTGCGCCGCCTGGCCGGTCGACTGCTTGAACAGGCCGCCCATGATCATCGAGGCGATGACCGGCAGCATCTGCTTCAGCACGTCCTGGCCGATGCCGGTCGCCTGCGCCGCCTGGCCCGCCACCGCCCGCGACAGGTCCTTGGAGCCGAACAGATGGCCGAGGATGCCGTTGCCCTCGGCCACGCCCTGCGGCGAGAAGGCGTTCTGCGCGTCCTCGAAATATTTGGCGTGCTGGCCGCTCGCCAGCGCTGTCATGAAGCCGGCGACTCCATAGGGGTCGGCGGTGTTGCGCTTGAGCCCCTGGCTGAAGGCCGGCATAAGCGCCTCGACCGCCGATTGCGCCTGCTGCTGCGACAGCCCGAACTGGCGGGCGAGCTGGTCCATGCCCTGGCCGTTCTGGGCCATCATGTCGAACAAGGTGGGCATCTCGATCCTCCTGAAGCGCCGTTTTGGCGCCTCAGGCTACTCCAACTCGGGCGAGCGGACCACAGGCATGTGACGCAAGGTCATGCCGTGGTAAAAAATCCGCGTCAGACGTCGAGCATCGGCATGAAGCCGCCATGGACGCGGCGGCTGTTGTCGTAGGGCTCGGTCTCGGCATACATGCGCGGATCGGCGATGATCTTCTCCCAGCCGGCGTCGCGCGCTTCCTTCGACGGCCATTCGATCCAGGAATAGACCACCTGCTCGTCGCCGCCCGCCTGCACCGCGCTCTTGCAGTCGGTGACCTTGCCGTCCGGCACGTCCTCGCCCCAGGCGTCCACGATCCGCGTGGCGCCATGCTCCATGATGACCGTGGTCAGCTCGGCCGCCAGCTTGCGATAGGCCTCCTTGTTCGCCGCCGGCACGGCGATCAGCGAGCCGTCGACATAACCCGTCGCCCCACCCGCCGTTTCCTCGATGAGGCGGCTGAAGCCGCCGTGGATCAGCCGTCGGCCGTCGAAGGGCATGTCCGCGCCGAGCTGCTTCATGCGCGCATCCTGCCTCATCTTCCGCATCGCCGCGTCGGCGACCGCCTTCGACGGATATTCGTGCCAGGCGAACACGACGGCCTCGCCAGGTCCGGCTTTGACCGAGCGGCGGAAGTCGGTGACCTCGCCGTCGGGCACATCGTCGCCCCAGCCCTCGACCACGCGGGTCGCGCCGAACTCCCTGGCGATCGCCGCCGCAGCCCCGGCATGCTCGCGATAGGCTTCCTTGTTGGCGGTCGGCACCGCGGCGACGAATCCGTGTATGTAGCTCATTGTCCTCTCCCTGGTTCGGCGGGCAAAGCCCTGACATTGGAGCAGACGACGCAGCCCGCCGAAAAGATTCTCGGCCGCCGAAGAATCTTTTCGCCGATGTCCGACGTCTTTTTCGGGAAACAGGAGAAAGACGATGGCTTACAATTACACGGTCGTCCGCTACAGCGTCGGGGATGCCGGGCTGGAGGACAATCGCGCCCTGATCGCGGGCGTCTTCGAGGAGCTCGCCCGGGCGCGTCCGGATGCGCTGCGCTATCTCGTGCTCGAGCTGGAGGGCGGGGAATTCATCCACCTCGTCGGCACCCCCGACGGCGACGACGCCTCGCCGCTGCCGCGGCTCGCCGCCTTCCGCGCCTTCACCAAGGATCACGCCGACCGCCGCTCCTCGCCGCTCGCCCGGTCGGCGGCGACCGTCCTCGGCGACTACCTTATGCTCGGCGCGCCGCAAAAGGGCGACTAGGCGATGTCTTCCATGCATAGTCGATGCCCGAAGCCTGGAGATTCCTGCCCATGAGCACCGCACAGGGAGCCGGCCGGAGCGGGCTGGAGACGCTGCTGGTCGAGCTCCGCCCGAAGCTGCACCGCTACTGCGCGCGCATGGCCGGCTCGGTCATCGACGGCGAGGACATCGTTCAGGAAACCCTGGTCAAGGCGCTCGCCGCGCTTGACGGCAGCGTCGCGGTCGAACGCCCCGAGCAGTGGCTGTTCCGCATCGCCCACAACGCCGCCCAGGATTTCCTGCGCCGCCGCGCCCGCGAAAGGGCACGCATCACGGAGGCCGACATGACCACGGTCGAGGACGAGTCCGGCCGCGCCGACAGCCGCTACATCGCCCGGCTCGGGCTGAAGACCTTCATGCATCTGTCGGTGCCGCAGCGCAGCGCCGTCATCCTGGTCGACGTGCTGGGCTTGAGCCTGCACGAGGCCTGCGAGGTCACCGGCGCGACGCTCGCCGCCACCAAGGCCGCCCTGCATCGCGGCCGGGCTCAGCTGAAAACGCTCGCCGACGCGCCGGAAGAGGTGGCGCAGCCGGCCCTCGACGCTGAGGATGAGCAGCTATTGCGCCGCTACATCGACCTCTTCAACGCCCGCGACTTCGACGCCGTGCGCGCGCTGGTGGCCGAGGACGTTCGCTGCGAGGTGGTCAACCGCACCCGCATGCGCGGCAAGGCCGAGGTCTCCAACTATTTCGGCAACTACAGCCGCGCCCACGACTGGTCGCTGTCGCCGGGTTTCGTCGACGGCCGTCCCGCGATCCTCGTGCGCGACCCGCGGGACGGCGCCCTGCGCGGCTTCATGCTGCTCGGCTGGCAGGACGGCGCGGTGATCGACATCCGCGACTTCCGCTATGCGCCGTATGTGCTGGCGGATGCGGAGGTGCGGGAGGCCAGCCGATAGGCGCGTTTGCGCTGGGAAAGGCGATCGTTGCCCGCCTCGCCCCTAATACGCATACTCCAAAAACACCGGCTCGATCGAGCCGCCCCAGCGCGAGTGGTAGGCCTGCAGCATCTCCTCGGCGCTGGTGGTGCCGCGCGCCACCACCTCGTCGAGGGTGGACAGGAACGTCGTCTCGTCATAGCCGTCGCGGTTCTTGCGGGCGCGCGCCTTGAGGCCGTCGCGGGCGATGGTCAGCACCTCGCGGCCGATGTCGCGCAGGCTCGTCCCGCGGAACTCCGCCGCGATCCCCTCGGCCGGCACGGCGGCGCGCAAGGCCCGCACCTCCTCGTAGGTCCAGTCGGCGGTCAGCGTCTCCGCCGCGTCCAGCGCCGCCCCGTCATAGAGCAGCCCGACCCAGAAGGCCGGCAGCGCGCAGATGCGCCGCCACGGGCCGCCGTCGGCGCCGCGCATTTCCAGAAAACGCTTCAGCCGGACGTCGGGGAACAGCGTGGAGAGATGGTTCGCCCAGTCGCCCATGGTCGGCAGGCCGTCGGGGATGGAATTGTGCGCGACCCCTTCCATGAACTGTCGGAAGGTGAGATGCGTCATGTCGTGGTAGCGGCCGTCGCGGATGACGAAATACATCGGCACGTCGAGCGCCCAGTCCACATAGTCGGCGAAGCCGAAATTTTCCGAGAAGCAGAAGGGCAGCAGGCCGGAGCGCTGGTTGTCGGTGTCGGTCCAGATCTCGCCGCGCCACGATTGCAGCCCGTTGGGCTCGCCGTCGGTGAAGGGCGAGTTGGCGAATAGCGCGGTGGCCAGCGGCTGCAGCTTCAGGCCGACCTGCATCTTGCGGCGCATGTCGGTCTCGCTCTCGAAGTCGAGATTCACCTGGATGGTGCAGGTGCGGTACATCATGTCGAGACCCTTGGTGCCGACCTTCGGCATGTAGCGGGTCATGATGTCGTAGCGCGACTTCGGCATTTTCGGCGTCTCGGCAAGCCGCCATTTCGGGCTGCCGCCGAGGCCGAGGAAGCGGATGCCGAGCGGCTCGGCGATCTCGCGCACCTGCGCCAGATGCGCGTTGCCCTCGCGGCAGGTCTGGTGGATGGTCTCCAGCGGCGCGCCGGACAGCTCGAACTGGCCGCCCGGCTCCAGGCTGATGGCGCCCTGGCCGGTCGGCTCGACCAGCCCGATCACCCGGCCGTCGTCGAGGATCGGGTCCCAGCCCAGCGTCCGCTGCATGCCTTCCAGCAGGGCGCGGATGCCGCGCTCGCCGCCATAAGGCACCGGCGCGTGGCCGTCGACATAGAAGGGAAACTTCTCGTGCTCGGTGCCGATGCGCCATTTGTCGCGCGGCTTGTTGCCGGCGGCGAGATAGCCGACCAGCTCGCCGACATCCTCGATCGGCCGGGAATCCGTTGTGTCGCGCGCCATTGCCTGCCCCTGGTAACTCGGTGCCGTCCTGATGGACGAGACGAGCCTGCCCGATCAAGCGAAATCTGTTGAGCCTGAGCTTAGCCGATTTGATCATGGGGCGGGGGTGGCGGGCTACCGCGGGCAGGACGACCGCATCTTGGCGGCCGGCGCTCCCTCGCTCGACGGGCTCACGAGGACCAGGTGCCGCATTGAGGGTTCTTCTGCATCGGCTTTGGCTTCCCCGCTTTCGAGGCATGGCTGTCGATTTCGCCAAATCACCGCCACTGGACATTTGCGAAAGAGCCGCGGCAGGCGGCCTTCTCCCCGTTCTTCACCTATCGTGTTCACACATCTTCCATCGTTGGCAGATCGTGTTGATGTGCCGCTGCTTTACGGGTGCTCTTGCGTACTTCGTTCTGCTCCGCTGGGCGTGTCGCTGCCGCCACGGCATGGATCCTATGGTCTGCGCGACGGCCTTCGGCCTGCTCCGCCATAGGATGACGAAAGACGGAATGGTTCGGCTACTCGCCAGCTTCCCGTGAGCCTTTGACGGTGGTGATTAGCCTGCAACATCAAGGCTTTCGTCATCCTAGGGCGGAGCCGGAGCGAAGCGGAGGCGCAGACCCTAGGATCCATGCCGTAACGGTTGTGAACTGCTCCGGCGCGCCGACGGCATCCTACCAGATGTGTGTGAACACGATAGGTTCTTCACGGGGAGAGGATGCCGGCAGGCAGGTGAGGGGCGGCCGGTGACGAGGGCAGCAACTAAGATCATTTGTCGACATGGTCACCTCTCCCGCTCTTGAATTTGCCGCGGCGCGCCGCTACAGGAAGGCCACCAGACCGGGCCCCTCTGGCAGCTCGCACGAGCTGTGATGTCGGACTGGAAGTCCAAACTCGGGGCCCGGTGTTCGTGGAATCCAGCTGACGACCGCATCGATCGAACCTGCTGCGTAGGCATCCGGACATGCCTCGCGGGTCGTTGTGCGTCGCTCTCCACCCATGCCGGCACCCCATTTGAAAAATGGGTGCCAAATGATGGAATATTTTACGCCGGAAGCGATGTCGGCGCTTCTGCAAGTCATCCTGATCGACCTCGTGCTGGCCGGCGACAACGCCATCGTCATCGGCCTCGCCGCCGCCGGCCTGCCGAAGGAGCAGCGCGCCAAGGCCATCTTGATCGGCATCATTGCCGCCACCGTGCTGCGCATCGGCTTCGCCGCCGTCACCACCCAGCTCCTGCAGATCGTCGGCCTGCTGCTCGCCGGCGGCGTGCTGCTCTTGTGGGTGTGCTGGAAGATGTGGCGCGAGCTGCGCACCACCCATGCCGAGGAGATCGAGGGCGCCGAGGCGCTGGAGGGCAAGGACATCAACCGGGACGGCACGGTCGCCGGCGGCGCCCCGCGCAAGACCTTCGCGCAGGCTGCCTGGCAGATCGTCATCGCCGACGTGTCGATGTCGCTCGACAACGTTCTGGCCGTCGCGGGTGCTGCGCGCGACCATCCCTACATCCTGGTGTTCGGCCTCGTCCTGTCCATCGCCCTGATGGGCATCGCCGCCAGCTTCATCGCCCGCATCCTGCAGCGCCACCGCTGGATCGCCTATGTCGGCCTCGCCGTCATCCTCTACGTCTCCGTCGAGATGATCTATCGCGGCGGCATGGAGGTCATGACCGCCGTCAACGGCGTATAAGGCTATCGGGGCATGGCGCCGTCTCGCGGCGCCATGCCTCGGCACTAATCGCTTCGTTCTATGACTTCCCCACTTCGGACGTGATGGATCGCAACCGGGTAGAGGCATCGAACCGGTCCAGTAGAAGTGCTAAGCTCCAGCATGGGTCGGCGGGGCTACGTCCACATTCTGGCGTCGCAAAGGAATGGCACGCTTTATACCGGCGTGACTTCCGATCTTGCCGGTCGCCTTCTTCAGCATCAAACCGGATCTGGCTCGAAGTTCGCGAAACGGTACGGTGTCATGCGCTTGGTGTGGTTTGAAGAGCATGCCTGGGTCGTCGACGCTATCAAGCGTGAGAAGGCGATCAAGAAATGGCCGCGGCGGTGGAAGATCAAGCTGATCGAAGAAAACAATCCGCACTGGCACGACATTGCCTGGCATCTGTTGTGACGCCGACTATCGGCACCGGCTCTGGCTTCGTCGAGTCCGAGGCATGGATTCCCGACACTCTCCGCTCGCTGCGCTCGCTCACGAGGTCGGGAATGACGACAGTTACGGTACGCTTCAGCTATTCACCAACGCTGGCGACTGGCTGAAGCATCCAACGTTGTCGTCATTCCCGACCTCGTGAGCGACCGAAGGGAGCGGAGAGTGTCGGGAATCCATGCCTCGGACTCGACGAAGCCAGAGCCGATCAAGAACCTGCTGCTTCGCGATGCGAGACTGTCACCGTCGGCGCAACACCATGACGCTGCAGAAAGAGTTGCGGCGAAGCGGCGGATTAGGGACTAAACTCCGGCGTACTTGCAAAGATCCTACCAATCCCCCACCGTCGCCTGCACCAGCGCCAGCGCCGCCACGGCCGCCGTGTCGGCGCGCAGGATGCGCGGCCCGAGCGGGATGGCGGTGACGAAGGGCAGCGCCCTGAGTTGCCTGCGCTCGTCGTCGGAAAACCCGCCTTCCGGGCCGATCAGTAGCCCGAGCTTTTTCTCCGAAATCGCCTGTAGCGCGGGCAGGGGGTTGTTGGTGGACGCATCCTCGTCGCAGAAGATCAGCCGCCGCTCCCTGTCCCAGCCGGCCAGCAGCCGCTCCAGCTTCACCGTCTCCGCCACCTCGGGCACCGCGAGGATGCCGCATTGCTCGGCCGCCTCGACGGCGTTGGCCTTGAGCCGGTCGGTGCCGGCCTTCGCCACCTGCGTATGCTGGGTGACCACCGGTTGCAGCAGGCCCGCGCCCATCTCCACCGCCTTCTGCACGAGATAGTCGAGCCGCCCCTGCTTCAGCGGCGCGAAGCAGTAGACGAGGTCGGGATGCGGCGGCTGCGGCCGCGTCTGCTCGGTAAGCCGGAGCGCAGCGGCCTTCTTCGACCGCGGCTCCACGACCGCTCGCCATTCGCCGTCGCGGCCGTTGAAGACCAGCACCTCCGCGCCGTCGCCCATGCGCAGCACGTTGAGCAGATAATGGCTGTGCCGCGCCCCGGCCTCGACGACCTTGCCGGCCGAAAGGCCGTCGCCGAGGAACAGCCGCTGCATCTTGTAATTGGCGCGCATGGTTACAACTGATAGTCCGGTCGGTGATCTTTCCAGTGATGGAAGTTCTCACAGGACAAACCGGCCTTGAGAGCGGCCTGATACAGATGGAAATCCGCCGTCAGTATCGTCGTCTTGTCGCCTGCCATCGACAGAATGGCGGCATCTGCAAGTCCGAGCCGTCCGAACTCGGGCCGCACCCGCGCCGTCCTGCTCGGCACATAGTCTTCGGGCCAGCTATCGATGAAATGTCCGAAAGTGCGCATCAGGCTCGAATGAAGATGTTTGGGAGCCTGGCGAACCAGGTTGGATGTCTCGGTCAGGACGTTGGGGCTGAGGCGCACCCCAGCCGAATTTCTCAGGGCCGCCGAAAGGATATCGAAATCGATCTCATCATATGCCTGAAGGCGCTTGTGGTCGGGAATCAAATCGCGGCCCGTGACGCCAACGATCAGAAGCACCGAGAGGTTGGTATCCAGTATAAGGGTGCCAAACCTCAATTCACTCCCTCGAGTCTCTTTATCGAAAGAATTTCACCGTCGGAATCCCGCAACCGAACGACACGATAGTCGCGTTTCGTATCGCGCGGTGGGAAAACGGTTCCTTGATCCCACGGTCGCGAGAATCCGAGGGTTATGTTCCAGACCTTGCCGCTCAACTCGATTTCCTCAAGTCCGAGATTGCTCACCTGCTCGTCGGCGAGCAGGTCGATGACATATCTCTTGGCGGCCTTCACGGCTTCCTTGGCTTCCATCAGAGTATTCCGGTGGTCGAATGGATTTAGATATCGTCCGGCTGGCCGTCTGCGTCAAGAAAGGCCTCGGCAAGCGCTGGAACCGAGGTTTGCCGGCAGGCCGAAAACCCGGTTCCAAGATACCTAAGCGTCGTCGCAGCTATCCAGGACAAAGGCCGGCCGTCTTTGTCGATCCTGCCAGCGTGGCAGATGGCTGGCAATGCGGCAGGGTGGGGCAGGCATGGTCAAGCGCGCGCCGCGCTCCGAGCCGCGGTCTCGCCCGTCCGGCTCAGCTGGCCAGAACGTCCTCGATGTTGTGCCCCGTCTTCTTCCGGTAGGCGCGGCGGGCGGACACGATCTCGGTCCAGAACGCCTGGGTCACGCCATCGGGCAGGTCGTCGGGCAGCCGGATCGCCGAAAGGGCGGATTCGTTGAAGTTCAGCGCCGTCGCCCGCCGCAGCGTGCGGGAAGCGACGCCCTGGGTTCTGAGCGCGGTGAAGGTGGAGACCAGCATGCGTGTGATCCTTGATCTGCGACCCGGGTTGCCTTCCGCACCTTTCGGCGCCTAGCGAATGCTCGGAGCCGCCGCCAGTGCCTGCTCGCAGGCGCTGGCCAGCGCCCGGTTCGGCCTGTCCTCGCCGAGCGGCGTGGCCCAGCCTGCCTGAACGACGAGATCCGGCCGCTGAAAGGCCCTGACGATTTTCAGGTCGGCCAGGACGTCGGAAGATCGAGGATCGGTTCTCGATCGTTCCAGGCAATAAGGCGTCAAGCTCACCACGACCGCCGCGGCGGCCGCGTTGTCCGCCATCCGCCGCGCCGTGCCGTCGGTGACCCAGCCGCCCCATGCGAAGCCGGCGACCGCCAGCGCGATTGCGCCCGCCCCCGCGCCGAGGAAGGCGGGAGAAACCCATTCCGGGACGTGCATGGAAATGTCCAATCCGTGATCTGGACAGGCGCGCCTGATTGCGAGCGTGAGCGGCGACCGTATCACGGAAACCGCCCCACGGGAATGAATCGGCCGGACTTCCAATTGTCTCGCTATCCCGGTCGCGTGCTGATAGGGTCCGGAAGTCGGCAGCTTCTTTCCAGGCGCTGCTGGTTCATGGGCGACGGCCACCTCAGGCTGAGGGTGCCGCCGGATGAGCTGAGCCGGTTCGTGAAGCATGCATCCGGCCGCCGGGCGGATGAAAACGCATCGTCGGCTGTCATCCGGACAGTCGGGCGGCAAGGAGAAGCCTGTGCGACATCTCGCCCGATTGGCGGCTGAACCGTCGGCATGGCTCGCCGCCTTTGTGACGGTCGGCGTGATCGGCTCCGTTCTCTACCTGACGCTGAGCAGCATCACCTTCTGACCGGGAACGATTCCGCTGGTTATCGGTGTCCGCTCTTCGGTCTTCGGCGATCGGCGCTCGGATGCCACACCGGCCGGTATCCGGCCCTGAGCACTTCGATCGTCGTCGGCGGGGTCAGCCGCCAGATGTCGTAGAGCGCCAGGTCAAAATAGTCCCACGAATCGGCATAGCCCCAGAAATTCCAGGCGCGCAGGTCCTTGCCCTTCTTGGCGAAGCAGCGCTCGCCCTGGAACAGCATCGCGCCATCCGGCAGCGCCTCGACGGCGTCATGGTCGAGATCGACCAGGTCGCCGCCGCTCGCCAGCCTCTCCGCATGCAGCCGTGCGTCGATCTCGCCCGCCTTCGGCCGTGCGATGCCGAACGCCTTGCCGAAACAGTCGGCGAATTCCTCCGCCTTGTCGCGCCGGCAGTAGAAGCACGGCCGGTGTCCGGCGGCGAGCGCCGTCACCTCGTCGAGGAAGAACAGCTCCGTCCAGCCCGCATTGCCCGAAGGCGTGTTGCGGCCCATCACCGCGCGCTTGTGCCCGCGGAATTCGCATTCGCAGATGATCCAGGCCTTCGTCGTCCAGCGCCGCGAAAGCAGCGTCTTCGTCTTGGGATCGTGGATGACGCCGCGGTTTCCCGTGAACAGGCCGCGCTCCGGCACGGCCTGGATGTCCCCGAACGGATCGACGCGGTTCTGCAATGGCATGGCTGTGGCCCTATCGACATGTCGGCCGCCCATGATATCGGGCATCTGGTTCTTTGCATTCCGAAACAGGATTTTTCGATGCGGGTTCTCGTCGTCCACAACTATCCCGCCACGGGCCTCGGCCAGGTGGGCGCCGCGCTTGCCGAGGCGGGCGCCGAGCTCGACCAGCGCATGGCGCATGACGGCGAGGCGCTGCCCGCGACCTCGGACGGCTACGACGCCGCCCTGCTGCTCGGGGGCGGGCAGAACGCCCTGGCCGACGAGGCCTATCCTTATTTCCCGGCGCTGCTCGATCTCGCCCGTGACTTCACCGCAAGGGACAAGGCCGTCCTCGGTATCTGCCTGGGCAGCCAGCTTCTGGCGCGGGCCTTCGGCGGCGAGAACCGGATCGGCGGGGCGAGGGAGTTCGGCTGGTGCCCGGTCAGCCTGACCGGGGAAGGCGCGGTCGATCCCGTGCTGGGCGGCGTGGCGCCCGAGTTCCGCATCTTCCAGTGGCACGACGACACCTTCACCCTGCCGCCCGGCGCCGCGCATCTAGCCTCGAGCGGGGTGGCGAACAGCCAGGCCTTCCGCCTCGGCCGCGCTACCTACGGCGTGCAGTTCCATTTCGAGGCCGACCGCAAGCTGGTGCATGAATGGAACACGGCCTTCGCCGGCACCATCGCCGAGCGCCAGCCCGACTGGCCGGACCGCTACGAAAGCGAGGCGGCCCGCCACGGACCGGGTGCCGACGCGGCCGGCCTTGCCATCGCCCGCGCCTGGGTCGGTCTGATCTGAGAGCTCGCCGCGTGGCACAAAAGCCACGCCCGTCCGCCGTCTTTGTGGAAAGGCGAGGAACCCCATGGCGTGCCGCCGCGCGCCGGCCTAGAAGGCGCGCGTCTTCCACCCCCCTCACGGCATTGCAACACAATCGTAACCGCGATCCCGTAAGAGTTTAGCGACCAAAACCCGAGAGTCCCGCCTTGCGATCCGCGCTCCTTTGCCTTGCCATGTTCTTCGCCATCGTCGTCTGCGGTCTCGGCGTCTACTCGGTCGATGCCGGCAGCGACACCGTCGTCGACGGCTACGGGGTCGTCGCCGAGCACTGATGCCGGCGGCGCCCCATCCGCGCCCCGCCTCAGATCACCACGAAATCCGCATTGGTGATGCCGAGGCCGGGGTCGAGCTTCGCGAACAGCACGCCGCCGCCGGCCGCATTGCCGTTGAAGTCGTAATAGAGCTCGCCCGTATCGGTCTCGTAGATGATGCGGTCGGAAGCATCCTGCGCCAGGCCTGTCGTGTTCGCTCGGAACGCCGCGGCCGCCAGCGTGCCGAGCGTCGTCAGCGCCGTGAACACGGCGTTGTCGAGCTGGACGGTGTCGTCGGCGAAGATGAAGTCGGTGATGGTGTCGACATTGCTGGCGGCGTTCAGCGCCGAGCTGAAGATGAAGACGTCCTTGCCGGCGCCGCCGGCCAGCGTGTCGTTGCCGTTATAGCCCTTGATGACGTCGTTGCCGGCGCCGCCGGAAATCACGTTGATGCCGTTGGTGCCGAACAGATTGTCGGAGAAATCCGAGCCTGTCAGGTTTTCGATCGAGTTGAAGGTGTCGCCCTTGGCGTCGCCGGTGTTGAGCGTCGAATTGGCGAGGCTGACGGTGAGGCCGGCCTTGGCCGTCGTATAGGCGGCGCGGTCGATGCCGGCGCCGCCGCTGAGATAATCGGCGCCGGCGCCGCCCATCAGCGTGTCGTTGCCGTCGCCGCCGAGCAGCGTGTCGTTGCCGGCTCCCGTATAGATGCGGTCGTTGCCGCCCTCGCCGCGCACCTCGCCGGCGACGACCGTGCCGAGCCGGCCGTCATAGAGATCGTCGCCGCCGCCCAGCCAGATGTCGCCGACCATCTTGCCGCTGTTGATGATGGTGTCCTTCGTCAGCGACTCGACGATCTGGCTGCCGACCGTGCCGACCGAGACGAACGCGCCGAAATTCAACGTGCCTACCGCCGGCTCGGTGATAGCTCCCTCGCCGGCGATGATGGAGCCTGAGTTCCTCAGCGTGAACGTGCCGCCGGCTGCGCCGTTGAGGACACCGATCGAACCCGTGGTGATCGTGCCGGAGTTGGTCATCGTCAGCACGCTGGTTGCGTCGCCGCCGGCGAACCCGATGCCCGCGCCCCGGTTGGCGGTGGCGACGATCTCGCCCTCGTTCACGAGGTTTCCGGAATTCCCGAGGATGCCTATGGCCGCTACGGGACCCGTGGCCAGCCCCAGACCGACGACCTTCCCGCTCTCGCCGATGTGGATGGTGTTGCCCGTCTCCCCAGGGTTGCCCAGGACGATCACTGGCTGGTCGCCCGCCGCCACGGTGCCGTCCACCACCACCGTGTGATCGGATCCCGTGCCTCTCACGATGGCGGCGACATAGATGTCTTCCCCGACATACAGGCTGTCGGTCGTCGTGAGATCGATAGGTGTACCGGTATTCTCGAAAGGAATCTGCCAGGCCATGTCCCCAACCCTCCGGGTTCGATCGGTTGCCGTAAACGGACCCATTCTACGGAGGATTGTAACCGGACGATGCCGGCCGGCGCGGCGTTTGAAGCGGCGTCAGCCCGCCGTCGCCGCGATCAGCCGCTTCTGCCCGCCCTCGGCGACGAAGGCGGTAAGCACGCCGGAGCGCCAGGCGCCGCTGTCGACGTTCACGCGATTGGCCAGCAGTTCCGGCACGCGCGTGATGGTGTGGCCGTGCACCACCACTTTCGGATGCAGCCCGGCATGATGCAGGAAGCCCTCGCGGATCCAGACGAGGTCGTCCGGATGCTGCATGTCCAGCGGCACGCCCGGCCGGATGCCGGCATGGCAGAAGAAGAAGTCGCCGAAGGAGACGCCGAAGCCGCGCGAGCGCAGGAAATCGGCGTGGCCGGCCGGCACGGCCTGCACGAGATCGGCGTGGAAGCGCCCGAGGTCGCGGGTCGGCCCGAACGACACGCCGTAGGATGCGGCGGTTTCGATCCCGCCATACTGCATGAACAGCGAATCCGTCGACGGCCGGGCGAGGAAGTCGAGAAAGCCGATGTCGTGATTGCCGGCGAGCGTGACGATGCGCGGGTCGGCCGCGCCGGCGGCGATCAGGAAGTCGATCACCCCGCGCGATGACGGGCCGCGGTCGACATAGTCGCCGAGATGGATGATGCGCCAGTCGGCCGGCCGGTCGCGCTTGATCTCGGCGCGGATCGTCCCCAGCATCCTCTCCAGCAGGTCGAGCCGGCCGTGCACGTCGCCGATGGCGTAGAGGCGCATGCCCTCCGGTGCGCGGGCGGCCTCGAGATGGACGCCCTCAGCCATCGGCCTGGTCGTCCACCACCAGGATATGCAGCGCGCGCGGCCCGTGCGCGCCGAGGATCAGCTTCTGCTCGATGTCGCCAGAGCGCGACGGGCCGGAGATCAAATTGACGGTGCGCGGCATGGCGCCCTTGCCGTAGCGGTCCCGCACCTTCGCCAGCGCGCTCTCCAGGTCACCTTCGATGTCGGCGGCGTTGACCACCACGATATGGTGATCGGTGAGGAAATTGATGCTGGTCGGGTTGTCCGGCCCCGACGTGAGCAGCAATGTCCCCGTCTCGGCGATGCCGCCGCCGGCATGGCTGACGCCGACCGCGTCGTCGCCGTCGGAGGCGCCGCGGCGCAGTTCCAGCGTCTTCTGCTCGGCCCAGGGCATCGCCTCCAGCCGCGCGTCCGCGCCCATGCGCACCGAGGCCGGCAGGTTGCGCTCGCGCAGATAGGCGGCGACCCTCCCGGGCACCTCGTCGTAGCCTGCCACGCGCTCGACGCTGGCGAGCAGCTTTTCGGCCATGCTGCGGAACAGCGCGACCCGCTCGGCCCGCGGCAGCTGCCCCCGCGCCGGGATCACCCCCTGAGGCGCGGCTTTGAGCCGCTCGGCCACCGCCTGCCGCCGAGCCGGGTCGTCGCCGGCCCCGAGCGATTGCCGCACCTTGGCGAGGATGGCGTCACGGCCGGTCATGCGGGCATTTTCCTTTATAAGCAGCACCCGGCTCCAGCCCCGCTATCCTGAGCTTGTCGACTGGGCTGGACGTCTCCCGCTTGAAGGCGGGGCTATCGCAGATGGGATTACCCCCACCCCTAACCCCTCCCCTCAAGGGGGAGGGGGACTGTCTTGCGTCTCCGCCAGGCGCAAATCGTCTATGGCTTTGCGCTGCATGGCGGCCGCAAGATCCCCCTCCCCCTTGAGGGGAGGGGTTAGGGGGGGGGTATCGGGCCAGGCGACGCTTCGAGAATTTCCATATGCGATAACCTTGCCCTTGCGGGGGAGATGTCCGGCCCGTTCGACAAGCTCAGGACAGAGGGGGGTGCGAAGGCACGCCGAGCCGAAAACCATCACCGCGCCCGCCTGTCCCGCGCCACCTGCTGCATGAACGTCCGCCCCTGCGGCGCCGGGAGATCGCGAAACTCCGTCCATCCTCCCGCCAGTGGCAGTTTCGTGAACCGACCCTTGCGGCGGCCGAACGCCGACAGCAGCGGCGCCACCAGCCCGGTCACCGCCCCGTAAAGCCGTGGCCGCCGCGCGAAGAACGCCCAGAGCTTCAGGCCGCTGCGCTGCACCGCCGGGTTCAGCCCCCGCTCGAACTCGCGCTCGCGCCAGTGCCGCATCATCTTGGGCAGCGGTATCTTCATCGGGCACACGCTTTCGCAGCGCCCGCAGAAGGTCGAGGCATTGGGCAGGTGCCCGCCCTTGTCGACGCCGATCAGCGACGGCGTCAGCACTGCGCCCATGGGCCCGGGATAGACCCAGCCATAGGCGTGGCCGCCGACCGCGTGGTAGACCGGGCAGTGGTTCATGCAGGCGCCGCAGCGGATGCAGCGCAGCATGTCCTGGAACTCGGTGCCGAGCATCGCCGAGCGGCCGTTGTCGATGAGCACGACATGGTATTGCTCCGGCCCGTCCGGATCGCCCGGCCGGCGCGGCCCGGTCGACAGCGTCGTGTAGACGCTCATCTCCTGCCCCGTCGCCGAGCGCGCCAGCACGCGCAGGATCTGCGCGGCGTCTTCGAGCGTCGGCACGATCTTCTCGATCGAGGCGACCACCACATGCACCTTGGGCAGGATCTGCGTCAGGTCGCCATTGCCCTCGTTGGTGACGATGATCGAGGTGCCCGTCTCGGCGACCAGGAAGTTGGCGCCGGTGATGCCGACATCGGCGTCGAAATAGGCGGGGCGCAGCACGCGGCGCGCCTCGTAGAGCAGCGCTTCGTGCTCGGAAAGGTCGCGGTCGGCCGGCAGGTGGCCGTGCACGCGGCGAAAGTCCGCCTCCACCTGGTCCTTGGTGAGGTGCACCGCCGGCGCGATGATGTGGCTGGGATGCTCGCCGCGCAGCTGGATGATGTATTCGCCGAGGTCGGTCTCGACCGGGCGGATGCCGTTCTCCTCCAGGAAGCCGTTGAGGGCGATCTCCTCGGTGATCATCGACTTGCCCTTGGTGACGGTTTTCGCGCCCGCCGCCCGGCAGATGTCGAGAACGATCCTGCGCGCATCCGCGGCCGTCTCGGCCCAGTGCACATGGCCGCCGGCGTCGCGCACCTTCTCCTCATAGGCTTCGAGATAGAGGTCGAGATTGTCCAGCGCGTGGTTCTTGATGGCGCGGGCGGAGTCGCGCAGCCGGTCGAACTCCGGCAGCGCCTCCACCGCCTTGAGCCGCTTGTCGATGAAGCCGGAGCGCACATTGCCCAGCGCCTTCTGCAACTCGGCGTCGCCCAGCGCGGCATGGGCGTTCCGCTTGAAGGCGGGTGAGGTTATCTGCATGGGCGGGCTCCCCTTGCAGAACTGCTGGACCTGCGCATCTTCGCACCCCCCTCTGTCCTGAGCTTGTCGAATGGGCCGGACATCTCCCCCGCAAGGGGGGAGATTGGCCGGCCGCTTTGGTTTCGCCAATCGCCAGCGTTGCCGAAGAAGCACGGAGAGTGGAACTGCCAATCTCCCCCCTTGCGGGGGAGATGTCCGGCAGGACAGAGGGGGGTGCGAAGAAGCGAAAATCGACGAACCATTCTCACCCCCTCCCGCCGATCGGCGGCGTGTCGACCATGCCGGCCAGCACTTCCGCGACGTGCCGCACCTCGACGCTCGAGCCCTCGCGCTTCAGCTTGCCGGCCATGTTCATCAGGCAGCCGAGGTCGCCGGCCAGCAGCGTGCGCGCACCCGAAGCGCGGATCGAGTCGGTCTTGCGCGCGACGATGGCGTTGGAGATGTCCGGATATTTCACGCAGAACGTGCCGCCGAAGCCGCAGCACACGTCGGCGTCCTGCATCTCGATCAGTTCCAGCCCTTCGACCGACCTCAGCAGCGCCCGCGGCTGCCGGCTGATGCCGAGCTCGCGCAGGCCGGAGCAGGAATCGTGATAGGTCACCGCCTCGCCGACGCTGGCCGCCACGCTCTCCACCGCCAGCACGTCGACCAGGAAGCTCACCAGCTCGAACACCTTCGCCGAAAACGCCGCGGCGCGGCCCTGCCATTCGGCGTCGCCGGCAAACAGCGCCGGATAGTGCTTCCTCAGCATGCCGGCGCAGGAGCCCGACGGCACCACCACGTAGTCGAATCCCTCGAAGGCGCGGATGGTGTTTTCGGCGATGGCGCGTGCGTCCGCCCGGTCGCCGGAATTGTAGGCCGGCTGGCCGCAGCAGGTCTGGGCGCGCGGCACCTCGACCGTGCAGCCGGCATCCTCCATCAGCCGGATCGCCGCGAAGCCGACCGATGGGCGGAACAGGTCGACCAGGCAGGTCACGAACAGCCCGACACGCGGGCCCGGTTCTGGCAGGGGAAGTTCGAGCTGGGTCATCGAGAGGCCTGGCTGGGGTGGGTCACGGTGTCTCTGGCTCAGCTGCTCGTCGAAGCAGCGGAGTGAGACGACGTTGGCACTCTGTCGCACCCCCCTCTGTCCTGCCGGACATCTCCCCCGCAAGGGGGGAGATTGGGACTGCCGCATTGGTGTTGCCAATCGTTAGGCTTGGAGAAGCGTTGCCGAAGCTGCCAATCTCCCCCCTTGCGGGGGAGATGTCCGGCAGGACAGAGGGGGGTGCGAAGAAGCGAAGCCTGCCAGAAGCCGACTCGTACCACACGGAATCGCCCCCCATCATCCCGCCTTCCGCCGCTCGGCATCCAGCCGCTGCCGCAGCCTGAGCTTGGACACGCGCTGCCAGTCGCCGCTGCGCTCGGCCTCCGCCATCGCCAGCTCGACGAAGCTGATGTGGTCCATCGCCGCCTTGCGCGCCGCCGCCGGGTCGCCGCCGGTGACCGCCGCGTGGATGGCGCGGTGCTGCGCCAGCAGTTTTTCGCGCGCATCGGCAAGCGTGAAGACGATCAGCCGGTTCTGGAAGACGCCGTCCGACAGGAGCCGGTAGCAGGAGCGCAGCGTGTGCAGCAGCACGATGTTGTGCGCGCATTCGCCGATCGCATTGTGGAACTCGACGTCGATCTCCGCCTCTTCCGCGAAGTCGCCGCGCCGGTGTGCGTCCTCCATGCGCTCGATGATGCGCCGAAGCAGGGCGCGGTCATCGTCGGTGACGCGGCGCGCCGCATATTCGGCCGCCATGCCCTCCATCTCGCGGCGGTATTCGAGATAGTCGGCCTTGGCCTTGGCATGGCTGACGATCAGCTCGGCCACCGGCCTGGCGAACACCTGGCCGACGACGTCGGCCACATGCGTGCCGCCGCCGTGCCGCGTCGTGATCAGCCCGCGCCCCTCCACCGCCTTCAGCGCGTCGCGCAGGATCGGCCGCGACACGTCGAACTGGCGCGCCAGCTCGCGCTCGCCGGGCAGCCGGTCGCCGGGCCGCAGCACGCCTTCGAGGATCAGCGTCTCGACCTGCTGCACCACCTCGTCGGCGGTGCGCGAATGTTCTATGCGGGAAAAGATCTCGCCCACGCCAAAGCCCGGTGCCAGGAACCGCGGCGACAATAAAGGCAAGCCGTCCAACTGGTCAAACAAATTATCCACTTGTCCATTTCGGCGAGCGGGCCGGGGCTTCCGCGGCCGGCCTCGGCGGCCGGGCGGCGGCGACCCCTCGCATGTCCTCGTCCGCACCGCGAAAACGGCGACGGCGGTGCCGCCACGGCCTGGAGCGGCGGGGTTTTGCCGCCGCCGCCGGCGTTGTGGACAAATTCCTGCTCCATGGACGCCTGTTTTTAGGCAGGGCCATTGTTCGGCAACCGTTTTTTGGTGGCGGCATCGGGGCGTCGGCGAAGACATGTCCCCTCCCGCCATGGCGTGGCGCGAATCGCGGCGCGGCAAAGTCCCGCATTGGCTAGACCCTTCCGCAAGGTCATAAGGGTATGTTGCAGGGGACAAGACCGTGAGCGCCGAGCCGTCGAGACTCGACTTTTCCGCCTCCCTGACCGGCACGGTCATGGGCTTTCCCGCGCATGAGGGCCGTCCCGGCGCCATCGGCGAGGTGCATGCCCGCCCGCATCCGCTGATCGAGGCGCCGCGCGTGCTGGTGCAGCTCTCCTTCATGACCGACGGCGGCTCGGCCGTCGACCATGCCGTGCTGGCCGAGCTGTCGCGCCGCCTCGGCATCGCCGCCCCCGACCGGCAGGCCCGCCACCATGCGATGAAATGGGGCAAGGGCACGCTGCGCTGGGAGCGCCACACCGAATTCTCCACCTATCTGTGGGAGGGCCCGCTCGGCGCAGCGAAAGGCCGCAAGGCCGAGGATTCGCCCTTCGGCAACGGCTTTTCGGCGCCCGGCACGGTGATCTCCGGCATCCGCCTGGAGATGCGCGAATGGACGCCGGAGAGCGAGCCGCTGATCGCCGGCTTCGACATGGAAAGCCTGTGCCATTCGCTGGTCGAGAACGGTCTTGCCGCCATCGCCACCGATTTCCGCCAGGACGGCGACGGGCTCACCCGCATCCTCGTGCTCGACCGCGGCCTGTCGGCCTCGCGCCGCGGCGCGCTGGCGCAGCGCCTGATCGAGATCGAGACCTATCGCACCCTCGCCATGCTCGGCCTGCCGCTGGCGCAGTCGCTGTCCGGGCGGCTTCGCCGCATCGAGGACCGGCTGGCCGAGATCACCGGCGCCATGCGCGCCGGCGGCCGCGGCGGCGGCCAGGAACTGCTCGCGGAACTCACCGAGCTCGCCGCCGAGCTGGAGGCCGACGCCGCCGCCAGCCTCTACCGCTTCGGCGCCAGCCGCGCCTATGACGGCATCGTCGAGGAGCGGCTGGCCGCGCTCGGCGAGGAGGCGGTGCCGGGCCACGACACCTGGGCCGGCTTCCTGCAGCGCCGCGTCGCGCCGGCCATGCGCACCTGCCGCTCGGTCGAGGAGCGCCAGGCCAATCTGTCGCGCAAGCTCACCCGCGCCACCACGCTCTTGCGCACCTGGGTCGACGTCGAGGTCGAGAAGCAGAACCGCGACCTGCTCGCCTCGATGAACAACCGCGCGAAGCTGCAGCTGCGCCTGCAGCAGACGGTCGAGGGCCTGTCGGTCGCCGCCGTCTCCTATTATGTCGTCGGCCTGGTCGGCTACCTCGCCAAGGGCATCACCGTCTTCGGCATCAACCTGAAGCCCGAACTGGTCACCGCCCTCTCCGTCCCCGCCGCCATCCTCGCCGTCTGGTGGGGCGTCCGCCGCATCCGCCGGACGCATAGCGAGCGGGAGCGCGCCGCGTCGAGTTGAGGACGCCCTCGGGCTTGGTGCCCGCGGACCGGCTAAGACATTGAAATCGCAAGGCCAATGCGGTCTCGCGACCGCGTGTCGGAAGTTTGCGTCGAGCCCGGCTTGCGATGCCTTCGGCCAACTGGTAAATGCTTTTTACCAGTAGATCCAAGGGCAGAGCCATGTCCGGACTAGCCATGCCGAAGCCGGACGCCGCGACGCTGTCGCGGCGCGCCGAGATCGTCGCCGACCTGGCGCGCATCGTGCCGGGCGAGGGCGTGGTCGACGCCGTCAACGAGATGCGCGCCTTCGAGAGCGACGGGCTCACCGCCTACCGCCAGCTTCCGCTGGTCGTGGTGCTGCCGGAAACCACGGCGCAGGTGTCGAAGATCCTGAAATATTGCGACGAGCGCGGCATCCGCGTCGTGCCGCGCGGCTCCGGCACTTCGCTGTCGGGCGGCGCCCTGCCGCTGGAAGACGCCGTGCTGCTGGTGATGAGCCGCTTCAACGCCATCCTCGACATCGACTTCATGAACCGCTGCGTGGTGGCGCAGCCGGGCGTCACCAATCTCGGCATCACCCGCGCCGTCGAGGAGGACGGTTTCTACTACGCCCCCGACCCTTCCTCGCAGATCGCCTGCTCCATCGGCGGCAATGTCGCGGAAAATTCCGGCGGCGTGCACTGCCTGAAATACGGGCTTACCGCCAACAACGTGCTCGGCGTCGAGATGGTGCTGATGAACGGCGAGGTGGTGCGCCTCGGCGGCAAGCACCTCGACGCGGAGGGTTATGACCTGCTCGGCATCATGACCGGCTCGGAGGGGCTGCTCGGCGTCGTCACCGAGGTCACGGTGCGTATCCTCAGGAAGCCGGAGACGGCGCGCGCCCTGCTGATCGGCTTCCCGACCAGCGAGCAGGGTGGGCAGTGTGTAGCCGACATCATCGGCGCCGGCATCATCCCGGGCGGCATGGAGATGATGGACCGGCCGGCGATCCATGCGGCCGAGGATTTCGTCCAGGCCGGCTATCCGCTCGAGTGCGAGGCGCTGCTGATCGTCGAACTCGACGGTCCGGGCGTCGAGGTCGATCACCTGATCGGCCTTGTCGAGGCGATCGCGCTGCGCAACGGCTCGACCACCTGCCGCATCTCCACCTCGGAGGAGGAGCGCCTGCGCTTCTGGGCCGGCCGCAAGGCGGCTTTTCCGGCTGTCGGCCGCATCTCGCCCGACTACTACTGCATGGACGGCACCATCCCGCGCAAGGAACTGCCGCGCGTGCTCGCCGGCATGCGCGAGCTATCGCAGCAGTACGGCCTGCGCGTCGCCAACGTCTTCCATGCCGGCGACGGCAATCTGCATCCGCTCATCCTCTACGACGCCAACCTGCCCGGCGAGTTGGAGAAAGCCGAGGCCTTCGGCGCCGACATATTGCGGCTCTGCGTAAAAGTCGGCGGCGTGCTCACTGGCGAGCATGGCGTCGGCGTGGAGAAGCGCGACCTGATGCCCGAAATGTTCTCGCAGGCCGATCTCGACCAGCAGATGCGGGTCAAATGTGCCTTCGACCCCAACCATCTGCTCAATCCGGGAAAAGTGTTCCCGCAGCTCCGCCGCTGCGCCGAACTCGGCCGCATGCACATCCATGCGGGCAAGATGCCGTTTCCGGACATTCCGAGGTTTTGAGGTTGAAATGCGTGCGCTCCTTCGCACCCCCCTCTGGCCTGCCGGCCATCTCCCCCGCAAGGGGGGAGATCAGCAGCTTCGGGCTCGCCGCTTCTCATTCAACGTTGCTGGTTGGCGAAAGCCGTGCGTCCGTCTGATCTCCCCCCTTGCGGGGGAGATGGCCGGCAGGCCAGAGGGGGGTGCTCCGCGCCTCGGCCCCTCTGCGAGGCTCTGAGCGATGCTCTTCAAGCAGGCCATCCTCGACGGTATCGCGGCAGGCATTGTCACGCTCGCCTTCCGCCGCTGGAAGCGGCCGACGGTGAAGGCCGGCGGGAGGCTGCGCACCTCGGTCGGCGTGGTCAGGATCGGCGCGATCGCGCCTTGCGATCCAGCCGGACTGACCGAGGCGGATGCCGCCGCCGCGCGCTTCCCCTCGCTGGCGGCACTGCGCGAGATGCTCGGACCCGGCAATGGCGACCCTGTCTACCGCATCGTGCTCGCCGGCATCGAGCCGGACGAGCGTGTGGCGAAGCGTGAGAATGCGGAACTTTCGGACGCCGAGTGGCGCGACCTCCGCGCCCGCTTCGACCGCTGGGAGAAGACGGCCCCTGGCTATTTTCCGTCGATCCTGCGGGCGATCGGCGAGCGTCCGGCCGTCGCTGCCGTCGAGCTCGCGGCAGCCCTCGGCGTCGAAAAGCTGAAGTTCAAGCAGGACGTGCGAAAACTAAAGGAGCTCGGCCTGACCGAGAGCCTCGACGTCGGCTACCGACTGTCGTCGAGGGGCGAGGCGGTGCGGAAGTGGTTGGGGGAGGCGCGATGATCGCGCAGAACCCGGGTTCCTCGCCCCCGCAAAGCGGGGGAGAGGTGTCGAGGGCGAAGCCCGAGACGGAGAGGGGGGCTGCGACACCGAGCCGCCGCTCGGCCGAAAAACTCGCCCGCGCGCGTGAGCTCCGCCACGGCGACAACATGGCGGAAGCCATGCTTTGGAATGAGTTGCAGGCAAAGCAGCTCGGCGGCTACAAGTTCGTCCGGCAGATGCCGTTGGGTCCATACTTTGCCGACTTCGCCTGTCGGTCTGCCAGGCTTGTCGTCGAACTCGACGGCAGCCAGCACGCCGACGATAAACGCGATCGCCGCCGCGATGCGTTCATGCGCGCTCAGGGCTATTCCGTTCTGCGTTTCTGGAGTTCGGATGCAGTGAAAGACACCGGGAGTGTTTGCGAGACGATTCTGGCCGCGCTCGACGGAAGGCTGAGCGAAGACGTTGTTGCGAGCGATCTGCGGTATGTGTTCGCGCGCCGGGCTCCGAGAGGTGTCGGTGGTGAGTGATCTGATGCCCCCCTCTCCGCCTCGCTGCGCTCGGCACCTCTCCCCCGCTTCGCGGGGGCGAGGAACCCAGGATTTTAGCCGTCCATGACCACCTTCACCCCCACCTCCGCCGAGGAAGTCCTGTCCGCCGTCCAGTGGGCCGTGTCCGAAAGCGCGCCGCTGGAAATCCTCGGCCATGGCTCCAAGCGCGGCATCGGCCGGCCGCCGCAGACCGGGCACGCGCTCGACCTGTCGAGCCTGACCGGCGTCACCCTCTACGAGCCCGAGGAACTGGTGCTGTCGGCCAGGGCCGGCACGCCGCTTGCCGAGATCGAAAACCTGCTTGCCCAAAACGGCCAGGAGCTTGCCTTCGAGCCGATGGACTATGGCCCGCTTTTGGGTGGTCAACAGGGCAGGGGGACGATCGGCGGCGCGCTCTCAGCCAACCTGTCCGGGCCGCGGCGGATAAAAGCCGGCGCGGCGCGTGATCACATCCTCGGCATAACCGCTGTCTCGGGCCGCGGCGAGGCTTTCAAGGCGGGCGGACGCGTCGTCAAGAACGTCACCGGCTACGACCTGTCGAAGGCGATGGCCGGCTCGTGGGGCACGCTCGCCGCCGTCACCGACGTCACCTTCAAGGTGCTGCCTGGGGCGGAGACCGAGACGACGCTGGTTCTGTCGGGCCTGCTCGACGACGCCGCGGTGGCTGCCATGGCGGTCGCCATGGGCTCGTCGGCGGAGGTTTCCGGCGCCGCGCACCTGCCGGAAACGGCCTCGGCGCGCATCGACGGCCTGCCGAAGGGCGCGGCGACCGTGCTGCGCGTCGAAGGTTTTGGCCCGTCCGTCGCCTACCGCATCAACCACCTGAAGCAGGCGTTCGGGCTGGGCGCGGAGGCCGTGACGATTTCGGCGGAGGCGTCGAAGCGTCTGTGGCGCGCCATCCGCGACTGCGCGCCCTTTGCCGACGGCACGGAAAAGCCGGTCTGGCGCGTCTCGATGGCGCCGAACGAGGCGCACAGGCTCGTCATGGCGCTGCGCATGCAGACGGCGGCCGACGCCTTCTACGACTGGGCCGGCGGGCTCGCCTGGCTGCGCATGGAACACGAGTCGGAAGCCGAACTGCTGCGCGGGTTGGTCAAAAAACTCGGCGGCGGCTATGCGACCCTGGTGCGCGCAAGCGCCCCGCAGCGCGCGGCGAACGCCGTCTTCGAGCCGCAGCCGGCGGCGCTCGCCGCCCTCTCGGCACGGCTGAAGGCCGAGTTCGATCCACAAAACATCCTCAACCCGGGACGGATGGGGTAGAATGAGGGAGCTAGTGTGCCGTTGGAGATCGTCATGAAGATCACGGATGTACTGAGCTCCGATCCCGAGATCGTTTCCGGCGCCGTCGTTTTCAAGGGTACGCGTGTTCCGGTTGATGCGCTCTTCGAAAATCTGGCGGATGGGATGTCGTTGGAAGCTTTTTTGGAGAACTTTCCAACTGTCGAGCGCGCACAGGCGGAAACTGTTCTGCATCTCGTTGGAGAGGACGTGAAGCGCTACTTCCCGAAGGCCGCGTGACGGCGATTTTCGACGAAGGCGTTCCGCTCGATTTGTTGCCGATCCTGCGCAAGGCGGGTTGCGACGTTGTTGGCTTTCCGAACAGGTGGAAGGGAACCAAGAACGGCCGGTTGGTGCAGCTTGTCGAGAGCGAGGGCTTCACCTGTTTGCTCACCAGCGACAAGAACCTGCCACACCAGCAGAACCTTGCCGGCAGATCCTTTGCGATTGTCGTTCTGCCGTCACCTCGGCTTGCAGAGCTTAAGGTGATTGTCAGCCGGATTGTCGACGCGGTCGTCACGGCGAAGCCGGGTCACGTAACTTTGGTCGAACGATAGACTATGCAAACCACCTTCTCCTCCGCTCAGCTTGCCGATCCGCATGTCGCCGAATCGGAGAAGATCCTGCGCAAATGCGTGCATTGCGGGTTCTGCACCGCGACTTGCCCGACCTATGTGACGCTCGGCAACGAGCTGGACAGCCCACGCGGGCGGATCTACCTGATCAAGGACATGCTGGAGAACGGCCGCCCGGCCGACAAGCAAATCGTCACCCATATCGACCGCTGCCTCTCCTGCCTCTCCTGCATGACCACCTGCCCGTCGGGCGTGAACTACATGCATCTGGTCGACCATGCCCGCGCCCATATCGAGAAGACCTACAACCGCCCGCTGGCCGACCGGCTGGTCCGGGCGCTGCTCGCGGCGACGCTGCCCTATCCCCGGCGGTTCCGGGCGGCGCTCAAGCTCGCGGGGTTCGGACGGCCCTTCGCAAAGCTGTTCGCCGGCATGCCGGCGCTGAAGCCGCTGGCGTCGATGCTGAGGCTCGCGCCCGCCTCGGTGCCGGCAGCGTCGCCGGTCTCGCAGCCCGGCCGCCATGCTCCGCGGGGCGAGCGGCGCGGCCGCGTGGCGCTGCTCACCGGCTGCGCCCAGTCGGTGCTGGAGCCCGGCATCAACGAGGCGACCGTGCGCCTGCTCACCCGGCTCGGCGTCGAGGTGGTGGTGCCGCCGGGCGAAGGCTGCTGCGGCGCGCTGGTGCACCATATGGGCAAGGAGGAGGCCGCACTCGCCGCCGCGCGGAAAAACGTCGACGCCTGGACGCGCGAGATCGAGCGCGGCGCCCTCGACGCCATCGTCATCACCGCGTCCGGCTGCGGCACGACGATCAAGGATTATGGCTTCATGCTGCGGCTCGACCCTGCCTATGCCGACAAGGCGGCGAAGGTTTCGGCCTTGGCGAAAGATATCACCGAATATCTCGCGACGCTCGACCTGCCCGAGCCTTCGGTCAAGCCGGGCCTGACGGTGGCCTATCACTCCGCCTGCTCCATGCAGCACGGCCAGAAGATCACGCGCCAGCCGAAGGAATTGCTGGCGCGTGCCGGCTTTTTCGTGAAGGAGCCGCGCGAGGGCCATCTGTGCTGCGGCTCGGCCGGCACCTACAACATCCTGCAGCCGGAGATTTCGGCAAGACTGCGCGACCGCAAGGTGAAGAACATCGAGGCGACCGGTGCCGCGCTCGTCGCCACCGGCAACATCGGCTGCATCACCCAGATCGCTTCGGCGGCGAAGCTGCCCGTGGTACATACGGTGGCGCTGCTCGACTGGGCCTATGGGGGGCCGAGGCCGAACGGCGTCTAGGCTGGGAGGCTAACGCATGGCAGCGCTGCTCTACCTCCTGATCCCCGTCGCCATCGTCATCGCCATCTGGCTGGGCATCAGGTACCGCACCTCCAGCCGCCGGTGGCTGGTCGGACCGCTGTCGGGCTCGGTCGCATCGAATGAACGCGGTTTCGAGTCCAGCGCGTCCGGTGACGGCGGCGATGGCGGCGGAGGTGGCGACTGACGGTCGACCGCTGTACGGGTTGTGCCGCTGGTTACACCTGCCCGTATCGCAAGCCCCTCTCCGTCTCGCCCTTCGGGCTCGACACCTCTCCCCACTGCGTGGGGCGAGGAACCCAGGCTGGAGAAGGGCAGCATCGCAGCAGTGGTTCCTCGCCCCTGCGAAGCGGGGGAGAGGTGTCTCGGGCGGAGCCCGAGACGGAGAGGGGGCCCTGCGAGATGGCGGACTACGGAACGGAAGCTCAAAGCCCAAAGCCGTCGAGCATAAGGCGTCCCCCGCCGCTACTCCGCCGCTTGCCGCACGCTCGGCTGCGGCCAGCGCTCCAGCGCCTGCCGCCCGGCATCGGTGAGCGCATAGACGCCCCATTCCGCCCGCTCGAACCAGCCATAGACGTTGCGGCGCAGGATCGATGCCGCAAGCGGCGCCTCGGCCTTCAGGTCGCGCGGCCGCTTCGGGCCGTCGGCCAGCGCGGCGGCGCAGGCCAGCGCCTGCTGCCGGTAGGCGGTCATGATCGGCGCGCGCGAGCCGCCGCCGACCGCCGGGTCGCCCTGGCGGCGGCTGTGCTCGTCGACCAGCCGCGAGCGCCGGCGCGGGTCGCGGCGCGGCGGCAGGGCGGCGGGGCTGAGCAGGATGTGCACCGCGCCGTCGGCGGCCACGCCCAGGAGCCCGAAGCCGAGCCGCCGGCACAGGTTGCGGAAGCGCTTGTCCGCCTCGCGCCCCTTGCCGCGCGCCGACAGCGACGCGGCCAGCCACACCTCGTCGCACGCCGCCATGCGGTCGACGCCCTGCAGCACCAGTTCGAGGTTGAACTGCAGCTTCAGCTCGCACACCACGACGACCGGCGGCGATCCCGGGCTCAGCGCCACCAGATCGCAGCCGCCGACCTCGCCCTTCACTTCGTAGCCGAGGTTTTCGAGGAAGCGTTTTACCGGCAGATAGAGTGCGGTCTCGAGCATCGCCTCGTCGCGCGTGGAGGAAGCGCCCGAATCTGTCCGATTCGGCGCGCCGCGTCACCTGCTTGGGAAAGCGGAGGCCGGGTGAGAGGAGACGGTCTCTGCCCGTGGGGCAAAGCCGTCGCCGACCCGCGGTCAGCCCGCCCGCAGCCGGCGCACGCTTGAGTTGGCGTCCGCCTGGTAGGTCGAGCGGTAGAGCGCGCGCTGCCGCTGCAGCGCCACCATGGTGTTTCTCAGCAGGATCGCCACCGTCACCGGCCCGACGCCGCCCGGCACCGGCGTGATCCAGGAGGCGACCTCCCTGACGCTCTCGGTGTCGACGTCGCCGACGATGCGCGTGCCGCCGTCGGCGGTCGCCTCGCTGTTGATGCCGATGTCGATCACCGCGGCACCCGGCTTGACCATGTCGGCCTTGATCAGGCGCGGCCTGCCGACCGCCACGAACAACGCGTCGGCGCGCCGGGCGTGCGCGGCCACCGAGCGGGTCATGTGGTGGCACACCGTCACCGTCGCCCCCTCGCTCATCAGCAGGAAGGCGATCGGCTTGCCGACGATCTCGGAATGCCCGACGATCACCACCTCCAGCCCCTTCAGCTCCAGCCCCGTCGCCTTCAGCATCTCCACCGAGGCGGCGGCGGTGCAGGGCGCCAGGTCGAGCTCGTTGTAGACGATGTTGCCGATCGAGGCCGGGTGCATGCCTTCCACGTCCTTGAGCGGGTGGACGGCCGCCTGGATCGCCTTGATCGGGATGTGCGCCGGAACCGGCCGCTGGATGATGATGCCGGTGATGCGCGGGTCGGCGTTCATGCCGTGGATCGCCGCCTCCAGCTCGTCGGCAGAGATCTCCGCCGGAAAGCGCCGCTCCTCGAAGTCGATGCCGGCGGCTTCCGCCTTGGAGCGCTGGTTGCGCACATAGACGTCGACGGCGGCGACGTCGCCGACGGTGATCGACACCAGCTTCGGCCGGAACCCCTCGGCCGTGGCGCGCTCGGCCTCGGCGCGCACCTCGGCGAGGATGCGGGCGGCCACGGGGGCGCCCTTCAGGTAGCGATGGTCGTCGGCTGTCGGCATGCGATGGCTCCGGGAGGAATGATCATAGCGGCTGCGCGCCCGCTCCATATAGGGCGGATGCGACGGCGGCGCGACTCCTTCCGCCGCAAAGCCCAAGGGCAGCGCGGTCGCCCGCGCTGCCCTTGCTTCCGGGTCGGAGAAAGCGGCCCCCGCTCGCTTCTTCCAGCCGCGCCGTCCCCGTCGCGGCGGCCCGGTTGCCTCACATGACCACCACCCTGGTGCCGACGCCGACGCGCTCGTAGAGGTCGACCACGTCCTCGTTGCGCAGCCGGATGCAGCCCGACGACACGTTGGTGCCGATCGTCCACGGCGCGTTGGTGCCGTGGATGCGGTAGAGCGTCGAGCCGAGATAGAGCGCACGCGCGCCGAGCGGGTTTTCCGGGCCGCCGGCCATGTAGGTCGGCAAATGGCGACCCTTGGCGCGCTCGCGCACGATCATCTCGGCCGGGGGGCGCCAGTCCGGCCACGCCGCCTTGCGCGAGATTTTCTGCGTGCCGGTCCACACCATGCCTTCCTGGCCAACGCCGACGCCGTAGCGCCGCGCCTTGCCACCGGCCTGGACGAGGTAGAGGAATTTCGAGCCGGTATCGATGACGATGGTGCCGGGCTTCTCGCCGCCGGAATACTCGACCTGCTGCGGCAGGTACATCGGGTCCATCTGCGGCCGGATTTCCTTCTTGCGCGGCGCCGGCACGGCGGCGGTGCGCACCGGATCCTGCCCGAACAGGCCGAGCCCCTGCCGCCGCACCTCGCGCCGCGGCTGGGCGTTGCGCTGCACCCGCCGCTGCTCGGCGCGCGGCTGCACATGGATGCCGTAGCCGGTGTCGCGCTGCGACAGCTTGCGGCCGGGCTGGCGGCCGAGCTGCATCACCCACGGCGCCGACAGGTCGGGGCTGACCACCACCGGCGGCCGCTCGCCGTAGCGCTGGCCGGCGCCGGCCGGCGCCGCCGCCAGCCCGGCAAGCGCGGCCGTACAGAGAAGAAGAAGCCTGCTTCTGATCATTACGCGTACTCGTCACCTGATCGCGAATTGGTCTGCGGCGGGGCGGACCGCGCCCTCGTCCTGTCAGGAGCGTGACGGCAAGCAGGAACCGAAAGGTGAATCGGGTTGGCTAAAATGCGTGGTTTTCCATAAACCTTCCGGCGTGGTTACCGGCCGGTTCAGCGGACTGGTAAAGGCGCGGTCAACGCGCCGCGGGACGCGTTAACGAATCGACGAAAGGGTTGGAAAGAGCCGATGACAGGGCTGATCGAGGGTTCCGACGGCGTGGCGCGCTGCTTCTGGGCGGGCGACCGCGACGACTACCGCCACTACCACGACCACGAATGGGGCCGCCCGGTCGCCGACGACCGCCGGCTGTTCGAGAAGATCTGCCTCGAGGGTTTCCAGTCCGGCCTGTCCTGGCTGACGATCCTGCGCAAGCGCGAGAATTTCCGCGCCGCTTTCGCCGGCTTCGACTTCGACAAGGTCGCCGGGTTCGACGAGAAGGACGTCGAGCGGCTGCTGCAAAACCCCGGCATCGTGCGCCATCGCGGCAAGATTGAATCCACCATCAACAACGCCCGCCGCGCCCAGGACCTCGTGGCCGAGGCGGGGTCGCTCGCCGCCTGGTTCTGGGCCTTCGAGCCGCGCCCGGATCAGCGGCCGCGAAAACTCGACCGCGCCACGCTCGCCGCCATGCCGACGACGGAGACCTCGACGCTGATCTCGAAGGAGCTGAAGAAGCGCGGCTGGACCTTTGTCGGCCCGACCACCGTCTACGCCTTCATGCAGGCCATGGGCCTGGTCAACGACCATATCGAGGGCTGCCACTGCCGCGCCGCCGTCGAGCGCGACCGCGCGGCGTTCCGGCGGCCGGGGCCTGCGTGATCGTGAGAAGTTTCTGCGCTGGCTTTGATGTCTCGGAGGTGGTGAAGCCAAAGCCAGTGCAAAAATCTCTTCGGCAATGCCGGCAAGCCAGTTTCCAGATGTGTGAATCCGATAGGCCTGGGAGAGGGGACAGTTTACTTTCTTTCGGCAGAAAGGCGCGGCAGTTCAGAGGTCGCGCGGGCCGAAAAAAGTAAACTGTCCCCGGCACTTACCCGTCCTCGCCGCGAAGCTCGCGGCGATGCGGCAGGTGCTTTTCGCGGCATTTTATCCCCTGCCTCTCCGCCTCCCTTATCCTTGCGCCCAGTCCCTCCTGCGGGAACGCCGATCATGACGGTGGTCTGCGGGGAGGGACCGGTGTCCGGAAGGTAGCGGCTAACGTGGCCGCGAGGGCCGGCGCTGCTTCAGAGTTTCCAACGATCCCGTCTTTGAGCGGGACGGGGCTCCGGTATGGCCTCAGGAGCCGTCATGAGCGGGATATCGCCGGCGTCGCTTAAGCCGGAGTAGCGAGTACGATCCCATAACCCGGAAATGAAGCGGCGAAGAAGCACCGGACGGGCGGCCGAAAGGTCGCATATAAAATTTAGATGAGCGATCCTGCGGCCGCCCGTCTTCCCGATCTTCTCAATGGCCAGACTGCGATGCAGGGCGTGGCGAGGACGGCGTATGCTCAGGGGAATGCTCAGGGGACAGTTTACTTTCTTTCGGCAGAAAGGCCGCAGCAGTTCAGAAGTCGCGCGGGCCAAAAAGTAAACTGTCCCCGGCGCTTCCTCTCCCGGCGCTTCCCCCTCTCCGTCTCGGGCTCCGCCCTCGACACCTCTCCCCTGCGGGGGCGAGGAACCGCTGCCGCGATGCCGGCGCCTCTCCAGCCTGGGTTCCTCGCCCCCACGCATGTGGGGGAGAGGTGTCGAGGGCGGAGCCCGAGACGAAGAGGGGGAGCTTGGCACAGACATCGCGGCGTCGCGCGCCTTGTCCTCCCTTGCGGGAGAAGGCGCCCGAGCAGGCGAAAGCGGTTGGAAAACGCCGGCGCCCGGCCTACGCCGCGATGCCGGAGCCCGACAGCATGAAGGCGGCGAGCACCACCGCGACCGAGGCGACCGCCGGATACAGCACCAGCAGCATGGTGAGCGCCGCGCCGCCGAGCTGTCCGCCGGCCACCGCCTCGTCCGCGTCCGGCCCGAAGCCGCCGAAGGCAAAATCGTCCGGCTTCCGGCACGAGGCGTCGCGGGCTGCGGTCTTGAGGAGGGCGGACATGGTCGTTGCTTTCGGTCTGTTCGGTTGCCGCGGCTTTTCTCATGGACGGGTAACCGTCCCGTGCCGTGCAACCGGGGGCATGTTTCCGTGTAGTTTCGGACGGTTACGGAACGAAGGCCCCTTTGTGGCGGCTGTGCGGAATGATCGCGGCGGTTGTGCCGCAATGGTTAACGGCTGCAGGGAACTCCATATGGAACTACCCCCACCCCTGACCCCTCCCACAAGGGGGAGGGGAACTGGCTGGCACCTCCGCCTGACGCCGATCGTTGACGGTTCGCCTGGCATGGCGGCCGCAAAGTTCCCCTCCCCCTTGCGGGCAGGGGTTAGGGGTGGGGGTACGCGGCGCATGAATTCGTCGCGATGTCTCATGCACAAATGCCCCTGCGTCGAGGAAAAGAGGCCCTGCCGACATGAGGCCACAAGTCTTGCCGCAGGGGGCGCCATCCGCTAGGACGGCGGCGCCGCCAAGACCCCGAAGAAACGAGACCGCCATGGCCAGCACGGACAAGACGAAGGCGCGCCTGCCGCGCGGGTTCGCCGACCGCTTCCCCGACGACATCCGCGCCGTCGAGGAGATGATGGCAAAAATCCGGGCGGTCTACGAGCTCTACGGCTTCGAGCCCTTCGACCAGCCGATGATCGAATACACCGACGCGCTCGGAAAATTCCTGCCCGACCAGGACCGGCCGAACGAGGGCGTGTTCTCCTTCCAGGACGACGACGAGCAGTGGCTGTCGCTGCGCTACGACCTCACCGCACCGATGGCGCGCTTCGTGGCGGAAAACTGGGATAAGCTGCCAAAACCCTTCCGCTCCTACAAATGGGGCTGGGTGTTCCGCAACGAGAAGCCGGGACCGGGCCGCTTCCGCCAGTTCATGCAGTTCGACGCCGATACGGTCGGCACGCCGGGCGTGGCCGCCGACGCCGAGATGGCGATGATGATGGCCGACGTGATGGAGGCGCTGGGCATTCCGCGCGGGCAGTATGTCATCCGCGTCAACAACCGGAAGGTGCTGGACGGCGTGCTGGAGGCGATCGGGCTCGGCGGCGACGACAACGCGGCGCGCCGGCTGATCGTGCTGCGCGCCATCGACAAGCTGGACAAGTTCGGACCCGAAGGTGTGCGGCTGCTGCTCGGTCCCGGCCGCTGGGACGGCGGCAAGGAGGGCGAAGGCGATTTTACGAAGGGCGCGGGGCTGGATGAGGCTCAAATCGAAAAGCTGATTGGTTGGCTGGAATTGCCAACTCAACTAGCTGAGGTTTTTGACGGTCGTTCAGGTTACGGACTGCCAAGCCCCTTTCTGTTCCCGGAGCCGGGGTTCAAGGCAGCAGAAGCATCCTACCGATTTCAATTTCTCCACGATCGGCTTTATCGACCTGGACGTGTCGACAATATTAACTGGGAAAGCCTTCTAGGGCTGATCGCCAACTTCCAAGAAGAAGCAAACTACATTCTAGACGGCACTGCCGAGTTGGCAGAGATAGCCGATCTTTGCGATCGCGCGGGCTACGGCCCTGACCGCATCCGCATCGACCCTTCCGTCGTCCGCGGCCTCGAATACTACACCGGTCCGGTCTTCGAAGCCGAATTGCTGGCCGAAATCCCCAACGAGGAAGGCCAGATCGTGCGTTTCGGCTCGGTCGGCGGCGGCGGGCGCTATGACGGGCTGGTGTCGCGCTTTCGTGGCGAGCCCGTGCCGGCGACCGGCTTCTCCATCGGCGTCTCCCGCCTGATGACGGCGCTGAAGAATCTCGGCAAGCTGGGCAGCTCCGAAGTGATCGGCCCGGTCGTCGTGCTGGTCATGGACCGCGACACGGAAAGCCTCGGCCGCTATCAGAAGATGGTCTCTTCGCTGCGCCAGGCCGGCATCCGCGCCGAAATGTATCTCGGCGGCGCCGGCATGAAGGCGCAGATGAAATATGCCGACCGGCGCGGCGCCCCCTGCGTGGTGATCCAGGGCGGCGACGAGCGCGCCAAGGAAGAACTGCAGATCAAGGACATGGCGCTCGGCGAGCAACTGTCGAAGGAGATTTCCGACAACGCCGCCTGGCGAGAAGGCCGCCCGGCGCAGTTTTCGGTGCCGGAAGCCGAGCTTGTCGATGCGGTGCGAAAAGTGCTCGACGCGCAGGCGGCGGAGCGGTCGCGTGCCGGATAATATCGGCGCTCCTTCGCACCCCCCTCTGTCCTGCCGGACATCTCCCCCGCAAGGGGGGAGATCGGCCATCGCGCCCGCTTTCGCCAATCGTCGACGCTGCCGGACTGGCAGGCGTGAAGCTGCCGATCTCCCCCCTTGCGGGGGAGATGTCCGGCCCATTCGACAAGCTCAGGACAGAGGGGGGTGCGAAGAAGCGCCGACGCCCTCCCTCCCCTCGAGGGGGAGGGAGGGCGTCGCGCGCTGCCGCGACAACCCCCTCTGTCGCCTTTGGCGACATCTCCCCCGCGAGGGGGGAGAGGCGCCCATGACCCTCGCCGCCGCCATCAAGACCCTGTTCGCCGAGCGCAACGCCGACCTCGTCGACGTCGCCATCCTGCAGCCGGCCGATCCGTTCCTCGACATGGCCGGCGAGGACCTGCGCCGCCGCATTTTTCTCACCGAGAGCGAGACCGGCGAGCAGCTCTGCCTGCGCCCCGAATTCACCATCCCGGTCTGCCTCGACCACATCCGCACCCAGTCGGGCACGCCGCGCCGCTACGGCTATCTCGGCGAGGTGTTTCGGCAGCGCCGCGAGGGCCGGGCGGAATTCTTCCAGGCGGGCATCGAGGATCTGGGCGATCCCGACACGGCGGGGGCGGACGCCCGCCTGATCGCCGACGCGCATGCTCTGCTCGGGCAGGCGCTGCCCGATGCAAGGCTCGCGGTGACGCTGGGCGACCAGGCGGTGTTCGAGGCGGTGCTTGCCGCGCTCGGCCTGCCGCGCGGCTGGCAGAAGCGGCTGGCGCGTGCCTTCGGCGCACCGGAGCAGCTTGCCGCCGCCCTTGCCGATCTCGCCAATCCGCAGCGCAAGCGCGGCCTCGGCCAGCCGGCGGCGCGCCTGGTGGCGGCGCGCGACCGCGAGGCGCTGGCCGCCCATATCGGCCGGACCATGGAGGAGCACGGCCTGGCGCCTGCCGCCGGCCGCACGCCGGACGACATCGCCCGCCGCCTGATCGAGAAGGCGGAACTCGGCGCCGTGCGCCTGTCGGAAGAGGCCTTCGCCGCCTTGAAGACGTTCCTGGCGATCCGCGTGCCGCTCGCCGGTGCCGCCGCGACGCTGGCCCGCTTCGCCGAGGACGCCGAGCTCTATCTCGATGCCGCGCTGGAGCTGTTCGAGGCGCGCGCCAAGGCCGTGGAAGGACAGGCGATCGGCAACGTCACCTACGACGCGGCGTTCGGCCGCCCGCTCGACTATTATACGGGCATGGTGTTCGAGATCGCCGCCCCCGGTGCTGGCCAGCCGCTCGCCGGCGGCGGCCGCTACGACCGGCTGCTCACCCTGCTCGGCGCCGCCGCGCCGATCCCCGGCGTCGGCTTCTCCGTCTGGCTCGACCGCATCGAGACGCTGCGGGGAGGGGCGGGATGAACCGTGAGGTCAGATTGGCTGGAGACGTCGGCGCGCCCCCTCCGCCAAGCGATGCGGCAGGCCACTGCCTCGGATCCTCCCCTGCGAAGCGGGGGAAGTGCATATGACAAACGGCACGCAACTCGGTCGCCTTACACCCCCACCCCTAACCCCTCCCCACAAGGGGGAGGGGAACTTCGCGGCCGCTTTGCAGAGCAAAACCATCAACGATTGGCGCCTGCCGGAAATGCAAGCCAGTCCCCCTCCCCCTTGTGGGGAGGGGTTAGGGGTGGGGGTAGCTTCATATGCGATTGCCCTGCCTGCAAGGGGGAGGGGAACCACGCGTAGCGTGGTGGAGGGGGGCGCGCTGCAAATTGGCGCGGCCGGAAGTACAACATGACCCTCACCCTCGCCATTCCCTCGAAAGGCCGGCTGCGCGAGCAGGCGCTGGAACTGCTCGCCGCCGCCGGCCTGGCCGTCAGCCTGCCCGGCGACGAGCGAAAATACCGGGCGCGTGTCGATGGCCGCGCCGACATCGAGATCGCCTTCCTGTCGGCCTCCGAGATCGCCGGCGAGCTCGGCCAGGGCAATGTCGACCTGGGCATCACCGGCGAGGATCTTGTGCGCGAGAGCCGCGCCGACTGGGACGCCCGCATGGAGATCGCCGCACGGCTCGGCTTCGGCCATGCAGACGTTGTGGTGGCGGTGCCGGAGGTGTGGCTCGACGTCGATACGATGAGCGATCTCGACGACGTCGCCGCCGATTTCCGCCAGCGCCACGGAAGGCGGCTGCGCATAGCCACGAAATACTGGCGGCTCACCCAGCAGTTCTTCTCGGGCAAGCACGGCATACAGGTCTACCGCATCGTCGAAAGCCTCGGGGCCACGGAGGGCGCGCCGGCCGCCGGGTCCGCCGACATCATCGTCGACATCACCTCGACCGGCTCGACGCTGCGGGCCAACCATCTGAAAATCCTGTCCGACGGCGTGATCCTGCGCTCGCAGGCCTGCCTGGTGGCGTCGCGGCGGCAGCGCGACGCGGCGGATCAGGCGGCGCTGGCGGAGATTGTCGGAAAGGTGGGGGCGAGCGCGAGTTAAGTGCCGGGGACAGTTTACTTTTTTCCGCCGGCACCAGCCTTGAAGTGCCTCCGCCTTTCCGCGGAAAGAAAGTAAACTGTCCCCTGCGCTTCCTGGATCATGACATCACCGTTTCCCGCAATCCGCGCAGAATGCCGGCGAGTTCGCGGCATTCCTCCTGCCGCGGGCTGTTCTTGCGCCAGGCCAAAGCGATCTCGCGCGACGGCATCGGCTCGGCGAAGGGCACGATCTTGAGGTCGCGGATGGACCGGCTCGGCTCGGCCGCCATTTCGGGGATGAGGGTGACGCCGAGCCCGTGGCCGACCATCTGCAGCAGCGTCGTCAGGCTGGTGGCGCCGTAGTTGGAAAGCGCCGTCGGCCGCACGCTGCCGCAAATCTTCAGCGCCTGGTCGCGCAGGCAGTGGCCTTCTTCCAGAAGCATCAGCCGCTCCAGCGCCGGGCTTTCCGGCGGCACCGGTGGCGCGACGAAATCCGCGTCCTGCTCCGGCACGGCAAGGAAGAACCGGTCCTCGAACAGGCTTTCCGTCACCAGCCCCGGATGCTCGAGCGGCAGCGCCGCGACAAAACCGTCGATGCGGCCGGCGGCCGTCTCCGACACCAGCGACATGGTGACGGCCTCGCGCAGTTCCAGCTGCAGCTCGGGAAAGCGCATCTTCAGCTCCGGCAGGACCTGCGGCAGCAGGTAGGGCGCCACCGTCGGAATCATGCCGAGCCGGAAACGCCCCTGCATGGTCCGCCTGCCGCGCCGCGCCAGCGTCTCGACCTCGCGAATCTGCGCCAGGATCGCTTCGATGCGCGGCTGCAGCGCCACCGCCTCCTCGGTCAAACGTACCGAGCGGCCGCCACGCTCGAACAGCCGGCAGCCCAGCCGTTCCTCCATCTCGGCGATCTGCGAGGACAGCGCCGGCTGCGTCACCCCGGCAAGCCCGGCGGCCCGGCCGAAATGCAGCGTCTGCGCCAGCGCGTCGAAATACAGCATCTGCCGGATGGTCAGGTTTGTCATAAGGAGAAGTTATCGGAAAAATCAGGAAAGGCAATTTGTCATTATCGTCGCAAGGGCCTAGTCTGGAACTGTTCCAGATCGCTCGGCCATCCGCGCCCTGCGTCTGGTCGATGATTCAGCAAGAACCCACCCAGACGAGGGAGGCAGGAGAAGCCATGGACGCGAAGACGGACGACAAGGGCGCGGGCAAATGCCCGGTCGCGCACACGCCCGCAGGCAGAAGGAACCGCGACTGGTGGCCGGATCACCTGGACGTCCAGGTGCTGCATCACAATTCCACCCTGTCGGATCCGATGGGCAAGGATTTCGACTACGCCAAGGAGTTCGAGAGCCTCGATCTCGATGCGGTCGTCAAGGACCTGCACGCCTTGATGACCGACTCGCAGGATTGGTGGCCGGCCGACTTCGGCCATTACGGCGGCCTGATGATCCGCATGGCCTGGCATAGCGCCGGCACCTATCGCATCACCGATGGCCGCGGCGGCGCCGGCGCCGGCCAGCAGCGTTTCGCGCCGCTCAACTCCTGGCCGGACAACGCCAATCTCGACAAGGCGCGCCGTCTGCTGTGGCCGATCAAGCAGAAATACGGTCGCAAGATCTCCTGGGCCGACCTCATGATCCTCGCCGGCAACGTCGCGCTGGAATCGATGGGCTTCAAGACCTTCGGCTTCGCCGGCGGCCGCGTCGACGTGTGGGAGCCCGAAGAGCTCTACTGGGGGCCGGAGGGCACCTGGCTGGGCGACGAGCGCTACAGCGGCGAGCGCCAGCTTTCCGAGCCGCTCGGCGCCGTGCAGATGGGCCTGATCTATGTCAATCCAGAAGGACCGAACGGCAATCCGGACCCGGTCGCGGCGGCGAAGGACATCCGCGAGACCTTCTTCCGCATGGCCATGAACGATGAAGAGACGGTCGCGCTGATCGCCGGCGGCCATTCCTTCGGCAAGACGCATGGCGCCGGCGACCCGTCGCTGGTCGGCCCGGAGCCCGAAAGCGGTGCGCTCGAGGACCAGGGCCTCGGCTGGAAGAGCAAGCACGGCACCGGCGTCGGCGCCGACGCCATCACCGGCGGTCCGGAAGTCACCTGGACGCAGACGCCGACCAAGTGGAGCAACCTGTTTTTCAAGAACCTGTTCGAGAACGAATGGGAACTGACGAAGAGCCCGGCCGGCGCCAAGCAGTGGGTGGCCAAGAGCGGCGAGACGTCCATCCCCGACGCCTTCGATCCGTCGAAGAAGCACCGTCCGACCATGCTGACGACGGACCTTTCGCTGCGCTTCGACCCGGAATATGAAAAGATCTCGCGGCGCTTCTACGAGAACCCCGACCAGTTCGCCGACGCCTTCGCCCGCGCCTGGTTCAAGCTCACGCATCGCGACATGGGTCCGCGCGTCCGCTATCTCGGCCCGCTCGTTCCCAAGGAGACGCTGATCTGGCAGGACCCGATCCCGGCCGTCGACCATGAACTGATCGGCGAGCAGGACGTCGCCGCGCTGAAGGCGAAGATTCTCGCCTCCGGCCTGTCGGTGCCGCAACTGGTCTCGACCGCCTGGGCTTCGGCCTCGACCTTCCGCCGTTCCGACAAGCGCGGCGGCGCCAATGGCGCGCGCATCCGGCTTGCACCGCAGAAGGACTGGGAGGTCAATGAGCCGACGCAGCTTCAGACCGTGCTTGCAAAGCTGGAAGCGATCCAGAAGGAGTTCGGCAAGAAGGTTTCGCTCGCCGACCTGATCGTGCTGGCCGGCTCGGCCGCGGTGGAGAAGGCCGCGAGGGATGCCGGTGTCGAGGTGAAGGTGCCGTTCACGCCGGGACGCGCGGACGCCTCGCAGGAGCAGACGGACGTCCAGTCCTTCGCACCGCTGGAACCCCGTTACGACGGCTTCCGTAACTACACCAACAGCGGCAAGCTGCAGTTCATGAAGCCCGAGGAAGCCCTGGTCGACAAGGCGCAACTGCTGACGCTGACCGGACCCGAATTGACGGTGCTTCTCGGCGGCCTGCGCGTGCTCGGCGCCAATCATGGCGGCTCCAGGCACGGCGTCTTCACCGACAAGGTCGGAGCGCTGACGAACGACTTCTTCGTCAACCTGCTCGACATGGGCACGCAGTGGCAGCCGCTGGCAGGCTCCGACGGCGTCTATGAAGGTCGCGACCGCAAGACCGGCGCGGTCAGGTGGACCGGCACGCGCATCGACCTGATCTTCGGCTCGCATTCGCAACTGCGTGCCTACGCGGAAGTCTACGCGACGGCCGACTCCAAGGAGAAGTTCGTGAAGGACTTCGTCGCAGCCTGGACGAAGGTGATGAACGCCGACCGGTTCGATCTGGGCGGCGAATCGCTGCGCGAAGCCGCCTGATCCGGCCGACCGCCGAAAGGCGGTTCGAAGGATCAATGGGAAAGGCCGAGGCGCATCCTTGGCCTTTCTGCTTTTTGGTCCGCCTTGAAGCAGCCATCCGGCTAGCCTACGATCTAGCCGGATGGAGATTTCCATGGGGAAGGTCTGGACGCTTCAGGACGCCAAGAACAAGTTTCCGCCGTGGTCGAGGCCGCGCAGCGCGGCGAGCCGCAGCATGTCACCAAGCGCGGTGTCGACGCGGTGGAACGGCAAGATACGAATCGTGCTGCCGGCTATCGTGATTGGCTGGAAACCATTTTGGAAGATTACGACGGCCGCATACTGCCGATCGCAATCGGTACCATGCGGATGTGGGGACCGCTGACATACGACTTGCGCCATACAAATCCGGACCTTCTGATCGCCGCGACCGCGCTCGAACGATCTGACGCTCGTCACCCGCAACATCCGGCACTTCGAGCCGACCGGCGTCAAACTCTTCAATCCGTATGAACAGACCGCCTGAGCGTCGCTTGAGCCGCGGGACAGCCGAAGGCTTCACGCTGCGTCGTGCAAACCCCGCGGACGTCCCTTTCATCATGGCGACCGAGCGCCTGGACGGTTATGAGACTCTGGTCGGCCGCTGGGAAGCGGACACCCATGCCGCAGCTTTCGCCGATCCCGCCTATCGCTATTTCATCGGCGAGTTCGCAGGAAGGCCGGTCGGCTTCGCCCTGATTAGGGACTGGGCCTCGCCGGCAAAAGTCACCTGCGTCAAGCGACTGGCGGTGGTCGAACCGGGGCAAGGCCACGGCTCCCTTTTCCTTCGCCGCGCTATCGACGCCATGTTCGAGGAGACCGATACGCACCGGCTCTGGATCGGCGCCTTTCCGGAAAATCTTCGCGCCCGCAGGGCCTATGTCGCTGCGGGTTTCGCCGAGGAAGGCATCGCGCGCGGCAGCGCCTTTTTCGGCGAGGTGTTCCGCGACGAGATGATCCTGTCGATGCTGCGTCCGGAATGGCAGGCGCGGCGCGCCCGCGACGGCTTGTGAAACCTTGCTTGCGTCTGTAACAAGCGCCCATTCGGGTTCACCGAAGGCGGGATCGACGACATGCGACTGGGCGGCAGGCTGGCGGCAGCCATCGAAGTTTTGGACGACATCGGGCGGCGGCACCGGCCGGTGGCGGACGCGTTGAAGGACTGGGGCCTTTCGCATCGTTTTGCCGGGGCTGGCGACCGCGCCGCGATCGGCAACATCGTCTATGACGCGCTGCGCCGCAGGCGCTCCGCCGCCTGGCTGTTCGATGCCGATACGCCGCGGGCGCTCGCCTTCGGTGCGCTGCTGCTCGAATGGGACGAGACGCCGGAGAGCATCAATCGAGCGCTGGAGGGCGACCGCTTCGCGCCGGCGCCGCTCGACGCGGACGAACTGCAGGCCTTTGCCGCGCGACAGGCCGGCGATGCGCCGTCCGCGGTCCGGGCAGACATCCCCGACTGGTGCGAACCGTTGCTGGAACGCAGCTTCGGCGGCGACTGGGTGGACGAGGCCGGCGCGCTCGCCGCCCGTCCTCCGCTCGACCTGCGCGTCAACACGCTGCTTTCCGATAGACCGCGCGTGCTGGCCGAATTGGCCGAAACCGGTGCGGCGGCGACGAAGCTGGCGCAGTCGGGCCTGCGCATTCCCCCGATCGCCGGCGACGGCCGTCATCCCAATGTGCAGGCCGAGCCGTCTTTCCGAAAGGGTTGGTTCGAGGTGCAGGACGAGGGCTCGCAGGTCGCCGCGGAGCTTGCGTCGGCGCAGCCCGGCATGCAGGTGCTCGATTTCTGCGCCGGCGCCGGCGGCAAGACCCTGGCGCTGGCGGCGGCGATGGACAACAGGGGACAGATCTTCGCCCATGATGCGGAGAAGGCACGGTTGGCCCCGATCTTCGACCGCATCCGCAGGTCCGACGCCCGCAACATCCAGGTGCTGGCCAAGCCGGCCGAAGTCGCCAGGCTCGCCGGCAGGATGGATCTGGTGCTGATCGATGCGCCGTGCACGGGCAGCGGCACCTGGCGCCGCCGGCCGGACGCTAAATGGCGGCTGACCGGAAGACAACTGGACGTCCGCAAGGCCGAGCAGGCCGAAATTCTCGAAAACGCCAAGGCCTATGTGAAGCCGGGCGGCAGGCTGGTCTACATCACCTGCTCGGTGTTCCGCGACGAGAACCACGACCAGATCGAACGCTTCCTCGATGCGAATCCGGATTTCGCGTCCCTCGACCACGAGGCGCTGTTTGCCGATCGGCTGCCGGGAAAGACCGGCGCGGCGCGCATCGACAGGGATCGCGGCATCGTTCTTTCGCCGCTGCGCAGCGGCACCGACGGCTTCTTTTTCGCCGCCTTGTCGCGCCGGGTCTGACGCGGCTCCGCCCTTATTTTGCTGCACTGCAGCAGGAGCATTGCCCGATACTGCCGGCTCTGCGATAACCGGCATCCGGAGGTCGAGAAGCGATGTCGGCAAAGATCGTTCCCAACACGGATTTCGAGGAGCGCGTCCGCGCCTCCTTCGCGCGCCAGCAGGCGATGACGACCATCGGCGCCGAGTTGACCAGCGTGCTGCCCGGAACGGTCGAGATCGAGATGCCGTTTTCCGCCGCGCTCACCCAGCAGCACGGCTTCCTGCATGCCGGCATCATCTCGGCGGCGCTCGATTCGGCCTGCGGCTATGCCGCCTTTTCGCTGATGCCGGAAAACGCGGCGGTGCTGACCATCGAGTTCAAGGTCAACCTGCTGGCGCCCGGCAAGGGCGAGCGCTTCCTGTTCCGCGGATCCGTGACGAAACCCGGCCGCACCATCGTGGTCGCCGACGGCCAGGCCTATGCCTTCGCCGCCGACGGCGAGGCCAGGCTGATCGCCACCATGACCGGCACGATGATGACCGTGACGGGACGACAGGGCATCGAGGGCTGAGCGATGGTGCGGCTGACGACGCTTGGCGGCAAAAGACTCCTCTTCGTCATGGCGGCCGAGGCCGAGTACGGGCCGCATCTGCGGCGCCTGTTCGTGCCTTTGATGACCGGCGTCGGTCCGGTCGAGGCCGGCATACGCCTGGGCGCGGCGCTGGCACGGCTTGAGGCGGCCGGCACGCTGCCCGATCTTGTCGTCTCGCTCGGCTCCGCCGGCAGCCGCTCGCTCGAGCAGACGGAGGTCTACCAGGCGGTTTCGGTGTGTTACCGCGACATCGACGCTTCGCCCCTCGGCTTCCCCAAAGGCGTCACCCCGTTCCTGGACCTTCCAGCGACGGTGCCACTTGCCCTGCGCATTCCCGGCATCGGCGAGGCGACACTCTCCACCGGCGGCACGATCATCTCGGGCGCGGCCTACGATGCCATCCCCGAGGACATGGTCGATATGGAAACGTTCGCGGTGCTGCGCGCCTGCCAGGTGTTTTCCCTGCCGCTGGTGGCGCTGCGCGGCATTTCCGACGGCAAGGCCGAGCTTCGGCATGTCGGCGACTGGACGGAATACCTGCATGTCATCGACGAGCGGCTGGCTGAAGCGGTCGGCCGGCTCGAAGCGGCGATCGGCGACGGGCTTCTCGCCGGCTGACCGGCAAAGCCGGACCGCGGCGGAAGGCAGATCGGCGTTGCGCAGGAGCGTTTCTTTCATTAAATGCCCGCCATGAAGAACACCGACACCGTCCTCATCATCGATTTCGGCAGCCAGGTCACCCAGCTCATCGCGCGCCGGGTGCGCGAGGCTGGCGTGCATTCCGAGATCGTGCCGTTCCAGTCGGCCGAGGCGGCGTTCAAGCGCATCGAGCCGAAAGCGGTGATCCTGTCCGGCGGGCCGGCCTCGACGCATGAGGCGGGGTCGCCGCGCGCGCCCCAGATAGTCTTCGAGGCGGGCATTCCCGTGCTCGGCATCTGCTACGGCCAGATGGCGATGTGTGTGCAGATGGGCGGCGTCGCCGAGGCGTCGGACCATCGCGAGTTCGGCCGCGCCTTCGTCCAGGTCGAGAAGGACTGCCCGCTGTTCGACGGCCTGTGGGCGACCGGTCAGCGCCACCAGGTGTGGATGAGCCATGGCGACCGGGTGATCTCGCTGCCCGACGGGTTCCAGATTTTCGGCCGCTCCGAGGGCGCCCCCTTCGCCGTCTTCGGCAATGTCGAGAAGAAGATGTACGGCCTGATGTTCCACCCCGAAGTGGTGCACACGCCGGACGGCGCGAAGCTCCTGCGCAACTTCGTCCACGGCGTCGCCGGCATCGAGGGCGACTGGACGATGTCGGCCTATCGCGACAAGGCCGTCGCCGACATCCGTGCCCAGGTCGGCAAGGGCAAGGTGATCTGCGCGCTGTCGGGCGGCGTCGATTCCTCCGTGGCGGCGCTGCTGATCCACGAGGCGGTGGGCGATCAGCTCACCTGCATCCTCGTCGACCATGGACTGATGCGCAAGGACGAGGCGAAGAATGTCGTCGCCATGTTCCGCGAGCACTACAATCTGCCGTTGATCATGGTCGACGCCGCCGACCGGTTCGTCTCGGCGCTGGAAGGCGAGAGCGATCCCGAGAAGAAGCGCAAGACGATCGGCCGGCTGTTCATCGAAGTGTTCGAGGAGGAGGCGAAGAAGCTGGGCGGTGCCGATTTCCTCGCCCAGGGGACGCTCTATCCCGACGTGATCGAGAGCGTGTCCTTCTCCGGCGGTCCGTCTGTGACGATCAAGAGCCACCACAATGTCGGCGGCCTGCCCGAGCGCATGAACATGCAGCTGGTCGAGCCGCTGCGCGAGCTGTTCAAGGACGAGGTGCGGGCGCTGGGCAAGGAACTCGGCCTGCCCGAGCATTTCATCGGCCGCCATCCGTTCCCGGGACCGGGGCTGGCGATCCGCTGCCCCGGCGGGGTGACCCGCGAAAAGCTCGACATCCTGCGCGAGGCCGACGCGATCTATCTGGACGAGATCCGCAAGGCCGGCCTCTACGACGCCATCTGGCAGGCCTTCGCCGTGCTGTTGCCGGTGCAGACGGTCGGCGTCATGGGCGACGGCCGCACCTACGAATTCGTCTGCGCCCTGCGCGCCGTCACCTCGGTCGACGGCATGACCGCCGACTTTTATCACTACGACATGGGTTTCCTCGGGGCGACCGCGACGCGCATCATCAACGAAGTGCGCGGCATCAACCGGGTGGTCTACGACGTGACCAGCAAGCCGCCCGGCACAATCGAGTGGGAATGATTTTTACCCCTCCGGCAGTATCCGTTTGTACGCCCAAGTGCGACATAACGCCTTGAAATTAAACCATAATCATAACCGCGTCTATTGCCGTCTATCGAGGGGCAGTGCTCCGGTCTGTCGGTATAGCAGACGGTACGAGGGAACTTGTTCGATCTGAAATTTCGCTATACCGTCACGGCTAGGAGAGTTGATGGCGGTATAATTTTTGGTATTAACAGGCTGACTTAAAACGAGAATCATGCTTTCAGCATCGCCTGTTTTGGCCTGACGGTATAATCGGCGCCTCTCTCCGGTTTTTTGACGGTTTTGGAGGCTCCCATGCTTACTGACACAGCGATTAAGGCACTGAGATCACAGAATAAATTGTATAAGGTAAGCGATCGTGACGGTATGTACGTCGTCGTGCAGCCGTCGGGGGTGATCGTGTTCCGGTACGACTACCGCCTCAACGGACGTCGCGAGACGCTGACGCTCGGCCGATATGGCCCAGATGGCCTCTCGCTTGCCAGGGCTCGCGAAAAGCTGATTGATGCGAAGCGGGCCATTTCCGAAGGGCGGTCTCCTGCTCAAGAGAAGCAGCACGACAAACGACGACTGAAGGAGGCGAAGAGGTTCGGCGAGTTCGGCGAAAAGTGGTTCCAGGAGTCGCGCATGGCCGACAGCACGCGCGCCATGCGGCGGTCGATCTACGAGCGCGACATCCTGCCAACGTTTCGAAATAGGCTTCTGACGGAGATCGCGCCTGACGATCTCCGCATGATGTGCGGGAAGGTGAAGGATCGCGGCGCTCCAGCCACGGCCGTGCATGTGCGGGATATCGTGAAGCTGATCTTTGCGTTCGCGATCTTGCATGGCGAGAAGGTCGCCAATCCAGCGGATGAAGTTGGGCCCGCGTCTATTGCGACGTTCGTTCCTAAAGACCGTTCGCTGTCTCCTGCGGAGATCCGCATCATGCTCGGTCAGCTCGAGCATGTGCCGACGTTGCCGACTATACGGCTGGGAATGAAGCTCTTCCTCCTAACGATGGTCAGGAAAAGCGAACTGCAAGACGCGACGTGGGATGAAGTCGATTTCGAGAACGCGGTCTGGTCGATACCCAAGGAGCGAATGAAGCGGTCGAAGGCACACAACGTCTATCTGTCACAGCAGGCTGTCGACATTTTCATCGCGCTAAAAACCTGCGCCGGCAATTCGCGCTATGTCCTTCCGTCGCGATATGACGCTGACGCGCCGATGTCGCGCGCGACGTTCAACCGGATCACGACCGCGGTCGTTGTCAGGGCGAAAAAGGAGGGGCTTCCACTCGAACCCTTCACTGTTCACGATCTTCGACGCACAGGCTCGACCCTGTTGAATGAGCTCGGCTTCAACAGTGACTGGATCGAGAAGTGCTTGGCCCACGAGGATGGGAGATCTTCGCGGGGTGTCTACAACAAGGCGGAGTATGAGCATCAACGTCGTCACATGATGCAGGAGTGGTCCAATCTGGTGGACGCGTGGGCCGTGGGGCGAAAGTATGTTCCGACGCTTCTGCCGCCCACGATGGAATTGCTTGAGCTGGAGCCTAGTGTTTGACGGGCCGCGAACGGCGCAATCTCACGTCGGGGCTTGGAGCGCGCTTAACAGCATTAGCCCGAGAGGCGTGACGCCGAGCCTCGAGCCAGGCCTCGACCTCCGCCAAGTCCCAGACGACGCAGCGCGAGGTGAGATAGAAGCGCTGCGGGAATTCTCCTCGCTGCTCCATGTCGTAGATCGTGCTGTCGGCAAGCGGCACGATCTCTCGTAGCTGCTGCCGGCGAATTGTCCTGCGGGCGACATGCGGGACAGCGCTCATACCGTATCTCCACTTCTTTGCTCTTGTGGAGATAGAAGGCGATAGATCTTCCGCATTGAAGCCCCCGCGTGAACGTGTGCGGTAATATCGGGCTATAGCGTGTAAATCGGACGGGTGGTTTCAAAGGGCAGGTGTCGTCTAGGAGCGTCCGCCGCCCTTTCGGCTCTTGTTTGAAGCACCGCCGGAAGGGGAATTCCAGCCCGCTGGAACCCGCGACTCACTTTAAAATCCGGTTCCGAAAGGAGTGTCGGTTCGATTCCGACCACCCGCACCACCTCTTCAGAACGGTCTATAAGACCGGCGCGGGCACTCTCAACACGGGGCCTGTATAGCAGACTCGGACCTGCGCTCCCAACGGCGTTGTGACGTTGAGTGGCGCAGGACCGAACGGATGCAGTCTGCTCCGTCGTCTCGTCAGTACGGTTTTGGATGCTGATCGAGCAGGGCATGGTCCGCAGGCGACAAGCGCGCAGTCGCGTTGGCCTTCTGGTGCCAGTACGGGTAGAGCAGCGGCGGGCGGCTCACCTCTTCCAGCCGCGCGACCTGCTCGGGCGTCAGCTCGATATCCGCCGCGGCGAGATTTTCTGCGAGTTGCGCCTCGTTGCGCGCACCGATCACGAGCGATGCCAGACCGGGGCGCGTCAGCAGCCATGCAAGTGCCACCTGCGCCGGAGTATCGCCACGCTCGCTGGCAACCGCAGTGAGCACGTCGACGATGCGCCAAAGCGCTTCCCAGTCGCGCATCGGCGGTTCCGGCCAACCGGCAACCTGACGGGTGCCTTCAGGCTTCGGATTGTCGCGCGTGAACTTGCCGCCTAGCAGGCCGGCGGCGAGCGGCGACCAGGCGACGATCGAAACGTCTTGATCGACGCTGATCGGCATCAACTCGTACTCGGCCTCGCGCGACTGCAGCGAGTAGTAGATCTGCTGGGCGACAGGCCGGATGAGGCCTTGCCGCTCCGAAATGCCGAGCGCCTTCATGATCTGCCAGCCGGCCCAGTTGGAGATGCCGAAATAGCCGATCTTGCCCTCGCGCTGCAGGTCCTCGAACGCGCGTAGCGTCTCGTCGAGCGGCGTCATGCCATCCCATTCGTGCGCCCAGTACAGATCGATGTGGTCGGTCCCGAGCCGCTTGAGGCTCGCTTCGCAGCCACGCTTGATGTGATGGCGCGACAGGCCTTGCTCGTTCGGCCCTTCGCCGACTGGCGAGCGCACCTTGGAGGCCAGGAGGAGCTTGTCGCGCTTTCCGCGGATCGCCTCACCGACGATCTTCTCGGACTCGCCCATCGAGTAGATGTCGGCCGTGTCGACCATGTTGACGCCGGCGTCGACCAGCATGTCGAACTGGCGCTGCGCCTCTTTCTGGCCGTTCTCCGCGACCATGCCGAACATGCCCTTGCCGCCGAATGACATGGTCCCGAGGACGAGCGTGGAAACCTTGAGGCCGGAATGGCCCAGCTGACGATATCGCATGTGAGTTCTCCTAGATGTTGTCGGATGGCGCGGTTCGCCGCGATGCTCAGAAGCCTTCGACCAGTTGGACGAACACGCCGTCCGGATCGCGGGCGACGATGAACCGCATGCCCTTGTCTCCGATCGCGACGGGCGCATCGGTCAGGAAGGTGACGCCCTGAGCGCGTGCACTTGCGACCATGGCGTCAAGGTCCGGGACGCGAAGCGCGAAGCGGTTCAGACCAATATTGTCGAGCGTCGGATAAGCGTCGCCCTTGGCCATTGGATCGAGCCACTGCACCAGGTCGATAAACAGCGCCCCCGGCTTGTCCGAGGTCGCGAGATAAGCGACCTCGAGCCGCGCAGCCGGGAGCTGGAACGCCTGCGCGATACCCCCTTCATCAACGGTGCCGAGCCGCTTAATCGTCTTGAGACCGATCGCTTCGTAAAAGCGGATGGTCGTTTCCAGATCACGGCAGGTGATGCTGATGTGGAGGAAGTCGTCGATCATCGCGGATATTTTCACTTTCGAGCGGAGTGGGCGGGGCGCGGCTAGATTTGTCAGCCGACGGTCAGGCCGCCATCGATCGTGAAGGCTTGCCCCACGACATAGCTGGCGCTAGGGCTGCACAGCCAAAGCACGGCGCTGGCGATCTCCTCGGACGAGCCGGCCCGACCCAACGGCACCTTGGCGACCATCTCGGCATAGGCGGCGTCGTCGTTCTCCACGACGTCACGGGCGATCTGAGTGGCGATCACGCCTGGGTTGACGGCGTTTACGCGGATATTGTGCTTCACATATTCCAACGCGGACGTCCGGGTCAGCCCGATGACGCCATGCTTCGACGCGGTGTAGGGGCTAACACCAGGATCGCCCTTGGTCCCGCCGACCGAGGCGTTGTTGACGATCGCGCCACCACCCTGCTTCTGCATCTGGCGTAGCTCGTGCTGCATGCAGCTCCACACGCCGCGCAGGTTGACGCCGATCACTCGGTCCCAATTCTCACGGCTGCCGTCGGCAAGAGGCGCGACCTCCGCCATGATGCCGGCATTGTTGAAGGCGAAATCGAGTTGCCCGAACTCGGCGACCGTCCGCTCGACCATGGCGGCGACTTGTGCGTCGTCACTCGTGTCGCAGGGCACGGCAATCGCACGGTGACCCTCGGCGATCAGCGCCTCTGCGGCGGTCGCCGCCGCCTCTTGCCTGATGTCTGCCAGAACGACGGCTGCGCCGGCTTCGGCGAAGGCACGCGCGGTCGCCAGCCCCATGCCGGCGCTGGCGCCCGTGACCAGGGCTACCTTGCCGGTGAAGTCATAGGTCGGGTTCATTGAATCACCCTCGTCGTAGTCTCGATGACAAAGCCGGCGTTAGCGACGATCGCTAAAGCCGGCCCGTTTTCAGGCGCTCAGGTGCAGGTCGAAAAATGCCTTGAGCTTGTCGAACGGGATGAGGTTCACGCGATCATAAAGGTCTACGTGCCCGGCGCCCCTGACCCAGTGCAGTTCCTTCGGCTCTACAGCCTTGGCAAACGCGAGCTCGCTGAATTCCCGGGAGTGAGCCTGATCACCTGCGATGAAGAGCAGGGGCCGCGGCGACACAGTGTCGAGATCCTCAAGCGGGTAGAAGTTCGCGAACTTCACATTGGTCGCGACCGTGGGCATCGTGCTCGTCTTCGGCGACGCGTAGGCCGGCGTGACCTCACCACGTGGGGTGCGGTAGAAGTCGTAGAATTCGTCGCCGATGGCATTGCCGGTTAGAGCGATTGGGGCGCCAGCGGTGTAGGCGATTGCGGCGCCTTTCGACTCAGCGACGCGTTGCTTGGCCGCACCAGCCAGGAAGGCGTGGTACTCCTCGCGCGTCTGCTTCCCGCCCAGTCCCTTACGGTACAACGTACCGTGGTCATACATGCTGACAGTAGCTGCCGCTTTCAGACGCGGGTCGATCTTGACCGCGCTGAGCGCGAAGGCGCCGCTGCCGCAGATCCCGATCACGCCGATCCGCTCGGGATCCACATAAGGCAGGGTGCCGAGATAGTCCGCAGCCGCGCTGTAAGCTTCCGCGTAGAAATCGGGCGACACGGCTTGACGCGGTTGCCCGTCGCTTTCGCCCCAGAAGGGCAGATCAATCGCGATCGTGACGAAGCCCTGCTCCGCCATCTTGGCGGCGTAAAGGTTGGCGCTCTGCTCCTTCACCGCGCCCATAGGGTGGCTCACGATGATCGCGGGGTGCTTCGCGTTCCGGTCGAGGTTCTTCGCCACGTGCTGATTGCCGATGACGTCGGTATTATACGCAGTCTTGAAGGTGACTTTCTCGAGCGTCGCCTTGTCGCTCTTGTAGAAGTTGTCAGCACCGTTCGACATATCTTGTGCCTCCGCGTGGCTAAGGTTGAACATTGATGTAAAGCCGAGCGCGGCCACGCCTGCGGCCGTCGCCTTCAGCAAGTTGCGCCGGTCTGCGTCCACTGCCAGGACAGAAGCGGAGCTTCTTTCGACGTCGTTTCGTTGTGTCATGCTAAGTTACCTCTTGGTCTTTGCGCGTCTTCGCGACGACGACTGAGAGTTGCAGCTTGCTCAACAGACCGTTCGTCATGATGAGCGGTGGGGGTATGCCGTTGCAGCCCGGGGGGGGCGGCTCTGCCGCGCGGCGTCCTATGCCGTCACCAGGGCTGATTGGCCGGGCCGACGGTGAATTCGTTGATCGTCGTGTCCGCAGGCGCGTCGATGGCGAATGCGACGATGTCGGCGATCCGCTCGGGGGAGATCCCGTATTGGTCATAGACCTTCTGCATCGCTTCGGCCGTCGCCTTGTCGCGGATCGCGCCCAGCAGTTCGGTGTTGATGGCGGCGGGATAAATGGTGGCGGTGCGGATATTCGTGCCCTCGAGCGCCGACTCCATCCGCAGGACTTCCATGAAGTCGCGCACGAACCACTTGGTGCCGCCATACACTGCGCCGCCCGGGTAGGCCTTGAGGCCAGCAACCGAGGATGTCGTGATGACGTGGCCGAATTTCTGCTCGGTGAAGGTCGGCAATACCGCTGCGACGCCGTTGAGGACGCCCTTGATGTTGACGTCCACCATTTGGTGCCAGTCATCGGTCTTGAGCGCGGAAAGCTGCGAATTCGGCATGATGCCGGCGTTGAGGAAGATGGCGTCCACCCGACCGAAGCGTTCCTTAGCGAGGCTGACGATCTCGTCGTTGTCGGCCTGCTTGGTCACGTCCAGTTCCCGATAGGAGGCATGTCCGCCGCCGGCTTCAATCTCGGCGACGATATGCTTGAGCTTGTCGTCGCGCCGCGCGCCCAGGACGACCTTGGCGCCCTTGCTCGACAGCAGCTTTGCGGTGGCCTCGCCAATTCCAGATGAAGCCCCGGTGATGATGACGACTTTGTCCTTGATCATTTCAAACCTCTGGTGTGCCGACCTTGAAGATCGCAAGCAATCTACAGTGATTGCATCTTTTCATGGTCGATGCCGGCAGCGGTATAACGATCCGGCCATTTTCTTGCCTGATTGTCCGGCGTGTCTATTTTTTCGCAGACAGGAGGGCGAGCCTCGAATACAATGGCTGCATAAGGCGCCCGGAGGATTCCATGTCAGATCAAGAAGTGTTCGACGCGTCGTCGCGCGCGCGCACCGCTCTTCTGGACCAGTTGGCTGACGTGATTGAGCGCAGGACCGCGGGCGACGAGGACTGCCCGACGGCGATACCCTACCTCACGTTTTTTCGACGTGAGAAGCTCACCGATCCCAATCCATGCCTCATCGAACCCAGCATCGTCTTCGTCGCTCAGGGCGCCAAGCAACTGCTGATCGGCAATCAGGCCTATACCTACGACGTCGACCGCTTCCTGATTGCTTCGCTCGATCTGCCCGGAAGCTCACAGGTCCTGCAGGCAAGTCCGGACAAGCCCTGTTTGGGCTTGGCGCTGCGGCTCGACCTGCGCGTCATTACAGAACTTGCCGGGCATGTGCGCCTGCCGCCCTCACGGGATCGCGGCACAGACGGGAGTGCCGCTCTCGGGACGGTCACCCAGGCAATGCTCGAGCCGTTCGGCCGCTTACTCGCTCTGCTCGACAGGCCAGATGAAATCGCGGTCCTCGCACCGCTCATCGAGCGGGAGATCCATTATCGTCTGTTGAAGAGCGATGTCGCGCCGCGCCTGCTGCAGATCGCGGCCGTCGGAAGCCACAGCCAACGCATCGCCAGAGCCATCGACTGGATCAAGGTGAACTACGCTCGGCCGCTGAGTATCGAAGAACTCGCGGCGCATGTGCAGATGAGTACATCCACTCTTCACCACCACTTCCGCCAGCTCACCGCGATGAGCCCGCTGCAATATCAGAAGTGGATGCGGCTGAACGAGGCGAGGCGAATGATGCTGAACGAGGGTATGGACGCCGCCGGTGCGGCGTTTCAGGTCGGCTATGAGAGCCCCTCGCAATTCAGCCGTGAATATAACCGCCTCTTCGGCGCGCCTCCGAAACGTGACATCGGAAGCTTGCGAGAACGCGCGGGCAAGGCGAGTCAGCGCGTCGCCATGATCAACTGATATCGGGGCGTTTTCGGCTCACACTGGGCTGATATCATTTCAAAAACCGCTCGCGATCGACGCTGCTGCTCCGTTGGGCGGTTTCACGCGCGATCGCCAGCAAGTGATGCAGAGCTGGGTTTGAATTGTTGGAGGTCCACACGGCTGTGCAAGGGACAATGTCCTCATCACCAGCGATCGGGAGGAAGGTGAGGCCGGCGAAGGATGTTCCGAGCGTCGAGGCAGTCGTAAGTGTCAGGCCGAAGCCTCTTGCCACCATGTTCATGAGGTTCTCTCGCCCAACTCGGTGAACGCGGATGTCTGGCCGAAAGCCCGGTGCCGACAAACGCTTGATCAGGTAATCGTGGATTTCAGGCCCTGGTCCGCCAGCGCTGAGGATGAAGCGCTCTTTCTCGATGTCGCCCCAGGTGACCTCCTGCTGTCCGGACAGCGAATGGGCGGATGGGAGGGCAACGAAGATGCGTTCTTCCCAAAGCTGCAAGGCCTCACAACCAACGGGCGCAGGCATCCCAGTCACGAAGACGACGTCGAGTTCGCCGCCGATTAGCCGACTCAAATTGCGCTCTGCTGTATTCTCCTCGAATTCGAGATCAATCCCTTCATACTGTTCCTGATATCGCTCAACTAACTCGCCCAGGAAGCCGGCGGCGAGCGATACGAAAAGTCCGATACGCAATACGCCTTGGCCGCCGCGCTTCAGGGAGCTCACAGCTTGAACGGCGCGTCGAAGGTGATGGGCACCGATTGTCGCATCGCGCAGAAACATCTCGCCAGCGGCTGTCAGACACACTCCTCCAGAATATCGCTCGAAAATAGGGACCCCAAGTCGCCTTTCAACGAGTTGAATGCGCCTGCTGACGGTCGATTGCTCGACTCCGACCTCTGCCGCGACGCGGCGGAAGCTACCACGTTCGGCAGCGAGGATGACGTAGCGAAGATTTCGGAGATCGAGCGTCGGATCCGGCATAGCGATCGACGCTCGAAATCAAAGGCTGACCAAAAGGCGTCCCGCTACAAGCAGAAGCGCCAGATAGGTCAAGACCATGCCGATGCCGCGGAGCGACGCCGAAGATCGGAACATTCCGATGGCGTGCAGCAGCCGCCCGAGTGCAAGGGCTCCACCAATCAGCACCACCAACCAGGCGGGTGAAGCCTGAGCCTCGACGAGACCAAGGCCAATCAGGCCAAGCGGCACATATTCGATGAAGTTACCTTGGGCGCGAATGCGCCGCCGCAGCGAGTCATCGTTGCTGTCGCCGACCATATCTCCCACTTTGAGGCGCCGCAAAGAAATCGGAAATGAGAGGCCGACGAGGGCGATAGCAAAGGCCGCTGTGAGAAATGATGTGATGGGAAGAATTGGCATCGTTTTTTCTTCAATGCGTTGAACACGTGCTTTCCATTCGCCGGGGTCCGGGAAGATTATCGACAAGACGTTTGTTTCTACTGTTGTCGATCGCAGATCAGGCGGAAGACTCCGCCTTCTTATTCCGCAATGAGATCGAACTTGTTGCCGTCTGGATCGGTCAGGGTCGTGTAGCGGATTTGCGGCAGCTCGAACTTCTGCACGACCGTCGCGCCCAGCGCGACCAGGCGCGCGGTCTCGCCGTCGAGATCGGGCGTCTTGAGGTCGACATGCACGCGGTTGCGCTGCGTCGGCGCATCCTCGATCTTCTGGAACTGAAAGGGCGGGACGGCAGGCGACGCGGCGAGTTGGACGATCTGGCCGTAGTCGTTGCCGATCGCGATGCCGAGGGCTTCGGACCACCAGGCCGCCAGCTTTTGCGGGTTCGCAGTGTCGATGGTGATTGCGTGAATCTTCATGCTCGATTTCCTTGCTGTCGTGGTTGCGGGCGTTCGTGCGCGCGGCGCGGCCCGCGCGCGGAGCGGGCTCACAGCGACGGCTGCTGCGCCCAGGGCCACTTGGAGGAGCGTGCGACGCTCCACCGCTCTAGCGCGCGCTGTCGATGATCTGGCCACCGTCCGGCGTCAGGCTGTAACCCGTCAGGAATTGCGCATCCTTGCTCGCGAGGAACAGCACGACGGGCGCGATGTCGTCTTCCGGGGACCCAAAGCGCGCGAGGGCATTGGTTGGCGCAGGCGTGTCGGCGGATTCCGCCGCGCCCCAGGTGTCCGCCACCGGCAGGACGTTGTTCACGGTGATCTTGTCTGCGCCCCATTCGCGCGCGGCGGTCCGCGTTAGCGCGCGCACCGCCTCTTTCGCCATGTTGTAGGGGCCGTATGGCAGCAATCCGGTGACGCCCGCCAGGGACGCGAAATTGATAACGCGCCCCTCACCGCTGGCCTTGAGGTGCGGATAAGCGGCCTGCATCGTGCGTAGATAGGCGATCGGCCCCATGTCGAAATTGCGCTGTAGCTGCTCGACCGAAAGCTCATTGATCGAAGACATGACCACGGATGTGTCGAAGGCGACGTTCACCAGAATGTCGAGCCCGCCATAGGCCGCGACCACCTTGTCTACCGCCGCCTTGATCTGCGCGGCGTCGCTGATATCGGCGACGACCGGCAACGCGGTTCCGCCAGCGGCCTGAATATCGGCCACCACCTGATCCACGCTGGCCTGGGTGAGCGAAAGGACAGCGACCTTGGCGCCCTCCGCCGCGAACAGCTTGGCGGTGGCGCGGCCGATGCCACGCCCTGCGCCCGCGACGAGCGCGACTTTTCCGTTGAGTCGACCCATGATTATCTCCGTTCAGTGAGGACTGATTGATGTGACGCGAAGCCCGGCGCGTAGGGCGACGGGATTTCGCGAGCGGCATTTTGCGTGGCGAAGGACAGGGCCAGCAGTGCGAGGCCGATGATGGCTGGCAAAGCCCCCTTGGGCTTGCGCACGCCGAGGTGGGCCGATGCGGACAGCACTAAATGAAAGAGGATGCCGGCATAGGCCAGATCGCTCAGCGGCGTGCTGACACGCGATAGGATCGCGACCGGCCCGAGAACCTTCACCACGACCATGAAAGGCACGAGGTAGGGAGCTGGATAGTTGAGCTCAGCCAAAGTCTGCCGAACCCAAGCTCCCTTGGTCAGGTATAAGAATGCGGAGCTCAGATAGAGCAGCGACAGAAGTCCTGTGCTGATCCAATATAATGCGGCGGTTGTCATAGCTCTTCCTAATCGAGCAGCACCTCGTCGAGGCTGCTTGGCCGATTTGCGCTTCGTTCTCTCATTGGCGTCGCCGCCTAGAGCACGTATAAGAAATTACGCGCTGGACGAATCCGCGCAAGTAGGATGAATTATCATCACTAAGTATGGAAAAGCTGACTAATGGCTGGCGAAGATTTCACGATGCAGGACGAAATGCGCCGCGCCTTCGCGATGCTCTCGGGCAAATGGAAGCTCGAGATCATGTGGCTGCTGAACCAGCGGGTCTATCGGTTCGGCGAGCTGCGCAAGACCATCCCCGGCATCACGCAGCACATGCTGACGGCGAGCCTTCGAGAGCTGGAAGCGGACGGGCTCATAACACGAACTGTCTTTGCGGAGGTGCCGCCGCGCGTCGAGTATGAGATCACGACAAAGGCGCGCGGCCTTGGCCCGACGATGCAGGCGCTGACGGCCTGGTGGGAAGAATATGGAAAAACCCTGCCGGCAAAGCCGAGCATGCGGGGACGCAAAGCTCGCGATGCGTCCCCACCATCCGACGGCGCGCCGTCCGTGGGACGGCCGCGCCGATAGCGCGGTTCAACGCACGCCGCTCTCGCTCGCGACCAACCGGGGCGGATAGGGCGACGGCTTCCGGCGTGCAGCATTCTGAGCGAGAAATGAAACCACCAGCGCGACCAATCCGACCAGCGCCGGACCGAACCCGTAGTCCCCTGCATTGAGATGCGCGGTTATGGCGAGCAGCAAGTCTGAATCGTTGATTTAAAGGTGATCCACGCCTCAGCGTCGTCGAGACTTCGCGAACCCGCGATCCGTCGCGATGAAGCGTTCCAGCATAGGCACAACCAGGCGTGCGGGATCAGTGACTGGCTGGCCGGTTTCGCTGGCCAGAACTTCGGCATAAGCGACAAGATCGCGGTGCAGCGCCGCAGGCAGTTCCAGTGTGACTTTCACCGGCCTCTCATCGACGATTGGTCCGAGCTTCAGCTTCGCCATCACGATCCTCCATAGGGTTCGAGCACCAGATCCCGCGTGACGATGACCCTGACAGGGAAACCCGGTCGGATTGTCAGCGTCGGTGCGATATTGAGCTGGCGCCGGACGATCTGTTGGCCCGCATCATTGATCGTGTCCTGACCGCCGTTGCGGATTGCCTGGATCAACCGGTCATCGTCATTGGCGGCGAGCTCGGCGCCGACGCTGAGAAGGGTCGAAAGCCCGGCCGCCTTAGCGAGGTCCCACCAGTGATAATCGACGCCGTCCTGAAGGCCGGCATAGCCCTCGGCGTCGGCGCCCGGCTGACGCTCGAGCACGATCGACCGGCCGTTCGGAAAGATCAGCCGGTTCCAGACGAGCAGCACGCGGCTCTGCCCGAACTGCACATTGTTGTCGTACTGGCCGATAACGCGCGTGCCCTGCGGCACGAGCAGGATGCGGCCGGTCGGGCTATCGTAGATATTTTCCGTCACCTGAGCCGTGATCTGGCCGGGGAGATCCGATCGGATCCCGGTGATCAGCGCGGCGGAGATCACGGCGCCGGCCTGCAGCACGTTGGGCGATACCGGCGCGGCGACGCGATCGGGCGCGACCGTTCGCCGATCGGCGGCGGCATTGAGGAAGGCGTTCTGCCGATCCTGCGCCGTTGGCGTCGTCGGCGGCGGGGCTAGTCCGAGACTGGTGAGATCCGGCGACGGTAGCGCGCCGGGCGTTGTCTGGGAGGGTGTTGCAGACGCCGTGCGGGTTTCGGTGGAGGCGAACAAGCGCGCCGTGCGTGCCGATTCAAGCTCCTGAATGCGCCGCTGCTCCTCTGGACTGAGACCAGGGTTGGGCGGGGCGACGCCGGGCGTCGGTACGGGTTGGCCGCGGTTCTGGGCGCCAAGGATGGGGCGTCCGAGGTCGCCCGGAAGCGGCGGGCCAAGCTGAGGCACGCCGCTATAATCGCGTGGCAAACCGGCAATGCCATCGGCTGTCGAGCGGTTCTCGGTCGAGTAGAGCTCCTCGTTCGGCCGACCGCCATCGCGGGTCTGAAGGGCATAGATGAGCGCGCCGCCGATCCCGACGCTCGCGACCAGGCCGAGACCCGCCAGCACCTTTCGCGACAGTCGGGTGACGCGCGGCGGTTCGGCGCGCAGCCGCATCGGCGCGGGGCCGACCGGCTCGCCGGTCAAGGGCCGAGCCTCCTCGTCCGGCCTTTCCTCTTCCCGGGGCTCCGTCTCGCTCACGACGCCGGCCTCCCATCGGTGCGCACGATGCGGACGCGCTTCTGGCGGTCGCCGGAGCCGTACCGCAACTCGGCGGCGGCGAAGAGCCGATCGACGATCATGTGATGGCCTCGCACCCGGTAGTTCACCAGCTCGGAGGTATTGCCCTCGGGACCGACCACGAACAGCGGCGGCATCTCGCCCTGACCGATACCGCGCGGGAATTCGATGAAGACCTGACGGCCGTCGTCGAAGGCGCGCAGCGGCCGCCATGGCGCGCGATCGCCGTCGATCGCGTAGCGGAAGTTGACGTTGGCGAGGTCGACGCCGGATGCGACCGGCTGCGCGGCCTCAGCCTGTTGGTTTTGGCGGCGCAGCGCGATGAGCTGGTCTTGCGGATATTGCCAGGAGACCGAGGCCATATAGGTCCGCTCTGTCGAGCGCAGCTCCATGTGATAGGTGCGCAGGTTGGTATTGATGACGAGGTTGGTCATCAGGTCCGGCCGGGTCGGCTTCACCAGGATATGGACCTGAAGCGTCGGCCCGGCGCCGCTCTGCGTGTCACCGATAATCCAGCGGACTGTGTCGCCGGCGGCGACCGGGCCCGATCCGACCAACTGCTCGCCCGGTTGCAATGCGATGTCCGTGATCTGCCCGACGGCGGTGTAGACCTGATAGAGTGCGCCCTGGGTGAATGGGTAGACCTGCATCGAGTTGATGAAGCCGTTGCGCACCGGCTGTATGCGCGCAGCGGCGTTGGCCTGGTTGACCCGGGCGGTCGGATCGGTCGGCTCCGGTGTGGTTCGAGACGGTTCGACGCGTTGCATCTGCCCAGGCAGCGGGAGCGGTCGCGGGATTTCGACCACGGTGACTGGCGCCGGTGGGTCGACGGTCTGCACGGCGGGCGCGGCGGCGTCGTAGGAGATTTCGGGCGGTGGAGTGCTGGTGGCGCAGCCGGCAAGCGCGGACGTCGCCAGCATCAGGAGCGGAAATGCGCCTCGGCCCAGAGCCGGGAATTCGGAAATGTGTGAAGCCGGGTTTCCGGCTTTACGGAAATACGGCTTCATTGCCCAAGCTCCCGTGACCAGTTGATGGCGTTGACGTAGATGCCGAGCGGGTTTGCCCTGAGCCGATCGGCATTGCGTGGGACCTGCACGACGATCGTCAGGATCGCGGTCCAGCGCTCGGTCGTGGCGAGCTGGCCGTTCTCGTAACGGCGCTCGACCCAGGCGACACGGAAGCTGTCTGGAGACGCACGGATGACGCTCGAGACTTCCACCGCGACCTGCTGGCGGCCGACCTTGGTGAACGGGTCGTTAGCCCGGGCATAGTCGTTGAGCGCCGCCGCGCCGCGGTCAGTCGTGAAGTCGTAGGCGCGCAGCCAGTTTTGCCGCACGATGATGGCGTCGGCCGGGATCGAGCGGACCTGCTCGATGAATCGCGCCAAGTGGAAGGCAATCTGGGGATCGGTCGGACGATAGTCGGCAACAGCCGGCGCCACGGCCTGCGCCTGGCCAAGCCGGTCGACCTGCACCACCCAGGGTACGATCGTGCCGCGCGCCGATTGCCAGACCAGCGCGGTGGCGAAGCCGGCCGAGAGGATCAGCGAACCGAACGCCATCAGTCGCCAGTTCTTCGCCTGGACCCGCGACGCGCCGATCCGTTCGTCCCAGACCTGCGCGGCGCGCTGATAGGGCGTCTCGGGTTCGGGGGCTTTTCCGTAGTGGGTAGAGGGTCGTTTGAACATCAGCGGTCGCCTTCGGAAAGATTGACGGAAGAGCCGCCGCCATGGGCGTCACCGGAGCGCACGGCATGGGCGGTCGCCTGGACGGCGTGGGTCATGTGTTGGGAGCGGCGCATGCGCTGTGCCCATGCGGGCGGTTCATCGGCGGTTGCCGAAGCGGCCGAGGCGCCGCCGTCGCCGGCTGCATCGCCGCCGACCGATCCCATCGTCGAGGAGCCGCCAGTGGCTTCGAACGCGGCCTTGCCGCCGGCATTGAAGCTCGAGCGCATGCTCTCGGCGGCGCGTGAGGCGGCACGGCGCAGCGGCGAGACGGCCGCGCTGCCGCCAGCGCGGGCGACACCGCTAAGGCCTGACGCAACGCCGCTGACGCCGGACTGGCCGGCTGCGCCGAGGCTGTAAGCCGTGGATGCGCCACCCGCCATCGCGGCGCCGCCCCGGGCCGCGGCTGCTGCGCCTCCGGCCAGTGCTGCGCCGCCGGATGCGACGGCGCCGACCGCGCCGGCCCCGGCTGCGATCATGCCGCCGGCCGCGAGGCCCGTACCCACCGCCGCGCCGGCGCTGAGTTGCGGGCCGCCCGAGACGATGCCGCTGGCGATGCCGGGGCCGAAGATGCCGAGACCAAGGAGCGACAGCGCGGCCAAGACGATGGCCATGGCCTCGTCGATCGAGGGCGTGGCGCCGCCAAAGCCGGCGGTGAACTCGGAGAACAGCGTCGAGCCGATGCCGATGATGACCGCGAGCACCAGCACCTTGATGCCGGAGGAGATGACATTTCCGAGCACCCGTTCGGCCATGAAGGCGGACTTGCCGAACAGGCCGAAGGGGATGAGGACGAAGCCGGCGAGCGTCGTCAGCTTAAATTCGATCAGCGTGACAAAAAGCTGGATGGCGAGGATGAAGAAGGCGAGCAACACCAGCGCCCAGGCGAGGAACATGCAGGCGATCTGGATGAAGTTCTCGAAGAACGACCAATAGCCCATCAGGCCGGAGATCGATTCCAGAAGCGGCCGCCCGGCATCGAGGCCGGTCTGCGCCACCTTGCCAGGCCGCAGCAGATCGGCAGTCGTGAAGCCTGTGCCGCTGGCCTTCAGGCCCAAGCCCGCGAAGCTCTCGAAGACGATGCGCGCGAGGTTGTTCCAGTTGCCGATGATGTAAGCGAACACGCCGACGAACAGCGTCTTCTTCACGAGCCGGGCGAAGATGTCGTCGTCGCCGCCCCATGACCAGAACAGCGCGGCCAGCGTCACGTCGATCACGATCAGGGTCGTGGCGATGAACGCGACTTCACCGCTTAGCAAACCGAAACCTGAATCGATGTAGCGGGTGAAGACTTCGAGGAAGTGGTCGATGACGCCGGTGTTGCCCATGACGCTACCGTGTCTCGGCCGGCGGCGACACCGGTGCCGGCTGCGCCGGGACATCCGCGTCCGCTGGCGGGTGTGGAGCTGGCGCAGCTTCCGGCAGCCGCTCGGCCGGTCGAGTACCCGGCGCGAGGAAGCGGTTGCGGTTCTCCGCCCAGGCCCGCAGGCAGGCAGGATCACGCGGCCCGGCTTCGCCGAGTGCCTGGCACCGGAACAGCTCCTCGCGCAGTGGGTCGGACGGGGCCGTGCTCGGTCGTGACGAAGCCCAGCTCTCCGCCGGCTCCTCATCCCGGCTTAACTCGATCGCCGTCGCGGTGACGGCCACCGCGACGAATACCACCGCGCCAAGTCGGGCGAGCATCTTGCCGTCCATGCCCGCGCCCTCAATTGCCGCTGTTGGGGAACATGCGGGCGTTACCCGCCTGGTAGCCGGAACCCGGCGTGAGGAAGCGGCGGCGCTGCTCACGGCCCTGCTCGACGGCCGCTGCGCGCTCTGCCTCTGAGAGCGCCTGTGCGCGACCGTTGGCAGCGACGACCGCCGTGAGATCGGCGAGCTGCTGTGCCTGAAGCGCGAGGAGCTGATTACCGGCTTGCGTCGCCTGCAGCGCGCCGGTCGCCCCTTGGCTGCGGCCGATCAGAGACGACATCTCGGACCGGTTGGTGTCGATGTTGCCAACGACACCGGCCTGCACGCGCATGGCGTCTTGCAGCCCGCCGACGGTGTTCTGCCAACGCTCGCGCGCCTGCGCCACGAGCGCCTGATCGGAAGCCGACATCGAGGCGTTGCCATAGGTGGTCTGGAACGCCTGATCGATGTTTTGAACATCGTACGCAATCCGCTGCGCCTGTTGCAGCAGCTGCTGGGTGCGTTGGACTGACTGCTGGAGTTGTTGGATCGAGGAGTACGGCAGGCTCGCAAGATTGCGGGCCTGATTGATCAGCATCGTCGCCTCGTTCTGAAGCGAGCTGATCTGGTTGTTGATCTGCTCCAGCGACCTGGCCGCCTGAAGCACGTTCTGCACGTAGTTCGTAGGATCCTTCACGATCAACTGTGCCGCCGCCGGCGGCGCCCAGAAGATCGGCGACAAGGCGGTGGAAGCGGTGAGCAGCGCAGCGGCAAGGCGCACGCCGCGCGAAGGGCGCGGGTTCATGAGGACGTCTCCATGTTGTTGAGGTTGGGGATGAGATCGGCGGCCCAACCGAGCCCGCGCTGGCGCAGCCAGGCCGCCAGGAAATCCTCGCGGCCGTGAGCTGCGATAGTCTGCGCGATCGCAGCCTGATCGGTCTTTGAGGATGTTGCGCAGAGGGCGAGCGCCACATCCGACAGGCCGAGCTCGAACAGGCGATTGCCGCGCCGCGACTGGCAGTAATAGTCGCGCTTGGGCATGGCCCGGGCGAGGATCTCGATCTGGCGATCGTTCAACCCAAAGCGGCGATAGATCGCGGTGATTTGCGGTTCTATGGCCCGTTCGTTCGGGAGCAGGATACGGGTCTGGCAGCTCTCGATGATGGCCGGCGCGATCGCCGAGCCGTCGATGTCTGAAAGGGACTGCGTGGCGAAAATGACGCTGGCGTTCTTCTTGCGCAGCGTCTTCAGCCATTCGCGGAGCTGGCCTGCGAAGCCCTCGTCATCGAGGGCGAGCCAGCCCTCGTCGACAATCAGTAGCGTCGGCCGTCCGTCCAGCCGATCCTCGATGCGGTGGAACAGATAGGCAAGCACGGCGGCCGCGGCTCCGGTGCCGATCAGTCCTTCGGTTTCGAATGCCTGTACCGATGCCTGCCCAAGATATTCGGCTTCCGCATCGAGCAGGCGCCCATAGGGGCCGCCGACGCAGTAGGGCCGGAGCGCCTGCTTGAGGTCGTTTGACTGGAGCAGGACCGACAGGCCCGTCAGCGTGCGCTCGCCGATCGGCGCGGAGGCAAGCGATGAAAGCGCCGACCAGAGATGCTCCTTGACCTCGGGCGTGATCGAAACACTCTCGCGTCCCAGAATGGCAGTGAGCCAGTCGGCCGCCCAGGCCCGTTCGGCGACATCGTCGATTCGTGCCAGCGGCTGCAGCGACACGCTGTCCTCGGCGCCTTCGGTAAGTCCGCCGCCGAGGTCGTGCCAGTCGCCACGCATAGCGAGCGCCGCGGCCCGTATCGAGCCGCCAAAATCGAAGGCGAAGACCTGAGACCGCTCGTAGCGGCGAAACTGCAGCGCCATCAGCGCCAGCAGCACCGACTTGCCGGCGCCGGTCGGTCCGACGATCAGCGTGTGACCGACGTCGCCGACGTGGATGGAAAGCCGGAACGGGGTCGAGCCTTCGGTCTTGCCGAACAGCAGTGGGGGTGCTGCGAAGTGCTCGTCCCGTTCCGGTCCCGCCCATACCGCCGACAGCGGGATCATGTGGGCGAGATTGAGCGTGTTGATGGGCGGCTGCCGGACATTGGCGTAGGCGTGCCCGGGCAGGCTGCCGAGCCAGGCGTCCACCGCGTTGATGGTTTCGGGCATGGCGGTGAAGTCGCGGCCCTGGATGACCTTCTCGACCAAGCGCAGCTTCTCGGCGGCGATGCGCGGATCCTCGTCCCAGACGGTGATCGTCGCCGTCACATAGGCCTGACCGGCATAGTCCGCGCCGAGTTCCTGCAGCGCCATGTCTGCGTCGGCGGCTTTGTTCGCGGCGTCTGTGTCGACCAGCGCCGAGGCCTCGTTGGTCATCACCTCCTTGAGTATCGCCGCGATCGACTTGCGCTTGGCGAACCATTGCCGCCGGATCTTGGTCAGCAGCTTAGTGGCGTCGGTCTTGTCGAGCAGAACGGCCCTGGTCGACCAGCGATAGGGAAAGGCCAGCCGGTTCAGCTCGTCGAGGATGCCGGGCGTGGTCGCGGTCGGGAAGCCGACGATGGTGAGGATGCGTAGATGCGTGTCGCCAAGGCTCGGCTCAAGCCCGCCGGTGAGCGGCTGATCGGCCAGCAGCGCGTCGAGATAGATCGGCGTCTCGGGCACACGGACGCGGTGGCGCTTCGTCGACACCGTCGAGTGCAGGAAGGTCAGCGTCTCAGCGTCGTCCAGCCAGTCGCATTCCGGCATGAAGGCGTCAATGAGCTGGAGAATGCGATTGGTACGATCGACAAAGCCGCGCAGGACTTCGTGGGCATCGACGCCGGCGTGATCGCGTCCTTCGTAGAGCCAGGTCTCGGCACGTGCGGCGTCCTCGGCCGGCGGCAGATAGAGGAAGGTCAGGAAGTAGCTAGACTCGAAGTGGCTACCCGCTTCCTCGAAATCCGCCTTGCGTTCAGCGTCGACGAGCGCGGAGGCGCTGTCGGCGAACATGCTGGCGGGATAAGTCGCGGCGCCGTGGCGCTGCGCCTCCACAAAGATCGCCCAGCCGGAGCCGAGGCGACGAAAGGCGTTGTTGAGCCGTCCGGCGACCGCGATCAGCTCGGCCGGCACGGCGCTGTCGAGATCGGGACCACGAAACCGCGCGGTGCGCTGCAGACTTCCGTCCTTGTTGAGCACGACGCCTTCGCCGACCAGCGCGACCCAAGGGAGGAAGTCGGCGAGCCGGGTGTTGCGGTTGCGATATTCGGCAAGGTTCATCATGGCCGCGCGCCCCTCAAACCGACAGATGACCGGGGATGCGCAGATGCCTGCGCACGACGTCGACGAACTGCGGATCGCGTTTGGCGGCCCAGACGGCGGCGAAGTGACCGATCGCCCAGAGACCGAGGCCGACGATCCAGAGGCGCAGGCCGAGGCCAAGCGCCGCCGCCAGCGTCCCGTTCAGAATGGCGATCGAGCGCGGCGCGCCGCCGAGCAGAATGTGCTCGGTCAGCGCGCGATGGACCGGAACCGAAAAGCCTGGCACTTCGCTCGCCGTCTCGGCCGACGTCGCCATCAGACCAGCGCTCCGCCGCCGAACGAGAAGAACGACAGGAAGAAGCTGGACGCGGCGAAGGCGATCGACAGGCCGAAGACGATCTGGATCAGGCGCCGGAAGCCGCCCGAGGTGTCGCCGAAGGCGAGCGTGAGGCCAGTCACGATGATGATGATCACCGCGACGATCTTGGCGACAGGGCCCTCGATAGATTCGAGGATGGACTGCAGCGGCGCTTCCCACGGCATGGACGAACCGGACGCGTGGGCGGCCGGCGTGAGCGCCAAGGTGAGGAAGGTGACGGAGGCCGCCGTCGCGATGTGACGGCGGATACGCATGGTATGCTGGATCATGACGGATCTCCTGTGAGGTGCTGGCTGGCGGGGATGACGCGGTAATCGCCGTCGGGGCCGAGCCCTTCGACGCGAGCGAGTTCGGCGAGCCGGCGCGAGGCGCCGCGGCCGGAGAGCACGGCGACCAGATCGATCGTCTCGGCGATCAGGGCGCGCGGAACGGTGACGACAGCTTCCTGGATGAGCTGCTCGAGGCGGCGGAGCGCGCCGATCGCGGTGCCCGCATGAATGGTGCCGATGCCGCCCGGGTGGCCGGTGCCCCAGGCCTTGAGCAGATCGAGCGCTTCAGCGCCGCGCACCTCGCCGATCGGGATGCGATCAGGACGCAAGCGCAGCGAGGACCGGACGAGATCGGACAGTGTGACGACGCCGTCCTTCGTCCGCATAGCAACGAGGTTCGGCGCGGCGCATTGGAGCTCGCGCGTGTCCTCGATCAGCACCACGCGGTCGGCGGTCTTCGAAACCTCGGCGAGCAGCGCGTTGGTGAGCGTGGTCTTGCCGGTCGAGGTGCCGCCGGCGACCAAAATATTGCGGCGCTCGGCGACGGCGACCCGCAGCGCTTCAGCCTGGTCAGCCGCCATGATGCCGGCCGCGACATAGTCGTCGAGCGTGAAGATGGCGACGGCCGGCTTTCGGATTGCGAAGGCCGGCGCGGCGACAATGGGGGGCAGAATGCCCTCGAACCGCTCCCCTGTTTCCGGCAACTCGGCAGAGACGCGCGGGGCTCCTGGATGAACCTCGGCGCCGACATGGTGCGCGACGAGGCGAACGATGCGCTCGCCGTCGGCCGGCGACAGCCGTTCACCCGTGTCGGAGAGTCCCTCGGACAGGCGGTCGATCCAGAGCCGTCCATCGGGGTTGAGCATCACCTCGACGATCGCGGGATCTTCCAGAAATCGGGCGATCGCCGGCCCGAGGGCCGTGCGCAGCATGCGCGCGCCGCGAAGGATCGCCTCCGATTTCTGGTGAGTAGCCGCCACGTCGTCCCCGTTCTCGTGCGGGCCCGCGACGTGCGGCCCTGGATCGGGGATGAGTAGAAGAGGCAGAAATCAGGGCGTGACAACAACCGAAATGTGGTCGTCGTACTGTGGCGTACAAAGACAGGGAAACGGCGGAACTACGCTATACTTGCGCAACGACAGCCGACGATTATTCTGCGTCGCGCGCGAGATCGATGTCCTCCGAAATCTCCTGCCTGAGTTTCGGTCCGCTCGCGAGTCGGCGACCCAGAGCCGCGACAAACGCCTCGTACCGCTCGCCGGCCTTCGCCCGAGCGGCCTGAGCGGCAGGCTCGGGAAGCGCAGGCGTCGTGGTCAGCCAGAAGCGGACAAAGATCGCCAGCGTCTCAACGGAGATACCGACGTCGCGCTCCACGCGGGTCATGCGCCGGTCGATCTGATCGAGCCGCTTGGTGATCGCGGCCTCCTGGCGTTCCGCAGCATCGGGTGAGAGGAAGGATGCAATGCCGGCCTCTGCGACCAGTGACAGCGAGTGGCCACGCCGGGCCGCGTGTGCGGAGAGGGCTTTCATGACTTCCGGTTCGAGGTAGACGGAGAGACGCTGCTTCTTCGGAGCTTTCGTCATCGCGGCTCTCCTAAAGCTCAATGCCGTCGCCCGGGTCGAGCGAAGCTTGGCGCGCGACCTGCCGCATGTTCTGATTCATGCGGCTGAGGCGCGCGGCGTCGTCATCGGCATCGTCGGCCGGGTCGATCTCGAACTCGTTCTCGATCGGCGCCACTTTGGCGATCGGCTGCACACGGCTCAGTTCGGGCTGGCGGCGGCGCTCGGAATCGGTTGTGTCCTCCTCGTTTGGATTAGCCCCCGCCACTGGTGCCAGGATCTCTGGCGAAGGCGGCAACGCCAGCTTGCTCCAGTCATCGGACGAGACCCCTTCGGGCTTGACGATCTTTGGCGGTGGCATCACCCGTTCGTGAAACCGACGATCTTCGTAATAGCGCGCCTTCTTGGCCCGGATCGGCGGCGTGCCGGCGACCATGACGATCTCATCGGAGGGCGGAAGCTGCATGATCTCGCCGGGCGTGAGCAGCTGCCTGGCAGTTTCCGACCGCGACACCATCATGTGGCCGAGCCAGGGCGAAAGCCGGTGGCCGGCATAGTTCTTCATCGCCCGCATCTCGGTCGCGGTGCCGAGCGCATCCGACACGCGCTTGGCCGTCCGCTCATCATTGGTCGCGAAGCTGACGCGGACATGGCAGTTGTCGAGGATCGAGTTGTTGGGCCCATAGGCCTTTTCGATCTGATTGAGCGACTGGGCGATCAGGAAGCTCTTCAGGCCGTAGCCGGCCATGAACGCGAGCGCGGACTCGAAGAAGTCGAGGCGGCCGAGCGCCGGAAACTCGTCGAGCATGAGCAGCAGCCGATGGCGTCCGCCCTTCGCCTGCAGGTCCTCGGTGAGACGCCGGCCGACCTGGTTGAGGATCAGGCGGATCAGCGGCTTGGTTCGGTTGATGTCCGAGGGCGGCACCACGAGGTAAAGCGTGGACGGCCGCTTGCCGCCGACGATATCGGCGATGCGCCAATCGCAGCGCCGCGTGACCTCGGCGACGACCGGATCGCGGTAGAGGCCGAGGAACGACATCGCAGTCGAGAGCACGCCGCTGCGCTCGTTGTCCGATTTGTTCAACAGCTCGCGCGCGGCGCTGGCGATGACGGGGTGCGGTCCGGCTTCGCCGAGATGCGCGGTCTTCATCATGGCGGCCAGCGTCGACTCGATCGGGCGCTTCGGATCGGAGAGGAAGGCGGCGACGCCGGCGAGCGTCTTGTCGGCCTCGGCATAGAGAACATGGAGGATCGCGCCGACCAGCAAGGCGTGACTGGTCTTTTCCCAGTGATTGCGCTTCTCGAGCGAACCTTCCGGGTCGACCAGGATGTCGGCGATGTTCTGAACGTCGCGGACCTCCCATTCACCGCGGCGCACCTCGAGCAGGGGATTGTAGGCGGCCGACTTAGGATTGGTCGGATCGAACAGCAGCACGCGGCCGTGCCGCGATCGAAAGCCTGCGGTCAGCGTCCAGTTCTCGCCCTTGATGTCATGGACGATCGCGGAGCCCGGCCAGGTCAGAAGCGAGGGCACGACGAGCCCCACGCCCTTGCCGGAGCGTGTCGGCGCGAAGCACAGCACATGCTCTGGACCGTCATGGCGCAGATAGTCGCGATCGAGCTTGCCGAGGACCACGCCATCGGGACCGAGCAGGCCGGCAGCCTTTACTTCGTCATCCCGCGCCCAGCGTGCCGAGCCATAGGTCTCGACGTTCTTCGCTTCACGTGCTCGCCAGACGGACATGCCAATCGCCACCGCGATCGAGATGAAGCCGCCGGACGCCGCGATATAGGCGCCCTCGACGAAGATCGGCGGCGCATAGGCATCGTAGAAGTACCACCACCAGAAGAAGGCCGGCGGATAATAGATCGGCCAGCCGGCCAGCTCGAACCAAGGCGGGCCGAGCTGGGGCTGGAAACCGAGCCGATAGGCCGTCCACTCTGTCGCCGCCCAGGTCGTGAAGAGCACGATCATGAAGACGGTGAGGATCTGGCCCCAGAGGATTTTGGTCGCCGACATGGCGGGGTCCTTTCTTTTACGGGCTACAGGCCGAGGCCGCGTTTGCGGCCAAAACTCCAGTCGACCCCGCCATCGCCGCGCGCGACGCCGGAGACATGCTGGCCAAGGTGTTTTTCGAGAGAGGGCGACCAGGGCACGAGCTGGAAACCGAGGCCGTCGTCGATCATGGCGAAGCGGCCCGACGCGAGCGCGATGCGCTGCCGATAGGCGCCGGCAACATATTCCCCGGTTCCCGCCTTGGCGAACGCGCGTCCGGTCTCGGCCGCGAGCTTCGCGCCGAGCGCTTCGACCTCGCGCTGACGCAGCGTGTCGACGAGGTTGCGGGAGAAGATGACGCTGCGCCCGTGGCGCTCGGCCAAGCGCTGCTCGATCAAATGTTCGGCGCGGCGGTCCATCGCGCCCCGCACCTCGGCGCCGAACCCACCACCACCAAGCGCCGCCGGCTCGCGGGCGATCGCCTGCCGGTCGAGCCAGGTCGCGCCGGTCGCGGTGACCTGGGCGGAGATGTCGAGATCCGAGCGGACCGCAAGCGCGACGCGCCGCTGCCCCCGCGCGTCGTCGAACTTGCGCAGCTCGACGATCGAGCCTGGCGCGCTGTCGCCGGCAGCCTCAAGGTCAGGCAGCTTGATGTGGTGGGTGCGGCCATCGACCCCGTCGACGACGGCATAGGCCGTGCCCTTGAGTTCGTCGTCGAGACCTCGCGTCACCAGCCGGCCGACAACGGGGTCGTTCAGGCTTTCGCCGGCGAGCACATAGCTCGCCGCGCCGCGCTCGATGCCGCGGTCGGTCAGCGCGCGGTGCATGCGCTTGATGATATCGCCGCGCTCGCCGAGCTCGCGCAGCGTCGCCTCGGCCTTCTCCGAGATCGTCCATTGGCCGGGACCGATCTCGTCGGCGAGGCCAAGACCTTCGAGCTTGCGCAGCCGCCCGACCTTCAGGGCGTGGAATTCGTCCGGCTGCCGGTCGGGATGCGGGGCGAGATCAACGATGCCGGTCCTGTAGGCGTCGCGCGCGAGCTGGCGGTCGAGATTGGTCCAGCGCTCGGCCTCGACCTGGCGCTCAATGGTCCGGCGGATTTCCTGATCGGTGCGCGGTCCCAGCTCCTGGGTGATGAGATCGCGCGCGCGGTCGCGCATGCCCTCCTTGATGTAGTCGCGCGAGATGACGAGGTTCTCGCCGTCGTCGCGGACGCCGCGCATGATCAGATGCACATGCGGATGCTCGGTGTTCCAGTGATCGACAGCGACCCAATCTAGCCTCGTGCCGAGATCCTTCTCCATCTGCCCGACCAATTCGCGGGTGAAGCCCTTGAGGTCGGCCATCTCCACCGCGTCGTCGGGAGAGACGATGAAGCGGAAATGATGGCGGTCGTCCTCGCACCGCTCCGCGAACGCCTTCGGATCGGCGTCATCGCCGCCAGGACCGAACAGCCGGGCCTTCTCTCCATCCCGGGTCACGCCCTCGCGGCGGAGATAATTGAGGTGGGTGCCGAGCGGCGCGTTGCGCCCGCCCTGGCGCACGACGCGGGCCTTGACGACGGCGCCGCGCGAGCGGGCGGTCAGCAGCCGGTTGGCCTGCACCGCCGCGCGCTGGCCGCGGCCGAAGCGCGAGCGGTTGCCAGGCCCGATCCTTCCTTGCCGGGATACGGCGCCGCCGGCTTTCTGCGCGGCGGCAAGCGCCTGAGCGATAAAGGGTCTGACCTGTTGTGCGCGCGTCGAACGGATGCGGCCCGGCCGGATGCGAAAATCGTCCTCGGCGCTCATGGGCGTGGCCCCGCACATCGCGCAAAGCCGAGGAAATTGTTGGGAAAGCGCCGCGCGCGCAGGCTGCGCCGATCAGGCGCACCTCGCGCAAACGCGCCATAACCCCTTGAAAAACCACAACCGCACAAGGCCGCACATCGCGGCCCTTTATCCTGCCATCGTGCGGTTGTGGTGACTGCTCTTCCCACTTCTGACGCCAAATCCACGCCAGAGCCCGAAAATGCCGCAGGGAGGGCGAAGCCCATCATCGCGGCCCCGCACTGTCGGTTCGCGCCACGAAGAGACCATCCGAGCGCGGTGCAGGCGGCGTTGGATCGCGCGCGGACTCCGGCGCGGGTGATGCAACCGGATCGCTGTCGGTCTGCGGCCGATCTGCCCTCGGCCTGCTATCGACCTGCACGATGAAGAGCGGCGCACGGGTCCAGGCGAGCGGATCGGCGGTGGCTACCGTGACGGGGGCAGCGAGATCGCCGCCGCCGATGATCGGTGCGAGAGCGGCGACATAGGCGCGCGTTTCGGCCGGCAATGGGCGACCGGTGGCGCGATATTCCTCATAGCGCCCGGGACCGGCATTGTAGGCCGCCAGAAAGCCGGGCGAGCCGTAGCGGTCGTGCATCTCGCGCAGATACGCCGCGCCCGCCATGATGTTGTCGCGCGGGTCGTAGGGATCACCGCCGAGACCATGTCGAGCGCGCAAATCCGCCCAGGTCGCGGGCATGATCTGCATCAGGCCCATCGCGCCCTTGGGCGAGATCGCGCGCACATCACCGCGGCTCTCGACGCGCATGACCGCGCGAATCCACCCCTCCGGGATGCCGAACCGCCGCGCTGCGTCCGCGATGTGATCGGCATAGGGATCGCTGGGTGATGCGCGCTCCACCGGCGCGTCCTGTGCGACGGCCGGGGCCGCCAGCGGCAGGGCGGTAAGCAGGCCGGGAAGGAGAAGGAAGGCTGTACGCCGGACGGTGGGAGACCGTCCGACGACAGCGCGATGGCGGCGGGCCGGCATCGCTCAGTCCCGCTCGCCGCGCTTGGGCGGGCGGTTCCAGTGCAGGCCCCAGGCGGACTTGTCGTCGGCCGACTGGAAGAGGTTGGCGCGGATCGGCTGGCTGAAGGTCGGATCGTCAAGTTGCAGCGAAATGTATTCGCCGGCCTTCTCGCCGGTGCGTTTCCAGCCCGCTCCAACTTCGGGGCCGTCGTCATCCGGTCCGAGATGGACGCGATAATCCGGCGCGTTCTCCGCGTCAGATTGCTCGGCGGGCACGAGCACGAGTTCGGCGTCGAGGCCGAGCGTTTTGACACGACCAGCATAGCCCGACTTGGTGCGGCTGAATTGACCGATCAGGGACATGATTGCCTCCGTGGATGTGCGGTGAGGTTGTGACTGGGCACGTCGTCACCGCGTCGACGCACGCCAGACGAAGCGGCCATCGCCGTCCTCGTCGGTGTAGAGAGGGATGGCCCGGCCGATCACGGCGGAGGCGGGCAGCGGTCCGAAGTAGCGACCGTCGAGGCTGTCGCGGACTTCCCAGTTCATCAGGAACAGCTCGCCCTCGGCGACGACGCGGCAGCCCTGCCAGACGGGGAGCGGATTGCCGCGACGATCGCGATCGAGCGCATCGCCCATCGGCACGGCGTCGACGGTGATCGCCACGCCCGTCCTGCAGACCCGCTGCCCGGGAAGCGCCACGACACGCTTCAGCAGCGGCACGCCGCGCGGCAGATAACCGCCCTCGGCGAGGAAGTTCGCGAGCGGCTCGGGCGCGCGCACGGCGACCAGATCGGTGACGTCTGGGGACGGGTCGGGCCGGATCGCGTAGAGGCCGATGGGTGTGCTGGCGGACGCGTTCCAGATCAACTTCGGCGCGAAGGACACGAGAGACAGGACGCCGAGCAACGACACCGCGCCCGTCGTGGTGATGGCGTAGCCGAGCGTGGTCATACGCCGATCCTTCGCGCTAAGAGGAAGGCGCGATGGCGCTGCAGCGTGTAGGCGCGCGGCGTCTCGCCGGCGGTCAGGCGGTTGTGGACGTGGCGCCAGTGATCGGGCGCAACCTCGAGCGGATCGATGCTGATCGCCTCGATCGCGTCGATGAGCTGGAGCATGCGCTCCACCTTCGGCCAGCCGTCGACGCGCAGCAGGATATCGCCGCCAGGCGTTACGGTCGGGATCGTCTGGTACGCTTCGCCGGGACCGACGGCGCGCACGATGTCGAGCCGGGAGAGCACGGTGCCGTGCTCGTTCGCGGCCCAGCGCACCAGCGCGAAGGTCGTGCCGGCAGGGAAGAAGAGGATGCGGCGGCGGCGGTCGAGCACCTGTTCGCGCACCTCCCGGCCGAAGCGGATCCAGTGCTCGACCTGCTTCTCGATCCAGACGAGCTCGACCTGGGTGAGATCCTCCGGCGGCGCGTGAAGGGCGCGACCGGCGCGCGCGGATGCGGCGGCAAGGCCGGTCATTGGGCGTCTCCTTGGGCTGGTGGGAATTCGCGCTCGAACAGCGCGCGGAGCATGTCGGCAACGGTCTGACCGCGCTGGAAGGCCGCGATCTTGATCCGGCCGCGCATGTCGGCGGTGACATCGATGGTCAGCCGAGCCGAGAAGTCATCGTCGGGCAGAGCGCGCTGGGTTTGGCGATCGGGCGCCTTGATCCAGCTCTCCGGATCACCGGGCCGGGATGCGAAGCCGCGCTTGGGGGATCGTTCGCTCATACGCCGATCCCCGTCACCTCGGCCGCAAGCGCGGCGATCTCGCGCGCGCCTGGACAATCTTCGTCCTGCTCGGCGGCGATCCGTCCGGTCTGCACGACGTCGGCGAAGACGATGCGCTGACCGATGGTGGTGGCGAGCAATGGCGGGTCGTGGTCGGCAAGCGTCTCGGCGGTTTCGCGGGCGAGCACGGTGCGCGCCGCGCAACGGTTCAGCACGAAGCGCGCTGCAAGGTCGGGGCGGTAGATGCGCGCCTCGCGCAGCAGCGCCAGCATCTCCGCCGATGCCCAGCCGTCGAGCGGCGACGGTTGCACCGGAATCAGCACGAGATCCGCAGCGAGGAGCGCCGAGCGCATGAGACCGGCGACGCGTGGCGGCCCATCGATGACGACATGGTCGGCGTCGCGGGCCAGCTCGGGCGCCTCGCGATGCAGGGTGTCGCGCGCCAGGCCGACGACACCGAAGAGCCGCTGCAATCCCTCCCGGCTGCGCTGCTGCGACCAGTCGAGCGCCGAGCCCTGTGGGTCGGCGTCGATCAACGTGACGCGCTTGCCGCTGCGGGCCCATTCGCCGGCGAGATGCAGCGCCAGCGTCGTCTTGCCGACGCCGCCCTTCTGGTTGAGGAGCGCGACGATCATGACGGTCTCCCGGCGATCGGGGACTCGTCCACACGGCGCGAAAAAGCGGGTTCCGTTAGAAAGATTCCGAAGGAATCTAGGTTAGATAAGTTACGGGGCTCACAAGCTGCTGATTCAGCGCGAAGAATCGGCGATTCCGGTCCCCGATAGCACGAGAGTCCGGTCCCCGATGGCACGATGGTGCCGGTCCCTGATAGCACGAGACGATTCACAGCTTATCCCCAGGGCGAGTTGTCGAGCGGCGACGGCGGCGCGGGATGCCGAGCGCGTCGGGATCGGTGGGTGCGAAGGACAGAATTTCGGGCCCGCCGAGGCATTGCTCGATGGTGAGCCGGTAGCCCGGCAGCGGCTGGCGGCGGACGATGTCGCGCAGGTCGTAGGCGAAGTGCTTGAGCGGCGAGAGGCTACCGGACTTGGCGTGGAGGTGCGGGAAGTCGAAGCTCCAGCCGAACTCTTGGCGACCGCCGTGCTTGCGCACGAGGCGGTAAAGCCAACGCTCTAGGCCGCCGGTGAGATCGAAGTATTTACGGTCGATCGTCAGCACGAGCGCGTCGTCGAGGACGGCGCCGTAAAACCAGTCGGGAACGATCAGTTCGAGGCCAAGCGGGCGGCCGCGGTGATCGGCGCGCTCCTTCCATTCGTTGATCCAGGAGAAGCGGTGCATTCGCCGCTCGGTCGGCTGCCGGATCGAGGTCGCGACCGTGGTCGATTGTAGCCGGTCCAGCGCCGCCTTCAGGCGGTCGTAGTCGCGCAACGACACGCCGCGGCCGATGAAGTTCAGGATTTCATAGGGCGTGGTCGCCATCAGGCGCGACGGCCGCAGGCCGAGGTCGCGCGCCTCGACGATCTGCGAGGCGGCCCAGATCAGCACGTCGGCGTCCCAGATCGTCGCCATGCCATGCTCGGCGACCGCCTCGACGCGGATCTTGACCGACCCCGCCTTGAAGTCGATCGGCGCCAGGCGCTTCGACTTGGCGAGCGAGAAGAACGGATAGGCCATGAGGTCCTGCGCATCGCGCGGCGCGAGATCGCCGGGCAGCGCCCGGAACAGATCGAGCTGCGCGCGCTCGTCGTGATGATCGTGGCGAGACAACACGGCCGGCCACCTCAGCGGGGGAAGCGGCCGCCGGCGATGGCGGGCGAAGCTGTTTGGCGCTTGGCTGGCAAAACGGTGCCGCCGCGCGGATCGGAGGTGGAGGTGACGAGACCGCGATCTGCCCAGGCCTGAAGGTCGTCGACGGAATAGACGACGCGGCCGCCGAGCTTGCGGTAGATCGGACCGGTGCCGTAGGTCCGGTGCTTCTCAAGGGTGCGTTCGGAAAGGCCGAGGAAGCGCGCCGCCTCCTGCGTTCTCAGGTAGCGTGGCGGTAAATTGGCGGCTTTCTCGGCCATGATCGCACCTCCGTGATCTCGCGGGCGGCCGCTTCGAATAAGCGGCGGGTTGCGAGCACGGTGGCGCGAAGACGGCGCCCCGGACGATGTCGAAGTAAGATGGTAAAATCGACACCCGAGCGGGCGTCAGCGATCCCGGCGTGGGCGGCGCAGCAATGTCCGGTAGCCGCCGCGAACGAGCTTCATGCCGTCGCGGGCGAGACGGATGGTGATCTCCCGGATCGGGTCGCCGACCCAGGACGTTGCGTCGATCTTGTGCTGGGGGAAGAGATGCTCGGCGACGGTGCGATAGATCGCGCCACTCTCGCGCGCGTCTACTGCGCGCAGCATCTGGCGGGCGCGCTGACGTCTCTGTAGCGTCATGCGTGGATCGGACGGCACACGCTTGCCGAACATTGCATGCCAGAGGCGTTCGACCGCTGTCAGCCGGTCGGGCGTCAGTTCATCGAACATGACGAATGCGCCGAGGGGGCGGGCGTCGTCAGTGTTGACCAAAGCCACGTCGTGGCGCTCGCCCCGCAACGCGAGCCGGATCAGACCAGGATCATGCTCGATGATGGCATGGGCGTGCAGATCCTCAACGCGGAGGCGGATATCGCCCTCCGGGCTCGGTCCGGCGGTGAACGGGAGCGTCGCCGGATCGGTTTGAGGGGTCCAGAAGACAGGCTGGATGCGTGCGGAGTTGCGAGGGTCGGCGACGAAATCGCAACCCCCAGTGTTCGGCGAACCCCCGCGCGATGTCTTCGGTCAGTCTCCCCGCGGCCACCAGTTCCTGATATGATTGTCTGTAATCAGGATTACGACGCAAGAACTCCCAGGCAAGATCGCCGGGCGTCAATTTGTCGATATAGTCGTAGGCGGTCTCAGACCGCCAACTCTCATCCTCGGACATTCTCCACCGCCTCTACGCAACGTTTTACAACGCGAGTTATGCAGCCGATACGATTCCCGGTTGAATGAAGCGCGGGAAGAACGAAGTGGCCGCAACGTGATGCGGTTTGCGCATCACCTCAGTGCAGGCGGCCCTGAAGCAGCTGACAGAAGCCGCTGGTGGTCATCCATTTCGCGCGGTCGAGATGGCTGGTGTAGATGCGCAGAGCGCGCTCTGGTTCGATCTTGGCATCGAGACCGAAGAGGACTTCGACGACTTCACGCCAGTCGGCGCTAGCGGCATCGGCGTCGAGCAGCCGGGCGTAGAGCTTTAGATGCGCCTCGTCATACGCGGTCAAAGCTGCCCCGGCCGGCGGCTGATCAAGAAAATCATCTTTTGTCACAACATCCCCCGGTCGCGAGATGTATCCAAACTGGAGGAGATTGTTAACCGTGATTTGATCGGAATGATGACGCAGGGCCCCGACGCGGGAAGATGTGGCAACGCCGCGACCTGTCGAGCGTCAGGTTTCCTTCTTTGCATCAACGAGCAGCACTCCCTTGCCCTGATCGGAATTCAGGAAGACGATGCCGGCGCGTTCGAAAGCCCTTCTCACCTCGTCGCGCGTACTCTCAAAGACCTCGAGGCCGCTGGGGGATTCGAGGCGCTTGAGCGCGGTCAATGAGACCCGGGCCTTGTCAGCGAGCGTCTCCTGTGTCCAACCCAGCAACGCGCGTGCGGCCCGAAACTGTCGGGCGGTGATCATGCATGATCACCTCCCACACGGACCTACGCGTACGCCAAAACTACGGCTATAATAGTCGTTCTTGGCGCGATCTTCCAGCCAGAAGTGCCTCTGCACGCTCTCTCGGGCCGGTAAGGGCTGCAACTGATTCGGTCGCCGTAATGTCGAAGGCCCCGGCCTTTCGGCCGGGGCCTTGCGCGGACCTCAATCGCCGCGCCGCCCGTTGGGGCGGGACCAGATCAGCGAGAAGGTGTCACCGTCCTCGTCGTCGAAGAGGTTGGCGTAGATCGGGGCGTTGAAGCTCGGATCATCGAGCTTGAGGCCCAGATAGTCGCGGCCTTCGTTGGAGCGCTTGGACCAGGCGGCGCCGATCTCGGCGCGGCCGACCAGAACCCGGTGGCTGGGGGCGTTCTCGCCGGTGGCGCGCTGGTCGGGGACGATGCGCACGTTCTTGGCTTGGACGCTGAGGGTGACGATTTCGCCGGTGAACTCGTTCGAGCCGGACTTCTTGAAGGTGCCGATGGTCGCCATGGTAAGTCTCCGTTTTTCCGTTCCCGAGCCCGCACCATTGCGGCCTCGATGGCGATCGGCAGGCCGGAGGCGATCGACGGCGCACCCCGTCAGGGGCCTGACAGCCAAGGAGGGCTTTCTTGTCTCGCGAGGAATGGCGGCGTAGCCGGCAGGGGAAGAAAGTTTGACGCCGCTGTTGCGTCATAGGCGATCGAGGCGAAGCCGGCCTTCGGCCAGATCAGGCCATTGAAGAGGCCGTTTGGAGCGGTCGAGGCACGGTCAGATAACGGAGAAGATGGTGACCGTCCTGCACCGGCAGACCGGCGTCGCCGCAACGCTCACCGGTTTCGTTCCCTCCCCGGCAGGGCATCGGCGCTGCATCGTGACCTGCCGCCGCAGATGGAATCGCCGCCACGGATCTTCGGTGTGCCGCCGAGACATGTTCCTCTAGGCCAGCAGCTCCAAAGAGGGCCGCTTTCCAGGGCTCAGCGTCTATCCGCACCCACGCATCAATCTCAACGGCCTAAGACGACGTAAGCAGTCGCCGCCCATCGCTGGTCTGGGCCTCACAAAGGCGCAATGACGATCAGGCCCGCGCGAGATCCCGGCCAGAAGGGCCCGGGGCCGCTGCCATTCCTGCGACCCGTATAAATGCGGTGATGCCGACCGCGATCGCCCCAATGACGGAGAAGGTGATCTGCCATCCTTCGGAAGGCATGAGGTGCTTCACAATGCCATGCGTAGCGTGGAACCCTGCAATCGCCGCCGGCGCGACAAAGGCGATGGCCACGATCAGCTTCAGCCACATCGGGCGGACGAAGGTGATCAGCAGGTGCCCGACCGCCAGCGTGAAGGCGGCGGCAACCGCGCCGACGAGAATCGCGCCGAGAATGCCGGCGCCGGTGCCGTGCGCCCAGGCGCCTGCGGTCACGCCGACGAACGCCGGCAGCGCGAAGACGGCCAGCGTGAACAGCAGCCAGCAAAGCAGGCCGATGGCTGCGAGGGATGCAAGTATTGCGAGGATGATCATGGTGGTGTCCTCTGTAAGACAAGTCTGACGGTCGCGCCTCCACCACCACCACGGCGCGGTCGAACTTTAGCCGAAATTCGACTGCGCCGGGAGCGGAAATCGCGTGCGACTTCCGCGCGGCGGCGCCAGTTCGCCCCGGTTACGGGGCGAAGGGATCGATCTCATGGACGATAGCGGCCATGTCGCCGTCGTACTCGCTGGCGGGCGTCACCGAGAGGGTGCCGTCGCCAGCATGGAAAATGATGATGACGGCCATCAGGGTGGTGGCGAGGCTGAAGGCGAAGGCGTGTGCGTCGTTGAGGGACATCGATCCGGCTCCTGTTTCGAGCGGAGGACCATCCCCCGCTGACAGGCGCCCGAAGTGTCGGACTGAGCGCCGCGATCACCGCGTAGGCGCAGCCGCAGCGGCGGCATGCTCGCATAGCCGACCCTTTACGGGTTGATGGCGTCAGGCGATCAGTCTGACCAAGGATCAGCGCAGATAAGCGCGGGCTGGTCCGGCATGACGGCAGCAGCGGCGTCCCGTGTGAGGCATCAAACGAGCCTGCTAGTAAGTGCGCTGGCGACCACAAATCTGCCAGTCGGGCGATCGATGTGAGTGACCTGCGAGCTCAAACACGCGGTGAACTTCGTCGGCTGTCTGCCGGGTCGTTACCAAGATTGCGAAGGCTGGGCGAGACTTGCGTGGCCAGCAGTTCTATGCCGCGCAAGACCTGTGAGAATGGTTGCGCACCGATGTCGATCTGGCCGGCAAACAGGTCGCATCCGGTAGCTTCATGAAGCAGAGAGAGCTTGTCGACGACCTGCAGAGGGCTGCCGGCGATGAGCGATCCTGTCGGCGACCAGAAAGCGCGATACTGGTCCTGCGGTATGGAGCCCTTGAAGAGAGGCTCAAGGTAGGCGGAGTAATAGGGAAAGAAGTCCGCCATCGCACCGCTCTTAGTGGAGACGTGCGCGTGGCCGAAGACAGCGACCTCTGGGCGCGCTGAAGCGCTGCGACCGCGGTCCGTCCAAGCAGTGCGGTAGAGTTCAGCCAACTGCCCATAGCGCGGAATCAAACCGCCTAACAGCGGCAGCGTCAGACGATATCCCTCCCGAGCGACGCGCTGCACACTTGCGGGCGATACGGCGCCGACGCTGATGGGGAGGCGTGGTTGGGCCGGGCGGGGCGCTATCGGCGCGTCCGATAACGGAGATCGAAATTGTCCTCGCCAGGTGATGCGCTCGGATGTGTTCAGGCGTTCAAGTAGGTCGAGCTTTTCTACGAACAAGGCATCGTAATCAGCCATGTCGTGTCCAAAGAGGGCATAGTTGTCGTTGAAAGCTCCGCGCCCGACGATGATTTCAACGCGACCTCCGGACAGCAGATCGGCCGTAGCGAATTCCTGGAATGTCCGGACGGGGTCGGCGGTCGCGATCAAAGTGGTTGCGCTGGACAGGCGGATCCGTTTGGTGACGGTTCCTATCGCCGCGAGTTGCACCGCGGTCGCGGAATTGACGTAGTCGAGGCCGTGATGCTCGCCGACGCCGATGAGGTCGAGCCCGGCCTCATCGGCGAGCTTGGCCATTTCCATCATCTGCGCCATTCGCTCGGCCGGGCTGATCGTTTTGCCGGTCACAGGGTCGGGTCGCAGATCACCGAATGTGTAGATTCCGAGACGCATCTCCGCTGGCTTTCATGGCAGTTTGACGCCGCGTTCAGCAGCAATTTGGGTGGTGATCTCCCAGAGCTTCGCGGCCTTCTCGCAGTTCCAGCCGATAGGGCGAGGCCGCCAACGGCTGGGGTTGCGCAGTGCAGCGCCGTTTGCATCGGACACGGACGCGTGGGTTAAGAAGGCCACGATATTGCGCGCGGACTTTTCCGGCGTGGTGCCGAACCGACCCATGACCCGCATGATGAACGGCATGCGTTTGTCCAGCATCGCCTTGGTCTTGGTCGGTCGGGCGCAGCAGGCCGCGATCGAGACCGCTCCACCTCGCCACCGCCGTGCCGCTTCTTGGACATGCAGAAAGCCCAGCGCCTGCGTGCCGAGAACGGCCCTGAAAAATCCCCAGTTGCGCTTCTCGTACTGGAGGTCGTTGAGGTCCGGGATCATGACTTCCAAAACTGAGCCCGAGACATGGGCGATGCGGCCATCGCCGGACGCCTCCAGGGCGTCGCGCAGCAATCTGTTGACGGCGGCGCGCGCGAAGTACTGAAGCGCGAACGTGAATTCCAGACCGTCGGGCGTGATCTGCTTGCCTTGGAAGGCGCTCATGGCGCTGTGGGTCACGCCGTGCAGCACAGATCGCCACTCAAGTACGTCGCGCGCAGCGGCCGCGATGCCTGCGGCCGTCGAAAGATCGGCTTCCACGAACCGAGCAGACGCCGCGCCAGCCTTAGTGAGCGCCGCGACCGTATCGACGCCTGCCTTCTCGTCGCGTGCGACGACCAGCACGTTCGCCCCTCGTCGAGCGAGCTCCATCGCTGCCGCGCGCCCCATGCCCGCCGTGCCGCCGAAAAAGACGAAATTCGCGTCGCTAACGGCCCGTTCGTTCACCATTGCCAATCCCTTCTGCCGTCGCTGGCGGTGCGATCGCTAGTCAAGCGGGCCGTGGTGGTGCGTAGGGGGATGGCTTCTTCCGCCCCGCGTTCTGCGTCAGGAAGGAGACGGCCAGCACTACGAGGCCTATGGCAGCCGGAGGAGCGCCGGAGTAGTCGGCGGCATGGAGGTGTGCCGATAGCGCCAGCAGCAGGTGGTAGAACATGCCGGCATAGGCGAGATCGCTGAGGGCGACGCTCGCCCGCGAGAGGATCGCCGCCACGCCCAGCAGCTTTACGATGATCAAGACCGGCACGAGGTAGCCAGGGAAGCCTAGGTTGCCGAGGAGCTGACGCACCATGTCGCCCTGCGTGATGTAGAAGGTCGCCGAGGCGACGTAGAGAAAGGCCAGAAGGCCTGTGCTGATCCAGTAGGCGTATTTGCGCATGAAGCTGCCCCCTCAGGCTTGCCGCGAAGTGAGGGCCTCGCGGAGAGACTTGGGTGCGCGCCCGGAGAGCCGCTGCACGTCGGTCGTCAGGACATCGAAATAGCCTTGGACGAATGTCGTCTTGATCTCGACGATGGCGTCGATGATCTCCGCCGGCAGGCCGGCTTGCGTCAGGCCGTGCCGCAGTTGGTCCGGCCCGATGACGATCCAGCCGAGAGGCCTGCCGAGGATCTCGGACGCGATGGCCGCCCGTTCAGTACCGCTGATGACCGCGGGCCCGGTGGCATTGTAAATTGCGCCGGCATGACCGTCGGTGAGGAGGGCTCCGGCAGCTGCGGCGGCCAGATCGTCGCGGGAAACGAAAGCCACGCGTTCGTCGCCGAGACCGGCCAGGACGCCTTGGCCTTGAGAGCTCAGAATCTCATCGACCATGGATTCGGCGTAGTAGTTCATCCGCAGGATGGTCCAGCGGGACGCATTGCGGATCAGGTGCTGTTCGCCGGTCCAATAGGATTCGCCCACAGTCGGAACGGCAGCTTGGCGCGTTCCGGCGGCGGACGTCAGATAAATGTGGCCGACGCCCGCCTTTACCGCGGCGTCAATGGCCGCTTTCAGCTGGACCCCGCGCACACCGGGACGCATGTCCGCGCTCGGTATGATGATCAGCCGATCGAGGCCGCTATAGGCCTGGAGCAGTGTGTCGGGCTGGTCATAGTCGCCCGCTCGCGCCTCGACGCCAGTGATCTTGTCGGGCGAGCGTGAGATCGCCACGAGGTCGTGGCCCGCACCACGCTCCTGCAATTCCTCGACAATAGCGCCACCCAGTTTGCCGGACGCTCCGCTTACGCCAATCCTCATATCGCGACCCTATCCACGAACAATTTGTTCGTGACGATATGAATGATATCTTGTAAGTCCGCAAGAATGCACAGGAAGGTGCGCCACGCACACCGATGTTCGTGCCCGCAGGGAGCGAAGACATGAAGGCATCAATTGCTGTTAAGGAAGCAAGTGCTGGCGACGAGCACGACCATGAAGCCTGCCGGGCGCTAGGGCAGATCCTGGACCGGGTGGGAGACAAGTGGACCGTGATGGCGGTCGGCGCTCTCTCCAAGGGGCCGCTTCGGTTCAACGCCCTGATGCGGACGATCGGCGGGGTCTCGCATCGGATGCTGACACTGACCCTCCGCGGGCTGGAGCGCGATGGTCTGGTGACGCGCACCGCCTATCCCACCATTCCGCCGAAGGTGGAGTATGAACTCACTCCACTCGGCCGATCGCTCATTGAGCCTCTAAGAGTTCTTAGTGGATGGGCTATAGAGAACCGGCCCGCGATCGAGTTGTCGCGCGCGGCGTTTGATAGGGCTGGAGAATAAGGCTGGAGAGACCCGCCTTGGTTGCTACGTCCTGGCTTTTCGTGAGAGCGTTTTAGTGGGACGGTTACCGAGCTTCTTCATCCGAAGTTGGGATGTTTGTCATACCGATGAACCCTGTCTGCTCTCCGATACTCTGGTAATTCATACTAGCGATGGTTTTTGATCGTTCTTGTCGAATCCCAGATAAGGCAACATCTCTCATCCTTTCACGCGGTCGAAAGGAGGCAGCAATGTTCAACGACGAAGCCATCATCCATCCCGCACTTCACCATGTGGGTCTGACTACAGGCGATATGGCACGGCTCAGCGACTGGTATGCGAAGGTGCTGGGAATGCGGCTCGTCTACCAGTCGGAAAACCCGATAGGAGCAGCCGAAGGGGTTCTACGCCCTCGAGCGGCGTGGCTTAGCAACGACGCGGCCAACCATCGCATCGCGTTGGCCGAGCTTCCCGGGCTCGAGTTCGATACCGAGCGCGGGAAGCATCAACGCCTGCAGCATGTCGCCTTCGCCTACCGCACGCTCGACGAACTGCTCGGTACCTATAAGAGGCTCAAGAGGCTCGGCATTGTCCCCGTGCTGGCGGTGGACGAGGGCGCGCAGATCGCATTCTATTACGAGGACCCCGATCGCAACAGTGTTGAGCTGAACGCCAGCAACTTCGGCGACTTCGGCGACAACTGGACGTCGATGGAGCACATGTTGAACTCGCCGGATTTCGCAAAACGGCCGCTCGGCGTGGACGTAGACCCCGACAAGCTTGTGGCGGCGCGTGAAGCTGGAGCCACGCCTTGGGAGCTGCACAAGCGTGCATGGCGGAAGGAGTTCGCGCCCGCTACGCCCTACGATCCTATGGTTCTGCTCTGACGCGAGGACAATACCGGTCATTGTGGGAGGGCTGGCGGGTGGCGGGTCGTAGTAGCCTTCGACATCCCTTCTCAGCACTCAGTGGTATCGCCGATGAAAACTGATTTGAGCTTCTGGTTGTTGCTGGCGACGGGCCTCAGTCTTGTCGGTGTCGGCGCAACCTACTGGTATGATCCAGAGGTGATGTACCGCCTCTATGGCGCGGATGCGGGCGGAAGCACGGAACACCATCTTGCGCGGACCGCATTCGGCGGGCTGCACATCGCTATCGGCATCGCCTTGCTTTTCGGCGCTGGGACCGATCGTTTGCGGACCGCCGGTCTACAGCTACAAGGCATTTACCTCGCCGGGATCATCTTCGGCCGGCTTGGAAGCTTCCTGTTCGATGGGCGCCCGACATCTCCGATCATACTTCCTGAGTTTGTCGTGGAGATAGTTCTGTTCGTGGCCACGGTTGGGCTTCTCAAGCGAGCAACACGGGCCGATCCAGGGAGGTGAACGCGCAGGCTTCTCTTCTTTCCGATGGATGCGGGTTTGGCACCGAGCTTTGCGCACGCGACAGCCGCTGGCCGTGGCCTGGTTGACGTAAGGAGCGGCGCTCACGCGCCGCCGAACTTCCAGACCGGGATGCCGAGCTTCTTGGCCTTGTCGGCGAGGTTGTCGTGGATGCCGGTGCCGGGGAAGTGCATCACGCCCTTGGGCAGGATTTCCAGCATCTCGTCGTTGCGCTTGAAGGGCGCTGCGCGGCCGTGCTTCGTCCAGTCGGGAGCGAAGCCGATCTGCGGCACGTTGCGGTTCGTGGCCCAAAGCGAGGCGATCTTCTCGGCGCCTTTCGGCGATTTGCCGTGCATCAGCACCATGTCCGGGTGCTTTTCGTGGACCTGATCGAGCTTGGCCCAGATCAGGCGGTGATCGTTGAAGTCGAGCCCGCCTGTGACGAGGATCTTCGGACCAGGCGGAAGGAGGATCGTCTGCTCGGCGCGCCGCTTCGCTGCCAGGAAGTCGCGGCTGTCGATCATCGCCGAGGTGAGATTGCGGTGGTTCACCTTTGATCCGCTGCGCGGAAGCCAGGTCTTGCCGACGTGGCGCTCGTAATGTTCGGCGGCCTGGTCGCGCATCAGTTCGAAGGCGTTCTGGCGTTCGATCAGGGTCTGCCCCTCGGCGATATGGCGCTCGAGTTCGACCGCCTTCACCTCGCTACCGTCCTGTTCACGCTGCCCGCGGCGTTGCGCCTGCTCGTTGTCGTCCAGTTCGCGCGCGATCCGGTCGGTGGCGCGGTGGAAGACGTTGACCGTCGACCAGAGGAGATCGTCGAGGTCGGGTTCGAGGCGAGTGTCTTCCAGCGTTCCGATCAGGGCGTCGAAGATGTCAGCGATGGCGCCCGCAACTGCATTGCCGTCGGGGAGAAGTCGTTGGTCGGGTTCATCCTTGAAGGGACGGTAGCCGTGGAGCTGGAGCTCGGTGAGGACATGGTCGGTGGGTGATGAGGCGTGATGCGGTTCGAAGTCGTCGTGCTCGCTCATGGGATGCTCCGTCGGTTGGACCGCGACCCTCGCGGCCTTCATGGCGACGAAAGCCGGCGGGCGGGCCAGCCCTGCACCCGGAGCGCAGCGCAGGGCTGGAGCGTGAGCGGAGGATGGCGAAGGCCGGCGATTTTGCTTCGCGATGGAAAGGCGCGGCACGCGCCGCCGGAAAATCGTCGGCCGCAGCCGTTGCCGGGCGGGCCCGTTTGCTGGCCGATCGCCCTCTCGAAGGCCGAGGCGCGGTCCCCCTCCGACGGTTGGTGCATCCGCGCGGGCATGACGACGCACCGCCATTGTCGCTCTCGCGCGCCGGGCTATGCCGCCAGCGCCATGAACCTTGCGACGTCTTGGGGTGCGATTTGCATCCGCGACTGTTGCCGCAGATGCTCGATGCCGAGGGTGCGGAGATCCTCGTTGAAGTCGCCGAGCGTCGGCGAGATGACGATCGCCTCGATCCCGACCGCGTTGGCCCGTTCGATCAGGCTATCACGCGCACCGTCACCGGCCGGATCATTGTCGCGCACGATGTAAAGCCGTCGCAACGTGCTCGGGAACAGGATGGCGGCGAGATGTGCTGCCGAGAGCGCCGCCAGCATCGGCATGTCGGGAAGCACTTGTCGGAGCGACAGGACGGTCTCGATGCCTTCGCCAGCCGCCATGACCTCGCCACCGATGCCAAAGCGCACCGCGTTGCCGAGCAGGTCGCCCATCGCTCGCCTCGGTGTGTCGATAGGCGCCTTGTCGCGCGATCGGGGATCGACCCAGGTCCGGTGCGCGCCCGTGATCTTGCCGTCGAGGGCTGTGACAGCGGCGATCATCGCCGGCCATGTCTCAGTCGGCGAATGCTCGTCGGGCCGGTAGTAGCAGCGTGGATGGAAGCGAAGGCTTCCGGTTCCGCGTAAATCCGTAATGCCGCGCTTCCGTAAATACGCTTGCACGATTGTGCCCGTTATCGGCTGCGACATTCCGACGAGACGTCGCGCTGCTTCCGGCGAGCCGCTTGGTGCTGGCCGTTGGCGCTCCTGAAATCGTGGTTCCGGCTCGGGTGGTGGCATGCTGAGGAAGGTGCGTGCCTCGTCGGCCACGTCCTTGAAGTCGACTAGGCCGCAGCTTTCCCGGATGACGTCGAGGAGGTCGCCATGCTCGCCGGTGGCGGCGTCGGTCCATTTGCCGGCGGCGCCTTTGCCGCTGTCGCCGCCCTTCAGTCGCACGAACATCGATCGGCCCGGCGTGTTGCGCGCATCGCCAACGAGCCAGTAGCGGCCTTCGCGGTGGCCGTTGGAGAGATAGTGGCGACAAACTGCCTCGGCCTGAGCCGCCAGCCGTCGCGCGAGATCTGTGGCGGGTTGCATCGCTGACTCCGAGACGAAAAATGGGCCCGCCGTTGCCGGCAGGCCCTCGGGGGATGTGTTGCTCCTTCGGCTATTCAGCCGCGATCACATGCATGTCGATCTCGGCCGGCTCATCTTCGACCTGCAGCTCGGTTTCCGCCATGGCCGTTTCGCCGCCGTCTTCCGCCGCATCTTCGACCTCACGACCGCCGGACTGGCCAGTCTCGACGGCTGATGCGTCATCGACCGCGTTGACTAGGTGGCCGGGCGTGCGCAACGGCTCCGGCAACCAGCCGGACCCGGCGAGCAGTTCCTGGGCCTTTTCGGCCATGTCGCCCTTCTTGAGGTGCTCGATGCGATCACCGGCACGCGTGCCCTTCGCCTCGCGCACCGAGGCGAGAATGCGCGCCTTGGTGACACGGCCGAGATAGTTGTCGATCGTGGGCTCCCATCCGGCCGCCACCATGTCGAGATCGACCGCCTGGGCCAGCAGGTCAGCATGCGCAAGGGCACGAGGCCGACGGTTGTAGGCCTCATAGATCGCGTTGACCGACAGCGACACGCAATGTGCAAACAGAGCGCGGCGGCTGTCGCTGTCGAACGCCTGCAGCGCGTCCCACAGGTCGCCAGGTTCCTTCGGAAGCGCCGCCACCCAGGTCTGATGGCGGCCGTCGACTGCCGAGGCCAGGCTGCTGTCACTCAGACCTGGCGCCTGTGCGCCGAAACTGACGCTCTTCAGGTCGAGCTCCAGGCAGGTGTCTGAGCCATAGTGATAGAAGGCCCGAAGCGTGAGCGCATGGAGCGCGGCGAGGAAGGCGACGTCGGGGTGCTCACCGATCGCGTGGCGCAGAGCCAGCGTGCGATGGGCAGTCAACTCGCTCATCAAGCGGTCCGGGATCGGCTTCATGCCATCGTCTTCCTCGGGCTCTGCCGTCGTTTCGATGTCCGCGATCATGTGATCGTCGTCATTCTCTGCGCGTGCCGAGATGGTGCTCACGCCGTCCGCGATCTCGGGGTCGACTTCCCGTTCGATCGGTTGTTCGTCCTCGGGGCGAACATAGCCGCGCTCGACTCGTAGGTTGCCCGATCCGTCGATGCTGACGAAAGCGCCGGCCCGCGCGATCTCCTCGGGATCGAAGACGATAGGCCGATCGTCGAGCGCGCTGATCGCGGTCTCGATCTCCCCGAGCCGTTCGTCCACCTCGTCGGGCAAATCCTCGGCATCGGCATAGGTTTCCTCCAGTCCGTCCAATTCGGCCTGAAGGGCGTCGCGCGTGGCCTGTTCCTCCTCGGTGAGAGGGAGCTGCTCGCCACGGAGGTGGCGCAGGCCGTAGGTGTGGCCGTAGGGGAAGTCCGGCGCGACATCGATCCACTTCCAGCCCTCGGCGGAGATCGCCTCGGACTGCTCACGCAGCTTCTCGGCCACCTGCATGTCGAGAAGGCCGACATCCTGCAGCCAGCCGCCGTCGTCACCCTGGAACAGGTCGTGCATGATGACGCCGCCAGCTTCGGCGTAGGCTTCCAGCCCGACGAACTGTGCACGCTTGTCGGCGGCGCGAACCGCGCCCTCGGTGAGCATCCGGCGGATGAGATGCGGTTCCTTGCTGTAGCCCTGTGCGAGGCGCTCGAAGACCTGCTCCTGCCGCTCATGATCGCCGTTGACCGTGAACGCCATGAGCTGATCGAGGGTCATGCCGTCGGCGGCATAGACGTCGAGGAGCGTGGGCGAGACCGACGCCAGACGCAGGCGCTGCTTCACGACCGAGACCGAGACGAACTGATTGGCGGCGATCTCCTCTTCGGACATGCCCTTCTCCCGGAAGGTCAGGAAGGCGCGGAACTGGTCCAGCGGATGCAGCGGCGCCCGCTGGATGTTTTCGGCCAGCGAATCCTCCTCGGCCATGCCGCCCTCGCGGACGACGCAGGGGACTGGCGCGTTCTTGGCGAGGCGCTTCTGCTTCACCAGCAGTTCAAGCGCCCGATAGCGGCGGCCGCCGGCGGGGATCTCGAACATGCCGGTCTCGTTGCCGTCCGCATCGCGCACCGGCCGCACGGTGATGCTCTGGAGGAGAGTCCGCCGGGCGATGTCCTCCGCCAGCTCCTCGATCGACACACCGGCTTTGATCCGCCGGACGTTCGCCTGGGAGATGACGAGCTGGTTGAAGGGGATGTCGCGCGACGACGACAGGGTGATTTTCTTCGCAGCAGTAGCCATGGGAATGTACTCCATGACGGGCGGCCGAGAGTCTCTCTCTCGACCTCCAACCCGTCACGGAGCGAAGCGCCGCCCTCTTCCTCTAAGGAGGCAGCGCCACGAACCGGCAACCTGAAAGACACGGAAGCGTAAAGCCGGAGACACGGAAAACCGCATCTCCAACCTTGTGACCTCAGGCGGCTCGATCGAGCAGTTTTTTCGCCTTGGCCTCCATGTCGAGGCGGGCGTCCTGATGCGGCTTGTCGCGCGCGACGGCGGTGATGCCCTGCACGAAATCGAAGATGCTCTCGGGCGGTCGTCCTTCCTCGGCCAACACCGTGTCGATGATCTTGCCGGTTTCGGCCTTGGCGAAGCCGCGACGACGCAGGAAGTCGGTGCGGTCTTCGTCGGTTCTTGCCACGATCCGCTCGCGCGCCGCCTTGATGCCGTTGACGAAAGGCAGGGGCGAGGAGTTCGCGAAGTTCAACAGTGCCGGGGCCGCCTCATGCGCAAACCGGTTGGCAGCGTATTTGCTGTGGCGGATGGTGATTTCCTCAAATTCCTCCACGCCCCATAAATTTCGATTTTGGCAGACCGCGCGGAGATAGAAGCTCGCCATGCCGAGGGTCTTGGCGCCGACCTCGGAATTCCAGCAATAGAACCCCCGGAAATAGAAGTCGGGCGATCCGTCCGGCAGTCGGCCGGCCTCGATCGGATTCAGGTCGTCGACCAGGAACAGGAAGACGTCGCGATCGGAGGCATAGAGCGTCGTCGTGTCCTTGGTGATGTCGACGCGCGGATTGTAAATGCCGGTCGACCAGTCGAGCACGCCCGGCACCTTCCAGCGGGTGTCGCCCGTGCCGTTGCCGGCGATGCGCTGCACGGCTTCCACAAGTTCTGCGTCGAATATCCTCCCATAATCTGGGCCGGTGACGGCGCGCAGTTCCGTGCGGCCGTCATCGGTTTCCAGCGTCTTGATCTGCTCGGCGCGATTGGATGTCAGGCCATATTGCAGGTTGATGCCGGCGAGCGCCGCCGGGAGCTGCCGTAGATAGGCAGCGGGTGCGCCGACCAGGCTGGCGAGCTGGCCGAAGGACCAGTGTGTCGGCGCAATGGCCGTATCGGTGCCGGGCAGGATCAGGGCCAACCGCTCCGGGTTGTTGCGGTTCGCCTCCACATGGATCAGGCCGCTTTCCACTACGCGGGTCCGGCTGCGGTCGGCGCGGTCGCGCACCGATCGCGCCAGTTCGGAGAGCGAGAGGTAGCGTTCGTCGGCCGGACGCGAGAACCACTCAGACGAGACGCGGCCGACCCGCTCGCCGCGGCCGACATCCACCTTGTAACCGCCGGTCGTGTCACGGCGCGCATCGAGAACTTGCATGTTCATGGGACCAATCTCCACGACGGGCGCGGGAGCCTCTCTCCCAGCTATTCACCCGTCACGGAAACCGGTCCGCACTCTCACTCTCAGGGGGCGTTGCGGGGTCTCCCCGCAGAAGGGGTCGGTCGAGACCTTGGGCTCGGCCGCAGGGGAAGGCTTTCCCCTTCAGGACATTGGTCGAATTCGCTCTCGCTCGTTCACGATGTGTAGGGGGAGGCGCTTCCAACATGCTTGCGGGGAGCGTCAAACGGCCCATTGAGGAAGAAGGCGAGATACTCGGCCACCAGGCCCAATTCTTCGTTTTCTTTGCCGATCGGAGCCCGGGTGAAGATTTCCAGCGCCGTAGCGAGCAGCCGGTCATAGGGGCGCGGGTGAATGGCAAAACGCGGGGAGAGCGGATGGCCGAAATCCGTCGCCATGGCCGCGAAGATGGCACGTTGAACATGGCCATTGCCGTCAAGGAAGGCGTGAATTTTCCCAAACCAGCAGAAGGTGTAGGTCAAGGCGATCAGCCTGCCGAAGTCGTCTGCGTTGGTGTCCGCAAGCAAGTCTCGGGAGTTCTTTAGCAACTCGGCCATGCGCGACACCACTTCGCCGGGCAGGCAGAATTCATAGTCGTTACCCGCCTCGAGTTGGCTCTCGGCAGAAATCCTCCGGTCGAAGAGCGAAGTGCCAGGCGTGCCGCGATAGGTGCCTGCATATCGGGGTGGTCGGAAGGCGCGAAAGGCGCAAACAATTCCCGATGCAGGTCGAGCGGATTGGCCAAGATAGCCTGTCGCCGATGGGGATCTGCAACGATCTCGGCCAATAGCTGTCCGCAGCGCGCGGACATGGCGGCGTCATAGTCTTTCGCCGTATGCGCTTGCCATCGTGGCGGGGAGCGTCGTCATTGTTCGGTTCTCTCCGGCTTGTGTCCCGCGCTTTAGGTGAGGAAGGGCTGGCGCGGACCGGGCCATTCGTCGGTTTCCATCTGGAGCGCGAGATCAGCGCTGGCGATGCGCCGCAAGCTTGATGCGGCGATAAATTGCACTCCCAAAGCGAGCCTGACGACCTGCAGCCGCTTCAATCCGGCCGGCTTGTATCGGCTTTCGACATAAGGCGGCAGGGCGCCTACGACGGCTTGGACGCGCTGGTCATCGCGGTGCGGACGCGCGTCCGCCATACGGCGGGCAAGCGACGACAGATTGTGACCGTCCTTGCCCTTTCTGAAGGAATCCGGGTCGACACCGTCCCGGACAAGAGCCGCCTTCATCGAAAGTTCGGCCACCATACAGATCGGCTGGATTACCGAGTCATGGCTGAACGTCGTCGGGAGGGTGTTCGCCACATCTTCGAGATTGGACCGCGCCATGCGCCAGAGCGTGGTCGCCGCTGGATTCCCTTGTTCGACTTCATTCAAACCATTGGTGAGATCGTGGAGATCGGCGACCGCGAGAGAAACTTCGCCGGCAATTGCCCGATCCTGCCTACACCAGTTCCACCATTCCTCGGCGCTAGAGAACCCTGCTATCTGCCAGGGCTGGAGCGACACCTGGCCGAACACGACCGGGAAGGTGAGCTTGCGGACCTGATCGACGGACGCAGCGAAACCGATCCCAGCACCTGGCCAGCTCGTGCTGACCTCGGGCACCATGGCGGTATAGGTGTCCATGATCCGTTTGACTTCGGGGTTTCCGCCGACCCCCATGACGAAGTTGGAACCGAGAAGCTCCATTGCGGCACGGAATGGCCGCTGATGGACGTGGATGCCTTCCTCCGCGTATTTCAGATCGAGCCGGCGAAGATCATCCAACGTCCATGCGGTCATGTGCGCTTTTCCTTCCTTTGCGGATTTCAGGATTCCAAGATCTTCGGAAATCCGCTTTTGAGACGGCGCGAGGGACGAGAGCGCTCCACCACCAACAGAACTGCGGTCCCACGTCTTCTTCATTCGTATGGAAGCTCCCCGAACAGCCCGATCATGAGATCACCGTCGTAGAGCGAGAACGGAATCTCGACATAGTGGTCGCGATGGCGCGGCAAGGCGCGACCGTCGTTCGGGCCGTTCTTGGTGTGGCCCCGGACGTGCTCTCCATTTTCCTTGATGTAGGGCAGTACAACGAGGCGGCCGTGATTGGTGGAGAGGATCGTCCCTTCCTTCCAGATCGTCGCGCCTTCGGACTCGCGCGTCGACGATGTCTCCTTGACCTGCCAGCCGACACCACCATCCGGCTCGTACCAGAAGACGATGCCATTTGAGACGAGCACACGGTCGCCCCGCGCAAGAGCTTCGGCGAGCATCCGCTGAACGCTTGCGAGCTGGAGCAATTGATTGGCGCGGGGCAGAAGGATCTGTCGGATCTTGGCCTTTGCCTTTCCCCAATGGGTGCTGGCGCTCAGATCGAATCCATTGGCGATCTTCGCGCGTTCTGCGGTCTGCGCGGCCTTCTCGCCGGCGTGATAGGGCTTCGACCAAACGCCATCCGGGCCTAGGTATAGAAGGGCGTGGGTCCATCGGTTGTTCGAGCGACCCACCTTGGCCACTCTCAGATACGGCATTTCGGCCAGTTGCTCAGCGAGATCCTGACGGTAGCGCTCGGAGTCCGGCGCGAGCTTCAGGGCGGCGGCGTCCGGCCGTTCGTCATCGGCGTGACGGCGCAAGGCTTCCGCGAGCATCAGCGCTTCTTCGTCTTGCAGACGCTGTTTGGCCTGCAGGGCCTTGTCGATCTTGAGTTCAAGCGATCGCTTGACGATGGGGTCCAAGGCGCGCGCGGAAAGCGCCTGCAGCAAGGTTGGATTGAGCGCGTTGGCGGCCGCGATAGCTTGGCGATCGGGATAATGGTCGGCAAAGACCGTGTCGTTATCCCCCGGCACCATGCGCTCTCGCCAAATCGGCGCTAGCTCGCCCTTGTCGATGAGCTCTTGCATGAACCAACGCTCGAACAAGGGACGATAGTGGGGCCAGACGGCCAGGACGACATCGGACGCCCGTTTCAGCTCGGACCATTTCACCATCTGGCGTCGCCTCCGACGTGGGGCAACGTGACGTGATACAGCATCATCATGCAGCCTTCTCCTGACGGGTCCGGATGTCGGCGATCCATTTTTCCAGCGCGTCGATCTCGGCTTCGATGACGGAAGGTGCGGGAAGCCGCGGATTGATCTCTCCAGGCTGACTGTGAAGCAGCGCGGAACAACGTCCGAACGCTTCGCGCATCACGGTGCAATCCCCGGCCGTAAGGACAGTGAGTTTGATGAGGCCCGTCGTGTCGACCTTGCGCGAGAGGCGACGGATCACCGGCCCGATAACCTCCTCGACGGCGCGTTCCCAAATGGTGCGAAGCTGGTCCTGGAAGGACGTCACCTCGCGCAGCCATTTTGCCTGATCGCCGCGTTCGTGATGGATTTTCACATTGGCGAGGTGCGCCTTCATCCCGTCGATCACCTTGTCGAGCGGCATGACATTGGCGGGTGGGTCCTGGTGGCAATAGCCGGCGTTCTCAGCGCCGCGGCTGATCAGGCGGTACGCCACCGGCGTCGCTTCCCGGTCCTTGGTCGCCCGGCAGGCTTCATCGAGTAGAAGTAAGAACGCCATGTCGTGAGTGAACACGATCACCTGACGAGTCTGCCCGGCCTCAGCCAATCGGGCGGCGACCTTGTCGCGATGCAAATGGTCGAGCGAGGACACGGGATCGTCGAACACGATCGCTGACTGCGCGTCGATGGTCGACAGTTCGGCGAGGAAAGCCGCAAGCGCGACGCATCGGTGCTCGCCTTCGCTCAGAACCTTCCCCACCGGCTCGCTGGGCTTATTGATGAGCCGGACCTGGAAGAAGGGCACGCCCGCCGTGGCCTTGGCCTGCTGAAGCTCGATGGCGAGACCGGCGACGCCAAGCTTATCCACCTCGATTGCGAACCGACCACGCAAGCGGTTGGTGACGAGCGCTTGCGCGATACGGGCGCTCTGGGTCGTGATTTTGTTTGTGGTCGTGTCCTTGCTGGCTTTCTCGATCGCCTCGATGGTCTTGAGGCGCTCGATCTGGGCGAGCACATCGGCTTTCACCACGCCGAGCCATTTGCGGTCCGCAAGGCCATCGCGCTCGGCGACGAGTGCGACGCGCTGCGGGGAGCTGGCTTCCGATTGCAGGCCTTCGATACGCCTGACGATGCCGCTGAGGGCCGTGCGCAGCGGATCGAGGGAAATGGTGGCCGGGGATGGAAGGTCAGACAGGGCCGCGTCGCCATGGGTTCGCAATATGGCGCGCAGCCGCCAAACCAGGTGGAGGATCTCCCGGCGAAGGGTCCTCGCGACTTCTTCCTGGCCGATGTCATCGCGGATCGTCGCGACGATCGCGGCGAGAGACTTCATCGAGATGGCTTGCGACGCGACCTCTTCGAGCTTCTCGTCATATGCGTCCACAGCTTCCTGCTCGCGACGCTTGCTCTCGTCCTGCACGAAGGCTTCGAAGCTGCTGAGCCGCTTCGAGGCTTCTTCGCTGAGCGGCTGCTGGCAGAGGACGCAATGGGCTCCAGTACCCGCGACGGGGAACGGCCGATCAGGATACGCGGATGCGCGGGAATAATCTCGGGCCGCCTCCCACAAGACCTTCCAGACGTCCGAGCCGATGTCGGGCAGAGGCTCATCGGCGAATAGGTTGGCGGAGGCGGCAGCGGCAGCGGAGCGCGCCGTTGCAAGGCGCGTATGGGCGTCGCGTAGCGCTGCCCGGGTTTCGTCCGTGGCGGCGACCATAAGCCGCTCGATCTGCTCGATCGCTGACTTGATGCAGGCTTCCTGGCTCTGGAGCTGGCGGACCGTGCGCGCAGGGTCGCTGGCCAGGTCGGTGTTGAGCGTTTGCAGCTGGGTTTCTTCTTCTGCCGTCAGGCCCGCTAGCGTCTCGACGCCTTCCTCCTTCGTCTTGCCCGACAGGCCAGCGATCAGCTTGCCGACCAGCGTGTCCGGTTTGCATTCGGGCTTCGACAGGATCGCGGGTGTCTGCTCTTGGAGCGCTTTTATCTCGGCGGCCAGTTTGGCCTTCACATCCTGGCATGCTTGCGCGAGACCCGCGAGGATCCGGAGCGGCAGCGGCGTATAGGCGAGATCGTTGGTGTTCTCGACATGCACATTGGCAGTGCGCGAGTCGAAGACACTGACGGCCGAGAGCATTGGGTCAGGCGCGCTTCCCTGAATCCAGGATGCGCTTCGCTTCTGTCCGCCGATGAAGAAGTCAACGCTGGCGGTCGGGGTGCCGGAACCAGCCGCATAGATGTTGGGAAGGATCGCGTCGCCCTTCGGCGAGCGTGCCCGGCAGAGTTGCTTTAGCACCCGGGCGTAGCCGGATTTGCCGGCGCCGTTGTCGCCATAGATGACCGTGAGACCGGTCTTGCCGAAGGATAGACGCTCGCCCGGTGCGAGGGCATTGACGTTCGACAGACCATGGAGCGCGCCGAGGCTGACGATGGCGTGGCTAGCTGCTGGGTCCCGGATATGGCTTGCGTCGAGGGAAGCGGCTTGGTCGATCGCCTTACAGACAGCGACGAGGGCCGTGATGTCGGCGCTTTCTAGCTTGGGCTGACTACACAGCCGGCGCAGCGCATCGCGCTGCCAGGCCGGCAGGTCCGCCGACCATTTGAGGATGTCGGCCAGCGCCGCTGCCTCATTCGAGAGATCGGTCTCCTGCGTTTCCATTTTTCTGCCCCCTAATCGTGCCGTGTCTGATGTGGCCGGCCGTTTCCCCGTGATGCTTATGTTTGGTGTTCACCGGATCAGGTGCCCCCTCTGATGCGTCGCTCCTCACCGATCGGGATGATCCAGCCGCCGGCGCGATCCGGCCGAGCAAATTCATCCGGACCCACTATCTGCGTCAGGCGGATACGAACCGTTTGCAGCTCCGCGTCGATAGCGGCACGGATGAGATCGCGCTCGATGCCGACGAAGACCGGCCGGAGGTTGAGGCGAGCGAGCGCCTCCTGATCGGCGGGCGCAACGTCGGTGTCAGCGATGGGCCCGGCACGGGTGACGATTCCTCCGATCAGTCCGCCCATGGCCGTGGCCTTTTCCACCTCTCTCACCGGTGTGGCATCCAGCAGCGCTCGGGCGCGTTGGAGGTCCCCTTGGAGTCTTCGCGCGAAGGGCTGGTGGGTGAGGCCGCGGAGCGCACTGGCTAGCTCAGCGTACCCGAGCGACTTGATGAGATTGGCGATATGGAGGCGGAGAAGTCCGATGAAGAGCGCGTCTTTCTCCTCCGGCTTGATCGGCTCGCCTTCATCGACCGGATCGCGGACCGAGAGGTGGGCGTCGGTCGGATTTGGCGCCGCCATCCCCCAGCGGGTCGCGATGGCGATGCGCTTCACTGTGACCTTGCGGCCTCCGGCGGTGATATCTATCCGTCCGGCCTGGGCCCAGGCGCGGTTCAATGCTTTGGCCGGGCCGCCATTATCATGGCAACCCTTCGCTTCGGCCACGGTCAAGGAGGACAGGTCGGACGCGCAGGCGATCCAATCGGGCAGGTCGCCACGGGACAAGCGCGTGACTTTGACCTGCCGGCGGCGATCGAGGTCGATGATGCGGCTGCCGAGATGCGCGAAGATCGAAAGGTTGAAGTAGCGTTCCAGATAGGCGCGGGCAACGAAGCGGCCGAACAGGCCAGATAGCGCGACCTTCACCTCGCGGGCCTGTCCAAGCGGTTCCCGGAAAATGAAGGGCGTACCCGCGCCGGTTGGCGTCAACAGCGCGTCCAGGATGGACCACGCGCCATATGCAGCCCCTGGCGTCTGCAACACTTCGCGAATCCCGGCGTCCTCGATCTCCGAGACGTCGAGGTCGACGGTCGCGCCCGTGACAGGGCTGAATGCTGGCGGATCGAAATTGTGCAGGAAGGTCCTCGTCATAGCGCCAGCGCCCGCTTGAGATCGTCATGCTCGAAAGCGCTGGCCATGCGGCTGATCTCCGCCGATCGAGCGCCGACCGCCTTGGCTGTATCGCGCCAGGTCGCGGTCACGGTCGCGACCTCTTTGATAATCGCGCGGGCCTGCGGCAGGGTGAGAGCAAAAAACTCGGACGCCGCCTCCAGCAGATCGAGCGAACAGGTGCCCTCGTCGAGATCGATGTTCGTGGTCAGCACCCGCACCTTGAGATCGGTCGGAACGGGATTTAGGTCGTATGCCGGCGAGAGAGACCAACCTGCCTTACCCAGCCACAGGAAACCGTGATTGCGGAGGTGGTCGTCGACATTGGAGATCAGCACATTGAAGACGACACGCCGATAGAGGGCATGGGCGTCCGTCTTCCCCTGAGCGCCGTGTTGAGCAAGGGCATCGACGATCTCCGGATAGCTGCCGCGCTCGCCGTCCTTAGCGCCCATCATCGCCATCGCCGACAGGAACGGGATGCGGATCGCACCGTCGCGATCGAAGCGTCGCGACAACATGACCGCCTTGCCGGCGACGTCGATCAGCTCGTGTTGAGGCGTGGCAATACCTGCCTGGCCGGCTAGCCGCAGCGCGATCTCTTCCCAGGTCTCCATACTGTAGTCGTCGGTCTCCTTTGGGAATTTCGCTATCGAGAGGTGACCATGTTGGTCGATGACCGACGCCTTCGGTCGGGCGCCGCCAAGGGAGGAGCCTGGGGCAAAGATGAGCTGCAGGTCTTCATCCGTTTCCTCGTCCCGGAGAATCCGTTCGGTGATCTGGAGTAACCGGCCAAGCTCGATTAGGGCAGGAACGCCCGCGCGGATCGGCGCTTGGAAAATCTCTTCGCCGACCCAGCGGAAGCGGAGCGCGCCAAGCCGGGTCTCGTCGGCGACGCCGAGCAGGTAGTCACTTTCTACAAGCGTGCGAACCGCGCGGCCTTCTCGATCGGCGAGACGGCGTTCGGCGCGCTGCATGAGGCGCCGTCCCCAGGTATCCGGCGCTGAGTCGCCGATGGAGCCGAAAGTCGCAAGACCGGCAGGAGGGGCGAAGGCGCCGCGGGTCAGAGCAAGAGCTGGCTCCAGGGAGAAGCGGTCCGGGTCCTCAAGCCATGCGCTGTCATACTCGAAGAGGATGGTCTCGGTGCCCCGGACGCGATTGCTCCTCGCCAGTCCGATCGGGCGTGTGCGGCCGTCCAAATCGATATGGACCTCGAAGTCAGCCATCACGGGACGATCCGGGTGGCCGCTTGAGGTGGACATGCTTGGGCAGGTCGGCGCTGGCGAGTGCTTGCCCGACGCTGTCGTTGCTGATGTCGGCGACCTGGCTCAGGCCGTCGAGCAGGCCGAGCGCCTGCAGGACGCCGGCATAAATGCCGACGCTGACGTTAGTGTCCCCGGCTTCGACCCTTTGCAATGTCGAGCGAGACGTGAAGGCGCGCTCGGCTACGACCGCCATCGGCAGCCGTCGGCGTCGACGGGCATCATGGATGTCCGCCCCAAGCTTGCGCAGCGCGCGCCGCACCGCAGCAGGAGGGTTGTGTGGAGTGGGCATTTTGGCACCTTCGCACTACAGATCGACCAAATATGTAGCACGAAGATTACAATTCTTCTAGGCCCTTAGGGCCTCATCTCAGTAGAAAACGAAGGTTCGATCTTACCGCCGTCGTGACGGCATCGACTGGGACCCTCCGGACTTCGGCGATCGCGGCGACCGTGGTTTTCACGTCAGCGGGCTCGCTAGGACGACCGTCAACCTGAGTGAAGGGGCCGTCTGTCTCCGTCAGTATCCGATCGATGGGCAAGTCGCAGACGAGGGAGCGGCCGCGATCCGAGCGGGTCATCTCGGCATTGACGGAGAAATAGCAGCCGAGCGTCGCCGCACGTCGAGCCTCGCTTTTGCTTCCGGTGAACCAGTGAAGCACGACGGTGCCGCGATCCTGCGGGAGATATTGTTCGATCATCTCGAGCACCGCTGGAACGCTCCTCACACTGTGGACAGTGAGAATCTTGCCACCGGCTTCTGCGCATCGCTCAAGGACGCCACGGAACACATGCTTTTGGGTGTCCAGCGATTTGTAGAAGCGCGGGCCGGCATCAAGACCGACTTCACCGACGTAGCGTGTCTCAGGCAGGTGGCGCTCCCATAGTGGGAGCTCGCCGGCGCGCTCCGCGACAAGCTGCGGATGCAGGCCGAGCGCAGCGCGCACGAAGCGGGTATGACGCGTGAGTTCATGATTGCGCGCCCAGGCCTTCGGTGTCGTCGTGACGGTCAGGGTGTAGATCCGAGCTGCTTCTGCCCTCGCGATCGCGACCTCATGATCGGGATAGAGGTCGAGATGGCAGTGGAAATCGACACCGACGGCTTGAGCATTGTCGGTCATCCCGGCCGCGTCCTCACACCTGCCAGGAGAGCTCCAACCTCTTCAAGGCCGCGCCGGTAGACGCCAGCGAGGGCAGCTTGCCGAGCTGGCGATTCATCGAAGAGCGGCCCCGGTTTGTGGATGAGAATCGGCGCCAGTGCCGGCCGGGCGCGAAGCCGCTCGATCGCAAGCTGGAAAGACCGAATCTGGACGCCTTCCGATTGGCGTGTGTCGAGCGCGCGGGCGGTGAGGTCATCGACCGTGTAGACGGTGGGATCTGGATCGGGGCGTAAGCCGGCAACGAGTGCTGCCCGTCTGATGAGACATGGCAGGCAATAGCCGCAATGCTGTGTGCCGAGACCCTGCCAGCGTCCCTTTGTTGGAGCCGCGCAGGATAGCGATGAGGGGACGAGGCGACGTAACAACGCGCCGTTGGTGCAGGCTGCAACCATCTCGCCCTTTGTCCTATCCCAATAGGAGTTTTCGATCCTGCCGTTCAGGCCGAGCCCATGGAGGGCGTCATTCCAACGGGCGATGTAAAACGGATGGGTCGTGCGCGTGCTCAGTGCGCCGAGGCGCAATGGATCGAGCGGCACGTTGACGGCGATGAGGCCGTTCTCGGGCACTTTCAAGGTGAACGCCCCCTCAAGTCCGCTTCCAGCGAAGACGCCGAGGGCGAAAAACAGGAACGACCTGCCGCGGGTCGTATTCTCTCCGCCTGAACCCCGGACGAAGCCATCCGGGTATGCCATCCAGAGGCGCAAGCGATCGAAGGCGCGGCCTCGATAGTGAGTCTTCAACGTGTCGAAGATGGTGGACTGCGCATCGCTGGTCGCACCTTCGCCGGCGTGACTAATGAGAAGCGGTGTACGGCCATTCTCGAGGGCGTCGATCGCGCCGATGAGACTGTCGAGGCCGCCCGAGAAGAGGGCGAGATCGTCGAAGGGAGGACCAATAAGCCGAGCAGGGCGTTCGGGAGCGACCCTGACGAAACGGCGCGGTCGGGCGCGAAACGCGATCGACCAGCGGTCGCCGGTGAGAAAGTTCAGCATCCGCACGAAGGTCGGCGCGACGGCTGTCCATCGATCGGGATCGGAAACCGGGACGATCAGCCGGATTTCGCGGGTCCAGCCATCCTGCGATTCACTCGCCCGCGAAATGCGTGTGTCAGCAGCGTGGACGTGGGCGGCCAGGACCAGGATGTCGACGCCGATCTCTGAAGGATGAACGCTAAGCCGCGACAGATCGCCGATCGCGCGGCCGATACCGTGATCGAGGGTTCGCTCGCCGACAACCAGGTCAAGGCGCGTTTCGACTTCTCCATCGCCAAGTGGAAAGCGGCTGCGGTCGCCGGGGCCGTATCGCCCTATGATGACGTGTCTCCTCATGCGCCTTCCGCCTCCGCATCGCCCATGATCTGCAAGATCCCGAACGCTTGCTCGTAGATGCGCCCGACGAACTGGAGCACGCGATCGGGCGTCAGCGCTGCAGCCGTGGCGCGGGCGACCGTGAGCGCATCGGCCACCCCGCGCCGGATGAAGTCGTTCAATTGCGCCTGCACGCGCGCGGCTTCGCGACTATCCGACGGCAGGGTGATCGTCTTCGCGCCGATGTCGTTGCAGAGCCGTGCTTCGATCGCGTTGGTCGCATACAGCTCGAACACGGTCTGCATCTGATCGGCGGTGAGGCCATCGAGGTCGGCAATGCCTGCACCGGCGAGGTCCGTGATGGTTTCGATGAACGCTTCGCGTGCGATGCCTTCGTCGATCGAACCGCCGTCAGGACACACATAGTCCGCCAGGCCGAGAAAGATTTCTTCGATAGGGCGGCCTGCGAGAGCGCCGAGGTTGAGCGCGCGAAGCGCTTCGGTCGCGCCGCGTGCGACGGCGTCCGACAGGAAGCCAAGCAAGCGGCTGCCTGCGCCGCGCGCCGATCCCATCCTTGCGGCCGCCGTGCGCGCCCCACCTGCCGATGAGCCCACATAGTGCGAGACGGCTCGGCCGAGACTCTTGCGGTCGCTGCCGCCCGAACCAGCGAAACGCGAGAAGTTGTTGCGAGCCGCTGAGAAGCGCGCGGGATCGGCTACCGGCGGTATGGGCGGGCGAGCCGGCGGCGCCGGGGGAGCGGCTGGTGGAGCACCGTCTGCTGGCGCATCCGCGGGCGGACCGTCTGGTGGTCCACCATCAGGTGGGGCTCCGTCTGGAGCGGCGGGCTGTGCGCCGTCATCGCCTAGCCAGCTCGGGACGAGGGGCGTCCCGCCGCCCTGGCCGCCGAATGCACTGGAGGTGCCCATCAGCGGGCTCCTTGGCGGGTGCGAAGAACACCCGTGGCCGCCACCTTGAGCATCGCGCCACCTTCTTTGCCCCAGGTCTGAAGGAGGCGGTCGAAGCGTTGGGTCGCATCGCCGTCCTTGAGAACACCTTCCCAGCCGCCGCAGACCCATGGACCGAGACGATCTCGCGGGAGGGCTTCGAGGAAATCGACGAGATTGGCCTGCAGGGTCGGATGAGCCTTTACGAGAACCACCAAGCCGGCCGCGCCAGGCGGCTCAGTGTCAAAGCTGTCCCCACCGACGATGCGGCCGCGCACCGCTTCGAAGATCTGCGCCGCTTCGGGTGGGGCCAGGCGCTTGAGATCGGCTTCGAGGCCCTGCACCGCGAATTTCGCGCCGAAGAGCTGTTCGACCACGGCAGCAAGGTGGCCGAGCACTGAGGCGGCGCCGAAATAATCCTTCCTGTCCTTTGCGACGAAGAGGTAGGGGCGAAGATCTTCGCCACCGATCGCAGTCGGCACCGCCGCCCAGGCTTTAATCGCAGGCGAGGATAGCCATTCGCTCAAAAGCGCGCTCTCAGTCGACTTCACGGCTTCCAGTTTGGGCGTCGACTTCACGGCGTCATCGCCTTTGGCAGCGGCCTTCTCCGGCTTGGCCGCAGTTTTCGCGTCATCCTTGGTGGTCGCCGCCGCTTCGAGTGCTGACAGGTCCGGGCATTTGCCATTTGCTGCTGCGGCGGCGGCTGCGGCGATCTGATCGAAGAGGCGGGGCAGGAACCGCTCGGCGAGCATGAGTTTTGCGAGCACCGGCAGCTTGACGTCATCCCCGAACCCTCTCGCTTCGGCGATGCGCTGCCGCAGAACGAGCGTGTTGAGGAATCGCTTGATCTGACGCGGATTGCCCTTGGTTCCGTTGGCGAGGATCGGTCCGATCTGATCGCTGAGCGCCAACGCATTGTTGGCGCGCGAAGCCTTGTCCCCGAGAGCGGTTCTGACGGTGGCAGCATCGAGCGTACCGGAGGTCCACGGGCGCTTAAGCCGTTCACGAGCGACCTTGATCAAGTCATTGAACGCCGGGTCGTTGTCGCCGAGTTCGGCGCCGGCAAGGAGGAGAGTGACATAGATGCGCGTTTCCGTGTCCCCCAGCGCAGGGATTCGGAAGGGTACCTGGATGAGCTTTTCAAGGTAGTTCCGGGCATATGTCTGCGGACCGGTGCTGTCCGGCAGATCGGGAAAGTGTTTGCGCACCGCATATTCGATCATCGCCTCGTCGGCGGCGACGACAAAGGCGGTGCGCGACGTGAAGACGAAGAGACGGACGGCCTCCAAGGTCTCGATCGCGGTGTCGGGCAAGCAGCGATCGAGGTCATCGATCAGGACGACGAGTTGCGCGACACCGGCCTTGTCGAGAAGATCGTCGAAGGCTTTCCGGAATGCGTTGATCTCCTCGGGAACGTTGGTCGAGTCGCCTTCACCCTTCGGCTTCAACAGGCCTTTCACGCCTTCGACGGCGGCTTCGAGATTGTCCTTGGTCGCGAGCTTTGCCGGATCGGCGAGGAAGCCTTCCAAGGTGCCGACGATGGTCTGAATCTGATCGGGAGTCGGAATTCCGGTGAAGGCGGTGAACGCGAGCCCACCAGCCTTCTTCGCCACCTTGAGCCAGTCGATCCGGCGGAAGACGTCCTTGACTGTTTCGCCCGCCGCGGTGAGAGCGGGTCGCTTTTCGATGAGCCCTGTGACGATGCCTTCGATAAGCGCAATTTTAGCGTCTTCGAAGCCCTGAAAACGCCAACCATTGAACTTGAGACACAGGACCTTCTCTTCCCCCTCGAAGCCGGCCTCGATCATCTCCAGCACACTAGACTTGCCGGCGCCCCAATCGCCATGGACACCAACAGTCACCGGTTGATCGGGCCGGTCGCGCAAGAGTTTGATGATGGTTGCTGCGATCGCCTCGTTGTTGAGAAGGTCGACCTTGGTCTCGTTGTCCGTCAGGATCACTGCTTGCCCCCCACAGGTTCATCAGCCGAAGGAGCCCGTCCTGGCCGCTGGGCTCCGCAACAGCAGTTCGCCTGCCTTCTTCGTGCTACGGATCCTGGGATTGTGTAGCATGAAGCTTACAATCTTGCTAGATTGAGAGTCGTCACATGAATTCTATGACGATCCCGGGGGCACATCATTCGTCGGAGCTCAGCGCAATGAGTTGTTGGCAGCCCGCGGCGGGATGTATTGGCGCGCGCTTCCGCACCTGGATGAACTCGAGGCGGGGATGAAGGAGACCGAGGGCTGGTAGGTTATGTTGTCGTTTCGTGAAGCCCAGGCGGTCGAAGACCTGGCGGACCTTCTCTACGATTTTCTCCCCGGAAGCGGAAACAACAGGACCGCGTTTCCGCTTGCTGCTGCGCAGGCTGGTGTTGGCGATCTGTGGGTCGCAGGCAGCAAGCGGCCCGCGATCGTGCAGCTCTTGACCGCGACGCTCGAACAGCGTCGGTCGTGTTTCACCAAGCTAATCGTGGCGATCGTCCGACAGGCGATGACCTACCGGCGCGGTAAGGGAAATCCCCTGAGCCGCGAAGAAATTGATCGGCTGAACGTCCTTCTTCCCGGCGTCCAATTCAAAATCCCCGAGTTGCTTGATTCAAGCTTCCTCAGCAGCTTTGGTTCGGCGAAGGCGGGGGAACCTTCGCCGCAGGCGTCTTCGACCTTGAGTGAGGCAAAGGCCCAGGAACTCGCGACGCTGCTCGTTGAGATCACCAAGCTCGACCCCCAGACGCGAGGTCTGCGATTCGAAGGCTTCCTCAACGAGCTGTTCGCCGGCTTTGGGCTCGCGCCGCGCGGCTCGTTCCGTCTCGTCGGCGAGCAGATCGACGGTAGTTTCAAGCTGCATGGACAGACCTATCTGGTGGAAGCGAAATGGCACGGGCCTCAGATTGGCTTCGCCGATCTGATGACCTTTTCGGGCAAAGTCGGCGGAAAGGCATCGTGGTCGCGTGGACTGTTCGTTAGCAATTCTGGCTTCACGACCGAGGGGCTCGAAGCGTTCTCGCGTGGGCGGCAAACCAATTTGATATGCGCTGACGGACTCGACCTCTATGAGGTCCTCTCGCGCAAGGTCTCATTGATCGCGGTTTTAGAAGCGAAGGAACGCCGTGCTGCCGAAACGAACCGGGCGTTCGTCGCCGTGCGAGATCTAAATCTCTGAGCGGGATCATGGCTTTGGGCTGCGATGACGGTATAGCCAGTGAGGTACGGGCGATGACGCATCGTACCGCAGCGTGCAGACGGCGGGGCGGGCTTGATCGATGTTGCGTCGGCTTTCTGTACCGTGTTCAGCGATAGATGGCGGAAGGTGCGGTCCGCGAAAGCAGCTGAGAAATCCAATGTTTTCAGGAGCGCGAGTTTTTGACGGATTGGTTGACGGTATAGTGAGCCATGAAATTTTTTTTGACGAGCAATTTCAATCCGTTATGAGGGCAGGAAATAATCGAGTGGGAATGATTCAGGCCCATCCGAACACCGCCGATTTCAGCCGTCCCGACACCATCCCCCCATAAGCGCCCCGGCAGCTTCGGCCGACGGGGCCCTGTTCACGGCCAGGAAACGCGTCCAGCAGACCGGTTCACTACGGTGCCACGCGTTTCGAAATCGCGTCGCGCAACTTGTCGAGCATATCCACTGCTCCGTTGCGTAGACGCGTCACCCAGTCGGGATCTATGGCGGCGGGAAATGGCCGGAATCTATCGACGAGGTCCTCGGCATCGAATCTGCTCAGCAGATCGTCTCTTCCCATTCGACGCATGAAATTGCGGTTCTTGCTCGTAGGGACTAATACCATCGAGGGAATGCCGTACATCGTCGCCACAACGGTTCCGTGGAACTTCATGCTTGCTAGGGCGGAGCACTCACCGATGGCGCGTGTCATTTCCCAGAGATCCTCAGTATGAATCACAGACTTGCCAGGGATTTTCACGCGTTCGGCGTTAACCACATCCCTCTCTCCAATTAGGCCGCTGCCGAGGATGATGTGGCGCACTGCCCAGCCTTCGGAGATGGCATAGGCGCCTAATTGCTCGATCCGCGAATAATCGTCTTCTAATTCGTGGCCGGGGCGATGCCGGGTCACGATGCCGAGGATCGGGTTCGCGGGGTCGCGGTGGACACGCGGCAGCGTGAGTCCGCAGACGAGATCCGGGGACTCGATGACCTTGGCGGCCGGGTTCAGCTTGCCCTCGACCCAGTCGGCCGATTGCTTGTCGCGGACATTGATGAAGCGCACATTGGGATGGCCGAAGAACTTCTTGTAGCGCTCGATGATGTGCGGTTTCTCGACCTGGGCGGACTGTCCCGCACGGATGGGTACGCCCAGCCCGGCGAGAAAGACGTTCTTGCGCAGATAGGCGCTGTGAAAATACCGGGGGTCGATTGACCAAGGCTGCACCAGATCGCCACCGCCGATCAGCACGGCATCGACGCCGTCGACGCGGTCCTCGGCCGCCTGAGCGAAATAAGGTTTGTCCAGCCTGTTAGGGAGAACCTCCAGTTCAAAATCGCGGCCAAGATGCTCCTTGAAAACTTCTAGAAACAACTCGTCGCCGTAGTTTCCGTAACCGAAATATCCACCGATGCCGATCTTCGGACGCTTTCTTTTCTTCGAGCTGCTTGTCGTATTTGCCATTCTACCTTCCTGCGCTACAAGCGTATCCATTGTTAGCCTCTACGTTCCGTGGTTTGTATTGTACGCTCCCATGCGTCCCGCTCACAAGAAAGCCGCGTTTGCAGCGTCTGCCCGCGGCTCTCCTGTAGATGAAACCTCAGGGTAATCTCGCCTGGCAGGTGTTCGACCTCGATCTGGTCATCACGACACGCCGCCGTGACGTGAGGGGAGTGGATAGTCAAAGCGATAGCGGTCCGGCTCATTCGTGTCGGGTCGCTGACCCCAAGTTCAAGTTGGCTTCCGTCGTGTCGCAGGATGAAGGATGCAGGCTGTTCCAGGGAGATGGGACCGATCGGCAGCGTTCCCCGCCAGGAAGGCACGTTCCACACATTGGCGGCGAGTATGCCTCTGCCTTGGTGCACAACCGCATGCGCGAAGCGGTCGCGGCGCACCACTGCAACGTTAGGTGCATTTGCGTATGCTGCCGTTTCCGATGGAGACCGCCCCGGCAGGATGACATACCCATACCCAGCATTGCGCGGAGCGATGCCGTGCTCGAACCAGGCGGTCACGTAGCGACGCGACAAATCACGCCCGGAATAGGGTAGCAAGCGGTTGATCTGCTTCCACGATCCTCGCCGCTGCGTAATGGAAAGCCGCGGCCGCGCCCGAGGGCCGGCAGTTCCTTCTACGTGCAGCCGATATCCGCCGATCCCTTCGATGTGGAACCACTCGCCCGGGTCAAATTCAGTCGCGTGCTCATCGACGCAGCCGTCCCCTGATGCTGCGGTTCTGACGCGCGGTACCCAATCCTTCGTCAACATGCGATTCTCCACCGTCGTCTCGACGGGGTGTCCGCTCTCGTCGGAAATATCGCTGCCGATGCACAGGATCTCATCACCGAAGAAAAACCACGATTTTAGCCCGGCGGGGCCGTCGCTCCCGGCAATGCGCGTTCCCGCGACGCCGTCCGGGTTGAGCGTGCTTCCGCCTACCCAACGCGAACTGCGCTCGGCGAAACGCTCTCCGTCCGCCCTAGGCCGCCGACTGACGGTTACTCCGGGGATGCGGTATGGATCGATGGTTGGCCAAAAGCCGCTCCTGCCGGGCCCCTTTTTCGGATACAAATACGTCGCCCCATCCGCGGCAAACCAGCCGTGCAGGTTCTCGTTGTTGATTGATTCATAACGGGCGATCCTCGCCGAATGCATGGCAAGTCCAAGGCAGAACTCGCTGGATATGTGAACGACTCGGTCCATCTCCGCGAACTGGACATGTCGCAAGCGATCCGGTTCCGTCGACGAACCGTGGTCCAGCAAGGCCTGTTCAGCGAGTTGCGCCTGACCGAAGCTAAGCCCCAGCCGCGTTGCCATATTGTCGTTTCTGAAGAATGATCGGCCCGCATCACCGATCCACTTTGCAGCCATGCAGCGGAGATAGGTCCGATCGTTCGCCCCGAAGACGTCCGAGGCGAGCAGCACCGCCAAGGCAACGACGCGCCCCGCGTCAAAATCTGTAAAGTCATGGCGGGAAATTTCTCTCCCTCGGACCATATCCATCATAGCGCCGTCATGCATCAACGGCGCATATCCTCGTTCGATGACAATGCGCAGATGATCATGTGCCTCGTCTGTGAGCCGCCACGGGCTGCTCTTCAGCCAGTGGGCGAGCTCGCCGGCCTGCTGTAGCAGACCGACGCCATAACCACCGGTGTAGGGGTGGTTCCTGTGCTGGACGAAAGATCCATCCCGACGGAATCCGTCTCCGGCTTCGCTGAATGCGAGGCACTCCAGGAAGGCGGAACGGGCGTCCTCGATCCGCAACAGGTCCTCGGCAAGGACCGCTGCTTTGAATGCGACGCCTGCGGACCAGGCGCGGTTCGCGCCGGTCGAGACAATCGCTCCGGCTTTGATGCGGCGCGGGTCGGGCACAACCTGTTGGAAGGCGCTGACCGCCTGACGCACGATCTCGTCACGGGCGGGCGAAACAGGAAGAAGCAGCAGTATGTTGAAGATATGTGTCGGAATCCCGATTTCCCAGAACCACCAGTTTCCAGGGCGACCCGGCTTGTCTGGAAAATAGTTGTCAACATACCAGGTCAGGATCGCCTGCAACGACAGGAGCAGGTTCTGGTCGCCAAAAAAACTGGATGACGGCGATACGGAAGAAACGGCCAGCTTGTAGAGGGTAAAGGCCAATTGTGTCCCTGTCCGAGGGTCGGGGTCCCGCACGTTCGATCCAACAAGCTTGTGGATTCTGGCAATCTGTCGCGAAACATCGTTATCCAGCTGCCGGGAGAGCTTTCGAAGTCGCGGACTGATGTCAACGACCGGCTCTCCGCCCCGCATGATGCGGAAGACCTGCCTTAAGGCATCTAGCGAAGGCATGCTTTGTGGGTACATCTCGCCCTTCGAATTTGCCGTCTCGTGATCCATAGCAGTGTGCGGTGCAGCATGCCAGTCTATTGGAACGAAATGGCGGCAACAATGGTATGATATCGGTTCTTGGGGCAAGCCGTTAAAGGTAAACGAATGTAATTGTCGCGCTATTTCGCGTTATAGCATGCAATTGCACAAAATATGAGCAGTGGTTGGCGTGAATTGATGCAGAGACATCTCATGTCCTGTGATATGGATGGTTTTCTATCAAGATATACGTGTTTCTTTGGCGCGTCCCCCTTATTGTACTCAGCCGGGGTCTTGACGCACCGCAGCATTGCGCTTTTGATGGGTTCGGACCGCATGCGCATCGGATCTCGATCTGAGCATCGGAAGTGTTGCTGACGGGGTTGAATGGTTGCTTTCGGAACAAGCGGGCTTCGCGGTCTGGCGACGGATCTCCTTTCGGGGCCTGGCTACGTGCATGTTTCGGCTTTTGCCGCCCATCTTGCGGAGGCGGGGCGGGCGGCT